>NZ_AWFX01000011.1 GCF_000463115.2 Franconibacter helveticus LMG 23732 | reverse complement strand
GCTACCGTTTCCAGTAGTTATCCCCCTCCATCAGGCAGTTTCCCAGACATTACTCACCCGTCCGCCGCTCGTCAGCGAAGCAGCAAGCTGCTTCCTGTTACCGCCCGACTTGCATGTGTTAGGCCTGCCGCCAGCGTTCAATCTGAGCCATGATCAAACTCTTCAATTAAAGTTTGATGCTCAATGAATTAAACTTCGTAATGAATTACGTGTTCACTCATGAGTCTTGGTATTCATTTATCGTCTTGCGACGTTAAGAATCCAGTCCATCTGAGTGCCCACACAGATTGTCTGATAAATTGTTAAAGAGCAGTGCGACGCGGCATTCAGCCTGCTGTCGCGAGGTGGCGTATATTACGCTTTCCTCTTTCAGAGTCAACCCTTAATTTCAGGATTTTTTCTCTTCCGACTCACCGTCGCTGTGTGATGTTTCTCATCAGCGCCGTGTCGATGGAGGCGCATTATAGGGCGCCGTCTGAGGATGGCAAGTGGAAATCTGAACTTTTTTACCGTTCGATTACCATTTAATCACTATGCTGGTTTTTAGCGCGATTTAATAGCGGCAGGCAGCGCTGCAAGGCTATTGATTACCCAATCCGCTGCATTTTCCGCCTCCGGCGTAACAGGCTTGCCGCTACGGACCAGAACTTTTGTTCCCACGTCGGCCGCTTGCGCCGCCAGCATATCTTCCAGCTTATCCCCTACCATATAAGAAGAGGCCATATCTATATGAAGGAAGTCGCGAGCGGAGATAAGCATGCCCGGCTGCGGCTTACGGCAGTCGCATACCTGGCGGAACTCTGCAACCGAACCTTCCGGATGATGCGGGCAATAATAGATGCCGTCGAGATCGACGCCACGGTCCGCCAGCGACCAGTCCATCCATTCAGTAAGCTGCTCAAATTGCGCTTCGGTAAAGATGCCGCGGGCGATGCCAGACTGATTGGTGACCAGCACCAGCGCAAAGCCCATCTCTTTAAGCTCGCGCATCGCATCAATAACGCCGTCAATAAATTCAAATTGATCGATTTCATGCACATAACCATGGTCGACATTTAACGTGCCGTCACGGTCGAGAAAAATAGCGGGTACAGATTTAGCCACCTGAAAAACTCCTGACATATAGATTGAGCGTAGTATCGCATGTTTCCACATGGGTGAAAGCGTTCTTCGCGAAGCGCCCGATTGATTTAGACGTCTGGATGCCTTAACATCCATCCCGTCTACGGTCATCGCCCGTATCTGGCAGAAGAAAATGCCACGGCTAACTCGTATAAGATAATAAATACCTAATGATCAAACTTTCGAATATCACCAAAGTGTTCCAGCAGGGAAACCGAACCATTCAGGCATTGAATAATGTCAGCCTGCATGTGCCTGCCGGACAAATTTATGGCGTGATTGGCGCATCGGGCGCAGGTAAAAGCACGCTTATTCGCTGCGTTAACCTGCTGGAGCGACCAACCCAGGGCACCGTTCTGGTAGATGGCCAGGATTTAACGGCGCTTTCCGAGTCCGAACTTACCAAAGCGCGCCGCCAGATAGGCATGATTTTCCAGCATTTTAACCTGCTCTCTTCCCGTACCGTCTTTGGCAACGTGGCGCTGCCGCTTGAGCTGAACAATACGCCGAAAGAAGAGGTTAAGCGTCGCGTAACGGAACTGCTGGACCTGGTTGGCCTGGGCGAAAAGCACGATGCCTGGCCTGCGAACCTCTCCGGCGGTCAAAAGCAACGCGTGGCGATAGCCCGCGCGCTGGCAAGCAATCCGAAGGTGCTGTTGTGCGACGAAGCCACCAGCGCGCTGGATCCAGCTACAACGCGTTCTATTCTGGAATTGCTGAAAGATATTAATCGCCGTCTTGGCCTTACCATTCTGCTCATTACGCATGAGATGGACGTAGTGAAGCGCATCTGCGACTGCGTCGCGGTTATCAGCAACGGTGAGTTGATTGAGCAGGACACGGTGAGCGAAGTGTTTTCTCATCCGAAAACCCCGCTGGCGCAGCAGTTTATTCAGTCCACTTTGCATCTGGATATTCCGGAGGACTATGCGCAGCGCCTCAGCGCGCAGGCAAACGGCAACACCGTGCCGCTACTGCGCCTTGAGTTTACCGGCCAGTCTGTCGACGCTCCGCTGCTCTCAGAAACGGCACGCCGCTTCAATGTAAACAACAATATTATTAGCGCCCAGATGGATTACGCAGGCGGCGTGAAGTTCGGCATTATGCTGGCGGAAATGCACGGTACGGCGCAGGAAACCGAAGCGGCCATCGCTTACCTGCAAGAACATCATGTAAAAGTAGAGGTGCTGGGTTATGTCTGAGGCAATGATGTGGTTAATGCTGAAAGGCGTATGGGAAACCCTGGCGATGACCTTTGTTTCCGGCTTTTTCGGTTTTGTTATTGGTCTGCCGGTCGGCGTGCTGCTTTATGTAACCCGCCCGGGTCAGATTATTGAAAACGGGAAGCTCTATCGCATTATCTCTGCGCTGGTGAATATCTTCCGTTCCATTCCCTTCATTATTTTGCTGGTATGGATGATTCCGTTCACTCGCACCATCGTCGGCACCTCGATTGGTTTGCAGGCGGCGATTGTGCCGCTGACGGTAGGAGCCGCGCCGTTCATCGCCCGTATGGTAGAAAACGCGCTGCTGGAGATCCCTTCAGGGTTGATCGAAGCTTCGCGCGCCATGGGCGCCACACCGATGCAGATTATTCGTAAGGTCCTGCTGCCGGAAGCGCTGCCGGGTCTGGTTAACGCGGCAACTATCACCCTTATTACGCTGGTCGGCTATTCGGCGATGGGCGGCGCAGTAGGCGCAGGCGGTCTTGGGCAGATTGGCTACCAGTATGGCTATATCGGCTATGACGCCACCGTGATGAATACGGTATTAGTATTGCTCGTAGTATTGGTGTATTTAATTCAATTCTCAGGCGATCGCATCGTCCGGGCTGTCACTCACAAGTAATGTCATACACAACATCAGATAAACTTTTCGAGTAAGGAATGGCTATGTCTTTCAAATTGAAAACCTTTGCCGCGGTAGGCGCGCTTATTGGCTCTCTGGCATTAGTGGGTTGCGGTCAGGAAGAAAAAGATCCGAACCATATTAAAGTGGGCGTGATTGTGGGCGCAGAGCAGCAGGTTGCCGAAGTTGCGCAGAAAGTCGCTAAAGAAAAATACGGTCTGGACGTTGAGCTGGTAACCTTCAACGACTACGTTTTGCCGAACGAAGCGCTGAGCAAAGGCGACATCGACGCGAATGCCTTCCAGCATAAACCTTATCTGGATCAGCAAATTAAAGATCGTGGTTATAAGCTGGTTTCCGTCGGCAACACGTTCGTTTACCCGATTGCAGGCTACTCCAAGAAAATCAAATCACTGGACGAGTTGCAGCCAGGCTCGCAAATCGCCGTGCCGAACGACCCGACTAACCTTGGTCGCTCCCTGTTGCTGCTGCAAAAAGTGGGCCTGATCAAACTGAAAGAGGGTATTGGCCTGCTGCCGACCGTTCTGGATGTGACTGAGAACCCGAAAAACCTGAAGATTGTTGAGCTGGAAGCGCCGCAGCTGCCGCGCTCGCTGGACGACGCGCAAATCGCGCTCGCGGTTATCAACACCACTTACGCCAGCCAGATCAACCTGACCCCGGCTAAAGACGGCATCTTTGTTGAAGACAAAGACTCCCCGTATGTGAATATGATCGTGACCCGCGAAGACAATAAGGACGCGGAAAACGTGAAGAAATTTGTTCAGGCTTACCAGTCTGACGAAGTTAACGAAGCGGCTAACAAAATCTTCAATGGCGGCGCAGTGAAAGGCTGGTAATGCTTCACACTTTGCCACATAAATAATGCGAGACGGGCTACGGCCCGTCTTGTTATTTCGGCAAGCTCCTGATTCAATAAACTCTCGTTGATGATTAATTGAGGAAATATTATGCGTGCTTTACCGATCTGTTTACTGGCCCTTATGCTCAGTGGCTGCTCTATGTTAAGCAGATCTCCCGTGGAACCCGCCAAAAGCACACCAACGACCCCGCCCGCTGAAACCCCTCGCCAGAAAGTTTCGCATCCCGCGCCGGTAAGAATTTATAGCAATGCTGAAGAACTGGTAGGGAAGCCTTTCCGCGATCTCGGCGAAGTGAGCGGCGAATCTTGCCAGGCGAGCAATCAGGACTCTCCGCCTAACATTCCTACCGCTCGCAAGCGTATGCAAATCAACGCTTCTAAAATGAAAGCAAACGCCGTGCTGCTGCATAGCTGCGAAGTAACCAGCGGAACGCCGGGCTGCTATCGTCAGGCGGTATGCGTCGGTTCTGCGCTGAACGTTTCGGCTAAATGAGTCAGTTTCATTTCGAACAGATAGGCGTTATCCGTTCCCCTTATAAAGAAAAGTTCGCTGTTCCGCGCCAGCCCGGTCTGGTAAAAGCGGTTGGCGGCGAACTGCACCTTCTTGAGCCTTATAATCAGCCAGACGCGGTGCGCGGTCTTGAAGGGTTCAGCCATGTCTGGCTGCTGTTTGTATTTCATCAGACGATGGAAGGCGGGTGGCGCCCGACGGTGCGCCCGCCTCGTCTGGGCGGCAACGCCCGCATGGGCGTTTTCGCCACCCGCTCCACTTTTCGCCCTAACCCCATCGGCATGTCGCTGGTTGAACTTAAAGAAATACGCTGCGAGAAAAATCAGGTTATCCTTCAGTTGGGCGGGCTGGATCTGGTGGATGGCACACCCGTTGTTGATATCAAACCTTATCTGCCTTTTGCCGAAGCGCTGCCGCAGGCCCGCGCAGGTTACGCACAGGATGCGCCGGCTGCCGATATGCCCGTCTTTTTTACTGATGAGGTTCAGGCGCAGCTCGTGAAGCTTGAGAAGCGCTACCCGTCGCTTGGGCAGTTTATTTGCGAAGTGCTGGCTCAGGACCCGCGTCCGGCTTACCGTAAAGAGGAAGATCCCGGTAAAAGCTACGCCGTCTGGCTGCTCGATTTCAACGTCCGCTGGCGCGTTACTGAAAGAGGTTCAGAGGTGTTTGCCCTTGAGGCGCGCTAATTTCTTTCCCCTCTCTTTTGGCAACCCGGCCACGCTGGTAAACTAAACCACTTTTTTTGCGCCAGGCCTTCCGGCCTGCTCCGATAGTTCAAATGGAACCGTAACAACATGCGTACTAGCCAATATCTGCTCTCCACCCTTAAGGAGACACCTGCCGACGCCGAAGTTATCAGCCATCAGCTGATGCTGCGCGCCGGGATGATCCGCAAGCTGGCCTCCGGGTTATACACCTGGCTGCCGACCGGCGTGCGCGTCCTGAAAAAAGTCGAGAACATCGTGCGTGAAGAGATGAACAATGCCGGTGCGATCGAGGTGTTAATGCCGGTCGTTCAGCCTTCTGAACTGTGGCAGGAGAGTGGTCGCTGGGAGCAGTACGGTCCGGAACTGCTGCGCATCGCCGATCGTGGCGATCGTCCGTTTGTGCTCGGCCCGACGCATGAGGAAGTCATTACCGATCTTATCCGTAATGAACTGAGCTCTTATAAACAGTTGCCGCTGAACTTCTATCAGATCCAGACCAAGTTCCGCGACGAAGTGCGTCCACGCTTTGGCGTAATGCGCTCCCGCGAGTTTCTGATGAAGGATGCGTACTCTTTCCACACGTCTCAGGAATCCCTGCAAGAGACCTATGACAAGATGTATGCCGCGTACAGCAAAATCTTCTCTCGTATGGGTCTGGATTTCCGTGCGGTACAGGCCGATACCGGCTCGATTGGCGGCAGCGCTTCCCATGAGTTCCAGGTGCTGGCGCAGAGCGGCGAAGATGACGTGATCTTCTCCGATACCTCTGACTACGCCGCCAACATTGAGCTGGCGGAAGCCGTGGCGCCGAAAGCCCCGCGCGAAGCCGCTACGCAAGAGATGCAGCTTGTTGATACGCCGAACGCGAAAACCATCGCTGAGCTGGTAGAGCAGTTTAACCTGCCGGTAGAAAAAACCGTTAAGACGCTGCTGGTCAAAGCGGTGGAAGACAGCGCATACCCGCTGGTTGCCCTGCTGGTGCGCGGCGACCATGAGCTGAACGAAGTGAAAGCCGAGAAGCTGGCGCAAGTGGCAAGCCCGCTCACTTTTGCGACCGAAGCGGAAATCCGCGCTGTTATCAAGGCAGGCCCGGGTTCTCTCGGCCCGGTCAACATGCCGGTGCCGGTAGTCATTGACCGTTCCGTTGCCGTGATGAGCGATTTCGCCGCTGGCGCCAACATCGACGGTAAACACTATTTCGGCATTAACTGGGATCGCGACGTGGCGACGCCGGAAGTGGCGGATATCCGAAACGTGGTGGCGGGCGATCCAAGCCCGGACGGCCAGGGTACGCTGCTTATCAAACGCGGCATTGAAGTGGGCCATATTTTCCAGCTTGGCACCAAATACTCTGACGCGCTGAAAGCCTCCGTACAGGGCGAAGATGGCCGCAACCAGGTGCTGACCATGGGCTGTTACGGTATTGGCGTAACGCGCGTCGTGGCGGCGGCAATTGAACAGAACTACGACGAGCGCGGCATCGTCTGGCCGGACGCTATCGCGCCGTTCCAGGTTGCTATCCTGCCGATGAACATGCACAAATCTTTCCGCGTGCAGGAGTTGGCTGAGAAACTCTACAGCGAACTGCGCGCGCAAGGCATTGAAGTGCTAATGGACGACCGTAAAGAGCGCCCGGGCGTCATGTTTGCGGATATGGAGCTTATCGGCATTCCGCACACTATCGTGATTGGCGATCGTAACCTGGATAGCGATGAGGTTGAGTATAAATACCGTCGCAACGGCGAAAAGCAGATGATTAAAACGGGCGATATTCTGAACTTCCTCGTCAGCAACATCCGCAAGTAAGCGCTTTGGTATCCTCACGCCCCGCTTTGTCGGGGCGTTTTTTATTATCGACAAGAAAGGCCATTGCCCGGCATTTAAAAAAGGGGATTAACCTGACGGCCAGCCGTTATTTCAGTAACGGGTCAGTCCTGGCAATCTTTGTTCTTTTCGAAACGGCTATGGCTGTCGATCACCAGCGCTTTTTGCATCGCGCCGCTGTCCGGGTTGGGCTCCAGCGTGAAATGCGCCTGCGCAACCAGCAGCACCGGTTTTTGTTCGCCATCCCGCGCTACGGCATAATCTCGCTCCAGTTGGGCGTTATCCGAAACAGGAAAGCGGCGCCCCGTGGCGCAGTCGGTAAAAACGGCCGCATCCGCCATATAGAAATAGAAGCCTTTCATCGCCACAGGCGTTGTCGGCAGCGAGGCCTGGACTGGCGAAAGCGTGTAATTAAGCGAGGAAGAAACAGGCTTGCCTTCGCGATCGAGCATTTCAAGCTGCTCGCCTTTGGCATGAAAATAACGCTTTTCACCTTCGCTGTCGGTCAGCACCAGTTTACCCGCAGTACGCGCCCAGGTGCCCCAGGAGGCGATAACCGTGGGTTCTCTGGCTCCCTGATAGCGCTCGTTCATCACCCACGTGCCATCTGTTTCCAGGAAAAGCGACGTTTCGATGCCTTCGCAATCGGCGCACGGCAATATACCGCGCCAGCTCTGCTGCATAGGTTTGAGCTCTGCCGAAGAGGCGGGCTGAAGCGTCTGCACTTCAGCGCGATTATTACAGCCAAAAAGCGCCAGCATACTCAGCAGCGCAGCGGCGGCGGGCACAATGCTCTTTTTCACCTGATTTCCTTATATTCTTAGGGTGACTGGCTTTTACAGACCGCGAATTTTGCCACGCAGCGCTTTAGTCGCGGATTTTTGCGTTTTCGCCTCGCGGCGACGCACCTTTGACGCCCGCGTGGGTTTCGTAGCTTTTCGACTCTTTTGCGTCACGGTAAGTTCCCGAATTAACGCAATAAGCCGCGCAACAGCCTCTTCCCGGTTCATCTCCTGGCTGCGATGCGACTGCGCTTTGATAATCACCACCCCTTCCTGGGTGATGAGATGGTGGCTCGCCGCCAGCAGCCGGTTTTTATACTCTTCCGGCAGGCTTGAGGTTTTGATATCAAACCGCAGATGGATAGCCGTCGAGGTTTTATTGACATGCTGGCCGCCCGCGCCCTGCGCCCGAATAGCGGTAATCGTGACTTCTTCATCGGGAATAGCGACGCTGCGCGAAATTTCGATCATGAGGCCTGCTGCCACGGCGTTAACTGAAGCTCCAGGTTCTGGCGCGCGTCGGAAAGCCAGATGATCCCTTCCTGCAATGTCGCCTGCAAAGACATCGTGCGATCCGCAAGGGCGCTCACCTTCGCCAACTGCTCATCATTGATGTACCAGATAGCGAGGTTTTTATACTGGCGCAGCTTATCCTGATTTTGCTGCCACCAGACCTGAGCGGCGCGATCGTTATAGGTAAAGAGCACTACCGCTTTAGATTGATTCACCGCCTTGCGCAGCCGACGCTCGTCGGGCAGCCCCAATTCGACCCAAAGCTCAATGCCCATGTGATCGTTACGCAGCCAGATTTCCGGCTCATCATCAGCGCACAGACCGCGCGTAAATTGCAGCCGTTCGTCGGCGTTGATTATCCATGCCAGCAGACGCAGCATCATGCGCTCCTGCGTTTCGGATGGATGACGGGCAAGCGTCAGGCTGGTTTCCAGAAATTGCTGACGGTCCAGATCCGCTACGTTAACCGCCGCTTTGTAAATCGTTGCTTTTAATGCCATCACGTCCCCCACATTATGCTGGACGCTATTGTAACGCAGTAGCGGCGACCTGCCGTAGAATTCCCTGCTTTGGCCCCGTTATCCGTTAATATCGTTCAGGCGACTATGGTATAGTCACCTTGCTAAACAGAGTTTATCTTCGTAGGCTTAGACTTGCATCCCACAACGAAGTCAGCAGTCAGGACTCTGACAGGAGGGCATGTGGAAAGTTATTGTGAATTAATACGCAAGCGCTATGCAGAAATCGCCAGCGGCGATCTGGGGTATATTCCCGATGCGTTAGGCTGCGTGTTAAAGGTTCTGAATGAGGTCGCTTCCAACGATGCGCTTTCAGAGTCGGTCAGGGAAAAGGCGGCGTATGCTGCCGCGAACTTACTGGTGAGCGATTATGTCAATGAATGATGCCTATCAACCCATCAACTGTGACGATTATGACAATCTCGAACTCGCCTGCCAGCATCACTTGTTACTGACGCTGGAACTGAAGAACGGTGAAGTTTTTAAGGCGCAAGCTAACGACCTGGTTTCTCGTAAAAACGTCGAATATTTGGTTGTCGATGAAGCCGGGGCAACGCGGGAAGTTCGTCTCGATAAAATCGCCAGCTTCAGCCATCCTGAAATTGGCACCGTCGTGGTCAGCGAATCCTGAGCCACACCAGACAACAAGGGCAGCCAACGGCTGCCCTTTTTTATGGCTTCTGGCTGGCGTACCACGCCGCAAGGTTGTCAATGTCGCTATCAGACAGACCGCTAACGTACGCTTTCATGATTTCCGCCTGACCGCCGCTGCGCTCGCCTTTTTTATAAGCATGCAACGCGTGGGCGAGGTACTCTTCGTTCTGCCCGGCCAGATTAGGATAGAGCGGCACAGAGACCTTGCCGGTCGCGCCATGGCAGGCCACGCACATTACCGCTTTTTCTTCGCCAGCTTTTAGATCGCCTTTCGCCAGCGCCGACATGCTGCACAGCGTCAGCCCCGCCAGCATTACCCATTTTTTCATTCGTTTTGCTCCTTTCGCCAGTCTATATGCCAGCCTGTTTCCCCCTGCGCCATACCCTCACGGGTCACGAAAATGCCCGGAGCGCAGATAAGTTGCTCACCATAAAAAATTAAGGGGGTAGTGTCGCGCCGCCAGGGTGGGATGCGCAACTCCTGCCAGAGTTTTTTCAGGCTGCGGCCCCGCTCCCGTCCGACAATATGCAAAAGGCCCTGGGCGCGAAAGCGCACCGTAACGCGTTCATCAGCCGCGGGCATTCGCACGCGCGCGCCCTGCTCGCCCACTATCAGTTGCCCCAGCCCGTCCGGCAACGCAAGCGGTTTAGCCAGGTTTTCCCAGAAAATAACGCGGTCGCCTTGCCCCGGGCACAGCCGTACCCACCACAACGCCTCCTGATAACGGCGCGCTTCATGGTCGCCAAAACGCAGGCGCGGGCAGGCATCTTCGCGGCTTTGCGCCACCTCGCTCCACAGACGCTGCAACGCGGCGCGGGAAGGCATTTGCGCGCCGTGCGAGGCAAGCCAGCGCCGAAGCAAAGCCCCGCGCCGGTTGTCGCTCATTTCCGAAAGCGGGGCAAGACGAAGCTCGCCCTGTTCGCCGGTTAATGATGTCAGTTCTTCGTTCAGCAATTCATCCAGCAACTGCTCCTGTTCACCGCAAAGCTGCGCGCTGCGCGCCGCCGCTTCGGCAAAGTGAGGCCAGCGCGACGTCAGCTGCGGCAGCACCCGTAAGCGCAGGAAGTTACGGTCATAGCTGTCGTCCTGATTGCTCTCGTCTTCAATCCACGCAAGATGTTGCGCCTGCGCATACTGTTCCAGCTGAGCGCGGGAGAGATGAAGCAGCGGGCGCAAAATAAACGTGCCGGCGAAAGCGAGTTTTTCCGGCATCGCCGCCAGGCCTGCCGGGCCGCTGCCGCGCTTGAGCGCCAGCAATACGGTTTCGCACTGGTCGTCCTGATGCTGTGCCGTAACCAGCGCCTCATCGGGCCGCAAAGCATCGGCGAAAGCGGCGTATCTCGCCTTGCGCGCCTGCCCTTCCAGCCCCAGCCCTTCCTGCGCGAGTTGCACGCGCCGAACCGTCAGCGGCACATTCAGCGTTTCGCAAACGCGCTCACAATGCGCCGCCCAGCTATCGGCATGCAAACTAATGCCGTGATGAACGTGAATAGCGCGCAGGTCGAGCGAAGGATCAGCTTCACGCAAATGCGCAAGCGCATGCAGCAGCACGGAGGAATCCAGCCCGCCGCTGAACGCCACCAGCAAACGGCGAAAGTTATGCAGCGAAGTGAGTGAAAGAGTGGTCATAACGCAGCGTTCAATGAAGAAGTTGCCCGGCACGTTACCGGGCATTGCGGGTTCGGGCAAGTCTTACTGCTGATAAAGCTCCAGTGGCAGGCCGTCCGGATCGTTAAAGAAGGTAAAACGCTTGCCGGTCAGCTCATCAATGCGTACTGCCTCGCATTTTACGCCGCGGCTTTCCAGGTAAGACGCCGCCTGATCGACATCGTCCACGCTAAACGCGAGATGGCGCAGGCCGCAGGCTTCCGGGCGGCTGGGGCGAGCGGGCGGAAACGGAAAAGAAAAAAGCTCAATCACGTACTGGCCGTTCAGCGCCAGATCCCCTTTCCAGGAATCCCGCGCTTCGCGATACACTTCCGACATCAGCGTGAAGCCGAGGATATCGCAGTAAAAGGCCTTACTCTTTTCATAATCCGTTGCGATGATGGCGATATGGTGAATCTGTTTTAAACCCAGCATGCTCTCTCCTTTTGCTTTTTTTGCACGTTAACCAGACGGTAACGGCAAAACAAGGGGTCAACTATTTTTTAAGACACGTACGCGATAAACGCCATCTTCCCCAAGCTTCGCGCCATGAATATCCGTTTCAAAACCTGGATAATGTCTGCCGATGGAACAGAGCATCAGCAGGAAGTCGAGCACTGCGCGGCTCTCTTCGGTGATCCTCTCTCCGGGCATCACCAGCGGCACGCCAGGCGGATAAGGCAGGATCATATTCGCAGAGACACGGTTGATAAGCTTCTCTATCTCCACTGTCTCTACATTGCCTTTTACCTGCTGCTGATACATTTCATGCGGCGTGAGCTTCATCTCCGGCAACACATCGAAAGCACGCAGCATCAGGCTCGCCATATCATGTTGCTTGATGAGATCGTGAATGCCCTGCGCCAGCGTCTGTATGCGCATGTTGCGGTAGAAGTCTGGGTCTTCGGCATAAAGGTCCGGCAGCATGTTTTTTACCCGCAGGTTAAGGTCATAGGCGCGCTTGAACTCGGTCAGGCCGCGCAGCAGGCTCATCGCGCGGGTTTTGTCGATGCCAATGCTGAACAAAAAGAGCAGGTTGTAGGGGCCGGTTTTCTCGACCACCACGCCGCGCTCGTCGAGAAATTTCGCCACCAGCGCCGCCGGGATCCCCTGCTCCGCCATATTCCCTTGCTCGTCCATGCCTGGCGTAAGAATGGTGACTTTTACCGGGTCGAGATACATGTGATCGTCGTCGGCATCGTTAAAGCCGTGCCAGGTTTCACCCGGCGCGATAGGCCAGCAGTCCGCCTCATCGATCTCTTCAGGCTGCCAGATATCGAAAAACCAGCTGTCCGACTCTTCACGCAGCCGCTGCACCTCTTTACGGAAATGCAGAGCGCGCTCGACGGAACGGTTAATCAGCCTGCGTCCCGGGTTGCCGCGCAGCATTGCCGCCGCGGTTTCGATAGACGCCACCAGCGGATAGCTTGGCGAGGTGGTGGTATGCATCATGTAGGCTTCGTTGAACGTTTCTTCGTCGTAATCGCCTTTGATGTGTATCAGCGAAGCCTGAGAAAAGGCGGCCAGCATTTTGTGGGTGGATTGCGTTTCAAAGAAAACCTTACCCGGAATGCGCTCGCCGCTCATGCCGCTTTTTCCCTGGTAGATAGGGTGAAAATGGGTATAAGGCACCCAGGCGGAATCAAAATGAATGGAAGGCACATCGAGGGCGTGCTTGATCCAGTTAGTGTTGTAAAGCAAACCGTCGTAAGTGGAGTTAGTGATAACCGCATGAACCGGCCAACTGGCGTTTTTCGTCTGGGCGATCTTTGCTTCAATTGTCGCCCGGTTAAACTCCCGCTTCGGAATGCCGCCGAGAATGCCGAGCGCATTGCGGGTGGGCTTTAGCCACAGCGGCACAATGTCGCTCATCATCAATAAATGCGTGAGCGACTTATGGCAGTTGCGGTCAACCAGCAGGGTGCTGCCCGCTGGCGCGGCGTACATGCCGACGATTTTGTTCGAGGTGGACGTGCCGTTGGTCACCATATAACTTTGCTCAGCGCCGAAGGTGCGGGCGATGTACTCCTCCGCCTCCAGATGCGGGCCGGTATGATCCAGCAGCGAACCCAGTTCGGTAACCGAAATAGAGACATCCGCTTTCAGCGTATTGCCGCCAAAGAAATCATAAAACAGGCAGCCAACCGGGCTTTTCTGATAGGCGGTGCCCGCCATATGCCCGGGCGTGCAGAAGGTATATTTTCCCTCTTTCACATAGGTAAACAGCGCTCTGGTAAAGGGCGGCGTAATGTTATCGAGGTACTCGTTAGTGTATTGCCGGATGCGCGTGGCGATATCTTCCGCCGCGCCGAGGGCATATTCAAAAAACCACAGCGCCATGCGCATTTCATTAACGCTAACATCCAGAGAAGAGTGCGTATTGATAAACGCGTAGAGCGGCAGATACTCGTTGAGGCGGTTGATTTCGCTACAGAGATCGAGACTGTATTCGTCCCAGTCAAAAATCACGCCGCAGATGCGCGGGTTATGTTCAATAAACTTCAGCAGGTCGGTGCTGTTTTTCGGCCAGATAACCTGAAAACCCTGACGCTGGAGCGCGGCCTGGAGCTCCTCGATCGGCTCGTCTTTATAAAATGCGCCGTGCGGCCCCATGATGGCGATAATGTTCACTGCTTACCTCCTGGCAAAAAAGCGTCTGGTAAGCATAGTTGTTAACGCCAGCGACGAGCGCTGGCGTTATGCGTTTACAGAGCAGTCCAGGCATCCTGCCAGGCAAGTCCCGCGCCAGGCTCGTAATAAGCCGGAGCGGTATTACACCATCCGCCATAGGGGAAGGGTTTGCACTGGAAGAGTTTGCCGTGGTTAATGACAATATCCCCGGAGTTCCATTTTTGCGTGCTGCTCCATGCCGGATAGCTCGTCGAATCGCCGCCCGAAGGCGTGGAAGCTTTCGCTTTTACGTTAAGCGTATAGGACGCAGTGCTGCTCAGGCTACCGTCGTCCACCGTCAGGCTGATAACATATTGCGCATCTTCCGTTTTTTCCGGCGCGTCAAAAACAATGACCGATTTGTCTTTGCCGCTCACGGTCTGGCCATCCTGCGCCATCCATTTATAGGTCAACGCATCGCCGTTTTCATCGGTTGAACCTTCCGCGCTCAGTGAAACTTTACTGCCCGCTTCCACGGCGCCAACCGGGCCGGCAATCATCGCCACCGGTGCGACATTAACAGCGGGTTGCGGTTCAGGCTGCGGCGTGGGCTGCGGTTCAGGCGATGGCTGCGGTTCAGGCGTGGGTTGCGGTTCCGGCGTGGGCTGCGGTTCCGGCGTGGGCTGCGGTTCAGGCGTGGGTTGCGGCGTGTCATTTGCGTCAGCCTCATCCACCACTTTCACATTGAAGAAGTGTTTAACGCAGTTTGCGTAATCGCCCTCTTTGAAAGCGCTGAAGGGAGTCTGGTAACCCACCAGCTGGCATGAGTAGGTCTGGCCGGAAGGCGTTTCTGCGCTCCATCCCCAGTCCTGTTCCCAATAGACAGGCAATGCGCCAGCGCCGCCGCTGTCGAACTGTTTCATGCCCTTACAACCCAGCACTTCATCAGCAGGTACGGCCACTTTAAGGTATTTAGCAAACTCTTTGTAATAAGCGATGCGGTTAAGCGACTGGGCGTTTTCTGTCAGGCCGCCGCACTCAACGCCGCCGTTAATTATCTGAATAGTGACGCCAAAACCTGGCACCAGCCCGTTAGCCTTGTCGCGATCGTTAGGTTTCCAGGTACCGTCGATAACATGCATCATGCTGGGTTTAGGCGGCTGCGGGTAGGCAAAGAAAAAAATGGCGCTGGCGAGATTAAGCCATGTATCCGCCACCATCTCTGGTTTATCAAGCAAAGTGCGTACCGTGCCGAACATGGCATCGGAAAAAGGACCGTAGTTATAGTTGTAAGAAAGTTGTTTGGCGCCCCGACCGAAATAACTGACGAAATCGCCGTCTTTATCTTTTCCGCATGGCCAGGTTTGCCCCTGCCAGACATCCGGGTTGCATTCGCCGTTGTAGCCGCCTTTTTGCCCCTCGTTCCATCCCATTTCACGCAGATAGACCAAAGCCTGTCGCCATTCCTGCTCAGGGCGCCAGCTTTCATGGCCGCCGGTTTCCTGGGCGAAATGGGCAAACATGGTCGCCAGCGATTTACGGCAAATAGCCTCGCTGTTGCGCCCGTCGCTGTAGCTGCCGCATACCGCTGGGAATTTGCCGACAGCCTTCAGAAAATTAACGTAGGTATATTCCTGGGCCCGCAGCGGAAAAAGGTAATCCCAGTCCGTGCTTTTGAGGATGCTTTCCACCCTTTTCACGTTATCGGGATTGCTGGCGCTTCCAGGCGCGATTTGCTCCACGCTGTCGTTATCCAGGGTTTTGATCGAATCTTTAACTGATTTCATCAGCGGAAAGTTGGTTAGTTCCTGTTCTTTCTTTTGTAAATCAGCGGATTTTACGGGGTAAGGTTCACTGCTGGCTTCAAGCAGGGCGGAAGTGGCGGGCGGAGAATGCAGAAAAATACCCGCCGCGACTACGCCGAGTGCGGCTCGTTTCATGCTCATAGCAATTACTCCGAAAAGGTGAGGCGTTTAAGAAACAATTTCACCGTTCTGCAACAGACGTCGCAAATAAATGGAGTCTAGCGAAGCGGACCAACAGCGCATGCCGTCTCGTTGAGGCGGATCACAAAATAAATAGATTAAAAAAGGCTGACAGATGTCAGCCTTTAGTGGAAAAAAGAAAAAGATGTTGAATCAAGCGTAACCGTAGCTCATCAGACGCTGATAACGGCGGTTGAGCAGGTCTTCAGTGCTCAGCACGTCGAGATCCGCCAGATCCGCCAGCAGTTGCGCCTTCAGCGAGGCGGCCATGGTTTCCGGGTTACGGTGCGCGCCGCCAAGCGGTTCGCCGATGACGGAATCGATAAGCTTCAGCTCTTTCAGGCGCGGGGCGATAATGCCCATCGCTTCCGCAGCGAGCGGCGCTTTATCCGCGCTTTTCCACAGAATAGAGGCGCAGCCTTCCGGCGAAATAACGGAATAGGTGCTGTATTGCAGCATGTTGACTTTGTCGCCCACGCCGATAGCCAGCGCGCCGCCGGAACCGCCTTCGCCGATAACGGTGCAGATAACCGGCACTTTCAGGCGTGACATTTCCCGCAGGTTGCGGGCAATGGCTTCAGACTGGCCGCGCTCTTCCGCGCCCACGCCCGGATAAGCGCCAGGGGTGTCGATAAAGGTGATGATGGGCATTTTGAAACGCTCCGCCATCTCCATCAGGCGCAGCGCTTTACGATAACCTTCCGGCGCTGGCATACCAAAGTTGCGGCGGATTTTTTCTTTGGTTTCACGTCCTTTCTGGTGACCGATGATCATCACCGGACGCCCTTCCAGACGCGCGATGCCGCCAACGATAGCTTTATCATCAGCGTAAGCGCGGTCGCCCGCCAGCTCGTCGAATTCATCAAACGCCAGACGGACATAATCCAGGGTATAAGGGCGCTGCGGATGACGCGCCAGTTGCGCAATCTGCCATGCACCCAAATCGGCGAAAATTTTACGGGTCAGCTCTACGCTCTTCTCGCGCAGGCGATGAACCTCTTCGTCGATATTAATATCCAGTTTTTCATCCTGACGGCCTACGGCGGTCAGGGAATCGATTTTCGCTTCCAGCTCTGCAATCGGCTGTTCAAAATCAAGGAAATTCAGACTCATAATATTCCTGTATTAGTCAAACTCCAGTTCCACCTGCTCCGGGCCTGGTAGCCATGCGGCTACCGGCCTGGTGATTCAGAACCCGGGAAACGTGGATGCACACGCATCAGTCAAATTCCAGTTCCACCTGCTCCGAACCAATCAGGCCACGCAGATCGTTAAGTAAACGATCGCTTGGCGAGACACGCCACGTCGCGCCGAAACGCAACCGCGCACGGGCGTCCGCCCTCTGATAGTAGAGATGTACTGGAATTGTCCCCGAACGATGGGGTTCCAGAGACTGACGGAGACGGTTTAAAAGCTGGTCATCAATTTGCCTGTCCGTCAGCGAGATAGCAAGCCCGCGCGCATACTTTTCGCGGGCTTCGTCAATGTCCATGACTTCGCGGGCGGTCATTTTAAGCCCTCCGCTGAAGTCATCAAAGCTGACCTGTCCGCTAACGATCAGGATCCGGTCTTTTTCCAGCAACTGCTGGTATTTTTCCAGCGCGTCCGTGAATAACATCACTTCCAGACGCCCTGAGCGGTCATCCAATGTACAGATGCCGATACGATTGCCGCGCTTGGTGACCATAACCCGCGCGGAAATCACAAGCCCCGCCGCCGTGGTGACTTTACCACGCTCGGTCGGATGCATATCTTTAAGCCTCATGCCGCCGACATAACGCTCAATCTCTTTCAGATACTGGTTTATCGGGTGCCCGGTTAAGTAGAGCCCCAGCGTTTCGCGCTCGCCGTCCAGCACCACCTGCTCCGGCCACGGCTGGCAACTGGCGTAAGATTGCTCAATTTGCTCTGGCTCTTCCGCCAGCACGCCGAACATATCCGCCTGTCCAATAGCCTCAGCTTTAGCATGCTGATCGGCTGCTTTCAGCGCGTCGCCAAGCGCGTTCATCAGCGCCGCGCGGTGCGGGCCCAGACGGTCGAACGCGCCGGACATGATCAGCTTTTCCAGCACGCGCCGGTTGAGCTTTTTAGTGTCCGTACGGGCGCAAAGATCGAACAATTCGCGGAAGTAACCGTCTTTATTGCGCGCTTCCAGAATCGCTTCAATCGGGCCTTCGCCCACGCCTTTAATGGCGCCGATGCCGTAGACGATTTCACCGTCATCGTTCACATGGAACTGGTACAAGCCGGAGTTAATGTCTGGCGGCAGCACTTTCAGCCCCATACGCCAGCATTCGTCCACCAGGCCCACCACTTTATCGGTGTTGTCCATATCGGCAGTCATCACCGCCGCCATAAATTCCGCCGGGTAGTGCGCTTTCAGCCACAGCGTCTGGTAAGAAACCAGCGCGTAAGCGGCGGAGTGCGATTTGTTAAATCCGTAACCGGCGAATTTTTCCACCAGGTCAAAGATTTTCATCGCCAGTTCGCCGTCGACGCCGTTCTTCTTCGCACCCTCTTCAAAGACAGAACGCTGTTTGGCCATCTCTTCGGGCTTTTTCTTACCCATCGCACGACGCAGCATGTCTGCGCCGCCCAGCGTATAGCCTGAGAGCACCTGGGCAATCTGCATTACCTGTTCCTGGTACAGAATGATGCCGTAGGTCGGCTCCAGTACAGGCTTCAGGCTTTCATGCTGCCATTGCACATCCGGATAAGAGATAGCTTCGCGCCCGTGCTTACGGTCGATAAAGTTGTCCACCATGCCGGATTGCAGCGGCCCCGGACGGAACAGCGCCACAAGCGCGATCATATCTTCGAAGCAGTCAGGTTGCAGGCGCTTGATCAGATCCTTCATGCCGCGCGATTCAAGCTGGAATACCGCGGTGGTTTCCGAGCGCTGCAACATATCGAAGCTTTTTTTATCGTCCAGCGGAATGGCGGCGATATCAATGGGCTCAAGACCCTGCTTCGCGCGGCGGGCGTTGATCATCTCAAGCGCCCAGTTAATGATGGTAAGCGTGCGCAGCCCAAGGAAGTCGAACTTCACCAGGCCCGCGTATTCCACGTCGTTTTTGTCAAACTGGGTGACGGGGTGATGCCCCATTTCGTCGCAATACAGCGGCGCGAAATCAGTAATTTTGGTCGGCGCGATAACCACGCCGCCGGCGTGCTTGCCAGCGTTTCGCGTTACCCCTTCAAGCTTGCGCGCCATGTCGATGAGGGCTTTGACCTCTTCATCGGCCTCATAAATTTCTGGCAGCTGCGGCTCCGCTTCAAACGCTTTGGCGAGCGTCATGCCTGGGTCTGGCGGGATAAGCTTGGAGATGCGGTCGACAAAACCATACGGATGCCCCAGCACTCGCCCTACGTCGCGGATAACCGCTTTCGCCGCCATGGTGCCGAAGGTGATGATTTGCGATACCGCATCACGGCCATACATATCCGCCACGTGCTCAATAACCTGGTCACGTTTTTCCATGCAGAAGTCGACGTCGAAGTCGGGCATGGAGACACGCTCCGGGTTGAGGAAACGTTCGAACAGCAGGTCAAATTCCAGCGGATCGAGATCGGTAATTTTTAGCGCGTACGCCACAAGCGACCCGGCGCCGGAACCACGGCCCGGCCCCACCGGAATGCCGTTGTCCTTCGACCACTGGATAAACTCCATAACGATAAGGAAGTAACCAGGAAACCCCATCTGGTTAATAACCTGCAACTCGATATCGAGGCGTTCATCATATTCAGGACGTTTTTCGGCGCGAACCGCCGGGTCGGGGAACAGAAATTCCAGGCGCTCTTCCAGCCCTTCTTTCGACTTCGCCACCAGGAAATCTTCGGTGGTCATATTGCCGGTCGGGAACTGCGGCAAGAAATATTCGCCAAGACGCACAGTTACGTTACAACGGCGGGCAATCTCTACACTGTTTTCCAGCGCTTCCGGCAGGTCGGAGAAAAGCTCGCACATCTCCTCTTCGGTACGCATGTACTGCTGCGTGGAGTAGAAGCGCGGGCGTTTAGGATCGTCGAGCGTAAAGCCATCATGAATGGCGACGCGAATTTCGTGGGCGTCGAAGTCTGAAGGATCGATAAAGCGCACATCGTTGGTGGCAACGACCGGCAACCCCTTCTCTTCCGCCAGCCTTACGGCGGCATGCAGATAGGTTTCTTCATCGGCGCGCCCCGTGCGCACCAGCTCCAGATAATAGCGATCGGCAAAATAGCGCTGATAAAACTCTACGCACTGATCCACCAGCGCGCTGTTGCCGCGCAGCAGACTTTTACCCACGTCGCCCATTCTGCCGCCGGAAAGCAGGATTAACCCTTCATTAAGCTCAGCCAGCCATTCGCGGTCAATCCACGGGCCAGCGGCGCCATACCCGCGCTGATAGGCTTTTGAGATAAGCAGCGTCAGGTTCTGGTAACCGGTGTTGTTTGCGGCAAGGACGGTGATGTGGGTGAATTCATCGCCCAGCAACTCGCTCTGGACGTTAAAATCCGCGCCGATTATCGGTTTCATCCCTGCGCCGTGCGCGCCGCCATAAAATTTCACCAGCCCGCAAAGGTTAGTGAAGTCAGTTATAGCCAGCGCAGGCATGCCGAGTGCGGCCGCCTTTTTCACCAGCGGCCCCGTCTTTGCCAGTCCGTCGATCATGGAATAGTCACTGTGCACCCGCAGGTGCACAAAACGAGGTTCAGCCATCTCTGTTTCCGGTTCGTTGTATCAGATTATCTTAAGACGTCAGGCCCAGCGCGCGCTTAACCGGTGCGAAACTGCGCCGGTGATGTATCGTCGCGCCATGCTCAGCCAGCCGTTCAAGATGGAAAGCGGTAGGATAGCCCTTATGTTGGGCGAAACCATATTGAGGAAAGCTTAGATCCAGCTCAGCCATTTCCGCATCGCGCGTGACTTTGGCAAGTATCGACGCGGCGCTGATTTCTGCAACCCTGCTGTCGCCTTTTACGACAGCCATCGCAGGAACTGGCAGTTTCGGACAGCGATTGCCGTCAATTAATACATATTCCGGTACGATAGCGAGTCCGGCCACGGCGCGCTGCATGGCGAGCATAGTGGCGTGCAGAATATTCAGTTCATCGATTTCATGCGGCTCGGCGCGACCGATGCTCCAGGCCAGCGCCTTTTCACGGATCTCATCAAAAAGCGCCAGGCGGCGTTTTTCGGAAAGTTTTTTGGAGTCGGCCAGGCCGACTACAGGACGGGCCGGATCCAGAATCACCGCCGCAGTCACCACGGCGCCAACCAGCGGGCCGCGCCCGACTTCATCCACGCCCGCCACCAGCTGCGTATGCGGGTAGATAAATTCCATCATCGTGCAAGCTCCAGCACGGCGAGCGCTGCCTGCTCATCAGCGTTACAGCGGATCTGCTCGTGCAGTTTTCGGAAAGTGTCGTGCATTTCATGGCTCTGTTTGCCATCTGCCAGCAGCGGTTGCAGCGCAGCGGCAAGTTTTTGCGGCTCGCACTCTTCCTGCAACAGCTCTTTAACCAGCTCTCTTCCCGCCAGTAAGTTCGGCAGGGAGACAAATTCCGTTTTTACCAGCCGCTTCGCCAGCCAGAAGGTAAAGGGCTTCATGCGATACCCGACAACCATCGGGCACTTGGCCAGCATGCACTCCAGCGCGGCAGTGCCGGAAGCAAGCAGCGCGGCGTCGCTCGCTATCATCGCTTCACGCGCGTGACCGTCCAGCAGATGCGCCGGTAAATCTGGCGCAACTTCCGCTTTAATCCGCTCAAACTGCTCGCGTCGCTTTGCGTTTACCAGCGGCACCACCACTTCCAGTTCCGGATAAACCTTGCGCAGCAGCTGCGCGGTTTTCAGAAAATCGGCGCTGAGCATTTCCACTTCGGCGCTGCGGCTGCCGGGGAGAAGCGCAAGACAGCGGGCTTCTCGGGCAATGCCTAATGTCTCTCGCGCCGCATTTTTATCCGGGTCGAGCGGCATTGCATCCGCCATGGTGTGACCGATAAAGCGGCACGGTACGTTAAATCTGTCGTAAAACGCTTTTTCGAAAGGCAGAAACGCCAGCACCAGATCGGTGGCTCTGCCGATTTTGAAAACGCGTTTTTGTCGCCAGGCCCAGACGGAAGGGCTGACATAATGAATGGTGCGAATGCCTTGCTTCTTGAGGTTGCCTTCAAGCGTGATGTTGAAGTCTGGCGCGTCGATGCCGACAAAAACATCCGGCTTCAGCTCGGTGAAACGTCGCGTGAGGTCGGCGCGAATATGCAGTAGCCGGCGCAAACGGCCCAGCACCTCCACAATACCCATTACCGCAAGCTCTTCCATGTCGTACCAGGCTTCACACCCTTGTTCTTGCATGCGCGGGCCAGCCACACCGACAAAGCGAGCGTCGGGCATTTTTGCTTTCAAAGCGCGAATGAGGCCGGCACCAAGAATATCGCCGGAGGTTTCTCCGGCGACCAGGGCAATCGTAAGTGGACGCGCTGCGCTCATTAACGAATCAAACCGCGAGTAGAACGCTCGAAGAAATCCGAGAATGCCTGGACTTCAGGATGCTGCGCCGCCAGCTCGGCAATCTCCGGCTTCACTTCATCCAGCGTTTTACCACTGCGATAAAGCAGCTTGTAGGCATTACGAATAGCGTGCAGCGCCTCTTTGCTAAAGCCGCGACGCTTTAAGCCTTCGAGGTTGACGCCAAACGGCGTCGCGTGGTTGCCCTGTGCGATAACATAAGGCGGTACATCTTGCGCCACGCCGGAGCAGCCGCCAACCATCACGTGCGCACCAATGATGCAGAACTGATGAACAGCAGTCATGCCGCCAATAATGGCGAAGTCGTCCACCGATACGTGACCGGCTAACGTTGCGTTGTTAGCCAGGATGCAGCGGCTACCTACCGTACAATCATGCGCGACGTGCGCGTTGATCATCAGCAGGTTATCGCTGCCCACCTTCGTCAAGCCACCGCCTTGTACGGTTCCTCGATGAATCGTCACGCTCTCGCGAATGCGGTTGCGATCGCCGATTTCCACGCGGGTAGGTTCGCCAGCATATTTCAGATCCTGGTTTACTTCCCCAATGGATGCGAACTGATAAATCTCGTTATCGCGGCCGATTTTAGTATGACCATTCACGACGACATGAGATTTCAGCACCGTTCCTTCACCGATCTCAACATCCGGACCGACAATACAAAACGGGCCAATGTGGACATTAGCGCCAATCACGGCGCCTTCTTCTACAATGGCGGTGGGATGAATAAAGGCGGATTTATCAATCACGTATCAGGCCTCCCGGCTGCGCGCACACATCATGGTAGCTTCGCAAACCACTTTGCCGTCGACCATCGCCACGCCCTTAAAGCGGGTCAGGCCACGGCGGGTTTTTTCAAAGGTGACTTCCATCACCATCTGATCACCTGGCACAACAGGACGCTTAAAGCGCGCTTCATCTATACCAGCGAAATAGTAAAGTTCACCCGGCTCCAGCTTGCCTACGCTTTTAAACGCCAGAATCCCGGTGGCTTGCGCCATCGCTTCTAAAATCAAAACACCCGGAAAAATCGGCTTACCAGGGAAGTGGCCCTGGAAAAACGGCTCATTGACAGAGACATTTTTCACCGCGCGCAGAAAACGGCCTTCTTCGAAGTCCAGTACGCGATCTACCAGCAAAAACGGGTAGCGGTGCGGCAGCAGTTCTAAAATCTCTTCAATGTGCAGAGTATGAGTGTCAGTAGTCAAAATACTCTTCCTGTCTAAATATACTGAAAAGGCAATAATAACACGGCCTGCGGCGATCGTTTGATCGCTGGCAGGCCGCGAATCTGGTATGCGCAAAAGCGTAATGCAGATGATTTAGTCTTGTTGATTAACTTTACGCTCAACCGCTTTTAAGCGCTTGCTCATATCATCAATATTCATCACCAGCGCTGCGGTTTTACGCCACACTTTGTTCGGTTGCAGCGGGATACCTGAAGAATACACGCCAGGTTCAGTGATGGGACGCATAACCATGCCCATTCCTGTCACTGTGACCTTATCGCAGATTTCCATATGCCCGTTGATAACGCTGGCACCGCCAATCATGCAGTAACGGCCGATTTTCAGGCTGCCTGCCATGATGACGCCACCTGCAACCGCCGTATTGTCGCCAATCACGACGTTATGTGCAATCTGGCACTGATTATCAATGATCACGCCGTTGCCGATAATCGTGTCATCCAGCGCGCCGCGGTCAATGGTGGTACAAGCGCCGATCTCGACGCGATCGCCAATAATAACGCGGCCTAACTGCGGGATCTTCACCCAATTGCCACGATCGTTCGCGTAACCAAAACCGTCTGCGCCGATCACCGTGCTGGACTGAATCAGGCACTGTTCGCCGATTTCAATCTCATGATAAATGGTCACATTCGCCCAAAGACGCGTGCCGGCACCGATTTTGGTATTTTTTCCAACAAAGCAGCCTGCGCCGATAACGACGTTATCGCCCAACTCGACGCCTGACTCGATAACCGCATTGGCGCCAACGGCTACGTTTTCACCCAACCGTGCGCTTGCATCAATTACCGCGCTGGGCGCGATATTCTGAGCTGGCTGCGGCGTGGTATCCAGAATTTGAGCCATACGGGCGTAAGTGAGGTAGGGATTTTTTACTACCAGCGCCGCGCTTTTGGCAAAGGGAAGGTCATCCTGCGTCATAACGACGGCAGAGGCCTGGCAAGCGGCCAGGTGCTCACGGTAACGAGGATTTACCATGAAAGTAATTTGTCCGGCTTTTGCAGACTGCATGGACGCCACACCGGTGATGGCAATATCGCCATCACCGTGTAATTCCGCATCCAACTGCCGGGCTAAATCAGCCAGTCGAATTGAAGGCATTACTTATTTAACCTGTTTCAGTACATCAGCGGTGATGTCTTTAACATCGCTGCCTGCATAAGCAACGGTGTTAGCGTCCAGCACCAGATCGATGTCCTGATCGGCAGCAACGCTCTTCACTGCGCTCTGGATACGGGTAACCAGTTTGCCGCGTTCTTCATTAGAACGACGAGCACGATCCTGTTCGAACTGCTGCGCTTTGCTGGAGAAGTCCTGACGACCTGACATCACGTCTTTTTCCAGTTTGCTGCGGTCGCTGGCTTTCATTGTAGAGCCGTCGCGCTGCAGACGTTGCATTTTGGATTGCAGGTCTGTTTCCATGCGCTGCAGTTCGCTTGCGCGGCCTTTAAACTCATTTTCCAGCGTTTTGGA
Source organism: Franconibacter helveticus LMG 23732 (assembly GCF_000463115.2). Taxonomy (GTDB): domain Bacteria; phylum Pseudomonadota; class Gammaproteobacteria; order Enterobacterales; family Enterobacteriaceae; genus Franconibacter; species Franconibacter helveticus. The sequence continues at coordinate 269,630 of NZ_AWFX01000011.1, read as the reverse complement.
AACGCCAGTCTTCTGAGCAACCTGCTGAAACAGGCTTCCCATGTTAACAACAGCTACTTTATCCGCAGCTTGAGCAGAAGCCGCCATTGTCAGACCGAGACCAGCAGCAATTAACCACTTTTTCACAATAAACTCCTTACCATCCCATTTGTGCCCGAAGGCACCTCTATTTGCGTGGCTCTGGCGAGTAAAGACTCGCCAGATATCATCGCTACACTGCACATGCATTCCTTTGCTGCGAACAGTTACCAGGTCTTACCGATGTTAAACTGGAACTGCTCTGCTTTGTCTCCATCGTATTTCTTAAACGGCTGGGCATAGGAGAACACCAGCGGTCCCAATGGGGACATCCATTGTAAAGCTAAACCAGCAGACATACGGATATTGCTCGGATCGCTGTAATCCGGAACGCCCGCCGCACGCATGGCCGCCGTGTTTTCCCAGTTGGTATCCCAGACTGAACCTGCGTCAACGAACAGTGAGGTGCGTACTGAGTTAGCGTACTTCTCGCTCAGGAACGGCGTAGGAGTAATAAACTCAAGGCTTGCTACGCCCATCGCATTACCGCCGACAGCGTCATCGGAATCACATACCCGGCTGGTGTCGGTAGTATCGCAGTTATCCAGGCCCGGGCCACCGTAGTAGACCGCTTTCGGACCAATGTTGTTAGACTGGAAGCCACGCACAGTGCTGGAGCCGCCAGCATAGAAGTTTTCATAGAACGGCATTTCTTTGCCGCCTAAACCGTCACCATAGCCCCAACGGGTACGTCCCAGCACCACCCACTTATGATCTTCATCGATCGGGAAATAAGAGGCGGTATCGAGAGTCACTTTGTAGAACTCGTTATCAGAGCCCGGGATCGTGACTTTACCGTTCAGGCTAACGCGTGAGCCTTCTGTCGGGAAGAAACCGCGGTCAAGCTTGTTGTAAGTCCAGCCATAGTTCAGCGTGAAATCATCGGCCGAGAAGCCGTTGTCATCTGAAGATGTGGAGGTGTTCTGACCGATAGAATCCAGATAGCGCCACATGGACACTTGCGGCTGCATGTTGGAAAGGTCGTTATGCACGTAGCCTAAGCCCAAACGCAACGTATTGTATTCGTTGATCGGGAAGCCCAGCGTCCCGTCCAAACCATAACTTTTGTTGGTATAAGAGGAGAGGTCCGCGTCATCCGCCTGGAAGTCGTTATAGAAAATACGTCCGCCGAGGCTTACACCATCAACCGTAAAGTAAGGGTTGGTGACTGAAAGTTCAGAATAAGTCTGGTAGTCGTTTTTGGTGCCGTTAATGCCGACAGAGTAACCGGTGCCTAACCAGTTATCCTGCTGAACGCCCACCTGGAAGCTGACGCCGCTTTCCGTACCATAGCCAACGCCGAAGTTGAAGCTACCGGTATTGCGTTCTTTGACTTTGTAAACCACATCGACCTGATCCGGGCTGCCAGGAACGCGCTGGGTGTCAACGTCTACGGTTTCAAAGTAGCCAAGGCGGTTGAGACGCTCTTTACCCTGGTCAACCAGGTTGCTGCCAAGCCAGGCCCCTTCCATCTGACGCATTTCACGGCGCAGTACGGCGTCTTTAGAGGTGTCGTTGCCTTCAAAACGGATTTTACGCACATAGAAGCGGTTGCCGGAATCCACATTCACATGCAGTTTCACCGTCTTATCCGCATCGTTGATTTCCGGTTGCGTTTGTACGCGCGGATATGCGTAACCATAACGACCCAACAGCTTCTTGATGTCGTCTTCCATTTTGGTCACTTTCGTGCCGTTATAAAGTTCGCCCGGCTCCATTTTGGTCAGGCTTTCAATTTCAGCAGAGTGACCAGCAAGGTTACCGTTCACCTCAACGCCAGCAATCTTGTACTGATCGCCTTCGGTCACGTTTACGGTGATGTAGATGCCTTTTTTATCCGGCGTCAGGCTTACCTGCGTGGAGTCGATATTGAAACGTGCGTAACCGCGATCCAGATAGTAGCTGCGCAGCGTTTCGAGGTCGCCCTGTAATTTCTGCTTCTGGTATTTGCGATCGCCTACCACGTTCCACCACGGCACTTCGTCACGCAGCTGGAAATTAGAAATCAGCTCTTCTGTGCTGAAAGCATGGTTGCCGACGATGTTAATCTGTTGGATTTTGGCCGAAACCCCTTCCTGGAAAACGAGTTTCAGGTCGACGCGGTTACGCGGCAGCGGCGTCACGACAGCTTTTACGCTGGCGCTGTATTTACCTACGCTGTAGTAAAAATCTTCCAGACCTTTTTCGATATCAGCCAGCGTTGTGCGGTCAAGCGACTCCCCAACCCGAACGCCGGAAGCTTCAAGGTTTTGCTTAAGCATGTCGTCTTTCACCGACTTGTTACCGGAGAAAGTAATGCTGGCAATTGTCGGGCGTTCTTTAACCTGTACCAACAGGTTATCGCCGTCGCGCAATACTCTCACGTCCTCAAAGTTGCCGGTGGCAAAAAGAGCGCGGATCGTATTACTGATATCCTCGTCGTTAACCGTATCGCCTGGACGAACTGGCATACTGAGGAGGGCCGCACCAACGGCGACTCGCTGCAGGCCTTCGAAATGAATGTCCTTCACCACGAACCCGTCTGCACCGTATACGGTGGCGCTGCTGAACAGCAGCGACGCTATGAGCAACTTTTTCATCGCCATCGTTGTTATGCGTTCTTCCTAACCTGGCTCTCTTTATAACCGAGAGAAATCATTGAAAAGTGCAAGCCCCATTAACAACACCAGCAAAATCGAGCCAATGCGATAACTAAAGTCTTGAACCCGCTCGGAAACCGGCCCGCCTTTAAGCTTTTCTATCGCCAGGAAAAGCAGGTGTCCCCCGTCAAGCACGGGCAGCGGGAACAGGTTGATAATCCCTAAGTTCACGCTTATCAGCGCAAGGAACATCAGGTAATAAACCAACCCATACTCCGCCGACATCCCTGCCCCCTGGGCGATGGAGATAGGCCCACTGAGGTTATTCAGTTTAACGTCACCGGTTATCAATTTTCCCAGCATGGTCACGGTCAGCTTCATCAGTTGCCACGTTTTGTCCGTAGCCTCAGCGATAGCCGCGAATGGCCCATACTGGCGCACTGTTTTGTATTCATCAGGCAGTGAGGTTATCGTCGGCACGACGCCTGCGAATCCCTCAGCCTTTTCATTACCGGGTTTTGTATCCGGTATCAGCGTTAAAGACAAGGGGATCCCCTGTCTTTCTATCTCAATCGAGAGCGGCCGCGAGGGGTTATCCCGCACCAGGGTGACAAATGTCATCCACTCTGTCAGCGGCTGCCCTTCGACTTTAACGATCCTGTCCCCGGCTTGCAAACCCGCTTTACTGGCTGCCGACTGGGGCTGCACCTCTGCGAGCACCGGTTCTATTTTCGGAACGCGCGGATGTATGCCAAGCGATGATACCGGGTCTTCCTTATCTGGTTCAAACTGCCAGTTACGCAAATCAAGCGTTTTTTCTGTACGCGCATCGCTGCCGAAAGGCGCAACGCTTAGCGTTGTGCTTTCGTCGCCAATTTTGGCGACCAGCGCCAGGCGAACGGCGTCCCAATCTGGCGTTTCGATGCCATCAATAGCTTTTAGTTCCGTGCCCGGAGCGATTTGTGCCTGCGCGGCGATGGAGTTGGGCGTTATTTCGCCAATTACGGGTTTAAAACTGGGGATGCCAATAACAAAAACGAGCCAGTAGGCGAAAACGGCAAAGAGGAAATTGGCTATCGGGCCTGCCGCAATAATAGCGGCGCGCTGAGCGACAGTTTTATTATTAAAAGCCTGGTGACGTATCTCCGGCATAACCGGTTCAACGCGTTCATCAAGCATTTTGACATAGCCGCCAAGCGGGATCAGAGCGATGACATATTCCGTGCCCTGACGATCGGTACGACGCCAGAGCGCTTTACCAAAACCAATGGAGAAACGCTCGACCCGTACGCCACATTTTCGGGCTACCCAGAAATGGCCAAATTCATGCACGGTGATAAGGACGCCCAGTGCAACGATAAACGCCGCCAGATTCCAGAGTAAGCTCAACATAAAGATTTCCGTCAGAGGATCCTGAAGACTAACAGCAGCAAACATGCAAAGACAGGCACAGCCGCCGTCAGGCTATCAATGCGATCCAGAACACCGCCGTGGCCGGGAATCAAGTGGCCGCTGTCTTTAATCCCCGCTTCGCGCTTGAACATGCTTTCCGTTAAGTCGCCAAGTACCGAAGCGAGCGCGGCGACAATCGAACAAGCCAGCAGAACGCCAGGCGTAACGTTCAAATCAGCCCAAACGCCGAACAGCCAGGCGATAACAGCCGAGGTCAATAACCCGCCGATAAAACCCTGCCAGGTTTTGCCCGGAGAAACTTTTGGCGCAAGCTTATGTTTACCAAACATTTTTCCGAAAACATACGCGCCGGAGTCTGCGCCCCATACCAGGAACATGACGTAAAGCAGCCAGAGAGACCCGCTGTACTGGCTTGATTCATAATGCCAGGAACGCAGCGCTACCATTCCCCAGAAAAAAGGAACGATAGTCAAAACGCCAAAAATCAGGCGCAACAGGCGCGAACGACGCCAAAAATTGGCGGAAGCCGGGTAAAACAGCACCAATATCAATGCCGCACACCACCACACAAGCGAGGCCCATAGCGCTATTCGCACCATGGGTAATTCAACAGTGTGTTGAGAGTCCGGCAAAATGAACAACATGAGCGCGAGCAGCAAGCCGCAAAGCACCGCCAGTCCAACCCGTTGCACGTGTGAAGATAAGCCGCACAGTTGGCCCCATTCCCAGGCTGCTAACATGCAAACTACAAGAGTCGCGATAGCGAAGCCCATCGGCGGCAGCCAGAATAGCGCGGCGATAACAACAGGTATTAATACAAACGCAGAAAGCAGGCGATACTTCAGCAAAAGCTACCCCCATCAGGCATCAATGCCACCTGGTGCAGTACCGCCAAAACGACGTTCGCGATTGGCAAAGGCATTCAATGCACCTTCAAAGTCTTGTTCATCGAAATCAGGCCAGAGAACATCGGTAAAATAAAGCTCAGCATAAGCGATTTGCCACAGCAAAAAGTTACTGATTCGATGCTCTCCGCCTGTCCTAATTACTAAATCCACGGGAGCCAGTTCATGCATGCAGACCTGCTGATTAAGCAGCTCTTCATCAATTTGATCAGGGTGCAGTTGCCCTTCCTGAACCTGTTCAGCCAGGCGTCTGACTCCCTGGATAATATCCCAACGCCCGCCATAGTTGGCGGCGATATTCAGCGTTAAACCGGTGTTCTGGCTGGTTAACGCTTCGGCCTTGTGGATACGGTCCTGTAGTCGGGTATTAAAACGGCTAATATCGCCAATAACGCGCAAGCGCACATTGTGGCGATGCAAGCTTTTTACTTCGCTATCCAGCGCCCAGACAAACAGTTCCATCAGCGCGCTCACTTCCTGCGCTGGTCGATTCCAGTTTTCGCTGCTGAAAGCATAGAGCGTCAGAGCGTCAATACCATTATTCGCCGCAAAAGAAACCGCGCGGCGAACGGATTTCGCTCCCGCTTTGTGACCAAAGGCTCGGATTTTCCCTTGTCTTTTCGCCCAGCGACCATTGCCGTCCATAATAATGGCAACATGGCGCGCGCCATGCGCGGGAAAGCTCTCGCTTAAGGGTTGATTAGCAGACAACATAACGCGTATTTATTCCCTGATAAGGATTAAGCGGTGCTCAGGAATCTTGAAGCCTCGTATACACAAAAAAGCCGTGACAAACACGGCTGACCCGACCGGAATGGCACATTCACCTGCGATCAGGTGGCGCAGACTATATCACTGAAGCACAACGCTAACAAATAACGTCGCTGCCCCTGTGTAAATGATCATCAGCTTGCGAAGCGAGTCACGAGTTTGTTCGCTGCTTCACGTGCTTTTGCATCAACCTGCAACACCTGCTCCACGCTTTCCGGTTCGTGGAGATCCATCTCATCAAGAACGGCCTGGTTAAGCGCGGCGATATCAATAAAGCGTATCGAGTGCGCCAGGAAAGCCGCCACCGTGATCTCATTCGCCGCGTTCAACGCCGTCGTTGCCGCCTGCCCTTGTTCAAAGGCGTCTATAGCCAGTTTCAGGCAGGGGTAACGCTGGTAGTCTGGCTCGCAAAAACTCAATGTTCCGATAGTGCGAAAATCAAGCGGATTTACGCCGGAGCGGACTCGCGAAGGCCATGCCATCGTATGCGCGATGGGGGTGCGCATATCCGGTTCGCCTAATTGCGCCAGTACGCTGCCATCGGTGTAACGCACCATCGAGTGGATCACCGACTGCGGATGGATAAGCACCTCCATCTGGTCGGCGCGAGCGTTGAACAGCCAACGGGCTTCAATATATTCCAGACCTTTATTCATCATGGTGGCGGAATCAACGGAGATTTTACGCCCCATTGACCAGTTCGGATGACGGCAGGCTTGATCGGGTGTCATACCCGCAAGCTCAGTCAATGCCGTTTCCCGAAACGGGCCACCAGACCCTGTGAGGATAATTGACGAAACGCCATTATCTTCTAACTTAGCGTACCCCAGGTTATGTTGAATTGTTCCCGGTAAACTCTGAAAAATCGCGTTATGCTCGCTATCAACAGGCAACAGTTGAGCGCCGTTTTGCTTAACCGCGTCCATAAAAAGACGGCCGCAGGTCACAAGCGACTCTTTATTAGCCAGTAAAACCGTCTTCCCCGCGCCGATAGCTGCAAGCGTCGGCAGTAACCCCGCCGCGCCTACAATGGCCGCCATGACTTGATCTACCTCATCAAGCGAGGCCATTTCACAGGCGGCCTGACGCCCCGACAGCACCTCGGTGCGGCTCCCCTGCTCGCGAAGCGCGTGTCGTACCGCACTGGCGCTTGCCTCATCTTCCATCACAGCGTAGCGAGGATGAAATTCCAGACAATCCTCAATCATGCGCGCCACGTTTTTGCCGGCGACCAGCGCGGTTACGGTAAAGGAGTCTGGATTATGACGAACAACATCAAGGGTACTGCCACCAATGGAGCCGGTAGAGCCGAGAATGGTCAAATGCTTCATGAGACGCTCAACAGGGGAAGGAGAAAATCCGCGTCATCGGACGCGCAGCCCAATGCAAAACGCCGCCAGCCAAAACCACAGATCGCGGCTTTGCTGTACGGCGTTATTTACCATCAGCGAGAAATCAGAACTGCATCAGTTCAGTTTCTTTATCGGCCAGAGCCGCATCCACTTTTTTGATAGCAGCATCAGTCAGTTTCTGAACGTCTTCCTGGGAACGACGATCGTCATCTTCACTGATTTCTTTGTCTTTCAGCAGCGCTTTAACTTTATCGTTAGCATCGCGGCGTACGTTACGTACGGCAACGCGAGCCTGTTCAGCCTCGCCACGGACAACTTTGATAAGGTCTTTACGACGCTCTTCCGTCAGCGGCGGCAGCGGAACGCGGATATCGCTGCCCGCAGAGCTTGGGTTCAGACCCAGATCGGAAGCCATAATCGCTTTTTCAACAGCCGGACCCATTGAACGATCGAAGACGTTGATTTTCAGCGTACGGGTATCTTCTACCGTTACGTTAGCAAGCTGGCGCAGCGGCGTCGGGGTGCCGTAATATTCTACGACGATCCCGTCCAGCAGGCTCGGAGAGGCGCGGCCAGTACGAATTTTGCTGATCTGAGTTTTGAAAGCCTCAACGCATTTTTCCATACGCACTTCGGCATCTTTTCTGATATCGCTAATCACGTTACGAATCCTTGAAAACTGGTTTTAGGCAGGCCATCTACGTTCGCGTCACGGCGTAATACGCGGTGAGGATAAGTATAGACCCGTTTAATTCATGGCAACCTGGCGTTACCCATCATCGAAACCGACTTTTAGAGCGGAATCTTACCCGTATTTCGGGCTCACGGAAATTAATCCGTGATCAAAGTGCCTTCTTTTTCGCCCATCACTACGCGACGCAGCGCGCCCGGCTTGTTCATGTTGAACACGCGGATCGGCAAGCTGTGGTCACGCGCCAGGGTAAAGGCGGCAAGATCCATGACTTTCAGCTCTTTTTCGAGCACTTCCTGATACGTCAGCTGCTCATAGAGCGTAGCGGCCGGATCTTTCATCGGATCGGCGGAATAAACGCCGTCGACTTTCGTCGCTTTCAACACGACGTCGGCTTCAATTTCAATGCCGCGCAGGCAAGCTGCGGAGTCGGTGGTGAAGAACGGGTTGCCCGTGCCGGCAGAGAGGATCACTACGCGGTTATTGCGCAGCAGACTGATAGCCTCTGCCCAGCTGTAGTTGTCGCACACGCCGTTAAGCGGAATGGCGGACATCAGTCGAGCGTTCACATAGGCGCGGTGAAGCGCGTCGCGCATCGCCAGACCGTTCATCACGGTGGCAAGCATGCCCATGTGGTCGCCCACAACGCGATTCATACCCGCTTTCGCAAGGCCTGCGCCGCGGAACAAATTGCCGCCGCCGATGACCACCCCGACCTGGATACCCAGTTCAACCAGTTCTTTAATTTCCTGCGCCATGCGATCCAGTATGCTCGCATCAATACCGAAGCCTTCTGCACCTTGCAGCGCTTCGCCACTCAGCTTGAGCAGAATGCGTTTATAAACGGGTTTTGCATTGGTAGCCATGTTTCTTTCCTGGAACTGTCAACGAATGGGATGATTACTGGCGACATCTTGCGTCGCGTTAGCGCCTTTGCTGTATAAGAGCAGGCTGAATTTGTAAGGCAGATAAAAAGGAGCCGCCCTCAGGCGGCTCGCTTACAGCATTAAGACTGTTTAGACATGGCAGCAACTTCTGCTGCGAAGTCAGTCTCAACTTTCTCGATGCCTTCACCTACTTCGAAGCGGATGAAGTTGATAACGTCAGCGTTGTGCTCTTTCAGCAGCTGGCCAACGGTTTTGCTCGGATCAACAACGAAAGGCTGACCGGTCAGAGAAACTTCGCCGGTGAATTTCTTCATGCGGCCTTCAACCATTTTCTCTGCGATTTCTTTCGGCTTGCCAGACTGCATGGCGATGTCCAGCTGAACCTGGTACTCTTTCTCAACCACTTCAGCAGATACGTCTTCCGGCTTAACGAATTCCGGCTTGCTTGCAGCAACGTGCATAGCCAGCTGCTTGATCAGCTCTTCGTCAGCGCCTTTAGCGGAGATCAGAACGCCGATGCGCGCGCCGTGCAGGTAGCTGCCAAGCTCCGCGCCTTCAAGGGCGGCAACGCGGCGAATGTTGATGTTCTCACCAATTTTCGCAACCAGCGCCACGCGCTCTTCTTCGAACTGCGCTTTCAGCACTTCAACGTCAGTGATTTTGCCAGCAACAGCGGCATTCAGCACTTTGTCAGCAAACGCCTGGAAACCGCCGTCTTTAGCAACGAAGTCGGTCTGGCAGTTAACTTCCAGAATCACACCGTAGTCGCCTTCGATTTTGGTTTTGATCACGCCGTCAGCAGCTACGTTGCCTGCTTTTTTCGCAGCTTTAATCGCACCAGACTTACGCATGTTCTCGATTGCCAGCTCGATGTCGCCATTGGCTTCAGTCAGCGCTTTTTTGCAATCCATCATGCCAGCGCCAGTACGTTCGCGCAGCTCTTTTACCAGGGAAGCGGTAATTTCAGCCATTCTATAATCCTCGGTTATCTCATTTGGGGAGATATACCCTACCGGCTTCAGGTTACAGTCTGTGCCGTACCATAAATGCAGGCGGGTATAGGCCTGGCGTGCCTGAACGGTGTCTGACAAGCCAGACTCAAACAAAAAAGGGGCCTGAAGACAGGCCCCCTAACCAAACTTGTTACTACCTGGTTAATAAGGGCTCAGTACGAGCGAACCTTATTATTCAGCTTCTACGAAGCTTTCTTCCGCCTGAGAAGCCAGGTCCTGAGAACGGCCTTCGCGTACGGTTGCAGCAACAGCGTTCAGGTACAGGCTAACAGCACGGATTGCGTCGTCGTTACCCGGGATAACGAAGTCAACGCCGTCCGGATCGGAGTTGGTATCAACGATAGCAAATACCGGGATGCCCAGGTTGTTTGCTTCTTTGATAGCGATGTGTTCGTGATCGGCGTCGATAACAAACAGTGCGTCCGGCAGGCCGCCCATGTCTTTGATACCGCCCAGGCTGTTTTCCAGCTTGTCCAGTTCACGAGTACGCATCAGCGCTTCTTTCTTGGTCAGCTTGTCGAAAGTGCCGTCCTGAGACTGAGTTTCCAGGTCTTTCAGACGCTTGATGGACTGACGAACGGTTTTCCAGTTGGTCAGCATGCCGCCCAGCCAGCGATGGTTCACGAAGAACTGATCGCAGCTCAGAGCCGCTTCTTTTACCGCTTCGCTAGCAGCGCGTTTGGTACCGACGAACAGGATCTTGCCTTTACGGGAAGAAATTTTGCTCAGCTCAGCCAGGGCTTCGTTGAACATCGGTACGGTTTTCTCAAGGTTGATGATGTGAACTTTGTTACGCGCACCGAAGATGAACGGCTTCATTTTCGGGTTCCAGTAACGGGTCTGGTGACCAAAGTGAACACCAGCCTTGAGCATATCGCGCATGGAAACAGTTGCCATGTTTAAAACCTCTATATAAAAGTATGGGGTTATGCCTCCACGTATCCCATATTGCCGACCCCGAAGGGCACCCCGGAATATGTGCCGATACGTGTGTGTTGTTACACAAAGTGAGAGTAATAACTTCTGCGCCTGTTTTTGGTACAGAAGTCCGGCGCGCTTTATATCACAAAACCGGCCTCAACTCCAATAGTTGTTCATATCCCCTGCGCTTCATTAATCTCAATTTGGCACCCCTGGCCGCGCCCTGATAACATTGTTTTCACTTTCACTCTTATTTGTCGGGAATCCGGCAACAGCGGACCTGAATATGGCTATTTCAATTAAGACCCCAGAAGAAATCGAAAAAATGCGCGTCGCCGGTAAGCTTGCCGCCGAGGTGCTGGAGATGATCGAAGCGCACGTCAAGCCCGGCGTCAGCACCGGCGAGCTGGACCGTATCTGCCACGACTACATCACTCAACATCAGCACGCTATCTCAGCAAGCCTTAACTACCACGGCTTCCCGAAATCTGTTTGCATCTCCGTCAACGAAGTGGTTTGCCACGGCATTCCGGACGATGACAAAATTTTAAAAGACGGCGATATCGTCAACATCGATGTGACTGTTATTAAAGATGAATATCATGGCGACACGTCGAAAATGTTTATCGTCGGCAAGCCGACTATTCTTGGCGAGCGTCTGTGCCGCATCACGCAGGAAAGTCTCTATGTCGCGTTGCGCATGGTAAAACCGGGCATTCGCCTGCGCAGCCTTGGCGCCGCCATCCAAAAATTTGTTGAGGCGGAAGGGTTTTCCGTCGTGCGCGAATATTGCGGCCACGGCATTGGCCGCGGCTTCCACGAAGAGCCGCAGGTGCTGCACTATGATGCAGATGATGGCGGCGTGGTGCTGCAAGCGGGCATGACCTTTACCGTAGAGCCGATGGTGAACGCCGGCGATTACCGTATCCGCACCATGAAAGACGGCTGGACGGTGAAAACCAAAGACCGCAGCTTGTCTGCTCAGTACGAGCATACTATTGTGGTGACGGAAAACGGCTGCGAAATTTTGACGTTGCGTAAGGACGACACGATCCCCAACATCATTTCGCATAACGATTAATAAGAAGCCGGCGCTAGCCGGCTTTTTTATGGGCGGCGCATGATGAGTAATAGTTTACCCGAGCAGTATGCGAACACGGCTCTTGCCTCTTTGACGGATGTGCCACCCTCCCCTGCCGCATGGCCGCAAGAAGCCTTACACTGCGCGGCGATAAAACAGCGCCTTGACGACTTCCAGCGCTGGCTGGGCATCGCGTTTGACAGCGGCGTCAGCGCTGAAGATCTCGTTGAAGCGCGCACGGAATTTATCGACCAGCTTTTGCAGCGCCTCTGGCTGCAATACGGCTTTGGCGACGTGGAAGAAGCGGCGCTGGTCGCCGTCGGCGGCTACGGACGCGGCGAGCTGCATCCGCTCTCGGATATCGATCTCCTGGTGCTTAGCCGCAAGCGGTTGACCGAGGCGCAGGCGCAAAAAGTGGGCGAGCTGTTAACCCTGCTCTGGGATGTGAAGCTTGAAGTGGGCCACAGCGTGCGCACGCTTGAAGAGTGCCTGCTTGAAGGGCTTTCCGATTTAACCGTCGCCACTAACCTCATTGAATCCCGGCTGCTGATTGGCGACGTCGCGCTGTTTCTGGAACTGCAAAAGCACATTTTCAGCGACGGCTTTTGGCCTTCTGAAAAGTTTTTCCCGGCAAAAGTGCAAGAGCAGCACGAGCGCCACCAGCGCTACCATGGCACCAGTTACAATCTTGAACCGGACATTAAAAGCAGCCCTGGCGGCCTGCGCGATATCCATACCTTGCAATGGGTCGCCCGCCGCCACTTCGGCGCCACGTCGCTGCGTGAGATGGTGGGGTTTGGCTTTCTGACGGAAGCGGAGCGCAACGAGCTTGATGAATGCCAGCACTTGTTGTGGCGCATCCGCTTCGCCCTGCATCTGGAGCTGAACCGCTATGACAACCGTCTGCTGTTCGATCGCCAGCTTAGCGTCGCCCAGCGCCTGAACTATCAGGGCGAAGGCAACGAGCCGGTCGAGCAGATGATGAAAGATTTTTATCGCGTCACCCGCCGGGTAAGCGAGCTGAATCAGATGCTGCTGCAACTCTTCGACGAAGCGATACTGGCGCTCTCCACCGATGAAAAACCCCGTCCGCTGGACGATGATTTCCAGCTGCGCGGCACGCTTATCGACCTGCGCGACGAAACGCTTTTCATCCGCGAGCCGCAGGCGATACTACGAATGTTCTACGCTATGGTGCGCAACCGGGACATCACCGGCATCTATTCCACCACCCTGCGGCATTTGCGCCACGCCCGCCGTCACCTCAAACAGCCATTGTGCTTTATCCCGGAGGCGCGCTCGCTGTTCTTAACCATGCTGCGCCATCCAGGCGCAGTCAGCCGCGGGCTGGTGCCGATGCACCGTCACAGCGTGCTATGGGCCTATATGCCGCAGTGGTCGCATATCGTCGGCCAGATGCAGTTCGACCTTTTCCACGCCTATACCGTTGACGAGCACACCATCCGCGTGTTGCAAAAGCTGGAAAGCTTTGCGCATGAAGAGACGCGTGCGAAACACCCGCTGTGCGTCGATTTGTGGCCGCGTCTGTCGCACCCCGAGCTTATTCTGATTGCCGCCTTGTTCCATGACATCGCCAAAGGGCGCGGCGGAGACCATTCCATCCTCGGCGCGCAGGACGTACTGAAATTCGCTGAGCTGCACGGTCTGAACTCCCGGGAAACGCAGCTGGTCGCCTGGCTCGTGCGCCAGCACCTGCTGATGTCGGTCACCGCCCAAAGGCGTGATATCCAGGATCCGGAAGTGATCAAGCAGTTCGCCGAAGAGGTGCAGACGGAAAACCGCCTGCGCTTCCTGGTCTGCCTGACGGTGGCGGACATTTGCGCCACCAACGAAACGCTCTGGAACAGCTGGAAGCAGAGCCTGCTGCGCGAGCTTTACTTCGCGACCGAAAAACAGCTGCGCCGCGGTATGCAGAACACACCGGATATGCGCGAACGGGTGCGCCACCATCAGGTACAGGCGCTGGCGCTGCTGCGCATGGAAAATATCAACGAAGAGGCGCTGCATCATATCTGGGCGCGCTGCCGGGCCAACTACTTTGTTCGCCATAGCCCAAACCAGCTCGCCTGGCATGCCCGCCATCTGCTGAAACACGACCTAAGCCAGCCGCTGATTTTATTAAGCCCGCAGGCCACGCGCGGCGGCACGGAAATTTTTATCTGGAGCCCGGACCGCCCTTATCTTTTCGCCGCCGTCTGCGCCGAACTGGATCGGCGTAACTTAAGCGTTCACGACGCGCAAATCTTCACGACCCGGGACGGCATGGCGATGGATACCTTCATCGTGCTGGAGCCGGACGGCAGCCCGCTTTCCGCCGACCGGCACGAAGCGATTCGCCATGGGCTTGAGCAGGCGATTACTCAGCGGACGTGGCAGCCGCCGCAGCCGCGCCGACAGCCAGCCAAACTGCGTCATTTTACCGTGGAAACGGAAGTCAATTTCCTGCCGACGCATACCGAAAGGCGGTCGTTTCTTGAGCTTATCGCCCTCGACCAGCCAGGGCTTCTGGCCCGCGTCGGCCAGGTGTTCGCCGACCTTGGGATTTCGCTGCATGGCGCCAGAATCACCACAATCGGGGAGCGAGTAGAAGATTTATTTATAATCGCGACAGCGGACCGGCGCGCCCTTAATAATGTGCTGCAACAAGAGGTACAACAACGGTTGACAGCGGCCCTCAATCCAAACGATAAAGGGTAAACCCATTTTTACATCGTTAAGTGAACCATCAGGAAAGAGCAAATAATGCATCAGCTACAAAATGTTATTGAAACCGCCTTTGAACGTCGCGCAGAGATCACCCCGGCTAACGTAGATACCGTTACCCGTGAAGCGGTGAACCAGGTTATCGCCCTGCTGGATCGCGGCGAACTGCGCGTGGCAGAGAAAATCGACGGCCAGTGGGTCACCCACCAGTGGCTGAAGAAAGCGGTTCTGCTCTCCTTCCGCATTAACGACAATCAGGTCATCGAAGGCGCGGAAAGCCGCTATTTCGATAAAGTGCCGATGAAATTCGCCAACTATGACGAAGCGCGTTTCCAGAAAGAAGGTTTCCGCGTCGTGCCGCCAGCGGCCGTCCGTCAGGGGGCGTTTATCGCGCGCAACACCGTGCTGATGCCTTCTTACGTGAACATCGGCGCGTTCGTTGATGAAGGCACCATGGTCGATACCTGGGCAACCGTCGGCTCCTGCGCGCAGATTGGCAAAAACGTCCACCTCTCCGGCGGCGTGGGCATCGGCGGCGTGCTGGAGCCGTTGCAGGCTAACCCGACCATCATCGAAGATAACTGCTTCATCGGCGCGCGTTCTGAAATCGTGGAAGGCGTAATCGTCGAAGAAGGCGCGGTTATCTCTATGGGTGTCTACATCGGCCAGAGCACCAAAATTTACGACCGCGAAACGGGCGAAGTCCACTACGGCCGCGTTCCGGCAGGCTCGGTAGTGGTTTCCGGCAACCTGCCGTCGAAAGATGGCTCTTACAGCCTTTACTGCGCCGTTATCGTGAAAAAAGTGGATGCGAAAACCCGCGGTAAGGTTGGCATCAACGAATTGCTGCGCACTATCGACTGACAGCGGTAAAAAAGGCGGGCATAGCCCGCCTTTTTGCTCTCTGATGGTGGCGGAAAAGGATATTTTCGTGAATTATCTATAGGTTAATGATTCCCCAGGGGGCCCGCTTATGTACGATAATCTGAAGAGTCTTGGCATAACCAATCCTGATGAAATCGACCGTTACAGTCTTCGCCAGGAAGCGAACAACGACATTCTGAAAATCTATTTTCAGAAAGACAAAGGCGAGTTCTTCGCCAAAAGCGTGAAGTTTAAATATCCGCGCCAGCGCAAAACGGTGGTGGCCGACGGCGTAGGGCAAGGCTTTAAAGAAGTGCAGGAGATAAGCCCTAACCTGCGTTACGTGATTGATGAGCTAGACCAGATCTGCCAGCGCGACCGCACTGAAGTGGATCTCAAACGTAAAATCCTCGACGATCTGCGCCATTTAGAAAGCGTGGTCGCCAACAAGATCAGCGAAATCGAATCCGATCTCGAAAAGCTCACCCGCAATAAATAATTCCCCGGGGCTGGCGCGCCAGCCCGTTTTATTTCCTGCTCCGAAGCCGCATCACGCTCCCCTTCTTTGCCTGTACAAACCGGAAGCCATAAAAAAGGCCGCCCGGGGCGGCCTTGTTAGCACAACGCGTTTTACTGCATCAGTAAGTAAATAGAGCTGTCGCCGCGCTGAATGTTCAGCGCCAGCACCGACGGTTTGCTGTCGAGGATTTTGCGCAGTTCGGCGATGTTATTTACCGGCTGCTGGTTCGCCCCAACAATAATGTCGCCTTTCTTAAGCCCGATGCGAGCGGCCTGTGAGTTAGCCTTCACGTTATTGACGATAACGCCCTGGTCTTTGCCGGTACGGTTGCTCATCTCCGCCCCTTCAATGCCGTTAAAGACAGTGGAGGACTCGACCTGCGTCTGGCTGCTCTGTTGCAGCTCCAGATTCACGTTCACCTCTTTGCCTTCACGCAGCAGGCCAAGCGTCAGCTTGCTGCCCACCGGCATCGTGCCGACCTGCGCACGCAGCGCCGCAAAGCTGTTAATCGGTTTGCCGTTCAGCGAGGTGATCACGTCGCCTGCCTTAATACCTGCTTTAGCAGCGGAAGAGTTCGGCATAACCTGGCTGACGAACGCGCCGCGCTGGGCATCGACTTTCATCGCCTTAGCCAGTTCGGAGTTAAGTTCGGTGCCAAGAATACCCAGTTCGCCGCGTTTCACCTGACCGTATTGCACCATCTGCGCGGTGAGGTTTTTTACCATGTTGCTTGGAATAGCAAAGCCGATACCGATATTGCCGCCGTCCGGCGCCAGGATAGCGGTGTTGATGCCGATAAGCTCGCCGTTCAGGTTAACCAGCGCGCCGCCGGAGTTGCCGCGGTTAATAGCCGCGTCGGTCTGGATGAAGTTCTCGTAGTTTTCGGCATTCAGGCCGCTGCGGCCCAGCGCCGAGACGATACCGGAAGTCACCGTTTCCCCCAGACCGAACGGGTTACCGATAGCGACGGTATAGTCGCCTACGCGCAGTTGATCGGAATCGGCGATTTTAATTGCCGTCAGATTTTTCGGATCCTGAATCTGGATAAGCGCGATATCCGAGCGCGGATCTTTGCCGACCATTTTCGCGTCGAGCTTACGCCCGTCGCTCAGTTGCACTTTAATCGAGGTGGCGTTATCCACTACGTGGTTGTTTGTCACCACATAGCCTTTCGCGGCATCAATAATCACGCCGGAACCCAGCGCCATAAATTTCTGCTGCTGGCCGCCGTCGCCGTCTTCAACGCCGCCCTGGCAGAACGGCGAGCTCTGGAAAGGTGAACCTTCCTGGCAGAACGGCGAATTATCACCAAAGAATTGCTGGAAATTGCGCGGCAGGCGCGGCGTATTCACCGTGGTGCTGCCTTCAACGTTAATGCTCACCACTGATGGCATCACTTTCTCCAGCATCGGCGCCAGGCTCGGCATTTGTTGCGAGGTGGCGGATGAAGATGCCGTCTCGGCGGCGAAAGCAGACACCGGCCCCAGCGCCAAACCCAGACTCAGAGCCAGCGCACTCATTGCTAACGTGGTTTTTTTCATCTTTTCAATCTCAGCTAAAAGTTACGTCAATTACTTGCTGTGTACGTGACAGTAAGAGTGAGTTTATAGCGCGAAGTTCCAACGTTAAGTTTCTGAAAAAGTAAAAATTTATTGAGCGTCTTTACAAAAGTCGCACTATTTATTCTACCGCCATCAGGCGCCGGTATTCATCCCATGCATATAAATCGGTCATGCCGCTGATATAATCCTGGATCAAACGACAGCGGTAATAATATTCCCATAGCGGATAATCGGCCGCCTCAGCATGTAGGTTATTCACTGCTTCAATATAAGCCAGCCGGTGCCGCCCGGAAAGTTTGTGAAATAACCGCGTTTCGATAGGCAAGCGCCTGACCCCTTCGGTTTCCACCAGCTCGCGAAAATCCGTCAGCGGCAGCTTTAACAGCGGCTGATAAATATCCAGCAAACCGCTAATGACCCGGTAGCCCTGTAATTCCAGCTGCTCGACATCCGGGTGATTAAACACCCGCCGCACCGCCACCCGCTTGTATAACTCAAGCAGGCGGCTCGAAGGGCTTTCATCTTCCAGCAAAGCCTGATTAAAAGAACCATCAAAAACAGCGGGTAAATTTTCAATAAACCGCTGCGCGGCATAGGGCACCAGTTTATTTAGCGTATTAACGCGCAAATACATAAAAAACTGATCTTCCGTTATTCGCTGCAACGGATTGGTTTTCGCTTTTTCATAAGCGTTTTCCACAACCTGGGCGAAAAGATCTTCCGGCTGATGTTCGCCCCAGGATTCATACAGATGCTGATAAAGCCGTTCAACGGTAAATATGCGTTTTTCTACCGCATCTTCAAGGTCGGCCACGCAATAAGAGATATCATCCGCCGCTTCCATTATCCAGGTTAACGGGAAACGGCTATATTCGCCAAGCGACAGCTCTTTACGTAAGCGGGAAATATATCCCTCTTCCGCCAGGTAAAAACCTGGCTTTTTCATCAAATAGCTATGGCTTTCCGGCACCGGGCCGACGTGCCACGCCGGGCGCGTATATTTCAGAATGCAGCCCACCTGCGCCCAGGTCAGGTTCATGCGCAGCAAAGTATGTACAAGGCGGATCCCCTGCGCGTTGCCCTCAAAATGGCACAAATCCTGGCGTATTTTGCGGCGCAGCGCATTAAGGTCATCTTCGCCTTCCTGCAACTTCAGCACCGCAACCGCGCAGCGGTCATGGCTCAGCGGCTGGCTGGCGGCATCAATGGGAAAAAGACGCTGGCTGAACCAGTCGTTTATCGCCGCTTCGCCAAAATGGCCGAACGGCGGATTGCCGATGTCGTGCATCAGGCAGGCCATTTCTACAATGCTTTCAAACGGCCCGGTCAGCTCCGCCAGGCCATACTGCTCGAGCTTGCCCTGCTCTTTCAGGCGGCTTAATACCTCTTTAGCGATATAACGCCCTACCTGCTGCACCTCCAGCGAATGGGTCAACCGCGTGCGCACTGCGGCGTTGCGCTCAAGCGGAAAGACCTGCGTTTTTTGCTGCAACCGGCGAATGGCGGGAGAGTTAATGACGCGCCCCCGATCGCTTTCGAAAATACGCAAGATTTCATGCTCGCTTTTTACGCCCTGCGGCGAGCGATACCGACGGCGCCAGTTTATTTTATTGCGAAAATCGATCTCAGCCATAGCCTCCCCCGGGCCGCGCGCTTACGCGAATTAAATCCTTGTTGCTTGCCATGATAGACTATCCCTGTAAATCCATCATTTAGCGAGTATCTCTATGAAAGCAGGCATTATTGGTGCAATGGAAGAAGAAGTTACGCTGCTGCGTGACAAAATTGAAAACCGCCAGACGCTGAAACTGGCGGGCTGCGAGATTTATACCGGCACGCTTAACGGCGTGGAAGTCGCTCTGCTGAAGTCCGGCATTGGTAAAGTCTCCGCCGCCATGGGCGCAACGCTGCTTCATGAACACTGCAAGCCTGATCTCATCATCAACACCGGCTCGGCGGGCGGCCTTGCGCCAACCCTTAAGGTGGGCGATATCGTGGTTTCCGATGAAGTGCGCTATCACGACGCCGACGTCACCGCCTTCGGCTACGAATATGGCCAGATGGCGGGCTGCCCGGCGGCTTTCAAAGCGGATGAAAAACTGATTGCCGCAGCGCAGGCCTGCATCGGCGAGCTTAACCTGCACGCCGTGCGCGGCCTGGTGGTCAGCGGCGACGCCTTTATTAACGGCGCCGACGCGCTGGCGCGTATTCGCCAGAACTTCCCGCAGGCCATTGCGGTAGAGATGGAGGCCACCGCTATCGGCCACGTCTGCCATAACTTTGGCGTGCCGTTCGTGGTAGTGCGCGCCATTTCCGACGTGGCGGACCAGCAGTCGCATCTGAGCTTTGAGGAGTTCCTCGCGGTGGCGGCGAAGCAATCCAGCCTGATGGTGGAAACGCTGCTCGTTTCGTTAAGCCGTGGCTAAGCGGTTGCCTTACAGGGCGCTCGCCGCCCTGCTTCTTTCGCTCCCGGCGTGGCTGATGGCCGCGCCGCGCGTGATTTCCCTCTCCCCTTCCAATACCGAACTCGCTTTCGCGGCGGGCATTACGCCCATCGCGGCCAGCGCTTACTCAGACTACCCCGCCGCGGCGAAAAAACTTGAGCAGGTGGCGAACTGGCAGGGCATGAACCTTGAGCGCATTGTGGCGCTCAAGCCCGACCTGGTGCTGGCCTGGCGCGGCGGCAATGCCGAACGACAGGTTAACCAGCTTAAATCGCTCGGCATTCAGGTTATGTGGATAGATCCGGCGACAGTGGAGCAAGTCGCTGAGGCGCTTCGCAGGCTTGCGCCCTTCAGTCCAACGCCGGAAAAGGCCAGGGCGGCGGCTGACGCGCTAATGCAGGACTTCGTTACGCTGAAAAGGCAGTATGCCGGGAAAGCGAAAAAACGCGTCTTTCTGCAATTTGGCGGACAGCCGCTTTTCACCACCAATAAAAGCTCCATTCAAAACCAGCTGGTGGAGGTGTGCGGCGGTGAAAATATTTTCGCCGACAGCCCTGCGCCCTGGCCGCAGGTGAGCCGCGAACAGGTGCTGATGCGCCAGCCGCAGCTCATCATCACCACTGGCGATGAACAGCAAATTCCGCAAATAACGCAGTTCTGGCACGAGCAGCTAAAAGTTCCGGTTATCACCGTGAAAGACGACTGGTTTGAGCGCGCCGGGCCGCGTATTATCCTCGCCGCGAAACAGATCTGCCAGGCGCTGGCAGCCACGAATTAACGAGTCGAGGGACGAGGTAAGGACATGCTGGTTTATTGGCTGGATATCATAGGCACAGCCGTATTCGCCATCTCTGGCGTTTTACTGGCCGGCAAGCTGCGGATGGATCCGTTCGGCGTACTGGTATTAGGCGTAGTGACGGCGGTAGGCGGCGGCACCATCCGCGACATGGCGCTCGATCACGGCCCGGTCTTCTGGGTTAAAGATCCCACCGACCTGGTAGTGGCGATGGTCACCTGTCTGCTGACCATTATCCTGGTGCGCCAGCCGCGCCGCCTGCCGAAGTGGATCCTGCCGGTGCTGGATGCCGTAGGCCTGGCAGTGTTCGTCGGCATCGGCGTTAATAAGGCGTTCCTCGCCGGCACCGGGCCGCTGGTGGCTATCTGCATGGGGGTGGTGACTGGCGTCGGCGGCGGCATTATCCGCGACGTGCTGGCTCGCGAAATTCCCATGATCCTGCGAACTGAAATTTACGCGACCGCCTGCATCGCTGGCGGCATTGTTCATGCCACTGCCTTTTATACATTTAACGTGCCGCTGGAACAGGCCAGTATGATCGGCATGGCGGTCACGCTCGCCATTCGCCTCGCCGCTATTCGCTGGCACCTTAAGCTGCCCACCTTCGCGCTGGACGATCATGCATAAACAAAAAAGCCGTGTCTCACAACACGGCTTTTCTTTTACCTGACTACCTGACGGGATTAGATGCTGAAGGAAGAACCGCAGCCGCAGGTGCTGGTGGCGTTCGGGTTGGTCACCACGAAACGGGAACCTTCCAGCCCTTCGGTGTAATCCACCGAGCCGCCCACCAGATATTGCAGGCTCATCGGGTCGACAACCAGCCCGACGCCCTGTTTTTCGATGGTCATATCGCCGTCGTTGATCTGATCATCAAAGGTAAAACCGTACTGGAAGCCGCTGCAACCGCCACCGGTGATGTAGACGCGCAGTTTCAGGTTCGGATTCTCTTCATCCGCGATCAGGCTTTTTACTTTATTGGCTGCTGCATCGGTAAATTGCAGAGGCAGCGCTACGTCATCACTCATTTTATGCTCCCAACGAAGACCGCAATCGGGCAAAGAATAACCCGATCTTTAAGGCCATTATCTATTACCCTGGTAAATCGTTCAAGTATTCTGCCCGGCCTGCGCCTGCTGTTCCGCCTGCTGTTTTGCCAGGGTACGGGCGAGGATAGAGGAATAAAGCGGTTTGCCGCCAAGGAATTGCGCCAGCAGCGTAGCGCCAAGACAGGTGATGATCATTGGCAGAATGAGCTGGTAATTATCGGTCATCTCCAGCACCAGCACGATGCCGGTCAGCGGCGCCCGTACGGAGGCGGCGAACAGCGCGCCCATGCCGGCAATGGCGAAGGTGCCGACATCAAGATGATAGGCCGGAAACCAGGCGGCGCAAGCCATGCCGAACGCGGTGCCAAGCAGCGTGCCGAGCGCCAGCATCGGCGCGAAAATGCCGCCCGGCGCGCCCGAGGCGAAGCATAAAAGCGTGGTGATGACCCTGGCGATAAAAATAAACAGCAGCATGCCGACGCTAAAGTTGCCCGCCGCCGCGATGGGGATAAGATTAAAGCCGCCGCCCGCCGCCGCAGGCTCAATCAGCGCCAGCACGCCGCACAGCCCGCCCAGCGCGCCGCCTACCAGCACCCACTTCGTGATATTGCCGCCGTGAATACGCTGGAACATATCCTGGGCGCGAAACACCAGATGGTTAAACAGCGGCCCCACCGCGCCGAAAACGATGCCGAGCATCAGATAGAGCCAGAGGGTGTTCACCGGCGCGTTGCTGAGTTTTCCCACTTCGATTACCGCGTTTTCGCCGTTGAAAATGCGAAAGACGATGCTCGACATAATCACGCCGGTAAAAACCGCTTTAATAGAGATAAGGTTGTAGCGAAACTGCGGGCGCATCTCCTCAATGATGAACAGGATGCCCGCCAGCGGCGCGTTAAACGCTGCCGACAGCCCCGAAGCCGCCCCGGTCGCCAGCAGCGTATGGCGCGCTTCCGCGCCGCGCATGCGAAAAATATCCAACACCATGCGACCGACATTGCCGCCAATCTGCACCGTCGGCCCTTCGCGCCCCAGCACCATGCCTGCGCCGAGGGTGCCCATGCCGCCGATAAACTTCACCGGCAATACCCGCCACCAGCGCACCGGGCGCAACTCTTCCAGCGCCCCTTCTATTTCCGGGATGCCGGAGCCGCCCGCTTCCGGCGCGAAGCGGCGCACCAGCCAGTAGCCCACCATCGCCAGCAGCGCGGAGACAATAAACGCCAGCGGCCAGACCAACCAGGCGCGATCGGCCACCTGCGCCAGCATGCCGATGCGGTTTTGCTGCACCCAGGTCACGGCGCGCTCAAACGCAACCCCGGCCAGTCCCGCCAGCGTGCCGACGACTGCCGCCATTAACAAAATGGCCAGAGGGGTTTTGTCGCGGCGGATCAGGTGGCGAATCATCATCAGGCGGCGTAAGCGGAGCCGCTGTTGTGCTCTGAAAGTGGAAGTTTGTGGTTTCATGCCATCATCATTTGTGGGTAAAACAGAATGCGCACGCTATTTTACCTGCCGCTCGCCGCTGCGTCGCATGAATAATCCCTTAAGATTGTGGTGGTTCAATCGGGCAAAACTTTCATAACCTGGACGGGATGACTTAGAATAGCCCGTTATCTCTTTTCCCACGAATCAGGAGCCGATTCATGAGTAAGTCTGAAAACCTCTACGCCGCCGCCCGCGAACTTATTCCCGGCGGCGTTAACTCGCCGGTACGCGCCTTTACCGGCGTGGGCGGCGTCCCGCTGTTTATCGAGCGTGCGGACGGGGCTTACCTGTATGACGCCGACGGCAAAGCCTATATCGACTATGTAGGCTCCTGGGGCCCGATGGTGCTTGGCCATAACCACCCGGCTATCCGCAATGCGGTGATTGAAGCGGCGCAGCGCGGCCTGAGCTTTGGCGCGCCTACCGAGATGGAAGTGAAAATGGCGCAGCTCGTCACCGAGCTGGTGCCGACGATGGATATGGTGCGCATGGTAAACTCCGGCACCGAAGCGACCATGAGCGCCATCCGCCTGGCGCGCGGTTTTACCGGCCGCGACAAAATCATCAAGTTTGAAGGCTGCTACCACGGTCACGCCGATCACCTGCTGGTGAAAGCGGGCTCCGGCGCGCTGACCCTCGGCCAGCCCAATTCGCCTGGCGTACCGGCGGATTTCGCGAAGCACACGCTTACCTGCACTTACAACGATCTTGCCTCCGTACGTGAGGCTTTCGAGCTGTATCCGCAGGATATCGCCTGTATTATCGTCGAGCCGGTGGCAGGCAATATGAACTGTATTCCGCCGCAGCCCGATTTTCTGCCGGGCCTGCGCGCCTTGTGCGATGAGTTCGGCGCGCTGCTGATTATCGATGAAGTCATGACCGGTTTTCGCGTAGCGCTGGCAGGGGCGCAGGCGCATTACCATGTTGAGCCGGACCTCACCTGCCTTGGCAAAATCATCGGCGGCGGCATGCCGGTAGGCGCCTTCGGCGGACGTCGCGAAATTATGCAAGCGCTGGCGCCGACCGGGCCGGTCTACCAGGCGGGCACGCTCTCCGGCAACCCGATTGCCATGGCGGCGGGTTACGCCTGCCTGAGCGAAGTGGCCCAGCCGGGCATACATGCCACCCTGAATGACCTCACGACTCGCCTGGCCGAAGGGCTGCGCGAAGCGGCTTCAGAAGCGGGCATCCCGCTGGTGGTCAACCACGTAGGCGGCATGTTCGGCCTTTTCTTCACCCGCGCGCAAAGCGTAACGTGCTACAAAGATGTGCTCGCCTGCGACGTTGAACGCTTCAAGCGTTTCTTCCATCTGATGCTGGAAGAAGGCGTTTACTTTGCTCCTTCCGCCTTCGAGGCAGGGTTTATGTCTGTCGCCCATAGCGAAGAGGATATCAACAACACCATTGACGCCGCCCGTCGGGTGTTTGCGAAGCTGTAACCTGTCCCGTCGGCCATGAAAAAAGGCGGGGTTATCCCCGCCTTTTTATTTGCCTTCGCGCCGCCTCTCGCGGGCAGCGCTACGCTTACCGGCTTTGCTTCCTCAGCAGATAAACAAAGTACGGCGCGCCGATAAAGGTCGCCAGCAGCCCTGCCGGGATCTGATACGGGAAGAGAATCATGCGCCCGCACCAGTCGGCAAACAGCATCAGCATGCCGCCCAGCAGCGCAGAGATAACCAGCTGCGGCAGCGCACGGCGAAAGCCCATCAGCCGGGTAATGTGCGGCGCCATCAGCCCGACAAAACTCAACGGCCCGATGGTCAACGTGGCGGCGGCGGTCAGCGCGGCGGCAAGCAACAGCAGCACGATGCGCGCTGGCGTCAGCGCCATGCCAACGGCCCGGGCGGTATCGCCGCCGAGCGGGAGAATGGTCAGCCAGCGGCGACAAAACGGCGTTACCGCCAGCAGCACAATCATCACGCCCAGCGAGCGCAGCGCATGTTGCGGCGTCACGCTGTAAGTCGATCCGGAAAGCCAGGTGATAACCTGCGCCATGCGCGGGTCGCCGCTCGCCTGAAGCATCACCAGCATCATGGTAAAAGCGGTGCTCAACGCCATCCCTGCCAGCAGCATACGGTGCGGCGAAAAGCCTCCGCGCCCGGCGGCGATAAGAATCACAAGCAGCGTGCCCGCCGCGCCCAGGCTGCCGGCGGGCAGCAGCCAGGCAAAGGCGTCTACCGGTACGAAGAAGAGCATTAATACCACGCCGAAAGCGGCGCCAGCGCTGATACCCAGCACTTCGGGGCTGGCCATCGGGTTGCCGGTGAGGCGCTGGATAATGCAACCCGCCACCGCCAGCATGGCGCCGGCGCTGAGCGCCGCCAGCACCCGCGGCCAGCGCCACGGCATCATCTCATTGAACAACGCGCCGCTGGCCCATTGCCATCCCTGCGCGTCGCGGCCCAGACAAAGCGCCGCCGCCAGCATTGCCAACAGCAGCAGCAATCCCGCCACGGCCCAGCGCAGAAGATGCTGACGCTCAGGCGGCACGCTGTCGCCCGCGCTCATGTCCGGCGCGCTCATGGTGCGCAACCGCGGCAGCAGCCAGAGCAGCAGCGGCGCGCCAATCAGCGCCGTCACCATGCCGGTGGAGATCTCCATCCAGACGCGGGTCAGCCAGACGATAAACTGATCGGAAAGCCAGAGGATCAGCGCGCCGATCAACGGCGCCAGCACGAGACGCGCAAGCAGACGCCGGGCGCCAAGCATTTTGGCAAGCAACGGCGCGAACAGCCCGATAAAGCCGATAATCCCGACGGCATTCACCAGCAAGGCGCTGATAACTATCGCAAGCGTCAGCGCCGCCAGCCGCGCCAGTGAAAGCGCCAGCCCGAGGTTGCGCGCCACGCCGTCATCCAGCCCCATCAGGGTCAGCGGACGCAGCAGCAAAAGCGTCAGCATCACGCCGCCCAACAGCTGCGGCCACAGGCGGTTAACGATGCTCCAGTCAGTCTGGTTCAGCGCGCCGCTGCTCCAGAGGAACATACTTTGCAGCTGGTCGTGGTTGAAAATCACCAGCAGCTGGTTTACCGCGCCGCAGTAAAGGCTGACGACCAGGCCCGCAAGAATAAGCGTGACCGGCGAAAGGCGTTTGCCCCACGCCACGCCGAAGACCAGCAGGCCGACGGCGCAGGCGCCTGCCAGCGCGGCGAACTGCATGGTGAAAACGCCGCCCGGCAGCGACCAGAGCGTGACGACCGTGATGCCAAGCTGCGCGCCCGTCGAAACGCCAAGCGTGGTCGGCTCCGCCAGCGGGTTGCGCAGCACCTGCTGGAACAGCACGCCCACCAGCCCAAGCCCTGCCCCGACCAGCAGCGAAACCGCAAGACGCGGCAGCGCGCTGTAGTGGAACAGCATCTGGTTAAGGGCGTTTACGTCGGGCTGCCAGAGCGCCTGTCGCCATTCGCCGCGCGGCAGTTGCGTAGTCAGGTTAAACCACGTCAGCGTAAGGGCGGCGACAAAAAGCGCGGCGAGCAAAAGCGCAGGGAAAAGCGCGTAGCGTGTTTTCATGCCCGGCCTCCCAGCGCGTTATCCAGGATACGGCAAAAACGCATGGTGGATATCGTCGCGCCGTAAAACCAGACCGCAGGCACGCGCTGAAAGCGTTGCTGGCGGATAAACGGCATCGCCTGCCACAGCGGCGTGGCGGCTATCTGTCGCATCAGCGTGTCGTCGCCATGTTCAAAGCAGAGCACATCGGCGTCTTTAACCGCGGCAAGCTGCTCTATTCCCACCACCGCGCTGCCCCAGAAGTTGGTTTCGCCCGTCCAGCCGTTGCGCATGCCCAGCACATTCATCGCCTGCTGGAACAGGCTGTTTTGTCCAATCAGCAGCACATGGCGAGCATCTATCAGCGTCATCAGCACCACGGGACGATCGCCACGCGCGGCGAAGCGCGGCTTCATTTCTTGCAGGAAACGATCAAACTTCGCCAGATGATCGCGGGCCGCCTGCTCGCGGTCGATCCGCTGCGCCAGCTGCATTAACGATTTGCGCGCCATTTCCAGCGGGGCTTTGCCATCGGTAAAGGCGATGCCAATTCCCGGCGCGATCCGCGAAAGCTGTTCCTGCGAAGGACCGTAGCCGGAAGACCAGATAAGCAAAGTGGGTTTGATGGCGGTCAGCAGCTCCATATTCGGTTCGGTGCGCAAACCGACATCAATCACAGACGCGGGCAGCGGCGGGTCATTGACCCACAGCGTGTAGTTGGGAATATCGGCCACCGCATAAGGTGTGACGCCGAGCGCCAGCAGTTGCTCCACCGGCAGCCACTCCAGCGCCACAACGCGTCTGGTCACAGGCTCCGCCGCCCGGGCCTTTTGCATGCGCCAGAGCAGCGGTGAAAGCGCCATCGCCGTCAGCACCTGGCGACGGCGGAAAGAGAAGTTGAAATCGCGCATCAGTAAACGAAGCTCACCGGCGCCAGACCCGCCGGATGGGGCAGAATGCCCATCGGAATGCCATAGATTTGCTCCAGGTTTTCCCCGGTCATCAGCGTTTCGGGGCTGCCTTCGGCAATCATTTCGCCGCCGCGCAGCGCCACTAAGTGGTCGCAGTAGCGCGCCGCCATATTGATATCGTGCAGCACCGCGATAACGGTCAGGCCGCGCTGCTGGCTTAAGCGATGAATCAGCGCCAGCACCTCCACCTGGTGGGCGATATCCAGCGCCGACGTCGGCTCGTCAAGCAGCAGGCAGCGGCTGTTTTGCGCCACCAGCATCGCTATCCATGCGCGCTGACGCTCACCGCCGGAAAGGCTGTCCACCAGCCGGTGCGCCAGCGGCTTAAGGCCAACCAGCCCTATCGCCTCTTCCACCTTTTCCCTGTCGTTAATGCCAAAGCGGCCAAGCGCGCCGTGCCATGGGTAGCGGCCAATCGCCACTAACTCGCGCACCGTCATTCCTTCAGCGGCGGGCAATTGCTGCGGCAGATAAGCGACTTCACGGGCAAACGCTTTGCTGCCCCAGTTTTCGAGCGGCTGGCCGCCCAGCAAAATCTCCCCTTCTGAAGGCGGCTGATGTCGGCCCAGCATTTTTAACAGCGTGGATTTGCCAGAACCGTTATGGCCGATTAAGCCAGTCACTTTGCCAGCGGGAAAGGTCAGGGAGAGCGGGTGAAGCAGCGTGCGGCCTGGCACACGAAAAGCGACTTGCTTGAGGGAAAAGGTGGTATCGGGATACGTCTGTTTATCCTGCATAGTAGCCAACTTGTAAAAAGGGCACGGCGAACCGTGCCCGAAAACGGATCAGAAGCGGAATGTTGCGGTGGCGGTAACCTGACGCTCCGCGCCCCAGAAGCAGCCGTAGGTCTGGAAGCAGCTGGAGACATACTCACGGTCGAGCAGGTTGTTTACGTTGACCGCAACACTGGAGCCAGCAAGGCCAAAGCGCGCGAGGTCATATTTCACCACAGCATCCATTACCGCGGCACTACCAACTTTGAAGGTGTTCGCCGGGTCGCCGTAGCTGGAGCCGATAAAGCGACCGCCGGTACCGATGGTCAGGCCGGAGAGCGGGCCGTCGTTGAAGGTGTAATCGCCCCACAAAGACCCCATATTGCGCGGCACCTGCTCAACGGCATTGCCTTTGAGGTTAGTGTCTTTGGTGTATTCCGCGTCGATATAGGTATAAGAAGCCGTGAGGTTGATATTGGCGTTAACGGCGGCTTTGGCTTCCAGCTCAACGCTGCGGGAGCGTACTTCGCCTGACGGCACCTGCAACGTTGCGTCGTCTGGGCTTGTGGTCAGCGTATTGGTTTTGGTCAACTGATAAACCGCGCCGGTGATGACGATCGGCATATCTTTCGGCACATACTTAACGCCCGCTTCATATTGCTCGCCTTTTGAGGGCGCGAACGCCATGCGCGGCTCGCTGTAGAGATCAAACGCGTTAGGCTCGAAGGACTGGCTGTAGCTGACGTAAGGCGTAATGCCATTATCGAACAGGTAGTTTACGCCGCCGCGCCAGGTGAACTGATGATCGTTACGTTCGATAGAACCGCCGTCGGCGCGTACCGTCGTGCCCTGCTGAGACCAGTCGTAACGGCCGCCCAGCGTAAAGACCCACTTGTCCCACTCAGCCTGATCCTGAACATAAATACCGGTCTGTTTGGTTTCGTTAAGCTGATACGGCACGGCATCATCAAAAGCGAAGTTTTCCAGCGTCTGCGGATTATAAAGATCCACAACAGGCGCGGTACCAAACGTCGCGTTGATATCGTTACGCATACGCATGAAGTCCACACCAGTCAGTAAAGTGTGGTCCACTTCGCCCGTCGCAAATTTGCTTTGCAGCTGCGTGTCTACGCTGAAATTCTGCAAGCGCTCATTATCCACAACCGTGCCGCGACCTAAGTAGTGATCGCGTTCGCCAGCAGGAACATCCTGGCAAGGGGCGTTGAAGGTATTCGTGGTGCAAATGCCCGTACCATAAACGCTTTTCTGCGCGGTTTTCATTTCGACAAAGCGCAGGTTCTGACGCACGGTGAACGTGTCGTTAAAGCCGTGCTCGAAGCTGTAGCCCACCATCTTCTCGTTGCGGGAATAGGTGTTATTGCTTGCGCCTTCGTTGAAGTCGCTGCCGATACGTTTACCGTTCGGCAACCGCTGTACGGTGCCCTCTTTCGGCAACCAGCCGTAATAGCCGGTTTCCGGCTCGTTCTGGAAGTAGGAAAGGAAGGTGAAGTTGGTTTTGTCGTCCGGACGCCAGGTAAAGGATGGCGCAATCGCGTAACGCTGACGCTCCGCCCCTTTCTGCTGCTCATCGCTTGAATGCGCAAGGCCGGTCAGACGGTATGAAAACTCGCCGTTATCATCCAGCGAATCGCTGAAATCAAAACCGGTTTGATACAGGTTGTCGGTGCCGACCTGGAATTGAATTTCGTGCAGCGGCTCGGTGGTTGGGCGTTTGCTGACCATCGAAATAATGCCGCCGGGGTTACTCTTACCGTAAAGCACGGAAACCGGGCCGCGCATCAGCTCAACGCGCTCCAGGAAGTAAGGGTCGACAACCGCGTCGTTATAAAAGTTACCCTGAAGCTTCAGGCCGTCCAGATAGTTGTTCTGGCTCAGACCCACAGAAGTAAAGCCGCGGATGCTGACAAAGTCATAGGTATTAGAGGCGCCGCGATTGCTGACGACCACGCCTGGCGTATAGCCCAGCGCTTCTTTTACCGAAGCAGGCTGGCGAATTTCCATCTCTTCGCTGGTCACCACTGAAACAGACTGCGGCGTCTTTTCAATCGGCGTATCGGTTTTTGTCGCTGTCGCGGTGCGTTTGGCGGCGATAGTCGGCGCCGGACCCCATGCGCTTTCCTGCGGCGCGGCGGCGCTGACGGTGATCGTATCTTCTTTTTTCGCCGTTTCGGCTGCGGTGGCGGAAACGGCAATGCTGCCAGTTGCCGCGGCAATCAGCACGGCCAGCTTGCGCAGCCGGGCATGGGTGGGCTGAATGGTGTTAGAACGCGCCATTATATTTTCTCTGAGTGAAAGTAACGAATGATAACGTAAACGAGAATTATTATTATGAACGCAAGATAATATGCGAAACGCTGTTTATATAGCAAGCGCCAGACGGCCCGCAGATCGCTAAGGGAATAGTAATTAACCAGCGAAAGAGTAAGGCGTTAAAGGGTCGCTAAAGAAGGGTTATCCGGGCGTAATAAGGAAGATAAAAAAACGCGGCGTAACAGGTTTCCCTCTTACGCCGCGTTGGCTGTTCACGCCGCTGAACGCGTCAGCGCGAAACGTTAGTTACTGCCGAACATGTCCTTGATCCAGCCCGCGACGCCGTCGCTTTTCTCTTGCTGCTGCGGCGCCTGCTGTTGCTGAGGCTGCTGCTGTTGCGGCTGCGTCGGCGCCGACTGCTCAAACGGGTTTTCCGCAGGCGGCGGCGCGCTCAGCTGGCAAAGCGAATCCGGGTTGGTGGTCCATACCGGCAGCGTGCGGACACCGCCGCCGCACTGGAAGTAGCCCATGTCATCCACGCCCATATCGACAATATCTTCCGGCTGCGTCAGCTCCAGCGGCACCGGCGACTGGTTGCTCAGGTAGCGCTGGTAAATCGCCATCGCGCCGCTGGCGCCGTAGAGTTTGGTCGGCTGGTTATTATCGCGGCCCACCCAGGTGATCACCACTTCACGCCCGTCGATGCCTGCAAACCAGGTGTCGACGTTGTTGTTGGTAGTGCCGGTTTTCCCTGCCAGATGCAGTTTCGGGAATTTTGCCGCCAGCGCCCGGCCCGTGCCGCGCTGCACTACCTGCTGCATGGTGTAGAGCGTCAGGTAAGCGGCCTGGGCAGGCACTGCGCGCTCCGCCTGCGGGAAGCTCTGGAACAACGCCGTGCCGTCTTCAGCGATAACCGAGCGGAGCACCGACAGCGAGGCGCGGTTGCCGCCGCTGGCGATGGTCTGGAACGCCTGCGCCACTTCCACCGGCGTCAGGTTAAGCGCGCCAAGCAGCATCGCCGGTACCGGATGCAGCTGCTCTTTCGGCACGCCAAGCTTCGTCCAGGTCTCGGTAACGGCTGGCAGCCCCAGCGCCATGCCAAGGTTAACCGTCGGCACGTTCATGGAACGGGCCAGCGCATCTACCAGCATCACCTGACCGCTGTAGCGGTGGTCATCGTTCTGCGGCGACCAGACCTGGCCGTTCGGCTGGCGCAGCGAAATCGGCGCGTCGGCAATCCAGGTATTAAGGCGATACTGGTTCGGCTGGCTTAACGCGGTAAGGTAAGTCGCCGGTTTCGCCAGCGAGCCGATCGAGCGGCGCGCCTGCATGGCGCGGTTATAGCCCGCAAACTGCGGGTTCGCTCCGCCCACCATGGCGCGCACTTCGCCGGTGGTTTTATCCACCACCACCATCGCGGTTTCGAGATCTTTCAGCTTGCGCTGTTTAATCAGCGCTGGAATGCCTTCCGTTACCGCTTTTTCCGCCGCGTCCTGGGCAACCGAGTCAAAGGTGGTGAAGATCTTCACGCCGGAGAGATCTTTAACTTTATCGCCCAGCTTGCTTTGCAGTTCCTGGCGCACCATCTGCATGAACGCAGGCTGCGGCGAAATCACCCCGCCGCGCGGCTGCACGCCCAGCGGACGCGCGCTCAGCATGTCATACAGCTCCTGGTCGATGACCTGCTGCTCCTGCAACAGACGCAGCACGAGGTTACGACGCTCCAGCGCAAGCTTCGGATTACGCCATGGGTTATAGAGGGAAGCCCCTTTCACCATCCCCACCAGCAAGGCCTGCTGATCAAGACTCAGCTCTTCCACCGGGCGACCAAAATAGTAAAGGCTCGCCAGCGGGAAGCCGCGGATCTGGTCGTCGCCGCTCTGGCCGAGATAAACCTCGTTCAGATAAAGCTCCAGGATGCGGTCTTTGCTGTAGCGCGCATCCATGATGAGCGCCATGTAAGCCTCGTTAGCCTTACGCCACAGGGTGCGCTTGTTGGTCAGGAAGAGGTTTTTCACCAGCTGCTGGGTCAGCGTACTGCCGCCCTGCACTGCCCGCCCCGCCGTCAGGTTCGCCACTACCGCGCGACCGATGGAGTAAACGCTAATGCCGTCGTGCTCGTAAAAATGCCGGTCCTCGGTGGCGATAAGCGTATCCACCAGCAGATCCGGGAAGCCGGTACGCGGCACAAACAGGCGCTGCTCGCCATTCGGCGAAGAGAGCATGGTGATAAGCCGCGGGTCGAGGCGGAAGAAGCCGAACTGGCGGCCGCTGTCCATGTTCTCGATAGACTCCAGGCGATCGCCGCTAAAGGTCAGGCGCGCGCGCACCTGCCCCTCTTTGCTGTCCGGGAAGTCGAACGGGCGGCGGATCATCTCAATGCTGTTAGCCTGCACGGTAAACTCGCCGGGACGGGTCATTTTCGTCACCTGGCGATACTGCGTGGCTTCCAGCAGTTTGATCATCTCTTGCTTGCTGTAGAGCGAATCGGGCTCAAGGTTGACCATGCGGCCGTAAACGGCGGCTGGCAGCTGCCAGACTTTACCGTCGATGCGGCTGCGGATCTTCTGGTCGAGGTAGACGCCATAGGCGACCATCACCACCACCAGAACGAGGAACAGCTTTACCAACAGCCACAGCCAGCGGCGTTTTTTGGCTGGCTTGCGTCCATTGCCGCCGCCGCCGTTGCCTCTGCCCTTCGCCTTTCTCGGCGCTGGCTCTTCATCCTCATATTCGTCGTCATACTCCTCTTCCCTGAGCCGACGACGGCTCACTTTCTCTTTTACCGGACGCGCTGGTCTGCCCTTGCGTCCGATAGGTTCGCGGTCATTCCCCGCCATGCTTTTTCTCCGCAGATAATTCAGGCGCAAGGGCCTGATTCTTGTTTCTTCCGCACCCGTGCGAAAGAAGAAAGCTCTCAATTCAAAGGCGACGCCCCGCTGCGCTACGAATATTTTTTCGTGCGGCGCGTGGGTTGCGCGTTAGCCGGATCGTCCGGCCAGACATGTTTCGGGTAGCGTCCCTTCATCTCTTTTTGTACTTCCCGGTACGCGCCGCGCCAGAAGGCGGCCAGATCGCGGGTGATTTGCAACGGCCGCTGGGCGGGCGAAAGCAGCTCCAGCGTCAGCGGCACGCGCCCTTCCGCTATCACCGGCGTTGCGGCTTCGCCAAACATTTCCTGCATCCGCACCGCCAGCGCGGGCGGATTGTCGGCATCGTAACGAATGGCTATCCGGCTTCCGGTCGGCACAGTGTAATGAGTTGGCAATGCACTATCCAGCCGTTGGCGCAATGACCACTCCAGCAGATGGTTCAGCGCCGCCGCAAGGTTCAGGTTTTTCAGCGCCCGCAACGAATGCACGCCGTTTAACTCTGGCAGCAGCCATTTCTCAAGCGTCGCCAGCAGCGCCTCGTCATCGACCGCAGGCCACGGATGCTCCGGCAGCCAGCGGGCGGCGCAGGCCAGGCGCAGGCGAAGCTGTTCGGCTTCCGGCGTCCAGTTAAGCACCGAAAGTCCTTTTTCGCGAATCCCGTTAAGCATTGCCCGGTGAAGCTCCTCTTCGGAAGGCTTCGACAGCGGCTGCGTTTTCACCACCAGTTGCCCAAGCCGCCAGCGGCGAAACGCCTTCAGCGTGCCCTGGGCTTCGTCCCACTCTACGGAGTCGCTCTGCTGCAACAGGTGCGGATAGTCCGCGATAAGCGCATCAAGATCCAGCGGCAGCGCCAGTAAAATACGCGCGTCCGGCGTGTTGCTGCCCTGCAATAACAGCGGCGCGATAAGCCATTCGTAGTGGGAAAGCGCGTCATCCTGATCCAGCATCGCGCCCATGCCGTTGGCAAGCTGATAACGCCCGTCCAGACCGCGACGCCTGGCGATACGATCGCCAAACGCCTGCGCCAGCAGCCCGGCGGCAAGCGAAATATCGCTTCTGCCGCCAGAGGATTTTAGTCGCTTGAGCAATTGGCCGCTTCGCGCCTGCCAGTTGCCCTGGCTGCGGGAAAAGGCGCTGCGCAGGTCGCTCTCGCGGCCGCGCGGCGGCTCCTCCAGCAGCGCCGCCAGGCGGGCGGCGGTGGCCTGTTCGTCAGCATTGTTGGCGGCAACCAGCATCGCGGCAAGACGCGGATCGTTGCCGAGCTGCGCCATCTGCCGCCCGCGCGCCGTCAGCGTGCCGTTTTCCAGCGCGCCGAGCTGGCTTAACAGCGCCCGCGCCGCCTGAAGGTTAACGGCGGGCGGCTTGTCAAGCCAGCTAAGCTCGCCGATATCCCGACAGCCCCATTGCAGCAGCTCCAGCAGCAGGCCGCTGAGATCGCTTTGCAGGATCTCCGGCTCTGCTTGCGCCGCCGCGCGTTCCGCCTGTTCCTTGCCGACAAGATGCAGGCAGATGCCGGGCTCCAGTCGTCCGGCGCGGCCTGCGCGTTGGGTCATGGAAGCCTGGCTGACTCGCTGCGTCACCAGGCGGGTTAAGCCGGTGCGGGCGTCGAAGCGCGCCACGCGCTCCTGGGCGCTGTCCACCACCAGCCGGATGCCTTCAATCGTCAGGCTGGTTTCGGCGATATTGGTCGCCAGCACCACTTTGCGAAACCCCGACGGCGCCGGCAGTATCGCTTTACGCTGTTCGCTAAGGGAGAGCGCGCCGTAAAGCGGGCAAAGCATGACGTCGGAGGCCACGCGTTCGGCAAGCTGCTCCTGCACCCGCTGAATTTCGCCGACGCCTGGCAGAAAGAGCAACAGCGAACCTGGCTCCTCGCGCAGCAAGCCGCTGACCGCCTGCGCCACCGCGTCGTCAAAACGCTGATGGGCGCTGAGCCCATGGTAACGGCGCTCGACCGGAAAGGCGCGCCCTTGTGAAACCACCACCGGCGCTTGCGGCAATAACGTTTGCAGCCGCTCATTATCCAGCGTCGCCGACATAATCAGCAGCTTAAGATCGTCGCGCAGCCCTTGCTGCACATCCAGCAGCAGCGCCAGCGCGAGATCCGCCTGGAGGCTTCGCTCATGAAATTCGTCCAGGATCACCAGCGAAATGCCCGAAAGCTCCGGGTCGCGCTGAATAAGCCGGGTAAGAATGCCTTCCGTCACCACTTCCAGACGGGTATTCGGCCCTACACAGGTTTCCGCGCGCATGCGATAGCCCACCGTTTCGCCGCAGGCTTCGCCAAGGAGTTCGGCGAGCCGCTGCGCCACGTTGCGCGCCGCCAGCCTGCGCGGCTCCAGCAGCAGAATGCGCCCGGATAACTCGCCCTGTTGCAGTATTTGCAGCGGCAGCCAGGTCGATTTTCCGGCGCCGGTAGGCGCGATAAGCAGGGTCTGCGGGGCGTGTTGCAGGGCGGTAAGAAGTTCAGGCAATACGGCGGCGACCGGCAATGACGACACAAAAGGCTCCAGCGGGTTAACATAATGAGGAGAGCATTGTAGCATCTCGCCTCTTCATTCACCGAGTCACGCTATGCCACAGTCAAAACGCCTGTTTTTCGCGCTGGAGCTTCCCAAAGCCGTTCAGCAACGCATTGTGCGCTGGCGCGCCGAACAGTTTCCTTACGAAGCGGGCCGCCCGATAGCGGCTGCTAATCTGCATATCACCCTCGCATTCCTGGGCGAGGTGAGCGAGGAGAAGCAGCGGATACTGGCCGCGCAGGCGAGCCGTATCACGCAGCCGGGTTTTACGCTTTGCCTCGACGACGCTGGCCACTGGCCGCGCTCGCGGGTCGTCTGGCTTGGCCCGCGCCAGGCGCCGCGCGGGTTGCTGCAACTGGCCAACCTGCTGCGCGCCCAGGCCGCGCGCAGCGGTTGCGCGCAGTCGCCACAGCCCTTTCATCCGCATGTCACATTACTGCGTAACGCTCAGCCCCGGGTTGCGCTGCCGCCGCCGGGCTTTGGCTGGGAATTTCCTGTCGAAGACTTCGTGCTGTATGAGTCGCTGTTTGACCAGGGACGTACGCGTTACAGGCCAGTCGATCGCTGGCAGCTTAAATAAAGGAAGCGACATGGAATTTACCCCTGCCCTGCAATCCGCCACGCTGATTAAGCGTTACAAACGTTTTCTGGCGGATGTGGTGACGCCGCAAGGCGAAACGCTGACGCTGCATTGCCCTAATACCGGCGCGATGACCGGCTGCGCCACGCCTGGCGACACCGTGTGGTACTCCACTTCGTCGAACCTGACGAGAAAATATCCACATACATGGGAATTGACCGAAACCCAAACCGGTTCGCTTATCTGCGTTAATACTCTACGGGCCAACGCGCTGGTGAAGGAAGCGCTGGCGGAAAACCGGCTGCCGGAACTGGCCGGGTATACCTCGCTTCAGAGCGAGGTAAAGTATGGCGCGGAGCGCAGCCGCATCGACTTTATGTTGCAGGCGGATTACAGGGTTAACTGCTATATTGAGGTGAAATCCGTAACGCTATCGGAACCGGGATCGGGCTACTTTCCTGACGCGGTAACGGTACGGGGACAGAAGCATTTACGGGAGCTTATGAGCGTGGCGGCTGGCGGCGAACGCGCCGTTTTGTTATTTGCCGTGCTGCACTCGGCCATCGATCAGGTCGCTCCCGCGCGCCATATCGACCCTCATTACGCCGGGCTTCTGGAAGAAGCGCAGCGCAAGGGGGTGGAGATTATGGCGTGGAAGGCTTCGCTTTCGGCAGCCGCGATGACGTTAACGTCGCCGTTAGCGGTTAACTTATAAACTTTTGATAAAAAATGTCGTTTAACTGTTCGGGTCGCGTATGCGAATACGCTTTTCCTCACAGGGTTGTCAAGTGTAACGTTTAGATAATTGCTATCCGGAAAAGCTTCTGCTATTTATAGCGGCCTGATTTTTCCCCCGACAAGGGGATCGATAGTGCGTGTTAAGGAGAAGCAACATGCAAGAAGGGCAAAACCGTAAAACATCGTCCCTGAGTATTCTCGCCATCGCTGGGGTGGAGCCGTATCAAGAGAAACCGGGCGAAGAGTATATGAACGAAGCCCAGCTGACGCACTTCAAGCAGATTCTTGAAGCGTGGCGTAATCAACTCAGGGATGAAGTCGATCGCACCGTTACGCATATGCAGGACGAAGCTGCTAACTTCCCTGATCCGGTAGACAGAGCCGCTCAGGAAGAGGAATTCAGCCTCGAACTGCGCAACCGTGACCGCGAGCGCAAGCTGATCAAAAAGATCGAAAAAACCCTGAAAAAAGTGGAAGACGAAGATTTCGGTTACTGCGAATCCTGCGGTGTGGAAATCGGCATTCGTCGCCTGGAAGCGCGTCCGACAGCCGATCTGTGCATCGACTGCAAAACGCTGGCGGAAATCCGCGAAAAACAGATGGCTGGCTAACAGCTTACGGTTATCTGAACTGATCACTGGCGGGAGACTCTCCCGCCTTGTTTTTTTCTGTCTTATGTAAATCATGTCTGCGCAACCCTATATCGGCCGTTTCGCCCCTTCGCCTTCCGGCGAACTCCATTTTGGCTCGCTTATCGCCGCGCTTGGCAGCTACCTGCAAGCCCGCTCGCAGCAGGGTCGCTGGCTGGTGCGCATTGAAGATATCGATCCGCCCCGCGAAGTGCCCGGCGCCGCGCAGACAATTTTGCGCCAGCTGGAACATTACGGCCTGCACTGGGACGGCGACGTGCTTTACCAGTCGGCGCGCCATGAGGCTTATCGCGAAGCGCTGGCGTTTTTGCGCGAACGGGGGCTTAGCTATTACTGCACCTGCCCCCGCAGCCGCATTCAGCACATCGGCGGCATTTATGACGGCCACTGCCGTACGCTGCATCACGGCCCGGAAAATGCCGCCACGCGCCTGATACAGCATCACCCGGTGCTGGCATTTGACGACCGTCTGCGAGGGCGTATCACCGCTAACGCGGCGCTGGCGCGGGAAGATTTTATTATTCATCGCCGCGACGGGCTTTTTGCCTATAACCTGGCGGTGGTGGTGGACGATCATTTCCAGGGCGTAACGGAAATCGTACGGGGCGCCGATCTTATCGAACCCACGGTGCGGCAAATTTCGCTCTATCAACAGTTTGGCTGGCCGGTGCCGGACTATGTGCATCTGCCGCTGGCGCTTAACGACCAGGGCAATAAATTGTCGAAGCAAAACCATGCGCCAGCGCTGAGCCATGGCGACCCGCGTCCGGTTTTGCTGGCGGCGTTACGTTTCCTGAATCAACCGGTCACGCAAGGCATGGAGACGCTCAGTCTTGAGGCTTTGCTTAGCGAAGCGGTGCGAAACTGGACGCTGTCGACGGTCCCTGCGGCGGCGGCGGTGAATCCGGCATTCTCAAACGCGCCGCACTGAGCTATATTAGCCGCTGTTTTTTGTCCAGAGTCTCACTACGAGGTGTACTATTTTTACCCGAGTCGCTAATTTTTGCCGCAAGGTGTTAAACCGCGAGGAGAGCGTGGTTGAAGAGGCCGCCGTGCAACCAGCCATGACGACTATCCCGCGTGAACAGCACGCTATTTCCCGCAAAGATATCAGTGAAAATGCCCTCAAGGTGCTCTACCGTCTGAATAAGGCAGGCTATGAAGCCTACCTCGTCGGCGGCGGCGTGCGCGATCTGCTGCTTGGCAAAAAACCAAAAGATTTTGACGTCACGACCAACGCCACGCCCGATCAGGTACGTAAACTGTTTCGTAACTGCCGGCTGGTAGGACGCCGTTTCCGCCTCGCCCACGTTATGTTCGGGCCGGAAATCATTGAAGTCGCCACCTTCCGCGGCCATCACGAAGAGAGCCAGAGCGACCGCGCTATTTCTCAGCGCGGCCAGAACGGCATGCTGCTGCGCGATAATATCTTCGGCTCGATTGAAGAAGACGCCCAGCGCCGTGATTTCACCATCAACAGCCTTTATTACAGCGTGGCCGATTTCACGGTGCGCGATTATGTAGGCGGCCTGCGCGACTTACAGGAAGGCGTTATTCGCCTGATTGGCGACCCGGAGACGCGCTATCGCGAAGACCCGGTGCGCATGCTGCGCGCGGTGCGCTTCGCCGCCAAGCTCAATATGCGCATCAGCGCTGAAACCGCCGAACCTATCCCGCGCCTCGCCACGCTGTTAAACGATGTGCCGCCAGCGCGTCTGTTCGAAGAGTCGCTGAAGCTGCTTCAGGCGGGCTATGGGTTCGACACCTACAAGCTGCTTTGCGAATATAACCTGTTCCAGCCGCTCTTCCCGGTTATCAATCGCTTCTTTACCGAGCAGGGCGACAGCCCGATGGAGCGCATCATCGCTCAGGTGCTGAAGAACACCGATAACCGCATTCATAACGATATGCGCGTTAACCCGGCATTTTTGTTCGCCGCGATGTTCTGGTATCCGCAGCTCGAAACGGCGCAAAAAATCGCCCAGGAGAGCGGGCTTGCCTACTATGACGCCTTCGCGCTGGCGATGAACGACGTGCTGGACGAAGCCTGCCGCTCGCTCGCCATTCCAAAACGCATCACCACGCTGGTTCGCGATATCTGGCAATTGCAGCTGCGTCTGTCGCGCCGCCAGGGCAAACGCGCGTGGAAGCTGATGGAGCATCCGAAATTCCGCGCCGCTTACGATCTGCTGGCGCTGCGCGCCGAAGCGGAAAGCAATGCCGAACTGCAACGTCTCTCCCGCTGGTGGGGCGAGTTCCAGTCCGCCGCGCCGCCGCTGCAAAAAGATATGCTTAACGATTTGGGCGATGAGCCGGAAGCGCGCCGCCGCAACCGCCGTCCCCGCCGTCGCGCGCCGCGCCGCGAAGGCAATGCATGACCGTCGCTTATATTGCGATAGGCAGCAACCTGGCGTCGCCGCTCGATCAGGTCAACGCGGCGATAGCCGCGCTGGCCGCCATACCTCAGACCCGGTTGCTGACGCACTCTTCTTTTTACCGCACTCCCCCGCTCGGTCCGCAGGACCAGCCGGACTACCTGAACGCCGCCGTAGCGCTGGAAACCACCCTCGCCCCTGAAACGCTGCTCGACCATACGCAGCGCATTGAGCTTGAACAGGGCCGCGAGCGCAAAGCCGAACGCTGGGGGCCACGCACGCTCGATCTCGACATCATGCTGTTTGGCAATGAAGTCATAAATACGCCGCGCCTGACCGTTCCTCATTACGACATGAAGAACCGCGCTTTTATGCTGCTGCCGTTGAGCGAGATTGCCCCTTCGCTGCGTTTCCCGGACAACGTTCCGCTGGCGGACGTTCTTGCCACGCTCGATAAAACAGGCATTTCCTCCTGGTAACGCCCCTTTAAAAACCGTAACAAAAGTGTGGCTATCTACCCTTCTGGCAATGGATTACACTACGCTTCATTTTCATGATTTCGGGATTGTTATGAAACCGACAACCATCTCCCAGCTGCGCCGCTGGAAACAGGAAAAAACCCGCTTCGCCACCATCACCGCCTACGACTACAGCTTTGCGAAGCTGTTTGCCGAAGAAGGCATCGGCGTGATGCTGGTGGGCGATTCGCTGGGCATGACCGTCCAGGGCCATGACTCTACGCTGCCGGTCACCGTTGACGAGATTGCCTATCACACCCGCGCGGTACGCCGCGGCGCGCCGCACTGTTTGCTGCTGGCCGACCTGCCATTTATGGCTTACGCCACGCCGGAGCAGGCGTTTGAAAACGCTGCCGCCGTGATGCGCGCAGGCGCCAATATGGTGAAGATTGAAGGCGGTCGCTGGCTTGCCGAAACGGTGCGCATGCTTACCGAGCGCGCCGTACCGGTTTGCGGCCACCTGGGGCTAACGCCGCAGTCCGTGAACATTTTCGGCGGCTACAAAGTCCAGGGCCGCGACGAGGCCGCCGCTCAGACGCTGCTGGACGATGCGCTGGCGCTGGAAGCCGCAGGAGCGCAATTGCTGGTGCTGGAGTGCGTGCCGGTTGAACTTGCAAAACGCGTGACCGAAGCGCTGTCCATTCCGGTTATCGGCATTGGCGCAGGCAACGTGACCGACGGACAAATTCTGGTGATGCACGACGCTTTCGGCATCACCGGCGGACACATCCCTAAGTTTGCGAAAAACTTTCTCGCGCAGGCGGGCGATATGCGCGCCGCAGTGCGCCAGTATATTGCTGAAGTGACGTCCGGCGTTTACCCGGGCGAAGAACACAGTTTCCACTGACAGGAGTACGGTTGTGCTGATTATTGAAACCTTACCGCTGCTGCGCCAGCATATTCGCCGTTTTCGTATGGAAGGCAAGCGCGTGGCGCTGGTGCCGACCATGGGCAACCTGCATGACGGCCATATGAAGCTGGTGGACGAAGCGAAAGCCCGCGCCGATGTGGTAGTGGTCAGTATTTTCGTCAACCCCATGCAGTTTGACCGCGCAGACGATCTGGCGCGCTATCCGCGCACCTTGCAGGAAGATTGCGAGAAGCTGAACCGCCGCGGCGCAACGCTGGTCTTCGCGCCGACGCCGGAAGAAGTTTACCCCAAAGGCATGGGCGACCAGACCTTCGTTGAGGTGCCGGGCATCTCCTCCATGCTGGAAGGCGCCAGCCGGCCGGGTCATTTTCGCGGTGTTTCCACCGTCGTCAGCAAACTGTTTAACCTGGTGCAGCCGGATATCGCCTGCTTTGGCGAGAAGGACTATCAGCAGCTGGCGCTGATCCGCAAAATGGTGGCGGACATGGGCTATGACATCGACATTGTCGGCGTGCCGACGGTGCGCGCTAAGGATGGCCTGGCGCTGAGCTCGCGCAACGGCTACCTCACCAGCGACCAGCGCAAAATCGCGCCCGGTCTTAGCAAGGTGATGAACGCCATGGCGGAAAAACTGCGCGCGGGCGAGCGTGATCTGGAAGAGATGCTGGCCGTTGCGGCGCAGGAGCTGAGCGAGAAAGGCTTTCGCCCGGACGACCTGCAAATTCGCGACGCCGACACGCTGCTGCCGCTAACCGGGAACAGCCAGCGCGCGGTTATTTTGATGGCGGCGTGGCTTGGCCAGGCGCGGTTAATCGACAATCAGACGGTCGAATTAACCCAGTAGACAGAGGGTATAAAACGGGCAATACTGCCCGGGATAAATTCCTGGTGCGGCGCTGAACGCCGCGCTGATATGGTTCTGGTAAACAAGGTTCAATTTATGATTCGCACAATGCTGCAAGGCAAGCTGCATCGCGTCAAAGTGACTCAGGCGGACTTGCATTACGAAGGCTCCTGCGCCATTGACCAGGATTTCCTTGAAGCGGCGGGTATTCTGGAATATGAAGCCATTGATATCTATAACGTAACCAATGGCAAACGTTTCTCCACCTATGCCATCGCCGGCGAACGCGGTTCGAAGATCATCTCCGTGAACGGCGCTGCGGCGCACTGCGCGGATGTGGGCGATATCCTGATCATCGCAAGCTACGTCACTATGTCAGACGCCGAAGCGCGCGCCTGGCAGCCGAAAGTCGCCTATTTCGAAGGCGACAACGAAATGAAGCGCAAGGCGAAAGCCGTGCCGGTTCAGGTTGCCTGAGCCTCTTCCAGGCCCTCTTCACGAGGGCCTTGTTGTTTTTACTGTCTTATCCCTGCGCCTGGTTTGTAACGATTTTCGCCATCGTCTCCAGCGAGTCCGTTCTCAGAATATAGAGCCGTTTAAGCAGAAACGGGTTATCGCCCGGCTTCACTTTCCCTTTCACCGTCGTTACGGCCATATGAAAACCGGCGTCGTTAGCTGCCTTTACCGCCTTCTCGTCATAGCCGCCGAAAGGATATGACAGATAAAGCACATGCGGGTTGAACTGCGCCAGCGCGCGGCGCGAGCGTTCGAAATCAAACAGCACGTTGTGGTAGCTGCGGCTTAGCAAAACGGGGTGATGCAAGGCATCGGTGCGGTGCAGAAAATGGGTATGGGATTGAACATCAAACACATCGGCAATCTGCCGAAGTTCTGAGACGCTCATAAACTGCAACGATTTCGGATCCCAGCGCTGCGGGTGACGCTTAATACGTGACGAGATAATAAAAGCCGTGGCCCTGAAGCCGTACTGTTTCAGCACCGGGTATGCGTAGCGGCTGACCGATTTCAACCCGTCATCAAAAGTAATGACCACGGCGCGGGCAGGCAGGTTAAGGCGGTTTCGCACATAGCCTTCCAGTTGATACATCGACAGCGTGGCGTAGCCTGTATCACGCAGCCACGTCATCTGGTTGCTGAAAGCGCGCACCGACGTGGTGGTGGAAGTATGGCGAAAACGGGTGTTTTCTTCGTCGCGCAGAATATGGTGATAGGTCAGAACCGGAATGCCGTTATCCTCCTGCGCTTCAAGCGCGCTGACATAGCCC
The DNA here is from genome assembly GCF_000463115.2 of Franconibacter helveticus LMG 23732. Lineage (GTDB taxonomy): Bacteria > Pseudomonadota > Gammaproteobacteria > Enterobacterales > Enterobacteriaceae > Franconibacter > Franconibacter helveticus. Next base: position 225,791 of record NZ_AWFX01000011.1, on the reverse strand, counting down.
AGCCGGTTGCCGATGCGCACCTGATACCAGGTCTGGTTCAGACGGTCTTTGAGCTTGCCGATAACCGGATAGCGCAGGTTTTCCGCCAGTGTGCCAAATGGCGTGCTGCGGCTGTCTGGCGCGTTATAAACCGTGACATCCTGCCAGGTAAGAAGGTTCTGGTTGCTGAGCGGCTTATTCAGATCGCCCAGCCGGTCCTGCACCCGCTGCTTGCCCTGCACCGGCTCCAGATGCGCTTTGTCGATAAACCCGGTGCCAAAGCCGAAGCGAAACTCATAATAGTCAGCCGCTATGGGCGAGACAGCGATGATCTGCCCCTCTTCTATCGTGCCTACGGAGATAACCTTATTCCCCACCTGCGCCCAGATATCGGCATCCTGCGTGGTTTGCATATATTGCGGTGGCGTGGGCTTACCGACAAACGGGCCCGCATAAACGGCGCCTGGCAGCAACAGCAACAGGCTGAACAGAAGACGAATTAACATGACGAGAGGCTAAGATTAAGTGTTGCGAGAGCCGGTGAGTTTATCAAACCCACCGGCTAACCATGCGAGTGTTTGAGCACAAACGGCGGATTTTTTTGCTGCTGGTGCCAGAGGCTGCTGACGCTTTCGCCGCCCTGCGCCACGACAGCAAGGCGAAACGCCTCGCTTGACAGCGTGTCACGCCATGCCACGGCGGCGCGCAGCAGCTCTGGCGTTACGCCTGAGATCACTTCGCAGTTTTCATGCTTATGGCTTAAGAGCGCGGCGATGCGATAAGGCGTGCCGCCCGTCTCCTCAGTAAAGAAGATGACGCCTTCGCCGCTATCGGTCTCGTGCAGCGCGTCGCAGAGCATGCGGCTTAACATGTTGGCGCTGAGTCCTTCCTGCACATTTACCGCCCGGCACTGCGCCAGGCTGCCGACGTTTTCTTCCAGCGCATCCTGCATCTCCTGCGCCGCGTAGCCGCGACAGACGATGACCCACCCTAACATAGCGTTTCTCCTTATTTCAGGCGGGCAGTTTACCGCAGGGAGAAATAACGGGCCTGATATCCATCAACAGAAAGAAAAAAGCCCTCCGCAACGGGAGGGCTTTTATCAGGTGCGCAGACCGCGTCCGCGGCTAATCAAATACCAGCACAGCAGATAGAAGACAACGATGAAGGCCACCAGCACCGCAACGGTAAAGAGCAGAGGCACATCGCTGATACCGAGAAAACCGAAGCGGAAGCCGCTAATCATGTAGACGATAGGGTTCAGATGCGACAGCGCCTGCCAGAACGGCGGCAGCAGCGTCAGCGAATAAAAAACCCCGCCAAGGTAGGTAAGCGGCGTCAGCACGAAGGTCGGGATCAGGCTGATGTCGTCAAAGGTTTTGGCGAACACCGCGTTCAGCAAGCCAGCGAGCGAGAAAAGCACGGCGGTCAGCAGCAGCGTTAGCCCCACGAACAGCCAGGAGTGCACCTGAAACGGCACAAAGAACAGCGACACCGCCGTCACCAGAACGCCGACGCAGAGGCCGCGCGCCACGCCGCCGCCCACATAGCCTGCGATGATCACATGCGTCGGCACCGGCGCCACCAGCAGTTCTTCAATATTGCGCTGGAATTTCGCGCTGAAGAATGACGAGGCGACGTTGGCGTAAGCGTTGGTGATCACCGCCATCATAATCAACCCCGGTACGATGAACTGCATATAGGTAAAGCCATGCATTTCGCCGATGCGCGAGCCAATCAGGTTGCCGAAAATAATAAAATAAAGCGTCATGGTGATGACCGGCGGCACTAACGTTTGCACCCAGATACGGGTAAAACGGTGGATCTCTTTCGCCCAAATGCTTTTCAGCGCCACCCAGTAAAGCTGCATCATGCCTGGTCTCCTTGTTTTTCATTTACCAGCGTGACAAACAGCTCTTCGAGACGGTTGGCTTTGTTACGCATGCTTAATACCTGAATACCCTGCGCCGTCAGTTGGTTAAAGACGCTATTAATGCCCTGCTCGCGCAGCACTTCCACTTCCAGCGTGGAGGTGTCCACCAGCCGGTACTGATAGCCATCAAGCATCGGCAGCGGGCTTTTGGAGGCCAGATCGAGAATAAACGTTTCTGATTTCAGCTTGGCTAACAGCGACTTCATCGAGGTGTTTTCCACCAGTTCGCCGCGCTGGATGATGCCGATATTGCGGCACAGCATCTCCGCTTCTTCCAGATAGTGCGTGGTGAGAATAATGGTGGTGCCTTTGTCGTTGAGATCTTTCAGGAACCCCCACATAGAGCGACGAAGCTCGATATCAACGCCCGCCGTTGGCTCATCAAGAATAAGCAGTTTCGGCTCGTGCATCAGCGCACGCGCGATCATCAAACGCCGCTTCATGCCGCCGGAAAGCATGCGCGCACGTTCGTTGCGTTTTTCCCACAGATCGAGCTGTTTCAGATACTTTTCGCTGCGTGCAACAGCCTCGCGGCGATCGACGCCATAATACCCCGCCTGGTTGACCACAATCTGCTGCACCGTCTCGAAGGGGTTAAAGTTAAACTCCTGCGGCACAAGGCCGAGCTGGCGTTTGGCGTTAACCACGTCACGTTCAAGGTCGTAGCCAAACACCCGCACGCGCCCGGAGGTTTTATTCACCAGCGAACTGATAATGCCGATAGTGGTGGATTTGCCCGCGCCATTCGGGCCAAGCAGCGCGTAAAAATCTCCCGCTTCCACTTTTAAATCAATGCCTCGCAGCGCCTGCACGCCGCCGGCGTAGGTTTTCTTTAATTGCTCCAGTTCCAGTGCTATTGTCATGGATATTCGGTTACCTTATTTCTCACAAAAGTTGTGTGGTTTAAAAAAATTTTGAGTTGCCCTATATTAACCCAACGCAATTCTTCGGTTACAGGCCGTTAACCTTTATGAAAGATATCGACGCACTAATTAGCAATAACGTCCAGTGGTCCAAAATGCTGGTGGAAGAGGATCCGGGCTTTTTCGAACGACTGGCGAAGGCGCAGAAACCGCGCTTCCTGTGGATTGGCTGTTCTGACAGCCGCGTGCCTGCCGAGCGCCTTACGGGGCTTGAGCCGGGTGAGATTTTTGTTCACCGCAACGTCGCCAACCTGGTTATCCATACCGACCTTAACTGCCTTTCTGTTGTCCAGTATGCGGTTGATGTGCTTGAAGTGGAACACATCATCATCTGCGGCCACTACGGCTGCGGCGGCGTACAGGCAGCGGTGGAAAACCCGGAGCTGGGGCTTATCAATAACTGGCTGCTGCACATCCGCGACATCTGGTTTAAACATAGCTCACTGCTTGGCGAAATCCCGCAGGAGAAACGCCTCGACGCCCTGTGCGAACTGAACGTGATGGAGCAGGTTTATAACCTGGGCCACTCCACCATTATGCAGTCCGCCTGGAAACGCGGCCAGAAAGTGACGATTCACGGCTGGGCTTACGGTATTCACGACGGCCTGCTGCGCGACCTGCAAGTCACCGCGACTAACCGCGAAACGCTGGAACAGCGCTATCGCAACGGCATTTGCAATATTCAGCAAACGCACAATATTCATAAATAAAAAAAGGGGCTTCGGCCCCTTTTTTATGCCCGCCTGTTATTCGTCAAGCGGCACCACTTTGCCGATGTAAGGCAGATGGCGATAGCGCTGGGCGTAGTCGATGCCATACCCCACCACAAACTCGTCGGGAATCGAAAAGCCAACATACTCTACGTTGACGTCCACTTCACGGCGCGTGGGTTTATCCAGCAGCGTGCAGATGGCAAGCGACTTCGGCTCACGCAGGCTTAAAATTTCGCGCACTTTCGAAAGCGTATTGCCGGAGTCGATAATATCTTCGACGATCAGCACATCTTTACCGCGAATGTCTTCATCCAGATCTTTGAGGATTTTTACGTCGCGCGTTGTTGACATGCCGCTGCCGTAGCTCGAAGCAGTCATAAAATCGACTTCGTGAGAAACCTGCACTTCACGGCAAAGATCTGCCATAAACATGAACGAGCCGCGCAGTAAACCGACCAGCACCATATCGCTGCCGCTGTCTTTATAACGCTCGGTTATTTCACGCCCCAGCTCTGCCACGCGCGCTTTAATTTCCGCTTCGGGGATCATTACTTCTACAGTGTGTTTCATATCTATAACCATCTGATTTAAAAATGAAATCATCAAACGGCAGCGTTTCGTTCGCCAGCGCTTATTGATAAGGCTGGCAGTATACCAGCAAAAGCATTTACAGCAGGAATGTAAAAAAAAGCCTTTTTTGTGATTCAGATCACACATGTTAATAACTATAATTAGTTGCTACTAAAAATTTACGAGTGTCATTATGGCGGAAACAAAAGTTAAACAGTCACGTTTACTCGTGACCTTAACGGCCCTGTTCGCAGCATTGTGCGGGCTGTATTTATTGATTGGCGGGGTATGGCTGGTCGCGATTGGCGGCTCCTGGTACTACCCTATCGCCGGGGTGGCGATGCTGGCGACGGCATGGCTGTTATGGCGTCGCAACGCTGCGGCGCTCTGGCTTTACGCCGCAATCCTGCTTTGCACCATGATCTGGGGCGTCTGGGAAGTCGGCTTTGACTTCTGGGCCCTGACGCCGCGTTGCGACGTGCTGGTGTTCTTTGGCATCTGGCTGATTTTGCCGTTTGTCTGGCGCCGTCTTGCTACGCCTGCGCGCCCTGGCGTCACCGCCCTTGTGGTTTCGCTCCTTATTACCGGCGGCATGCTGGTCTGGGCGGCCTTTAACGACCCGCAGGAGATCCACGGCACGCTGTCTGCGGACTCCACGCCTGCCGCAGCGGCGGCAAGCAGCGGCGCGGCGGCTATTCCGGAAGGCGACTGGCCGGCTTATGGCCGTAACCAGGAAGGCCAGCGTTACTCCCCGCTCAAGCAGATCAACGCCGACAACGTGCACCAGCTTAAAGAAGCCTGGACTTTCCGCACCGGCGACCTGAAGCTGCCCAACGATCCGGGCGAAATCACCAACGAAGTTACGCCGATCAAAGTTCGCGACACGCTTTACCTCTGTACCGCGCACCAGCGTCTTTTCGCTCTTGATGCCGCTACCGGTAAAGAGAAGTGGCACCTCGATCCGCAGCTTAATACCAACCCGACTTTCCAGCACGTAACCTGCCGCGGCGTTTCTTATCATGAAGCGAACCCGGCTAACACGCCGCCGGAAGTCATGGCTGACTGTCCGCGCCGCATTATCCTGCCGGTAAACGATGGCCGCCTGTTTGCGGTAAACGCCGACAACGGCAAGCTGTGCCAGACCTTTGCCAACAAAGGCATTCTGAACCTGCAAACTAACATGCCGGTTACAACGCCGGGCATGTACGAGCCGACTTCACCGCCAGTCGTTACGGACAAGGTGATTGTGATTGCCGGCGCGGTAACGGATAACTTCTCTACCCGTGAGCCTTCCGGCGTTATTCGCGGTTTTGATATCAATACCGGCGCGCTGCTGTGGGCCTTTGATCCGGGCGCGAAAGATCCGAATGCCATCCCGGCGGATGAGCATCACTTTACGCCGAACTCGCCGAACTCCTGGGCGCCTGCCGCCTACGATGCGAAGCTGGATCTGGTTTATCTGCCGATGGGCGTTTCCACGCCGGATATCTGGGGCGGCAACCGCACGCCGGAGCAGGAGCGTTATGCCAGCTCCATTCTGGCGCTGAACGCCACCACCGGTAAGCTCGCCTGGTCTTATCAGACCGTGCACCACGACCTGTGGGACATGGACCTGCCTGCCCAGCCGACGCTTGCGGATATCACCGTGAACGGCCAGACCGTACCGGTTATCTACGCGCCAGCCAAAACCGGCAATATCTTTGTGCTTGACCGTCGTAACGGCGAGCTGGTGATCCCGGCGCCGGAAAAACCGGTTCCGCAGGGCGCGGCGAAAGGCGACTACGTGACGCCGACTCAGCCGTTCTCTGAACTCTCTTTCCGTCCGAAGAAAGACCTGAGCGGCGCGAACATGTGGGGCGCCACCATGTTCGACCAGCTGGTGTGCCGCGTGATGTTCCACAGCATGCGCTATGAAGGCATTTTCACGCCGCCTTCCGAGCAGGGCACGCTGGTCTTCCCGGGCAACCTGGGGATGTTCGAATGGGGCGGTCTCTCTGTTGACCAGAACCGCCAGGTGGCGATTGCTAACCCTATCGCGCTGCCGTTCGTCTCTAAACTTATCCCGCGCGGTCCGGGCAACCCGATGGAACAGCCGAAAGATGCGCAGGGCACCGGCTCTGAGTCGGGTATTCAGCCGCAGTATGGCGTGCCTTATGGCGTAACGCTGAACCCGTTCCTGTCGCCTTTCGGTCTGCCGTGTAAGCAGCCGGCATGGGGTTACATTTCCGCGCTGGATCTGAAAACCCATGAAATCGTCTGGCAGAAACGCATCGGTACGCCGCGCGACAGCTTCGGCTTCCCGATGCCAGTACCGGTACCGTTCACGCTGGGCATGCCGATGCTGGGCGGTCCGATCTCCACCGCGGGCAACGTGCTGTTTATCGCCGCGACAGCGGACAACTACCTGCGCGCTTATAACGTCACCAACGGCGACAAGCTGTGGGAAGGACGTCTGCCGGCAGGCGGTCAGGCAACGCCGATGACCTATGAGGCTAACGGCAAGCAGTACGTTGTGGTTTCCGCAGGCGGCCACGGCTCGTTTGGTACGAAGATGGGCGACTATATCGTGGCCTACGCGCTGCCGGATGACGCGAAGTAATCTGCCATAAGCAAAATAAAAGCCCCTCTCTGAGGGGCTTTTTTATGGGCACAAGGCAGCGAAGTGAGATGTTTAAAAGCGTACCAGGCGCGCTTCGCAAGGCGCGTAACCTTCAGGAATATAAAGCGACGCCGGCTTGCCTTCAGTGCTGAACGAGAATAATCAGGCCACCGTAAACCCTAACATCATCCCTGTATCTTCATGTTCCAGCAGATGGCAGTGCGCCATATAAGCGTGTTCCGCTGGCGCAGGGTGATTAAAACGCACCAGCACTTCACTGCGCGCCCCCTCCACCCAGACGGTATCTTTCCAGCCTGCGCGGTGCGCCGCAGGCGGCTTGCCGTTTTCGGTCAGGATACGGAACTGCGTGCCGTGAATATGGAACGGGTGCAGCATCATGTCGCCCTCGCCTGAGATGGTCCAGCGTTCATACTGGCCTTTCGCCACGCTGAACGCTGGCGCGCGCATATCAAAGGCTTTGCCGTTAATCTTATTGGCGTTGTGAAAATCCATGCCGTGACCATGGCCGTGGTTCATCTTTCCCATCATCTGCATATGATGTTGATGCCCCGCCAGCGCCTGCTCGCCATATTTTTCTTTCAGCGCCTGCATGCCCATCATGTCGAGCATCGGATCCATCATCAGTTGCAGCCAGCGCGTCGGCAAACCGTCGAGCGAAGGCAGCGCGGGCACCTCAACCAGCTTATCTGGCAATTCGCCGGATGCGGGAATAACCAGCGGCTGAATGCGAACTACCCGTTGCGGCTTATCGAACGGCGCTATCGCCATGCCCATCTGGTTGACCGGCAGGGTCACGATATCGAACGGTTTGTTGTCGCTGGTATCTACCAGCACTTCGAAGCGCTCGCCCGTCAGCATCGGCAGCTCGCTGACTTTCACCGGCTCCGCCAGCAAGCCGCCATCGCTCGCCACGACGTAAAGGGGGCGGTTATCGCTGGCGGCAATCTTCAGCGAACGGGCATTGCAACCATTCAACAGCCGCAGACGCAGCCAGCCTTTCGGCGCGTTATGTTGCGGATACGCCACGCCGTTGCAGAGCAGCGTATCGCCAAACCAGCCCACTGCCGCGCTCATGACGTCCAGCTGATAATCAACTTTGCCGTCCTGGGTGAATTTTTTGTCCTGAATAATGAGCGGCACGTCATCGATGCCCCAAAGCTTGGGCAACATCAGTTGCAGGCTTTCAACATCCTCAATCAGCACCAGGCCCGCCAGCCCCATCGCCACCTGATGCCCGGTTTTGCCGTGCTGATGCGGGTGGAACCAGCAGGTGGCGGCGCGCTGCTGCGGCGTAAAGCTCACCGTGCGCGTGGCCCCCGGCGCGATCACGCCTTGCGGACCGCCATCCACCTCGCCCGGCACTTCCAGCCCGTGCCAGTGCACCGTGGTCTCTTCAGGCAGCGCGTTGCGGATATCCACCGTCACCGGTTTGCCGGAGGTGAGCTTCAGCGCCGGGCCAAGCAAATTGCCGTTGTAGCCCCACGTCGCTACGTTCTGGCCGTTGAACTGGCTTACACCCGCCTGCGCGGTAAGGCGAATTTTGCTTTGCGCATCAGGCGTTAACAGTTCCGGAATGGGTAATGTCGGGCGTTTCGCCGACGGCACCACACGGCCCCAGGCAGGCAGCATGCTGAAGGCGCCCAGCGCGGCGCTGTATTTTAAAAAATCACGGCGTTGCATCTTCTTTCCTTATCGACGACAGGCATGCCACGAGCTTAACCCTTCCCCTAACGGGAAGGTCAAGTAAAGGAAAGCAAACGTGCGGGGATAATGCCGGCTGGGCGGCGGAGAACATCGCCGCTGCCGGTGTACGCGACGTTTTAAGAGCTGGCCAGGCGGCAAGTGAGCAGCCCCCCTCTTTTCCGGCTCTTTTTTCCATGCGTTAAAAACAACAACTTAAAACAGGCGGGTAAAAGAAGATAAAAGAAGACGAGATATAAAGCGCAGCGCTGCTCCGCCTCTTTATTTACTCTCGTTGATTCCGGGTAAAACGCGCTTTTCGCCGCTCACGTTTTTACTGCGCCTTGATTAACATTATGCTGAAAGTGAAATGCTCGCCAGACCGCGTCATACGGGCGTTTATCCGCTAAAAAAGGGGTTAAATCTCCTCGTCGCGCCTGAACGAAATGTGCTATCGTTTGATATCTGTTGGCGAGTGGTAGACGTAATGAACAAGTGGGTCAGGGTGATGTTGCTGGGCTGTCTGATGGGCTTTTCCGCCAGTAGCTTTGCGTTAAGTGAATCAGAAGCGGAAGACATGGCCGATCTCACCGCTGTTTTCGTGTTTCTGAAAAATGACTGCGGTTACCAGAACTTGCCGAACGGACAAATTCGCCGCGCGCTGGTCTTTTTCGCCCAGCAAAACCAATGGGATTTAAGCAATTACGAAACCTTCAACATGAAGGCGCTCGGCGAAGACAGCTATCGCGATCTCAGCGGCATCGCCATTCCCACCGCCAAAAAATGTAAGGCGCTGGCGCGCGACTCCTTAAGCCTGCTCGCTTACGTAAAGTAACCTTTCCCGCACCTCCTTCGTCGAAATAATGACCGTGCATCCACGGTTATTGTTAGCTATTATGTTGCGCCCGTTTTCCAGGGGTGTTAACGAAGGAGGTATCAGCCAATGGCCGATAACAAACTGTGGCATGAAACGCTGCACGACCAGTTTGGTCAGTACTTTGCCGTTGATAATGTGCTTTACCATGAGAAAACCGATCACCAGGATTTGATCATTTTCGAAAATGCGGCTTTTGGCCGGGTGATGGCGCTGGACGGCGTGGTGCAAACCACCGAACGCGATGAGTTTATCTATCACGAAATGATGACCCATGTGCCGCTGCTGGCTCACGGCCATGCAAAGCATGTGCTTATCATCGGCGGCGGCGACGGCGCCATGCTGCGTGAAGTCTCCCGCCATAAAGGCGTCGAAACCATCACGATGGTAGAGATTGACGAGGGCGTGGTCTCTTTCTGCCGCCAGTACTTGCCTCAACACAATGCAGGTAGTTATGACGATCCGCGCTTTAAGCTGGTGATTGACGACGGCGTCAATTTTGTTAACCAGACCACGCAAACGTTTGATGTCATTATCTCTGACTGTACCGACCCGATCGGTCCGGGCGAGAGCCTGTTCACCTCGGCGTTTTACGAAGGGTGCAAGCGCTGCCTGAATCCAGGCGGGATTTTCGTTGCGCAGAACGGCGTCTGCTTCCTGCAACAGGATGAAGCCATCGACAGCCATCGCAAGCTTAGCCACTACTTCAGCGACGTGAGCTTTTATCAGGCGGCCATTCCAACCTACTACGGCGGCATCATGACGTTTGCCTGGGCCACCGACAACGAAGCGCTGCGCAACCTGCCTACAGAAACCTTACAGGCGCGCTTTCACGCCGCCGGCATTAAGTGCCGCTACTATAATCCCGCTATTCATACGGCAGCTTTCGCTCTGCCGCAGTATTTGCAAGATGCCCTGTCTGAACAGGCATCCTAAGGAGGTGATCAAAATTGAAAAAGCTTAAACTGCATGGCTTTAACAACCTGACCAAAAGCCTGAGTTTTTGTATTTACGATATTTGCTACGCCAAAACGGCGGAAGAGCGCGATGGTTATATCGCTTATATCGATGAACTCTACAACGCCAACCGTCTGACGGAAATTCTGACAGAAACCTGCTCGATTATCGGCGCCAATATTCTGAACATTGCGCGTCAGGATTATGAGCCGCAGGGCGCCAGCGTCACCATTCTGGTGAGCGAAGAGCCGGTCGACCCAAAACTTATTGATAAGTCTGAACATCCCGGACCGCTGCCCGAAACCGTCGTGGCGCATCTGGATAAAAGCCATATTTGCGTGCATACCTACCCGGAAAGCCATCCGGAGGGCGGGCTTTGCACCTTCCGCGCTGATATTGAAGTTTCTACCTGCGGCGTGATTTCGCCCCTGAAGGCGCTGAATTATTTAATCCACCAGCTCGAGTCCGATATCGTCACCGTCGACTACCGCGTACGCGGCTTTACCCGCGACGTGAACGGCATGAAGCACTTTATCGATCACGAGATTAATTCCATCCAGAATTTTATGTCGGAAGACATGAAATCACTCTACGACATGGTGGATGTGAACGTTTACCAGGAAAATATCTTCCACACCAAAATGCTGCTTAAAGAGTTCGATCTTAAGCACTACATGTTCCATACCAAACCGGAAGATTTAACCGAAGAAGAGCGCAAAACTATTACGGACCAGCTCTGGAAAGAGATGCGCGAAATTTACTACGGCCGCAATATTCCCGCCGTATAAACGCCTGTGGAGCAGGGAAGCTCCACTTCGCCGCGCTTAGCGTTGGTTAAGAAAGGCGCGATAGGCCGCCGCCACTTGCAGGAAGTCTTCAAGGCCGCAGAGCGAAAGACTTTCTTCGTCGTAGTAGCTCATCCCCTCTTCCATTTCGTCGCCGGAAAACTCCAGCTGGTTGGCGCGCACCATCACCTCTTCGCCATCAAGCCACAACGTGTATTCATGGCCGGTTTTCTGCCACTGCCGCTCGCTACCTTTAACCTCGCTCGCCGCCTGTTCCACTTCGTCGAGCAACGCCAGGTTCTCTTTCACCTCTTCGTTGAACCAGTGACCGAGCGCCTCATGCCCCATCGACATGCGCACTTTTACCAGGCCGGTAATATCGCGCAGAAATTCGTAATCCATGGTGTTTTCCTCTGCAAAAGGCAATGCGTGACCGCTGCACTGTACCTGTGTAGTTATTATCGCAGCATGAAAGCGAAAAAAAAGCGCACCGGGCGATGCCTGATGAAAAAAGCCTGCGCGCCCGTCTGGCGGTCTGGCTGTGCTATGCTGTGGTTCTTGTTAACGCCTTAATTTGTAAAGAACTATGCCAAAACTGAAAATGACGCTTGCCCGGTCCCTGCTGTTCTGCGCCGTCGCACTGCCCCTTTCCGCCGCCTGGGCGGGCGATGCGGTAAGGCTGGACTGCCTGACGCGACAAAATGTGCTGATCTCCTTTTTTAAATATCACCTCACCACCATGAAGTGGGGCAACCATTTTCAAATCGCCTCCGGCGTGCGTAAAACGCAGACCAAAGCAGGCAAACGTTATGAAGTTATCTCTTTTCGCAATGGCGATGATCTTATCTATTTTCCGGCAAATGAGCGCTATTACCTGATTTACGCCGACCAGCAGAAGCCGGAGCGCTGCCAGACCGAGGAAAGCTTCACCTACCCGGTGGTCAGCCTGCCGCGCTACGACGGCAAAGCGAATTCCTGAAGCGATGGCGCATAAAAAAAGGGAAGCGCAGAGGCTTCCCTTTTTTAGTGGCTCCGGCGAACCGGGCGGGTATTAAACTGCCGTCTGGAAGATAACGCCGTCCGCTTTCTCGGTGTACTGAGAAAGCTGGTCGAAGTTCAGATAACGGTAGGTATCTACCGCTGTCTTATCAACCTGAGCAACAAAGGTCTGGTACTCTTCCGGCGTTGGCAGCTTGCCGATGAGCGCCGCAACCGCCGCCAGTTCCGCAGACGCCAGATAGACGTTCGCCCCGGTGCCTAAGCGGTTCGGGAAGTTACGGGTCGAGGTTGAAACCACCGTCGAACCGTCCGCCACGCGCGCCTGGTTACCCATGCACAGCGAACAGCCTGGGATCTCAATGCGCGCGCCGCTCTTACCGAATACGCTGTAGTAACCCTCTTCGGTGAGCTGCGCGGCGTCCATACGGGTCGGCGGCGCCACCCACAGGCGGGTCAGCAGCTGGCCTTTATGGCTGTCCAGCAGCTTGCCGGCGGCACGGAAGTGGCCGATGTTGGTCATGCAGGAACCGATAAACACTTCGTCAATCTTATCGCCCTGCACGTCAGAGAGCAGACGCGCGTCGTCCGGATCGTTCGGCGCGCACAGAATCGGCTCTTTGATTTCGTTCAGATCGATGTCGATCACTGCCGCATATTCTGCGTCAGCGTCCGCTTCCATCAGTTGCGGATCCGCAAGCCACTTCTCCATGCCCTGGATACGGCGCTCCAGCGTACGGCGGTCGCCGTAGCCTTCGGCAATCATCCACTTCAGCAGCACGATGTTGGAGGTCAGGTACTCGATAATCGGCTCTTTATTGAGCTTGATGGTGCAGCCTGCCGCAGAGCGCTCGGCAGAGGCGTCGGTCAGTTCAAACGCCTGCTCTACTTTCAGATCAGGCAGACCTTCAATTTCCAGAATGCGGCCGGAGAAGATGTTCTTCTTGCCTTTCTTCTCTACGGTCAGCAGCCCCTGCTGGATAGCGTAATACGGGATGGCGTGAACCAGGTCGCGCAGGGTAATGCCCGGCTGCATCTGGCCCTTAAAGCGCACCAGCACCGATTCCGGCATATCCAGCGGCATAACGCCGGTCGCAGCGGCAAACGCCACCAGACCCGAACCTGCCGGGAAAGAAATACCGATCGGGAAACGGGTGTGGGAGTCGCCGCCGGTGCCCACGGTATCCGGCAGCAGCATGCGGTTCAGCCAGGAGTGAATCACGCCATCGCCCGGGCGCAGCGACACGCCGCCGCGGTTCATGATGAAGTCCGGCAGGGTGTGGTGCGTGGTGACGTCAACCGGCTTCGGATAAGCAGCGGTATGACAGAATGATTGCATCACCAGGTCAGAGGAGAAGCCCAGGCACGCCAGGTCTTTCAGCTCGTCACGGGTCATCGGGCCGGTGGTATCCTGCGAGCCGACAGAGGTCATCTTCGGTTCGCAGTACTGGCCCGGACGAATGCCCGCTACGCCGCAGGCGCGGCCAACCATTTTTTGCGCCAGCGAGAAACCACGGTCGCTCTCAACAACATCTTTCGCCTGACGGAAAACGTCGCTGTGCGGCAGACCCAGCGCTTCACGCGCTTTGGTGGTCAGGCCGCGGCCGATGATCAGCGGAATACGGCCGCCCGCGCGCACTTCGTCAATCAGCACGTCGGTTTTCAGCTCGAAGGTTGCCAGCAGTTCATCGGTGTAGTGGTTACGCACTTCACCTTTGTACGGGTAGATATCAATAGCGTCGCCCATATTGAGGTTCGACACATCAACTTCGATAGGCAGCGCGCCCGCATCTTCCATGGTGTTAAAGAAGATAGGCGCGATTTTGCCGCCCAGCACCACACCGCCGCCGCGCTTGTTCGGCACGTGCGGGATATCGTCGCCCATAAACCACAGCACGGAGTTGGTGGCGGATTTACGGGAAGAACCGGTGCCCACGACGTCGCCGACGTAAGCCAGCGGGAAGCCTTTTTGCGCCAGCGCTTCAATTTGCTTGATGGGGCCGACGACGCCTGGCTGATCCGGCTCAATGCCGTCGCGGGCGTTTTTCAGCATCGCCAGCGCATGCAGCGGGATATCCGGGCGCGACCAGGCGTCCGGCGCCGGAGAAAGGTCGTCGGTGTTGGTTTCGCCCGTCACTTTAAATACGGTAACGGTAATTTTTTCGGCCAGCGCAGGGCGAGACAGGAACCACTCGGCGTTAGCCCAGGAGTGCATAATCTGTTGCGCGTGAGCGTTGCCCGCTTTGGCTTTCTCTTCCACATCGTAGAAGTTATCGAACATCAGGAGCGTATGAGACAGCGCTTTGGCGGCAATCGGCGCCAGCGTTTCGTTATCCAGCGCGTCGATCAACGGGTGGATGTTATAACCACCCTGCATTGTGCCCAGCAGCTCGATCGCTTTTTCCGGGGTAACCAGCGGAGAGGAGGCTTCGCCTTTGGCGACAGCAGCAAGGAATCCGGCTTTTACATAGGCGGCTTCGTCAACGCCTGGGGGTACACGGTTGGTAAGCAGATCTAACAGAAACTCTTCTTCACCCGCTGGCGGGGTTTTCAGCAGCTCGACGAGCGCGGCCATTTGGGTTGCATCTAAGGGTTTGGCTACAATCCCCTCGGCGGCACGCTCAGCTACGTGCTTACGGTATTCTTCTAGCACGACGGTTCTCCTCGCTCTCATTGTCATAAGGGAGCCAGGCTATTCTCTTCACGCTCCTGTGAGACAGCAGTTTGTAGGGTAAATGCCCGGTTCCGCGTCGGGCAGAATAGCAGGATTTAGACTCTCTGTTAATCTGTTTACAAAAAAGCAACATTAAATATTTGCTGAATCGTTAAGCAACGCATAACGCGTTTCGGAAGTGAGATTTCAGACACAAAAAAACCGCCGGGTGGCGGTCTGTTTGTTGTGTTCAGGTGGTAGCAGGCACCTTTGCACAGGTATTGCGGCAAGTACGACACAGCAGAATCATGCCAGCTGTCCTGCGCGTCGGCAAGCCCAGGTGTACGTTTTGCGTACCGCTTTCAGAATTTACATGTAATCGCGTGTAAGCGTAAAGGATGCCTTTCCGGGGCGCCTCACTCTGGCTATATTGCGCCCTGGCCTGCTTCGCTGGCGTAGCAGCCAGTCACCGGGCCTGGAAGCAGTTCCCTAACCTTACGTGGCAAGTACGACATACTTGCCTGGTTCTGCCTTTCCCGGTGAAGAAGGAATCAACGTACCCCGCAAGGGAATACGCGCAATGGAAATGCGTTTGCTGTATACGCTTCTCATTGTATTAAGCGCAGCGATGACAATGATGCAGGGCGGCTGGACTATTTCAGACATCCACATTCAGTTCATCCTGAACTTAGGCAATTAAGCTACTGGCCGCCTTCGCGGCGGCCTTTTACTGGCCTCTCCCTGGCCGGCGATTTTTTATCTGAAAAAGAACCAACAGTGAGCTACCGCTCGTTTCGTCAATCTTCGCGTTTCTACACTCATTATTGTGGCTTCGCTTCGATGACGGGTCTGTAACGACCAGCCTCCCTCCCAACGTTACGCCTGCCGGTATCTGTCTTATGCCGATGGAGAGTTAAATATGCCTCTGCAAGTTAAACCCCGCCTGCTGGCGTTGCTCTGCGCTGCCGCTGCGTCAGGCGCCGGAGGCGCGCTTTTGCTTATGCGCGCTTTATCTGCCGCTACGCCGCCTGCCGCGACTGTTCAACAAGTGCAGGCAATGCCCGCCGCTCCCCTTGCGCCCTCTCCTGCGCCAGCGTTTTCCACGGCCCAGATAGATCAGTGGGTCGCGCCGGTAGCGCTTTTCCCGGATCCGCTGCTTTCTCAGGTACTGATGGCGGCAACTTACCCGGCAAGCGTTGTACAGGCTGTGCAATGGTCGCATGACAACCCCACGTTGCAGGGCGACGCCGCCATCGCAGCCGTAGCGAATCAACCCTGGGACGCCAGCGTAAAATCGCTGGTGGCATTCCCGCAGCTCATGGCGTTAATGGGAGAAAATTCGCAGTGGGTGCAAAGTCTGGGCGACGCTTTCCTGGCGCAACCTCAGGCGGTGATGGACTCGGTGCAAAAGCTACGGGCGCTGGCGCAGCAAACCGGCGCGCTGAAAACGACGCCACAGCAAACGGTGACTACCGTAGCCAAACCCTCGCCGCCAGCTACACCCGCTACGCCAGCGCGCGCAGCGCCGTCAGACTCCCCGGCGCCAGCCACTACAACGATTATTAAAATCGAACCCGCCGACCCGCAGGTGGTTTATATCCCCTCTTATAACCCGGCGACGGTATACGGTTCATGGGCCAATACGGCTTATCCACCAGTTTACCTGCCGCCCCCGCCAGGCCAGCAGTTTACCCAGAGCTTCGCTCGCGGTCTGGGTTACAGTCTTGGCGTGGCGACAACTTACGCCTTGTTCAGCAGCATCGACTGGGATGACGACGATGACCATCATCACCATCATGATGACGATGACCATCACTCGCATCACGGCGATAACATCAATATCAACGTCAATAATTACAATCGCATCACCGGAGAGCGACTGAGCGAAAATAACCGGGTCTGGCAGCACAATCCGGCTTACCGCAGCGGCGTTCCTTATGCTGACCCGCATGTGGCGCAACGGTTTCATCAGACTCAGAGCCCTGTCGGCTTAAGCGCAACCGCCGCGCCCGCTTCCAGGGATGCGCAGCGCCAGGCGGCATTGCAGACGCTCCGGCAGCCGTCCGGCGCGCAGGTTAATGCGCCCGGCGCCGGGCGCGACGCCCAGCGTCAGGCCGCATCGCAAAAGCTGCATCAAATCGCGCAGCGCGACAGTTATCGCGGTTATGATGAACGCCCACATTCGGGCATTCGCCCCGCCGCAGCGCATCGCGAAGCGGTAAAACCGCTGCATCACCCGGACGCGCAGCAGCAGCAAAGACGCGAGGCGATAAAACAGCGCCAAAGCCAGCCTGGCGCGGTTTTGCGCCAAAGGAGCCAGAGTCCTTCCTATGTTAACGCGCTGAGCGGCAATGATAGCCGTTCGCCCGACTGGCAGGCGCAACGCCTGCGCGGCGAGCAAAGCCGGCATCTCCTTAACAGTGAGCATCATGAAGCCCTTCGGGAGCGCGCTTCCGGGCATCATGAGCTTCGTCATCATTAAGGTGCGAAACAATGAAAACGAGGTTACTACGTAGCTTGCCAGGTCTGCTGTTTATCCCTGCGCTCGCGCTGGCGCAGCAGCAGTTTGCGACACCCGAGCAGGCCGCCAGCGCGCTGGTCGACGCCGTATCGCAACAAAATGAAGCAGCGCTCAACGCAATACTTACGGAAAGCTGGCGGCAATATTTGCCGCCGGAAGGGGCCGATCCTGAAGCAGTAGCGCGGTTCCTGCGCGACTGGAAAACCAGCCATCATATTGAACAACAGCAAAATGTCGCCTGGCTGAACGTTGGCAAGCAAAACTGGCAGTTGCCCATTCCGCTTGTTAAAACCGCAGACGGCTGGCGTTTCGATATGCAAGGCGCAGCGGATGAAATTCTCACCCGTACGCTCGGCCGCAACGAGCTTTCCGCAATTCAGGCTCTGCACGCCTATGTTCAGGCGCAGCGGGAGTTTTATGCGCTTAACCACTTTTACGCGCAAAAACTTATCAGCAGCGAAGGTCAAAAAGATGGCCTTTACTGGTCAGCGGGGGCGGGCGAAGCGCCAAGCCCGCTCGGCCCGGCATTCAGCCCCGGCATTCCGGGCGCGGGCTATCATGGCTATCGTTTTCGTATCATTACGGCCCATGCCGACGAAGGCCGCTCGCCGTGGCTACATGAAGGCAAACTGACCGGCGGATATGCGCTGATAGCCTGGCCCGTGGCCTATGGTCGAACCGGGGTGACAAGCTTTATGGTGGACGATCAGGAGAGGGTCTGGCAGGCATGGTTAGGCGAGGAGACGGCGCGTAAAGCGCAGGCGATTACCAGTTTTTCACCCGTAGCGCCCTGGCAACAGATAAAAGAGACAGGGCATTAACGTGACGTTTTGCGACGGGCCGCCAGACCGGGCGGCCCGCCTGCGCAGACGTTACAGAATATTGGCGACGGATTTCGCCAGCTGCGCTTCCAGCTGAGGTTTGGCTTCCTCAAATTTCAGGTTAACTTTATTGGCGGTGGAAACTACGCGGGTCTGGTATTTAGCGCGGTTGCCCTGCTCGCTGCTGGTTTGCAGTTTGATGCCGGAAGTCCCCTGACGCAGCGCGGCAATATTGTCGGTAGTGACCGCGGCTTTGCTGCGCTCGGAAATTTGCAGGTCGGTGACCATGGTGTAGTTCACATCTTCCACCATCGCATCAGCAGCAAGGCCAATCAGGCCAGCCGCCAGGCCTACGCCCAACGCTGCGCCGGAGGAGTTGCTGTTATAGGCGGTAATGCCTGCGCCCAGCGCCGCGCCAAGGGCCGCCCCTTCGTAACCGCTTTTCAGATAGTTCTGCGATTCGCGCAGGTCCATCTTATCGGCTTTCAGCACGTTAGCCTGTACCCAGTAGTAAGCCGTATCCGGCGAGCTGGTCACTTTATAACCTTTGGCGGAAAGATCGTTGGCAATCAGCGTTTGCAGGTTGCTCATATCTTTATCAGAGGTGTTTTTCACCTGGATATAAACGGTTTTTTCAGAGGAAGGCTCCAGCCAGACCGTCTCGCTCATCTGAGTTTTCACTTCCAGATTGCGCTTTTTCACGGCAGTCGTCATGGCGCCGCACCCGGTAAGGGTAAACGCAGCCAATACCATGCCAACAACAGCCAACTTTTTAAAAGACATAAACTTTCCTTTTTATTGATGAAATCGCCTGAGCAGACGAGAAAGAGGACGCCAGAGACAAGCCGCTCCGGCAACATGCAGTGAGGGTGTGCAGACGCCGCGCCAGTGCGGCAAGATTCGACAGAAGGTAAAAAGCTCAACGAGATCCCTGTCTTGCGCGTCCCTGTTCATGCGCCGCTCATCTCTGTATAAGCGCATGTGAGTCAATGCATTGAGAGCTATATCGGCAGCAGGAAAAGAAGATTGAGGGAAAAATGCCTACCAGATTAGGTAGTTAGCTTAGACGGGAGCGGATGAGCCAATAAAAAAACGCCTCCGTAGAGGCGTTTTTCAGCAAAGCAAAACGATTATTTTTTCTTCGCTTTCGGGTTCGGCAGGTCGGTGATGCTGCCTTCGAACACTTCTGCCGCCAGGCCCACGGACTCGTGCAGGGTCGGGTGAGCATGGATGGTGAGCGCGATATCTTCAGCGTCACAGCCCATTTCGATAGCCAGTCCGATTTCGCCCAGCAGCTCGCCGCCGTTGGTACCGACAATCGCGCCGCCGATAACACGGTGGGTCTCTTTGTCGAAAATCAGTTTGGTCATACCGTCTGCGCAGTCGGAAGCGATAGCACGGCCAGACGCTGCCCACGGGAAGGTGGCGGTTTCATAGCTGATGCCTTTCTCTTTCGCTTCTTTCTCAGTCAGACCAACCCACGCGACTTCCGGCTCGGTGTAAGCGATGGACGGGATAACTTTCGGGTCGAAGTAGTGCTTCATGCCGGCGATAACTTCAGCGGCAACGTGACCTTCGTGAACGCCTTTGTGCGCCAGCATCGGCTGACCGACGATATCGCCGATAGCGTAAATGTGCGGCACGTTAGTGCGCATCTGCTTGTCAACGCGGATAAAGCCGCGGTCGTCCACTTCCACGCCCGCTTTGCCTGCATCCAGGTTTTTGCCGTTCGGCACACGGCCGATAGCCACCAGCACCGCGTCGTAACGCTGTGCTTCAGCAGGCGCTTTTTTGCCTTCCATGGAGACGTAAATACCGTCTTCTTTTGCTTCAACGGCAGTGACTTTAGTTTCCAGCATCAGGTTGAACTTCTTGCTGATGCGCTTGGTAAAGACTTTCACTACGTCTTTATCGGCAGCCGGGATAACCTGGTCGAACATTTCAACCACGTCGATTTCTGAACCCAGCGCGTGATAAACGGTACCCATCTCCAGACCGATGATGCCGCCGCCCATAACCAGCATGCGTTTCGGCACTTCTTTCAGCTCCAGGGCGTCGGTGGAATCCCATACGCGCGGATCTTCGTGCGGAATGAACGGCAGCTGAATCGGACGGGAACCCGCCGCGATGATAGCGTTGTCGAAGTTAATAACGGTTTTGCCGTTCTCGCCTTCCACTTCCAGGGTGTTGGCGCCGGTGAATTTACCCAGGCCATTCACCACTTTCACTTTACGGCCTTTGGCCATACCAGCCAGACCGCCGGTCAGCTGATTGATAACTTTTTCTTTCCAGGTACGGATTTTGTCGATATCGGTTTTCGGCTCGCCGAAAACGATGCCGTGCTCGGCCAGCGCTTTCGCTTCTTCGATGACTTTCGCTACGTGCAGCAGCGCTTTAGAAGGGATACAACCGACGTTCAGACATACACCGCCGAGGGTGCTGTAACGTTCTACGATGACGGTTTCCAGACCTAAATCCGCGCAACGGAAGGCCGCAGAGTAGCCTGCCGGGCCTGCCCCAAGTACCACGACCTGAGTTTTGATTTCAGTACTCATCATGACCTCTTAATTTATATCCGGCGGGTCTGACGCTTTTGTTATTACGCCCATCATCCACCGGGACGTTCTATCCGCTCGCATTTTACAAAATTGTTAACAATTTTGAAACAACAAACGGCAAACGATTCCTGTTTAGCAGCCAATAATCTCACGAGCTTACGAAGATTATCAGAAAAAAGCCGGCCGTCAGGCCGGCTTTTTCGCTTACATCACCAGACGGCGAATGTCAGACAGCGTGTTGTTGATGATGGTGATAAAGCGCGCACCATCAGCACCGTCAATCACGCGGTGGTCGAAGGAGAGAGAGATCGGCAGCATCAGGCGCGGCGCGAACTCTTTACCATTCCAGACCGGTTCCATGGACGATTTGGAGACGCCCAGGATAGCCACTTCCGGCGCGTTGACGATCGGCGCGAAGTGGGTGGTGCCCAGGCCGCCGATGCTGGAGATGGTGAAGCAGCCGCCCTGCATTTCGCCAGCGGTCAACTTACCATCACGCGCTTTTTTGGAGATGGTCATCAGCTCGCGAGACAGCTCGATGATGCCTTTCTTGTTCACGTCCTTGAACACCGGAACCACCAGGCCGTTCGGGGTATCTACCGCAACGCCGATGTTGATGTATTTCTTCAGGGTCAGACGCTGGCCATCTTCAGACAGCGAGCTGTTGAAGCGCGGCATCTGCTCAAGGGCAGCGGCAACGGCTTTCATGATGAAGACAACCGGGGTGATCTTCACATCCAGCTTACGCTTCTCAGCTTCGGCGTTCTGCTGTTTGCGGAACGCTTCCAGGTCAGTGATGTCGGTTTTGTCGAAGTGCGTAACGTGCGGGATCATCACCCAGTTACGGCTCAGGTTCGCGCCAGAGATTTTCTGGATGCGGCCCAGTTCCACTTCTTCCACTTCACCAAACTTGCTGAAGTCCACTTTCGGCCACGGCAGCAGGCCAGGCAGAGAGCCGCCGGTCGCGCCCGCAGCAGGTGCAGATTCAGCGCGTTTCACCGCGTCTTTGACATAAGCCTGAACGTCTTCGCGCAGGATGCGGCCTTTACGACCGGTACCTTTCACTTTCGCCAGGTTTACGCCGAATTCGCGCGCCAGGCGGCGGATCAGCGGAGTAGCGTGAACGTAAGCGTCGTTTTCAGCAAACTCAGACTTGCCTTCCGCTTTCGCAGGCGTAGCAGCCGGTTTGTCAGCTTTCGCCGCCGGAGCCGGGGCAGCCGCTTCCTGTTTAGCCGCCGGAGCCGCAGCAGGCGCCGCGCCTTCCACTTCGAAGATCATGATCAGCGAGCCCGTGGAGACTTTGTCGCCCACATTCACTTTCAGCTCTTTCAAGGTGCCTGCAAACGGCGCCGGCACTTCCATAGAAGCTTTGTCGCCTTCTACGGTGATGAGAGACTGTTCAGCGGAAACTTTATCGCCCACTTTCACCAGAACTTCGGTCACTTCAACTTCGTCGCCGCCGATGTCCGGTACGTTGACCTCTTTCGCGCCAGCAGCGGCTGCCGGAGCGGTTGCTGCCTGCTCAGTCACCTGCGGTTTCGCTTGCGCAGCCGGCGCTTCGCCCGCCACTTCGAAGACCATGATCAGAGAGCCGGTGGAGACTTTGTCGCCGGTGTTGATTTTGATCTCTTTAACAGTGCCCGCGAACGGCGCCGGCACTTCCATAGAGGCTTTGTCGCCTTCTACGGTGATCAGAGATTGCTCAGCGGTAACCTGGTCGCCCACTTTGACCAGGATCTCGGTGACTTCAACTTCGTCGCCGCCGATATCCGGAACGTTAACCTCTTTCGCTGCGGCAGCTGCCGGAGCGGAAGCCTGCGCCGGAGCCGCTGCTTTTTTCTCTTCCTGCGCAGGTGCAGCGGCTGCTACACCCTCGGCGGAATCGAAAATCATGATCAGTTTGCCGGTCTCGACTTTGTCGCCGACAGAGACTTTGATCTCTTTAACCACGCCCGCCTGCGGAGACGGCACTTCCATAGAGGCTTTGTCGCCTTCTACGGTGATCAGCGACTGTTCAGCTTCAACTTTGTCGCCCACTTTGACCAGGATCTCGGTGACTTCAACTTCGTCCGCCCCGATGTCCGGTACATTGATTTCGATAGCCATTCTTTCTTTACCTCTTATGCCAGACGCGGGTTGACTTTATCTGCATCGATATTGAATTTGGTGATGGCGTCAGCCACAACTTTCTTATCGATTTCACCACGTTTAGCCAGTTCGCCCAGCGCTGCCACAACCACGTAAGAAGCATCAACTTCGAAGTGGTGACGCAGATTTTCACGGCTGTCAGAGCGACCGAAGCCGTCAGTACCCAGTACGCGGTAATCGTCAGCCGGTACATAAGTACGAACCTGCTCAGCGAACAGTTTCATATAATCAGTGGAAGCCACGGCCGGCGCATCGTTCATCACCTGAGCGATGTACGGAACGCGCGGGGTTTCCATCGGGTGCAGCATGTTCCAGCGCTCGCAATCCTGACCGTCGCGAGCAAGCTCAGTGAAGGAGGTCACGCTGTAAACATCGGAACCGATGCCGTAGTCTTTCGCCAGGATCTGCGCTGCTTCACGTACATGACGCAGGATAGAACCGGAGCCCAGCAGCTGAACTTTACCTTTCGCGCCTTCAACGGTTTCGAGTTTGTAGATACCTTTACGGATACCTTCCTCGGCGCCCTGCGGCATGGCCGGCATGTGGTAGTTTTCGTTCAGTGTGGTGATGTAGTAGTAAACGTTCTCTTGCGCTTCACCGTACATACGCTCCAGACCGTTGTGCATGATCACAGCGACTTCGTAAGCGTAAGCCGGGTCGTAAGAGATACAGTTCGGGATAGTCAGAGACTGAATGTGGCTGTGACCATCTTCGTGCTGCAAACCTTCGCCGTTCAGAGTAGTACGACCGGAGGTGCCGCCGATCAGGAAGCCGCGCGCCTGCTGGTCGCCCGCCGCCCAGCACAGGTCGCCGATACGCTGGAACCCGAACATGGAGTAGTAGATATAGAACGGGATCATCGGCAGGTTGTTGGTGCTGTAAGAGGTCGCCGCAGCCAGCCAGGAAGAACCTGCGCCCAGCTCGTTGATCCCTTCCTGGAGAATCTGGCCTTTCTCGTCTTCTTTGTAGTAAGCCACCTGCTCACGGTCCTGCGGGGTGTACTGCTGGCCGTTCGGGCTGTAGATACCAATCTGACGGAACAGACCTTCCATACCAAAGGTACGCGCTTCGTCGGCGATGATCGGAACCAGACGATCTTTGATCGAGTTGTTCTTCAGCATGACGTTCAGGGCGCGAACGAAAGCGATGGTGGTGGAGATCTCTTTGTTCTGCTCTTCCAGCAGGGAACGGAAGTCTTCCAGCGTCGGCAGCTCAAGCTTCTCGGTGAAGTTCGGCTGACGGGACGGCAGGTAACCGTGCAGCGCCTGACGGCGTTCATGCAGGTATTTATGCTCTTCAGACCCTTCCGGGAAGGTGATGTACGGCAGTTTTTCCAGGTCGGCATCGGCTACCGGAACGTTGAAACGGTCGCGAACGTAACGCACGCCGTCCATGTTCATTTTCTTAACCTGGTGCGCGATGTTTTTACCTTCGGCGGTGTCGCCCATGCCGTAACCTTTCACGGTGTGAGCAAGGATAACGGTCGCTTTGCCTTTGGTTTCCTGCGCTTTCTTAAATGCAGCGTAGATTTTCTTCGGATCGTGGCCGCCGCGGTTCAGCGCCCAAATCTCATCGTCAGACCAGTCGGCAACCAGCGCGGCGGTTTCCGGATATTTACCGAAGAAGTGCTCGCGAACATAAGCGCCGTTTTTGGATTTGAAGGTCTGGTAGTCGCCGTCAACGGTTTCGTTCATCAACTGAATCAGCTTGCCGCTGGTGTCTTTACGCAGCAGCTCGTCCCAACGGGAGCCCCACATAACTTTGATGACGTTCCAGCCAGCGCCGCTGAAGATGCCTTCCAGTTCGTTGATGATCTTGCCGTTGCCGGTTACCGGACCATCCAGACGCTGTAAGTTACAGTTGATAACGAAGACCAGGTTGTCCAGCTTCTCGCGGGTTGCGATGGTGATGGCGCCTTTAGATTCCGGCTCATCCATCTCGCCATCGCCCAGGAAAGCGTAAACGGTCTGCGCAGACGTGTCTTTCAGGCCGCGGTGTTCCAGATACTTCAGGAATTTAGCCTGATAAATCGCGCCGATCGGGCCAAGGCCCATGGAGACGGTCGGGAATTGCCAGAATTCCGGCATCAGTTTCGGGTGCGGGTAAGAAGAGAGACCGTTGCCGTGAACTTCCTGACGGAAGTTGTTCATCTGCTCTTCAGTCAGACGACCTTCAACGAAGGCACGCGCATACACGCCCGGAGAGATATGCCCCTGGAAGTAAACCAGATCGCCGCCGTCTTTTTCGTTGCGAGCGCGGAAGAAGTGGTTAAAACACACTTCATAGATGGTCGCTGAAGACTGGAAGGAAGCCATGTGACCGCCGAGTTCCAGATCTTTTTTGGACGCGCGCAGAACGGTCATAATGGCGTTCCAACGAATTGCAGAACGAATACGACGCTCAAGGTCCAGATTGCCCGGGTATTCCGGTTCATCTTCAACGGCAATAGTGTTGACGTAGTTGCTAGCCCCTGTACCAGCCGCTACTTTCACGCCGCCTTTACGGGCTTCGGAGAGTAACTGGTCGATCAGATACTGAGCGCGCTCAACACCTTCTTCACGGATGACCGATTCGATCGCCTGTAGCCAGTCGCGAGTTTCGATCGGATCCACGTCATTTTGGAAACGTTCTGACATGGGGGTATTCCTTATCTCTCTAATACGTTGATTTGTCTGGAACCTGTCCCATTGCACTCTTTGTTCTTCATATTTCAGGTTATCTCTTTGCTGGCTGCGCTTCCTTACCCGGTCACATAGTTCGCTATGCTCCCGGGGATTCGCGCGCTTGCCGCCGCGATATAACCCAAATTATTTGAACAACTAAAAGCACAATAAGACAGGTTCTGCGTTTAGTTGCCGCGCTCTAAAATACTGGCGCTTAGTCCTTACGTTGCTGTAGGCGGCGCAGTGAGCGTTCACGACGACTTTGCTCACGGCTGCGGTCCAGCAAGATCTCCTCAATAAAGGCCAGGTGTCGGTGCGACGCTTCACGCGCCTGCTCCGGCTCCCTTGCCATAATCGCCTCATAGATACTGGTGCGATGGCTGCTGACCAGGGGAAGCATTTCCCGCCGGGCATACAGTAATTCAAAATTCTGGCGAACATTCTGAGCGAGCATCGGCTCCATGCAGCGCAACAAGTGTAGCAACACTACGTTGTGTGCGGCCTCTGTCACCGCAATTTGGTACTGCACTACCGCGTCCGATTCCGCGTCCAGATCCCCCGATTGCTGCGCCAGCTCAATGGCGTGATGCAGCTCGCGAATACGTACCCGATCCTCATCCGTGCTGCGCAGCGCGGCGTAATAAGCAGCGATGCCTTCCAGCGCATGGCGGGTCTCAAGCAGGTCAAACTGGGATTCGGGATGATCGGAGAGCAACTCTACCAGCGGGTCGCTGAAGCTCTGCCACAGGCTGTTCTGGACAAACGTGCCGCCACCCTGGCGACGAAGCAGCAGGCCCTTCGCCTCAAGACGCTGGATAGCCTCTCGCAGGGAGGGTCGGGAAACGTCGAACTGTTTCGCCAGTTCGCGTTCAGGAGGAAGTTTTTCGCCGGGACGCAGCGTCCCTTCGAGGATTAGAAACTCCAGTTGCTGCTCAATCACATCAGAAAGTTTAGGTTGGCGGATTTTGCTGTAGGCCATGTTCCCTGTCTCTGCCATTCGCCCGGAGTCAATTGGTATGACCAATTGTATGTTCGTGACGCTAAAGTAACAAAGTATTCACCTTCTGTCCATATTGGTTTTGATTGAAATCAGGAAAGCAGGCACATTTTAACAACCTTACAGAAATGAAGTTTCAGAAATGTAACTTTGAACAAATTAACTATTTACCTCGCAATGGGTAGTTTTAACGTAAATGAAACGCACAACTTTTCATCCTGAACCGATTCAACAGAAACTCAGATGAATATTTAGTCATTTTTAGCGATTAAAACAGGCTGACAGGGAGGCGGGCTGGCGGTTTCAGGAATTTACAAATGGTTTCTTTTTATTCACTTCGTCATTGGCCTGCATGAAAGCAGATGCATTCGCTCGCGCTTATCACTATTCTGGGCGCTACGGAAGCATTCAAATAAAAATTCCAGCTTTAGCTCCGTAAAGCAATAAATACAAAAAGCGGAATTAATAAATTACAGCCGTCAGGCTGAGATAAAAAACAACCACACACGAGGTTCATTTATGGAAGGTCAACAGCACGGCGAAACGCTGAAGCGCGGCCTTAAAAACCGCCATATTCAGCTTATTGCGCTGGGTGGTGCAATCGGGACGGGGCTCTTTCTGGGTAGCGCATCCGTTATTCAGTCGGCGGGGCCTGGCATTATTCTTGGCTACGCGATTGCCGGTTTTATCGCTTTTTTAATCATGCGCCAGCTTGGCGAAATGGTTGTTGAGGAGCCGGTAGCCGGTTCTTTCAGCCACTTTGCGTACAAATACTGGGGCGGTTTCGCCGGTTTCGCTTCCGGCTGGAATTACTGGGTGCTCTATGTTCTGGTGGCAATGGCGGAACTGACGGCGGTCGGGAAATACATTCAGTTCTGGTGGCCGGAAATTCCTACCTGGGTTTCTGCGGCAGCGTTTTTTGTGCTTATTAACGCCATTAACCTGACTAACGTGAAAGTGTATGGCGAGATGGAGTTCTGGTTCGCCATTATCAAAGTGGTCGCCGTAATCGGCATGATCCTCTTCGGCGGTTGGCTGCTGTTCAGCGGCAGCGCGGGTCCGCAGGCGACGGTGCGCAACCTCTGGGAGCAAGGCGGTTTCTTGCCGCACGGCACCATGGGGCTGGTAATGATGATGGCTATCATCATGTTTTCGTTCGGCGGGCTTGAGCTGGTAGGCATTACCGCAGCAGAAGCAGATAACCCGGAGGTGACTATTCCTAAAGCCACCAACCAGGTGATTTACCGCATTCTGATTTTCTATGTGGGTTCGCTGGCCGTGCTGCTTTCGCTGATGCCCTGGACGCGCGTGACTGCCGACACCAGCCCCTTCGTGCTTATCTTCCACGAACTGGGGGATTCGCTGGTCGCCAACGCGCTCAACATTGTTATCCTCACGGCGGCGCTGTCGGTCTATAACAGCTGCGTTTATTGCAACAGCCGCATGCTGTTCGGCCTGGCTCAGCAAGGTAACGCGCCGAAAGCGTTGCTGAAAGTCGACAAACGCGGCGTGCCGGTTAATACCATCCTGGTTTCTGCGGTGGCTACTGCGCTGTGCGTGGTGATCAACTACCTCATGCCGGGCGAAGCCTTCGGCCTGCTGATGGCGCTGGTGGTCTCGGCGCTGGTGATTAACTGGGCGATGATTAGCCTTGCGCATATTAAGTTCCGCCGTAAAAAAGATCAGCAGGGCGTAAAAACGCGCTTCCCTGCCCTTTTCTACCCGCTGGGCAACTGGATCTGCCTGCTCTTTATGGCGGCGATTCTGGTGATAATGGCCATAACGCCGGGCATGGCGATTTCCGTCTGGCTGATCCCGGTCTGGATAGCCATTCTGGGCATCGGCTACTGGATCAAAACCCAGCGCAGCGCGAAAACCGTAAAAGCGCACTGAGTTATTCGCTTTACCGTGAAATGCCCCGGTTGGTTCGCCGCCCGGGGCATTTTAATTTCCCGCAACGGCCAATTTCGCTGCCCTGCCATTTTTATCAGTTACTCCGCCAGCGCCTCAGACAGGCATTATTGCGGGGCTGCTCAGCGCGAGCGAAACTCTTTCACTGGGATAACAAGGGGAAGCTGCAATTCGGCGCGCCGCCGTCCTTCCCTGATTTGAGCTTTAAATTGTGCGATTCGCCAGACCCGGCAAGCGGTTATTACCGCAGCGCTTTGTTAGCTGCCTCACAATTTAGCGTCGATAGCCCGATTATCCATCTCTGTAACCCATTGCTGCTGTGTAATTTGCTGTCATCGGACCAATACTCCTGTCCATAATAATTCAATGGAGTCGTATCGATGAGTAACAGCAAGCTGTCGGTAAAAGAAAAAATCGGCTATGGAATGGGCGACGCCGGATGCAATATCATTTTTGGCGCCATCATGCTGTTTGTTAACTATTTTTATACGGATATTTTTGGTCTCTCCCCGGCGCTTGTGGGGGTATTGCTGCTCTCCATTCGCGTAGTGGACGCCGTCACCGACCCGATTATGGGCGCCATAGCGGACCGAACCCGCAGCCGCTTTGGCCGCTTTCGTCCATGGCTGTTATGGATAGCCGTGCCCTACGCGCTCTTTAGCGTGCTGATGTTTACTACGCCGGAATGGAGCTACAGCAGCAAGGTTGTCTATGCCTTTGTCACTTACTTTCTGCTCTCACTGACCTATACAGCCATTAACATTCCTTACTGTTCGCTTGGCAGCGTCATCACCAACGACCCGCAGGAGCGTGTCGCCTGCCAGTCGTATCGTTTTGTTATGGTCGGTATCGCCACGCTGCTGCTTTCCCTGACGTTGCTGCCGATGGCCGACTGGTTCGGCGGCGAAAATAAAGCGAAGGGTTACCAGATGGCGATGACCGTGCTGGCGCTGATCGGCATGTGCATGTTCCTGTTCAGCTTCGCCACAGTGCGCGAGCGTATTCGCCCGGCGGTGCCGAGCAACGACGACCTGAAAGCAGACATGAAAGATGTCTGGAAGAATGATCAATGGGTGCGCATTCTGCTGCTGACGCTCTGCAATGTTTGCCCGGGTTTTATCCGCATGGCCGCCACCATGTATTACGTCACCTGGGTAATGGGCCAGAGCACCAGCTTCGCTACGCTGTTCATTAGCCTTGGCGTGGTGGGCATGATGATAGGCAGCATGCTGGCGAAGGTGCTGACCGACCGCTGGTGCAAGCTGAAAGTGTTTTTCTGGATTAACATCGCGCTGGCCATTTTCTCGGTGGGCTTTTACTTCCTGAACCCGCACGCCACAGCGCTTATTGTAACCCTCTACTTCCTGCTGAACGTGCTGCATCAAATCCCTTCCCCGCTGCACTGGTCGTTGATGGCGGACGTGGACGATTATGGCGAGTGGAAAACCGGCAAGCGTATTACCGGCATCAGCTTTTCCGGCAATATCTTTTTCCTGAAGGTAGGGCTTGCGATTGCAGGCGCAATGGTGGGCTTCCTGCTCTCCTGGTATGGCTATGACGCAGGCGCTAAACAGCAAAGCGCGACGGCTCTTAATGGTATTGTGCTGCTCTTCACCGTCATTCCCGGCGTAGGCTATCTCATTACCGCGGGCGTAGTACGCCTGCTGAAAGTGGATCGCGACCTGATGAAAACGATTCAGGCCGACCTCGAAAAGCGCCGTGTTAACTATCATGAGCTGAACGATTATCAGGACATCAAGACTGCCGACGCAGTAAGGAAAGCGTTATGACACCTTCTTCCTGGCCGAATCCTTTTATTGAGCAACGCGCCGATCCGTTTATTCTGCGTCACAACGGCGCCTACTATTTTATCGCGTCGGTGCCAGAGTATGACCGCCTTGAAATCCGTCGCGCCGCCACGCTTGAAGGATTACGCCACGCAACGCCCGTCGTGGTATGGCGTAAACCCGCAAGCGGGCCGATGAGCGAGCTCATCTGGGCGCCGGAACTGCATTTCATTGAGGGCAAGTGGTACATCTATTACGCCGCCGCGCCCACCAAAGCGCTCGATAAGCTCAATATGTTTCAGCACCGGATGTTCGCGCTGGAATGCGCCGACGCCGATCCGCTCACCGGCAGTTGGGTCGAAAAAGGCCAGATAAAAACGCAGTTCGATACCTTTGCGCTGGATGCAACCACGTTTGAGCATCAGGGCAAGCGCTGGTATTTATGGGCGCAAAAAGCGCCCGATATCCCGGGCAACTCGAACATTTATCTGTGCGAAATGGAAAACCCATGGACGCTCAAAGGCGAGCCGGTGATGTTAAGCAAACCGGAGTTCGATTGGGAGTGCCGCGGCTTTCTGGTAAACGAAGGGCCGGCGGTGCTCAGGCATGGCGAGCGCCTGTTCGTTAGCTACTCCGCAAGCGCGACGGATGAGAATTACTGCATGGGGCTGCTCTGGATAGACATGGCGGCGCAAATAACCGATCCGCAAAACTGGCACAAATCACCGCAGCCGGTTTTTACCACCAGCTATGAAAACCGCCAGTACGGACCGGGGCATAACAGCTTCACCACAACGGAAGAGGGAGAGGATGTGCTCGTCTATCATGCCCGTAATTACACGGAGATTGAAGGCGACCCGCTCTATGACCCGAACCGCCATACCCGGCTGAAGCTTATTCGCTGGGATGAAGAAGGGATGCCGCAGTTCGGCGTCCCTCCTGCCGATCATGCCTGAGCGAGCGGCACGCTAAACCAGCGTGCCGTAAATCGTCAGTAGCGCCACGATCACTACCACCACCAGCGACGTCTTTTTGGCCATCGAGACGGCGGCTTTAGGCGTCGCGATTTTATCGAGGTGCGGTTCGCGGGCGAGCGAATACTGCGCCAGTTGCGTCAGCACCTGATACTGCGACGAGTGACGATCGCCAAGCGAGGCAAACCACGCGGGCAGCGCTTTTTCGCCATGCCCCAGCAGCGCATACACCACGCCGACCAGACGTACCGGTACCCAATCGACCACGTGAAGAATGGCGTCAATGCCGGAGTGAAGGCGCTGTCGCGGCGAATGATGACGCGCAAGCCAGGTCTGCCAGGCCCGCAGAAAGGCGTAGCCCATCAGGGTAACCGGCCCCCATGGCCCGCCCACGACAAACCAGAACAGCGGAGCCAGATAAAACCGGTAGTTAATCCACAACAGCCCGTTTTGTAACTCACGCAGGTACTCGCGCTCGTCGCAATCCGGCGGTACGCCATGGATAAGCGTTAATTCGTAAGCCATATTGTCACGGGCGTGGACATCATCCCGGCTGGCGGCTTTCAGATAGGCGTGATAATGCAGGCGCACCTGCCCTGCGCCGATGCAAAGCAGCCCCAGCAGGATCCAGAACACCAGCAGCGGTACGTTAAAAAAGATCCCCTGCAACGCGCGAACGCAGAGAAAGACGATCAGCATCGCCAGCACCGTCATGCCAAGCGTGCGAACCAGCGAAAAATGGCGCAGGCGGCGAAACAAGGCCTCAAGGCGATGGTCAAGCTGCCAGTGCTCGCCAAGCTTAAACAGGCGTTCGGCAAACAGAACCAACAGCAGCGTAAATAACGTCATCTCATCTCCTTTTCAGCCTGGCAGGCTAACGCCTCGCGAAAACGCGCCCAGTCAAACGCCGGGCCGGGGTCGGTTTTACGCTCCGGGGCAATATCGCTATGGCCTGTAATATTAGCGGCAATCTGCGGATAAAGCGGGATAAGCGCGCGGGTAATGGCGACCAGTTGCTGATATTGCTCGTCGGTATAAGGCAGCGTATCGGTGCCTTCAAGTTCGATGCCAATCGAAAAATCGTTACAACGCTCGCGGCCTTGATAATGTGAAATGCCTGCGTGCCATGCGCGTTTATCGAAAGGAACATATTGCACGATTTCGCCGTCGCGACGAATCAGGCAGTGCGCGGAGACGCGCAGATGGGCGATGCCGGCGAAGTAAGGGTGCGCTTCAGGGTCGAGCGTGCCGGCAAACAGCGCGTCTATCCATGGTCCGCCAAATTCGCCAGGCGGCAGGCTGATATTATGCACCACCAGCAACGAGGGGGATTCATCCTCTGGCCGGCAATCATGATGCGGCGAAGGCTGCCGCCTTACGCCTTCCAGCCAGCCATCTCTCAGCTGCATGTAAGATTCTCCTTAATATGGTACTGAAAGTCGCTTCAGAGTAGCATGTTTCACTCTGATGATTAGCCACCAATCTGGAGTTTTACCATGCCGCCTCGCCGTTACAACCCCGACCACCGACGTGACGCGCTCCTGGAACGAATCAATCTTGATATCCCGCAAACGGTAGCCCTGGCGCTGCGCGAAGACCTGGGCGGTGATATAAACGCCGATAACGATATTACTGCGCAATTATTGCCGCCAGACGGTCGCTCCCATGCTGTTGTGATCACGCGCGAAGCGGGCGTTTTTTGCGGCAAACGTTGGGTAGAAGAGGTTTTTATCCAACTGGGCGGCAATGTTGAAGTAACGTGGCACGTGGAAGATGGCGCGCCGGTTAAAGCGGATCAACCGTTGTTTGAGCTTCAGGGGCCGGCGCGCGTGCTGCTGACCGGCGAGCGTACCGCGCTGAATTTCGTACAAACGCTTTCCGGCGTGGCAAGTGAGGTGCGTAAGTATGTCACCCTGCTTGAAGGCACCAAGACCCAGCTGCTTGATACCCGCAAAACCATTCCCGGGCTGCGCACTGCGTTGAAATATGCTGTGCTGTGCGGCGGCGGCAATAACCATCGCCTTGGGCTTTCCGACGCGTTCCTGATAAAAGAGAACCATATTATTGCTTCCGGCTCGGTGCGCGAAGCGGTGGAAAAAGCGTTCTGGCTGCACCCGGACGTCCCGGTAGAAGTAGAAGTCGAGTCGCTGGAGGAGCTGGACGACGCCCTGAAAGCAGGCGCCGACATCATCATGCTGGATAACTTCACCGTCGCCCAGATGCGAGAAGCGGTAAGCCGTACCGCAGGCCAGGCGCGGCTGGAAGTTTCCGGTAATGTCACAGCCCAGACGCTGCGCGAATTTGCCGACACCGGCGTGGACTATATCTCTGTCGGCGCGCTGACGAAGCACATTCGCGCGCTCGATCTCTCCATGCGTTTTCGCTAACGCCTCACAGCAAGGATGGGGGTTTCACCCATCCTTCCTCTTCATTTTGCGACCTGCCTCGTAACCTCATTTCGTCTCGCTGCAACCCACGAAAACAGGCTGGAATCCACTTTCCTGAACCCATTTTTGCTGCTCGTTTATTCCGGCTTCGCTTGTCACAGTATCGCGACTGTTAACAAGGAGGAACTATGGATAAACAACGCGGTTTTACGCTTATTGAGCTGATGGTGGTCATCGGCATTATCGCCATTCTGAGCGCCATCGGCGTGCCCGCTTACCAGAACTATTTGCGCAAAGCGGCGCTGACGGATGTGCTGCAAACCGTCACCCCGTACCGCACGGCGATTGAACTTTGCGCCATCGACCGGGGCGGCGTTAGCAGTTGCGACGCGGGCGGCAATGGCATTCCGGCGGTTAAAACCACGCGCTACATTTCTGAAATGGGCGTGGCGGCGGGCGTCATTACTGTAACAGGGCAGGAAAGCTTGAATGGTTTAACGCTGACCCTGACGCCGAAATGGAGCGGGAACAACGGCATGGAATCATGGCAACGAAACTGTTCTGTTACCGGCGGCGGCGCATTGCAGCAAGCCTGCGAAGATGTTTTCCGCTTTGACGGACAATAAGGCGAGCCGATATGAATAAGGATGATTTAAACCAACTGTGCCAGCGTCACAACGCGCTGGTGTTGGCTGTGGATGAAACGGCGATACATATCGCCGTTGTCGACGCTCCGGCGCAGGCATTTATGGAAGCGCTGCGTTTTGCCACGCAAAAGCATATCGACATCGAATGCTGGTCTGCGCAGAGGTTTGAAAAGCACAAGCTTACGCCCGCTTTCAATGCGCCTGCGCTGGCGGAAGAGAACGGCAATGCGACAGAGCGGGTAAACCATATTCTGCAACAGGCGTTGCTGCGCCGCGCCTCGGATATTCATATCGAACCTGGCGAAACCGCCTGTCGCGTCAGGCTTCGCGTTGATGGCGTGCTGCAAACCCTTGCGCCGCTCTCTGTGCAAGCAGGGCTCACCTTAACCGCCCGCCTGAAGGTACTGGGGAAATTAGATATCGCTGAACGCCGGCTGCCACAGGATGGTCAGTTCACCATTGAGCTTGAGGGTAAAAGCGTCTCTTTTCGCCTTTCGACCCTTCCCTCCCGCCATGGAGAAAAGGTCGTGCTTCGCGTGCTCCAGCAAACGGAGCAGGCGCTGGAGGTGGAGGCGCTGGGCATGTCGGCGCAGCAGCAGGCGCACTTTTCACAGGCGCTGAACAGCCCGCAGGGATTAATACTGGTGACAGGCCCAACGGGGAGCGGAAAAACGGTAACGCTTTACAGCGCCCTTGGCGCGCTGAACAAGCCGCAGGTTAATCTTTGCAGCGTGGAAGACCCGATAGAGATCCCCCTGCCCGGCCTCAACCAGACGCAAATTAACCCGAAGGCGGGGTTAAGTTTTCAAAGTGTGCTTCGGGCGCTGCTCCGCCAGGACCCGGATGTCATCATGGTTGGCGAAATTCGCGATGGCGAAACGGCGGAAATTGCTATCAAAGCGGCGCAAACGGGGCATCTGGTCCTCTCGACGCTGCACACTAACTCAACCACAGATACGCTGGTCAGGCTGGAGCAAATGGGCGTGCCGCGCTGGATGCTGGCCTCTGCGCTACGCCTGGTTATCGCGCAGCGGCTGGTAAGGAAGCTGTGTCCCTGTTGTCGAACCGCTCAGGCAGAGCCGATACGTTTGCCAGCTACGCTTTTTCCTCGTCCTCTCCCACAGTGGCAGGCCGCCGGGTGCGAACGTTGCTATGGCGGTTTTTATGGGCGGCTTGCGTTATTCGAACTGCTTGCGGTGGAACCAGCGCTTCGCCTGGCGATACAGGAAGGGCATTCTGCGCAAGAAATCGAAACGCTGGCCCGCCAGCAAGGCATGGTTTCGCTGTTCGAAAGCGGCTGCCAGGCAGTTGAAGAGGGCTTAACCACCCTGGAAGAAATTTATCGGGTGCTGGGTTTCCCGAATGGCTAATCAACTCTGGCGCTGGCAAGGGCTAAACCATCAGGGAGTGCGCCGGAGCGGCCAGCTTTGGGCAAAAGATCGTTCCGGAGCGCTGCTTTGTCTTAGCGAGGCGGGGTTATATCCGCTTTTATTACGCAAAGCGGCTGTTAATAAACGGCTATGGGGAATATCTCACAGCCTGCCGGTGATACGACAACTGGCGACGCTATTACAAGCGGGCGTTTCTCTTACTGACGGGCTGGCCCTGCTTGCTCGTCAGCAAAGTTCGGCCCAGTGGCGCGCATTGCTGGAGCAAGTCGCCGCTGAGGTGCATCGCGGTATAACGCTTGCCCGGGCGATGCGAGACTGGCCTGAGGTTTTTTCGCCGCTTGCCGTTTCTTTAATTCAGACGGGTGAAATGACCGGCAAACTCGACATCTGCTGCGAAAAACTGGCAAATCAGCAGGAAGAACAGCAGCGCCTGCGCCAGATGGTCGGTAAAGCGTTGCGCTACCCCATTATCATCCTCATTATGGCGCTGGCGATGACGCTGGGCATGGCAGGGTTTGTGCTGCCGCAGTTCGCGGCGATTTATGCCTCTTTCTCAGCGCCGCTGCCCTGGATAACGCGGGCGGTAATGGCCTTTTCTGAAGGGATTACGCGTTATGCGCCGGTATGGTTAAGCGTTGGCTTGCTGAGCGCTGCCGCTGTCGCGTTTTACCGTAAACGTCCGGCATGTCGGCTGGCCGAAGAAAAAATCGCACTCAGGATCCCTCTTTTCGGCTTGTTGCTGCGCGGCCAGAAACTCAGCCAGATATATACCGTGCTGACAATGACGCAGCAGTCGGGCATTCCTTTGCTGCAAGGGTTAGCCCTGGTGGAGGAAACGCTCTCTTCGCCCCTCTGGCAAACTGCCGTTGCGCAGATCCGGGAAAAAATAGCGCAGGGCTCTCCCTTTTGGCAGGCGCTGGAAAATGAAAGCGTGTTCAGCACATTATGCCTGCAAATGGTCAGAACAGGCGAAGAGACCGGCGCGCTGGATACTATGCTGGCGCGTCTTGCTCAATGGCATACGCAGCAAACGCAACAGCGTGCGGAAACGCTGGCGGCTTCACTTGAACCTGTAATGATGATTGTGATTGGGTTGATTATCGGCACGCTGGTCATTGCGATGTATTTGCCGTTGTTTAATCTGGGCGATGCCATGAGCGGCATGCGGTGAACCGGCGCTGGGGCGCGCCGGTTTTAAGCGCATCAGAGCGTATTGAAAACGCGGTTTTCCTGCTCCTGGACGCGGATAAACGTGGTGCGTTTAGTCAGCTCTTTCAGACGGGAAGCGCCCACATAAGTACAGGCGGAACGCAGACCACCCAGGATATCGCGAGCCGTATTCTCGACCGGGCCGCGCAGCGGAAGCTTCACGGTTTTGCCTTCTGCCGCACGGTATTGCGCAACGCCGCCGACGTGGCGATTCATTGCAGATTCAGAGCTCATGCCATAAAACAGCATAAATTTCTCGCCATCCTCTTCCACGACAGTGCCGCCGCTTTCTTCATGACCGGCCAGCATGCCGCCCAGCATAACGAAATCCGCGCCGCCGCCGAACGCTTTCGCCACATCGCCCGGCACGGTACAGCCGCCATCGCTGATAATACGACCGCCGAGGCCGTGCGCCGCATCGGCACACTCAATCACTGCGGAAAGCTGAGGATAACCCACGCCGGTTTTAACGCGTGTGGTACAGACTGAACCCGGGCCGATACCCACTTTAACGATATCCGCCCCAGCCAGGATCAGCTCCTCGCACATTTCGCCAGTGACAACATTGCCCGCAATAATGGCTTTATCAGGCCAGGTTTCACGCGCTTTGCTGACGAACTGCACGAAATGCTCGGAATAACCATTTGCGACATCAATACAAATAAACTTCAGCGCGGGCGACAGCGCCAGAATCTCTTTGGTTTTATTGAAATCCGCATCGGAGGTGCCGGTAGAGACAATCACATGCTGCAATACGCTTTCCGGCGTCGCGTTCAGGAATTCCTGCCACTCCTGCACGCTGTAGTGTTTATGTACGGCAGTCAGGATGTCGAATTCCGCCAGCGCTTTCGCCATGCCGAACGTGCCCACGGTATCCATATTAGCGGCAATCACAGGCACGCCGGACCACTGAACGCCAGACTGTTTAAAGGTAAATTGACGGGCAAGCTCAACTTCGGAGCGGCTTTTGAGAGTGGAACGTTTAGGGCGGATAAGAACGTCTTTAAAACCTAACTTCAGATCTTCTTCAATACGCATGAGCGGATTCCTGGTAATGGCGATGAACCCGTGAACGTAAGCGTAAGCGGCGGAACAACTGCCAACTCCAGTGACGCTATCATACGCACTAATATTGGCCCCGCAAGACTGCGAAAGCGCTCTTTTTTACGCTACAATCCTATAAATTTACCTTGTGGACAGAAAAGCGAGCGCATCAGGTTCGCTTTTTCTTTCCCGACGGCAGGCCCGGTTTCAGAGGTGTCAACATTGCCGTTTTCTATGCTTTTGTTTTTACAACATTCTGGATGATGGCGTTATGGGTTATACGGTCGCGTTAACGGGGGGAATTGGGAGTGGAAAAAGTACTGTCGCCGATGCCTTCTCTCGTTTAGGCGTCACTGTTATTGATGCCGATGTTATCGCCCGCCAGGTTGTCGAACCCGGTCAGCCCGCCCTTGACGCTATCGCCACGCATTTTGGTCAATCTATTCTCCATCCTGATGGCTCACTTAATCGTCGCGCGCTCAGAGAAAGGATCTTTGCTAAGCCAGAAGAGAAAGCCTGGCTCAATGCGCTGCTTCATCCTTTGATTCAGCAACAAACTCGCGATGAAATAGCGCAAGCTACTTCGTCCTATGTGCTGTGGGTCGTGCCGCTGCTGGTTGAAAACCAGCTACACAAGCGAGCCGATCGTGTGCTGGTGGTGGACGTAACGCCGCAAACGCAGATCCAGCGCACCATGTTGCGGGACAAAGTATCACGCGAGCACGCAGAGCAGATTCTCGCCGCGCAGACCACGCGCGAAGCGCGCTTAGCCATTGCGGATGATGTGATTAATAATAACGGCGCGCCAGAAGCTATAGATGCAGACGTGGAACGTTTGCATCAGCGCTATCAATATCTGGCGGCGCAGGCAGCACAACAGGAAAACAGGTAATGCACACCCAGGTTCTTTTTGAACATCCCCTGAACGAGAAAATGCGCACGTGGCTGCGCATTGAGTTTTTGATCCAGCAAATGAAAGTGAATTTGCCGGTCAGCGATCACGCGACAGCGCTGCACTTTTTCCGCAATGTTGGCGATCTGCTGGATGTCTTTGAGCGCGGCGATATTCGCGCGGAGCTCCATAAAGAGTTTGAACGCCAGCAACGCAAACTGCAAAGCTGGGCGGAAGTACCCGGCGTTGATAACGATCGCATCGCCCAGTTGCGTCAGGAACTTAAGCAGCGAAGCGCCGCTTTGATGGCCGCTCCTCGTCTTGGCCAGGCGCTGCGTGAAGATAAGCTTATTGCGCTGGTGCGCCAGCGCTTGAGTATTCCAGGCGGCTGCTGTAGCTTCGATTTGCCTACGCTTCACCTGTGGCTCCATATACCCCAGGAACAGCGCGATCGCCTGGTCGATAGCTGGCTTGCAAGCTTGCAGCCTTTGACCCAGGCGCTGGACATGATTCTCGATCTGATTCGCCATTCCGCGCCGTTTCGCAAGCAAACCAGCCTCAACGGCTTTTATCAGGATAACGGCGAAGATGCCGATCTTCTGCGGTTGCAGTTGCAACTAACCGATGCGCTCTACCCGCAAGTTTCTGGTCATAAAAGCCGCTTTGCGATTCGCTTTATGCCGCTCGACAGTGAACATGGCCGCGTACCCGAGCGTTTCGATTTTGAACTGGCTTGTTGCTAAGCAACCCCGGAGCTATCTATGTCTGATATTGCTATTGTTAACTGCCCCACCTGCGGAAAGCCGGTCGCGTGGAGCGAGAAAAGCCCTTACCGACCTTTCTGTTCCAAACGTTGCCAGCTTATCGATCTGGGTGAGTGGGCGGATGAAGAGAAGCGGATCCCAAGCAGCGGCGATCGCTCAGAAAGTGATGACTGGAGCGAACAGCAGCCTTAAGGCTGCTGTTTCAGTTTATTGATTACGGGTTCATTTGCAGCCGGGAATTCGTCGGCGATAAGCTCGCCTTGCGCAACCCATCGTCCCGGTTGCCCTTCTTTACCCCAGGGTTCGCCTTCCCAGCTTTCCACCAGAAAGAACCATAAAGTGATATGCCTGTCGGGGAACTGATATTCCAGCGATTCAAATAGCGTAGCGGACGTTACGTTAATACCCGTTTCTTCGGCAAGTTCGCGCACCAGCGCCTGCTCCGG
Organism: Franconibacter helveticus LMG 23732; assembly: GCF_000463115.2. Lineage (GTDB taxonomy): Bacteria > Pseudomonadota > Gammaproteobacteria > Enterobacterales > Enterobacteriaceae > Franconibacter > Franconibacter helveticus. The sequence goes on along the minus strand of NZ_AWFX01000011.1, from coordinate 185,948 downwards.
GCTTTCCCCCGCTTCCACCTTGCCGCCTGGAAACTCCCACTTATTCGCCATGTGCGCGTCGGCGGCGCGACGGGTAATAAAGATTTCGCCCTGGCGATTACGAATAATGCCAGCCGCAATAGTCAGTCTTTTCATTTACTCTGCCCGTAAAAAAAGGCGCAGCACGCTGCGCCTTTCTGTTTATGGATGCCTTAGCTCAGACGGCCGTGGCACTGCTTGTATTTTTTCCCGGAGCCGCAAGGACACGGGTCGTTACGACCCACTTTGCGATCGCCGGTTTGTTCAGCAATGGCTGCCGCAGCCGCAGAATCATCATCCTGGTGGCTAAGCTGCTGCATCTGCGCCAGACGCTCCGCTTCCAGGCGACGCTGCTGCTCCATCTCTTCAACTTCTTCCGGCATGCGCACCTGAACTTTACTGAGCGTGCTGATCACTTCATATTTCAGCGACTCCAGCATAGCGGCGAACATAGCGAACGATTCGCGTTTATATTCTTGCTTCGGATCTTTTTGCGCATAACCGCGCAGATGGATGCCCTGACGCAGATAATCCATCGCTGCCAGATGCTCTTTCCACAAAGAATCAAGCGTTTGCAGCATTACGCCTTTTTCGAAGTTGCGCATCATTTCTGCGCCAACCACTTCTTCCTTACGCTTGTAAACTTCAATGGCGGTATCCAGAATGCGCTGGCGCAGCGTCTCTTCATGCAGATCCGGCTCTTTATCCAGCCACTCGGCAATCGGCAATTCGAGATCGAAATCGTTCTTCAGACGCTCCTGCAAGCCAGGAATATCCCACATCTCTTCCAGGGACTGCGGCGGAATATGCGCGTCGATGGTCGTTTTGAAAACATCTTCACGAATACTGTTAACGGTTTCGCTAATATCCGCGACATCCAGCAGTTCGTTACGCTGGGTATAAATAGCGCGGCGTTGGTCGTTCGCCACGTCATCATATTCAAGCAGCTGCTTACGAATGTCGAAGTTGCGGCTTTCAACCTTACGCTGTGCGTTGGCGATAGCTTTGGTTACCCATGGATGTTCAATCGCCTCGCCCGGCTTCATGCCCAGCTTACGCATCATATTAGAAACGCGATCGGAGGCGAAAATGCGCATCAACGCATCTTCCATAGAAAGGTAGAAGCGAGAAGAACCCGCATCGCCCTGACGACCAGAACGGCCACGCAGCTGGTTATCGATACGGCGAGATTCATGACGCTCGGTACCAATGATATGCAGGCCGCCCGCAGCCAGCACATCATCGTGACGTTTCTGCCAGTCTGCTTTGATCTGCGCGATTTGCTCTGGCGTCGGATCTTCCAGCTCGGCGATTTCCGCCTGCCAGCTGCCGCCCAGCATGATATCCGTACCGCGGCCCGCCATGTTGGTGGCGATAGTCACCGTACCCGGATAACCCGCCTGCGCCACGATATCCGCCTCGCGGGCGTGGAATTTGGCGTTCAGTACGTTGTGCTGAATGCCCGCTTTGGTAAGCTCCTGCGAAACCAGTTCTGATTTCTCGATGGAAATAGTACCCACCAGTACTGGCTGACCTTTGGCGGTACGCTCTTTGATGTCTTCAATAATCGCCGCAATTTTTTCCGCTTCGGTCATGTAGACCAGATCCGGCAGATCTTTACGAATCATTGGACGGTTAGTTGGCACTACAACGGTATCGAGCTTATAGATAGAGCTGAATTCGAAGGCTTCGGTATCTGCCGTACCGGTCATACCCGCCAGCTTTTCATAAAGACGGAAGTAGTTCTGGAAGGTGATGGAGGCCAGCGTCTGGTTTTCGTTCTGGATCTGCACGCCTTCTTTAGCTTCTACCGCCTGGTGAAGGCCATCGGACCAGCGTCGACCCTGCATGGTACGCCCGGTGTGTTCATCGACGATAATAACTTCGCCGTCTTTAACGATGTAGTCCACGTCGCGGGTAAAAAGCACATGGGCGCGCAGCGCAGCGGTAACATGGTGCATCAGCATAATGTTGCCTGGAGAATAGAGCGATTCGCCCTCTTCCATGATGCCTTCGTTAACCAGCAGTTCTTCTACCAGCACCAGACCGCGTTCGGTCAGGTTAACCTGACGCGCTTTCTCGTCAACAGAGAAATGCCCTTCGCCCTGAAAGGTGTCGGAATCTTCTTTCTCCTGACGCACCAGGTGCGGGATGATTTTGTTTACTTTCTTGTAAAGCTCAGAGCTGTCTTCCGCCGGGCCAGAAATGATTAACGGCGTACGCGCTTCATCAATAAGGATGGAGTCCACTTCATCCACCAGCGCATAGTGCAGCTTACGCTGTACGCGCTCTTCCGGGCTGAAAGCCATATTGTCGCGCAGGTAGTCGAACCCGTACTCGTTATTGGTGCCATAGGTGATGTCGGCATTATAGGCTTCGCGCTTGGCTGGCGCAGGCAGGCCGGACATATTAATGCCCACAGACATACCCAGAAACTCGAACAGAGGACGGTTGTTCTCGGCGTCACGTTGTGCAAGGTAGTCGTTGACGGTAACGACGTGAACGCCTTTACCGGTCAGGGCGTTCAGATAAGCCGGCAGCGTTGCGGTCAGCGTTTTACCTTCACCGGTACGCATTTCCGCGATGCAACGGTCATTGAGTACCATGCCGCCCAGCAGCTGTACATCAAAGTGACGCATGCCAAATACACGCTTACTGGCTTCACGGACAACGGCAAATGCTTCCGGCAGCAAGTTTTCCAGCGTTTCGCCTTTCTCAAGACGGGCGCGAAACTCTGCGGTTTTGCCTTTCAGCTCATCGTCAGAGAGCTTTTCCAGCTCAGGTTCCATGCCATTAATGAGGGTGACGGCTTTGCGCATACGGCGCAAAGTACGATCGTTACGACTACCAAAAACTTTAGTTAATAATTTGATTAGCATAATAAAATCTCAAACGTCTTGCTTAAGCGGTAATAGTTAAATTCAAAGAAAATGTTCAGCAAGAACGTTGCGGACCTGCGCGAATGGCTTGCACACGACTAAGCCAGTCGGTAACGCGAAAGGCATGTACCGGCTCCTGAGGCAGAAAGGCATGAGGCTGGGTTTTACCAGACGGCAAACTGTCTTGCGTCAGTAAAACGCTAAGCGTATCAAGCAGCGCAAGATGCTGTACCTGTAGCGGCAAGGCTTCTTCTTTTGCAGCAGAAGCAGCTTGCGGCGCCATGGCAAAAGAGAGATGGCGAATAACCGTACGAATAGCGTGCTGATGCCAGTAATCAACACTGAAGGAAGGACGTCGATTGGTTTCCTGCAACAGCGCCAGACTGTCTAAACGTATCGGATTAATACGGTTTAAATTACTCGTTGCCGTTTCAGCTGGCGCGCCGGGTTCAGTGCTACTGGCTAAGGCGGGCAGGCCAAGGCTTGCCGCGACCATCCCCAACAGGAGATGCGGCCAAAAATAACGCCTGCCTAATTTTCGCCAACACGTAAAAATTCCAGACACTTTATTCACCGGAGGCAAGGCGCAACCTTGCCGAAGTTCATTGGAACGAGCGCATAAATAGTAACATTAATCCCATCAGTCAGCAGCACTATAGCAAGCGAAGCGGCCTAAAAACGCACAGGAAAGAGGCAATTAAATGCACAGGTGTAAAAAAAGCGAGGAAAGGCGAGACAGGAGGCCGATAAAAACAGAAACGACTGGCAATTCAGGCCGGAGAGAGTACCTGAATCCACCAGTCGTTATCTTTAAACCGCGAGGCTTATGCAAAAACCATAGAAGGCGCTTTGAATGCCAGCGGCAGTTCAGCTTCGTCTTCGAAGGTGACATATTCCCAGGCTTCCTGTTTCGCCAGGACCGCCTGTAGCAGTTTGTTATTCAGAGCATGGCCCGATTTGTAAGCCGTAAACGCGCCAATGATATTGTGGCCGCACATAAAGAGGTCGCCAATAGCGTCCAGCATTTTGTGACGTACAAATTCATCTTCAAAACGCAGCCCATCTTCATTCAGCACGCGGTAATCGTCGACGACGATAGCGCAATCAAAGCTGCCGCCCAGGCACAACCCACGAGACTGCAGATATTCGATATCACGCATAAAGCCGAAAGTACGCGCGCGGCTAATCTGGCGCATAAACGCTTCCGCAGAGAAATTCATGCGGTAACGCTGATTGCTCGCGTCAATTGCCGGATGGTTGAAGTCGATGGTGAAATCGAGAGAAAAACCGTTAAACGGCTTAAACTCGGCCCACTTGTCGCCATCTTCAACACGTACGGTTTCTTTGATACGAACAAATTTCTTGGCAACGTTAAGTTCATCAATGCCGGCATCCAGCAGCAGATAAACAAATGGCGCGGCGCTACCGTCCATAATCGGGATTTCCGGGGCATCGACTTCAACAATAATGTTGTCGATACCAAGGCCCGCCAGCGCGGCGTTCAGATGCTCTACCGTAGAAATCCGCACGTCATGCTCATTCACCAGGCACGTACAGAGCATGGTATCACGCACAGATTTGGCATCGGCCGGGAAATCTACCGGGGGATTCAAGTCGGTGCGACGATAGATGACCCCGGTATTAGCCGGCGCAGGGCGCAACGTCAGTGTGACTTTCTTGCCGGTATGCAAACCGACGCCAGTCGCCTGAACGATACGTTTAAGTGTCCTTTGTTTGATCATCGTATAATCTCGCCAAATTATTCACCTTACCGATAGTGTACATCACAACCGGCAGCGCATTTTAGCACAAAGAGCGGATAATCCCAACTTCCAGCTTATTCTTAGTCGGCTTGCTTACGTAAAAACGCCGGAATATCCAGATAATCAGGTTCTTTAGCAGCTTGAGAAGTTGTGTCATTAACAACTTTGTTAGCCGGTTTCTGCTCTTGCGTCAGCGGCGCCATACCGTGCTGCGGATAGCGATCCATAACGGGCTGCTGCGCTTGTTTGTTCGTTACCAGGGTGATTTCCGGGCGCTTATCCATACCGATGCCGGTCGCAACGACAGTAACGCGCAGTTCGTCGTTCATATCCGGATCGAGAGAAGTACCGATTACCACAGTGGCGTTGTCAGATGCGAAGGCGCGGATAGTGTTACCCACGGTTTCGAACTCATCCAGACGCAGGTCAAAGCCAGCCGTGATGTTGACCAGAACGCCGCGAGCGCCAGAGAGATCGATATCTTCCAGCAGCGGGCTGGAGATAGCCATTTCGGCCGCTTCTTCCGCACGATCTTCGCCGCGCGCCACGCCGGAACCCATCATCGCGTAGCCCATTTCAGACATCACAGTGCGCACGTCTGCAAAGTCGACGTTCATCAGGCCAGGACGGGTAATCAGCTCGGCGATACCCTGTACTGCGCCTTTCAGCACATCATTCGCCGCGCCAAAGGCGTCCAGCAGAGAGATGCCGCGACCCAGCACTTTCAGCAGCTTATCGTTCGGGATGGTAATAAGCGAGTCGACGTGCTTGGAGAGCTCAGCGATACCCTGTTCGGCAAAAGCCATACGCTTTTTGCCTTCAAAATTGAAGGGCTTAGTGACCACGGCAACCGTCAGAATGCCGAGATCTTTCGCCACTTCCGCAACGACCGGCGCTGCGCCTGTGCCTGTGCCGCCGCCCATACCTGCCGCGATGAACACCATATCAGCGCCATCCAGCGCAGCGCGCAGCGCTTCGCGATCTTCTTCGGCAGCGTTACGGCCTACTTCAGGGTTTGCGCCTGCGCCGAGACCTTTGGTGATACCGCCGCCGATCTGGATGGTCTGGCCCACAGCCGTTTTACGCAACGCCTGGGCATCGGTGTTCACAGCGAAGAATTCAACACCTTCGATGCGCTCGCGCACCATGTGTTCAACGGCATTACCACCGCCACCACCGACGCCGATGACTTTAATCACCGCGTCGTTGGTCAGTTCCATAGGTTCAAACATAATTTCTCTCCGTTTTGTGCCTGTCGCCTGAGACCGCTAATTTTGTCCGGTCTCTGAAAAAAATTAAAACTCTTTTCGCAGCCAGCTGTTGATTCGTTTGATCCACGAACCCACCGAGGCGCGCTTTTCCACTTCCGTCTCACCGCTCAGGTGGGATTCTTTGCCGTAGTGCAGCAATCCCACTGCCGTGGAGTAATAAGGCTCCTGGGCGTAGTCGGTAAGACCTGTAATATTCAACGGTTGCCCGATGCGCACTTGCGTATGGAATACGCGCTGCGCGCAGGCAGCCAGTCCTTCAATTTGCGCCGCGCCGCCCGTTAATACAATCCCCGCCGCCAAATGATGTTTCACACCCTGCTGGCGGAGTTGCTCCTGTAACTGCAAAATCTCTTCGTTAACGAGATTCAGCAGCTCGGTATAACGCGGTTCAATCACTTCTGCCAGCGTCTGGCGTTGCAGGCTGCGGGGCGGGCGCCCGCCTACGCTTGGCACTTCAACGCTCTCGTCTTTACCTACCAGCGACCCCAACGCGCAACCATGGCGAACCTTGATCGCTTCGGCATCGCTCGGCGGGGTACCGAAGGCATAAGCGATATCGCTGGTTACCACGTTCCCCGCGTACGGGATCACTTTTGTATGGCGTAATGCGCCGCCGGTATAAACGGCCATATCCATTGTACCGCCGCCGATGTCTACGACACAGACGCCCAGCTCACGTTCGTCTTCCGTTAAGACGGAATAACTGGCGGCAAGACCTGCAAAAATGAGTTGGTCAACTTTAAGACCACAACGTTCCACAGCTTTAACAATGTTTTTCGCCATATCGTTGTGACATGTGATCAAGTGCACTTTTGCCTGCATACGCACGCCTGATAAACCAACAGGGTTTTTGATCCCCTCCTGGTAATCAATAGCGTATTCCTGCGGAATCACATGCAATACGCGGTGCTCATCACGAACACGAACCGATTTTGCGGTATGGACGACGTTTTCAACATCTTCCTGTGTAACTTCTTCTTCAGAAATCGGCACCATGCCGATTTCGTTCTGGCAACTGATATGCTTGCCGGACAGCGCCAGGTATACCGATGAAATCTGGCAATCGGCCATCAGTTCGGCCTGATCGATTGCGCGCTGTACGCACTTCACAACCGACTCCAGATCGTTTACCCCGCCTTTATCCATACCACGGGAAGGGCAGCTCCCTACGCCAATGATATTGACCATACCGTCGGGCAGAACTTCCCCTACTAAAGCGGCAACCTTTGCGGTACCGATCTCCAGTCCAACTACCAGTTTTCTGTCCGTCGCCTTGATCATTGTTGTTCTGCCTGTGCCTGATTCTGTTGCTGATTAGGTTCCTCGATGGGGGCTGGCTCCCAGCCAACCGCCGCGCCGGAGTCATAACGCAGATCAACGTAACTTATCCGTTTCCCGTCTGCCTGCGCCTGCTGTTGTAAAACAGGGTAAAGTTCCACAAAGCGATCCAGCCGCTTCATCGTTTCGTCCCGGCCAAGGTTGAGCTTAATGCCATTGGTCAGCGTCAACTGCCAGGAGCGCCGGGCGGTCATCGCCGCCTCTTTCAACGTAAAATTACTTTTCGCCAGCACTTGTCCCATGGCGCGAAAACCTTGCAATACCTCGTTTTCGCTTCCCTCCGGGCCGGATAGCATCGGCAAGTTTTGCTTGCTGGTGCGATCCGAAGGCACGCTGAACGCGTTTCCATCGGCATCTATCATGTGCTGGTCATTCCACCGCGCTAAAGGCACATATTCAACCAGATGAATCTTCAATTCGTCAGGCCATTGCTTTCTTACGCTTGCCTGCTTGATCCAGGGCAAACGTTCGATCTGGCTCTGGATGATGTTGACATCCTGCGTCATAAAGGTGCCTGGCGCGCCAAGCGCCAGAATAGACTGCCGAATATCATCATTACGGGTGTAATGACGCTCGCCTGTCACCACCAGCTTTGAGAGCGGCAGCCGCTGCGCGTCATCCATCCAGCCAAGCACCATCCAGCCGCCAAAAAACACGGTCAGCAATACAGCCAGCAGAAAAATGATTCCTGCAAGACGCGTTCCATTGTTCCGACGGGAGGACGCGGTCTCTTCCTGGCGTGTGCGCGTGTTCAGAGCAGCCTGAGACATATCAGTTCGCCAGCTCCAGAATACGCACCGCCAGCTGAGAGAAACTCATGCCCGCCTGACGCGCCGCCATCGGCACCAGGCTGTGGCTCGTCATCCCGGGCGCCGTATTGACTTCCAGTAAATAAAACGCGCCGTCGCTGTCTAACATGACATCAACACGTCCCCACCCTTCGCAGCCAAGGCTGTTCCAGGCTTGCATCACCAGGGCCTGTAGCGCTGCTTCACGCTCCGCATTCAGACCGCTTGGGCAAAAATACTGAGTATCGTCAGAGAGATACTTAGCTTCATAATCATAGAAGACGCCAGCGGGTTGGATGCGGATCGAAGGCAGAATTGTTTCGCCGACGATAGCCACGGTGAATTCCGGGCCGCTTAACCACTTCTCTACCAACACTTCATCATCATGTTCAAAAGCGAGCTGCAATGCCGGCAACAGGGCATCGGGATTATCAACTTTAGACATCCCGACGCTTGACCCTTCACGGCTCGGCTTAACAATGACCGGCAGCCCCAGCGCAGCGATGCGCGCTTTGGTCTGCTCATCCAGCCCCTGGCTTAATTGCCGGCGGGTTAAGGCTACCCATGGCGCGACCGGCAGCCCTGCGCCCTGCCACAGCAGCTTGGTGCGCATTTTGTCCATCGTAATGGCCGAAGCCATGACCCCGCTGCCGGTATAAGGCAAACCGAGATGCTCCAGCATTCCCTGTAGCGTGCCATCTTCGCCGCCGCGGCCATGCAGCGCGATAAAGACTTTGTCAAAGCCCTGCACTTTTAATGTGGTCACAGAGACATCGCGCGTATCGACAGGATGCGCGTCTACGCCTGCTTCACGCAGCCCTGCCAGAACAGCCGCGCCGGACTGCAAGGAGACTTCGCGCTCGGCGGAGGTGCCGCCCAGCAGAACGGCGATTTTCTCAGCCATGTTGCGTCTCCTCTTGCTCGCGGGGTTGCAGCTTCGCTTCCGCCAGTTGACGGGCGATTTTCCCGATATTGCCTGCCCCTTGCACCAGAATCAAATCATTGCCCGAGAGCACCGGCGCAAGCATTTCCGTGACCTTCGTCGGGTCGGGAACCAGAATCGGGTCAACTTTACCGCGAGCGCGAATGGTGCGGCACAGCGAACGGCTGTCCGCGCCGGGAATCGGCGCTTCCCCTGCCGGATACACATCCAGCATCAGCAATACGTCAACCTGCGCCAGCACGTTTGCAAAATCGTCATAAAGATCGCGCGTGCGGGTAAAGCGGTGCGGCTGGAAAATCATCACCAGGTTTTTCTCAGGCCAGCCCGCGCGCGCCGCTTTAATCGTCGCTTCCACTTCCGTGGGATGATGACCGTAATCGTCCACCAGCATGGCGGTGCCGTTCTTGCCGTTCACGGTTTCCAGAGGATATTCACCCAGGAAGTCGAAGCGACGTCCGGTGCCCTGGAAGCTCGCCAGCGCGCGCAGAATAGCCTCGTCTTCAATTCCTTCTTCCGTAGCAACCGCAACGGCCGCCGCCGCATTCAGCGCATTGTGGCGACCCGGCGCGTTAAGCGTCACGCGCAGCGCCGGTTTATCCTGGCGCACCAGCGTAAAATGCCCCTGCGCGCCGGTCTGCTGATAATCTTCAATTCGCACGTCGGCGTCATCGCTAAAACCATAGGTTGTGGTCTGGCGCCCAACTCGCGGCAAAAGTTCCCGGATGACCGGATCATCCACACACATGACCGCACGTCCATAAAACGGCAGATTGTGCAAAAAGTTGATAAAAGTTTGTTTTAAATTTTCGAAGTCGCCCTGGTAAGTATCCATATGGTCGGCTTCGATATTGGTCACAATCGCCACCATCGGCTGCAAATGCAGGAAAGAAGCGTCGCTCTCGTCCGCTTCGGCAATCAGATAACGGCTGTTGCCAAGGCGCGCATGCGTGCCTGCCGCTTTTACCAGACCGCCGTTTACGAAGGTCGGATCCAGACCCGCTTCAGCATAAATGCTTGAAACCATCGCCGTGGTCGTGGTTTTACCGTGCGTGCCCGCGACAGCGATGCCGTGACGAAAACGCATTAACTCCGCCAGCATCTCCGCCCGGCGTATCACGGGAATACGCGCTTCGTGGGCAGCGACGATTTCCGGGTTATCCGCCGTAATCGCGCTCGATACCACCACGACGCTTGCATCACGCACGTTTTCAGGGCGGTGGTTGAAATAAATGGTCGCGCCAAGCGACGTCAACTGCTGCGTGACAGCGTTCGGCGCCAGATCGGAACCGCTGATCTGGTAGCCTTCGTTGGCAAGCACTTCAGCAATGCCGCCCATGCCGGCGCCGCCGATGCCAACAAAATGAATGTGCCGGACGCGACGCATCTCGGGCACGATAGAACGCAGTTTCGCCAGTTGTTGTGTATTCATTCTCTTAAAGCCTTCGGCATTAACGCCATCAACATCTCAAATTCACGCGGAGCAACACGCATCCGCAATAGTTACGTCAGCGCAGCAGCGCGAACCTCGTTCGCCACCCGCTCGGTAGCGTCCGGAATGGCGGCGGCGCGGGCTCGCTCAGCCATCGACAGCAGCGTGGTTCTGTCCCACTGCGCCAGCGTTTCAGCCACCGCGTCAACGGTGAACTGTGGTTGTTCAAGAATTTTCGCCGCGCCCGCTTTTTCAAGCGGCAGCGCGTTCCAGTACTGCTGCCTGTCTTTATGCTGGAAAGGCACAAACAGCGCCGGCAGACCGGCTGCGGCAATTTCACTGACGGTCAGCGCGCCGGAACGGCATACCACCACATCAGCCCAGGCGTAAGCCGCCGCCATATCGTCGATAAACTCCGTGACCTTGTGCTGCGGCTGGCCCGCTGCGGCGTAAGCCTGTTGCACCTCTGCCTGCGCGCCTTTGCCGCTCTGGTGCCAGATGGTCGCTTTATCGCCCAGACGCTGCGCAACGTGCGGCATCGTCTGGTTTAAAATGCGCGCGCCCTGAGAACCGCCCACCACCAGCACGCGTACCGGGCCTTCACGTCCCGCCAGGCGCGTCTGCGGCAGCGGCAGCGCCAGCACGTCGGTGCGTACCGGGTTGCCTACCACTTCGGCATTCGCAAACGCGCCGGGAAAAGCCTGCATGACTTTGCGTGCAATTTTCGCCAGCCATTTATTGGTCAGGCCGGCAATACCGTTTTGTTCATGCAAAACGACCGGCACGCCGAGCGACCAGGCCGCCAGACCTCCAGGCCCCGAGACATAACCGCCCATGCCCAGCACTACATCCGGCTTAAACCGTTTCATGATGGCTCGCGCCTGGCGCCAGGCGTTGAAAATGCGCAGCGGCGCCAGCGCCAGCGCTTTTATCCCTTTACCCCGTAAGCCCGAGATGCGAATAAAATCGATCTCGATTCCGTGCTTCGGGACCAGGTCCGCCTCCATGCGATCAGCGGTCCCCAGCCAGCGCACCTGCCAGCCCTGGGCCATTAAATGGTGCGCCACGGCAAGCCCGGGGAAGACATGTCCGCCCGTTCCGCCCGCCATCACCATTAACCGCTTCGGTTGACTACTCATCCTTAACCTCTTGTAAACGCCTGCGCTTTCTCCAGGCGCGTTTCATAATCAATTCGCAACAGCAGCATGATCGCCGTCGACATAATCAGCAAACTCGAGCCGCCGTAACTGATAAGCGGCAATGTCAGGCCTTTTGTCGGCAGCATGCCCGCGGCGGCCCCAACGTTAACCAGCGCCTGAAAGCTAAACCAGATACCGATAGAACAGGCGAGAAACCCAGCGAAACGCTGGTCAATCTCCAGCGCCCGTCGGCCGATCGACATAGCACGAAAAGCCACGAAGAATACCATTAAAAGTGCGAGTACCACACCGATATAACCCAGTTCTTCGCCGATGATGGAGAAGATGAAGTCGGTATGCGCTTCCGGCAGATATTCCAGCTTCTGCACCGAGTTGCCAAGCCCTTGACCCCAAAGCTCGCCACGGCCAAAAGCCATCAACGACTGGGTGAGCTGATAACCGCTGCCGAAAGGATCTTCCCACGGGTTCCAGAACGACGTTACGCGACGAATACGATAAGGTTCGGCGAGGATAAGCAACACCACCGCCGAGATGCCCATGCCGATGATGGCGATAAACTGCCAGAGTTTGGCGCCAGCAAGAAACAGCATTGCAAGCGTGGTGACGAACAATACCACCACCGTACCGAGGTCCGGCTGCGCCAGCAGCAGCACCGCCATCACCAGAATAACGCCCATCGGTTTTAAGAAGCCGCGCAGGTTATTGCGCACCTCGTCCACCTTGCGCACAAGGTAGTTAGAGAGGAAGCAAAACAGCGAAAGTTTGGAAAACTCCGCAGGCTGAATACGCAACGGGCCAAGCGAAATCCAGCGCGACGCCCCGTTTACGGAGCTGCCGACCACCAGCACGATAAGCAGCATGATGATAGAGGCGATAAGCATAGCGGCGCTGTGCCGCTGCCAGAAGGCCATCGGCAGGCGCAAAGTAACCATCGCCAGACAAAATGCCAGCACAATGTAGAGTGCATCGCGTTTGGCGAACAGGAAAGGATCGTTCGCCAGTCGTTGCCCTACCGGCATCGATGCTGACGTCACCATAATAAAGCCGATGGCGGCGAGCCCCAGAGTCAACCACAGCAGAGTACGGTCGTACAGTACAATACTGTTAGCGTCTTTTTCCCGCGAGCCCATCACCCAACCCTTCACCGCCATAAACAACCATACCAGGATTGCGGATCCTGGTATGCGCGGGAGGCGAAGGCGTGGAAGAGATAAGCGCATCAGCCTAACTCCTTCGCCAGTCGGGTAAAGATATCGCCGCGCTGCTCAAAGTTTTTAAACTGATCGAGACTGGCGCAGGCGGGCGAAAGGAGCACCATGTCGCCAGGCTGAACCACTGCTGCAATCTGGCGCATCGCCTGTTCCATGGTTTCGCTCTGCTGAGCAACTTCAGGGCGCAGCGCGGCGAGTTCCGCGCCATCGCGGCCAAAGCACCACAGCCGAATACGCTCGCCCTGCAAATAGCGGCGCAGGGGCGTAAAGTCTGCCGATTTGCCATCGCCGCCCAGCAGCAGATGCAGCGTGCCGTCTACATGCAGCCCATTTAAAGCCGCCTCGGTGCTGCCGACATTGGTGGCTTTGGAGTCGTTTATCCAGCGCACATGGTTGTGCTCAAAAGCCAGCTGAAAGCGATGAGGCAAACCGGTAAAAGTGGTGAGCGCTTTCAGGCTGCTGGCGCGCGGCAGGCCTGCCGCATCCGCCAGCGCCAGAGCCGCCAGGGCGTTGGTATAGTTATGCTGGCCGACAAGCTTCATCTCTTTTACGTTCAGGACCTTTTCACCTTTGACCCGCAGCCATGTCTCGCCCTGCTGCCGGTTAAGATGATAATCGCCCACATCAATGCCGAAGCTGATGCAGCGCTCGTCCGCGCCGCGCACTGGCATGGTCAGCGCGTCGTCGGCGTTCACCACGCACACTTTCGCGTTTTCATAGATACGCAGTTTCGCCGCACGATATTGTTGCAGGCCAAACGGGTAGCGATCCATGTGATCTTCCGTCACGTTCAGGATCGTGGCGGCGGCAGCCTTCAGGCTGGAGGTGGTTTCAAGCTGGAAGCTGGAGAGCTCAAGCACATACAGTTCGCGCGCTTCATCCAGCAGCATCAGCGCGGGCAGGCCAATATTGCCGCCTACGCCCACGTTAATCCCTGCGGCTTTCGCCATCTCGCCTACCAGCGTGGTAACAGTGCTTTTACCGTTTGACCCCGTAATGGCAATAATCGGCGCCTGCGCTTCGCGACAAAAGAGTTCGATATCACCGACGATTTCCACGCCGGCCTCCGCCGCCGCGCTCAGCGCCGGGTGCGCCAGCGCCATGCCCGGGCTTGCGACAATAAGGTCGGCAGCCAGCAGCCAACTTTCGTTTAAATCGCCCAGATGACGCTCGACCGCTTCCGGCAGCTTATCGAGACCCGGCGGAGAGAGACGAGTATCCACAACGCGCGGAGTAACGCCGCGCGCCAGAAAAAAGTCCACGCAGGAAAGCCCGGTTAGCCCAAGGCCGATGATGACGACTTTTTTATCCTGATACTCTGCCATGATTAACGTACCTTCAGCGTTGCCAGGCCAATCAGCACCAGCATCAGCGAAATAATCCAGAAGCGCACAATGACGCGCGGCTCGGGCCAGCCTTTCAGTTCATAGTGGTGATGAATCGGCGCCATGCGGAAAATACGCTGACCGCGTAGCTTAAAGGAGCCGACCTGTAGGATCACCGACAGGGTCTCGACCACAAACACGCCGCCCATAATCACCAGCAAAAACTCCTGACGCAGCAGCACGGCGATAACGCCAAGCGCGCCGCCAAGCGCAAGCGAGCCAACATCGCCCATGAAAACCTGAGCCGGATAGGTGTTAAACCATAAAAAACCGAGCCCCGCGCCCACAATAGCGGTACAGACAATCACCAGTTCGCCTGCGTGACGCAGATAAGGAATATGGAGATAGTTAGCGAAGTTCATGTTGCCGGTCGCCCAGGCCACCAGCGCAAAGCCGCCTGCCACCAGCACGGTCGGCATAATCGCCAGACCATCAAGCCCATCCGTCAGGTTAACGGCGTTGCCAGTACCGACGATGACAAAGTAGGCCAGCAAGATGTAGAAAATGCCCAACTGCGGCATAACATCCTTAAAGAACGGCACAACCAGTTCCGTCGCCGGTGTATCTTTCCCGGTGATATAAAGCGCGAAAGCCACCGTAAGCGCAATCACCGACATCCAGAAGTATTTCCAGCGGGCAATCAGGCCTTTAGTGTCTTTACGCACCACTTTGCGGTAATCATCCACGAAACCTACCGCGCCGTAACCTACCAGAACAAAGAGCACACACCAGACATAAGGGTTGGAAGGATAGGCCCAGAGCAGCACCGAGACCACAATAGAGGTCAGGATCATAATGCCGCCCATGGTCGGCGTGCCGCGCTTGCTGAAGTGCGATTCCGGACCGTCGTTACGTACAACCTGGCCAAAAGAAAGCTGTTGCAGGCGGGCGATAAGGCGCGGCCCCATCCATAAAGAAATGAAGAGCGCGGTCAGCAGGCTGACGATGGCGCGAAACGTCAGATAAGAAAAGACGTTAAAGCCCGAATAATATTTGACCAAATGTTCGGCCAGCCAAACTAACATGTCCCCTTCTCCTGTAATGCGCGTACTACCTCTTCCATGGCGGCACTACGTGAACCTTTCACTAAAATGGTGATAACCGAATGTTCTGCAATCAGCGCTTGCAGACGCGCTACAACAGCGGCTTTATCGCTAAAATGTTCGCCCACGCCGCTTGCCTCGCCTATAGTCCGGCTCAGGCTGCCTACGCTTAATACGCAATCAATGCCTGCCGCTTTCGCTGCCTCGCCAACCTGGCGGTGACACGCTTGCGCTTCTGCGCCCAGTTCGGCCATGTCGCCAACCACCAGCACCCGGTAGCCGGGCATCTCGGAAAGCACCTGCGCCGCCGCCGTCATCGAGCCGACGTTGGCGTTATAGCTGTCATCCAGCAACAGCTGGTTTTCTGCAAGCATGATGGGGAACAAACGCCCCGGCACAGCGTTAAGCTTCGCCAGACCGGTTTTAATCGCTTCGTGATGTGCCCCGACCGCCATCGCCAGCGCCGTGGCCGCCAGCGCATTCGCAATGTTATGACGACCCGGCAGCGGCAGCACGACGTCTATATCGCCTGTTGGCGTGCGAAGCGTGAATTCGGTTCCGTGAGAGGTCACATGAATATTGGTGGCGGTAAAATCGCTCTGGGCGGCATTGGGTGAAAAGCGCCATACCTTGCGATCGCCAATAACGCTTTGCCAGTTCAGCCAGTCGTTGTTGTCGGCATTCAAAATGGCAATGCCGTCTGTCGGCAAACCGGTGAAGATTTCCCCTTTGGCTTTCGCCACGCCCGCAAGCGAGCCAAACCCTTCCAGATGCGCCGCCGCCAGGTTATTAACCAGCGCAGCCTCGGGCCGCGTCAGGCTCACCGTCCAGGCAATTTCGCCCTGATGATTCGCACCAAGTTCAATCACCGCGAATTGATGTTCTGGCGTCAGGCGCAGCAATGTCATCGGCACGCCGATGTCGTTATTCAGGTTGCCAGCGGTGTAAAGCGTGTTGCCGCACTCGCCAAGAATGGAGGCGGTCATCTCTTTTACTGAGGTTTTGCCGGAAGAGCCCGTCAGCGCGACGACGCGAGTCGGCACTTGCTGGCGCACCCAGGCGCCCAGCGCGCCGAATGCCAGACGGGTGTCTTCTACCAGCAACTGCGGCAGATCGCAGTCGACCTTACGACTCACCAGCAGCGCGCCTGCGCCGCCCGCTTTCGCCTGGTCGGCAAAATCGTGCGCATCAAAGCGCTCGCCTTTCAGGGCGACAAACAAGCAGCCTGGCGTTAATTTGCGGGTATCGGTCGTCACATCGACGATGTCTGCATCGTTGCCCAGCAGTTCGCCGTTCAGCACGGCGGCAAGCTGGCTTAAAGAAACGCGGATCATGCCACTACTCCCAGCAGGCGGGCTGCGGTAACGCGGTCGGAATAATCGAGACGGCGAGTGCCGACTATCTGGTAGTCTTCATGGCCTTTGCCTGCAATCAGCACAACGTCATTCTCTTTCGCCTGCATGATGGTGCTGGTTACGGCTTCCGCGCGGCCTTCCACCACGCGAGCGCGGCCTGCATCAAGCATGCCTGCAAGAATGTCAGCGATAATCGCCTTTGGCTCTTCCGTTCGTGGGTTATCGTCCGTGACCACGGCGATATCGGCGTACTGTTCCGCAATGGCGCCCATCAAAGGACGCTTGCCTTTATCGCGATCGCCGCCGCAGCCAAAGACGCACCACAGCGTGCCTGCGCAGTGCAGTCGCGCAGCCTCAAGGGCTTTTTCAAGCGCGTCCGGGGTATGCGCATAATCCACAACCACGGTCGGTTTGCCTGGCGCGCTAAATACTTCCATTCTTCCGCACACGGGTTGAAGCCGGGAAGCAACGGCAAGCAATTCCGCCAGCGGATAGCCCAGCGCCAGCAATGTCGCCAGCGAAAGCAGCAGGTTGCTGACGTTAAAAGCGCCCATCAGGCGGCTTTCAATTTGCCCTTCGCCCCAGGAAGAGGAGAAGCGAATGGTGGCGCCGCTGTCGTGGTAGTCGACGCCTGTTGCCTTCAGCCAGCGGCCATGGCAATCCGGATTAATCTTGTCTTCCATCGACACGGCAACCGCGTCCGGCAGGTTTGCAAGCCAGCGGCGACCCACTTCGTCATCGGCATTAATAATCGCTTGCCCGTAATGATGAGAAGAGAAGAGCAGCCATTTAGCGGCTTCATAACGCTCCATGTCGCCGTGATAGTCGAGGTGATCGCGGCTTAAGTTCGTAAAGACAGACGCGGCGAATTTCAGCGCCGCCACGCGATGCTGTACCAGCCCATGGGAGGAAACTTCCATAGCCGCTACCGTCGCGCCCTGCCCTGCAAGGTTAGCAAGCACTTGCTGTACATCTACTGCTGAACCGGTCGTGTTTTCCGTCGGGCTCACTTTGCCCAGCAAACCATTGCCTACAGTGCCCATCACCGCGCTGGTTTCGCCAAGCAGTTGGCTCCATTGCGCCAGCAATTGCGTTGTGGTGGTTTTACCGTTAGTGCCGGTTACGCCAATCAGGCGCAGGCGCTCAGAAGGCTCGTTGTAAAAGCGCCCCGCCAGCGCGGAAAGACGTTCCGTGAGCTGGCTTAAATAGATAACCGGCACGCCGTGCATTTCGCGGATTTCACCGTCCGTCGCTTCGCCCTGCGCTTCAGCAACGATGGCAGCCACACCTTGCGCTATCGCCTGCGGGATATATCGACGCCCGTCCGCCTGATGACCGACCACCGCCACAAAAAGATCGCCCGACGCAGCCACACGGCTGTCGAGCGTCATCTCTCGCAGTGCCCGCTCCGGTGCGCCTGGCACCCACGGAGCGAGAAGGTCGCGCAAATTACGATCTGCCACCTGTTCCCTCTTCTCGATTAATTACAAATTCACTTTTCTCACCCGTTGCCAGCGCGTCCGGCTCGATATTCATGGTGCGCAACACGCCGCCCATGATGGCGCCGAAAACGGGCGCTGACACCGCGCCGCCGTAATATTTACCCGCCTGCGGATCGTTGATTACCACCACCAGCGCGAAACGCGGGTTGCTGGCAGGCGCAACGCCTGCTGTATAAGCAATGTATTTATTGATGTATCGCCCGTCCGGCCCCACTTTTTTCGCCGTACCGGTTTTAATGGCGATGCGATACCCCTTAATGGCCGCCTTCACGCCGCCGCCGCCTGGCAGCGCCACGCTTTCCATCATATGCACGACGGTGCGGACAATAGATTCCGGGAAGACGCGCTCGCCCGGCACAGGAGGATCGACTTTCGTTATCGACAGCGGACGGTAAATGCCATAGCTGCCGATGGTTGCGTAGACTCGCGCTAACTGTAACGGCGTTACCATTAGCCCATAGCCGAAAGAGAAGGTGGCCCTCTCTATGTCAGACCACCGTTGTTTTTGAGGATATAAGCCACTGCGTTCTCCGACCAACCCCAAATTGGTCGCCTTTCCCAGTCCAAAACGTGAGTAAGTATCTACTAACGCTGAGGACGGCATCGCTAACGCCAGCTTGGAAACGCCGACGTTACTCGACTTTTGCAGTACCCCGGTCAGGGTCAATTCGCTGTAACGCGCCACGTCTTTGATCTCGTGGCCGTTGATTCGGTAAGGAACGGTGTTTAGCACGGTATTTTCACGCACTACGCCGCGCTGCAATGCGGTCATCACCACCATGGGCTTAACCGTGGAGCCGGGTTCAAACACGTCGGTAATGGTGCGGTTACGCATGACATCTTTCGGGGTGCCGGCGATATTGTTCGGGTTATAGGAGGGGCTGTTCGCCATCGCCAGGACTTCGCCCGTATTGACGTCTACCAGCACGGCGCTACCCGATTCCGCTTTGTTGAAAGCCACGGCATTGCTCAGCTCACGATAAACCAGCGCCTGGAGACGCTCATCAATACTGAGCGCAAGATTATGCGCAGCCTGACTGTCGGTGGAAGAGATGTCTTCTATAACGCGGCCGTAACGGTCCTTACGAACGATACGTTCGCCCGGCTGGCCGGTAAGCCATTTATCAAAGCTTTTTTCCACGCCTTCGAGTCCCTGGCTGTCGACGTTGGTAAAGCCGATGAGGTGAGCAGTAACTTCGCCAGAAGGGTAGTAGCGACGCGATTCCTGGCGTAAATGAATGCCAGGAAGCTTGAGTTTTTTGATGTACTCGCCAATATCCGGGTTTACCTGACGGGCGAGATAGATAAAACGGCCTTTAGGGTTAGCGTTAACGCGCGCCGAGAGCTGGTCGAGCGGCAGTTTTAGCGCATCGGACAACGCTTTCCAGCGGTTATCCAGCGTAATGCCCCCTGCGTCATGCAACTCTTTGGGATCGGCCCAGATCGCGTTAACCGGTACGCTCACCGCCAGTGGCCTGCCCGAGCGGTCGGTGATCATGCCGCGTGAAGTAGAGACTTCCTGAACGCGCAGCGATCGCATATCGCCCTGGCGCACCAGCATGTCAGGATTAATAATCTGAAGCCATGCCACGCGGCCCAACAGGAATCCCAGTGCCAGCAGTATACAGCCGCAAAGCAACGCAAAACGCCAGCTGACAAAGCTGGCCTGCTCTTCCTGGCGTTTCGGTTTAAGCGATTTTGCCGCTGCTTTCATTCGTTGCGTTAGTCCTTATTTCTGTACCACAATATTTTCCTGTGAGGGATCGACGTGCTGCATTTGCAGCTTATCCGTCGCTATCCGCTCCACCCGGCTGTGATCGCCAAGGGCGTTTTCTTCAAGGATCAAATTTCGCCATTCAATATCCAGCGCGTCGCGCTCGACCACCAGTTGTTCGCGCTGCGCCGTTAAAAGACGCGTGTGATGCGCTGTAGTGACCACAACAACGGCGGTAATAATGATGGCGATAAACAGACAGAGTGGCAGTTTCCCGTGACGCAAAAGATCGCCACCGATAACCGCAGGCAAAGCGTGACGCTCGGTGCCTGAAAGCGATCCGGTAACTTTGTTAAAGGTCTCTGTCACTCTGCTGATCATGCGCTCGTCCTTTCTGCAATACGCAGCACTGAACTTCGGGCGCGCGGGTTTTCCGCCACTTCTTCATCGCCCGGCATCAATTTGCCTAATGCTTTTAATTCGCGTCCGCCCAGCTTTCGCAACTGTTCTTCCGTCATGGGTATTCCTGCCGGAACTTGCGGACCGCGGCTTTGCTCGCGCATAAAGCGTTTTACCAGCCTGTCTTCAAGCGAGTGGAAACTAATGATGGAAAGACGCCCGCCGGGAGCGAGCACCTTCAGAGAGCCTTTCAGCGCCAGCTCTATCTCTTCCAGCTCGCTGTTTACCCAGATGCGCACGGCCTGGAAAGTACGTGTCGCAGGGTGTTTGAACTTATCTTTAACAGGCGTAGCGGCCGCCACGACTTCGGCTAACTCTTTTGTCCGCGTCATTGGCGCTTCGCGGTTGCGCTCGACAATGGCGCGGGCGATACGCTTAGCAAAACGCTCCTCGCCATAGGTTTTTAATACCCAGGCGATATCCGCTTCTTCCGCTGACAGTAGCCATTCAGCGGCAGACTGGCCGCGCGTGGGATCCATCCGCATATCCAGCGGGCCGTCGCGCATGAATGAAAAGCCGCGCTCCGGATCGTCCAGTTGCGGCGACGAAACGCCGAGATCGAGCAGGATGCCGTCAATCTTGCCGGTGAGGTTGCGTTCTTCAATGTAGTCAGACAGCGCGGAAAAAGGCCCGTGTACGAAAGAAAAACGTGGGTCGTCAATCTGTTGCGCAACAGCAATGGCTTGCGGATCGCGGTCGATCGCAATTAAGCGCCCCTGCGGCCCAAGCTGTGAAAGAATAAGACGCGAGTGACCACCGCGACCAAAAGTGCCATCAATATAGATGCCATCTGGACGAATATTCAGGCCGTTGACGGCTTCATCAAGCAATACCGTCGTATGTTTATAATTTTCCATCATCTTTATAGAGACAAATCCTGCAATCGTTCTGACAATAAGTTGGCAGAGGACTGCTCAGCGTCGATGTCTTCCCTGACACGTTGATACCAGGTCGTTTCGTCCCACAGTTCAAACTTATTGAACTGCCCAACCAGCATCACTTCTTTGGTAAGCCCCGCATGTTGGCGTAATACGGGCGCCAGCAGCAGTCGGCCGGCATTGTCCATCTGGCATTCGCTGGCATGGCCCAGTAACAGGCGTTGAACGCGCCGTTCCGCCGGGTTCATGCTCGACAGACGAGACAACTTATGTTCGATAATTTCCCATTCCGGGAGCGTATAAAGCAGCAGGCAGGGATGATGAATATCGATAGTGCATACCATTTGGCCTGACGCAGCTTCGATGAGTTTTTCACGATAGCGGGTCGGGACGGATAAACGCCCTTTGCTGTCGAGATTAACTAACGTTGCGCCACGGAACATGCCTGCCTCACCGGGTTATGCTTATCCCACCACTTTATCCCACAAATTACCACCACCGCGAGTTTACGGAGCGGAGGAAAAGCTTGTCAAGCCAGCACACAGACAGGTACAGACAAAACATCCGGCGCTATTGTCCAGGCCCTGGCGCAGAAAAAACCAGACAGGTAATTCAGGGGAATTAACGCTATGAATATTTGTAAAAAAATAACGGGTATTCGCAGCGTGCGAAAAAAAGCCACACACAAGCGATGAGACGAATGCTATGCGGAGTTTGCGACGCGGGCGGCATTTTAAGGCAAAACTTCTTTTGTTAACAGCGGGAGTTAACGTAACGGCCTGGCGCAGCACTGGCGGGCTTGTGACAAAAAAGAGAGCCAGCGCGTCACGCTTATAAAAGAAATGGCTGTAACAAAATAATACATATTAAGCAGGTATTTATTGGTCATTATGCGCTTTATAAAAAAGCAAACCTTTCGCGCCTTTCATTCGGAATCCGCTTTTTTATCTGCATGGATAATTCCGAATAATAAAAAAAGGCGGTCTTTGCCGCCTTTCTTGACTACCGACTTAAGCTGCCGCGCCGGTAGAGGTTGCGTTTAATGCGCGTCAGACCGGGTTTGGGTTTGCGCGGCTCGTCCAGGCTTGCCAGCACCAGTTCCAGAACTCGCTCCGCCACGTCGCGATGACGCTGCGCGACCGCCAGGACCGGGCATTGCAGAAAATCGAGCAGTTCATTATCGCCAAAGGTAGCAATAGCGAGGTTTTCAGGAAGGCGCCCTTCCCTGCGCAGCGTAACGTCCATAACCCCCTGTAACAGAGCAAAAGAGGTAGTGAACAGCGCCTGCGGCATGGGGTGGGTTTCTAACCATTTCTCAAACAGCTGACCTGCCGCTTCGCGTTCATAACTGTTGGCATAAAGAAAATGCACTTCGCGCGGGTCATCCTTCCAGGCGTGACGAAAACCTTGTTCACGTAAAAAGCTTACCGAAAGCTCAGGCAACGCTCCCAGATAAAGCACCGTTTCAGCAGGAAACTTACGCAGTTCGCTGCCCAGCATTTCCGCATCTTCCTGGTCGGCGCCTACAACGCTTGTGAAGTGTTCGCGATCGAGCGCGCGATCCAGCGCGACAATGGGAAAGGCGTCGCGGGCCCAGCGCTGATAAAAAGGGTGTTCCGGAGGTAAAGAAGTAGAAACGATAATGGCGTCAACCTGGCGCTGGAGGAGGTGTTCAATACAGCGCATTTCATTATCAGGTTGGTCTTCTGAGCAGGCGATTAGTAACTGGTAGCCCCGCTGGCGCGCCTGGCGCTCAAGGTAATTGGCGATACGGGTATAACTGGTGTTTTCCAGATCCGGGATAACCAGACCGATAGAGCGGGTGCGTCCGGCACGTAACCCGGCGGCAACGGCGTTAGGGTGATAATTATGCTCACGTACCACCGCCATCACTTTTTCAACAGTTTTATCACTGACCCGATACTGTTTGGCTTTTCCATTGATGACATAGCTCGCCGTGGTGCGCGACACGCCAGCCAGCCGCGCGATTTCATCCAGTTTCACGATTGCCCCTTAAATAAAAATGTTACTCCATAACCTTTGCAGGGTTATAAGTTAAAATCCTTAACATCTAAGCGCAGAACAGTAACCTGGGCAACTGCTTTTGCACGCTGGTGCCGGAGCGACTGCAAAAAAAAGCCCGGGCATAATGCGTCGGGCTAATAAAGAGGCAAACTTTAGCGACTAGCGCATGATCTTTTCACCGCGCGCCAGGCCCACTACGCCGGAACGCGCCACTTCAACAATTTTTGCTACGTCGCGCAGCGTGGCGAGGAACGCATCCAGTTTTTCACTGGTGCCTGCCAACTGAACGGTATAAAGCGATGGTGTCACATCGATAATCTGGCCGCGGAAGATTTCTGTATTTCGTTTCACCTCTTCCCGCCCGTAGCCGCTCGCCTGGATTTTCACCAGCATGATCTCACGCTCGACATGCGCTCCCTGGCCCAGTTCGCTGACGCGCAGCACATCCACTAATTTGTGCAGCTGCTTTTCAATCTGTTCCAGCACTTTTTCATCGCCCACCGTCTGGATGGTCATACGCGAAAGCGTTGGGTCATCCGTTGGCGCAACCGTCAGGCTTTCAATGTTGTAGCCACGCTGAGAGAAGAGACCGATTACGCACGACAATGCGCCCGATTCGTTTTCCAGTAAGACAGATAATATCCGGCGCATAATCAGGTTCTCTCCGTTTTGCTTAACCACATCTCATCCATACTGCCGCCGCGGACCTGCATCGGATAAACGTGTTCGGTGCCATCCACTGTGACGTCCACAAAGACCAGACGGTTGTTGCGCACATGCTCCAGCGCTTCGCCAAGCTTGCTTTCTAACTCTTCTGGTTTGGTGATGCCGATGCCCACATGGCCATAAGCCTGAGCCAGGCGAACAAAATCCGGCAGCGATTCCATATAAGATTGCGAATGGCGACCGGAATAGATCATATCCTGCCATTGCTTCACCATGCCGAGGTAGCGGTTGTTCAGGTTGAGCACCAGCACAGGCAGTTCGTACTGCAACGCCGTCGAAAGCTCCTGAATATTCATCTGGATACTGCCGTCGCCCGTTACGCACACCACGGTTTCATTCGGTAATGCCAGCTTAACGCCCAGCGCGGCAGGCAAACCAAACCCCATGGTGCCAAGGCCGCCGGAGTTGATCCAGCGACGCGGCTTGTCGAAGGTGTAATACAGGGCGGCGAACATCTGATGCTGACCGACATCGGAAGTCACATAAGCATCGCCATTAGTTAAACGGTGCAGCGTCTCAATAACCGCCTGCGGTTTAATGCTGGCGCTGTCACGGTCGTAGCTCAGGCACTGACGCGCCCGCCATTGTTCAATCTGTTGCCACCAGTCGCGAATATCATCCAGCGGCTGCTGAACGCTTTCCTGTTCCAGCAGCTCCAGCATTTGCTGCAACACATGCCGGGCGTCGCCTACGATAGGTATATCCGCCGAAATGGTTTTAGAAATAGAGGTCGGGTCGATATCAATATGCAACACCGTCGCGTTCGGACAATATTTAGCCAGATTATTGGTGGTGCGATCGTCAAACCGTACGCCGACAGCAAAAATGACGTCGGAATGATGCATCGTCATATTGGCTTCGTAGGTGCCATGCATGCCTAACATGCCGAGCGCCTGACGATGCGAGCCTGGAAAAGCGCCAAGCCCCATTAAAGATGAAGCAACAGGAATGTTGAGTTTTTCCGCCACTGCGCGCAGTTCAGCCTCGCATGCGGCATTGATTGCGCCGCCGCCTACGTACATAACCGGCTTTTTCGCCGCAATGAGCGTTTGCAGCGCGCGTTTGATCTGCCCTTTGTGTCCCTGTGTCGTAGGGTTGTACGAGCGCATACTGACAGAGTCAGGCCAGACATACGGCAGTTTCTTCGCCGGGTTGAGAATATCTTTCGGCAAATCGACAACCACCGGGCCAGGACGCCCGCTCGCGGCGAGCCAGAACGCTTTTTTCAGTACGCCCGGAATATCTTCCGTTTGTTTAACCAGAAAGCTGTGCTTCACGACCGGGCGAGAGATGCCCACCATGTCGCATTCCTGAAAAGCGTCATAACCAATAAGAGATGTCGCCACCTGGCCGGATAGCACCACCAGCGGAATAGAATCCATATAAGCCGTTGCGATGCCGGTTATCGCGTTCGTCGCGCCGGGACCGGATGTGACCAGCACAACGCCCACTTCACCCGTCGCGCGGGCAAGGCCATCAGCCATGTGTACTGCCGCTTGCTCATGGCGCACCAGCACATGATCGATACCGCCGACAGTATGCAGCGCATCATAAATATCAAGCACCGCGCCGCCGGGATAACCGAATATCTGTTTTACGCCCTGATCGATTAACGATCGGACGACCATCTCGGCTCCTGATAACATCTCCATGATTTGCCTCCAGGCTTGTGTTTATAGGCTGACGGCAGAAATCATTTCCGCCCTGTCATTGTCACAGGTAAGCGTGCCCTGTCGTTTTTATCGTTTGAGTAATGGCCCTAACATAACCGCTGAAAATCAGGCAATCAAATGACCTTCGTGAAGCGGGCAGCACGCCAGGCGGCGAATAAAATGAGAAAAGAGGAGGCGATACGGTAAGAAACACTAAGTATAAGCAAAAGCGATGAAGGGAAATGTTGTCAGAAGGCTGATTCGCAGAGTTAAATCAAATTTATAAGGCGATTATCGAAACAACAGATCCCGAGGCGCTTATAACAGTCGAATATGCTGTAAAAAAGATAAAAAAAAGAAAAACCGGCCAGTCTGGCTGGCCTGGCTTTTTCACAGGTATGAAATCAGGCGGCTCGGCAGATAGTTACCAGCAATTCTTCCATCCACTGATGCCCTTTATCCCTGCCAGCGGCCTCGTGCCAGGATAAATAACAGGTACGGTTATTCAATACCAGAGGCAGCGGCAGTACGGCTAAATTCCACGTCTGTTTATATTCTTCCGCCAGCCAACGTGGCGCTATGGTGACAAGATTAGTGCGTGAAACCACATTCAATACGCTGGTCATCGCCATGCCCTGGTAAGCGATGCAGGCTTCTTTTTCAGGCGTGTTATACCAGGGGGCGCTAAATGAACCGTAGCGGTCGAGCACAACTACCGCATGCTGCTCCTGATAAATATTCGCTTCAAGCGTCAGCGTATCCTGGCGGGGATGCTCTTTACTGCAAACTAATACCATTTCATCTTTAAAAAGGGGAACGCATGAAAATTCAGGACGCCGGAAATCGTCATAACCAATAACAAATTCCACTTCCTGATAGCGAAGCTGATGTTCGATATTCTGATTTAATGACGATTTAAATACCAAATGGATATTAGGGGCAATGCTATTCACTTTATTGTAAATACGCGAGGTCAGTAAATTATCCAGAGGGCTGCAAACGCAAAGATTAAACAATCTTTCGCTGCTAAGAGGCTCAAACCCTGAGCCGGGCAATTCATTCTGAACGAGTTGTAGCGCCTGGCGGATAGACCCAAACAGCTGGTGCGCTCGCGCGGTGGGTTGAATGCCTCTGCCATAACGCACAAATAATTCGTCGTTAAACATAACCTTGAGGCGTGCAACGGCGTTACTGACGGCTGGCTGCGACATACCTAAAGTCTGCGCAGCGCGGGTGATGTTTTGCTCCTGCATAACGGCATCAAAAACGGTTAAAAGGTTAAGATCCACCATGCGTAATTGTGTTTTTAATCCTTCCTGCACTGGTAGATGCTCAATATAATCCTCAGACATAGTCTACTCCACTTGTTCATTAATTCCCTTGCCCTGGAATAACCACTACTTACTTCGTTTAACATGTAGCAATCGCAAGCAAAAGATTGAAAATAAGAATTCAGAAAAAGCCAAAATTTTGTCAGATAATGATGTGTAATTATTCATGCGACAGCATGAAAAAAGAACTTTTCACAAACATAATTAATATTTTTGTTTTCTGACGGCGAGATCAAATCATAAAACCTGCAAATGTACAACAATTCATCAAGTGAATATTTATTTAAGCTTTATTAAAATGTTACCCGTCCACCGTGCCATTCTTAACAGAAAAGCAGCAATTTATTTATAAATACACTCAATAATATTCAGCAAATAAATTATATCTTTTATATCATCAGGATAGTCAGCGCTTAAATATGTTTTCAATTGCACATAAATTTATAAAAGAATGTATAAATGCGACAAATTATAAAAACAGCACTTTTTCACCATAATGTTTACTCCTGCCCGCCGGACAATTTTCAGCACAATACGCTAAATATTCTTCGCGTCTGAATCGGCCAGAGACGTTCTGTCAGGGTGTCCAGGGGTTGACACCTTCCCCCGTATCAAGTACCACTAAAAGCATATTCCGATTCACAGTTTTCATTTTGAGGTTTGATGCATGATTCGCACGACTCGTCTGGCAGCGCTACTACTACTAAACGCATCCACTGTGCGCGGTAGAGTGCTGGGCGACGGTTGCCACTGAGTAACATCAAGCCATCAGCAAAATACAAAACCCGCGCCAATGCGCGGGTTTTTTTATGCTCGTAGCAGGCGCCCTCAGACAGAATAAGGACCGTAACCATGAGCCAGCAAGTCATTATTTTTGATACCACTTTACGTGACGGCGAACAGGCGTTGCAGGCGAGCCTGAGCGTAAAAGAGAAGCTGCAAATCGCACTGGCGCTGGAGCGTATGGGCATTGACGTGATGGAAGTTGGTTTCCCGGTTTCCTCGCCAGGCGATTTTGAATCGGTCCAGACCATTGCCCGCCAGGTAAAAAACAGCCGCGTCTGTGGGCTGGCGCGTTGTGTAGAAAAAGATATCGACGTAGCCGCCGAAGCGCTGCGCGTGGCGCAAGCGTTCCGAATCCATACTTTTATCGCCACCTCGCCAATGCACATTGCGACCAAGCTGCGCAGCACGTTAGATGAAGTGATTGAGCGCGCAGTCTATATGGTCAAACGCGCGCGTAATTACACCGATGACGTAGAATTTTCTTGTGAAGACGCCGGGCGTACGCCGATAGCCGATCTGGCCCGCGTAGTGGAAGCCGCCATCAACGCAGGGGCCACCACTATCAACATCCCCGATACCGTTGGTTACACCCTGCCCTTCGAATTCAGCAATATCATCACCGGCCTGTATGAGCGTGTACCTAATATTGATAAAGCCATCATTTCTGTACACACCCATGACGATTTAGGCATGGGCGTCGGCAACGCCATCGCGGCGGTGCATGCAGGCGCGCGTCAGGTTGAAGGCACGCTGAACGGCATTGGCGAACGCGCCGGCAACTGCGCGCTGGAAGAGGTCATTATGGCCATCAAACTGCGCCAGTCTATGCTGAACGTGCACACCAACATTAATCATCATGAGATCTGGCGCACCAGCCAGACCGTCAGCCAGATCTGCAATATGCCCATCCCGGCGAACAAAGCGGTGGTGGGCTCCGGCGCCTTCGCTCACTCTTCCGGCATCCATCAGGATGGCGTACTGAAAAACCGTGAAAACTACGAAATCATGACGCCGGAATCCATCGGCCTGAATCAGGTGCAGTTGAACCTGACCTCCCGTTCCGGCCGCGCGGCGGTTAAACACCGCATGGAAGAGATGGGTTATCACGAAGATGACTACAACCTGGACGATCTGTATGACGCATTCCTGAAGCTGGCGGATAAAAAAGGCCAGGTATTTGATTACGACCTGGAAGCGCTGGCGTTCATCAACAAGCAGCAGGAAGAACCGGAACATTTCCGTCTGGACTACTTCAGCGTGCAATCCGGCTCCAACGATATCGCCACCGCTTCCGTGAAGCTCGTTTGCGGCGATGAAGTGAAAGCGGAAGCGGCAAACGGCAATGGCCCGGTCGACGCCGTTTATCAGGCTATCAACCGCATTACTGACTACAACATCGAGCTGGTGAAATATGGCTTAAGCGCGAAAGGCCACGGTAAAGACGCACTGGGCCAGGTGGACATTGTCGTTAACTATAACGGCCGCCGCTTCCACGGTATGGGCCTGACGACCGATATCGTCGAATCTTCCGCCCGCGCCATGGTACATGTGCTCAATAACATCTGGCGCGCCGGGGAAGTGGAAAAAGAGTTGCAACGCAAAGCACAGAATAAAGAACACAATCAGGAAACCGTGTGATGTCTAAAAATTATCATATTGCAGTTTTGGCGGGCGATGGCATTGGCCCGGAAGTCATGGCGCAAGCCCTGAAAGTACTGGATGCAATTCGTCAGCGTTTTGACATACGTATTACCACCAGCAGCTATGACGTAGGCGGCATCGCCATTGACCGTCACGGCAATCCGCTGCCGCAGGCGACGCTGGAAGGCTGCGAGCAGGCCGACGCCATTCTGTTCGGCTCCGTAGGCGGCCCGAAATGGGAACATCTGCCTCCCGCCGAACAGCCGGAGCGCGGCGCGCTGTTGCCGCTGCGTAAACACTTTAAGCTTTTTAGCAACCTGCGCCCGGCCAGGCTCTATCAGGGGCTGGAAGCGTTCTGCCCGCTGCGCGCTGATATTGCCGCTAACGGCTTTGATATTCTGTGCGTACGCGAACTGACCGGCGGCATTTACTTCGGTCAACCGAAAGGTCGCGAAGGCAGCGGCATGCACGAAAAAGCGTTCGATACCGAGATTTATCACCGTTTCGAAATCGAGCGTATCGCCCGTATCGCTTTTGAATCTGCCCGCAAGCGCCGTAGCAAAGTCACCTCTATCGATAAAGCGAACGTGCTGCAAACGTCGCTGCTGTGGCGTGAAATCGTTAATGAAATCGCCAAAGAGTACCCGGACGTTGAACTGGCGCACATGTATATCGATAACGCCACGATGCAGCTGATTAAAGACCCGTCTCAGTTTGACGTGCTGCTCTGCTCCAACCTGTTTGGCGATATTTTATCGGATGAATGCGCCATGATTACCGGCTCCATGGGCATGTTGCCTTCCGCCAGCCTGAACGAGCAAGGTTTTGGCCTGTATGAGCCCGCAGGCGGCTCGGCGCCGGATATTGCAGGTAAAAATATCGCCAACCCGGTTGCGCAGATCCTGTCGCTGGCGCTGCTGCTGCGCTATAGCCTGGACGCTGACGACGCGGCAACGGCTATTGAAAAAGCCATCAACCGCGCGCTGGAAGAAGGCGTGCGCACCAGCGACCTGGCACGTGGAGCACAGGCCGTCAGTACCGATGAAATGGGCGACATTATTGCCCGCTATGTGGCCGAAGGGGTGTAACCATGGCAAAGACCTTATATCAGAAACTGTTTGACGCCCATGTGGTTTTTGAAGCGCCAAATGAAACCCCGCTGCTCTATATCGACCGCCATCTGGTGCATGAAGTGACGTCACCGCAGGCGTTTGACGGCCTGCGGGCGCATGGTCGCCCGGTGCGTCAGCCGCGTAAAACGTTCGCCACCATGGATCACAACGTTTCCACGCAGACAAAAGACATCAACGCCTCCGGTGAAATGGCGCGCATTCAGATGCAGGAGTTAATCAAAAACTGTAATGAGTTCGGCGTTGAGCTCTATGACCTGAACCATCCTTATCAGGGCATCGTCCACGTAATGGGGCCTGAGCAAGGCATCACCCTGCCGGGCATGACGATTGTTTGCGGTGACTCGCATACCGCCACGCACGGTGCGTTCGGCGCGCTGGCGTTTGGCATCGGCACCTCTGAAGTCGAACATGTGCTGGCGACGCAAACCCTGAAGCAGGGTCGCGCCAAGACCATGAAAATTGAAGTGAAAGGCAAAGCCGCGCCGGGCATTACCGCAAAAGACATCGTACTGGCGATCATCGGTAAAACCGGCAGCGCGGGCGGCACCGGTCATGTAGTGGAATTCTGCGGCGAAGCCATTGAAGCGCTGAGCATGGAAGGCCGCATGACCCTGTGCAATATGGCTATCGAAATGGGCGCCAAGGCGGGCCTGGTCGCGCCGGATGAAACCACTTTCAACTACGTAAAAGGCCGTCTGCATGCGCCGAAAGGCCAGGATTTTGAAGACGCGGTGGCATACTGGAGCACGCTGAAAACCGACGAAGGCGCGCAGTTCGATACTGTCGTTACGCTGGATGCGCAAGAGATTGCGCCGCAGGTCACCTGGGGCACGAACCCAGGG
This sequence comes from Franconibacter helveticus LMG 23732, assembly GCF_000463115.2. Taxonomy (GTDB): domain Bacteria; phylum Pseudomonadota; class Gammaproteobacteria; order Enterobacterales; family Enterobacteriaceae; genus Franconibacter; species Franconibacter helveticus. The sequence goes on along the minus strand of NZ_AWFX01000011.1, from coordinate 154,676 downwards.
CAGGTGATTTCGGTAACGGACAACATTCCGGATCCGGCCTCCTTCACCGACCCGGTCGAGCGCGCCAGTGCGGAAAAGGCGCTGGCCTACATGGGCCTGAAGCCAGGCGTGCCGCTGACAGAAGTCGCTATCGACAAAGTCTTTATCGGCTCCTGTACTAACTCGCGTATCGAAGATTTACGCGCGGCGGCGGAAATCGCCAAAGGCCGTAAGGTCGCGCCGGGCGTGCAGGCGCTGGTCGTGCCAGGATCCGGCCCGGTAAAAGCGCAGGCGGAAGCGGAAGGGCTGGATAAAATCTTTATCGAAGCAGGTTTTGAGTGGCGTCTGCCGGGTTGCTCCATGTGCCTCGCAATGAACAACGACCGTCTGAACCCGGGCGAGCGTTGCGCGTCTACCAGCAACCGTAACTTTGAAGGTCGTCAGGGGCGCGGCGGGCGTACGCATCTGGTCAGCCCGGCGATGGCGGCAGCGGCCGCTGTTAACGGTCATTTCGCCGATATTCGCGGCATGAAATAAGGAAGAGAACCATGGCAGAAAAATTTACACAGCATACCGGCCTGGTGGTTCCGCTGGATGCCGCCAACGTTGACACCGACGCCATCATTCCTAAGCAGTTTCTGCAAAAGGTTACGCGCACCGGGTTCGGCGCTCATCTCTTTAACGACTGGCGCTTTCTGGATGATAAAGGCGAACAGCCGAACCCGGAATTTGTGCTGAACTTTCCCGAATATAAAGGCGCCACCATTCTGCTGGCGCGAGAGAATTTTGGCTGTGGCTCGTCGCGCGAACACGCGCCCTGGGCGTTGACCGATTACGGCTTCAAAGTGGTTATTGCACCAAGCTTCGCCGATATTTTTTATGGCAACAGCTTTAATAACCAGCTGCTGCCGGTGACGCTGAGCGAACAGGAAGTGGACGAAATGTTTACCCTGGTGAAGGCGAACCCGGGTATTCGTTTTGAAGTGGATCTGCAAGCGCAGGTGGTGAAAGCGGGCGATAAGTCCTACAGCTTTAGTATCGACGCGTTTCGCCGTCACTGTATGCTGAACGGCCTGGATAGCATCGGCCTGACGCTGCAACATGAAGACGCTATTGCCGCTTACGAGAACAAACAACCCGCGTTTATGGGTTAAGCCGTCCCCTTTATCACTTAACTCGCAAACCCAATCGCAGGGCGGCAAGCGCAGCCGCCCTCGCTTTTCTTAAACGTCCTTCACCCGGCTCGTCAGTACAAGGGTCAGCAGCGAGATCCCCGCAATAACCCAATAAACAGCGAAGTGGCCAAAGCTTTCCACCAGCGCGCCCTGAATCACGCCAGCCAGAATCACGCCCGTAGAGATGCTGTTGGTAAACAGGGTAGTGGCCGAACCGGCGCGCCCGGGCATTAAATCCTGAAACCAGAGCATGCCGATCCCGGCAATAATGCCAATAAAGATGGCGTTAAAGATTTGCAATACCACCAGCCCTTCGTAGCTGTGGAACAGGATAAGCCCCAGATAAAAGAGCACGCCCGCCGCCACCGCCAGCACCATCAACCGACGCTTGCCGAATCGCTTAACGCAGTAGCCCGCCAGCAGCATAGCCGGGATCTCAAGACCAGCCGCCGTGCCCATTAACGCCCCGGCGAGGGTATCCGGCAGCCCCAGATCCTGGCTTATCCACAGCGGCATATCGATGATATACATGGTGTTGCAGGTCCACATCAGCATTGAGGCGACAAACAGCAGCCGCACATTTTTATCTTTCCAGCCGCTCACCTGCGTCAGCGCCACATCCGCCGGTTGCTCCACTCGCTCTACGGAAGGCAGCGCGAAGATGATAATCATCAGGCTGATAACGAAAATACCCGCCGCTATCAGAAACATGGTGGTAAAGCCGTAGTTGAGCGCCAGCATAAAAGAGAGCGGCGGACCAATGACCCATGCCAGCGACAGCTGAGCGCGCATAACGGAGCTGAACATAACCACTTCACGGGCAGATTTATCAGCGTACTCGCGGGCCAGCGCAAAGATTTGCGGCATAGAGGTGTTCGCCAGCGATGCCAGCAATACGCCAGCGGTAATCAGCGTCAGATAATGCCGGTTAAAAGCGAAAAGCAGACAGTTGGCTACCGCCATCAGGCAGCAGAACATAATTAATTTGCGACGATCGCCCTGTGTGTCGGAGCGTTTCGCCAGCCACAGGCTTACCAGAATCCCGGCAATCGCATTAACGGTATAAAAAAGCCCGACCCAGAAGGGACGCACTTCCACTTCACGACTGAGAAACAAACTGAGCGTCGGCGCCTGTAGCGCACCTGCTATGCCCATCATAAAAGCCACGGACATAAAGGCGACATAGATCCGATTCAGGCGACGACCTTTGGTTAAGAACCAGCGCATTAAGATGCATCCTTTCAGCAAGGCGGGGAGATAAGTTCAGCAAACAAAAAAGAAAAAAGCCAGCAACATACGCTGCTGGCCGGTGAAAAGCACCAATACTCAGTTACACTCGATGTCGGCGCAGAAGACGCTTAAAGGAAACCGGGGTTGTAACCTCCCACTGCATCACCGCGTCCAGCATCTGCATGCGTTGCGCCGCGCTCAGGCGGGCCAGCCAGAATGCGCGAACGCCCTGCGTTGCAAAAAAATAGTGTTGCCAGAAACTGCGTACCGATGACCGTTTCATAAACGCCTCCTCGCTTTCATCGTTAAGAATTATTGGCGTAATATAGGGAAAGATAAATTGAAGAGTTTTGGCGAGGAGTTCCCCTTTTATGTCCACCGGCCGTCTGCAACAACAATTTATTCGCTTATGGCAATACTGCGAGGGTAAACCGCAGGAAACCACGCTGAACGACCTGGCGGAAATGCTGAACTGCTCGCGCCGCCATATGCGCACCCTGCTTAACGCCATGCAGGAAAAAGGGTGGCTGAAATGGGAAGCGGAAGCCGGGCGCGGCAAGCGTTCGCGCTTAACGTTCCTCTATACTGGCCTCGCGCTACAGCAGCAGCGCGCCGAAGAGTTGCTCGAGCAGGACAGAATCGATCAGTTGGTGCAGATTGTTGGCGATAAAACCGCGGTGCGTCAGATGCTTATCTCTCATCTTGGACGCAGCTTTCGCCAGGGGCGGCATATTCTGCGCGTGCTCTACTACCGCCCGTTGCAAAACCTGCTGCCCGGCAGCGCGCTGCGCCGTTCAGAAACCCACGTGGTACGGCAAATCTTCAGCGGCCTTACGCGCATAAACGAGGAAAATGGGGAACTGGAAGCGGACATAGCTCACCACTGGCAAAAACTTTCCCCTTTGCACTGGCGATTTTTTCTGCGCCCCGGCATCCATTTCCACCATGGCCGCGAGCTGGATATGCTCGACATTATTACCTCGCTTGAACGTATTAGTGCGTTGCCGCTTTACTCGCATATCTCCCATGTGGTTTCCCCCACGCCCTGGACGCTGGATATCCACCTTAGCGAACCAGACAAATGGCTGCCGTGGCTGATGGGCAGCGCGGCGGCGATGATCCTGCCGCGGGAATGGACCACTCTGCCACACTTCGCCAGCAAACCGGTCGGCACCGGGCCTTACGCGGTGGTGCGCAATAACAGCAACCAGTTAAAAATCCATGCTTTTGATGATTACTTCGGCTACCGGGCATTAATTGATGAGGTGAATTTTTGGGTCTTGCCGGATATCGGCGACGAGCTGGGCGGCAGCGTCCAGCTTGAAGGCCCGACAGGCGGAGAAAAAGCGGTGGAAAGCCGCCTTGAAGAAGGCTGCTATTATTTGCTGTTTGATTCCCGCTCCCGTACCGGGGCGAACCCGCAAGCGCGCCAGTGGCTAAGCCATCTGCTTTCGCCGGTTAATTTCCTCTATCGCGCCGCAGAACATTACCAGCGCTACTGGTTCCCCGCTTACGGCCTGCTGCCCCGCTGGCACCATGCACCGCAGATAGCGCTGGTGGAGCGCCCCGCCGGGCTGGAAAGCCTCAGGCTCACTTACTATCGCGACCATATTGAAAACTGTGCTATCGGCGCGATTATCCAGACGCTGCTTGCAGAACAAGGCGTAAAGGTAGAGATAAACGAGATAGATTACACCGAGTGGCATCAGGGAGAAGAAGTAAGCGATCTCTGGTTAAACAGCGTTAACTTCACGCTTCCCCTGGACTTCTCGCTGTTCGCCAACCTTTATGAAACGCCTTTGATGCAAAAATGCGTGCCGCTCAACTGGCGGCAGGATGCCGCACGCTGGCGCGCAGGTGAACTGGATTTACCCGCATGGTGCCAGCAACTGCTTGAAAGCCAGCATGTTTTACCGCTGGTGCATCACTGGCTTATTTTGCAGGGACAGCGCAGCATGCGCGGCTTGCGCATGAACACGCTGGGCTGGTTTGACTTTAAATCCGCCTGGTTTGCGCCGCCGGAACCGTAACCCTTTCGAAACATTCAGCGAATCATTACAATGGGCCGTTCTCAACGGGGTGCCGCACCGCTCGTGCGCGCTGAGATAATACCCGTCGAACCTGATCCGGATAACGCCGGCGAAGGGATTTGAGGCTACCACTCAAAAACCTTTGCCCCCTATTTTTAAAGGTGCAAAGTGCTTAAAAAAATTCTCCCACTGCTGGCGCTGGTCGCCGCGCCTGTTTTTGCGAAACCCATTCTGACGGTTTATACCTACGACTCGTTCTCCGCCGACTGGGGCCCGGGTCCGAAAGTCAAAAAAGCGTTTGAAGCGGACTGCGGCTGCGAGCTGAAATTCGTCGCGCTCGAAGATGGCGTCTCGTTGCTTAACCGCCTGCGCATGGAAGGCAAAAACAGTAAGGCGGATGTGGTGCTGGGGCTTGATAACAACCTGCTGGAAGCCGCCACCGCCACAAAACTCTTCGCGCCGAGCGGCGTTGCGCCGGAAGCTGTCAACGTGCCGGGCGGCTGGAAGAACGACACCTTTGTCCCCTTCGATTACGGTTACTTCGCCTTTGTCTACGACAAAAACAAGCTAAAGAGCCCGCCGAAGAGCTTAAAAGAGTTGGTGGAGAGCGACCAGAAGTGGCGCGTGATCTATGAAGACCCGCGCACCAGCACGCCAGGGCTTGGCCTGCTGCTGTGGATGCAAAAAGTCTATGGCGACAACGCGCCGCAAGCCTGGCAGAAGCTTGCAGCGAAGACGGTGACCGTCACCAAAGGCTGGAGCGAGGCTTACGGCCTGTTCCTGAAAGGGGAAAGCGACCTCGTGCTGAGCTATACCACCTCGCCGGCTTATCACATTATCGAAGAGAAAAAGGACAACTACGCCGCAGCTAACTTCAGCGAAGGTCATTATCTGCAAGTGGAAGTGGCGGCCCGCACCGCTGCCAGCAAACAGCCGGAACTGGCAGAAAAATTCCTCAAGTTTATGGTTTCCCCCGCCTTCCAGAACGCCATTCCCACCGGCAACTGGATGTATCCGGTCACCGATATCGCCCTGCCGGAAGGCTTCAATACGTTGCAGAAACCGCAAACTTCGCTGGAGTTTACGCCGCAGGTGGTTGCGAAATCGCGCGCGCAATGGATTAGCGAATGGCAACGCGCCGTCAGCCGTTAATTCCCGGCTGGCTGTGGCCTGGTCTGCTCGCCGCCCTGCTGATGGCGGCGGTAGCCCTGACGGCTTTCTCCGCCCTCTGGCTTAACGCGCCGCAGACCGATTTCCCGGCGCTCTTGCAGGACAGCTATCTGTGGCATGTGGTGCGTTTCTCTTTCTGGCAGGCATTCCTCTCCGCCCTGCTCTCCGTCGTGCCCGCCATTTTTCTCGCCCGCGCCCTTTACCGCCGCCGCTTTCCCGGCCGTAACGCCCTGTTGCGGCTGTGCGCCATGACGCTTATTTTGCCGGTGCTGGTGGCGGTGTTCGGCATCCTCAGCGTGTATGGCCGCAGCGGCTGGCTCGCCTCGCTGTGCGGGTGGCTTGGTCTGGAGTGGTCTTTTTCGCCTTACGGGCTCCAGGGCATTCTGCTCGCCCATCTCTTTTTCAATATGCCGATGGCGACCCGCCTGCTGTTGCAGGCGCTGGAAAATATCCCTGGCGAACAGCGCCAGATTGCCGCCCAGCTCGGCATGCGCGGCTGGGCGTTTTTCCGTCTGGTGGAGTGGCCGTGGCTGCGCCGACAAATCACGCCCGCCGCCGCGCTGATTTTTATGCTTTGCTTCGCCAGTTTCGCGACGGTGCTTTCGCTTGGCGGCGGCCCGCAGGCGACCACCATCGAGCTGGCTATCTATCAGGCGCTGAGCTACGACTACGATCCTGGCCGCGCGGCGCTGCTGGCGCTGGTACAGATGGTCTGCTGTCTTGCGCTAATGCTCCTGAGCCAGCAGTTCAGCAAGGCGATCCCTGTCGGCGCCGCGCAACTGCGCGGCTGGCGCGATCCGCAAGATTCCCGCTTCAGCAAGCTGGCGGACAGTTTGCTGATTTTCCTCGCGATGCTGCTATTACTGCCGCCGTTGATAGCGGTCATGGTGGATGGGATTAACGGCAGCGCCGGCGAGTCGCTTTTTCAGCCAGCGCTGTGGCGCGCGCTCTGGACTTCGCTGCGTATCGCGCTCGCCGCCGGGCTGCTCTGCGTGGCGCTCACCATGATGCTGTTATGGAGCGCCCGCGAGCTTTACCTGCGACAGCGTCGTCTGGCGGGCCAGAGCCTCGAACTGAGCGGGATGCTGATCCTCGCCATGCCAGGCATCGTGCTGGCCACCGGTTTTTTCCTGCTGCTTAACAGCACCATCGGGTTGCCGCAATCGGCAGACGCGATTGTGATTTTTACCAACGCGCTTATGGCTATTCCCTACGCGCTTAAAGTGCTGGAAAACCCGATGCGCGATATCGCCGCCCGTTACGCCCCGCTGTGCGCCTCGCTCGATATAAACGGTTTTAACCGCTTACGCCTGATTGAACTGCGCGCATTGAAAAGGCCGCTGGCGCAGGCGCTGGCTTTCGCCAGCGTGCTTTCGATAGGCGATTTCGGCGTGGTGGCGTTGTTCGGTAATGAAGATTTCCGTACGCTGCCTTTCTACCTTTACCAGCAGATTGGCTCTTACCGCAGCGATGCGGGCGCCGTAACAGCGCTGATTTTGCTGCTGCTCTGCTTCCTGCTTTTCACGCTTATCGAAAAACTACCGGGGCGCCATGCTGACTCTGACTGATCTCACCTGGCTTTATCATCATCTGCCGATGCGCTTTTCTCTTCATGTAAAAGCAGGCGAGCGCGTGGCGATACTGGGGCCAAGCGGCGCAGGGAAAAGCACGCTGCTGAATCTCATTGCGGGCTTTCTGCCGCCGGCAAGCGGCGAGCTGCGGCTGAATGAGACAGACCATACGCGCACGCCGCCATCCGCCCGCCCGGTCTCCATGCTGTTTCAGGAGAACAACCTGTTTAACCATCTGACGGTGCGGGAGAATATCGGGCTTGGGCTGCATCCGGGGCTGAAGCTGACCGCCGCCCAGCGGGAGAACGTGGCGACGATAGCCAGGGAAATGGCGATTGACGACCTGCTGGCGCGGCTGCCAGGCGAACTTTCCGGCGGCCAGCGTCAGCGGGCGGCGCTGGCGCGCTGCCTGATACGCCAGCAACCGATATTGCTGCTTGATGAACCTTTCTCCGCGCTCGACCCGGCGCTGCGCCAGGAGATGCTGACGCTGCTTGAGCGCCTTTGCCAGGCGCAAAATCTGACGCTGCTGATGGTGTCGCACAGCCTTGAAGATGCGGCGCGCATCGCGCCGCGCTCGGTGGTGGTGGTGGACGGCCGCATCGCCTGGGATGGCGACACCGCTCAACTGGTGAGCGGCGAAGCGAGCGCCTCGAAGCTGCTCGGCATAACCTCTTAATGCCCGCCGCTGACCACTTTTCCAAGAAGGGTAAGGTAAACCGGCATTAGCGGGTGCTGCAAAATGGCGATAAACGCCGCCAGCCCCACCGCGCTGGCCAGCGGCGCCAGCCAGTGCAGGCGCGCGCGCGGCAGGAAGCGCGACAGCCGGTCGGTGGTTTTGCCGCTGCGCCACCAGCGCCAGCAAAGCCACGCCGCAAGCCAAAGCAGTAGCGCTACGCCAAGCAGCAGCCACTTAAAGCCGCTGCTTTGCATTCCGGCGGGAATATCGATAGCCGCGCCGGCCAGAATGCCGGGCAGGAAATAAAGCGGCGGCCAGAGCAGGCAGCCGATAATATTGGGCAGCACGAATTTCGCGACGGGCAGGTCAAGCATGCCTGCCACCATCGGCACCAGCGGACGGGTGGGCCCGACAAAGCGGCCGACCAGAATCGTAAACATGCTGTGCTGATGCAGCGCATGCTCCGTTTTATCCAGCAGCGCTTTATGCTTTTTCAAAAAGCTCCAGCGGTGCAGCGGTTTTTTAAAGCGCCAGCCCAGCCAGAAGGAGATCCAGTCGCCCAGCAGACACCCGGCTATCCCGGCGGCCCAGGCCTCATAAAAGCCTACCTCGCCGCTGCCTATCAGCGCGCCCAGCGCAGCCATCATCACCGTGCCCGGCAACAACAGCCCTACCAGCGCCAGCGACTCGAGAAACGCCACCAGCGCCACGGCGATAAGCGAATAAGCGAGCGACTGCGTAATAAAATGTTCCAGCAAGGCTTCCATAACGTACCCGGTAAAGTGAGGAAGAAGGATTCTCCCGGCGGCCTTGACCTGCGTCAAGATATCCGTTGCCTGAATAACTTACCGGTTACGACATTCGCTAAAGCATTTAGTTTCGGTTTAGCTTTATTCGCAGCCTGCGCGGAACTCGCTGGGGCTGGCGCCCGTGCATTTTTTAAAGACCCGCGAAAAATAGAGCTGATCTTCAAAACCGACGTTACGCCCGACGCTCGCTATCGGCATACGCGTTGTGCTGAGTAAAAGCTTCGCCTGGCTAATGCGCTGATCCTCGCGCCAGCTCAATACGCTAACGCCAAGCTGCTGGCGAAACAGATGCGACAGGCGCGACGGCGAAAGGCAGACGTGCTGCGCCACGCTTGAGATATCAAAATGGCTGTCCGCCAGATGGTCGCTGATGTACTGGCAAGCGTCGCGCACGCGGTTATCCAGCGGCGCTTTCATCGATTCGCTAATGGCTTCTACGCGCCGTAGCAACAGCTGTTCCAGCAGATTTATCGCCAGCAGTTCGGCGTATCGCCCCGGCCCCTGCGCGGCGTTGATTATCTCCTGAAAAAGCGTGGAGCACTGGAGCTGGTGGACGTCATCGGGACGGTAAAAGCCGGTATGGGCGAAAATGGTCGGCCAGTTCAGCCACTCATGCCAGTAAGCGCGCGGACGAAAGTAAACCCACTGGTGATACCACTCTTTCGCTTCCGGATGGCGGCCATAGTGGTGCACTTCGCCTGGTGGAAACAGCAGCATGTCGCCCGGACGGCAGACAAACTCCTGCCCCTGATTTTTCACCACGCCCTCGCCGCGGATGGTGAGGTTAAGAATGTAACCCTTCATGCCGAGCGGCCTGTTGATAAAGAAATCAAGGTAGCCGTTAGCCTCTATGGGGGTTAGCCCGGCAACCAGATGCGCGTTGAATGAGTACCCCGGCAGCAGGGGATCGTTTTGCGTTTCAGCCATCGTCAGCGGTGCTCCAGAGCCAGTTTAAGGAAACCATTTGTCCATATGAGCAAACAGAGGGACGTTCGCCGTTCTGCTTACCTTTTCTTCAGCTTATCGGGGTTGTTAAAGCCGCGCCATAACAGAATTTATCCCGTCGCGCCTGTTACATCAGGCTTTTTCAATGATGGCTAAAGTGTCTATAAACATGGCAGGAATGTCCACATCGATAATTTGCGTGGCGTCACAATTTCTCAACCCATAGCATTTTAGTCCATAAGTTCAGCGGATCCACCCTGACCCTTTTCTGCCCGTAAAACTAATGTTCACTGCATGTTTGTTTACCTCACGGAGTGTGAAGATGGCTATTGCGCTGGGACTTGATTTCGGCAGTGATTCAGTGCGCGCGCTGGCGGTGGATTGCGCCAGCGGCGCCGAGCTCGCCACCCAGGTTGAGTGGTATCCTCGCTGGCAGGAAGGCCGCTATTGCGACGCCGCCCATAACCGGTTTCGTCATCATCCGCTGGATTACATCGAGTCGATGGAAGCAGCGCTGAAGGCGGTGCTGGCGCAACTGAGTGAAGCGCAGCGCGCCGACGTGGTCGGCATTGGCGTCGATTCAACCGGCTCCACCCCGGCGCCGATTGACGCGCAGGGCAACGTACTGGCGCTTAACCCGCAGTTTGCCGATAACCCCAACGCGATGTTCGTGCTGTGGAAAGATCACACGGCGGTTGAAGAGGCCGAAGCGATTACGCGCCTGTGCCACCAGCCGGATAAAGTGGATTATTCACGCTATATCGGCGGCATTTATTCCAGCGAATGGTTCTGGGCCAAAATCCTGCACGTGACGCGGGAAGACAGCGCCGTCGCGCAGGCGGCGGTCTCCTGGATTGAACTGTGCGACTGGGTGCCCGCCCTGCTCTCCGGCACTACCCGCCCGGCGGATATTCGCCGCGGCCGATGCAGCGCCGGGCATAAATCGCTGTGGCATGAAAGCTGGGGCGGCCTGCCGCCTGCCAGTTTCTTCGACGAACTCGACCCTATTATCAATCAGCACCTCGATTACCCGATGTTCACCGAGACCTGGACTGCGGATATTCCGGTGGGCAACCTCAGCCCGGAATGGGCGGCGCGTCTGGGCCTGGCGCAGAGCGTGGTGATTTCCGGCGGCGCGTTTGACTGCCATATGGGCGCCGTCGGCGCCGGCGCTCAGCCCAATACGCTGGTAAAAGTTATCGGCACCTCCACTTGCGACATTCTCACTGCGGATAAACCGAGCGTAGGCGATCGCGCTGTGAAAGGCATTTGCGGCCAGGTAGACGGCAGCGTAGTGCCGGAATTTATCGGCTTTGAAGCGGGGCAATCCGCCTTTGGCGATATCTACGCCTGGTTTGGCCGTCTTCTTGGCTGGCCGCTTGACCAGCTGGCGCAACAGCAGCCAGCGCTGAAAGAGGCTATCGCTGCCAGCAAAAAACAGCTACTGCCTGCGCTTACCGAAGCCTGGGCGAAAAACCCTTCGCTCGATCACCTGCCGGTCATTCTGGACTGGTTCAACGGCCGCCGTACGCCGAACGCCAACCAGCGCCTGAAAGGCGTGATTACCGACCTGAATCTCGCAACCGATGCGCCGCTGCTGTTCGGCGGACTGATTGCCGCTACCGCCTTCGGCGCCCGCGCCATTATGGAGTGCTTTACCGAACAGGGCATTGCGGTGAATAACGTGATGGCGCTGGGCGGCATTGCGCGCAAAAACCCGGTGATCATGCAGGTTTGCTGCGACGTGCTGAACCGTCCGCTACAGATTGTCGCCTCCGATCAATGCTGCGCGCTGGGCGCCGCGATTTTCGCCGCTGTCGCCGCAGGCGTTCACCCGGATATTCCCGCCGCGCAGCAGGCGATGGCCAGCCGCATCGAAAACACGCTACAGCCAATCCCGGAACGCGCCGCCCGCTTTGAGCAGCTTTACCGCCGCTATCAGCAGTGGTCCGCCAGCGCGGAACAACACTATCTCCCTTCACTACCGGCCAGCAGCGCTAACCACAGCGAAGGCCAGGCAGCACTGACACATTAAGGATATGACGATGACTATTTTCGACCAGTATGAAGTGTGGTTTGTAATTGGCAGCCAGCATCTGTATGGCCCCGAAGCGCTGCGCCAGGTGAATCAGCAGGCGGAACAGGTAGTGAATGCGCTGAACGCGGAAGCGAAATTGCCCTGCAAGCTGGTATTGAAGCCGCTCGGCACCACGCCGGATCAAATCACCGACATCTGCCGCGATGCCAACTACGACGATAAATGCGCGGGGATGGTGGTATGGCTGCACACATTCTCGCCCGCCAAGATGTGGATCAACGGTCTCTCTATCCTGACCAAGCCGCTGCTGCAATTCCACACCCAGTTTAATGCGCAAATTCCGTGGGACAGCATCGACATGGACTTTATGAACCTGAACCAGACCGCGCACGGCGGCCGCGAGTTCGGCTTCATCGGCGCCCGCATGCGGTTGCAACACAGCGTCGTTACCGGCCACTGGCAGGATGGCGAAGCGCATAAACGCATCGGCGCCTGGATGCGCCAGGCGGTATCTAAACAGGATACCCGTCACCTGAAAGTGGCGCGCTTTGGCGACAACATGCGCGAAGTGGCTGTTACCGAAGGGGATAAAGTGGCCGCGCAGATCAGGTTCGGCTTCTCGGTCAACACCTGGGGCGTCGGCGACCTGGTCGCAGTAGTGAATGACGTCAGCGAAGGCGACATCAGCGCGCTGGTAGACGAATACGAAAGCAGCTATCGCCTCACGCCTGCTGCGCAGATTAATGGCGATAAGCGCCAGAACGTCATTGATGCGGCGCGTATCGAGCTTGGCATGAAGCGCTTCCTGGAGCAGGGCGGCTTTCACGCTTTCACCACCACGTTTGAAGATTTACACGGCTTAAAACAGCTTCCCGGGCTTGCGGTGCAGCGCCTGATGCAACAGGGCTACGGCTTCGCCGGCGAAGGCGACTGGAAAACCGCCGCCCTGCTTCGCATCATGAAAGTGATGTCCACTGGCCTGCATGGCGGCACCTCCTTTATGGAGGACTACACCTATAACTTCGAATCGGGCAACGACATGGTGCTGGGCTCCCACATGCTGGAAGTCTGCCCGACTATCGCCACCGATGAAAAACCGATCCTCGACGTGCAGTACCTCGGCATTGGCGGCAAAGCGGATCCGGCGCGCCTGATTTTCTCCACCACCACCGGGCCTGCCATCAACGCCAGCCTTATCGATCTGGGCGATCGCTTCCGCCTGCTGGTTAACTGCGTCGACGCGGTGAAAGCGCCGCATTCATTGCCGAAGCTGCCGGTAGCCAACGCGCTGTGGAAAGCGCAGCCGGATCTGCCGACCGCCTCCGAGGCGTGGATACTCGCTGGCGGCGCGCACCACACTGTTTTCAGCCAGGCGCTGGATCTCAACGACATGCGCCAGTTCGCTGAGCTGCATAACATTGAGATTGCGGTTATCGATAACGACACTCGCCTGCCCGCTTTTAAAGACGCGCTGCGCTGGAACGAGGTTTACTACGGTTTCAAACGGTAAAAACAGGGTTCGGCCAGCTCGCAAGGGCTGGCCCTCTTTTTTATCTGGAGGTTCAGGATGCTGGAAGAGTTAAAACGTCAGGTGCTGGAAGCGAACCTGGCGCTGCCGAAACATAATCTGGTCACGCTTACCTGGGGCAACGTCAGCGCTGTCGATCGCGAACGCGGCGTTTTCATTATCAAGCCGTCGGGCGTTGATTACACCGTAATGACCGCTGAAGATATGGTGGTTGTCAGCATCGAAACCGGCGAAGTGGTGGAAGGCACCAAAAAGCCTTCGTCAGATACGCCGACGCACCGCCTGCTTTACCAACAGTTCCCCACCATTGGCGGCATTGTGCATACCCATTCTCGTCACGCCACTATCTGGGCGCAGGCGGGTCAGTCGATTCCGGCGACGGGCACGACCCATGCCGACTATTTCTACGGCGCGATCCCCTGCACCCGCAAAATGACCGATGCGGAAATTAACGGTGAATATGAGTGGGAAACCGGCGTGGTGATTGCCGAGACGTTCCGTGAAAAGGGAATCGATCCCGCGCAGATGCCCGGCGTGCTGGTGCATTCCCATGGGCCTTTCGCCTGGGGTAAAGACGCCTCAGACGCGGTGCATAACGCTATCGTGCTGGAAGAGGTCGCCTATATGGGCATTTTCTGCCGCCAGCTTGCCCCGCAACTGCCGGATATGCAGCAAACGCTGCTGGATAAACATTACCTGCGCAAGCACGGGGCAAAAGCCTATTACGGGCAATAGCACTGTATAAAACACCAGCAACACCACCCAAACCAGGCTATAATCAGGCCTGGTTTTTTGTTCAGGAAAGCGGTGTGTCTGAAGCGCGTCAGGGTTTTATATTGACCCGCCACTGGCGGGATAGCACGCAGGGTACGGAAGTGGAGTTCTGGCTGGCGACCGACGACGGCCCGCTGAAGGTTCGCCTGCCGCCGCAGGAGTCCGTGGCGTTTATTCCTGAATCCCAGCGCCCCCAGGCGCAGCGACTGCTGGCCAACGAAAGCGATGCGCGCCTTGCGCCGCTGACTCTTAAAGATTTTCATCGCCAGCCCGTTTGCGGCCTTTACTGCCGTTCTCACCGCCAGTTGATGCGGCTCGAAAAGCTGCTTCGGGAAAACGGCGTGACGCTTTATGAAGCCGACGTGCGCCCGCCGGAGCGCTTTTTAATGGAGCGTTTTATTACCGCGCCGGTCTGGGTAAGCGGCGAACCGCAGGGCGGGATGTTAATTAACGCTCGCCTGAAACCCAGCCCGCACTATCGCCCGCCGCTGAAGTGGGTGTCGCTGGATATTGAAACTAACCGCCACGGCGAGCTTTACTGCATCGGGCTTGAGGGGTGCGGCCAGCGCGTGGTCTACATGCTGGGGCCGGAAAACGGCGACGCCAGCGCCCTGGATTTTCAGCTGGAATATGTGGCGGGCCGTGCGCAGCTGCTTGAAAAACTTAACGCCTGGTTTGCGCAGCACGATCCCGACGTATTAATAGGCTGGAACGTGGTGCAGTTTGATCTGCGCATGCTGCAAAAACATGCCGAGCGTTACGGCGTGCCGCTGCGCCTTGGGCGCGGCAACAGCGAGCTTGAATGGCGCGAGCACGGTTACAAAAACGGCGTTTTCTTTGCTCAGGCCGCAGGACGGCTGATTATCGACGGCATCGACGCGCTGAAATCCGCTTTCTGGAACTTTTCTTCTTTTTCGCTGGAATCCGTTTCACAAGAATTGCTTGGCGAAGGCAAGGCGATAGACGACCCGTGGCACCGCATGGCGGAAATTAACCGCCGCTTCGCCGAAGATAAACCGGCGCTTGCCACCTATAACCTGAAAGATTGCGAGCTGGTGACGCGCATCTTCCAGAAAACCGAGCTGATGCCTTTTTTACTGGAGCGCGCCACGGTGAACGGCCTGCCAGCCGACCGCCACGGCGGCTCGGTGGCCGCCTTCAGCCATCTCTATTTCCCGCGCATGCATCGCGCAGGCTATGTCGCCCCGAATCATGGCGATGTGCCGCCGCAGGCGAGCCCTGGCGGTTACGTCATGGACTCTCGCCCGGGCTTGTATGACTCGGTGCTGGTGCTGGATTACAAAAGCCTTTACCCGTCCATTATCCGCACCTTTTTAATCGACCCGGTGGGGCTTGCGGAAGGCATGGCCCGCCCCGATGCGCAGGCGAGCGTGGAAGGGTTTCTCGGCGCCTTTTTTTCACGGGAAACGCACTGCCTGCCGGAGATTGTGACGCAAATCTGGCAGGGGCGCGAAGCGGCGAAGCGTCAGGGCAACAAACCCCTCTCCCAGGCGCTGAAAATCATCATGAACGCCTTTTACGGCGTCCTTGGCACCAGCGCCTGCCGCTTCTTCGACCCGCGGCTCGCCTCTTCTATTACCCTGCGCGGCCATGAAATTATGCGCCAGACCCGCGAACTGATAGAAACGCAAGGCTATGAAGTCATTTATGGCGATACGGATTCCACCTTCGTCTGGCTTAAAACGCCGCACAGCGAAGCAGAAGCGGCGCGTATCGGCCAGCAGCTGGTAGAGCATGTTAATGCCTGGTGGAAAAGCCATCTGCATGCGTCAATGGGGGTAACCAGCGCGCTGGAACTGGAATTCGAGACGCATTTTTGCCGCTTTCTCATGCCGACCATTCGCGGCGCGGAGCTGGGCAGCAAAAAACGCTACGCCGGGTTGATACAGGAAGGCGAAAGCCAGCGCATGGTTTTTAAGGGGCTGGAGACAGTGCGCACCGACTGGACGCCGCTTGCCCAACAGTTTCAGCAAAGCTTATACCTGCGAATTTTCCGCAACGAGCCTTATCAGGATTTCGTACGTGACACGATTGCGAAGCTGATGGCCGGCGAGCTGGATGAGCAGCTGGTCTACCGTAAACGGCTGCGCCGCCCGCTGGCTGAGTATCAGCGTAACGTGCCGCCGCATGTGCGCGCCGCAAGGCTTGCCGATGAAGAAAACCTTAAGCGTGGGCGTCCGGCGCAGTATCAAAACCGCGGCACGATTAAATATGTCTGGACCACCAGCGGCCCGGAGCCGGTCGATTATCAACGTTCGCCGCTTGATTACGACCACTATCTGGAAAAACAGCTTCAGCCCGTAGCGGACGGCATTTTGCCTTTCCTTGAAGATGACTTTGCTACACTCATGACGGGTCAGTTAGGGCTATTTTGACAGGTGACGAACGCGTTGCCATCCAGTACCATAGCGCCCTTTCCAAAACTGTACCCAATCCCGACCCCCCGCCTCCTCGCAGGCGGGAGTCATACTATTGCCTGCAAATTTGTAACGAGAATAGAGCCGATATATGCCTTTTACACTTGGTCAACGCTGGATCAGCGATACGGAAAGCGAACTGGGACTGGGCACCGTGGTGGCGATCGACGCCCGCATGGTTACCCTGCTTTTCCCGGCTACCGGTGAAAATCGTCTGTATGCCCGAAATGACTCCCCTATCACCCGCGTTATGTTTAACCCGGGCGACACCGTGACTAGCCACGAAGGCTGGCAGTTGAAAGTGGATGAAGTAAAGGAAGAGAACGGCCTTCTGGCCTATATCGGCACTCGTCTGGATACCCAGGAAGCGGACGTCATGCTGCGCGAAGTACTGCTCGACAGCAAACTGGTGTTCAGCAAGCCGCAGGATCGCCTGTTCGCCGGCCAGCTTGATCGTATGGATCGCTTTGCCCTGCGCTATCGCGCCCGCAAATACCAGAGCGAGCAGTACCGCATGCCGTGGAGCGGCCTGCGCGGCCAGCGCACCAACCTGATCCCTCACCAGCTTAATATTGCCCACGACGTGGGCCGCCGCCATGCGCCGCGCGTTTTGCTGGCAGACGAAGTGGGCCTGGGTAAAACCATCGAAGCGGGCATGATCATTCATCAGCAATTGCTCTCCGGCGCCGCTGAACGCGTGCTGATCGTGGTGCCTGAAACGCTGCAACACCAGTGGCTGGTAGAAATGCTGCGCCGCTTTAACCTGCGCTTTGCTCTGTTTGACGACGAACGCTATACCGAAGCGCAGCATGAATCCGACAACCCGTTCGATACGGAACAGCTGGTTATCTGTTCGCTTGATTTTGTACGCCGCAACAAGCAACGCCTGGAGCATCTGTGCGAAGCGCAGTGGGATCTGCTGGTGGTGGACGAAGCGCATCACCTGGTCTGGAGCGAAGGCGCGCCGAGCCGCGAGTACCAGGCGATTGAACAGCTGGCGGAACAGGTGCCGGGCGTACTGCTGCTCACCGCTACGCCGGAACAGCTGGGAATGGAAAGCCATTTCGCCCGCCTGCGCCTGCTTGATCCGAACCGCTTTCACGACTTCGCCCAGTTTGTCGAAGAGCAGAAAAACTACCGTCCGGTGGCCGATGCCGTGGCCTTGCTGCTTGCCGGCAACAAACTGAGCAATGAAGAGCTCAATATGTTGAGCGAACTGATTGGCGAACAGGATATTGAGCCGCTGCTGCAAACCGCCAACAGCGACCGCGACGGCGCAGAAGAGGCGCGCCACGAGCTTATCGACATGCTGATGGACCGCCACGGCACCAGCCGCGTGCTGTTCCGTAATACCCGTAACGGCGTAAAAGGCTTTCCGAAGCGTGAGCTGCACACCATCAAGCTGCCGCTGCCGACCCAGTATCAAACGGCGATCAAAGTGTCTGGCATTATGGGCGCCCGCAAACCGGTGGAAGATCGCGCCCGCGATATGCTTTACCCGGAGCAAATTTATCAGGAGTTTGAAGGCGACACCGGCACCTGGTGGAACTTCGACCCGCGCGTGGAATGGCTGATGGGCTACCTCACCAGCCATCGCTCGCAGAAAGTGCTGGTTATTTGCGCCAAAGCCGCAACGGCTTTACAGCTTGAGCAGGTGCTGCGCGAGCGTGAAGGCATTCGCGCCGCCGTGTTCCACGAAGGCATGTCGATTATCGAGCGCGACCGCGCCGCCGCGTGGTTTGCTGAAGAAGATACCGGCGCGCAGGTGTTACTCTGCTCGGAAATTGGTTCTGAAGGCCGCAACTTCCAGTTCGCCAGCCAGCTGGTGATGTTCGACCTGCCGTTTAACCCGGACCTGCTTGAACAGCGTATCGGCCGTCTGGATCGTATCGGCCAGATGCATGACATCCAGATCCATGTGCCTTACCTGGAAAAAACCTCGCAGTCGGTTCTGGTGCGCTGGTATCACGAAGGGCTGGATGCATTCGAGCACACCTGCCCGACCGGGCGCGCCATTTACGACAGCGTCTATGAGCAGCTGATTGGCTATCTCGCCGCGCCGGAAAACACAGAAGGTTTTGATGAACTCATTAAAGCTTGCCGCGAACAACATGAAGCGCTGAAAGCGCAACTGGAGCAAGGCCGCGACCGCCTGCTGGAAATCCACTCCAACGGCGGTGAAAAAGCGCAGCGTCTGGCGGACGAGATCGCCGGGCAGGATAACGACACCGGGCTGGTGAATTTCGCCATGAACCTGTTTGATATTATCGGCATCAACCAGGACGACCGCGGCGAGCACATGATTGTGCTGACGCCGTCCGACCATATGCTGGTGCCGGATTTCCCCGGTCTGCCGGAAGATGGCTGCACCATCACCTTCAACCGCGACGTGGCCCTTTCCCGCGAAGATGCGCAGTTCATTACCTGGGAGCACCCGCTTATTCGCAACGGCCTGGATCTTATCCTCTCCGGCGATACGGGCAGCAGCGCTATTTCACTGCTGAAGAACAAAGCGCTGCCCGTCGGCACGCTGCTGGTTGAGCTGATGTATGTGGTTGAGGCTAAAGCGCCGAAGCAGTTACAGCTTAACCGTTTCCTGCCGCCGACGCCGGTGCGCATGCTGATGGATAAAAACGGCACTAACCTCGCTTCACAGGTAGAGTTTGAAAGCTTTAACCGCCAGCTAAGCGCCGTAAACCGCCATACCGGCAGCAAACTGGTTAACGCCGTTCAGCAGGATGTGCATGCCATTTTGCAACTGGCGGAAGGTCAGGTAGAGAAAGCGGCGCAGGCGCTGATTGCTGCGGCGCGCGACGAAGCGGATGAAAAACTGTCTGCTGAGCTGTCCCGTCTGGAAGCGCTGCGCGCGGTTAACCCGAACATTCGCGATGACGAGCTGAGCGCTATTGAGACCAACCGCCAGCAGGTGCTGGAGAGCCTTAATGAGGCGAGCTGGCGTCTGGACGCGCTGCGTCTTATCGTCGTGACGCATCAATAACCGGAGCCGGACGATGCTGGAATTTTATCATCCGCCGCAGGAACCCTGGCTGGTCATCCTTTATCAGGATGACCATATCATGGTGGTCAACAAACCGAGCGGCCTGCTCTCCGTGCCGGGCCGGCTCGAAGAGCATAAAGACAGCGTGATGACGCGCATTCAGCGCGACTTCCCACGGGCGGAATCCGTGCATCGTCTGGATATGGCAACCAGCGGAGTGCTTGTGGTTGCCCTCACCAAAGCGGCGGAGCGCGAGCTTAAGCGGCAGTTTCGCGAGCGCGAACCGAAAAAGCAGTATGTCGCGCGAGTGTGGGGCCACCCGGCAAACGAAGAAGGGTTGGTGGATTTACCGCTGATTTGCGACTGGCCGAACCGGCCAAAACAGAAAGTCTGTCATGAAACCGGAAAAGCGGCGCAAACGGAATATGAAGTGCTGGAGTATGCGGCGGATAACACCGCCCGCGTGCTGTTGAAACCGATAACCGGGCGTTCTCACCAGCTGCGCGTACATATGATGGCGCTGGGTCACCCGATCCTCGGCGATAAATTTTACGCCACGCCGGAGGCGTTCGCCCGCGCGGACCGCCTGCTGCTGCATGCGGAAACGCTGACCATCACTCACCCCGCCTACGGCTCTTCCATGACCTTCCGCGCGCCTGCGGATTTCTGACGCCGTGTTGTAAAAGGTGGGTAACGCTTTGCTTACCCACCTTCTGACAGCGTTAATTCCTGAAAAATAAACAAGCCGTCATCCCACCGATTTAACGCTAAAGCGCGTCCTGGAACCGTTACTTAACGCCCTTCGCAGTTTTAATCAGATCGTACGCTTTCTGGATTTCCTGCGCCTTTTGCTTAGCCATTTGCATCATTTCAGGCGGCAGCCCTTTCGCCACGAGCTTATCCGGGTGATGCTCGCTCATCAGCTTGCGATAGGCGCGCTTAATCGTGGTGATATCGTCGGTCGGTTTCACGCCCAGCACATTACAGGCATCCTCCAGCGTAGGCCCGCGCTGCGCCTGCTGCCAGCCGCCGTTTTGCTGCGACTGTTGCTGGTAGCCGCCGTTAAACTGCGCGCCTCCCTGCATCATGCGCATGAACTGATCGAACTGCATTCGCGAAATGCCAAGCTCTTCTGCAATGACATAAAGCACTTCGCGCTCGTTCGGGTGCAGCGTGCCGTCAGCAAAAGCCGCCTGGATCTGGATTTCCAGAAACATCTGAATCAGGTCGAAACGGCCAAAACAGACGCTTCTGAGCTGACGCATTTTATCGCGCAGCGGATAGCCATTCTCTTTACCGATGCGAAAGGCGTTTTGCGCCGCCCGGCGTGATTCGCCATGCAGGTTCATCCGGTCCATTAATATCGTTGCGATCTGAATGTCCGCCTCGGTCACGCGGCCCTTGGATTTGGTCAAATGCCCCATCACCTCAAAGGTCGTGCTGAAAAAGAGCGACTGACGATCCCGCTGGCTGGCAAACCAGACGTTACGACGACTACGCGCTTTATCAAAAAGATGGCCTACGATAAGGCCAAGAATGACGCCCCATATCCCGCCATTCATTAGCAGCGCCACTGCCACGCCAACCACTTTTCCCCAATACTGCATATACTCCCCAAATCGTCATGCCGTCGGCTAGAATTTGCTTTATCATACCCGTCATTCTAAGCCGTGCCTAACAGAGAGGCTCGAAAGCGGGCAGGATTAACACTAGCGCTGTGGTGATGAGTAAGTTAGTCTCTGACCGTTTGCCGGCGCCAAGCCAATGATGACGGAACAACGAATAACACGTATGAAAAAACGTATTCCCACCTTGCTGGCCACGATGATTGGCACAGCCCTCTATAGCCAACAAGGGATGGCTGCCGATCTCGCTTCGCAGTGTATGCTCGGCGTGCCCAGCTATAACCGCCCTCTTGTTCAAGGCGACACCAATCAATTGCCTGTGACAATTAATGCTGACAGCGCTAAAGGAAACTATCCTGACGACGCGGTTTTCAGCGGCAATGTCGATATTGCGCAGGGGAATGGTCGCCTTCAGGCTGACGAAGTCCAGCTGCATCAAAAACAGGTAGAAGGCCAGGCGGATCCGGTGCGTACGGTCGACGCACTGGGTAATGTGCACTACGACGACAACCAGGTCATCCTGAAAGGTCCGAAAGCCTGGTCGAATTTAAACACCAAAGACACCAACGTCTGGAAAGGCGACTACCAGATGGTAGGCCGGCAGGGCCGCGGCACCGCCGATCTCATGAAGCAGCGCGGCGAAAACCGCTATACCATTCTGGAAAACGGCACCTTTACCTCTTGTCTGCCGGGCACCAATACCTGGAGCGTGGTGGGCAGCGAAGTTATCCACGACCGGGAAGAACAGGTTGCGGAGATCTGGAACGCCCGCTTTAAGCTCGGCCCGGTGCCAGTGTTTTATAGCCCATACCTGCAATTGCCGATCGGCGATAAGCGCCGTTCCGGCTTCCTTATTCCGAATGCGAAGTACGGCACCAATAACGGGTTTGAGTTTACCCTGCCCTACTACTGGAACATCGCGCCTAACTTCGACGCCACCATTACACCGCACTACATTGAAAAACGCGGCAACGTGCAGTGGCAGAACGAATTCCGCTATCTGACGCAGGCGGGCATGGGTTTAATGGAGTTCGACTACCTGCCTTCGGATGATGTCTACCGCGACGACACCGCCCGCACAGACGATAACGAACACCGCTGGCTGTTCTACTGGCAGCATAACGGGGTGCTGGATCAGGTGTGGCGCTTTAATGTGGACTACACCAAAGTCAGTGACGATCGTTACTTCAATGACTTCAGCTCTAAATATGGCTCCAGTACCGATGGCTACGCGACGCAATTTTTCAGTCTCGGCTACGCGATAGAAAACTTTGACGCGACAGTTTCCGCGCGAGACTTCCAGGTATTTAATGATTTTGGTAATACCTACCGTTCGTTGCCACAGCTGGACGTTAACTTCTACCAGAATGACGTAGGGCCGTTTGATACGCGTCTTTACGCGCAGGCGGTCAAGTTCACTAACGTGAACGACAACTATCCGGAAGCGACGCGCCTGCATCTGGAACCCACGATTAACCTGCCGTTGTCAAACAACTGGGGCAGCATCAACACGGAAGCCAAGCTGATGGCGACCCACTATCAGCAGGATAATCTGGAGCGTTATCGCAATTATCTTGGTGGTAATAATGCCGCGGCGAATAACCTTGAAGACTCCGTTAACCGCGTACTGCCGCAGTTTAAAATCGACGGCAAGATGGTCTTTGAGCGTGATTTCAGCGCGCTGGCTGAAGGCTATACGCAAACGCTGGAGCCGCGCGCGCAATATCTTTATGTGCCCTATCGCGACCAGAGCACCATCAATAACTACGACTCCTCGCTGTTGCAGTCTGACTATTCCGGCCTGTTCCGTGACCGTACTTACGGCGGCCTGGACCGTATTGCCTCGGCCAACCAGATGACGACCGGCGTCACATCCCGCGTTTATGATGATAAGGCCGTTGAACGTTTTAACATTTCTGTAGGTCAAATCTACTATTTCACCGAGTCCCGTACCGGTGATGACAACATCAACTGGGAGAAAGACAAAGACACCGGCTCCATGGTATGGGCGGGAGATACCTACTGGCGCATCAGCGACAGGTGGGGCCTGCGCGGCGGCGTGCAGTATGACGCGCGCCTGAATAACGTCGCGACCGGCAACGGGGCGATTGAATACCGCCGCGATCAAGACCGGATGCTGCAACTGAATTACCGCTACGCCAGTCCGCAGTATATCCAGGCGACGCTGCCTTCTTACTACTCAACCACCGAGCAGTTTAAAGACGGCATTAACCAGGTCGGCGTGACGGCAAGCTGGCCTGTGGTGGATCGCTGGTCGGTCGTGGGCGCGTATTACTACGACACCAATGCCAACAAAGCCGCCGACCAGATGCTGGGCGTGCAATATAACTCCTGCTGCTATGCCATCCGCGTCGGTTACGAGCGGAAAATTAACGGTTGGGAAAAAGATCAGAGCAAGTATGACGAAGTGTTCGGCTTTAACATCGAACTGCGCGGCCTGAGTTCTAACTACGGCCTCGGCACACAGCAGATGTTGCGCTCCAACATTCTGCCGTACCAAAGCTCGCTGTAATGCACTGAATTAAACGTAATCCGCTTTGCGGTTAATCGAAATGGAAAAGGTATGAAGAACTGGAAAACGCTGCTTCTTGGTATCACTTTAGTCGTGAATACCAGCTTCGCTGCGCCGCAGGTTGTCGATAAAGTTGCAGCCGTCGTGAATAACGGCGTGGTACTGGAAAGCGATGTCGATGGTCTGATGCAATCAGTAAAGCTCAATGCAAATCAGGCGGGGCAGCAACTTCCTGATAACAGCACGTTGCGCCATCAGATTCTGGAGCGTCTGATCACAGATCAGATAATCCTGCAAATGGGGCAAAAGATGGGAGTCAATATCACCGATCAGCAGCTTGATCAGGCTATTGCCAACATCGCCAAACAAAACAACATGACGCTGGATCAGATGCGCAGCCGTCTGGCTTATGACGGCATCAACTACAGCACGTATCGTAACCAGATCCGCAAAGAGATGATCATCTCTGAAGTGCGTAATAATGAAGTACGCCGTCGCGTCACGATCCTGCCGCAGGAAGTGGATACGCTGGCGAAGCAAGTGGGCAGCCAGAATGACGCCAGCACGGAATTAAACCTGAGCCACATTTTAATTCCGCTGCCGGAAAACCCCACTTCCGACCAGGTGAACGAAGCGGAAGCGCAGGCGCGATCCATTGTTGATGAAGCCCGCAACGGCGGTGATTTCGGCAAGCTCGCCATTACCTATTCCGCCGATCAGCAAGCGCTTAAAGGCGGCCAGATGGGCTGGGGACGCATTCAGGAACTGCCGTCTATTTTCGCTCAGGCGTTAAGCACGGCGAAGAAAGGCGATATCGTTGGGCCTGTCCGTTCCGGCGTTGGCTTCCATATCCTGAAAGTGAACGATCTGCGCGGTCAGTCTCAGAGCATTTCTGTGACTGAAGTGCACGCCCGCCACATCCTGCTTAAGCCTTCGCCGATCATGACCGATCAGCAGGCGCGCCTGAAGCTTGAAGAGATCGCGGCGGATATCAGGAGCGGTAAAACCTCCTTTGCCGACGCGGCGAAAGCCTTTTCTCAGGATCCGGGTTCAGCAAACCAGGGCGGCGATCTGGGTTGGGCCTCTCCCGAAGCTTACGATCCGGCATTCCGTGATGCGCTAACGCGTTTACAACGCGGCCAGTTAAGCGCCCCGGTGCACTCTTCTTTCGGCTGGCACTTGATTGAGCTGATGGATACGCGCAACGTCGACAAGACCGACGCCGCGCAGAAAGAGCGCGCCTATCGCATGTTGTTTAACCGTAAATTCTCTGAAGAAGCGGCAACCTGGATGCAGGAACAGCGCGCCAGCGCCTATGTCAAAATTCTGAGCAACTAATGGCAAACACTCCCCGTGTTATCCTCACTCCCGGCGAACCCGCCGGGATTGGGCCCGACCTGGTCATCGCGCTGGCAAGCCGTGACTGGCCCGCAGAACTGGTCGTCTGCGCCTCCCCTGAACTGTTAACCGAACGCGCCGCCCTGCTGGGCCTGCCGCTGACGCTTCTGCCTTTTAAGCCCGGTTCGCCAGCCATCGCCCAACGGGCAGGCACGCTCACTATACTGCCCGTTGAGCTGCGTGCGCCGGTAACCCCGGGCGTACTCGATGTGCGTAATGCTGACTATGTGGTAGAGACGCTGGCGCGCGCCTGCGACGGCTGTCTGAGCGGCGAATTCGGCGCGCTGATAACGGGTCCCGTGCATAAGGGCATCATCAACGATGCAGGCATACCTTTTATTGGTCACACAGAGTTTTTTGAAGAGCGTTCGCACAGCGAAAAAGTGGTGATGATGCTGGCGACTGAATCGCTACGCGTAGCGCTTGCCACCACGCATCTGCCGCTAAAAGCCATTCCGCAGGCTATTACTGCGGATCTGCTGCGGCATATCATCGCCACTCTGTATAAGGATCTGCAAAGCAAATTCGGCATCGCGCAACCGCATGTGCTGGTTTGCGGCCTGAACCCCCATGCGGGCGAAGGCGGTCATATGGGCACTGAGGAAATTGATACGATAATTCCGGTGCTTGAAGAGATGCGTACGCGCGGCATGAACCTTACCGGTCCGCTGCCTGCCGATACGCTGTTCCAGCCGAAATATCTTGAGCATGCTGACGCCGTGCTGGCGATGTACCACGATCAGGGCCTGCCCGTGCTAAAATACCAGGGCTTTGGCCGCGCGGTGAATATCACGCTTGGCCTGCCCTTTATTCGCACGTCGGTCGACCACGGCACCGCGCTTGAACTCGCGGGCCAGGGCACCGCCAGTGTCGGCAGTTTTATTACGGCGATTAATCTCGCCATCCAGATGATTTTAAACAGTAAGAATCAATGAATAATCGAGTCCACCAGGGCCATTTAGCCCGCAAACGCTTCGGGCAAAACTTTCTTAACGACCAGTTCGTTATCGACAGCATCGTCTCCGCCATCAATCCGCAAAAAGGCCAGGCGATGGTGGAAATCGGCCCCGGTCTCGGCGCGCTGACTGAACCTGTCGGCGAGCGGCTGGACAAGCTCACGGTAATCGAGCTGGACCGCGACCTTGCCGCCCGTCTGCAAACGCACCCTTTCCTTGCGCCTAAGCTGACGATTTATCAGCAGGACGCAATGACCATGAACTTCAGCGAACTTTCCGCAACGCTCGGCCAGCCGCTGCGCGTGTTCGGCAACCTGCCGTATAACATCTCCACTCCGCTGATGTTTCACCTGTTTAGCTATACTGATTCGATTGCCGATATGCATTTTATGCTGCAAAAAGAGGTGGTAAACCGACTGGTTGCAGGGCCGAACAGTAAAGCGTATGGTCGCTTAAGCGTGATGGCGCAATATTACTGCCAGATAATCCCGGTGCTGGAAGTGCCGCCGACGGCGTTTGCGCCGCCGCCGAAAGTTGATTCCGCCGTGGTGCGTCTTGTGCCGCATGCGCAGTTGCCGCACCCGGTGAAAGATTTGCGTTTGCTGAGCCGTCTGACGACAGAGGCGTTTAACCAGCGCCGTAAAACCATTCGCAACAGCCTCGGCAACCTCTTTAGCCCGGAAGTGCTGACATCGCTTGGGGTAGATCCTGCCCTGCGTGCAGAAAACATTTCTGTGGCGCAATATTGTCAAATGGCTAACTATTTAGCCGACAATCTGCCCTCGAAGGAGAGCTAAGCCATGTTAGATTCGCCCCGTGTTTGTGTTCAGGTGCAAAGCGTTTATATCGAATCCCAGTCCTCGCCGGACGAAGAGCGTTTCGTCTTTGCCTATACCGTCACTATCCGCAACCTGGGGCGAACTCCCGTGCAGTTGCTGAGCCGTTACTGGCTTATCACTAACGGTAATGGACGCGAGACAGAAGTTCAGGGTGAAGGGGTCGTTGGCGAACAACCCCATATCGCGCCTGGCGGCGAATACCAGTACACCAGCGGCGCGGTGATAGAAACGCCGTTCGGCACTATGGAAGGCCATTATGAAATGGTCGATGAACAGGGCGCCCGCTTTCGCATCGCCATCCCGGTTTTCCGGCTGGCCCTACCTACATTAATTCACTGATACGATGTCAACATACCTGATAGGCGACGTTCACGGTTGCTACGATGAACTGGTCGCCCTGCTAAAGCATGTCGAATTTACTCCCGGCAAAGATACGCTGTGGCTGACAGGCGATCTGGTGGCGCGCGGCCCCGGTTCGCTGGAGGTGCTGCGCTATGTCCGCTCGCTTGGCGATGCGGTGCGCGTGGTGCTGGGCAATCACGATTTGCATCTGCTGGCGGTCTACGCCGGCATCAGCCGTAATAAACCGAAAGACCGTATTACCCCCCTGCTGGAAGCGCCAGACGCTGACGAGCTCATTAACTGGCTGCGTCGCCAGCCGCTATTACAGGTGGATGAAGAGAAAAAGCTGGTGATGGCGCATGCTGGCATTACGCCCCAGTGGGACCTGCAAACCGCTATAGAGTGCGCCCGCGATGTGGAAGCGGTGCTTTCAAGCGACAGCTATCCGCTCTTTCTCGACGCCATGTATGGCGATATGCCAAACAACTGGTCAACGGATCTCACCGGCCTGGCGCGCCTGCGTTTCATTACCAATGCATTGACGCGGATGCGCTACTGCTTCCCGAACGGCCAGCTTGATATGTTTTGCAAAGACACGCCGGAAAACGCGCCTGCGCCGCTAAAACCCTGGTTTGCGATCCCGGGGCCGGTATCGCAAAACTACGCCATTGTTTTTGGGCACTGGGCATCACTTGAAGGCAAAGGCACGCCGGAGCATATCTACGGGCTGGACACGGGCTGTTGCTGGGGAGGAACGCTGACCTGCCTGCGCTGGGAAGATAAAACTTACTTTACCCAGCCTTCGAATCGCCAGCTTGATCTGGACGAAGGCGAAACGGCAGTCGCGTCGTAATGCGCGTCGGCGCCCTCAGGCGAGGGCCGCCGAATGCGAGGCTCAGGTGCGCCGCTTATCGGCGCTCCAGAATTTCAAAGCAGTAGCTGTGCGAATTCTGTTCGTCTGCGTCATGAAATTCGCTGAACACAGACTGCCATTCATCGGGCTCATAATCCGGGAAATGAGTATCGCCTTCCACTTCCGCATCAATGTGAGTGAGATAAAGACGCTGCGCTTTCGGCAGGAACTGCTCATAAACGCGCCCGCCGCCGATCACCATGATCTCCTGCGCATCTTCACAGGCTTTCAGCGCCTCTTCCACTGAACTGACCCAGACGACGCGATCGTCATCACCGGCTTTGCTGCTGAGAACGATATTTTTACGACCGGGCAAAGGGCGACCGATAGACTCCCAGGTCAGGCGGCCCATAATGACCGGTTTGTTCAGCGTTGTACGCTTAAACCAGGCGAGATCGGCTGGCAAATTCCACGGCATGGCGTTTTCCATGCCAATAACGCGATCCACAGCTAACGCTGCAATCAGATTGATCATTGGTTAATTCCTGGATGGTAAAAAAATTGCCGCCACTATACGTAAAGCGCATTCCTTAGTCGACTAACGCAACGTAAGCGATCGGTAAAATTTTCCGTTCTGCCGGATCTTCCACAACCCTGGCTGGACGGAGGACTATCCACTTACGCCACGGTTAACAACATAATCGCAGAAGGCGAAATTTACGGGCTGCTTGCGCGATCTTTTTGACAACTTTTTACGCTATAGTTCTGCCCACGTTTTAGAGTGAGATACCGGTATGCTTGAAACCACCTTATTTGTCGCGACGATTGCCGCGCTGGGGATGCTCTCCCCCGGCCCCGATTTTTTTCTGGTGATTAAAAACGCCGCACGCTATCACCGCACTGCCGCGCTCACTACCGCGGCGGGCGTAATTTGCGGCGTGGTGACCCATATGACCTACTGTGTGGCCGGCATCGCCGTGGTTATCACCACAACGCCCTGGCTGTTTGGTCTGTTGAAATATGCGGGCGCCGCTTATCTTATCTGGCTTGGCGTACAGGCGCTGCTTTCCCGCGGCGGCAGTAAAATTTCTGTCAGCGACGTCGCGCGTGAACAGGTTTCGCTGAAAAAAGCATTTTTACAGGGTTATCTGTGCAACCTACTTAACCCCAAAGCGACCCTCTTTTTCCTGGC
This sequence comes from Franconibacter helveticus LMG 23732, assembly GCF_000463115.2. Taxonomy (GTDB): domain Bacteria; phylum Pseudomonadota; class Gammaproteobacteria; order Enterobacterales; family Enterobacteriaceae; genus Franconibacter; species Franconibacter helveticus. The sequence continues at coordinate 125,574 of NZ_AWFX01000011.1, read as the reverse complement.
GATGTTCACCCAGGTCCTGAACGTGAACTCCGGTTTAGGCGAAAAGCTCTGGTACGCGGGCATTATTGTTGGCCTGACGGTGGTCTGGTGGCCGCTGCTGGTGGTGCTGATCCAGAGCGATCCGGTGCGTCGCGCATTAACCAGAGCGCAGAAAATTATTGATAAGCTGCTCGGCGGCATGCTGCTGGCGCTTGGGATTAAAGTTGCCCTGAGCTAATAAAAACGCCCCTTACGGGGCGCTTTTTATCAGACCTGCGGCTTCACTTCAGGTTCATCCGCCTCGTTACCGGTATGTTTTCCTTCCTGCGTTCCCTGCCAGCCGTGGCGCTGAACTATCGACTGATGCGCCCGGTCTTCGCTGATTATCTCGGTCAGCATCGCGCTGGTGCGCCGGAACGTCGCGGCGCGAGCGGCGGTGTCGTTATCGCCATCCGCCATCTCTTCCACCATTTGCTTATTATAATGGCGAAAGACATCGGCTCTCTCGCGCGCTTCATACGCGCCGATGCCTAACCCTTCCAGCGCCAGGCGGCCCACTTTCAGCGCGCCTTCGAAAGTTTCACGTTCCGGCTGTTCAACGCCCGCCTGGCGCAGCCGGATGTAATGATCGACATCGCGGGCGCGAGCGATAATACGCACATGGGGAAAATGCGCCTGCACGAGTTCCGTAAGTTGCAGGTTAGTTTGCGGGTCGTCAATGGCGTTGATTAACACCTCGGCTTTCGCCACGCCTGCCGACTCCAGCAGATCCACCCGCGTGGCGTCGCCATAGAAGACCTTCATGCCGAACTTACGCAGGGTTTCGATGTGATCGGGATCGTGGTCGAGCACCACCATTTTTACGCCGCTTGAAAGCAGCAAACGTCCGGCAATCTGCCCGAAACGCCCGAAGCCTGCGATAATCACCCGCGGCTGTTCCTCGTCAATTTCATCCGCTTCGCGCGACTGCGCAGGGGCAGCTTTCTCAAGCCGTGTCAGTAGCACCAGCAATACCGGCGTCGCAGCCATAGAAAGCGCGACCGCAAGCGTCAGCGATTTAGCCCACTCCGGATCAAGCACCTGCGCCGTTTGCGCCGCGCCGAAAATTACAAAGGCGAATTCGCTCCCCTGCCCTAACAGCACGGCAAACCAGCGGCGCTGCTTGCCCGGCACTTTTAGCGGTTTCGCCACTACCCACAGCGTTGCCGTTTTAATCGCCAGGAAGCCTACCAGCAGGATAATTACCCGTAGCGGGTTCGCCACCAGCGTACCGAAGTCGACAGACATGCCGACGCCGATAAAAAAGAGGCCGAGCAGCAACCCCTTAAACGGCTCGATATCGCTTTCCAGCGCATGCCGGTACTCGGAACTCGCCAGCAGAACGCCTGCCAGAAACGCCCCCATCGCCATGGACAGCCCGGCCTCTTCCAGCAGCAGGCCAAAGCCAAATACCAGAAATAATGCGACGGCGCTGAAGACTTCCCGCAGGCCAGAGCGCGCCACGAAGCGCAGCGCCGGACGCGCAACGTAACGCCCTATCAGCACCACAGCGGCCAGCGCCGCCACCACTTTCAGCGCCGAAAGCGTAAAAGCGCCAAGCGTTGTGGCCGCGCCGCTGGCGGCCAGCAGCGGTATCATCGCCACCAGCGGGATCGCAGCGATATCCTGAAACAGCAGCACCGCAAAAGCGCTACGCCCCATTTGCGAAACCGTCAGGTTGCGCTCATTCATCGCCTGCATCGCAATCGCTGTAGAAGAGAGCGCAAGCGTCAGGCCAATCAGCACGGCTACCTGCCAGCGCAGACCCAGCGCCATGCAGAACAGCCCAAGCAGCAAACCGCAGGCGACCATCTGCAACGCTCCGCCGCCAAACACCGAAGCGCGCAGCGTCCAGAGACGGCGCGGATCCAGCTCCAGCCCGATGACAAACAGCATTAACACCACGCCGATTTCGGCGAAGTGAAGGATAGACTCGGCGTCGGTCACGAGCCGCAGGCCCCAGGGGCCGATAATACAGCCTGCAATCAGATAGCCCAGCACCGAGCCAAGCCCGAGCCGCACCGCCAGCGGCACTATCAGCGCTGCGGAGCCAAGATAAATCAGCGCCTGAATCAGAGTATGACTATCCACGGTGCGTCTCCTGCCATTCCATTAACCGTTGTTTATAATGTCGCGCCTGGCCTTCCAGGGTTTCATCGTCGCAGACAAAGGCGCCGTGCAGCGTAAAAGGCGGCAGCCATTGCAGCCCGCAATAGAGCGCAGTAGCCTGTAACGGCTGGGCCAGCGCGTCGAAACCCGGATGGTCGCCCAGATCAAAATGATGCGCATCGCCGCCGGTGGTTACGGCCCAGAGCACGCTTTTGCCATGCAGCGCCGTGCCGCCATGACCATAAGCCCAGCCGTGCGTCAGCACCTTGTCTATCCAGAGCTTAAAGAGCGGCGGCACGCTGTACCACTGCATCGGATGTTGCCAGATGATTAACTCCGCCCGGCTTAATGCTTCCTGTTCGGCGACAATATCGATATTGAAATCGGGATAAAGCGCATAAAGCGAGCGCACTTCCACATCCGGCAAAGCGCTTATCTGTTCAAGCATATGCCGGTTGGCGTGGGAGTGGTTCGGGTAGGGATGTGCATAAATAATCAAAATCATGAGGTCGCCTGTCTTGCGGGCACGGTTAATCCCCTGAGTGTAGACGGATTGACGTTTCGCTTACAGGGACAATATGCAGGGCTTTTTCGATGCGCGGAACAGCAGTGGGCAAGCCACTGCTGAAATTAAGAGATGAGGCTTAGTTATCCAGCTCGTTCATCGACTTAACCTGATCGCGGTTAATCTGTTCAGTTTTGCCCGTTTCGGCATTTTCATACGATACCAGGCCGGTATCGTCATCCACCTGCGGTTTGCCATCGGTAACAATGGTGTGGCCATCGGTGGTTTTCACCGCCTGGTTAGAAGAGCAGCCGCTGATAAAAAGCAAGGCGGAGGCGGCCAGAAAAGGGGCGGCAAGATGTTTAACTTGCATAGTTATCTCCCGTTTGTTTGCTGCGATAGTTCTGTAACTATAGCTTCGCAAGCGAAGCAGAAAATCAGAAACAGAAGACTCCTACGCTGCCCTGTCAGTTATTTACGCGCCGCTCGCCGGATAACCCGCTTTATACGTTACGGTTTTCAGCACCTTACCGTTATCGTCATATGTCGTCGCTTTGCCGTCTGCCAGACCTTCTTTATAGGTGATCTCCGTTTTTAACTTACCTTGCGGCGAATAGCCTTGCGACACGCCCTGCGCTTTACAGTTCACTAACGGCGTGTGCGTGCGAAGCTTGCCGTCCGGGTAATAAATATCAAGGTATTCATCGAAACAACGGTTTTTCACCACGGTTTCAAACTTTTTACGGCCATTGTCATAACGCTCCGTTAGTTTTCCTTCCGGGACGTTATCGGTCACGGTGACCGAAGGCGCTTCAAGTTTTTTTGGCTGTAAATCTTCTTTAATGCCCTTCGCGTAATCCGGCGTCATCCCCATCGCATCGATACTATTTGTTACCGAGGAAGAGAATTCCGCGCAGCCCGATAAAGTCAGCGCCAGCGTAACGGCTACCCATGCACGTTGCAAAATGTTCTCCTTAAGTCGGCTATGCCTCTGAACCCGAGCAAGTTTAGCGGGATATCAGGTTGCCCGGACATAAACCCGCCATATCAGGTAGGGGGAAATAAAAAAGCCCGCTTTATAAGCGGGCTTGCAGAGAGAGTGAAGCTGTTACTTCGTGATTTGCGCGTGCATCTCCTGAACGGAGGTCACTTTCTCAGTGGCATCGGCGTTCAGCGCCATCGCGGTAGCGAAGCCGCCGTTCAGCGTAGTGTCGTAATGCACTTTGTATTGCAGCGCGCTGCGGCGAATCAGCTTGGAATCCTCAATCGCCTGGCGTCCTGCGGTGGTATTGATGATGTAAGTGTATTCGCCATTCTTGATGCGGTCCTGAATGTGCGGACGGCCTTCATGCACTTTGTTTACCAGACGCGGGTTAATGCCCGCTTCGCCCAGCACAATCGCCGTGCCGTGGGTGGCGTCGAGTTCAAAGCCATATTTCAGCAGTTTCGCCGCCAGATCCACTACGCGTTCTTTATCTCCTTCACGAACGGAGAGCAGCGCGCGGCCTTTCTTCTTCATGGTGGAGTTGCTGCCGAGCTGCGCTTTGGCGAACGCTTCCGCGAAAGTGCGGCCCACGCCCATAACTTCACCGGTAGAGCGCATTTCAGGCCCCAGAAGCGGGTCGACGCCCGGGAACTTGTTAAACGGCAGCACCACTTCTTTCACCGAGTAGTACGGCGGGATGATCTCTTTGGTGACGCCCTGCTCGCTCAGCGTTTTGCCTGCCATGACACGCGCCGCCACTTTTGCCAGCGGCACGCCGGTGGCTTTAGAAACGAACGGTACGGTACGTGCGGCGCGCGGGTTCACCTCAATCAGGTAAACCTCGTTATCTTTCACCGCAAACTGTACGTTCATCAGACCGCGAACCTGCAATTCGAAAGCCAGCTTCTGCACCTGCTGGCGCATCACATCCTGGATTTCCTGGCTCAGCGTGTAAGCCGGCAGCGAACAGGCGGAGTCACCTGAGTGGACGCCTGCCTGCTCAATGTGCTCCATGATGCCGCCAATCAGCACGGTTTCGCCATCGCAGATAGCGTCGACGTCAACTTCAACCGCGTCGTCCAGGAAACGGTCGAGCAGTACCGGCGCATCGTTAGAAACGCTGACGGCGGTCATGAAGTAGCGACGCAGGTCCGCTTCGTCATACACGATTTCCATCGCGCGGCCGCCCAGTACATAAGAAGGACGCACGACCAGCGGGTAGCCAATCTCTTTTGCTTTTTCAACGGCCTGCTCGATTGCGGTCACGGTGGCGTTAGCCGGCTGTTTCAGCTTCAGGCGATCCACCGCCTGCTGGAAACGCTCGCGGTCTTCCGCACGGTCAATCGCGTCCGGGCTGGTGCCAATCACCGGCACGCCTGCCGCTTCAAGCGCACGCGCCAGCTTGAGCGGGGTCTGTCCGCCGTACTGCACGATCACGCCTTTGGGTTTCTCGATACGCACAATCTCCAGCACATCTTCCAGCGTTACCGGTTCGAAGTAGAGGCGATCGGAGGTGTCATAGTCGGTAGAAACGGTTTCCGGGTTGCAGTTGACCATGATGGTTTCGTAACCGTCTTCGCGCAGCGCAAGCGAGGCGTGAACGCAGCAGTAGTCAAATTCAATGCCCTGGCCGATACGGTTCGGTCCGCCGCCCAGCACCATGATTTTTTCACGATCCTGGTTCGGGTTGGCTTCGCACTCATCTTCATAAGTGGAGTACATATAAGCGGTGTCGGTAGCGAACTCCGCCGCGCAGGTATCCACACGCTTGTAGACCGGGTGCAAATTATACTGCTCGCGCAGTTTACAGATTTCCGCTTCGCGAACGCCGGCAAGCTTAGCAAGACGCGCGTCGGCAAAGCCTTTGCGCTTAAGCATGCGCAGGAAATCGGCGTCCAGCCCGTTGATACCCACCTCTGCGACTTTCTCTTCAAGACGCACCAGCTCTTCAATCTGCACCAGGAACCAACGGTCAATGTTAGTCAGGTTAAAGACGCCGTCTACAGACAACCCGGCGCGGAAGGCGTCGGCGATGTACCAGATACGCTCGGCGCCTGCGTCTTTCAGCTCGCGGCGAATTTTGGTCAGCGCTTCCGGGTCATCCAGGCTCACTTTCGGGTCGAAGCCTGTTGCGCCCACTTCCAGGCCGCGCAGCGCTTTCTGCATGGACTCCTGCTGGGTGCGACCAATCGCCATGACCTCGCCGACCGATTTCATCTGAGTGGTCAGACGGTCGTTAGCGCCCGCAAATTTTTCAAAGTTAAAGCGCGGGATTTTTGTCACGACGTAGTCGATAGAGGGTTCGAACGAAGCTGGCGTACGCCCGCCGGTGATGTCGTTCATCAGTTCGTCGAGGGTGTAGCCCACCGCCAGCTTCGCCGCCACTTTGGCGATCGGGAAGCCCGTGGCTTTGGAAGCCAGCGCCGAAGAGCGCGACACGCGCGGGTTCATCTCAATGACAATCAGGCGACCGTTTTTCGGGTTTACCGCAAACTGCACGTTGGAGCCGCCGGTCTCTACGCCTATCTCACGCAGCACCGCCATCGAGGCGTTACGCATGATCTGGTATTCCTTATCGGTCAGCGTCTGAGCGGGGGCTACGGTGATGGAGTCGCCGGTGTGAATGCCCATCGCGTCGAAGTTTTCGATAGAACAGACGATGATGCAGTTGTCGTTCTTATCGCGCACCACTTCCATCTCGTACTCTTTCCAGCCGATAAGCGATTCGTCAATCAGCAGCTCTTTGGTCGGAGAAAGATCGAGGCCGCGAGCACAAATTTCTTCAAACTCTTCGCGGTTATAAGCAATGCCGCCGCCGGTGCCGCCCATGGTGAAGGACGGACGGATGATGCACGGATAGCCGACATCAGCCGCAACCGCCAGCGCTTCTTCCATATTGTGGGCGATACCCGAGCGTGCGGTTTCCAGACCGATTTTCTTCATTGCCACGTCGAAACGGCGACGGTCTTCGGCTTTATCAATCGCATCGGCGGTGGCGCCAATCATGGTCACGCCGAACTCTTCCAGCACGCCCTGACGCTCCAGCTCCAGCGCGCAGTTAAGCGCCGTCTGGCCGCCCATGGTCGGCAGCACCGCGTCCGGGCGTTCTTTTTCGATAATCTTACGCACCACTTCCCAGTGGATCGGCTCAATGTAGGTTGCATCCGCCATTTCCGGGTCGGTCATAATGGTCGCCGGGTTGGAGTTCACCAGAATGACGCGGTACCCCTCTTCGCGCAGCGCTTTACACGCCTGGGCGCCGGAATAGTCGAATTCACAGGCCTGGCCGATAACAATCGGGCCTGCGCCAAGAATCAGGATGCTTTTAATGTCTGTACGTTTTGGCATGTTTCATTTTCTCCTGATTATTTGGCGGTCTTACGGTAGTGCGCAATTAAGTCAATGAAATGGTCAAACAGCGGCGCGGCATCATGCGGACCCGGGCTCGCTTCCGGGTGGCCCTGGAAGCTGAAAGCGGGTTTGTCGGTGCGGTGAATGCCCTGTAGCGTACCGTCGAACAGCGATTTGTGCGTCACGCGCAGGTTAGCGGGCAGCGTAGCTTCATCTACAGCGAAGCCGTGGTTCTGGGCCGTTATCATAACGCGGTTGTTGTCGATATCTTTTACCGGGTGGTTGCCGCCGTGATGGCCGAACTTCATCTTCACGGTTTTCGCGCCGCTTGCCAGCGCCAGCAGCTGGTGGCCGAGGCAGATGCCGAATACCGGCAGCTCGGTTTGCAGGAAATGCTCAATCGCTTCGATGGCGTAGTCGCACGGCGCCGGGTCGCCCGGGCCATTCGAAAGGAATACGCCGTCCGGTTTCATTTTCAGCACCTCTTCCGCAGAGGTTTTCGCCGGCACGACGGTCAAACGACAGCCGCGGTCAACCAGCATGCGCAAAATGTTGCGCTTCACGCCGTAGTCGTAAGCCACCACGTGATACGGGAGTTCTTCTTCTTTCTTCGCTTCCGGTAGCTCGCCTGAAAGCGTCCAGCTTCCCTGCGTCCAGCTGTAAGGTTCAGCCGTGCTGACTTCTTTCGCCAGGTCCATACCATTCAGCCCCGGGAACCCTTTTGCTTTTTCCAGCGCCAGGCGGGCGTCGAGATTATCGCCTGCGATGATGCAGCCGTTCTGCGCGCCTTTTTCACGCAGCAGGCGGGTCAGCTTACGGGTATCGATATCGGCAATCGCCACGATGTTATGGCGCTTAAGGTAAGAAGAAAGATCCTCGGTGTTGCGGTAGTTGCTGGCAATCAGCGGCAGGTCGCGAATCACAAGCCCCTGGGCATGCACCTGAGAGGATTCTGCGTCGGCTTCGTTAGTGCCGACATTACCGATATGGGGATAAGTAAGAGTGACAATCTGGCGGGAGTAGGAAGGATCAGTGAGGATTTCTTGATAACCGGTCATTGAAGTATTGAAAACGACTTCCCCAACCGCCGAACCTGATGCCCCAATGGCCCGACCGTAAAATTGGGTCCCGTCTTCCAGAACCAACAGCGCTGACTTAATCAAAACGTCCTCCAGGGAATAAACAGTCAATTTATTTGCATATTAATTCAAATCGAGGTGATGAATCAATTGCAAAACAGCCTGCCTGACGAATTTTTGGCAAACGGCGGCATTCTAGAGAGAAGGCGGGGCAAAGTCTACTCTGAAGGTGATTTTTTCTGATATTTTTAGCGCTCTGAGATGAAATAAGCTTAAACAGCAACAAAACCCATGGAAAAGTCAGCGACGAAACCGTTTCGTTGCCAGTGAAAAAAGAAAACAGGGTAGCCAGCATGAAAAAAGCGGACCATTTGGTCAAAATTTACAGAAAGGCAACAAAAATCGTGACCAAAACCATTATTTATGAAGTATTGCTATAAAAAAACGCATGTAACCAATTAAAAAAACAAAAATAAAAAGGGCAATAAATTATTGCCCTGCCAATCAATTAGTTATGATTGTAATAACCACATCACGATGGGTAATTCTTTTTAAATACTGTTCAAATCCAGCACGTCGCGCATATCAAAAAGGCCATTTTTATGACCTTTCAGCCAGATAGCGGAACGAACCGCTCCGTTGGCAAATGTCATCCGGCTTGATGCCTTATGCGTAATTTCAACGCGCTCGCCAATATCGGCAAACATAGCGGTGTGCTCGCCCACAATGTCGCCTGCGCGAACGGTAGCGAAGCCGATAGTGCCTGGCTCGCGCTCGCCGGTATAACCTTCCCGCGCATAAACTGCGCAATCTTTAAGGTCTTTATCCAGCGCCTGGGCGATAGCTTCTCCCATCGCCAGCGCCGTGCCTGACGGCGCGTCCACTTTGTGGCGATGGTGCGCTTCAATGATCTCTATGTCGGTATAGTTACCCATCACCTTCGCGGCTTTCTCCAGCAGCTTAAGCATGACGTTAACCCCTACGCTAAAGTTAGCGGCAAATACGACAGGGATAGTTTTCGCGGCTTCGCCGATGGCCTGTTTGCCGGCATCGTCAAAGCCCGTGGTGCCGATGACCATCCCTTTGCCATGCTGGCGACAAAAGGCCAGATGCGCCAGTGTGCCTTCCGGTCGGGTGAAATCGATAAAGACATCGAAATCGTTAACTACCGCTTCAAGGCTACTTTGAATGATAACCCCTGACTTACCCACGCCCGCCAGCTCACCGGCATCGCTGCCGAGCAGCGATGAGCCTTCCCGCTCCAGCGCCGCGCCCAGCGCCACGCCTTCCATTTGCAGCGTAGCCTGGATCAACTGCCGCCCCATGCGGCCGCCCGCTCCGGCGATGGCGACGCGGATTTGTGCTTCTTGCATAGTTATACTCTTTATATGTTAAAAAATTGCTTACAAAACGTTCTCAGGGTAACCAGCCCGCAGGCGGGCCGCCAGCCGAAAACGCCCATAATTAGAAATTTATGACAAAACGAAGGGGATATCAGTAAAAGACATGAAAGGCGTAAGCTTTTCAGGGATAAGCATACGCCTGCAAAATAAGCGAACCGGTTTTAGCGGCGTGGTTTACTCTTCCAACTGATAAGCCACTATCAACTGGCCTTTTTTGATTTTCAGGCTGGTAAGCTTTACTTCGCCGAGTTCTGCAAGCGAAGCCACGTGCGTACCGCCGCAGCCATAAATGGGTAAATCGCCGAAGCGCACCTGACGAAGCGTATCCTTAAAGGTTACCCGGCGCGGCAAATCGGCGGCAATCCAGGCTGCAATTTTGTCACTCAATGTTGAGATGTCTGGCGCAGCTGCGTCCTGCGCCGCGCTAAAGGTAATTTTCCCTTCGCCAGGCCAGTGATGCGCTTTGACAGGACGCCAGCCCGCCTCTTCGCCGGCATAACCAATCAAATGTCCGGCCGAATGCCAGCGAGAGTGGCGCTTGCGCAGCGGGGCATCTATCTCAAGCCTGACTGTCTCTTCCGCTACAGGCTGCTCAAGAAAATGAATAACTTGCTCGCCACGGTTCTCCAGGCGCACAACAGGAATGCCGTTAAGAGTCCCGCTGTCGGCAGGCTGTCCGCCGCCCTGCGGATGAAAAAGCGTGGCGTTAAGTTCCACTTCATATAAGCCATCGCCGTTTGCCTCGCAGCGTAAGACCTGCGCTTCGCCGCTTATTGCATCGCTGGTGTAATAGCATCTTTCAGTCATCGTTGTCCTCCCGGTTAGCCAGACAGTATATTGGTTAATCCCGGGAAGATAATCCCGTCACCTGACAATGAACCTTTGCACCCTACGCACAAATATGAACCTGACGCTTTTGCCTGAAATCGCCGCGTTTGTCATTGTGGTGGAAAGCGGCAGCTTTTCCGCCGCCGCCCGCAAGCTTGGCACCGCCCCCTCCTCCGTCAGCCGAAGTATTTCACGGCTGGAAAAGGAGCTTGGCGTGAAGCTGTTGCACCGCACCACCCGCAAGCTGCGCCTGAGCGACGCGGGCGCCGAAGTGCTGAAATCCGCCGCCGTAATGATGGATTCAGCGCGTCAGGTGCTTGCTCATGGGGCGGTCGGCCAGCAGGAGCCGCAAGGTACGCTTACCCTGAGCGTACCTAAAGCGGTAGGCCGTTTTGTTTTGCATCCGGTCATGCCGGAATTTCTGGCCCGCTACCCGCAAATCGACGTTCGCCTGAGGCTTGAAGACCGCTATATGGACCTGATTGACGACGGCGTCGACCTGGCGCTGCGGATTACCGACACCCCTTCGCCCGGTTTGCACGGTAAAGCGCTGATGCCGATTACCCATCTGTTGTGCGCCACGCCGCATTATCTGGCGCAGCACGGCGCGCCACAGCATCCTCGGGATCTGCGTAATCACAGCTGTATCAGCCTTGGGGAAACGCCGGCAGATTCGCGATGGAAGTTTCGCCAGCACGGCAAAACGCTGGTCGTGCAGACGCATGGCCGCTATGCAGCGAACCATACCGGCGTGCGGCTGGACGCGGTAAAACAGCATCTGGGGATTGGCAGCCTGCCGCTGTTTACGGCGCGAGAAGCGCTAAAGCGCGGCGAAATTGTGCAGGTGCTGCCGGAGTGGGAATTCATCAGCGCTTACTCCGGCCAGCTCTGGCTGCTGTGGTCCGCAGGCCGCCAGCTTCCTGCTAAAATGCGCGCGATGATTGATTATCTCGCCGGTAAGCTGACCGTTCAGAGCCAGTAAACCCGCTCCGCTACGGCGCCAGCGCGAGCGTTTGCGCCACCCACTGCTGAAAGGCAGGCACGTCTATCTCCAGCGCCACCTGCGCGTTAGCGGGTTGATTTAACCGCCCTTCCAGGTCGACCACCGTTGCGCCGGAAGTGTATTCGCCCTGCGTTTCAACCGCCACGAAACAGGGCTTTAAAGTAAACAGTTCAGGTTTAACCAGCCAGGCAATGGCGCAGAGGTCATGCATTCTCAGCCCGGTGGACAGGCTGCCGCTGCGGTAGTGGCTAAAGAGCGCATGCAGCATCGCGCCGGTGCGGTTCAGCGTGGGAAGCGCGGCGAGATATTCCGGCGTTAACATGGCCTTGTTTGTGACATCCAGCCCGCACATTATTATCTCCAGCCCGCTCTGGAAAACGCGCGCCGCCGCCTCCGGGTCGATGGCGATATTAAACTCGGCGTTGGGGGTAAAGTTGCCGCGCCCGGCAGAGCCGCCCATCATCACCAGCCGTTTGATTCTGGTGACGCAGTCAGGGTAATGGGTCAGCAACAACGCGATATTCGTCAACGGACCGATAGTAACCAGAGTGACAGGCGTTTTGCTGGCTAAGAGGCAGTGATATATCGCCTGAAAAGCCGGAATGTCAGGCGCGAGGCGATCATGGGCGACAAAGTTATACCCTTCCATTCCGGACTCGCCATGCACACAGGCCGCGTCGCGCAGCGGGCGTACCAGAGGCGTGGCGGCGCCCTTCGCCAGCGGCACATCCCGTTGCCAGAAATGCAGCAGTTGCAACGCATTGCGGGTGGTTTTCTCCACGCTCACGTTACCGGCTACAGTGGTGATGAGCTGTAAATCAAGCGCAGGCGAAAAGAGTGCGGCGGCAAGCGCGACTGCATCGTCGATACCCGGGTCGGTATCCAGAATAATGGGCAAGCGGCTCATGATTTTCTCCATAAAAAAATGCCAGACGGGTTAAGCGTCTGGCATCTTCTCACAAACCGCGTTGGCGAAGATTAGTTAACTTCACGAACATCCATGCGCAGCTCTTTCGGCACTTCGAAAACAATGTTCTCTTCGCGCCCTTCCAGCGGCACCGCTTCGCCGCCGCCCAGCTCCTGAAGGCGGGCTATCACGTTCTGCACCAGGATATCGGGCGCAGAAGCGCCGGCGGTCACACCAACGCATTTCGCCGCTGTTACCCAGGCTTCCTGAATGTCAGTGGCATCGTCAATCAGGAACGCCGCCTTGCCCATGCGCTGGGCCAGTTCGGCCAGGCGGTTAGAGTTGGAGGAGTTTTTCGACCCCACGACCAGCACGACGTCAGCTTGCTCAGCAAGCGCACGCACCGCTTCCTGACGGTTGGTGGTGGCGTAGCAGATATCGTCTTTACGCGGCCCGACGATTTTCGGAAATTTTTGGCGCAGCGCGTCAATCACGTCGGAAGTATCGTCCACGGAGAGCGTGGTCTGGGTCATAAACGACAGCTTGGTCTCGTTTTTAACTTCCAGCTTCCAGACATCGTCCGGCGACTCAACAAGATACATGCCCCCTTCCGGGTTGCTGTACTGCCCCATTGTGCCTTCCACTTCGGGGTGACCGGCATGGCCTATCAGGATCGACTCTTCACCGCGACGGCTGGCGCGCGCCACTTCCATATGCACTTTGGTCACCAGCGGACAGGTGGCGTCGAAAACCGTTAAGTCGCGGCTTTTCGCTTCGTTACGTACCGCCTGGGAGACGCCATGCGCAGAGAAAATCAGGATAGCGCCATCAGGCACTTCGCTTATCTGCTCAATAAAAATAGCGCCGCGCTCGCGCAGGCTATCCACCACGTAGCGGTTGTGCACCACTTCGTGGCGGACATAAATAGGCGCGCCGTAAATCGCCAGCGCATTTTCAACAATACTGATTGCGCGGTCCACGCCCGCGCAAAAGCCGCGTGGGTTAGCCAACAGGATCTGCATCAGGCTCCTCCAGTACCGGATCGACTTCCAGCACTTCAATATCAAAATGGATAGTCTGCCCGGCGAGCGGGTGGTTAAAGTCAACGGTGATGGAATCCCCGTTTACCTCGCGGATAACGCCCGGCATTTCACTGCCATCCATAGCGGTAAATAACATAATCGCGCCGATTTCCGGCTCGCCCGCGTCGATAAAGTCGCGACGGGAGAAATACTGAATAAGGTCCGGGCTCGCCACGCCGAACGCCGCGTCTGGCTCCAGCGAAAACGCTTTTTTATCGCCAGCGCGCAGGCCCAGCAACTGTTGCTCAAGCCCCTCGGAGAGCGACGTATCGCCAAGGCGAAACAGCGCCGGCTTGCCGTTATTGCGCGTTGATTCCGCCGTGGAGCCATCTTCGAGTTTCAGCGTGAAATGCACCAGCACCGCGCTGTTGCTCTGTACAGAGTTAGTCATGCGTTACAGCCTTTTATGTGTAGCGGAGTTCTGCGTCTTTGTCTTTGCAAGGCGATTAAAAGTTGCCTGAAAAAGCGAAATGGCGGATTGCTCCGCCATTCGTCAAACAGGTCAGGCGCGGTCGGGCTGCTTTTTACCTGGCGAAGGTAAAAAACCCTCCAGCACCACCAGCGCCGCGCCAATACAGATGGCAGTATCGGCGAGGTTGAAGGTGGCGAAGTGCCAGTCGCCGACATAAAAATCGATCATGTCGACAACAAAGCCGTGCCAGAGGCGGTCAAACAGGTTGCCCAGCGCGCCGCCAATAATCAGCGCGTAAGCAATGTTATTCAGCTTCTGGCTCGCTTTAGCGCGGTACATCATCACCGCAAGCACCACGCAGATGCCGATGGCTATCCCGGCGAAAAACCAGCGCTGCCAGCCGCCTTTATCGGCGAGGAAACTAAAAGCGGCGCCATAGTTACGCGCATAATGCAGATTAAGCGAAGGGAACAGAGAAACCGTCTCCCCCAGCACGAAGTGCTGGAGGATTAACGCTTTACTGCCCAGATCGATAATCAGCACGGCTACCACCAGCCAAAGCCAGCGTAGCCCGGTTGAGAAAATCGGTTTACTCATCAGGCAAACTTACGTTTTTCGCCGTCGCCGGCTACGTTGCTGACACAGCGACCGCAGATATCTGCGTGTTCCGCCACCTTGCCGATATCGTTGGTGTAATGCCAGCAGCGCGGGCATTTCTCACCTTCGGCTTTTGCGAGCGCGATTTTCAGACCTTTAAGCAGTTCGCTCTGCTGGGCATCTGCGCTCGCCTGCGCATAATCATCAACTTTCGCCTGCGAGGTCAACAGGACGAATCGTAATTCATCGCCCAGCGCCGTCAGCTTCGCCGCCAGTTCCGGCTCGGCAAACAGGGTAACCGCCGCTTCCAGCGAGCCGCCGATGCGTTTGTCGGCGCGCGCCTGTTCGATAACCTTGTTCACTTCGCCGCGCACTTTTAAAAGTTCATCCCAGAACGCGTCGTTCATCGCTTCGGTTTCCGCAAGGCCGAACAGACCGGTGTACCATTCGCCGGTGAAAACGTATTTCTCGCGATCGCCCGGCAGATAGCCCCAGATCTCGTCCGCCGTAAAGGACATGATCGGCGCCATCCAGCGCACCAGCGCTTCGGCTACGTGATAAAGCGCGGTCTGGCAACTACGACGCGCCACGCTATCGGCTTTTGCGGTGTACTGACGATCTTTGATGATATCAAGGTAGAACGACCCCATTTCGATGGAGCAGAAGCGCATCAGGCGCTGCACCACTTCGTGGAAGTCATACGCTTCGTATGCCTTGATGATCTCTTCCTGCGCGGCTTTTGCGCAGCCTACTGCCCAGCGGTCGAGCACCACCATCTCTTCCGGCTTCACCATATCTTTCGCCGGATCGAACCCGTTAAGGTTCGCCAGCAGGAAGCGCGCGGTGTTGCGGATGCGGCGATAGCTGTCGGCGGCGCGCTTGAGGATCTCGTCAGAAACCGCCATTTCGCCGGTGTAGTCGGTGGAAGCGACCCACAGACGCAGAATATCCGCGCCCAGCTTGTTCATCACATCCTGCGGGCTGACGGTGTTGCCGATAGATTTCGACATCTTGCGGCCCTGGCCGTCCACGGTGAAGCCGTGGGTCAATACCTGACGATACGGCGCTTTGCCTTTCATCGCGGTAGAGATCATCAGCGAAGACATAAACCAGCCGCGATGCTGGTCGGAGCCTTCCAGATACATATCCGCCGCATGGCCTGCGAATTCCGGGCGCACGTCAACGACGGAAGCGTGCGTAGAGCCGGAGTCAAACCAGACGTCGAGGGTATCCGGCACTTTCTCGTAGCTGTCGGCGTCGTCGCCCATGATGTCGCGCGGGTCCAGATCCCACCAGGCCTGAATGCCGTCTTCTTCCACGCGTTTCGCCACGTCTTCCATCAGTTCCTGGGTGCGCGGGTGCAGCTCTTGTGTCTCTTTATGGACGAACAGCGACATGGGCACGCCCCAGGTGCGCTGGCGAGAAATACACCAGTCCGGACGGTTAGCGACCATGGATTCAATGCGTGCCTGGCCCCAGTCCGGGATCCACTGCACGCCTTTGATCTCTTTCAGCGACTGCGCGCGCAGCCCTTTTTGATCCATGCTGATGAACCACTGCGGGGTGGCGCGAAAGATGATCGGCGTTTTATGACGCCAGCAGTGCGGGTAGCTGTGCAGCATTTTTTCTACATGCAGCAACGCGCCCTTCTCGCGCAGCAGGTTAACGATAATATCGTTCGCTTTGAAAACGTTAACGCCATCCAGCGCCGGGTAAGTGCCTGGCAGGTAAGCGCCGTCCGGGCCGACCGGGTTGGCGATCTCCAGACCATATTTCTGGCTGATGGTGTAGTCGTCCGGGCCATGGCCGCCAGCGGTATGCACTGCGCCGGTGCCCGCATCAAGGGTAACGTGCTCGCCAAGAATGGCCGGCACGTCGAAATCCAGGAACGGATGTTTAAAGCGCAGCAGCTCCAGCTCCGCGCCTTTTGCTTCGCCAAGAACGGTATAATCGGTGATGCCTGCGCGCTTCATTACGCTTTCAAGCAAATCTTTCGCCACGATCAGCGCCTGGCCTTCAACTTGCACCAGCACATACTCGATCTCTGCATGCAGAGAGATAGCGCGGTTCGCCGGCAGCGTCCACGGGGTAGTGGTCCAGATAACCAGGGAAACCGGGCCGTTAACCTTCTGCGCGCCAAATTTGGCGGCGACGGCGCCAGCGTCTGACGCATTAAAGACGACATCGATAGACGGAGACGTTTTGTCGTAATACTCCACTTCGGCTTCAGCCAGCGCAGAACGACAGTCAACACACCAGTGTACCGGCTTCGCGCCTTTGTGCAGATGGCCGTTGCCGATGATTTTACCGAGGGCGCGGATGATGTTGGCTTCGGTTTTAAAATCCATGGTCAGGTACGGATGGGACCAGTCGCCCAGCACGCCCAGACGGATAAAGTCCTGACGCTGACCGTCTACCTGCTCGGCGGCATATTTACGGCACGCGGCGCGAAACTCAGCGGCAGAGACTTTCTCGCCCGGCTTGCCGATAAGCTGTTCAACTTTCAGCTCGATAGGCAGGCCATGGCAGTCCCAACCCGGCACATACGGCGAGTCAAAACCGGAAAGGCCTTTGGACTTCACGATGATATCTTTCAGAATCTTGTTTACCGAGTGACCAATATGAATGCTACCGTTCGCATAAGGAGGGCCATCATGCAGGATGAAGGTTTTCTTGCCCTTTTTCGCATTACGGATGATGCCGTACAGATCGTCATCATTCCAACGCGCCAGCATGCCCGGTTCACGTTTGGCGAGATCGCCACGCATCGGGAACCCTGTTTCCGGCAAATTCAGGGTAGATTTATAGTCACTCATCAGATTCTCAGTTCCGTATTTCGGTGTGATAATTAGCCGATCAGGCGTTAAGCCGGTGTCGGTAGCCCAAAAAAGTCGCGGGCGGTGATTACATCTCTGGCGATTTGCGCTTTTAGCTCATCAAGCGAGGCAAACCGCTGCTCATTGCGTATTTTTTTACGCAGCACCACATCTATATGGCGTCCGTAGAGGTCCATTGCAACGTCCAGCAGATGAACTTCTAACTGCTGGCGCAAGCCAGCTACCGTTGGACGGGTGCCGATATTGGCGACGCCGGGCACGGGCTTATCGCCAAGCCCCGTCACTTCTACCGCGTAAACCCCTTTTACCGGGGTGACCTGACGGCGCAGCGGTATGTTCGCCGTAGGAAAACCGATTGTGCGCCCCAGCGCGTCGCCATGCACAACGCGGCCAGAGAGGGCGAACGGACGGCCCAGCAGCGTTTGCGCCTGCTCAAGGTTATCTTCCGCCAGCGCCTGACGCACCGCCGTGCTGCTGATGCGTAAACCATCCTGGCAAAAGCTCTGCGTGCTGGTGACTTCAAAGCCATATTCGCGCGCAGCCTTTTGTAATAACAAGAAATCGCCCTGGCGACCAGCGCCGAAGCGGAAATCGTCGCCAATGGCGAGAAAACGCACGCCCAGACGCTTAATCAGAAGTTCATTGACAAAGCTTTGCGCGGTCAATGCCGCGAAACGCCGATCAAAGCGCACGCAGAGCACGTAGTCGACTCCGCATTGCGCCAGATAGCGAAGCTTTTCACGCAGACGCGTCAGCCGGGCGGGCGCTTTGTCAGCGGCAAAGAGTTCCAGCGGCTGCGGTTCGAAAATCATCACCATGACCGGAAGATGGCGCTTGCGCCCCTCTTCGCATAGCCCGTTAAGCAATGCTTGATGGCCACGGTGAACGCCATCGAAATTACCGATGGTGAGGACACAGCCGTAGTGTTCAGGCGTGAGATTATGTATGCCGCGTATCAGCTTCATGACAGGCTCAGGACAGTGAAAATCGTCGGATTATACCTTGTACAGCGCCCAAGGTTAACCGGCGATTGGCGCCCCAGGGCAGAAAGCAACGGGGTTTTCCTGATATAACACTGCGATTTGCAAGAAACATGGCCTGCGGGAGCGAATTTTGTCCGATAAAGACTGTATTCAGAGCAGGCAAGCTGGTAGAATCTTGCGCCATCACTACGTAACGAGCGTCGTCATAGCAAACGGCGCTTATTTGCACAAATCCATTGACAAAAGAAGGCTAACGGGGCATATTCCTCGGCCTTTGAATTGTCCACATAGATCATATTTGGGAGTTGGACCTTGGCTAATATCAAATCAGCTAAGAAGCGTGCCGTTCAGTCTGAAAAGGCCCGTAAGCACAACGCAAGCCGTCGCTCTATGATGCGTACTTTCATCAAGAAAGTATACGCGGCGATTGCAGCAGGCGATAAAGAAGCTGCACAGAAAGCATTTAACGAAATGCAACCGATCGTGGACCGTCAGGCCAGCAAAGGTCTGATCCACAAAAACAAAGCAGCGCGTCATAAAGCTAATCTGACTGCGCAGATCAACAAACTGGCTTAATCGCCCGTTGGTTGTTGCTTGTTAAAAAAACCCGCATCAAGCGGGTTTTTTTATGTCTGCTGTTTACTCTTCAGGGTGGCTAAATAACGCTGAATAGTTCTTATTGCAGATGCGCTGCACCGCCGGGTGCTGAATCATACGCTCAGCAAATATCGCGTGGTATTCTTCCATAACGTTATCTATCCGTCCGATTTCAACAATATTGCCATTGCGATAGAAATCCTGCGCGTAAAGCGTCGGCGCGACAAAAATGGCGTTATGCGCCGCGCCGAACGCTTTCATTAATGCCGCATCATCGAACTCGCCCAAAATTTCCACCTTCAGCCCCTGAGAGTTTATCCAGTTGAGCAGCTTACGTCCGAGCATAGAGCGGCGGCCAGGAATGAGCAGGCGACGCTCCTCCAGGCATTCAGGAAACGGCTTTTCCGGCAACGGATTCTGGCACCAGAAGCTAATGCCGCACTCGCCGAGTTTTACGGAAAAGAGCCCTTCCTGCTGGGTGGAATCGATAGGACAATCTGAAATGATCATAT
Source organism: Franconibacter helveticus LMG 23732 (assembly GCF_000463115.2). Classification (GTDB taxonomy): domain Bacteria; phylum Pseudomonadota; class Gammaproteobacteria; order Enterobacterales; family Enterobacteriaceae; genus Franconibacter; species Franconibacter helveticus. The sequence goes on along the minus strand of NZ_AWFX01000011.1, from coordinate 106,366 downwards.
CCAGCTTATGCTGACTGAGTTGCTCAAGCAGCATTTCATGCGTGGATTCAAAACAGCGCAGATGGATTTGTTCATTTTCCACCACGACAGCTTCGAGAATACCGCCTACCAGATTTTTGGACAGCGCATCCGCCACGCCGACATCAAACAGCAAATGCGACTCCTTGCGGTAGTTCACGATATCCAGCATCTCCTGGCTTAATGTGAACATGCGGTCAGCATAGCGAAAAACCAGTTGCCCCAATTCGCTGGGCTCAAGCCCCCGCCCCTTGCGCTTGAACAGTTTTCCCTGAAGGCGTTCTTCCAGCGCTTTAATCTGGCCGGTTATGGTCTGGGGCGTGAGATAAAGCGCCTCAGCTGCGCCGACTACAGAGCCTTCTTTGTAAACATGCCAGAAGTAGTACAAGTGGTTGTAATTGATATGCGACATAGCTTTTCGCTCCCTGATGTTAAATGGTCGAAAAAGCGCTCTCCCCCCTGGAGAGCGCCGCGCTTAAATCAGGCCCGACGTGGCGCCTTGAAACCGATCCGCAGCAGGCCATAACCTGTTACCGCCGCCATTAATGAACCAATCAGGATCCCCAGTTTCGCCCACTTAATGAGGGAAGGATCCACCTCTCCAAACGCCAGCGTGGAGATGAAAATCGACATAGTAAAACCAATACCGCAGAGTACGCCTACCGCCATGATTTGCCGGAATGTCGCCTCTTGCGGCAGCGTCGCCAGTTTCAGTTTCAACGCCAGCCAGCAGAAAAGACCTATCCCCAGCGGCTTACCGATAAACAGGCCGGCAATAACGCCAAGCGGCAGCAACGAAGCCAGCCCTGCCAGCGTTACGCCATCCAGCGATACGCCTGCGTTCGCAAAAGCAAAAAGCGGCAGGATCAGAAACGCGACCCAGGGATGCAGCACATGTTCCAGCGCTTTTGCCGGAGACTTGCCGCCCTGCTCTTTTAGCGGGATAAAAAAGCCAATAACCACGCCAGCAAGCGTTGCATGCACCCCTGACTTCAACACCGCCGTCCACAGCACCAGACCGACCAGAATATACATGCCCGTGCGGCGTATATTGCAGGCGTTCATTAATGCCAGCACCGCAATGGCGCCAGCCGCGATCATCAGTGAAAGCAGCGAAAGCTCATGGGTGTAAAACAAGGCAATAATAATAATCGCGCCCAGATCATCGATAATCGCCAGCGCCATCAGAAAGACCTTCAGCGAAGGCGGTACGCGATTGCCCAGCAACGCCAGTACGCCCAGTGCGAAGGCGATATCCGTTGCCGCGGGAATGGCCCAACCTTCTCGCGTAACGGGATCCTGGAAATTAAACGCCAGATAAAGCACCGCCGGGATAATCATGCCTCCCAGCGCGGCAATTACCGGAAAAGAAGCCTGACGCAGGCTGGCCAGCGACCCCTGCCGCAATTCCCGTTTCACTTCCAGCCCAATCAGCAGGAAGAAAACGGCCATTAGCGCGTCGTTTATCCACAACAGGAGATTTTTGTTTATCTCCAGTGAACCGATCCGCAGCTCAACAGGCGTATCCAGAAACGACTGGTAAGCCATGCTGGTGGCATCAAGGTTCGCCAGTATCATCGCCAGCGAAGCCGCGATGATCAGAATGATCCCGCCGCTCGCATCGTTGGTCATAAATCGCTTAACTGCTGCAATCATTTTTAAGCCTGCACTTTTATAGAATATTTGTATAAAACAAAGCCTATCGTGCAAGACTGCTCGTTAAAAGCAGATTATATCAGCTTATCCTATCGGTTTTTTCGCATAAAAAGTATCAAAACGCAATTAATTAGCGAGCTAATTATAGCATGGTAAATTTGACGCTTTGATTATTAAAGGGTTTCTCTGCCAACCAGACGGCTTCGCCTTAAATAGAATTTCCTGAAAAGTTCGCTCCGTTCTGACAGCCATAAAAAAACCCGAGCCCTGCAAAGGACTCGGGTTTTAAAAACATCCCGTAATTAGCGAGTCAGGTCGTCAAAAAACTTTTTCACGCCATCAAAGAAGCTCTTTGAACGTGGGCTGTTTTTCTCGCCCGTTGGGCCGCCGAAGCTTTCCTGAAGCTCCTGCAACAGCTGTTTCTGACGCTCGTTCAGGCCCACCGGCGTTTCCACAACGACACGGCAAAGCAGATCGCCCTGCGCGCCGCCACGAACCGATTTAACGCCTTTCCCGCGCATGCGGAACAGCTTGCCGGTTTGCGTTTCGCTCGGTACTTTGAGCATGACGCGGCCATCCAGCGTCGGCACTTCAATTTCACCGCCCAGCGCCGCCATGGCGAAGTTAATTGGCACTTCGCAATAGAGGTTGTTACCTTCGCGCTCGAAGATCGGGTGCTGTTTAACCTGTACCTGAACGTACAGATCGCCTGCCGGCGCGCCATGTTCGCCCGCTTCGCCTTCGCCTGCCAGACGAATACGGTCGCCGGTATCGACGCCTGCCGGGATTTTAACGGACAGGGTTTTGGATTTCTCTACGCGACCGTGACCATGGCATTTGGTGCAGGGATCTTTAATCAGCGTACCGCGACCCGAACAATGCGGACAGGTCTGCTGTACGGCAAAAAAGCCCTGGCGCATCTGCACCTGACCGGAACCATGACAGGTTGGGCAGGTCTGCGGCTGCGTGCCTGGTTTCGCACCGTTGCCGTGGCAAACATCGCACTCTTCAAGCGTAGGTATGCGAATCTCTTTCGTTACGCCGCGAACCGCTTCTTCCAGCGTTAATTCCATGTTGTAGCGCAGGTCGGCGCCGCGCGCCGCGCGTCGGCCACGTCCGCCGCCAAAAATATCGCCGAAAACATCGCCGAAGATATCGCTGAAATCTGCACCGCCGCCGAAACCGCCATTAAAGCCGCCGCCCATGCCGCCCTGTTCAAAAGCCGCGTGGCCGTACTGATCGTAAGCCGCGCGTTTTTGCGCGTCGGTCAGCACTTCATAAGCTTCTTTAATTTCTTTAAATTTGGCTTCCGCTTCTTTGTCACCCTGATTGCGGTCCGGGTGATATTTCATGGCAAGGCGCTTGTAGGCCTTTTTGATTTCACGCTCTTCCGCCGTTTTCGGAACGCCTAAAATCTCGTAATAGTCTGTCTTCGCCATTTTGGTTTTCTGCCCTTAACATGCGAGCACGGGCGTGGAGATGACTCCTACGCCCGTGCTGGATTATCTACCCTGCATCAGGGCGATTATTTCTTATCTTTTACTTCTTCGAACTCAGCGTCGACAACATCGTCATCTTTCGCGTTGTTTGCAGAAGCGTCAGCGCCGCCTGCCTGCTGCTGGGCGTGCTGCTGCTGAGCAATTTCCATCAGCTTCTGGGAAACCTGCGCCAGCGCCTGCATTTTCGCTTCGATATCTGCTTTGTCTTCGCCTTTCAGAGAGCCTTCCAGCGCGCTCAGTGCAGATTCAATCGCGGTTTTGTCGTCAGCCGGCAGCTTGTCGCCTGCTTCTTCCACCTGCTTACGGGTGCTGTGCACCAGGTGATCCGCCTGGTTGCGCGTTTGCACCAGCTCTTCGAACTTACGGTCAGCTTCAGCGTTAGCTTCCGCTTCGCGCACCATTTTCTGGATCTCTTCCTCGTTCAGACCGGAAGAGGCCTTGATGGTGATCTTCTGCTCGCGGTTGGTGTTTTTGTCCTTGGCGGAAACATGCAGAATACCGTCGGCGTCGATGTCGAAGGTCACTTCGATCTGCGGCATGCCGCGCGGCGCCGGGTTAATGCCATCCAGGTTGAACTGGCCCAGCGATTTGTTATCAGCAGCGCGTTTACGCTCGCCTTGCAGCACATGAATAGTTACCGCAGACTGGTTGTCTTCCGCCGTAGAGAACACCTGGCTGTGCTTGGTCGGAATGGTGGTGTTTTTGGTGATGAGCGCAGTCATCACGCCACCCATGGTTTCGATACCAAGAGACAGCGGGGTTACGTCGAGCAGCAGAACGTCTTTCACGTCGCCGGTCAATACGCCGCCCTGTACTGCTGCGCCGATAGCTACAGCTTCGTCCGGGTTAACGTCTTTACGCGGCTCTTTACCAAAGAACTCAGCCACTTTCTTCTGCACCATCGGCATACGGGTCTGACCGCCGACCAGGATCACGTCCTGCACGTCGGATACGGACAGGCCAGCATCCTGGAGCGCCACTTTCAGCGGCTCGATGGAACGGTTCACCAGGTCTTCGACCAGGCTTTCCAGTTTCGCGCGAGTCACTTTGATGTTCATGTGTTTCGGACCGGTCGCGTCTGCGGTGATGTACGGCAGGTTCACGTCGGTCTGCTGAGCGGAAGAAAGCTCGATCTTCGCTTTTTCAGCCGCTTCTTTCAGACGCTGCATCGCCAGCGGGTCGTTACGCAGGTCAATGCCCTGGTCTTTCTTGAACTCTTCTACCAGATAGTTGATCAGACGGCTGTCGAAGTCTTCGCCGCCCAGGTGAGTATCACCGTTGGTCGCCAGCACTTCGAAGGTTTTTTCGCCGTCGACTTCGTCGATTTCGATGATAGAGATATCGAACGTACCGCCGCCCAGGTCGTATACCGCGATGGTGCGGTTGCCTGTCTCTTTATCCAGACCGTAAGCCAGCGCTGCCGCAGTCGGTTCGTTAATAATACGTTTAACTTCCAGGCCCGCAATGCGGCCAGCATCTTTGGTCGCCTGACGCTGCGCGTCGTTGAAGTACGCCGGTACGGTGATAACCGCTTCAGTTACCGCTTCGCCCAGATAGTCTTCCGCAGTTTTCTTCATTTTTTTCAGCACTTCAGCGGAAATCTGCGGCGGCGCCATTTTCTGGCCTTTAACGTCCAGCCATGCATCGCCGTTATCAGCCGCGATGATTTTGTACGGCATGATAGACACGTCGCGCTGCACTTCTTCGTCCTGGAAGCGGCGGCCGATCAGGCGCTTGATTGCAAACAGGGTATTCTGCGGGTTCGTCACTGCCTGACGTTTAGCCGGCTGACCAACCAGAGTTTCACCATCCTGGGTATATGCAATGATAGAAGGCGTGGTGCGATCGCCCTCGGCGTTCTCCAGCACGCGTGCCTGAGTCCCGTCCATAATCGCTACACAAGAGTTGGTAGTACCCAGGTCGATACCAATAATTTTACCCATCTAAACGTCTCCACTAAAAATTCGGTCAATATGTGGTGTGAACCTGTTATGCGGGCGAAACCTGCGGTTTCAACTGCCCAAATCATCATTTTTTTCAGGTTCACCCTTTTCGGTTAACCAGAAGATGGGGTCGCATCATGGGGCATCAAGGGGGACGGCAGAAAAAATTTTTCTTTTCACCCTGCTCAGATCATAGACGGCGAATATTTCCACGATTATGATGCCGCGCCCCGCTGACAGAGACCTGGCGGCGGGTTTGCTTATCTTAAATTTTTTACTTATTTTCTGAGGGTTTATGGGCAACACTTCGTTGGCTAATCCGGCTCCTCTGGGCCTTATGGGCTTTGGTATGACTACCATTCTGCTCAATCTGCATAATATCGGCCTGTTCCCGCTGGATGGCATTATCCTGGCGATGGGAATTTTTTACGGCGGCATCGCGCAAATCTTTGCCGGTCTGCTGGAATATAAAAAAGGCAACACCTTTGGTTTAACCGCTTTTACCTCCTATGGCTCCTTCTGGCTGACGCTGGTCGCGATTCTGCTGTTGCCGAAGTTCGGCCTGGCGGACGCGGCGAACGGCCACTTTTTGGGCGTCTACCTTGGCGTCTGGGGCGTGTTTACCCTGTTTATGTTCTTCGGCACGCTGCAAGGCGCTCGCGTATTGCAGTTTGTGTTCCTGAGCCTGACCGTGCTTTTCGCGCTGCTGGCGGCAGGCCATTTGCTGGATAACGAAGGCATTGTTCGTGTGGCGGGCTGGATTGGTCTGGTGTGCGGCGCCAGCGCTATCTACCTGGCGATGGGCGAAGTGCTGAACGAACAGTATGGACGCACCGTGCTGCCGATTGGCGAGCGTCGCGAGGCGACAACCGCCGCCGTTAACGCTTTAGCGTAAGTAAGACAAAAGGCCCACAATAGTGGGCCTTTTTATTACGCAGCCTCGCCTCAGGGATGCGCAGGCGAGCGTTTAGTCAGGCTGTCCGGCTTCTCTTTCTCCTGGCGCAGCCAGAAACCCACCCCCAGCCCCAGCAATGCCAGCGCCAACACGTACCAGGCAGGCGCCATCGGCGATACGTTCATCAGCAGTGTCACCAGAATCGGCGTCAGCCCGCCAAAAATGGCATACGCGACGTTATAAGAGAATGAAATGCCGGTAAAACGCACTTCCGCCGGAAAAGCGCGCACCATCACATAAGGCACCGCGCCGACAACGCCAACGCTAAAACCTGCCAGCCCATAAAGCGGGAAGAGATAATCCGGGTTGCCGGCGGTGAGATGATAGAAAAGCCAGCTGCATACGGCCAGCAGCAGACTGCCGCCAATAAAGGTTTTGCTGGCGCCCACCCGGTCCACCAGCGCGCCTGCCGCAAGGCAGCCCAGCGTTAACATAACGGTAGCGATGCTGTTGGCTTGTAAGGTTAAGGCAGGCGCAATGCCCAATTGCTTTTGCAGCCAGGTGGGAGACATTAAAATCACGACCACAATGCCCGCCGACAGCAGCCAGGTCAGCAGCATGGAAACCACCACCGCCTTTCTGTGATTCATCACGACCGACTTAAGCGGCAACTCTTCCGCCAGCGCTTTACGCTGCTGCATCTCAATAAAGACGGGCGTTTCCTGCAACCAGCGGCGCAGGTACATCGCAACCAGGCCAAACGCGCCGCCCAGCAGGAAAGGAATACGCCAGCCGCCATTGTGGATAGTCTGGGGAGTCATGCTGGTGTTAATCAGCGTAGCGACCACCGAGCCGAGCAAAATGCCGACGGTTAAACCGGCTGTCAGCGTGCCGCAGGCAATGCCGATGCGCTTTGCCGGCACATGCTCCGCCACAAAAACCCAGGCGCCAGGAACTTCGCCACCGATCGCCGCGCCCTGTAAAACGCGCATCAAAAGCAATAATAACGGCGCGGCAATCCCTAACGAGGCATAAGTCGGCAGTAAGCCGATAGCAAGCGTAGGCACCGCCATAAGTAAGATGCTGAGCGTAAACATCTTCTTGCGCCCTACCAGGTCGCCAAAATGCGCCATCACAATGCCGCCCAGCGGCCGCGCCAGGTAGCCTGCGGCGAAAATGCCGAAGGTCTGCACCTGACGCAGCCATTCAGGAATATCCACCGGGAAAAAGAGTTCGCCTACTACGGCGGCGAAGAAAACAAAAATAATGAAATCATAAAATTCCAGCGCGCCGCCAAGGGCGGCGAGCGTCAGGGTTTTATAATCCTGTCGGGCGAGAGGTCGCGTGTGTTCAGACATAAAAAGCCGCTTGTAAAGAGATGAGTTAGAATTAATTCACGGCGAGACCGTAAACCTATCCTTACTATAACGGCAGAATAACTTCACGCCAGAGTTAACTGGCGTTTATTTTATAATCTAAAAATAATCAGGATTTAATGTCACGAATAGCGCTTTTGGGACGAAAAGCCGCTACGACCTGCGGATCGGTTTCAACGTAAGGCCCGTCCAGCAACTGGATGCAATAGGGCACGCTGGCGAATATCCCCGGCACGATCGTTTCGCCGCTTTCCTGCTTCAACCCTTCAAGAGTCTCTTTTATCGATTTCGGCTGGCCGGGAAGATTAAGAATCAATGCCTGTTTACGAATTACGCCAACCTGGCGGGAAAGGATCGCGGTCGGCACAAAACGCAGGCTTATCTGGCGCATCTGCTCGCCAAAACCCGGCATTTCGCGGTCAGCGACAGCAAGCGTGGCGTCGGGCGTTACGTCACGCCGCGCGGGGCCGGTGCCCCCGGTCGTCAGCACCAGATGGCAGCCCATTTCATCCACCAGCTCACACAAGGTTTGCTCAATAAGCGGTTGCTCGTCGGGGATAAGCCGCGTTTCGATAACAAACGGGGTGGTAAGCGCCTGCGCCAGCCACGCCTGTAAGGCGGGAATGCCTTTATCCTGGTAAACGCCGCTGGAAGCGCGGTCAGAGATGGAAACTAAGCCGATGCGTAACGTGTTCATATCAATTCCGAAAAGAGATTCAGTTTACGAAATGATACACGCGAGCGGGGTAAAGCGGGAAGAAACGTGGCCGGAATGACCGGCCACGGCGGGCATTACAGCAGTGCTTCGACCATTTTTTCCAGTTTTTCCTGGTCAACGGCGAACTTGCGGATACCGTCCGCCAGCTTATCTACCGCCATCGGATCCTGGTTATGCTGCCACAGGAACTCAGACTCGGTGATGCGCTCCGGACGCGCTTTTACGTCGCCAGAATACGAAAGCTTACGCTCTACCGCGCCTTCGCTTTCCGCCAGCTCTTTAAGCAGCGCCGGGGCGATGGTCAGACGGTCGCAGCCCGCCAGCTCAAGGATTTCGCCAGCGTTACGGAAGCTTGCGCCCATCACTACAGTTTCATAACCGTGCTGCTTGTAGTACTGGTAGATCTCGCTTACGGAAACCACGCCTGGATCTTCATGCGGCGCATACTCTTTTTTATCCGTGTTGGCTTTGTACCAGTCGAGGATACGGCCAACGAATGGAGAGATCAGGAATACGCCAGCTTCAGCGCAAGCGCGCGCCTGGGCGAAGGAAAAGAGCAGCGTCAGGTTGCAGTTGATGCCTTCTTTTTCCAGCTGCTCCGCCGCGCGGATGCCCTGCCAGGTTGACGCCAGCTTGATCAGGATGCGGTCATTGCTGATGCCCGCATCGTTATAGAGCTTAATCAGACGCTTAGCTTTGGCGATGCTGCCTTCGGTGTCGTAAGAAAGACGCGCATCCACTTCGGTGGAGATACGGCCCGGGATCAGCTTGAGAATTTCCAGACCGATATTCACCGCCAGCTTGTCGGTTGCGTCAACAACCTGCTGAGCGCGATCGTTGCTCTGGCTTTTTGCCCAGGTCACGGCGTCATCAATCAGCTTGCGGTACTCAGGAATTTGCGCGGCGTTAAGGATCAGAGAAGGGTTGGTGGTGGCATCCTGCGGCTGATACAGCTTCATTGCCGCGATGTCTCCAGTGTCAGCCACTACGGTGGTGAACTGACGAAGGGAGGTCAATTTATCCGTCATGATAATGTTTCTCTTAAAACTTCGTGTTAGGGAGATGTAACCGGCCTGCGCTGATGATAACACGAGACACTTTCAGCGCAACCGGAGCAAGCGCTCACAGCCCCTGTGGTAAACTGCGTCGGCCTGTTACATGCAACATCCGGCAAAACAGAAGAACGGCACGCCAGCGCAGGACGATGCCAGACGGCGGCAAGAGGGAAACACATGTCAGACTTTCTTTATTTTATCAGCGAGATATTGTGGGGATCGGTGATGATTTACCTGCTGCTCGGCGCGGGTATCTGGTTTACCTGGCGCACTGGCGGCATTCAGTTCCGTTACCTTCGCCATTTCGCTAAAAGCCTGCGCAAAAGCGTAACTCCCGCCAATGACGGGCTGACCTCTTTTCAGGCGCTGTGCACAAGCCTCGCCGCCCGCGTCAGCGGCGGCAATATTGCCGGCGTGGCGATAGCCATTACGGCAGGCGGGCCGGGCGCGGTGTTCTGGATGTGGGTCGCCGCGCTTGTGGGCATGGCGACCTCTTTTGCGGAATGTTCGCTGGCGCAACTCTATAAATCGCGTGATGAAAACGGACGCTTTCACGGCGGTCCCGCCTGGTACATGGAGCGCGGCCTCGGCATGCGCTGGATGGGCGTTTTGTTTTCCGTTTTCCTGCTGATGGCGTTTGGTCTGGTCTTTAATGCCCTACAGGCTAACTCGCTTTCCCTTGCTCTGCACCAGGCGTTTCATCTTCCCAAATGGCTTATCGCTGCGCTGATGGCGATCGCCACGCTGCTGGTGATCCGACGCGGCATGAAGGGCGTCGCCCGTTTTTCGCAATGGATCGTGCCGGCGGCGGCAGGCGCCTGGGTGCTGACGGCGGCCATCGTCGTGCTGTTGAATCTGCCGCGCCTGCCTGAGGTCATGACGCTCATTTTTAAAAGCGCATTCGGCTGGCATGAAGCGGCGTCCGGCACGCTCGCCTGGACCATGAGCCAGGCGATAACCAGCGGCTTTCAACGCAGCATGTTTTCTAACCAGGCGGGCATGGGCTCCACGCCGAATGCCGCCGCCGCGGCAGCGTCATGGCCGCCCCACCCTGCCGCCCAGGGCATTGTTCAGATGATTGGCGTATTTATTGATACTGTGATTATTTGTTCCGCCACCGCAGCTATTTTATTGCTCTCCGGCGTGCAGGACTACAATGACGCATCCGTTAATGGCGTCACGCTGACGCAGCAGGCGCTCTCGACGCTTGCAGGGAACTGGGCGTCCGGTTATATCGCTATCATCCTGGCGTTTTTCGCCTTTACCTCGATAGTGGCGAATTACGCTTATGCCGAAAATAATCTGCGGTTCCTGACACGCAGCACGTTGCGCCATCAGCCGCTGCTTCGCGCAGGCACGCTGGCGATGGTGATCTTCGGCGTTTTCGCCGCGCTGCCTACCCTCTGGCAACTGGCGGATATCGCTATGGCTTTGCTGGCCATGACCAATCTTATTGCCCTTCTATTGCTCTCGCCTGTGGTGAAGCTAATTGCCGATGATTATCTTCGCCAGCGCAAGCTTGGCGTAAAGCCCGTGTTCGACGTTACTCGCTATCCCGAAATTGAAAGACAGCTGACGGCGGACAGCTGGAAGGATCTTCCCCGGGAGTGAAGGGGTTTTAATCGCACCGATTGGTCACTCCGCCGCTGATTTTTGGTAAAGTTCCGGGAAATATTGAGAAGGAAAAGAGATGCTGATTCTTATTTCACCCGCCAAAACGCTGGATTATCAAAGCCCGCTCGCTACGCAGCGCTTTACGCAGCCGGAACTGCTTGATCACTCACAGCAACTGATTGATGTGGCACGCCGCCTCTCGGATGAAGAAATTGCGGATCTGATGAGCATCAGCAGCAAACTCGCCGCGCTTAACGCCACCCGCTTCCATGACTGGCACCCCGACTTCTCGCCGCAAAACGCCCGCCAGGCGATCCTCGCCTTCAAGGGCGATGTTTATACCGGGCTTGAGGCGCAAACCTTCAGCGAAGAAGATTTTGATTTCGCGCAGCAGCACCTGCGCATGCTTTCCGGCCTTTACGGCGTGCTGCGACCGCTCGACCTGATGCAACCGTACCGCCTGGAAATGGGCACCCGCCTGGAAAACGCCAAAGGCAAAGACCTGTATAGCTTCTGGGGGGAAACCATTACTCATAAGCTTAACGAAGCGATTGCCGCGCAAGGCGACAACATCGTTATTAATCTGGCTTCCGATGAATATTTTAAAGCGGTCAAGCCTGGCAAACTGAACGCGGAAATCATCAAGCCCGTTTTCCTGGATGAGAAAAACGGTAAATTCAAAGTGATTAGCTTTTACGCCAAAAAAGCGCGCGGGCTAATGAGCCGCTTCATTATTGAAAAACGCCTGACGAAACCAGAGCAACTGGTCGACTTTAACAGCGAAGGGTATTTCTTCGACGAAGCGGCGTCCGGGCCAACGGAATTTGTCTTTAAGCGACACGAGCAATAACAAAACGCCAGCTTACGCTGGCGTTTTTTATTAACGATGATGGCGGCCATGGTCGTCGTGACCCTCAAAATGCGGGCCTGGTCGATGGTCACGGCCGTGCGGCTGCCAGTGTTTGTCGCGCCATTCATAGTGTTTATTCCACCATGCGCGGTCGCGCCAGTGACCGCCGTCCCAGTAGTTACCATGATGGTCCTGGTCGCCTATTTGCAGTTTTACGGCAGGCAGCAGGGTAATTTCGGCAGCCTGCAACGTTAACGGAGCCACCATCAGCATGGATAACGCCAGAATTATTGGTTTCAACATAGGTTACTCCTCACATCATCATTGCCCTGAATGGGTCGATGAGGAGAGCTTATGCTGAACTCGCCTGTCGCGTTAGTCTCTGCAATCCTAATTGCTAAGTTACCGCATCTATTGGGAATTTCTGCTTTTTTCCTGCCATATTTCTGCTGATTTCCTTCACAATTGCCGGTCAAAAAGACAAAAAAAGGAGAGGACTGGCCTCTCCCTGAAAGCTACTGCGCTTTGCTCATCATCAGCTCGCGCAGCGCGGCGAAATCCGCCGGCAGGTTATGCGAAAGCAATTCCTTGTCCGCGCGCTCCGCCAGCGCCTGCGGCAGGGTCAGCGGCTCGCCAAGGACTTCCTCCACGCTCTCGCGGAATTTCGCCGGATGCGCGGTGCCCAGGAACAACCCATATTCGCCCGGATGCAGCTGATCGCGCAGCGCGCGGTAAGCCACTGCCGCGTGCGGCTCTGATATGTACCCTTTTGATTTCAGCTCGCGCATGGTCGCTTTCGTGGTGTCGTCGTCGATTGCCGCCACGCCCAGATCTTTCAGGCGCCAGTTTTTACGGCGGAACAGCTCTTCCACGCGCGGCCAGTTATTCGGCTGGCTGACGTCCATGGCGTTGGAAAGGGTGGCGACGGTGAGGTTCGGCGACCAGTCGCCGTTTTGCAAAAAGCGCGGCACCGTATCGTTGGCGTTGGTGGCGGCGATAAAGCGTTTTACCGGCAGCCCCAGCGCTTTAGCGAGCAGGCCCGCCGTTAAGTCGCCAAAGTTGCCGCTCGGCACAGAAACAACCAGCTGATTACGCGCTTCCTGCGGCAGCTGCGCCACCGCCTCGAAGTAATAGCAAATTTGCGCCAGCAGGCGGCTGATGTTGATGGAGTTCGCTGAGTTCAGTCCAAGCTTCTGCTTCAGTTCTTCATCGTCAAAAGCCTGTTTGACCAGCGCCTGGCAGGCGTCGAAATCACCGTCGATAGCCACGGTTACAATGTTGCCGCCAAGCGTACAAAAGAGCTTTTCCTGCAACGGGCTGATTTTGCCGCGCGGGTAGAGAATGACAACGCGGACGTTTTTCAGGCCATAGAAAGCGTGAGCCACCGCCGCGCCGGTATCGCCCGACGTTGCTGTCAGAATCGTCACCGGCTTGTCGCCGCTGATATGGGTGAGCATTTGCGCCATAAAGCGCCCGCCGAAATCTTTAAAGGCCAGTGTCGGGCCATGGAACAACTCGAGGCAACCGACATCCTCTTCAACCTGCTTCACCGGCGCCGGGAAGGTAAACGCCTTGCGCACGCGCTCTTCCAGTATTTCCGGCGGAATTTCGTCGCCGATAAAAGCGGAAAGAATTTTGCTGCTGCGCTCAATGAAATCGAGCTCCAGCATGGCGTCGATATCCGTCAGGCTGAATTCCGGCAGGTCATGAGGAAAAAAGAGTCCCTGCTGTTTGCCAAGGCCCTGCGTGACGGCCTGCGCGAAGGAGACCTGCTCGTTATGATCTTTAAGGTTATAGAGTTTCATGTGTTATCCCAGTACTCGTGCGCCCGCCGTGTCGAGACGGCAAATATGTACAAAGCCTTCCTGATTTTGCAGGTAATGCTGGCCCAGCCAGTCAGCTACGCGCTGCGCGGTTTCAGGTTTATCGCAGACCGCGAAAAGCGTCGGCCCGGAGCCGGAAATGCCACACGCCAGCGCGCCGGTTTCCATCGCCGCCTGCCGCGCTTCGCCAAAGCCTGGCAACAGCTTTGTGCGGTACGGCTCGGCAATAACGTCCTGCATCAGCTTCGCGGCAAGCGCAGGCTGACGCGTATGGCAGGCGTGAATAAAGCCCGCCAGGTGACGGCCATGGGCGATGCAATCCTGGCGGCGATACTGCGCCGGAAGAATAGCCCGCGCTTCGGCGGTGGAGACCTTGATTCCCGGATAAGCCAATACCCAGAGCCACTCCTCAAAGCCTGGCACGGACTGGCTGATAATGCCGTTTTCTTCAATCATCAGCTGCATGCCGCCGAGGAAGCAGGGCGCGACATTGTCATAGTGCACGCTGCCGGAAATGCGCCCTTCCAGCTCGCCCATCAGCAGCAGCAGCTTCGAATCGCTGAGCGGTTTGCCGCAATATTCATTCATCGCCACCAGCGCCGCCACCACGGAACAGGCGCTAGAGCCAAGCCCGGAGCCAATGGGCATGTTTTTCTCAAGCGTCATCGCCACCGGCACGGTTTTACCGATTTCCTGACAAAAACGCTCCCAGCACTGCCAGACAATATTTTCCCGGGGCTCGGTCGGTAACTTATCGGCGAAGCGGCCCAGGTTGCGCACGCTAAAACTTTCTGCCGACTCAACCGAAACGTAATCGCCTAACAGCGCGCCATCCACCGGCGTTACCGCCGCGCCCAGCACGTCAAAACCGACGCTCATATTCGCGCTGGAAGCCGGGGCATAAACTTTCACCATATTAAACTCCTAACTTCCATGAGAGCGTACGCAGCAGGTCCGCAAATACGCCCGCCGCCGTTACGTCATTTCCTGCGCCGTAACCGCGCAGCACCAGCGGCAGCGGTTGATAGTAATGGCTATAGAACGCCAGCGCATTTTCGCCGTTTTTCACTTTATAAAGCGGATCGTTGCCATCCACAGCAGCAATTTTCACGCGGCAAACGCCGTCCTCTTCAATATTGCCGACATAGCGCAACACCTTGCCCTCGTCGCGGGCTTGCGCCACGCGGGCTGAAAACTCGTCATCCAGTTGCGCTAGCCGCGCCATAAAGCTTGCCACGTCGCCAGAGGCATCAAAACTTTGCGGCAGTACCGGCTCGATAACAATATCGGCAAGCTCAAGGCTGCGTCCCGTTTCACGGGCGAGGATCAACAACTTGCGCGCCACATCCATACCGGAGAGATCGTCGCGCGGATCGGGCTCGGTATACCCCATTTCACGCGCGATGCCGGTGGCTTGCGACAGGCTCATCCCTTCGTCCAGCTTGCCGAAAATAAAAGAGAGCGAGCCGGAAAGAATGCCGGAAAAACGCTGCAACTCATCGCCTGCATTGAGCAGGTTTTGCAGGTTTTCAATCACGGGCAGGCCTGCGCCAACGTTAGTGTCGTAGAGAAACTTGCGGCGCGATTTCGCAGCCGCGTGGCGCAACTGGTGGTAATAGGCCATGGAAGAGGTGTTCGCCTTTTTGTTCGGCGTGACCACATGGAACCCTTCGCGCAGAAAATCAGCGTATTGATCGGCAACCGTCTGGTTAGAGGTGCAGTCGACAATAACCGGGTTCAGCAGATGATACTCTTTCACCAGTCGAATCAGGCGGCCCAGATTAAACGGCTCTTTCGCCTCCGTCAGTTCCGCACGCCAGTTTTCCAGATCAAGACCGTGTACGTTGGTCAGCAGCGCTCTGGAGTTGGCTACGCCGCAAACGCGCAAATCAATATGTTTTTGCTTAAGCCAGGCCTGCTGGCGTTTTAGCTGTTCCAGCAGCGCGCCGCCTACGCCGCCCACGCCAATAACAAACACTTCGATAACCTGGTCGGTATTGAACAGCATCTGGTGCGTTACGCGCACGCCGGTCGTGGCATCGTCGTTGCTAACCACCACTGAAATAGAGCGCTCGGAAGAGCCCTGCGCGATGGCGACGATATTGATATTTGCCCGGGCGAGCGCGGCGAAGAATTTCGCGGAGATGCCGCGCAGCGTGCGCATGCCGTCGCCCACAGCGGAGATAATAGCCAGCCGCTCCATGATAGAAAGCGGCTCCAGCAGCCCCTCTTTCAGCTCCAGATAGAACTCTTCTTCCAGCGCCTTACGCGCCCGCACGCTGTCGCTCTGCGGCACACAAAAGCTGATGCTGTATTCGGAAGAAGACTGGGTGATGAGCACAACAGAAATACCGGCGCTCGACATCGCGGCGAATACGCGCGCCGCCATGCCCGGCATCCCTTTCATGCCTGGGCCGGAGACGTTAAACATCGCCATGTTGTTCAGATTGCTGATGCCTTTCACCGGCAGGCCGTCTTCGTCACTGGTCGCGCCAATCAACGTGCCAGGCGCTTGCGGGTTGCCGGTATTTTTAATCAGGCAGGGGATCTGGAACTGAGCGATTGGGGAGATGGTGCGAGGATGAAGCACTTTGGCGCCGAAATAAGAAAGCTCCATTGCCTCCTGGTAGGACATCGACTTCAGCAGCCTGGCGTCCGGCACCTGGCGCGGGTCGCAGGTATAAACGCCATCCACGTCGGTCCAGATTTCACAACAGTCGGCGCGCAGACAAGCGGCCAGGACGGCGGCGGAATAGTCAGAGCCGTTGCGGCCCAGAACGACCAGCTCGCCTTTTTCATTTCCGGCGGTGAAGCCCGCCATCAGGATCATATGGTCTGCGGGAATTTTACTGGCGGCAATGCGGCGGGTGGATTCGGCAATATCGACAGTGGATTCAAGATAGTGGCCCACCGCGAGCAGTTTTTCGACAGGATCGATGACGGACACCTTGTGGCCTCGCGCTTCCAGCAGGGCCGCCATGATAGCGATAGACAGCTTTTCGCCCCGGCAGATAAGCGCGGCGTTAATGCTGTCAGGACACTGGCCCAGCAGGCTGATGCCGTGCAGCACGTGTTTTATCTGGGCGAACTCTTGCTCGACGGCCGCCTTGAGGCGGGCCAGCGGGAAGCCGGGTTGCGCTTCGGCAAGACCGTTAAGCAAGTCGGCAAAAATGTGTTCAGCGTCGTTGATGTTCGGCAGCGCATCCTGGCCGCTAATGGTTTTTTCAATCATCGCCACCAGGTGGTTAGTAATTTTCGCCGGGGCAGAGAGCACGGTCGCTACCTGCCCCTGTCTGGCGTTACTTTCCAGGATATCGGCAACGCGCATAAACCGCTGCGCGTTTGCCACTGATGTACCGCCGAATTTCAACACTCGCATGGTGGATCCTCTTGATTTTTGGTCGAAAAAAAAGCCCGCACTGTTCAGGTGCGGGCTTTTTTCAGTATTTCCTGTACGCGTCAGCCCGCCCCGTTACCTGTGGTAATGGTGGTGGTAATAATTGTGGTAATCAGGCTGGTGCGGATCATGGATGTTGTGTGCTCTTAATCAGGACTTTCTTGTGTTAGTGCTCTATTGGTTAAAGGATTGGCTGCGGCAAGTCAATGAATATTTCATTTACGCACGGGGCGAAAGCAACTGCCGTTGCGCTGCTTTCGCCTCTCCCTTCATCCGGTTCCGTTGCCATTGCCCGCGCTTATCCAGCACATAAAACTAATAAGATAAACTTATCAGGATTTTTATCCGGCGAGTTTTTTTTCAATATCGTGCAGCAATCTGTGCAACATGGCGGTGTCTCTTTGCTCAAGCAGGCCGATTCGTTGCTGAACCCAGTCCGCCATTTTCAGATCATCCGCGACGTCGAGCAGGGTGAGCAGGTTGCTCATTCGCTGTCGCAAAGCCTGTAGCTGATGCGTATCGACCATCTGCTGCGTTTCCATCGGCGCTTCCCGTACTAACTCCGTCAGCTGGTAGCAGTAAACCATGACCGCTTGCCCGAGGTTAAGAGAAGGATAGTCCGCCACCATCGGCACGCCGGTGAGAACATCCGCCAGCGCCAGCTCTTCATTGGTGAGCCCTGAATCTTCCCGGCCGAATACCAGCGCCAGCGTGCTCATCCACTGCGCTTTTTCTTTCATGACCGGCAGTAGCTCTTGCGGCGTGGCGTAGTAATGAAACTTTGCCCGGCTGCGGGCCGTTGTGGCCACGGTAAAATCCACATCCGCCAGCGCCTGCTCAAGCGTGTCGAATTCCTGGATGTTGTCGATGATATCTCCCGCGCCGTGCGCCACTCTGCGGGCTGCGGGCTCCCGATGCGCTTCGCTTGCGACGATGCGCAACTCGGTGAATCCCATTGTTTTCATCGCGCGGGCGGCCGCGCCAATATTTTCAGCCCTGGCGGGAGCAACCAGGATTACAGGCAAACGCATAAGCTTCTCAATAGCAGATTAAAGGTTAGAAAGGCAGCACAGCTCACATAATACGCAGCGCAAATTTACATTATTCCAACATACCGACGCGGATTAACGCCTTATTAATCATAAATAGTTTTGATAGTTCATTCAAAAAATCGCAGCGGCAGCGTATAGACTTTCTTTGCTATCTGGTTGTTTATTATCAACAAAAACGCAATTTTACGTCGATTTCATTAGATCGCGAATTGTTTATCATTTAATTGACGTAACGGCCTGAGTTATTAAGAAAATGTAATTAAAGTCAGGAATACGCTACGATGATTTCATTGAACTGTTAACGTGCTACAATTGAATTTGATATATGTCAACGAAGCGTAGTTTTATTTGGTGTCGGCAGCCTCTCAACCTGTTATGTTGCTGTTAAAGTGGTTAGGATGTCAGCCGTTTTTGACACCGTCGGGTCCAGAGGGAAAGTACCCACGACCAAGCTAATGATGTTGTTGACGTTGATGGAAAGTGCATCAAGAACGCAATTACGTACTTTAGTCACATTAGGCCGGACATGTTAATTCGGGACATGTACCAGGCAGGTCAGGGACTTTTGTACTTCCTGTTTCGATTTAGTTGGCAATTTTAGGTAGCAAACATGCAGACCCCGCACATTCTTATCGTTGAAGACGAGTTGGTAACACGCAACACGTTGAAAAGTATTTTCGAAGCAGAAGGCTACGATGTATCCGAGGCGACTGATGGCGCTGAGATGCACCAAATCCTCTCTGATAATGATATCAACCTGGTCATCATGGATATCAACCTGCCGGGCAAAAATGGCCTGCTGCTGGCGCGCGAACTGCGCGAGCAAGCTAACGTGGCGTTGATGTTCCTGACCGGGCGCGACAATGAAGTGGACAAGATTCTGGGCCTTGAAATCGGCGCGGATGATTACATCACCAAACCCTTCAACCCTCGCGAATTAACTATCCGCGCGCGCAACCTGCTCTCCCGCACCATGAACCTGGGCACGGTGAGCGAAGAACGCCGCAGCGTGGAAAGCTATAAGTTCAATGGCTGGGAACTGGATATCAACAGCCGTTCGCTGATTAGCCCTAATGGCGAGCAGTACAAGCTGCCGCGCAGCGAGTTTCGCGCCATGCTGCACTTCTGCGAAAACCCGGGCAAGATCCAGTCCCGTGCAGAACTGCTGAAAAAAATGACGGGCCGGGAGCTTAAGCCGCACGACCGTACTGTTGATGTCACTATCCGCCGTATTCGCAAGCATTTCGAATCCACGCCGGATACGCCGGAAATCATCGCCACCATTCATGGCGAAGGTTACCGTTTCTGCGGTGATCTCCAGGAATAACCGGCAGGCTAACGCAATAACGTAAAAATGGGCGGATAATCCGCCCATTTTTATTGCCTCACGTTCACGATTTATTATTTCCAGAGCCGAAAGCGATCTTCCTGCGCGTCAGGCTAAGCCGTTGTTGCTCAAAACCGCTGATATCCGGCAGGCCGACGTCCAGCACGATCACATCAGGAAGCGCTTGCCGGGCGGCAGTCAACACGGGCAATCCACGCTCAAACGCGCGTACTGTAAACCCTTCGAGCTGCATGACATAAGCCAGCGCTTCGCTAATGCTGGTTTCATCCTCCACCAGCCAGACGGTTGTCTGATTCATCCTTAAGCCCTGTGAATTATCGGGTCTGCGCCCACGGCATAATTGGCACTGCGCTTAGCGCATTTTTTGGCGAGCCTTCCACCACTTTGTCGGAGTAAGCCAGATAGGCAAGCGTGTTGCGCTTTTCATCATAAAAACGCACCACCTGCAATTTTTTGAAGATAAGCGAGGTACGTTTCTGAAACACCACAATGCCTTTGCCTTTAGCGGCCTTGATCTTCTCGCTCAGCTCAATCGGCCCTACTTGCTGACAGGAAATCGCAGCATCTGAGGTGTCTTCCGCAAGCCCAAGGCCGCCTTTAATTCCGCCTGTTTTGGCCCGGCTCAGGTAGCAGGTGACATTTTTTACATCCGGATCGTCAAAAGCTTCCACCACAATTTTATGGTCTGGCCCAAAAATCTTGAAGACGGTGTCAACTGATCCAATCTCCTCGGCATGCACGCCGCCGGCAAAAGCAAAAAGCAGAGCTGACGCTACTAAGACCTTACATTTCATATTGTTACCATATTTAAAAATTGATCGAGGTGACTATTTGCTAGTTTCTCAGGAAAACCAAAACTATCAGCGGTTTATAAGCTTCAAAAGCAAAATGTATCCTGATACGCACGTCTCGCTAAGAAAAACACGCAATGCTAAAAGAACAAAAAATGCTACTATTCGCTACCTTAATTGAAGGCACTCGCATTCAGGATGAGGATTAACTATGGATCAGGCTGTGATCATTCGCGATCTGCTAACCTGGCTGGAAGGCCATTTGGATCAGCCCCTTTCTTTGGATAATGTGGCGGCCAAAGCAGGCTATTCCAAGTGGCATTTACAACGGATGTTTAAAGAAGTAACGGGTCAGGCGATTGGCGCCTATATTCGCGCGCGTCGACTTTCAAAATCGGCTGTCGCTTTGCGTCTGACCGCTCGTCCTATCCTGGATATCGCGCTGCAATATCGTTTCGATTCACAACAAACTTTCACGCGCGCCTTTAAAAAGCAGTTTTCCCTGACGCCCGCGCTTTACCGTCGCGCGGCAGACTGGAACGCCTCTGGCATTTGTCCGCCTATCAGGCTGGGGGATTTTACGCCGCCGCAGCATAAATTTGTCACGCTTGCGCCAACGCCGCTGGTGGGATTAACGCAAAACTACACCTGTTCGCTGGAAGAGATCTCTGATTTCCGCCACGAGATGCGCGTGCAGTTCTGGACGCAGTTTCTTGCCAATTGCCCGACACTGCCGCCAGAGCTGTACGGCCTGAACGAAACCCGCCCCAGTTATGAAAAGGATGACGAGCAGGAGGTCTTTTACACCACCGCGCTTTCGCCGGAACTGGCAGATGGCTGTATCCAGAATGCGCGTCCGGTCATGCTTGAGGGCGGCGATTATGTGCAGTTTACCTATGAAGGCCCGGGTAGCGGCCTACAGGAATTCATCCTGACCGTTTACGGCACCTGCATGCCCGCCCTGGGCCTGACGCGCCGTAAAGGTCTGGATATTGAGCGCTACTTCCCGGCAAGCGAAAAGCGCTCTGACCAGCGTCCCGTTTATCTGCGCTGCGAATATTTGATTCCGCTGCGCCGTTAACGCTGCAACTCATCCAGCGCGGGCGCGTCCAGATGCGAGACGTCGCCCGCCGTCTCAACCACCCAGCCAGAAGCAAGCCACGGGCTTTGCTGATAATCCACACGGGAAATAGAGCAGTTGCGCAGGCGTAATCGCCGCTCGGCATAAGCCGGCAGCCCCAGTATCGTACTGACCAGACAGCCCAGCGCCATACCGTGACTCACCAGCAGCGGGCGGCTCCCCGGCGGCAGATCCAGGCAAGCGTTCAGCGCCGCGTGCATTCTTTCGCTCATCTCCTGCATCGACTCGCCGTCGGGAATACGACCATCCGGCGTGCCGTTAACAAGCTGTCGGCGCCAGCCTTCTTCTTCTTCGGTGAGCGACTCGATATGCCGTCTTTCCAGTACGCCCATATCCAGTTCGCGAAGACGCGGGTCAAGTTGCACATCGCAGCCGCAGGCCTCAGCGATAATTTCCGCGGTGCGCCGCGTACGGCCCAAATCGCTTGCGATAATGTGGGTAATGCCGAGCGTTTTTGCCCGCTCCCCCACCTGCCATGCCTGGCGCTCGCCTTTATCGGTAAGTTGACTGTCAGACTGCCCCTGAATACGGCGTTCGGCGTTCCACTGCGTTTCACCGTGGCGAACAAGGTATACCTGTAACATGCTTTTTATCCGTTATACTGCTTCGAAATTTATTCGTCAGAGTGTTAGTTGATTATGTACGAAGTTGTCTGCGCAACAACCAACCCAGCCAAAATTCAGGCTATTCTGCGGGCATTTAGCGAGATTTTTGGCGAGGCATCCTGCCATATAGTCTCTGTCGACGTCGAGAGCGGCGTTCCGGAACAGCCCTTCGGCAGCGCAGAAACCCGCGCCGGCGCGCGTCAGCGCGTCGTTAATGCGCGCCAGGCGCAACCGCAGGCCGATTTTTGGGTGGCTATTGAAGCGGGGATCGATGATGACAGCACCTTCAGTTGGGTGGTTATCGAAAACGCTGAACAGCGCGGCGAAGCACGCTCCGCCACCCTTCCCCTGCCTGCCGTGATCCTGGAAAAAGTGCGCGCTGGCGAAGCGCTGGGGCCAGTTATGTCCGCCTGGACCGGCATTGATGAAGTGGGTCGTAAGGAAGGCGCAATCGGCATTTTCACCGCCGGTAAACTGACCCGTAGCAGCGTTTACCACCAGGCGGTGGTCCTCGCGCTCAGCCCCTTTCACAACGCGATTTACCGCTGACTGCTCAACAGCTCTTGTTCAAGCCAGGCGCGCAGCTCCGGCGGCGCCGCTTTCAGGCTGTTGGAGCCGCGCGTGATTGTCGCAATACCGGCGCCCAGCTCGCTTTTAAGCTCGCGCTGGCTCATCTCTCCGCGCAACAGCTCTTCGATAATTCGCACCCGCGTGCCAAGCGCCGCGCGCTCATCCGGCGTGAGTAAAAGCGTTAAAAGGGGAAGATGCAGCTGTTCGTCAAAAGACTGCTTCAGCAACTCGACGAAGCGAAGCCACTCCTGGTTGCTCTGTTCGGCATGCGCCGCGGAATAGGTAGAATGCTGAGTCATGATAGGCTGCCATACTATTTAACTAGTACGGCAGCATAGCACAAAGCGGGCGAATCAGTAACGACGCTGCCACTCCGCGTCGGTCATCAGCACCGGTTTATCCCCCATGAAATAGCGGTAATAAGCATCGTATGCCAGCACGTTTTTCACGTAACCTCGCGTTTCCGAGAACGGTATGCTTTCAACAAACGCTACCGCGTCGATACGCGCCGCGCTGTTGCCAAGCCAGGTGCGTACGCGCCCGGGACCGGCGTTATACCCTGCGGACGTCAGAATACGGTTGTTGCCGAATTGTTCGTAGACGTACTGCAAATAGCTGGTGCCGATGTTGATGTTGGTTTCCGGGTCAAGCAACTGGCTTACGCTGCTGTACCCCGGAATGTTAAACATCTTCACCGTGTGGGTCGCCGTGCCGGGCATAATTTGCATTAATCCCGAAGCCCCTACCGGCGAGCGGACTTTCGGGTTCCAGGCGCTCTCCTGACGCGCTATCGCCATCGCATAGCTTGTGGTAACCGATTTACCGCTGACGTAGCGTTCAAAAAGATCTTTGTACGCCAGCGGGAAACGCTCTTCCAGCTGGTCCCATAGTTTGCCCGCGATAGTGGCCTGCACGCTGAGATCCCACCAGCGTTGGTCAAAGGCGTAACGCGCCAGCGCCGCTTGTTCCTGTTTCGGACGGCTGGTGATCAGGTTCGCCCATTCGCTGCGCGCGGTATTGTCCATGTTCCAGTACATCAGCTCGCGCACGCGGGCCATCTCCGGCCCCTGAAAAAGCGCTGCGTTGACCGCTGGCGCTTTATCAACGCGCAGCGGGTAATCTTCATTCAGCCGCTGCGCCGCCGCCATCGGGTAGAAGCCGCGCTGCTGCATTAGCGAATGCAAAATAGTTTTCGCTTCTTCATCGCGCCCGCGCTCCATCAGCAAATCCGCCTGCCAGTAGCGCCATTCGTCTTTCTCTTTCGCTTCCATCGGCAGGCGCGCAAGCCAGGTATTCAGGCCATTGCGGTCACCCGCGCCAAGCGCGATGCGAATACGACGTTCAATAAGCGAGGTGGATTGCGAACGCATAATCACATCATCGCGCCAGCGCGCCTGCTCGCTGGTGATGTCGTTGCCCATCAGGCGCCACGCCACAATCTCTTTCAGCTCCTGCGTTTGCTCTTCATTGAGCTGCTGCGCCTGTACCAGCGAAGGGATCATTAACCGTGCGTTTTCCGCATCCTGACGGGCTACGCTTGCAAACGCCACCGCCGCCATCTGGCGGGTAAAATCGGTGGCGCCTACGCTTCGGGCAAAGGTCATTACGCTGTCAGGGTCATTAGCAAGGCTAACCAGCGCGCTGGAAATCGTCTGATAATCCGCAGGCAGCTGCGTCGCCAGCGTGTTGACAAGCCGTGTATTGCCCGCTTTCATCGCCAGCCGGATGCGCTCCAGATAAGCCAGCGGATCCTGCGTGCCGGAACTGCGCCACGCGGAGAAGAGACGGTCACAGGCGCCCGGTAAATTTTTACCGGTCAGCCAGAGGTTTTTGGCGCCTTCCCATGCCGCCTGCGCATCGCCAGCGTTCCATTTCGCATAGTAGTAATTGCATTTTGCCTCGGTGCTGCCCGGCGGCTCGGGACTAAACGCCAGCAGGCCGCGCCAGTCTTCGCGTCGCGCCAGCTCATTTACAAAGCGCGATTTTAGCGTGCGGGAAGGCGGCAGCGTTGGGTTAGCCTGAATAAACTGGCTTACGGTCAGCGAAGGCTGATTCATGAGATCGTCGCTGAGCTGACGATATTGCAAATAAGGATAAAGCGGATAAGTTTGCAGCGTGGGCATTAGCTGCTGCACCACATCCATCTGGCGGTTATCCCACGCTTGTTTGATTTGCGCGTAACGGCTGCGCTGCTCATCCAGCGAATCAGCGCGTGCGGCCTGGCTTAGCGAGAGCAGGCACACCCCTGCCGTTAACAGCCGCCAGGCAACCTGTTTGGCTTTCCCCACAACAACTCCTCACAGTGAAATGACATCGCAGCATCGTGCCGCTTTAATTAGCTATTCCTTCATGCTAACCAGGGCGGTGCGGTTGCGCCACGTTACAGACAGTTTTTTACCCACCTCACGCTCCGGCCTCTCCCCACCCTTGTTGGCTGGGATTAGCAAAGGAAAAAGGCTACACTGCGCAGTTGGGAAACACCTTTATCACGATAAAAGAGGCGAAGTCGCAACGTGGCTCAATTCGTTTATACCATGCATCGCGTCGGCAAAGTCGTACCGCCGAAGCGACATATTCTGAAGAACATCTCTCTGAGCTTTTTCCCGGGCGCCAAAATCGGCGTGCTGGGCCTAAACGGCGCCGGTAAATCTACCCTGCTGCGCATCATGGCCGGCATCGATAAAGATATCGAAGGGGAAGCGCGCCCGCAGCCGGGCATTAAAATCGGCTACCTGCCGCAGGAACCGCAGCTTAACCCTGAACACACCGTTCGCGAATCCATCGAAGAAGCGGTGGCGGAAGTGGTTGACGCGCTGAAGCGTCTGGATGAAGTCTATGCGCTGTATGCCGATCCGGATGCCGATTTCGACAAGCTGGCGGCTGAACAAGGCAAGCTTGAGGAGATTATCCAGGCTCACGACGGCCACAACCTGAACGTCCAGCTGGAGCGTGCGGCGGATGCCCTGCGTCTGCCGGACTGGGACGCCAAAGTCGCCACCCTTTCCGGTGGTGAGCGTCGTCGCGTGGCGCTCTGCCGTCTGCTGCTGGAAAAACCGGACATGCTGCTGCTCGACGAACCGACCAACCACCTGGATGCGGAATCCGTGGCGTGGCTGGAACGCTTCCTGCACGACTTTGAAGGCACTGTCGTGGCAATCACCCACGACCGTTACTTCCTCGACAACGTAGCGGGCTGGATCCTCGAACTGGACCGCGGCGAAGGCATTCCGTGGGAAGGCAACTACTCTTCCTGGCTTGAGCAGAAAGATCAGCGTCTGGCGCAGGAAGCGTCTCAGGAAGCCGCTCGTCGTAAATCGATCGAGAAAGAGCTGGAGTGGGTGCGCCAGGGCGCGAAAGGCCGTCAGTCTAAGGGCAAAGCCCGTCTGGCGCGCTTTGAAGAGCTTAATAACACCGAATACCAGAAACGTAACGAAACCAACGAACTCTTTATTCCGCCGGGACCACGCCTGGGCGATAAAGTCGTTGAAGTCAGCCATCTGCGTAAGTCTTACGGCGACCGCGTGCTGATTGACGATCTGAGCTTCTCAGTGCCCAAAGGGGCGATTGTCGGGATCATCGGCCCGAACGGCGCGGGTAAATCCACGCTGTTCCGTATGATGTCCGGGCAGGAGCAGCCGGACAGCGGCACCATCACCCTTGGCGAAACCGTTAAGCTTGCTTCCGTTGACCAGTTCCGCGACGCCATGGACAACAGCAAAACCGTCTGGGAAGAAGTTTCCGGCGGGCTGGACATCATGAAGATCGGCAACACTGAAATGCCAAGCCGCGCTTACGTAGGCCGCTTTAACTTTAAAGGCGTAGACCAGGGCAAACGCGTCGGCGAGCTTTCCGGCGGCGAACGCGGTCGTCTGCATCTGGCGAAGCTGTTGCAGGTGGGCGGCAACATGTTGCTGCTCGACGAACCGACCAACGACCTGGATATCGAAACCCTGCGCGCGCTGGAAAACGCCCTGCTGGAGTTCCCGGGCTGCGCGATGGTTATTTCGCACGACCGCTGGTTCCTCGACCGTATCGCCACGCATATCTTGGATTATCAGGATGAAGGTAAAGTCGAGTTCTTTGAAGGCAACTTCACTGAGTACGAAGAATATAAGAAACGCACGCTGGGAGCGGAAGCGCTGGAGCCGAAGCGTATCAAGTACAAACGCATCGCGAAATAAAACCCCATGGCCTTCCTTGCGAAGGCCATTTTATTGGTTATGTCGAATCGATAATTCTTTTTTATACCCTCGGTAACTTCTGTTTCAAAAAACGCAGCTAAAAACCAGTTTCTTATAAAGTAAATATATTTAATGCTCAGGCTAGCAAAATAGGACACTTATAATCCTGGCCTGTCTTTTCCATTCCGCCTACTCTCTCGACTAATAATAGCCGGGCAATTATAGTTTGCGTGCATTCCTCGCTGGGCTCAGAAGCGTGCTTGCCCGCCCTTCATATTGCAGCGCAGCCATAACAGGAACAGAACAGGGATAGCCGCGTCATGGCGAGGTTTACTACACCGACCGCGGCGTTCATCAAGGTTGATGAGGTTTCTGAATCTGACAGGTAATAACACGTAACGTACGACACTGCTTATCAGCTATCAGCAAAGCATTTTCTGAAATTACCGCAATCGAGTCATATTAGCCGTATGCGCATTAAAAAACTGACCGTCTTATTAGCAGGCCTGGTAAAAAAAGGTTTACCCGCGGCCTTTACCGTTTTGCAACGTTATACCGGCCGGGTCGTCATTTTAATTCCCATGGCGTTATTAATGCTTTATCTGGTTATTTTTAGTCAGCCGCGCTATTTAAGCGAATCCAAAGTAGCGATAAAGCGGGCAAGCGATCTGGATAACAGCAGTCTGAATATCGGCTTGTTGATGGGCGCCGCTAACCCCAGCTCCGCGGAAGATGCGCTTTATTTAAAAGAATACCTTCATTCGCCGGATATGCTGGCCATTCTTGATAAACAACTTGATTTCAAAAAGGCGTTTGGCGAAAGCGGCCTGGATTTTTTCTATCACCTTTCACGTGATGCCACAGCAGAAACCTTCCTTGAGTATTATCGCCACCGCATCACCATCGATTTTGATAACAAAAATGGGCTGTTAACGATTCAAACCCAGGGTTTTAGCCCTGAGTTCGCCCTGCGTTTCAACCAGGCGGCGCTTAAAGAAGCAGAACGTTTTATTAACGAGCTCTCTCATCGCATCGCGCGTGACCAGCAACGCTTTTCTGAGGAAGAGCTGGCCAGAGCGAGCGCGCGGCTAAACCGCAGCAAAGGGGCTTTGCTCGCCTACCAGAACAGCAACAACGTGCTGGACCCGCAGGCGACGGCGCTGGCGGCCAATACGCTGGTAAACAATCTGAACGAGCAGAAAATCAAGCTCGAAACCGAACTGCGCAATTTGCTGACTTACCTGCGTGAAGATGCTCCACAGGTGGTCACCGCGAAGAACGCGCTCACCTCTGTAGAAGCGCAAATTGAAAAAGAACAGCGCAACATTACCGCCCCGGAAGGCGACAAGCTCAACCGTATGGCGGCAGATTTTGACGAGCTGAAATCAAAAGTCGCCTTTGACACCGATCTCTATCGCCTGGCGTTGACGGCGACTGAAAAGACCCGTGTCGAAGCGGCGCGCAAGTTAAAAAGCCTCTCGGTGATCAGCTCGCCGCAGCTGCCGCAGGAATCGCGTTTCCCCAATGCGCCCTTCCTGCTGGCAAGCTGGTTTTTAGTCTGCGGCCTGCTTTACGGCACCCTCCGGCTTTTATTGTCCATCGTGGACGACCACAGAAACTGAATTTTCGCAGAGATGGTTATGACATTACGTAAAACAGGGATGTTTTTTCTGCTGCTGACGGCGACCTGCGCCAATGCGGTTGAACTGACCGCAGACCCCGCGCTAACCGGCGCCGCGCCGCTTCCAGCCATGATGGCTTCGCCTGGTTCGCAAAACGGCGCGGAAGGTTTTGATAACACGCCTGCGCCCATGGCGCCGGCGCCCTTGAGCCGCATGTTCGGCGCTCAGTTGTTTAGCGCGCCAGGCGCAGACAGCGGAGCCGGAATCGGTTTTAACCCAAACTATATTATCGGTCTTGGCGACACCGTTCAGGTGCGTTTATGGGGCGCGTTTGTCTATGACGGCACCCTGACAGTTGACCCTAAGGGCAATATTTTCCTGCCTAACGTCGGGCCGCTTAAGGTTGCCGGCATCACCAACGGCCAGCTTAATACGCTGGTCACGAAGCGGGTAAAAGAGGTGTACCAGGCGAACGTGAATGTCTACGCTTCGCTGCTACAGGCTCAGCCAGTGAAAGTGTTCGTAACCGGTTATGTGCGCACGCCAGGCCTCTATGGGGGCGTCGCTTCCGATTCCTTGCTTTCCTACTTAAATAAAGCGGGCGGCGTAGACAGCGAGCGCGGCAGCTACGTCGATATCACCATTAAACGCGGCCAGAAGGTGCGTTCACACGTTAACCTTTATGATTTTCTGCTTAACGGCAGCCTCGGCTTATCGCAATTTGCAGAGGGCGATACCATCGTGGTGGGGCCACGGCAGCACACCTTCAGCGTCGAAGGGGATGTGTTTAACGGTTACGATTTTGAATTCGAAGACAGCACCCTCTCTGTTACCGAAGCGCTGAAGTGGGCGCGCCCGAAACCCGGCGCGACGCACGTTACCTTGATCCGCCAGCAAGGCGCCATGAAACAGAGCGAATATTTTCCTGTCAGCAGCGCGGCAGGACGCGTGCTGCATGACGGCGACAGGATAGTGATCAGCTCCGATCGTTATGCCGGCACGATACAGGTCAGGATCGAAGGGGCGCATTCCGGCGAACACGCTATGGTTCTGCCTTACGGCGCCTCTATGCGTCAGGTGCTGGCGAAGATCCGCCCCAATGCGATGTCGCAACTCGGCGCCATCCAGCTTTATCGCAGATCTGTCGCCGTGCGGCAGAAAGAGATGCTGGATATTGCTTTGCAGAAGCTGGAACAGGCTTCGCTTTCCGCCCAGTCATCCACTCAGGAAGAGGCGCGTCTGCGCATGCAGGAAGCGCAGCTTGTCAGCCGCTTTGTCGCCAAAGCGCGTACCGTACTGCCGAAAGGGGAAGTGGTGCTTAATGAAACCAACCTTGATCAGGTGCTGCTGGAAGATGGGGATGTCATCACCATTCCGGAGAAAACCTCGCTGGTGATGGTCCATGGCGAAGTGCTCTTTCCAAACGCCGTTAGCTGGGAAAAGGGGCTGGATCCGCAGGATTATATCGAGAAGTGCGGCGGTATGACGCAAAAATCGGGTAACGCAAAAATTATTGTGATCCGCCAGAATGGCGCGGCGCTGGACGCCAGTGACGTTGATGAAATGCAGCCTGGTGACGAACTTATGGTGCTACCGAAGTATGAAACGAAAAACCTCGAAGTCTCCCGCGGCCTTTCTACCATTCTTTATCAGCTAGCCGTTGCCGCTAAAGTTATTTTGACGTTGTGATCCGAGCGATTTATGGCAACCGGCATTTATTCCAGGGGGATATGGCGTATCCCCCACCTCAGCAGCTTCCTTTCTGACGCCTGCCGAAAACTCTGTTTATGCCAGCCTGTGCCGGATGATATTCGTGCCGTTGCGGTATGGGGCTACCGCCCGGGTACACTGCGGGCAGTCAGAAAAGCGCGTCAGGCCAGTGTTCCTCTTCTTCGTCTGGAAGATGGGTTTATCCGTTCTTTGCATCCCGGCGTAACCGGGGCGCCGCCGCTCTCTCTGGTGGTGGATTATGAAGGCATTTATTACGATGCTCGCCGCCCTTCTACTCTTGAGCGCCTCATCCAGGATAGCGCAGGCAATCAGCTACGTATCGCCGAAACGAAACAGGCTATCAGCCTGATGCTTGAGCATCAGTTGTCTAAATATAACCACGCACCTGATTTTCGTGCTGAAAGCCTTGCAGAAGCGGTGCTGGTGGTTGATCAAACCTGCAACGATATGTCGGTGCGCTATGGCAATGCCGACGCCGTTTCGTTTCAACGCATGCTGGAAGCCGCTCTGGCGGAAAACCCGCAGGCAACCATATGGGTAAAGATGCATCCGGACGTGCTGTGCGGTAAGAAAACGGGGTATCTGACAGACATTCAGCCACATCCCCGGGTGCATATTATCGCTGAAGATGTCGCCCCTTTTTCACTGCTGCGCCACGTAAAGCGCGTTTACGTTGTCACCTCGCATTATGGCTTTGAAGCGCTGCTTGCAGGCAAGCCTGTGGTCTGCTTTGGCCAGCCCTGGTACGCAGGCTGGGGAATAACCGACGATCGTCATTCAGACGCGGCTGCGCTCGCCGCGCGTAGACGGCCCGCTCCGCTGGCGCATCTTTTCGCTGCGGCCTATCTGCGTTACAGCCGTTACGTTCATCCCCTTACGGGCGAGCCCGGTTCGTTGTTTGACGTTATTGACTACCTGCAACGTCTGCGGACATTTCATAACACGCGTACGGGTATCCTCTGGGCGCCAGGCTTAACACTCTGGAAGCGGGCTATCCTCACGCCGTTTTTAAAAACGCCTTTCAATCGCCTGAGCTTTGGCAACGCTCCGCCACATGCAACTGCCTGTGTGGTCTGGGGCACAAAAGGCGAGCAACAGTGGAAAAGCGCGGCCAGTACACGGCAACTTTCCGTCTGGCGTATGGAGGATGGTTTTCTGCGCTCGGTAGGTCTTGGCAGCGAACTCCATGCGCCACTCTCGTTGGTGTTGGATAAGCAAGGTATTTACTACGATGCGACCAGGCCAAGCGATCTGGAACGGTTGCTGCAACAGAGCGACCTGTCTCTGGAGGAAACGGAACGGGCGAAGCGCCTGCGCCTGCGCCTGGCCCAGTCTCGCTTGTGCAAATATAACCTCGGCGAGCCGTGGCAACGCCCCGCCAGCGCAAAGGGGCGGCTCCTGGTTCTGGTACCAGGCCAGGTAGAAGACGATGCCTCGCTGCAAACCGGCGCGCCGGGACTCGCGACTAACCAGGCTTTACTGCGTGCGGTTCGTCAGGCGCGCCCGGATGCGTTTATTGTTTATAAGCCGCACCCTGATGTGGCTTATGGCCGCCGCCCCGGGTTTATTTCAAAACAGGACGCGCTACGCTGGGCGGATACGGTTACCCAAAGCGCCCATATCATCGACTGTATTTGTCATGCCGATGAGATCCACACCATGACCTCGCTGTGTGGTTTTGAGGGGCTGATGCATGAAAAAAAGGTCTTCTGCTACGGATTACCCTTTTATGCAGGATGGGGGCTGACAACCGATACGCTGCGCTGCGACAGGCGAACCCGCAACCTCACGCTTGATGAGCTGGTTTACCAGACGCTGATTGCTTATCCCACTTACATTCACCCTGTCAGCAAAAAGATCATCTCAGCAGAAGAGGCGGTTGAATATCTTATTTACCGCAGTGCTGCAATGCGCCCTGCCCGCACGCCTTTCGCCCGTTATTATCGCCTGCTGGTGGAATTGCTGGCTTTGCTTCCCTCTAAGCCTCAGTAAAAACGGAACGCCGGCATGAACAGCAACGCAATGAAAACTCTGCTCGCGGGCGAACGATATTTACTATTGCAGGGACCAATGGGGCCTTTTTTTAGCGATCTCGCGCTATGGCTGGAGAAACAAGGACGCGAAGCGGTGAATGTGGTTTTCAACGGCGGTGATAAATTTTATTGCCGAAGGGTGAAAACCGTTGCCTGGAAAAAAACCGCTGCGGAATTTCCGCAATGGCTGGATGAAACATGGCAGGGATACCCATTTGATACGGTAATTTGCTTTGGCGATTGCCGAACCCTGCATCGTGCCGCCAGGGAATGGGCGCAGGCGAAAAGCGTGCGTTTTTTGGTTTTTGAGGAAGGCTATCTCAGGCCCCATTACATTACGCTTGAAGAAAGTGGTGTTAACGACTGGTCTTCATTACCGCGAGACGCAGCTTTTTATCGCAACCTGCCTGACATGGCGCCTTTGCAGGCCCGGGAAATCAGCGCCTCCTCTTTTCTGCGTTGCTGGCATGCTACCGTTTATTACCTGATGGGCTGTTATTACCACGATGCATTTCCTCACTATCAGCACCACAAGTGCTTTTCTCCCTGGTACGAAGCGCGTTGCTGGTGGCGAGCAGGCTGGCGTAAGCAATGGTACCGATTGCTGGAAAGAAAGGTGCTGGACAAGTTGCGTAATGAGCTAAGCCAGCATTATTACCTTGCGATATTACAGGTTTACAACGACAGCCAGATAAGTCATCACAGTGATTACGGCGACGTAAGGGAATATATTGAAGAGGTGATCGCTTCGTTTGCTAAAAAAGCGCCGCTACGTGAGCATCTGGTCATTAAACATCATCCGATGGATCGTGGACACCGCCTGTACGGCCTGCTAATCAAGCGACTCAGTAGCATTTACGGCGTTAGCGACAAAGTTATGTATGTTCATGACTTACCTATGCCGCAGCTGTTAAATCATGCCAGAGGCGTGATAACCATAAACAGTACAGCTGGCATTTCTGCGCTTATCCATAATAAACCCCTGAAAGTCATGGGCCGCGCCTTATATAACATAGACGGCCTGACCTTTCAGGGGGAACTGGGCGCATTCTGGACGTCGGATTTCAAACCCGATACGGCGCTGTTTAACAAGTTTCGTGCTTATTTAAAGATGAATACACAGATAAATATGGTGTTTTATTGCAATAAAAGGAAATTCAATTTTTTCAATAGTTAAACTGCTTTATGTCTTTTCACTATCCCGCTGAAATACATATAAAGATAGTTATTATAATGGTAGGGATGACCGCCCCATTTATGCCGGTAGTCACAAAACATCATCCAGGGTAAAGGCTCAATAAGTTTTATATCAGGATGATTACACTCTATATAGAACTTCATGCAATCCAACATTTCATTATACTCGTTGGTTTTGTATTTCAACTCATCAAAAGCGACCACATCTTTTTCACGATAAAAAATCCGTGTCATTGGGGGCGCAAAAATAATTATATTTTGTAGCGAAGCCACTTTCCCAATCTTTTCTAAAAGCCGCGTGAAATTAGCTTTCCACAAATCCAGTTTAAACTGTGAATAAAATTTATGGGTAAGGTCAGGAACTATATATGTCTTACATAAAACGGTCTCTCTGTAATCCCATGAGTTAGTAATAAATGAGTTTTTTGTTTCAATGAGATCAAAACGTTCATCCATGAAATCCAACAGAAGAATGCGATCTTTAGTTAAGGCACTGACTAAATGCTCAGTAGTCTTTTTTTGTAGATCATAAGTAATACATTTCGTCAAAAATGCGCTAGGCAGAGATTCCAGACCTGCTGGGTATTCCACGGGCTTTGAATCTAATGATGCAATGCTATTCCTGCCAATATACTCAAGCACATTTAGTTTTAAAGGCGAAATCTCATTATTAATTTCCATAGAATCTCGGGCAACACAGCTGCCAAGAATCACTATATCCTGTTTATTATAAATGTTATCCTTTCCAAAAAGATTCATAGCTCCTAAATTATGCTCTTGAACTATAAAAAATTTACGAGTAATAAACTCCCGAAAAGTATCGTCATGTGGTAAGTCTGACATTACAATATATATGGAGGTATATTCAGGAAATAAAGACAAATATATTGATAAATTGTTTTTTACATTATGTGGCAGGGAATTGATAAGTGAATAATCAATAATTATAGATCTTATATTCGTAATATCCCAAGCCGCTTCGCAAAAATTTCGTATTTCATTAGTATTCTCAAGAAAGATGTTACTAACCCTTGGCTGCTCAAATAAAAGACATAATAGCTGAGCGGAAAATGAGTAATTAACCTGCAAGGATCTATTCTCTAAAAATAATCTCACAAGTTGGCTTTCATTACCAATTAATAAAGTTTTATTCATTGTTCACTCTCAATCAATTGAAGAACTCTTTTACTGTTATTATTATCTTTGTAATCAAAAAATTTGTTTGCAGATTTTATATATTTCGTAGAAGGGCAACAATTACCTATTAGCAGCTGCTCCATTTCTTTTATTAAATCATCAAAAGTTCTAGGTACCGGCCCAGGGAATTCAGTCAAGGGGCAGATAAGGGGGCCGCCTCTGGTGGCAAAAAAACGCGCTGCATCAAAATGATAATATATAACAGGTTTATTTTGGTATAAGACATCAAAAGACGCAGAGGAATAATCTGTAACCATCATATCGCATAAAATTATTAGTTCCTGAACATTAACCTCCTGGATACAGAAAAAATTTACATTTGAATAATTCAACTTAAAGTTATCAAGGTGTTTTTTTAATTGATGGTGAATACAAATATCCAGGGTATAATTATATTTCTTGAGCAAATCAATGACAGGCGGCGAAAATAATTCCGTGATCTTTTTGTAATATTCAGATTTTAAAAAATTTTCATCACTAACGTTCGTTAGCCATTCACGCCAGGTTGGCATCAATAAGATTTTGCGTCTTTTTTTATTTTGTTTTTTCGGAAGATAATCAAACCTTGTTAATCCGGTAATCGCGATTTCATTTTTTTGAAAACCAAATTGCCTTTGTAATAATTTTCCTTCATATGCGGAACTCACTACAAACTTATCCGGAAGCTCATTTCTTCGCAACATCGAGTTTCTATCATAATAACCTTTAGCTCTACTGGTCGCAAATATGCCATGCTGAAGAAAAATTTTCTTTTTATGTAAATGATCTTTGTAGACTTCAGGCCAATGATGAAAAATATCTCTTAAACTATCGCTGTAAACATAAGTACAAGCTTTATGGAAGTATATGAAATGCTTTAAAGAACCATAGTACAGCACATTGGCAAAGCCGTCCAAATTATTTTTGGTCGGTGAGTTCTTATTAATGACATAATAAAATTTGTTTTTTGTCCTTTGTTCGCTAATTTTCTTAAAAAGAAAAAAGCTAGTATCATTTGCGGTCTGCCCTAGCCTTTCCCCAATTAGTGCAATATTGTCGGACTTAATGAAACCAGAAAGAACGCGAGCGAGATCATATTTTATTGACCATTTATATTTAGCAAAAAGCTTAAAAAATTTCTTTTTGTAAAAAATTAGCTTTCTTCTTCTATTAGCCTTTTTGATACTATAATAATCACTAATCATATTCTCATTATTGAGTGTTATCGCTTTCCTTAGGCAGGAACTTTTTATCTTCTTATTCAGCACCCTAAAAGCTTCGGTGTAAAATGAATGATAAATTAAATTCATAACCAAACGACGCTGGGGGGTGAAAATATTTATAATATCAGCACCAATGTGCTCTCTAAAAAACGCCCCTAACAACTTATATATTTTTTTGCAATCGCTAAGGCTTTTCTCTGATGAATATTTTTCGAGACGATAAAGTATACCTTTAATAACAAAAAGTTTCGCTAGCCTGGTTTGTCTTTCAGGCAAATTGAATTGATAGGTGAGCTTATATACTTCGATAAAGTCCAGAAAAACCTTTTCGTTTACTACTTGCGTACAGGAGGGATTATGCTCATCTTCACGAGCTCGGTACAGATAGGTTATATCCGGTGAGGAAGAAATATGGTTGGCATGATACATCGCGCTCAGAACAAAAATCCAGTCCTCACCTATTTTGATTCCTAAGGGGAATCTAATATGATGTTTTATTAGTAAAGACTTTCTATATAATTTTGCCACGGGCCCTGGCGTGTTCATTAGAATTGAACGATGAGAAAATTTAACCTGTCGGAAAGAAGAGCTTGCAACCTCGGCATGATCGTCTATAAACCAGCTTCGACGACTATTGAATGCTTTGCAATGAGTTATAACCACATCTGAGCCCGTATTAATTGAAAGCTTATAAAGCGAAGCCAGTGCTCTTGGGGGTAATAAATCATCTGAATCGAGGAAATAAATATACTCACCTCGCGCAATATCTATAGCATTATTTCTTGCAACCGATTGGCCTGCGTTTTCCTGATGAACTGCAACAATATTAGAGTATCGTCTCGCGTATTCATTAATAATGATATTACTGGAATCAGGAGAGCCATCATTTACTATGATAATCTCAATAATATCAATAGCATTAACTCCATTGATATTTTGTGCGAGAACAGAATCAATGCATTCCGAAAGGTATTTCTCTGTATTATAAACAGGTATAATCACAGAAATTAGATAGTTCGTTCCTTTTACTATCTTATCTACATTCATTTTAAATCACTCTATTAATTCGTTTAGATTCTTCTTTAACAAAATATCATAATGTTTTAAGTTTGTGGTTTTTGTATTAAAATCATTAGGGCATATGGAGTGGGGGTATAAGCCTTCTTTTTTTTCTTGCGATAAAGAATTGTAAACACTTTTGGCTGCCGGGGATCTTACGTTAAAATAATAACAAATATCTCGAGATTGAACCGCGTGACCTTTTAAATAAGTAAACCATGGAACAAGAAAGGTTGCGAGATTTAAGTCATAATTATTTCTAAATTTATGAATTAAAAACCCTTCAATTTCTTTCTCGTACAACCTCCAGACTTCTTTATACATACTAACTTTAAGCGGTATATATGTATGTACTAAAGGATTATTTATATCACTTCTAAAATACCGTCTTAACAATTCAATGCTTCGTAAGGATGCATGTAATGTAGGCGTATCAACACCTTTTTCAGCCATCTTATTAAGATCTTTTAAAGCAACAAATAGCGAGGCGATACCATTACTTTTGAAAAAGTGTCCCGCAGGTAAAGGTCTGGCAACAATAACATCATCATTAAAATAAATGAAATTTTCATTTAAGCCATGGATTTTATGTAAGAAAGCTTCAATTACATGTGAGTTGAATGTCGGAAGATAGCAGTCCGGTATAATCTCCCGGTGATCAACTATGGTGACATTATTAAATTGTTTTATCCAGGAGGGTTTTTGAGAATCCGTTATGAGATATATTTTATTCACCCAGGATAAATTCTTTTGAATGCTTTTCAGAGAATAATACAGCTCATTATGATTTGTAAAACGAGCGCTATCCTTTGCATATTCCCCCTCAGAAAAAGTAGTTGTGCTTTTAAACGATTCAAACTTTAACTGCCAGTCAGGATCTTGATTGTCTACCCATGTAAAAACCACATCTATCTTAAAATGATTATCCATCAAAGATTCAAGAATTAAATCATTTTTGATTAAAATATATTCTTCTTCTTCGGGGCATTTTAGTTCATTCCTGATGACAGGGTACCTTTTATTAAAATAATCTCTGAAAAATAATGGAGGATTCCTGAGTAGTTTATAAATTCTTTTCATGTTGCGCTCTTCTTATCGTTCAATCTTAATGCATTGCATAATAGAAGCCGCTAAAACTTATTTCGGCTTTCATTCTTAAGATATTCCTCTATTGCTTCCGGGACGCTATTATATACATTAACATTTGAACTGCTGGAAATAAGTAAAGCTATATCACAATAATTTTTAAGCGTATCGAGGCTATGAGAAACCATTAAGAATGCAGATTCTTTATTTTTTTCCGCAAAAATTTTATGACATTTATCCCGGAAACGCGCATCCCCTACCGCAGTGACTTCGTCAACCAGGTAATAGTCAAATTTAAATGCCATACTCAGCCCGAAGCTCAGCCTGGAACGCATCCCGGAAGAGTAGGTTTTTATCGGCATATCGAAGTACTTACCTAATTCGGCAAACTCTTCAACGAAAGCGACCTTCTCTTTTAGATCCGCTTTCGTGGCATACAGGCGAGCCACAAACTTAACGTTCTCGCGTCCGGTCAGGCTGCCCTGAAAGCCGCCAGAAAGACCAACCGGCCAGGAGATAGAGCGCTGCGAGATAATGCGCCCGCTGTCAGGTTTATCTATGCCGCCTATCATGCGCAGCAACGTGGATTTGCCGGCTCCGTTGCGGCCAATCAGCGCCACGCTTTTTCCGGCTGGCAGTTCAAGGCTGAGATCTTTAAAAACATAATGTCTGCCGCCAGGCACCCGGTAAGACTTGGTCAGGTTTTCAATTTTAATCATGACGTCAACATGGCCTCTTCCCGGTTACGATAAAGCAACAGCCCAACAAACAGGACTGCGAGCGTGCTAATTGCAAGATAAGCGAGACTGGCCCCGTCGCTTTGGTAGCTCCTGGCGACCGCACCGCGAGCAAGCTCCACCGCATGGAGCAGCGGGTTCCAGGTAAGCCAGCGCCAGTATTCCTTCGGCACAGAACTGAGCGGAAACATAATGCAGGAGATAAAATAGAGCGGCTTGATGATGACGGGTAAAAACTTCTCCATTTCCGGAAAGGCATCGCCCGCGACCATAACAATCAGCCCGCAGCCAAAAGAGAAAACGACCAGCAAAAAACCCACGGTAAAAAGTGAGATGAGGTTAACATGATCGATGGTTTCACCACTTATTAATAACAACGTCATTAACAAAAAATAAACCATTATATAAATAAACAGCTCAAGGATAGTTCGGGCAATAATAGTATCGACTGGCTTTACCGGCCGGTAATTAAACAATCCCTGGTTCGCCTCAACGGCATTAATGGACCGCGTGGCTATATTGCTGAAAAGAAAATAAGGAATAAGGCCGTTAAGCAGGAAAACTGGAAAAGAAATATCCGCCATAGCACGCTGCATTACGTAGTCAAAAACAATCCACAATACAAACAGATGCAATACTGGTTCCAGTAATGCCCAGCAATAGCCAAGCCGGTATTTCCCGAAGCGCGTTTTTAGCTCTCGCAGAAACAACGCCGTTACCGTTGCTTTCTGAATATGAAATCCATTCCTGATCATAAGCATAATCCGTATTTGAAAAAAATCGGGCAGGCTACCGCACAGGCAATGCTATCCGCAACTGCCTGAAGGTATTGAATTAATTTTTCGTTAAGAGGAGTAAGACTGCCGCTGGTGATCTCTGGCTGCGTTGCGCAGCATTCATAATTAATAAATATGAATCTCTAAATTATATTTATTCAGGCAATATTTATTTCCACTGTGCGGGCGAAAAGATAACGTTATTCTTGAGTTGAGGCAATAAGTGAGAAGAGTCTTATTTGCATGGCTGATTATTAATGAACAAACCCGCCCGGAAATTTGGCAAAAAAATCCGCCCTTAGCTTTCTGCGTCTTTATTTGTATGAGCTTCCCTTTAATTCAGAATAATGCACGCCAGCATAGAACTGCGTCACTTTATCCGACTGCATCACAAAATCGATATAACTCATTAAAGCGGGGGAATTGAGCTTACGGCCTGGATAAATAAGCCAGAGATCATTGCCTGCGACTTGCCATTCTGAAAGTACAGGCGTCAGTAGCCCCTTTTCAATATTATCTTCCAGCAGGAAGGCGGGAAGCAGCGTTATGCCTGCGCCAGCAATAGCGCTGCCGCGCGCATAAAGCAGGTTATCGGTCTGGTGAGACGGGTTTAACAGGCACAGATAGTCTTCGCTCTCACGCTGAAAGAGCCACTGCGACCAGGCTTTATGGACGATGCAGCGATGCTCGACCAGCTGGCTTGGATGCGTAATCGGGGCATAGCGCGCAAGATAGTCAGGCGAAGCGAGCAGATAGCGCGGATAATGGCCAATCATGCGGCCCACCAGCGATGAGTCCTGCGGCTTGCCGGTACGTAACGCCACATCAAACCCCTCTTCCACCAGATCCAGCACGTCGTCCGACACGCAAACTTCCAGGGAGACATCAGGGTAACGCGACTGGAACTGCGCGTTTATAGGCGCAAGCAGCGTGGCGCCAATACCCGCCGGGCAGGTAATGCGCAAACGTCCGCTTGGGTTATCGCGCAGGCGTTGCACCGCCAGTTCAGCCCGTTCGCTTGCCGCCAGCATTTCGCGACAGTGCAGCAAATAGTGTTCGCCAGCGAAGGTCAGGTTTAGCTTACGTGTGGTGCGGTTAAGCAAACGCAGACCCACCTGGTTTTCAAGCTGGCTGATGCGCTGACTGACGCTTGATTTCGGCAACCCTGCCTTTGCGGCGGCGGCCGTAAAACTGCCTGTTTCCGCCACCAGGGCGAACAGAGCCATATCCTGAAGCTGCTTAAACATAATTGTTCATCCTGGGCGAACACTGCGTTCGGGATTGTCCATCTTATCACCCCTTTCGCTGGCGCGTAGTCTACAGTCATCACTATGACTCGACTTCACGCTTACATGAGGAATTGGCTATGACTGTAAAATCCATTGCCGTTAACCCGCAGGATCCGAAAACTTTTATCGAAATTACCACCGAAATGCCGCAGCCGGGCGATAACGACCTGCTGGTGGAAGTGAAAGCGGTCTCGATTAACCCGGTCGATACCAAGGTTCACGCCGGTCTGCAAAAAAATGGTTTGCAGGAACCGCGCGTGCTGGGCTGGGATGCGAGCGGCATCGTTAAGGCCGTCGGCAGCAAGGTAGAGGGTTTTAAAGCAGGCGATGAAGTTTACTACGCAGGCGACATTACCCGCCCCGGCAGCAACACCACGCACCAGCTGATTGACGCCCGTATTGTCGGCCACAAACCGCGCTCGCTGGACTGGGCGGCAGCCGCTTCCATTCCTTTAACCGCGCTTACCGCCTGGGAAGGTCTGTTCGAGCGCCTGAACATTCAGGACGCCGGTGAGGATAAAACGCTGTTGATCATCGGCGGCGCAGGGGGCGTTGGTTCGCTCGCGATTCCCTTCGCGCGTCATCACAGCAAGGTGAAAATCATCGCCACCGCCTCGCGTGAAGACTCTGCGCAGTGGTGTCGCGAACGCGGCGCCGATCTCGTGGTGAATTATCACGACCTGCCAGGCGAGCTGGCGAAACACGAGATTAAATTTGTGGATTACATTTTCATCCTCAACGACACCGATGGTCACTGGGAAGCGGTAAGCCAGCTTATCGCGCCGCAGGGGCATATCTGCACTATCGTTGAAAACAAACAGCCGTTAAACCAGGATGCGTTGAAATCGAAGTCTGCCGCGCTGCACTGGGAATTTATGTATACCCGCAGCATGTACCAGACCGCCGACATGGCGCGTCAGGGCGAGATTTTAGAGAACGTGGCGAAGCTTGTGGATGAAGGCGTTGTGGAAAATGCCTTGAGCGAAACGCTGCACGGCCTGAGCGTGGAGAGCATTACCGAAGCGCACCAGAAAGTGCTGGAAGGCCATATGCGCGGCAAAGTGGTGGTGGCGTTTTAAATTCTCTCCTCTCCCCACAGGGGAGAGGAGCAGGGTAAAGGCGGTTACGCCTGTTCGCCCATCAGTTGCTTAACCAGCTCGACGCAGCGCAGGAAGCGGGCATCGTAGTCCGCTTCTTCAACATGCACGAACTCCACGTTGTTCTCTTCAAGCATCGACACCAGCATGGTCTGGAACTCCCGGCGATCCACCGAGCTGCCAAGGCTTCGCAACCCATCCGCCACCCAGGGCGTGTTGTTTTCCAGCAAAATCACCAGATCGAAGCGGTATTCATCTATTAACGCCTGCACAAAGGGGTGCTCCCTGCCCTCGTACTTTTTGCAGAAAGCCTGCGTGGTGACGAAATCCGTATCCACAAACGCGACTTTATTGGCGTACTTCACGGCGAAATCGATGTACTGAGCATGGCCAAGCGCGAT
This sequence comes from Franconibacter helveticus LMG 23732, assembly GCF_000463115.2. Lineage (GTDB taxonomy): Bacteria > Pseudomonadota > Gammaproteobacteria > Enterobacterales > Enterobacteriaceae > Franconibacter > Franconibacter helveticus. The sequence continues at coordinate 64,407 of NZ_AWFX01000011.1, read as the reverse complement.
TTTGTCGTAATCGGAATATTGCAGCGCCATTTCGTCGCCGCCCAGATGCGAGAAAACATAATCGCGGCCATATTCCCAGGCGCTGGTGGTGTTAAAGATATTGGCGAGTTTATTTACCAGCGTTGATTTCCCGCTTGATTCCCCGCCCAGAATAGCCACGGTACGCACGAAGAACGGTTTAACTTCGGTAGGAATATATTCCCAGTAGCGGAACGGGTTTTCGCGGATCTGCCCGCCGCTGATGTTCATGAAGGTGCGCTTCGGGTCGATAAGCACCGTCTCGATGCCCAGATGCTCGCGATACTGCGGCGCGTCGGCTTCTTCAGAGGTATAGACCCGGTCGGGATGAATGCCTTTCTCTTCAAGAAACGCCTTGATGCCGTTGCTCCAGACATCCCAGCCGTGCGGGTACGGCTCCATGTCCTCTTCGTTAAAGGCATGGATGCGGATATTTTTCTGGTATTTGAAGGTTTGCAGCAGCCAGCGCAGGCGGTCCGGCACGGTAGGCTGCTGCGACATGGCGCTCTCTTCAAACAGCAGGCGGTCGCGCTTTTCATCAAACCCCATGATGATATGCAGTTCATCCACCTGGCTGCATGCGCGCTGAATCAGGTAAATATGCCCGGTATGCAGCGGATAGAACTTCCCGAAAACCACCCCCACGCTCTTTTGCTGACGGGGGAACTCCAGCCCCAGGAAGCGGTGCAACGCCTCAAGCTTCTGGGCGCTGGGGCTTTTGATTTTCGCGTTCAGGAGCTGGCTTAAATAACCCTTGGTCATGCCGCAAGCTTCCGCAACTTCCTGTAGGGTGCAGCCCTTTTGACGGATCGCGGTTTTGAGATAGTCGAATGATGACACAAGAGCCTCCTGCTGAATTGGCGTGCCGGATCTACAGAATGTGCAGGGCGGGTGGGCAACGCCTCACCCGCCAAAAAACATAAGCTTATGGATTATAGGTCGTCAAAGACGGCTAATGCATCCGACAGTTTTTTCACGCCAAAGATTTTCATCCCTTCCGGCACTTTTTTCGGCACATTGGCGGCAGGCACAATGGCGCGACGGAAACCATGCTTCGCCGCTTCAGAGATGCGCTCCTGGCCGCTTGGCACCGGGCGTATCTCGCCCGCCAGCCCCACTTCGCCAAAGACCACCAGATCCTGCGGCAGCGGACGGTCGCGCAGGCTTGAAACCATCGCCAGCAGCAACGCCAGGTCCGCGCTGGTTTCCGTGACTTTTACGCCGCCCACGACGTTAACGAAAACATCCTGATCCGCCATCTGCAAACCGCCGTGACGGTGCAGCACGGCCAGCAGAATAGCGAGGCGGTTTTGCTCAAGCCCCACCGCCACGCGGCGCGGGTTGCCCATCATGGAGTGATCCACCAGCGCCTGGATTTCCACCAGCAGCGGACGCGTGCCTTCCCAGACCACCATCACGGAACTGCCCGACGTCACTTCATCGCCGCGGCTTAAGAAGATGGCGGAAGGGTTGCTCACTTCGCGAAGCCCTTGCTCGGTCATGGCGAACACGCCAAGCTCATTCACGGCGCCGAAGCGGTTTTTATGGCTGCGCAACGTGCGAAAGCGCGAGTCGGCGTCGCCATCCAGCAGCACCGAGCAGTCGATACAGTGCTCCAGCACTTTCGGGCCCGCCAGCGAGCCGTCTTTCGTCACATGGCCGACCATGACAATGGCCACGCCGCGGGTTTTTGCAAAGCGCGTCAGGTAAGCCGCCGTTTCGCGCACCTGGGCAACGCTTCCCGGCGACGACTGGATATCCGCCATATGCATAACCTGAATAGAGTCGATAACCATCAGCTTCGGCTGCTCTTCTTCGGCAATCTGGCAGATGGTTTCGATGCTCGTTTCAGAGAGCATATTCAGGTTGGTGGTCGGCAGGCCCAGACGATGGGCGCGCATCGCCACCTGCTGGAGCGACTCTTCGCCGGTGACGTAGAGCGTTTTCATCTGTTCGGCAAGCTTGCACAGCGTTTGCAACAGCAGCGTGGATTTACCGGCGCCGGGGTTGCCGCCAATCAGAATAGCGCTGCCCGGCACGACGCCGCCGCCGAGCACGCGGTCAAACTCTTTAAAGCCGGTAGAGAAGCGCGGCAGCGCCTCAAGGCTTATCTCAGAGAGCTTCTGCACTTTGGCGGTGCCCGCGCTACCCGCGTAGCCCGCCAGCCTTTCATTGCGCGCCGCTTGCGGCGAGGCGGCGATACGCACTTCCGTGATGGTATTCCAGGCATGACAGGCGCTGCACTGTCCCTGCCAGCGCGGATAATCCGCACCACACTCATTACACACAAACGCGCGTTTTGGAGCTTTCGCCACCTTTTACCTCTTTATTTCTGGTTCAGGCTGCCTGAAAGAATGCAGAACACCCCCATCAGGTCAGCGTGACGGATAGTCACTTCCGTCTTTTCGTTCACTTTCGGTTTGGCGTGGTAGGCTATGCCCAACCCCGCCGTCTGGATCATCGGCAGATCGTTGGCGCCGTCGCCAATCGCTACCGTCTGCGCCATCGGGATCGCATATTGCTCCGCCAGCGATTTCAGCGTCTGCGCTTTAAATTGCGCATCGACAATCTGACCAATCACTTCGCCGGTCAGCTTGCCATCGCGGATCTCCAGCTCGTTCGCCACCACGGCGGTAAGATGCAGCTTTTCGCGCAAATAGTCCGCGAAGAAGGTAAAGCCGCCGGAGGCGATAGCCACTTTCCAGCCGAGCGACTCAAGCTTCAGCACCAGCGAGGACAGCCCCGGCATCAGCGGCAACGCGTCGCGCACCTGGCGCAGGATATCCGCATCCGCCCCTTTCAGCGTGCCGACGCGGCTGCGCAGGCTGGCGGTGAAGTCCAGTTCGCCGCGCATGGCGCGCTCGGTCACTTCCGCGACCTGCTCGCCCGTGCCGGCAAGCTTTGCAATCTCGTCGATACATTCAATCTGGATGGCGGTGGAGTCCATGTCCATCACCAGCAGGCCTGGCGTTTTCAGATGGGGGATTTTACCGAGCGGCGCGACGTCAAACCCTTCATCGTGCGCAAGGCGGGTAGCGCGAGAGGTCAGCGAACCGGCAAGGCGGATCACCTGATAATCTTCCACGCACCAGGCGGTAACGATAACCATCGCCGCGCCTAGCTTACGCTGATATTGGGTCAGCGACTGCTTATTTAAACCCCGTCCGTACAGGAGCCAGCCGCTACGGCCGGCATGGTAATCAAGCGGCATCACTTCGTCGCCGCTTAAGGAAAGCGGCAAGCCGGGCCAGTGGGATACGTCGTTTGGCAGGTCGCACCAGGTCAGACTGTTCGGCATTCAAGCTCCTGTAAATATAATCAGGCCGGGACAAAACAACGCATGAGGCTACCCTGTCCGCAGCGCTTCTGGCAACATTAAGATTCACATTTTAAGCAGGTAAACTATGACCCGCGCAAAACTGAAATTTCGACTGCACCGCGCAGTCATCGTCCTTATCTGTCTCGCCCTGCTGGTTGCCTTAATGCAGGGCGCCTCCTGGTTTAGCCAGAGCCACCAGCGGCTGCGTAACGTCCAGCTTGAAGAACTGGCCCGCACGCTGGCGCGCCAGGTGAGCTTTAGCCTCGCGCCGCTGATGAAAGGCGAAAACCCCGACGAGAAACGCATTACCGCTCTGCTGAACCAGCTTACCGAAGAGAGCCGCATTCTTGACGCTGGCGTCTATGACGAAGAGGGCGAACTGATTGCCCGCGCCGGTGAAGGCGTAGAAGTGCGCGACCGCCTGGCGCTGGATGGCAAAAAGGCGGGCAGCTATTTTAACGAGCAAATCGTGCAGCCGGTACAGGATAAAAGCGGCGCGATTGGCTATTTGCGCATTACGCTCGATACCCATACGTTGCCAACCGAAGCCAAGCAGGTTGATAACACGACCAATATCCTGCGCCTGATGATGCTGCTGGCGTTGGCCATCGGTATTGTGCTGACGCGCACCCTGCTGCAAGGCAGACGCACCCGCTGGCAGCAATCGCCCTTCCTGCTTACCGCCAGTAAATCGGTGCCAGAGGAAGATAACGGCGAAAACGGTTCCTCTTCGCAACCCGGCGCCTGAAGGGCGCGTTTCGCACCGCCCGCTCTGCGCGGGCGTGATACTCTTTTCTTTCCTGTTAACGAATGGATATCGCTATGTCTTCTTTACGTCTGCTGATTTCTGACTCTCACGATCCCTGGTTTAACCTGGCGGTGGAAGAGTGCATTTTTCGCCAGATGCCCGCTACCCAGCGGGTGCTGTTTCTGTGGCGCAACGCCGACACCGTTGTCATCGGACGCGCGCAAAATCCGTGGAAAGAGTGCAACACCCGACGGATGGAAGAAGATAACGTACGCCTGGCGCGACGCAGCAGCGGCGGCGGCGCGGTCTTCCACGATCTCGGCAATACCTGTTTTACCTTTATGGCGGGCAAACCGGAGTATGACAAAAGCGTCTCGACGGCCATTGTGATTAACGCGCTGGCGGCGCTTGGCATTACGGCGAGCGCTTCCGGGCGTAACGATCTGGTTGTCGCGACCCAGGAAGGCGACCGCAAAATTTCCGGCTCCGCTTACCGTGAAACCCTGGATCGCGGCTTTCACCATGGCACGCTGCTGCTGAACGCCGATTTAAGCCGCCTTGCCAACTACCTTAATCCCGATAAGAAAAAGCTACAGGCTAAAGGCATTACTTCGGTGCGCGGGCGCGTCGCTAATCTCAACGATCTCTCCCCCGGCATCACGCACGAGCAGATTTGCGAAGCGGTAAAGCAGGCGTTTTTTACCTTTTACGGCGAGCAGGTGGAAGCAGAAGTTATCTCCCCGGACGCCGCGCCGGATTTACCGGGCTTCGCGGAAACCTTCGCCCGCCAGAGCAGCTGGGAGTGGAATTTCGGCCAGGCCCCCGCCTTTACCCATCTGCTTGATGAGCGCTTTACCTGGGGCGGCGTGGAACTGCATTTCGACGTGGAGAAAGGGCATATCACCCGCACGCAGGTGTTTACCGACAGCCTTAATCCCGCGCCGCTGGAGGCGCTGGCGAACCGCCTGCAAGGCTGCGCTTACCGGGCGCAGGACCTGAAGCAAGAGTGCGAAACGCTGATCGGCGATTTCCCGGAGCAGGAAGCGGAGCTGCGTCAGGTTGCCGAGTGGATTGCGCAGGTCGTGCGCTAGAGAGGAAAAGCGCGCTCGCAGGGCGGCGGCTGTTCTTTCGCCATCCATAAAAAAAGGGCGCCGCAGCGCCCTTTTTACTGCATCAAACGCTTACTCTTTGTCGCCCAGCAACACAGATTCCAGCGCAATGTGGATCATGTCGTTGAACGTGGTCTGACGCTCTGCCGCCGTGGTTTGCTCATGGGTGCGGATATGGTCGGAAACGGTGCAGATAGTCAGCGCTTTTGCGCCGAACTCCGCCGCCACGCCATAAATGCCCGCTGCTTCCATCTCCACGCCGAGAATGCCGTATTTTTCCATGACGTCGAACATGGACGGATCCGGCGTATAGAACAGGTCAGCTGAGAAGATGTTGCCGACGCGCGCTTCCACGCCCAGCGCTTTCGCCGCGTCTACCGCGTTGCGCACCATGCCGAAATCGGCGATAGCCGCAAAATCGTGGTCTTTAAAACGCAGGCGGTTAACTTTGGAGTCGGTGCAGGCGCCCATGCCGATGACGACATCACGCAGTTTGACATCGGCGCGCACCGCGCCGCAGGAGCCAACGCGAATAATTTTCTTCACGCCGAAATCGGTGATCAGCTCTTTGGTGTAGATGGAGCAGGACGGAATGCCCATGCCGTGGCCCATTACGGAGATTTTGCGGCCTTTATACGTGCCGGTGAAGCCCAGCATGCCGCGTACGTTGTTTACTTCACGCACGTCTTCAAGGAAGGTTTCTGCAATGTGCTTAGCGCGCAGCGGATCGCCCGGCATCAGAACAACGTCAGCGAAATCGCCCATCTCGGCGTTAATGTGTGGGGTAGCCATTTTTATTTTCCTTAACGTTTAAAGCAAAATGCAGGGCGGATAACCCGCCCCGTCAATTCAGAACATCGCCTTGCCATATTCCATGTCAGACAAACCAAAATATTTGGCGACGGTCTGACCGATATCCGCAAACGTTTCACGATGGCCCAGCGAGCCGGGTTTCACTTTCGGGCCGTAAATCAGCACCGGAATGTGTTCTCGCGTGTGATCGGTGCCTTTCCAGGTCGGGTCGCAGCCGTGGTCGGCGGTAAAGATGATAATGTCATCTTCGCCCACCAGTTCCAGCAGCTCCGGCAGACGGCGGTCGAACAGCTCAAGGCCGCCCGCATAGCCCGCCACGTCGCGACGGTGTCCCCAGGAGGAGTCGAAATCCACGAAGTTGGTGAAGACAATCGTCTGGTCGCCCGCTTCTTTCATCTCTTTGATGGTGGCGTCAAACAGCGCGTCGAGACCGGTGGCTTTTACCTTTTTGGTAATGCCCATGTTGGCGTAGATATCCGCGATTTTACCCACGGAAACCACCTGGCCGCCCTTCTCGTCCACCAGCTTTTTCAGCACGATCGGCGCAGGCGGTTCGACCGCCAGGTCATGACGGTTGCCTGTGCGCTGGAAGTTGCCCGCCTTGTCGCCGACAAACGGACGCGCGATAACGCGACCAATGTTGTAGCCGCCTTCGGTCAGCTCTTCACGGGCGATCTCGCACAGCTCATAGAGGCGATCGAGGCCGAAAGTCTCTTCGTGACAGGCGATCTGGAATACCGAGTCGGCAGAGGTATAGAAAATCGGCTTGCCGGTTTTCATATGCTCTTCGCCCAGCTCGTCCAGAATCACGGTGCCGGAAGAGTGGCAGTTACCGAGATAACCCGGCAGGTTTGCGCGCTCAACCAGCTTGTCGAGCAACTCCTGCGGGAAGCTGTTTTTCTCATCGGTGAAGTAACCCCAGTCGAAAAGCACCGGCACGCCGGCGATTTCCCAGTGGCCTGACGGGGTGTCTTTACCGGAAGAAAGCTCGTGCGCCCAGGCATAGGCGCCGGTGATTTCCGCTTCGCCATCCATACCGGCAGGAATAAAACCGGTTGCGCCTTCATGCGCTTTCGCCAGACCCAGTCTGGTCAGATTCGGCAGATAGAGCGGGCCCTGGCGGCCTTTGTCCGCCTCGCCTTTCGCACAGGCTTCAGCGATGTGGCCAAGGGTATCGGAACCCGCGTCGCCGAAGCGTTCCGCATCTTCCGTTGCGCCAATTCCGAAAGAGTCCAGCACCATAATAAATGCACGTTTCATATGTTCTCCGTACCTATTGCGCTGTAAAAAAGTGATCAGATCAGTATGCCACTTATTGGCTGATTCTGCGATAGACAACCGGTGAGCTTTCCGGCGCGGTATCGTTAACTTTGATTGCCGCTTTCACCGCCTGCGCCGCCTGTTTCCAGTTCTCTTCGCTGCTGGCGTGAATGATCGCCAGCGGGCGCTCGCCGTCAACCTGCTCGCCAAGGCGCGCCATCTCGGTGAAGCCAACGCTGTAGTCAATGCTGTCAGCAGCCTGGCGACGGCCGCCGCCCATGGCAACGACCGCCATTCCGAGCGCCCGGGTATCCATTTCGCTGACATAACCCGCGCGGTCGGCATACACCGCTTTGCTGAGCATCGCGGTCGGCAGGTAGCGATCGTAATTTTCGATAAAGTCGTCCGGCCCTTTCTGAGCCGCCACCATGCGACCAAAGATTTCCGCCGCCTTGCCGTTATCCAGCACCGCCTGAAGCTGTCGGCGCGCGTCGGTATCGTCTTTCGCCAGCTTGCCGGAGATAAGCATTTCCACGCACAGCGCCATCGTCACCTCAAAAAGACGCGGATTGCGGTACTCGCCGGTCAGGAATTGCACCGCTTCGCGCACTTCTACTGCGTTGCCGGCGCTGGAAGCCAGCACCTGGTTCATGTCGGTGAGCAGCGCCGTGGTGCGTACGCCCGCGCCGTTGGCAACGCCAACTATCGCTTCCGCCAGCTCCTGGGAAAGCGCGTAGGTCGGCATAAACGCCCCGCTGCCGACTTTCACGTCCATGACCAGCGCATCCAGCCCTTCAGCAAGCTTTTTCGCAAGAATAGAGCCGGTGATAAGCGGAATGGAATCGACCGTGGCGGTGATGTCGCGGGTAGCGTAAAAACGCTTGTCGGCAGGGGCCAGCGAGTTGGTCTGGCCGATTATCGCCACGCCGACCTCTTTAATGATCTGACGAAAGCGGTTGTCGTCCGGGAAAATATCAAAGCCCGGGATCGCCTCCAGCTTGTCGAGCGTGCCGCCGGTATGGCCAAGGCCGCGCCCGGAAATCATTGGAATGTAGCCGCCGCAGGCCGCCACCATCGGGCCGAGCATCAGCGAAGTGACATCGCCCACGCCGCCAGTGGAGTGTTTATCCACCACCGGGCCATTCAGGTTCAGGCTTTTCCACTCCAGCACCGTACCTGAATCTCGCATCGCCATGGTCAGCGACACGCGCTCCGGCATGGTCATATCGTGGAAGAAAATGGTCATCGCCAGCGCGGCGATTTGCCCTTCGGAAATGGTGTTGTCGCGAATGCCGTTAATGAAGAAGCGGATCTCTTCGTCGCTCAGCGGCTGGCCATCGCGTTTTTTACGAATAATTTCTTGTGCGAGAAACAAGGTAACCCCCTGATGTCATCAGGTTAAAAGCGGCGGAGGCCCGCCGCAGAAGAGATTAGTACTGGCTGGCGCTCTTGCCGTCGCCATGGCCCAGCGCTTTCAGCAGGCTTGCCAGCAGGCTGGAGGCGCCAAAGCGGTAGTGACGGGCGTCGGCCCAGTCGGCGCCGAAGAGTTCGTCAGCGACCGCCAGGTATTTAGCTGCGTCTTCCGCCGTGCGAACGCCGCCCGCCGGTTTAAAACCTACGCTTTCCTGAACGCCCATATCGCGGATAACTTCCAGCATAATGCGCGCGCTTTCCGGGGTGGCGTTAACCGGCACTTTACCGGTAGAGGTTTTGATGAAGTCTGCGCCCGCTTTGATAGCGATTTCCGACGCCTTGCGGATCAACGCTTCTTCTTTAAGTTCGCCAGTTTCGATGATCACTTTCAGCAGCACATTGGCTGCCGCACAGGCGTCTTTGCAGGCTTTTACCAGTTCAAAGCCAACCTGCTCGTTGCCGGCGATCAGCGCACGGTACGGGAATACCACGTCCACTTCATCCGCGCCGTAGGAAATCGCCGCGCGAGTTTCCGCCAGCGCGATGTCGATATCGTCATTGCCGTGCGGGAAGTTGGTCACCGTAGCAATACGGATCTCCGGCGTGCCTTGCGCTTGCAGGGTTTTGCGCGCAACAGGAATAAAACGCGGGTAGATGCAGATGGCAGCCGTGTTGCCCACCGGGGTTTTCGCCTGGTGACAAAGCGCAATCACCTTTTCATCGGTGTCGTCGTCGTTCAGGGTGGTGAGGTCCATCAGTTGCAGCGCACGCAGGCTGCTTTTGGTTAAATCAGTCATAACAATCTCCAACAAAAAAACGATTCTCAGAGGAGAAACTCAACACGTTGGAGCGGGCCTGGTTCCATGAAGAAGCGTGGCGTTAGCCGCCAGCGCGTTGAGTTCCGTCTCACCGCTTATCACCGCAGTCAATGTTAAAATTCTAACATCTGCACCAGCGATGATTTTGTGTCGCGTTTCACAAATTACAAAAACAGGTTTGCGTTCATACAACCATTATATGTGATTAATCTAACAATATCCCAGCGAAAACGTCCTGCTTCAGCGGGCATCCCAATGATCAGCGCACCGGACGTTCGCGCCGTGAATGTTAAAATAATAACAAGTCACTGAATTTACCTGCTGGCTTTTGACTTAAGAATAATGCGCGGCGTGGCGGTATGCAGAGGTTTACGCCACTTTCCCCCGGTGCGGAAAGGAAGTGGCGCATTTTTATGAAAGGCGTATTAAAGCGAAGGGCGCCAGTTACAGCGCGAGGAAAACCCCGGCAATTGTGGCGCTCATGAGGTTAGAAAGGGTACCGGCCGCTACCGCCTTTAACCCAAGCTGCGCCACCTCGTGGCGGCGGTTCGGCGCCATGCTGCCCAGTCCGCCGATTAAAATCGCAATAGAAGAGAGGTTTGCGAACCCGCACAGCGCAAAAGAGATAATCGCTTTGGTGTGATCCGACAAGACCTGCAAGCCCGCCGCCGCTACAGCGGCATCCTCTTTCAGGTATTCGCCAAAGTTCATGTAGGCGACAAACTCGTTGATGATAAGCTTCTGGCCGATAAACGAACCCGCTACCGTCGCCTCGCTCCAGGGAACGCCAATAAGCCAGGCGAGCGGCGCAAAGACCCAGCCAAGAATAAGCTGCAAGGAGAGTTCAGGATGGTTAAACCAGCCGCCAATGCCGGACAGCATGCCGTTGAGCAGCGCTATCAGCGCCACAAAGGCCAGCAGCATCGCGCCCACGTTTAAGGCTAACTGCATGCCCGAGGAGGCGCCTGACGCCGCCGCGTCCAGCACGTTAGTGGGACGATCCGGATCGTTTTCCGCCGCTTCCAGCCGCGGCGCGTCGTTAGGCGTTTCGGTCTCCGGCAAAATAATCTTGGCGAATAATAAACCGCCCGGCGCCGCCATAAACGAGGCGGCAATCAGATACTCCAGCGGGACGCCCATTTGCGCATACCCGGCCAGCACAGAGCCAGCCACCGAAGCCAGACCGCCGCACATCACCGCAAACAGCTCGGAGCGGGTCATGGTGGCGATATAAGGACGCACTACCAGCGGCGCTTCCGTCTGGCCGACAAAAATATTCGCCGTCGCGGAAAGCGATTCGGTACGGGACGTTTTCAGCACCGCGCGCAGCGCGCCGCCCAGAATACGGATCACCAGTTGCATGATGCCAAGGTAATAAAGCACCGCAATCAGCGAGGAAAAGAACACAATAACCGGCAACACGCGCAGCGCGAAAATAAACCCGCCGCCGCCGAACAGTTCGAACATTTTGTCAGAGACCAGGCCGCCGAAAAGAAAGCTGATGCCGTTATTGCCGTAAGCGATAACGTTCGCTACCCCTTCAGACATGGCGAGCAAGATTTTGCGGCCCACCGGAACGTAAAGCACCAGCGCGCCGATGCCGACCTGAATAAGCCAGGCGCCCAGCACAGTGCGAAGATTGATGGCCTTACGATGGCTGGAGAGAAGTACGGCTATCAGCAGCAGCGTAATCATGCCGATAAGCCCCATGAGGATTTGCATACAATGTCCCTGTGTAGTCAGTAAATAACAAGCTCGTTTCCAGAAAACGAGGCGATTATAACGACAGGGTATTAATCGTTGTGCGGCTAAACAAATTTTTGCGAAACAGACGGAGTTTTTCAGTCAATAATTTGCGGCAGTTCACATTAGGGTGCTGGCGGAAAGGCAAAGAGGCGTAAGGTATTTTGCAAAATGGTCTCGGCGATAAGCTCAGGCGGCTCGGGACGCAGTTCGCAAAGCACGTCGAATACGCCATTGACGCGCTCGGGGCGATTAGGCTGGCCCTGGAAGCCGTTAAGCGGCATATCCGGAGCGTCGGTTTCCAGAAGCAGCGCTGAAAGCGGCAGTTGCGCGATGACGTTGCGCGTTTTGCTGGCGCGGGGATAGGTGATCGTGCCGCCCACGCCAATCTTATAGCCCATATCAATAAAGCGTTGCGCCTGTTGCAGACTGCCGGCGAAACCATGCACCACGCCCCGGCGCGGCAAATCATGGCGCTTTAAGTGCATCGCGAGCTTGTCGTGCGTGCGGCGGGAATGGAGGATAACCGGCAGTTGATAACGCTTTGCCAGCGTCAACTGCGCGTCGAGAATCGCTTCCTGGCGCTCAAAGAGCGGGTTTTCCATATAGAGATCGAGGCCGATTTCCCCTATCGCCACCATTTTCGGCGGGCGATTTTTTAGGTGATGTTCCAGCAACGCCAGCGAAGCATCGTTATGTTTGTTAATCACGATAGGGTGCAGGCCGAGCGCGGCGTAAAGGCGGCTATGGGTCTGCGCGAGCGACAAGACAGCGCCAAAACGTTCCGCTTCAATGGCCGGTAAGATGATTTTCTCAACGCCTGCCTGCGCCGCCTGGTCAAGGCTTCTTGCTTCGTCGCCCGTAAAGGGCGGGAAATCAAAATGGCAGTGGGTGTCGATAAAGCGCCGCATCAGGCCAGATCCTCATTATCAAACGCCGCATCGTTCGCTTCCGGCGCGAAGACAGGCGTTGTCGCGACGGCGTCGTTCGCCACGGTCGCAGGCGGCACCACCAGCGTCGGCGGCGTTGCTACGCGATGACGATGCAGCGGCGGCTTCGAGGTCAGCAGCTTGCCAACCGTCGCCAGAAAATAGCGTCCGCACAGGCGGCCGGTTTTGTAATCCGCCAGCAGCGCCGGCAGACGGCTGCCCAGCGCCATGCTCATTAGCGGTTTAGGCGGATAGATTTCAAAAATACGCAGCTTGCCGGGCGGCTTTTCAATAAATTCCTGAATGGCGCGATAGCTGGTTTCATGGTGCTGCACGAGGTTTAACAGCGGTTGCAGGCTACTGTCGGTGAGCCAGCGCTCCATGCGTTTAAACCATTGTGGCGTGTAATACATTTGCGAAGGCACAGTGCGGATCACCACAAGCGTGGTTGCGCCCTTGCGCGCCGCTTCCTGCACCGGAATGGCGTCGCTGATACCGCCATCCTGATAGCTCACGCCATCAAGCATTACGCCTGTGCGGTAAAAACCCGGAATCGCGCTGGAAGCGCGGATGATATCAAGCCAGGTCTGATTTTGCGGCGCAAAGTAGCCGGGCGAATAGTCGTCGCTGCGACAAGCGCACATATAAAACTCTTTACCCGCGTCAAACAGCCGCGACGCGCTGTCCATTGCCAGCGGCATTTTGCGGGCGGTCTCTTCTGTCAGCCAGTCGAGATCGATAAGGTTCCCGCCGCGCACGAAGCGCAACGGGTCAAAAAATTCGCGGGTTGTGGTATAGCGGGTGATCACGCGCCGGGCATAGCCGGGCTGATTACAGACATAAGCAGAGAGATTTTGCGCGCCAGCAGAGGTGCCGTAGAAAGCATCGAAGGGGTTAAATTCGGCGCGCATGAACTCATCCAGCACACCGGCTGTAAATATCCCGCGCTGACCGCCACCTTCGCAGACAATAGCCAGCTTGCCGGGACGAAACGGCTTTAACGCCAGCGGCGCAATGTTGCCGAGCGTAACCGGAATACGTTGTCCCACCTTGCCATCCTGCTTTTTTTAGCGCCTTCAGGCGCGCTTATTTTTGCTTATGAAACGTGAAAGCCAGTCATAAAGACTGGCCTTCCCGTCTGCCTGTTACAGTTTTATCACACTATGGGCGACGACGGCCCATGAAAAGACTGACCAGGAACAGAATAATACCGACGACGAATACGATCTTCGCAGCACCTGCTGCCGTACCAGCCAGGCCACCAAAGCCCAGAGCGGCGGCGATTAACGCGATAACCAGAAAAATAATGCCCCAACGAAACATAAGACTCTCCTTTACCATAGTTAAACTGTAACCGCTTCTTAGTGAGCGTCTGACCCACTGACGGTGTTTTCTTGGTGGTCATACTTACCTTCTCTCCCGGCTAAGACCGGGAGAGTGGGTCTGGGGTGTTACGACTTCACTTTCAGATCGTTTTTGACGCTTTTCACGCCATCAACGGCTTTAGCGATGCTTTCGGCCCGGTCAGACTGTTTCTGAGATTCAACGGTACCGGAGAGCTGAACGACGCCGTCAGTGGTTTCCACTTTAATCATACGGGACGGCACAATGTCATCAGCCAGAAGTTTGGCTTTGATCTCGCTGGTGGTAGCAGCATCACCCGCGTAACCTTTTACCGACTGGTCTTTACCATCGCGAACGTGCAGTTTGTCGCTGACGGATTTAACGCCTTCAACGCCTTTCGCAATTTTAACGGCCTCTTCGGCTTGCGCCTGGCTTTCTACAAAGCCGCTGAGGGTGACCACGTTTTTCTCGGTTTCCACAGAGATATCGGTGCTCTTGATGTTTTCATCGTCCACCAGGGCCGCTTTAACTTTTGCGGTGATGGCGCTGTCATCCATGAAATTACCGACTTTATTCATAGAGCTATCGATTTTTTGCCCTGCGGAATCGGCAGCGGATTTGGTTTTATCGGTAACGGAGCTTTCCGCGTGAACCGCAGAAGTCGCCATGACAGAACCCAACATCACAGCCAGCAGAGTTTTCGAAATCTTAGTCTTGTTCATCGATTCATTCCTGTAGTTTGCTCAGAATTTGAGCCTTAAGCCATAACGACACTGGCTTTTCCTAAACAGCAAAACGCGAAGTCTTGCTAAAGGCCGCTCAGACAGTGAAGCGTACTGTTATCAACTTCCCGCTGTTTCAGTAACTCTCGCCGCACTGGCTTAAGTCAGTTTTTAATATCAAATCAGTGATGACTTCACGGCTTAAATACTGCCAAACACGCATTGAATGGTTGTTTAAACCAGTGACCTTGTCATCACAGTGTTAAATATAGATCACTCTCTCAAAAACGCCTGGTGGCTAAGGCGAAAAAGCGGCAAAACGGCAGAAAAAGCAGGAATTTAAGAAAGTTCCGCAAGCGGAAAAGAGAAGGCGAAAAAGGCGGGGAAAAGAGGCGGGGCGCGGCTTGCGCCCCGCCCCGTAAGGAAAATTAATGCTCGCGAGTTTTACGGAAAACCACGTCCGGATAACGTTCCTGAGTCAGGTTCAGGTTGACCATAGTAGGGGCGATGTAAGTCAGGTTATCGCCGCCGTCCAGCGCCAGTTGCACTTCGTTTTTACGTTTGAATTCTTCAAACTTCTTAACATCCGCGCACTCAACCCAGCGGGCAGTCGCAACGTTGACCGATTCGTAAATCGCTTCAACGTTGTATTCGCTCTTAAGGCGCGCCACAACCACATCAAATTGCAGCACACCCACCGCGCCTACGATCAAATCGTTATTGGCGACAGGGCGGAACACCTGTACAGCGCCCTCTTCCGAAAGCTGCACCAGCCCTTTGAGCAACTGTTTTTGCTTCAGCGGATCTTTAAGGCGGATACGGCGAAACAGCTCCGGCGCAAAGTTCGGAATGCCGGTGAACTTCATCATTTCGCCCTGGGTAAAGGTGTCGCCAATCTGGATAGTGCCGTGGTTATGCAGGCCGATAATGTCGCCCGGATAAGCCTCTTCCACATGGGAACGGTCGCCCGCCATAAAAGTCAGCGCGTCGGAGATAACCACGTCTTTGCCGATACGCACCTGGCGCAGCTTCATGCCCTTCTCGTACTTGCCGGAGACAACACGCATGAACGCCACGCGGTCGCGGTGTTTCGGATCCATGTTGGCCTGAATCTTAAAGACGAAGCCGGAGAACTTCTCTTCTTTCGCTTCCACTTCGCGGGTATCGGTTTTACGCGGCATCGGCGCAGGCGCCCATTCCACCAGGCCGTCCAGCATATGGTCAACGCCGAAGTTGCCAAGCGCGGTGCCGAAAAAGACCGGGGTGATTTCGCCGCTCAGGAACAGCTCCTGATCGAACTCATGGGATGCGCCCTGCACCAGCTCCAGTTCATCGCGCAGCTGTTGGGCCAGATCGTCGCCCACGGCGTTATCCAGCTCCGGGTTATTCAGCCCTTTAACGATGCGCACTTCCTGGATGGTGTGGCCCTGGCCCGTCTGGTACAGGTAAGTTTCATCTTTATAAAGGTGGTAAACGCCTTTAAAGAGCTTGCCGCAGCCAATCGGCCAGGTGATCGGAGCGCAGGCGATGCGCAGCTCGCTTTCCACTTCATCGAGCAGCTCCATCGGGTCGCGGATGTCGCGGTCGAGCTTGTTCATAAAGGTGAGGATCGGCGTGTCGCGCAGGCGGGTCACTTCCATCAGCTTGCGGGTACGATCTTCAACGCCTTTCGCCGCGTCGATAACCATCAAACAGCAGTCTACCGCCGTCAGGGTGCGGTAAGTATCTTCAGAGAAGTCTTCATGGCCCGGGGTGTCGAGCAGGTTTACGAGGCTCTCTTTATACGGGAACTGCATCACGGAAGTGGTGATAGAAATACCGCGCTGCTTTTCCATCTCCATCCAGTCGGACTTCGCATGCTGGCTGGAGCCGCGGCCTTTTACCGTACCGGCGGTCTGAATCGCCTGTCCGAACAGCAACACCTTTTCCGTAATGGTGGTTTTACCGGCGTCCGGGTGAGAGATGATGGCAAACGTGCGGCGTTTGGCCACCTCTTGTAAATAAGGAGACAACGTCATAATCAAATCTTCTGTGTAAGCGCGCGGCAAAGCGCCACGCAGCGTGTGAGTCGAAAAATGCGGCTATTGTACCCATCAGGGGCGGGCAGACAATTATTGTTTACACAGCAGTTGCTCCAGTTCGCTTAGCGAGGTGACCTGATAGTCGGGGGCGATATCTTCCGGCAAGGTACGGCCGTGACTGTTCAGCCAGCAGGTGGCGATACCGGCGTTAATGCCGCCGAGAATGTCGGACTCCGCCGTATCGCCCACCATCAGCACGCGCTCGCGCGGCGGGTTGCCCATGCGCTCCAGCGCATAATCGAAAACGCGCGGGTCTGGCTTCGCCACCCCGACCTCTTCTGAAATCACAATCAGATCAAAATAGTCGCGCAGACCGGTGCGCTCAAGGCGAATTTGCTGTAGCGCGGTAAAGCCATTGGTAATGATGCCAAGCTTCGCCTTGCCTTTAAGGTAATCAAGCAAAGAGACGGCGCCGGGCAGCGGCGCGCAAATCTCCGCCATGGCATTGAGAAACGCGCGGTTAAGATCGCTTGCCGGCACGCTCAGGCGCTCGGCCCAGTTTTCAAAGCGCTGATGCTGAAGCTGCAAAGCCGTGATGGCGCCGTTCTGATAATCAACCCAGAGCGGCTTGTTGATGGCCTGGTAATCCTGATAATCCTCAGCGGTAAACGTCACGCTGTAATCGAGAAACATCCGCTGTAAGCCGCCGAAAGCGTCAAAGGTAAACAGCGTTTCGTCAGCATCAAAGAGTATCCAGTCCCACTTCATTACATCACCTTTCTTTTGTTATCAGCCCAGCGGCAGAGCCATGATTATCGCGTCTTCGCGCCCCTCTTTAGTGGGGTAGTAGTTACGGCGGATCGTCGCCTCGTTAAAGCCCAGGCTTTCATAAAGCGCGATGGCGGCGACGTTTGAGGCCCGCACTTCAAGCCAGAGGGTGAGTACCCCGCGGGTTTCCAGCTCGCTAATTAAATGTTCAAGCAACTGTCGGCCCAGCCCGCGCCGCTGATAAGCGGGGTCGACCGCGATGTTAAACAGCGTGGCTTCGTCGAGCACGACCTGAGTGATGGCGAATGCCGCCATCTCGCCTTGTAGATCAAGCCGGTAGTTGAGGTAGCGCTCACCCTGATTGGTCGCGAACGTTTTTTCACTCCAGGGAAAAGCGTGGCTGCGTATTTCAATGGCGTAAGCCGCGGCGAGATCAGTCGGCTCCAGGGAAGAAATTGTCATCATTTTCGCAAATTTGTTGCCATAAAGCGGCGCGGGCCGCACTGCTGCGCCGAAGCCCTTCCAGCCCCGGCGAGACGAGTTTCGCGCCCGGCAGCGCTAACGGCTCCGTTACGCCAAGACACCAGCTGTTGCAATGCGCGCCGTCGTGGAGCATCGCTACCCGCTCCGGCGTGAGCTGCATTACCTCATCCGGGCGCAGCTTTAAAGCGCGCAGCACATCCTGCACAATCGGCTCATTTAGCGCGGGCAGCGCTTGCGCCACCATCACCAGACGAATATGCGCCGGCAGGGTAATCGCTATTTCGCCCAGCAGCGCGGCGGGGCGACGTAATACCCACTGGGTAACGCCCAGTTGTTGTAAACGCCAGTCTCGTCGGGATGTCATAACGGTGCCTGAGTGAAAGCCGGAGGGGCGCAAATATAGCAAATTCGTCGAACCTGCGCCAACAAACCACTATAATCGCCCCTCAAGTTTCCTGAGGAGTTTTTCATGTCCGCTTTTTCCCCGGCAAGCGAAGTTCTGCTACGCCACAGTGATGATTTTCTGGAAAGCCGCGTGCTGTTCGCCGGCGATATGCAGGATGACCTGCCCGCGCGCTTCGAAACGGCGGCAAGCCGCGCGCATACGCAACAGTTCCACCACTGGCAGGTGCTCAGCAAGCCAATGGGAGAACGGGCGCAATACGGCCTGGTCGCCGATGCTGAATTCATCGCCGACAGCAATACCCTTATTTACTACTGGCCGAAAAACAAGCCGGAAGCGCAATTCCAGTTGATGAATCTGCTTTCTCTCCTGCCTGTAGGCTGCGATGTATTTGTTGTTGGTGAAAACCGCAGCGGCGTGCGTAGCGCCGAGCAAATGCTTGAGGCGTACTGTCCGTTGACCAAAATAGACAGCGCCCGCCGCTGCGGCCTTTATCATGGCCGTCTCGAAACGCAACCCGCCTTTGATAAAGACGCCTGGTGGGATGAATATGCGCTGGATGCATTAACCATTAAGACACTGCCGGGTGTCTTCAGCCGCGACGGGCTGGATGTCGGCAGCGATCTGCTGCTCGCGACGTTTTCACCGCACACCAAAGGCAAAGTGCTGGACGTAGGTTGCGGCGCTGGCGTGCTGGCGGCGGCGCTGGCCAGCCATTCGCCGAAAGTTCGGCTGACGCTGTGCGACGTGAGCGCCCCTGCGGTAGAAGCAAGCCGCGCGACGCTTGCGGCAAACGGCTTTGAAGGCGACGTGTTTGCGAGCAACGTCTTTTCCGAAGTGAAAGGCCGCTTTGATATGATTATTTCAAATCCGCCATTCCATGACGGGTTGCAGACCAGCTTTGAGGCCGCGCAGACGTTGATTCGCGGCGCGGTAAAACACCTGAATAACGGCGGCGAACTGCGCATTGTTGCCAACGCGTTTCTTCCGTACCCCAATCTGCTGGATGAAATGTTCGGCAACCATGAAGTGCTGGCACAGACCGGACGCTTTAAGGTTTATCGTGCAGTCATGGGCCGTAACGCGAAGCGCTAATCGTTCCCTGTCACAAAAATGCCGCTTTTTGCGCCACTCAGAAATGCGGCATGAAATAAGTGTTGACGAAGCTCAGAAAACATCTAGAATGCGCCTCCGTGGTTGCAATACTTCCCGGTATTGCTGGTATGCGAAGGTGGCGGAATTGGTAGACGCGCTAGCTTCAGGTGTTAGTGTCCTTACGGACGTGGGGGTTCAAGTCCCCCCCCTCGCACCACTTTCTGAACGTCTCGCTTCCTTCCTGGTTTCATCCCTTCAGATTCATCACAATCAGCATTAATACGCTCGCGAAAGCAATGCACGACGGCAACAGCAGGAAATGGCGCAACCGTTTGTGAAACAGCATCAACGACGTAGCAAGCAGCGCCACCACGACGACAATACGCCACTGCGCAAAGGTTAAATCGCTCAACGCCAGCAAAGTTACCAGCAGTCCGGGTACGATAATTCCCCATCCGCTTTCCAGCCGCTTTTGCAACATGCTTATCCCTCTCACACCGATAATGATAACCAATATCATATGATAAAAATTCTCATTTGTCAGGATTTATCATAAAGGTGATTTTTGCTGGCCGGCGGGGTAATGACATACATTCGTGAAGGTGATAAATTGCTCACCATTACAGCATTATTAAACTTACATTTAACTTTTGCGAAACTCTTGTTTCGCCCGTTATTTTTTTCATCTGGCTTTTAAACTTTGTTACGGCTCTGATAAATAACGACTTATATATGACAGCGCAAACCTGGCGAGCCTTACTTAAAGAAAAGTACCAACTTTCTCTACGCTTGTTTCTTTTCCTGAACGCGTTTTCCGCACTGTTTAGCATAGCGAGCCCGCTTTACTCAGTGGAACGCGTCACCTTACCTCTTGTCGCCGTGCTTACCAGTAGTGTTGGCCTGCTTATCTGGCATGCGCGAAACAGCCACCGACGCATCAACATTAACCTGATCTCGTTGCTTTTCGGGCTAATGTGGGCCGGACAGATCGCCCTTAAATTTACTACCGTGCCAGGCCTTGACCTTTCCTACCTGCTGGTGGCCTTGTTAACCGTGCTGTTTATCGGCTCTTTATCCTTCATTAATAATCTCAGCGCGTTTATCTGCCACTGTCTGCCGGTGGTCGTTACGGTTATCTGGCTCGATCAGGCGCAGCATTTAATGCGGATGTTTTATGCTGTCGCGCTGCCCATGGTGGGCATTGCTATCCAGCATATTATCCAGAAACGCAGCGACACTTTTTCGCAAGGGCTGATGTTAAAGCTGCTGGAAGAGAAAGAGACGCTAACCGATCTGAGTATGATGGATCCGCTCACCGGGCTTTATAACCGACGCGGCTTCCAGAACCGCCTGGAGCATGTGCTGGCGCTGGGTACCGGTCAGCACTTTGTTATGCTGATGGATATCGACCATTTCAAAGCCTATAACGATCATTACGGGCATATGATGGGCGACCAGGCGCTGACGCGGGTTTCTGCGGCTATTCGGGATTCGGTGCGTTCAAGGGATATCGTTACCCGCTACGGCGGCGAAGAGTTTCTGGTGCTCTTAACCAATTCCGATGCCCAGCGTGCCTGTCAGGCGGCAGAACGCATTCGGCAGCGCGTTTATGATTTGCGCATTCCCCATATGTTTAATGAAAGCGTGGCGACTAACGTAACGCTGAGTATTGGCATTGCGCCGCTTGAAGATCAGGACATTGAAATGGCTTTGCGTCAGGCCGACGCGGCGCTGTATGCAGCGAAAAATCAGGGACGAAACCATATTCTTTTTGCCGATCCCCGCCATGCCGCCTGAATTGTGCGGCAACGCTATTTTCCTAAGTCGCTCCGGTGAATCTGCTTGCTATCGGCTCCGCCTATAGTTAGGATTGGCAATCATTATCATTTAGATTTGCTATTAAGCAGGGTCATGGCTTACCACTCATTTCAGATT
The DNA here is from genome assembly GCF_000463115.2 of Franconibacter helveticus LMG 23732. Classification (GTDB taxonomy): domain Bacteria; phylum Pseudomonadota; class Gammaproteobacteria; order Enterobacterales; family Enterobacteriaceae; genus Franconibacter; species Franconibacter helveticus. The sequence goes on along the minus strand of NZ_AWFX01000011.1, from coordinate 43,466 downwards.
GCTGATGATCTTATCTGGCGCACACCGCTCTACCAGCCCTCCTCTACGCTGGCAGAGTCTATACGCGAGGCGTTCACCACGCACCGCGCGCACTTTAATGACATCATTCGGCTGAATGAAACGCCGCCTGACGCGGCGATGACGCTGGCGCAGTGGGCGCATCCCGCCCGCCTGGCTTCCCTGATGGCTCTCTATTCCGATCATATTTACCGCAATCATCCTGCGCAGCCACGCGAGGCTAAGCCGCTGGTTTCACTCTGGGCGCAGTGGTATCTCGGTCTGCTTGCGCCGCCGCTGATGCTGGCATTGCTGACGCAACCCCAGGCTATTGCCGTTACGCCTTCCCATATTCATGTCGAATTTCATGAAACTGGCCGCGCTGCCTGCTTCTGGCTGAACGTACAGGAAGATTATCTTGCCAGCGCGTTATCCGCTCGCGAACGCGTTGAAAAACTGGTGGCGGAATGTTTGCAGCCGGTTGTAAATGCGCTTGAAGAGACCGGCGATATCAATGGCCGGCTTATCTGGAGTAACACGGGATATCTGCTTAACTGGTGTTTCGGTGAGTGGAAGAGTTTTCTTGGCGAGGGAACGGTAAACGCGCTTCGTGAAGCCTGCTTTTTTGAAAAACAGCTGCGCAACGGTCAAGATAATCCGCTCTATCGCACGGTGGTGCTGCGCGAAGGCTTGCTGGTTCGCCGTACCTGCTGCCAGCGTTATCGCCTGCCGGACGTGCAGCAATGCGGCGACTGCACGCTTAAATAAGCAACGGCGGGTTTCCCCGCCGTTTTCATTACGCCACCTGGCGCCCTTCTTCTTCCGTCTCTTTTTGCGCTTGCGCTTCTGCGGCTTCCTGAGCCAGCAGCTGCTTTTCATAGACTTTAAAGAACGGGAAGTAGATAACAGCAGAAATAACGGCTAACACCACCACCAGGATCGCCGCGCGGAAATCCCAGCCCAGCCCCCATGCGGCGCCAATCGGCGCAGGCGCGGTCCACGGCACGACAGAAATCACCCGGCCAATTAAATCAAGCTTCATCGCCGCCCATGCGATGATGGCGTTAACCATCGGCGCCAGCAAGAACGGGATAAAGAAGACCGGGTTCATTACGATAGGCGTGCCGAAAATAACCGGTTCGTTGATGTTAAAAATACTGGGGACTACGCTAAGACGGCCGATAGAACGCAGATGCACCGAGCGGCTGCGCAAATAACAGAGCACCAGCCCCATCGTCGCGCCGGAACCACCCACCACGATAAAGAACGTCCAGAACGCTTCCATAAAGATATGTGGCAACGGCGCGCCCTGCGCCAGCGCGCTCTGGTTCATGCCAAGGTTGGTCAGCCAGAACATTTGCAGCATGCCGGAAACAATAGCCGCGCCGTGAATGCCGGCGAACCAAAGCAGGTGGCCGACAAGCACCGCCAGCAAAATGGCAGGCAGGGAATCCGCCGCCGAAACCAACGGCTTAAAGATAGCCATAATGGCCTGCGGGATCAGCATGTCGAACTGCGCCTGAATAAAGAGGCTCAGCGGGTAAAGCGTCAGCACGACCACCAGCACCGGGATCAGCAAGTCGAAGGAGTTTTTGATCATCGGCGGCACTTGATCCGGTAAACGAATGCCGATGTTGTGCGCCTTCAGAAAACGCATCATCTCCACACAGTAGATCGCCACCAGGATAGCCGTGAAAATGCCGGTGCCGCCCAGGCTGTCCACCGGCAAAGTGCCTTTGGTTTTTGGCGCCGCCACCAGCAAAAAGGCCATCAGCGCCAACATAGCGCACATGAATGGATCAAGCTGATGAGATTTCGCGTAATGCTTGCCGAGGTTATAGGCGATGGCCGCGCAAATGTAGATAGACATAATGCCCATCGTCATATCAAACGGCGTCAAAATTTGCCCTTCAAACTGCTTTGCGAGATCGAGCCAGGCGCGAGCAAAACCCCAGGTGGTATCCGGTGAAAAAGGCGGATAGGCAAAAACCAGTAAAAAAGAACCGACAATCATAAACGGCATAGCGGAAATAAAGCCGTCGCGAATAGCCATGACGTGGCGTTGTGAAGAGATACGTCCGGCGATGGGGCTGACATAATTTTCAACGAAACGAAAAATCACATTAAAGGCGGCATGGTTGGCAGACATAGCGGCTCTCCTGTCAGGCTAATAACGCGAGTGCGTCAGCGAGAATTTTGTCGCCGCGCATCATTCCATAATCCATTGCATTAATGACGGATACAGGTATCTGGCTACTCGCTGCCTGCGCCCTGCACGCTTCAAGGTGGGTTTTTACCTGCGGCCCCAACAGGCAGCAGTCGTAATGAGAAAAAGTTTCGGTAAACGCGTTAATGCCCGCCGCATTAAGTTCCACAGCGATATTATGCTGCTCTGCGGCCTGCCTCATACGGTTTACTACCATGCCGGTCGACAGACCGGCGGCACAGCATACAAGGATACGTTTCATAGACGGCTCTTATTATTTACGGGATACAGGGTTGGTTACGGAACCAGTATTAATCGCGTAGAGCCGGGCTGCAACCGGTTACAGTAACCGGTTTCTGTGATTGTGAAGAAGATCCAGAAAACACTGACTTGTTAGCAGTCCGTTAATCAATAACAATCATCAGCCCGTTCTGGTTATATCAGTAAAGGAAAGTCTTCAGCAGGAGAAACGCATGAGTCTGGAATCTGTACGGCAATTTTTTGCCGAGAAAGCGCCCGACATCGTTATTATTGAACTTAACGAAAGCACAGCTACCGTTGCGCTGGCCGCCGCCGCGCACAACGTTGAACCCGGACAAATAGCCAAGACCCTGTCTTTAAAAGTAAAAGATGAAATCATTCTTATTGTGGCGAAAGGCGATGCCCGGCTGGACAATAAAAAACTGAAAGCGGCCTTTGGCGCCAAAGCGCGCATGTTAAGCACTGATGAAGTGATCACCTGGACAGGGCACCCGGTGGGAGGCGTCTGCCCCTTTGGCCTTGAGCATCCTCTGGCCGTTTATTGTGATGTGTCGCTTAAAGCGTATCAGGAAGTATTGCCCGCAGCCGGGGCCATTCACAGCGCCGTGCGTATTTCGCCATCGCGACTTGCAGAACTGACCGCCGCCCGGTGGGTGGATGTCTGCCAGTAAAGTAACGTGGTAAAAGCGAAAAAGCTCCGGCCAGGTTTCCCGCCGGAGCATGAAGATTAAAATGGCGTTGCGCGATGCAGCAGCATATCCGCGGCGTTAAGCAAACCGGCATCGGTATGCACGCCAAGTTTGAGCATGGCGTTAAACTTATGCGCGCGAATGGTCTTGATATTGCGCTCTAACTGAGAGGCGATTTGCGAAATGGAATAACCATCTGTTAAATAACGTAAGATGGTGCGCTCGGTCGGGCTTAAAAGCCGCGGCGCTGTTTTGATCGGGTTTGTTTTGCTTGCATGGTCAGCTTGCTTATTGTTTTCGTTCAGCACAGCGAGGAGATTTTCTGCAAAGGCGTTAAGCGGCAGGGATTTATTCAGCACGCCGTGAAATGTAGTCAGCGAGAGCTGGTTTATCAGACTCGCTTCAGATTCATTGTTCGCCATAACCAACCGCTTCATTTTTGGCCATGTTTTCGCGATTTCGCCAAAGAAGCTCAGGCATTCGCGCCGGTGTTCACGCGTGCCGGGCAATGAAAAAATAACCGCGTAAAAGGGTTCAACTTCCTGCGCGGCCATAAATTCACTCTGGTTCGTAAAAGTAAACACCTGATAGCGCGGCGCGTTATTTCCCTGCAATAATATACTTAAACCTACGGCGCTCATCACGCAACTTTCAATCAGGGCAATTCTTACATCTGATGCGATGTGTTCCATTCTGCCTTTTCCTTTTGCAATGAAAGCAAATTAAGTTCCTTAACGCCCTGTAAACTATTAATCCAGGCGTACATTTCTGCATTTCCTTTTAGCGACAATCTTTTCATGGCGCTATTTTTCTGCGCGCTAATAGTCTTATTACTTTTTTTAAGTAGTTGGGCTATTTGATTAATACCCCATCCTTTACCGAGCAAGCGTAATACTTGCCGTTCTGAAATCGTCAGCGTAGAAGCGAAGCGCACAGGCTCCTGCATATGCACATTGTAAGGCGACAACAATAGCTGGCTGATACGTTCCGCTCGCGCGCAGCCAAGGCGAACCGCATTCACTACGCCTTCTACGGTTTCTGTCGTGGCAAGCAGCGTGGTTTCAGGCCGCATCAGGTGTTCAACCGCCAGACTGAACACGCTTTTCGGCACCATGAAGATCCAGTGAATATCGGGTTGCTGCGCGATAAACTTATAATAAGCCTCGCATTCTGTTTGCGCTTCCTCAGCCTCAAAAGGAAGTTCAATAATTATCACACTCGCGCGCTGCACGACCACGGAAGGGAGTTCAGCGCTACGTTGGAAATGATGTAATTCAATATCTGGAAAATGCTGCGCAATAATAGCTTCAAGCCCGTTATGCATAACAGGCAACGTACTGACGATAATACCTTGCTTACAACGTCCTGGTAACATAGTTCCTCCGGCTAAATCCTTCCGGCAAAAAGCATGGCTTCCGATTAATTTAAGTTGATGAATAAGACAAATAAAAAGAAAAGTTATTCAGACGTTAACCAGAAAAGTCTACGCGCTGTTTCAATACAAATAGGATCTTTTACCTCACCGGAATGAGCAGCAGTCATTTTATGAACGCCCGGAGGCAGTGTCAACGCGGCAAAAATACAATAGTGGACTTCTTCACTTACTCATACAGCTTTATTAGAAATAACAGAAAACTGTGTATTAATAGATATGAATTAACGGTCATTTTAATAAGTAATATCGCAAAGAAATTATATAAACCGGTTTCATTTTTGTTTCTCTAAAGAAAAGGAAGCCGATGCGGCGGCGCTTCGAAACGTTTTGGGCGCGACGCCGACCTGGCGTCGAAAAAAACGGGAGAAGTAGGTTGCGTCGCTAAACCCCAAATGTTCCGAAATCTGACTTATCGTCATGGTGCTATAAAGCAGCATCCTGCGGGCTTCCAGAATCAGGCGCTGATGCATAAGCGCCAGCGCGCTGGCGCCATGAAACTCATGGCACAAGGTATTAAGGTGGGTGACAGAAAGCCCCAGCCGCCGCGCGTACTCCGTCACCGGGAGCTGCTCGCGGTAATGCCGCTCCAGCAGCTTTGAAAACTGGCGCATTACCGCTTTGTTTCGTTGAGGTCGTTGCACTCCCCCGTCGCCGGCGCAACACTGGCGGTTCAGCCAGACCAGTAACGCGCTGATAAGCGAGTGCAGCATTATTTCGCGCGCCAGTCCGTCACCTTCATATTCGCTTTGCAGCGTGCTGAATAACGCATTTATGCGATGACGCGACGCGTTAACCGGCAAACAGCCGGGCCGGGCAAGAACTTCCAGCGGCTGGCCGAAGCGCTGTTCGAAAAGCGCCACCAGCGGAGAAGAAAAAGAGAGCGAGAACCCCTGCGTACCGGGGGAAAATTTGAAGCTGTGGACGCACAGCGCCGGCACCACCTGAATACAGGCCTGAGACACATGCGTCTTTACCCCTTCAATTTCTATTTCCGCACTGCCTTTATGCAGGTAAAGCAGCTGAACGATATCCGCATGCTGATGAATGCGGATATGCCACTCATAAAGGCTGCTGCGGCTATGGATAGATTCGCAGTGCAGCAGATCCGGCGTCGGCCAGTTCAGGCTTTCACCATAGAGCGTAAATACAGGAACTGGCGTAACAGTGGTCATGCTCTCGCTTCTTTGCGCATTTTTAAAAATTGTAGAAGAGATCGTGCCGCTTACCGTACCGTTTCGAAAGGCAGTCCTACGTAATTTTCCGCGATCGTCGTAAGCCCGGCTTGCGACCCTAAAAAGTAGTCGCGCTCCGCCTGCTGCATTCGCCGATCAAACGCGCTTTGCTCCTGGAAATCGTGCAGCAGACGCGTCATAAACCAGCTGAACCGTTCGCCTTTCCAGACGCGCCGCAGCGCCAGCTGCGAATAGAGGCTCAATAAGTCCTGTCGTCCCTGCTGGTAAACGCCGCATAAAATACGATAGAGATAGTTAACGTCTGAAGCCGCCAGATTAAGCCCCTTCGCTCCCGTCGGCGGTACGATATGCGCCGCATCGCCTACCAGAAACAGCGAACCGTATTGCATCGGTTCCACTACGTAGCTGCGCAGCGGCGCGATGCTTTTCTCAAGCGAAGGTCCCGTCACGACTTTGCCCGCCAGCTCCTGCGGCAGGCGCCGCTTCAGCTCTTCCCAGAAACGCTCGTCAGTCCAGGTTTGCACGTTATCTGTCAAAGGCACCTGTAAATAATAACGGCTGCGCGTTAGCGAGCGCTGGCTGCAAAGTACAAAGCCCCGTTCATGGTGAGCGTAAATCAGTTCGTGGTGAACGGGCGGCGTATCCGCAAGCAGGCCAAGCCAGCCGAACGGATAAACGCATTCATATTCGCGCAGCACGCCGGCAGGGATCGCTTTGCGCGAAACGCCGTGAAACCCGTCGCAGCCAGCAATGTAATCACACTCAATGCGGCACGGCTCGCCCTCTCTGGTAAACGTCACATAAGGCGCGCCATCTTTAAGATTGTGCAACGCTACGTCGCTGACCCCATACAGCGTTTGCGCGCCAGCTTCGCTTCTGGCCTGCATTAAATCACGCGTCACTTCGGTCTGGCCGTACACCATAACCGACTTTCCGCCGCTCAGGGTTTTTAGCGCAAGCGGGATCCGTCGGCCATCAACCAGAAATTCAACCCCGTCATGCACCAGCCCTTCCGCCTCCATGCGCCGGTGCGCGCCCGCTTCACGCAACAGCTCCACAGTACCGCTTTCCAGAATGCCGGCGCGGATACGGCTAAGGACATATTCCGGCGTTTGCCGTTCAAGAATAATGTTGTCGATGCCTGCGTTATGCAGCAACTGTCCAAGCAGCAAGCCGGATGGCCCGGCGCCGATGATCAGAACCTGAGTTTTCATAGGGTCGCTCGCCTCGGTTAGTTATGAAATTGTTGTTTTTATGTTTCATAAATGCGTGAAAATGCATTTTTCACCGTGGGGAACAGGATGAGAAGGTCAATTTCGAGTTAAAAGTTGCACTTTTCGACACTTACTCATTTTTGCGGCGCAGCTCAACTTTTACTGCGGTGGTTAAAAACGGCAGCAACCCGCTGAAAAATTGATCTGTCTGCGCCTGCGCCGTTTTCGCCTTGTGCTACAACCTTTCCTCGCCTTTTGCGCTCTTCGGGCGCTTCACTTTACGGCAGGTTAATCATGGAAGCCGAACGTTCACCGCAGCGCGCCATCACCCGGCTTTGCATCGAGTGCGGCCTTTTTCTGTTGCAGCACGGCGCGGAAAGCGCGCTGATTGAAGAACTCTCCACGCGGCTTGGGCGGGCGCTGGGTGTGGACAGAGTGGAGAGCGCCATCTCCGCTAACTCCATTGTCTTAACCACCATCAAAGACCACCGCTGCATCACCACCACAAGAAAGAATGTCGATCGCGGTATTAACATGCATGTCGTCACCCAGGTGCAGCACATCGTTATCATGGCTGAGCACAAGCTGCTGGATTATCGGGATGTCGAAAAGCGCTTCGCGCAGATCAAACCGCTGCGCTACCCGCGCTGGCTGGTGGTGATCATGGTGGGGTTGTCCTGCGCCTGCTTTTGCAAAATGAATAACGGCGGCTGGGATGGCGCGCTGGTCACCTTCGTCGCCAGCACTGTCGCCATGTATGTGCGTCAGGTATTAACCAGCCAGCATCTTCATCCACAAATTAACTTTTGCATTACCGCGTTTGTGGCGACAACCATCTCGGGCATGATGCTGCGGCTACCGCCTTTTACGCAGGTGCCGACCGTAGCGATGGCGGCAAGCATCCTGCTGCTGGTGCCTGGTTTTCCGCTGATTAACGCCGTCGCTGATATGTTCAAAGGCCACGTCAACACCGGGCTTGCGCGCTGGGCGATGGCAAGCATGCTGGCGCTCGCCACCTGCATCGGGGCGATAATAGCGCTGGCGTTATGGGGATTGCCGGGATGGGCATAATCAACATAGCGGTTTTGTTGCTACAGGATATGGCGCTGTCGGCAATTCCGGCGGTGGGGTTTGCCATGGTTTTTAACGTGCCCCTGCGCGCGCTGCCGTGGTGCGCCCTTCTTGGCGCCATCGGCCATACTTCACGCACGGCGATGATGCTCAGCGGGTTAAATATTGAATGGAGTACGTTTCTTTCCGCCATACTCGTCGGCAGCATCGGCATTCAATGGTCCCGCTGGTATTTAGCGCACCCGAAGGTATTTACCGTCGCGGCGGTGATCCCGATGTTCCCTGGCATTTCCGCCTACACGGCGATGGTTTCCGCCGTTAAGCTCAGCCACTTCGGCTATGATGAGGCTTATCTCATCGCGCTGGTGACCCATTTCTTAAAGGCCTCGTCTATTGTCGGCGCGCTTTCTGTCGGCCTGTCGCTGCCGGGATTGTGGCTATACCGCAAACGGCCGCGCGTCTAAGCCGCCTGACTCTCTTTTTGGCTTAACGCAGAGAAATGCGTGCGCAGGCTTGTGCATCGCGCTCGCGCTGCCATAATCGGCCTGCTCATCCCTGCGGGACCAAGGAGTTGTAGTGGAAAATCATGAGGTTTACCTTCCCGGCTGCTTTGACGAAGCGAGCCTGAAAGAAAAAATTTTCTTCAGCGCCATCTCTCTCTTTGCCGAGTATGGCCTTAACGGCGCGCGTATGGAGCAAATAGCCGAAAAGGCAGGCACCACCAAACGCATGGTGGTCTACCACTTTAAAACCAAAGAGCGGCTCTATGTGCAGGTGCTGGAGTATGTTTACACCCAAATCCGCGCCAGCGAGAAAGCGTTAAACCTGGGCGCGATGCCGCCGGTCGAAGCGATGGTGCAACTGGTGGAAGCGAGTTTCGACTACCATGCCGCGCACCCGGATTTTGTCCGCATTATTTGTATGGAGAATATGCAGCGCGGCCGTTATATGCGCGAGTCCGCCTGGATCCGGGATATCAACCGCAGCGCCCTGACGCTGCTGGAAGAGATCCTCGCTCGCGGGCAGGCGCGACAGCTTTTCAGCAAACAGGTTAACGCCCGCGACGTTCACCGCCTGATAAGCAGCTTTAGCTTTCACCATGTCGCTAACAGCTACACCTTCTCTATGCTCTTTGAGGAAGAGACCGACAACCGCGCGCAACTCGACTATTATCGGGAAATGGCCGTTCAGGTTGTCTTGCGTTATATCTGCCCTTAAAAAATAACTTGCAATTAAATTGTGCGCTACCTATATTCATACATATGAAGACGACCATGCCCGATAACGAAGATACAACGCTGCGGCTGGATAACCAGCTCTGCTTCGCGCTCTATTCCGCAAGCCTTGCGTTGAATAAGCTGTACCGGCAACTGCTGGCGCCGCTTGGCATTACCTACCCCCAGTATCTGGTGTTGATGGTGCTGTGGGAGCAGGACGACATCACGGTTTCGCAAATTGGCGAGCGGCTGTTTCTGGATTCCGCCACCCTTACGCCGCTTCTGAAGCGGATGGAAAGCGCTGGCCTGCTGCTGCGTCAACGCTCGCGGGAAGATGAACGCCAGGTCGTGGTGACGCTCACCCAGGCCGGGCGGGATTTACAGGCGAAAGCATTAACGCTGCCGGAATCCGTACGCTGCGCCGCAAGTTGCGACGTCGACACGCTGGTCAGCCTGAAGCAGCAGCTTGAAGTTTTTCGCGACAGCCTGAATAAAGCGTAACGCCCTCCTGCGGGAGGGTTTAAAAAATCCCATTTAAATAGCGCACTATAATATAGCGCAGTTAAACAATCAACGAGAAACGATGAGGAACCTGCCATGTCATTAGAAAAAGTCATTTATACCGCTAAAGCAAAAGCCACCGGAGGCCGTGATGGCCGCGCGACTTCCTCAGACGGCGTGCTTGACGTAAAACTTGGCGTGCCAAAAGAAATGGGCGGCATGGGCGGCGAAGTGACCAACCCGGAACAGCTGTTCGCCGCTGGCTACTCCGCCTGCTTTTTGGGCGCGATGAAGTTTGTTTCCGCCCGCGACAAAATCACTCTGCCGAAAGAGGCGTTTATTGAAGGCGAAGTGGGCATCGGGCCTTTGCCGACCGGTTTTGGCATCGAAGCGAAACTGAATATCCATCTGCCAGGTATGGACGCGGCTGAAGCGAAAAAACTGGTCGATGCGGCGCACATTGTTTGCCCTTATTCCAACGCGACCCGCGGCAACATCGACGTAACGCTGAACATTATTAATTAATGCGCTGAATTAGCGGCAAAAGCCTCAATACTGCCCTGCCAGGGGAAATCCAGGCGCGTAAGGCAACGCGCGCGCCTGCTCTTTTTTTCAACAAATCTTCGCTTTCCCGTTCCTGAGCGCTCAAACAGAGAGCGCGTCTGTGCTACTATGAAGCCATAAACGCTTTTCGCGTCCCCCTTCAAGCGAACCTTAGCTAACCCTTTGATTGAGAAAGTTTTATGTCTTCCAGAGTTTTAACCGCCGACATCGTGGACATCAACGCCTTCCGGGGCGATCACGACCACGCGCTGGAAAAGGCTGAACGCGGCGCCGTGGCGGTTTTTGAAAATAACGCCCCGGCTTTTTACGCCGTTACGCCGGAACGCATGGCAGAGTTGCTGGCAAAAGAAGCGCAGCTCGCCGCGCCGCAGACAGACGTGGTTCTGGACGCACAGTTATATGAAGAGTTTGCCGACCCCGCGCAGCCCGTTCCGGCGCCAGGCGGCAAGTTTCGCATGTATCTGGGTTGGCAGCCCGACGCCGATTTCCAGCGTATGGCGGCGCTATGGGGCATTCCGCTTTCCCAGCCCGTCACGGCGCAGGAACTCGCCTCTTTCGTCGCCTACTGGCAGGCGGAAGGCAAAATGTTTCACCATATCCAGTGGCAGCAGAAGCTGGCGCGCAGCGTACAAATGAATCGCGCTACGTTTACCAGTTCCGCACGACGCGACGTGAATGCCATTCCACAGCCGGATGACCAGATCCCCGACGGCTTTCGAGGTTAAAAATGAAAAACGTCACTGACCTGATGACGCGCCTGAAGCGGCTCATGCCGCCCGAAGTCACGCCCGCGTTTAAAACCGGCGAAGAGCTTCTCGCCTGGCAACAGGAACAGGGGCGCATCCGCTCGGAAGCCATTGAGCGTGAAAACCGGGCGATGAAAATGCAGCGTACGTTTAACCGCTCCGGCATTCGCCCGCTGCACCAGAACTGCTCCTTCGACAACTACCGGGTTGAAAACGAAGGCCAGATGAATGCGCTTAATAAAGCGCGGCAGTATGTCGAAGCGTTTGATGGCAACCTCGCCAGTTTCGTCTTTGCGGGCAAACCCGGCACAGGCAAAAACCATCTTGCCGCCGCAATCTGTAATGAACTGCTGTTGCGCGGCAAGTCGGTGATGGTCATTACCGTGGCCGATATTATGTCGGCGATGAAAGACACTTTCGGCAACCGCGAAACCAGCGAAGAACAACTGCTTAAGGATCTCAGCACCATCGATCTTCTCGTTATCGACGAGATCGGCATGCAAAGCGAATCGCGTTACGAGAAAGTGATCATTAACCAACTGGTCGATCGTCGATCATCCTCAAAACGCCCGACCGGCATGCTGACCAACCAGAACATGGAAGAAATGACCCGCCTTCTTGGCGAGCGGGTCATGGATCGTATGCGGCTGGGTAATAGCCTGTGGGTTAACTTTAACTGGGAAAGCTACCGCAGCCGCGTAACCGGCAAAGAGTATTAAGCCGCCTGCCCACGGGTATCTTTCGTCCACCAGAGGCAAACTGATAAGCTTCGCCCGCACTGAATCTGGCTTACGCCGCCAGCGACGGGCGAAGGCTTTAGCGTCAAAATCCTCCTTCGCAAAGCTGGCTATCAGCGCCGTAAGCTCTGCGTCATCCCATCGGGCGCCGTGGCGCGGGTAGCGCTCTTTAAGCAACGCATGGCGAGAAAAATCGAGTTCAATCATCCCCACCCCCTGCGTCACGGTTTTATGCCCGAAGCCCGGCAATAACCCGCTTTGCTTAATGGCCCGACAGGCGCTGATGAACTGCCGGATACCGCGAAAATGGCGCTTTTTGTGGCGCATATTAACGGCTCCCTGTTGACGCGCTAACGTTCACTCTGCCCATCCGTCAGGCTTTCAGCCACTCTTTATCTGGCAAAATGCGTACTCCCTTCCAGGAAAAAACTGGAAATTGCCGCTATGCGGGCTGTTTTGCGCGTTAACGCGCAGCGAGGGCTTATTTCCTTCACCGGCGTCGTTATACTCGGGCCAGTGTTCCGGCGTTATAGCCACAACAGAGAGTAAGCGTGATGAAAGCAGTAAAACGAATCTGCCTCGCGGCCATCGCCGCAGGCCTTATGATGAGCGCCGGCGTCCAGGCCGCAAGCTGGCAGGAATCCCTTTCCAGCGCCGCAACCCAGCTTAGCCAACAGAGCGGCAACGGCGCTAACGCCACCCCATCCCAACCGGGCGGCCTGTCGCTCTCCTCGCTCACCGGCCTGCTTAACGGCGGCGCCTCAACGCTGAGCGCGGAAACCATGCCTAATGCGGCGGGCATTCTGCAATATTGCATTAAGCAGAAACTGGTTAGCGCCACCAGCACAGAGAATATTAAAAACCAGGTTATGGAAAAGCTCGGCATCACCACGCCGCAAGAACAGCAGCAAGAGCCGGATTTTTTACAGGGCGCGCAGGGTCTGCTTGATACGGGCGACGGTCAGCCTTTGAATCTGAATAACATCGGCACCACGCCGCTGGCGCAGAAGGTAAAAACCAAAGCCTGCGACATCGTACTGAAACAGGGCGTTAACTTCCTCTCCTGATATTTATCCTGGCGCTCTGCGGCGCGCCGGGAACGTTTTCTTCCCCTCTTTTCGCCTGTCTGCCTGAGAAACTGGTTAGCCAAGCCCGACGACTTTCGTATTGCCAGCGCTCTCCGCCCCGCCGCCCGGATAAACGTTTTACCGCTGACGATTCGCCGCAACAGCGGGATGAGATACACCTCAAAAATTCACGTATCTAAACCAATTCCGAACAACAGCACAAAACCATGACACTAGAATTGCAGGAGCGTGACAGCAAAGTTAGATTGTTGCGCTGAAAAAGTGGTATTAAGCCTGTCGGCGTGAGCCGTTTTGTGAGGGTGCGGTAGTGTCAGAATTGCTTTCCGTGGTCTTTTTTCTCGCCTCCGTGGCGATTTACGCCTTTAAAGCGGGCCGCAATACGTGGTGGTTTATCGCCACGCTGGTGGTATTAGGGCTGTTTGTTATCCTGAACATTACCCTTTACGCCAGTAACTATTTTACCGGCGACGGCATCAACGATGCTGTGCTTTATACCCTTACCAACAGCCTGACCGGCGCTGGCGTAACAAAATACATTCTGCCTGCCGCCGGGTTAATCGTCGTGCTGGTCGGCGTGTTCAGCCTGCTTGCATGGGTGCTGCGCCGCCGCCGTCATCCTCACCATCTTGGCTACAGCCTGCTGGCGCTGGTGCTGGCGCTGGCGTCGGTAGACGCCAGCCCGGCGTTTCGTCAGATAACCGAGCTGGTTAAATCGCAAACCCGCGACGGCGATCCGGACTTCGCGACCTATTACAAAGAACCGAATAGAACCATTCCCGACCCGCAGTTAAACCTGGTTTATATTTACGGCGAGAGCCTGGAGCGCACCTATTTCGACGAGCAGGCGTTCCCGCAACTGGCGCCGGAGCTGAGCGCGTTGAAAAACGAAGGGGTCGATTTCAGCAAAACGATGCAGCTTCCCGGCACCGACTACACCATCGCCGGCATGGTCGCCTCGCAATGCGGCATTCCGCTTTTCGCGCCGTTCGAAGGCAACGCCTCGGCTTCGATGTCGAGCTTCTTTCCGCAAAATATCTGCCTTGGCGATATCCTGAAAAATTCCGGCTATGAAAACTATTTTATGCAGGGCGCAAACCTGCGTTTCGCCGGAAAAGATGTGTTCCTGAAATCGCACGGTTTTGACCATCTTTATGGCGCGGAAGAATTAAAAAGCGTGGTGGAAGACCCGGCTTACCGTAACGACTGGGGCTTTTATGACGACACGGTGCTTGACCAGGTCTGGAAAAAATATGAGGCGCTTTCGAGCGCGGGCAAACGCTTCTCGCTTTTTGCACTGACGGTAGATACCCACCACCCGGACGGCTTTGTCTCCCGCACCTGCCAGCGTAAAAGTTATGCCTTCGACGGCAAGCCGAACCAGTCGTTTAGCGCCGTCTCCTGTAGCCAGGAGCATATCGCTGCGCTTATCAACAAAATCAAAGCCTCGCCTTACTTTAAAAACACCGTCATCGTGGTCTCTTCCGATCACCTGGCGATGAACAATACGGCTTACAAATACCTGAGCAAGCAGGATCGCGAAAACCTGTTCTTTGTTTTGCGCGGCGACAAACCGCAGCAGGATGTAGTCGCGGTGAAGCGCAGCACCATGGATAACGGCGCAACGGTGCTGGATATTCTGGGAGGCGATAACTTTATCGGTCTTGGGCGCAGCAGCCTTTCCGGCCAGTCGCTTTCTGCCGTTTTCCTGAACATGAAAGAAAAGGTGCTCGCCTGGAAGCCGGACATTATTCGCCTGTGGAACTTCCCGACCAAAATCGACGATTTCACGGTCGACCAGCAGAAAAAGACCATCGCGTTTTCCGGTAGCCGTTTCCATCTGCCGCTTCTGCTGCGCGTTTCCGATAAAAAAATTGAGCCGCTGCCGGAAAGCGAATACTCGGCGCCGCTGCGCTACCAGCTGGCGGAGTTCGCCCCGCGCGACAATTTCCTGTGGGTGGATAACTGCTACAAAATGGCGCGCCTCTGGTCGCCGGAACTGGCGCTCTCGACCGATCTTTGCGTCTCGCAGGGCCAGCTTGGCGGCGAGCAAAAAGTGCAGCGGGTGGATAAAGCGACCTGGCAGGGGAAAGCGGCCTTTCGCGATACCGTTATCAGCACCGATCGCTATCAGCGCAACGTCGATCTCCTGAAAATCGTCGATAACGATATTCGTTATAAAGCCGACAGCTTCGTTTTTAACGTTGCAGGCGCGCCGGAAGAAGTTAAACAGTTCACCGGCATTTCTCGCCCGGAATCCTGGGGGCGCTGGTCGAACGCGCAGCTCGGCAATGAAGTGAAGATTGAATATAACGCGCCGCTGCCGGAAAAATTCGACCTGGTGATCACCGCCAAAGCCTTTGGCCCGAACGCTAACAAGCCAATCCCGGTGCGGGTGGGGAATAAAGAACAGGTGCTGACGCTTGGCAACGATGTCTCTACCACCACCCTGCACTTTGAAAACCCGTCACGCAGCAACACGCTGGTGATAGTGCCGCCGGAGCCGCAGACCACCAACGAAGGGAATATTCTCGGCCACTCGCCGCGCCAGCTTGGCATCGGCATGGTGGACATCAAAGTGGTTAATGCCGAAGGCTAACCCCCCGCCGCAGGCAGTTACCCGCCTGCGGCGCATCCTGATACATTCCCTTGCTGTTATGCTGCTTTTTTCTTTTTTCGATATGCGAGAACGCCATGACCACGCCCTCCCGCGACGAACTCATCGCCGCTTTTCCTTTGCTTAAAGACCTTATCGCCTTGCGGGAAACCGCCTGGTTTAACCCTGCTTGCACCCCTCTCGCCGAAGGGTTGCCTTATGTGGGGCTGAATGAGAACGACGTGCGCGACGCCGAAGCCCGCCTTGCGCGCTTTGCTCCCTATATTGCAGAGGTTTTTCCGCAAACGCGCGCGACGCACGGCATCATCGAATCAGACGTAGTGCCTGTGCCTGCCATGCAACATGCGCTGGCGCAGCGCTATGGCGCGCCTTTACCTGGCGCGCTGTGGCTAAAAAAGGACAGTCACCTGCCCATCTCCGGCTCCATTAAAGCGCGCGGCGGCATCTACGAGGTGTTGGCCCATGCAGAGAAACTCGCCCTGGAAGCCGGTTTGCTGAGCGTAGAAGATAACTACAGCAAGCTTGCCAGCGCCGCGTTTCGCCAGTTCTTCAGCCAGTACCGCATCGCTGTCGGCTCCACCGGCAACCTTGGGCTCTCGATAGGCATCATGAGCGCAAAGCTTGGCTTTAAAGTGAGCGTGCATATGTCTGCCGATGCCCGTCAGTGGAAGAAAGATAAGCTGCGCGAACACGGCGTGGAGGTCGTGGAATATGAGCAGGATTACAGCGTGGCGGTGGAACAGGGGCGTAAGGCAGCGCAAAGCGACCCGCGCTGTTTTTTTATCGACGACGAAAACTCCCGCACGCTGTTTCTTGGCTACGCGGTGGCTGGCGAAAGGCTTAAACAGCAGTTCGCGGCAAAAGGGATCAACGTTGACGCTGATCACCCGCTACTGGTTTACCTGCCCTGCGGCGTAGGCGGTGGTCCGGGCGGCGTCGCCTTTGGCCTGAAGCTTGCTTTTGGCGATAACGTCCACTGTTTTTTCGCCGAGCCTACCCATTCTCCCTGCATGTTGCTCGGCGTACATACGGGGTTGCATGATGCGGTTTCGGTTCAGGAGCTGGGAATTGATAACGTCACTGCCGCCGACGGTCTGGCTGTCGGTCGCGCATCCGGCTTCGTCGGTCGCGCCATGGAGCGTTTAATCGACGGCTACGTTACCGTTGCCGACGAAACGCTTTTTTCGCTGCTGCGCCTGCTGCATGAAGAAGAGCGCATCACGCTTGAGCCTTCCGCGCTGGCAGGCATGCCAGGCCCGTGGCGGCTGACATCAGACTACCTCTCCCGCTTTACGCCAGCGCAGCTTAACCACGCCACGCATCTGGTCTGGGCAACCGGCGGCGGCATGGTGCCGCAGGCGGAGCAGGAAAAGTATCTGCTCGCAGGCCGCTAACGCCTTTTTCGTCTCTGCGTTCGCCCGTGCGATCCGGTAAAGCGTTACCCGGATCGCATTTTTTATCCTGTCAGATGTTCATTTTTGTACATTCATCTACATTCATGATCGCTCACCTTAACCGAAGCCTGCCCGTATGAAGCTTTTCCCCGACGAACGGCAAACCATCATCCTGAATATCCTGAAAGAAGATGGCAAAGTGATGGCCGCCGACCTGGCGCTGCGCCTTGGCGCTACCGAAGCGACTATTCGCCGCGACCTGCGCGAGCTGGCGCGCCAGGGGCGCTGCAAACGCACTTATGGCGGCGCGCTGCTGCCGTCGCCAGCCAGCGGCACGCCGCTGATGCGACTTGCCATAAGCGCCGACGAAAAACAGGCGCTGGCGCAGGCGGCGCTACAAATCCTCTGCCCCGGACAGCTTTTATTTCTGGACGCAGGCAGCACGCACCTGCTGCTGGCGGATTTGCTGCCGCGCGACAGTGAACTGACCGTAGTGACCAACA
The DNA here is from genome assembly GCF_000463115.2 of Franconibacter helveticus LMG 23732. Classification (GTDB taxonomy): domain Bacteria; phylum Pseudomonadota; class Gammaproteobacteria; order Enterobacterales; family Enterobacteriaceae; genus Franconibacter; species Franconibacter helveticus. The sequence goes on along the minus strand of NZ_AWFX01000011.1, from coordinate 26,036 downwards.
GCGTTGATATCGCAGCCCAGCTGCTGGCGAAGCCGGGGATCCGCACCATTATGCTCGGCGGAGAGCTGAACGAGCAGACAGGCGGCGCGCTGGATATCCGGGCGCTGGAACAGCTGAGACCCTTTCGCTTCGACGTGGCGTTTATCGGCGTTTGCGCCTTTGAAACAGAGAGCGGCTTCGGCGCGCTTCATTACCAGGATGCACAGTTCAAGCAGCAGCTTCTGGCCCATGCGGGCAGCGTTGCCGTGTTGTGCAGCAGCGACAAGCCCGGCCGCTTCGCCCCGTACCGCTTTATGGGCGCAGGCGATGTTGACTACCTTGTGACCCTACGCGGCGCCCACCCGGAAATGGAGCTGGAAGTTCGCCAGCACGGCGGCGCCCTGCTTTATGCCACCCCGTATGAAGGAGAAAAGAGCCGTGAAAATAACGCACATCGCACTCTGGACGAATGATATCGACGCGCAGGCGCAGTTCTGGGCAGACTGGTTCCACGGCGAAGCAGGCGAGCTTTACGTCAGCAAAAACCGCCCTGGTTTTATGTCGCGCTTTGTAACGCTACAGGAAGGCGCCACGCTTGAACTGATGTCGCTCCCCTCGCTTCCTGGCGGACCTGCGGATAAAGAACATACCGGCTGGGCGCACATCGCACTCAACGTAGGCGACAAAGAAGCTGTCGAGGCGCTGGCAACGCGCGCGAAAGAAGCGGGCATTTTGCTGAGCGGGCCGCGCATGACGGGCGACGGCTTTTATGAAGCGGTGTTGAAAGATCCGGATGGCAACCTGGTAGAGATAGTGGCGGGTTAAGGGCAAAAAAACCCGCACTGCGAAACAGCGCGGGCGGGTTTTGCTCAGGGATTATTTACGCAGCAGCGGATCGTCGTCATCCGTCAGGCGGTCGCGGTCGGTGTCGCTGGTCAGGCGATCGGTGCCTGATTTATCCACCTCCACTTCCTGACGGCGCACAGTATCTTTCACTGTTTCCACGCGCTCATTACCTTCGGTACGCAGCCCCACTTCTTCACGCACGCGGGCCGTTTTGTTAACCGTCGGCACTTCGTGAGACTCTTCCACTTCGATGGTTCTTTCAGACCAGTCGACATCGTTCAGATAAGCCGGTTCGTCGACGGCGCGGCGGAACATATCGGCGTGCTGATCGAAAAGCGAAATATCTTCAGAAACATCTTCTTCAACCGTATAACGACGCAGACGGACCACGCCGTCGCTCACGCGGCGTTTACCGATATCCACCTGCTCTTCAGCCAGCTTCAGCGTCTCGTCACGCTCGTCGCCCGTTAGCGCGCCGGCGGCGGTGGATACCGCGCTGCCAGGCGTACCGGTGTAGCCGCGGTTACTGATGTCATCATCATCCACAAGGCCAGTACCGGTGCGGCCCGTCACATCGCGATCGCGCAGCGTATCGTCACCTACATAGTCAGCGCCGCCTTGTGCCGTCAGGGTGCGATCGCGGGTAACGTCATCTGCATCCGGGACGGTGTCGTCGCTGGTGCCAGGCACTTTTTGGGAAGGATCGTTAATGGTGCTACCCGCAACGCCTGCGCCCGCTACGCCCACGCCAGCAAGCCCGCTGTTCAGGCTGCCTGTGCTACGGCCGGTGCCGGTCACGTCGTCGGTTTCACCCATAAATTCGCGGTCGAGCTCTGCGTTATCCGCATTTTTACCGGCGCCGTAGCTGCCATAAGAGCCAGACGATGCATAATCGGATGAGTATTCATCCAGCAACGCTTCTATGCGATCCGCTTCATCTTTATGTACGCGCGCCGTCAGCAGCACGCCGCCGGTACGAATCGCCTGGTTGTACTCTTCTGCGTAATCATCATCAACGTCATCGCCAAACAGACGCTGCCAGAAGCTTGGGTGGCGTATCTCTTTATCTTCAACCCGCAGCCGTTCACCTGAGATGATATCGATATTGTGTTCCGCGATACCTTCTGCAATCAGTTTCTCTTTTGCCACTTCCGCCTGCTGCAGCTGTTTAAAAGCAGTAACGATTTTCTCATGTGCCATAACAGATTCTCCTCGTGCTTCGGTTTTGGGTTACGTTCCGTTTATTCCTCGTCCGTGGAAATATCAAACTCCTGGCGTCGCAAAATAACAGTTTCCTGATAAGGTTCGGTCGTTTTCACTTTACGAATATGGACTTCCTCTTTCAGGACATAACGCCTGATAATTTCAACTTGCTCTTCTATTACCGGGATAATTAACGTATCCCCTTCTTCACGAACCTGCGGAATGTTATTTTCTTCAACAGGTACATTTTTTAGGACATGCTCGACGACGACCTGTTCCTGAGATAATTCTGTTTCGAGCACTTTCTCCTCTGAGTGGGTAGTTCGGGTTAAGCGAACGCGGCGATCCACAACTTTCGTTTTAGTGATTTCCGCCTGTTCTTCGGCCAGCGTTAGCGTCTGCTCTGCGCCTGGCTTTGTCGTTTCGTTATCATCATGTTTATCTGACATAGCGATTCCTGGCTCTGGTCGATTATCCTGAAAACGTTCACTTAATAAATAGTCATTATTCAATCACATAGTTATAAGCATAGACTACGGCACGGGAGAGAAATTAAAGCGGAGCAAATGAAATTGTTAATAAATATAAAAATGCTGCTGGCGTACGTAATTAATAAAAATCAAAGCCTGAAAATTGACGATTAATTACGCAACGCGAGTTCTTTTACCGTCTCGCTTAACAGAAGCCCTGATGAAAATAAGCGAAGCGTAAATAAAAAATCTCTGCGAATTTAATTTTTAAACGCCGTTCAATATAGCTAAGAATATTCCGTATGTTTTACCAGGCGACGCCGTTTATTTCCGCTGCGTTAAAAAAGAAAACCCCTGTCGCAGGACAGGGGTTTTTCGTTTACCAGCGTGGGATCAGAAGGTTTCCCAGTTATCGCCGCCCTCGGCAACGGCAGGTTTACGGGAGACCACCGGCGCAGCGGGCGCTTTCGGCACAACCGGCGCCTGCGCCGCTTCACGCGCATCCTGTTTGATGCGAAACACAGTAACGGCCTGCGTCAGACGGCTTGCCTGCTCTTCCAGCGCGGCGGCGGCGGCGGCGGATTCTTCCACCAGCGAGGCGTTCTGCTGGGTGACGCGGTCCATTTCAGAAACCGCCAGGCCCACCTGATCAATACCGCGGCTCTGTTCATCAGAAGCAGAGGCGATTTCTCCCATGATGTCCGTTACGCGGGTTACAGCGCTGACGATTTCCCCCATGGTTTCGCCCGCGCTTTCCACAAGCGTGGAGCCGACGTCAACTTTGCTGACGGAGTCGTCGATAAGGCCTTTGATCTCTTTCGCGGCCTGCGCGCTGCGCTGCGCCAGGTTGCGTACTTCGCCTGCGACGACAGCAAACCCACGGCCCTGTTCGCCTGCGCGCGCGGCTTCCACCGCGGCGTTAAGCGCCAGAATGTTGGTCTGGAATGCAATACCGTCGATAACGCTCGTGATATCAGCGATTTTCTGCGAGCTGCCAGCGATGTCGCGCATGGTCTGCACCACGTTATCCACGACTTTGCCGCCTTTTTGCGCCGTTTCGGAGGCGCTCAGCGCCAGCTGGCTTGCCTGGCGGGCGTTCTCGGCGTTCTGCTTCACCGTCGCGGTCAGCTGTTCCATGCTGGCGGCGGTCTCTTCCAGCGACGCCGCCTGCTGCTCGGTGCGGGAAGAGAGATCGTTATTGCCGGCTGAGATTTCGCTGGCGCCGCTGTAGATGGCGTCAGCGCCGGTACGCACCACGCTTACGGTACGAACCAGTTCGCCCTGCATATGGCGCAGGCTGTTGGCCAGTTGGCCCATTTCATTGCTGCCTTCCACTTCAATGCGGCGCGCCAGGTCGCCGCTGGCGATATGACGAATACTCTCAATCAGGCTGTTGAGCGGCGCGAGCAGCGCTTTTTGGATGCCGAACCAGACGGCGATGATCACAGCCAGTACGACCGCCAGCACGCCAATCAGGATCCAGATAGCGAGGCTGTAAGAGCCGTTGTTGCCATCTACCGCCAGCTGATAGAGGCCGTCGTTTTGCTGCATGTAATCGTTATATTCTTTCTCGAAGCCATCCTGGTATTTCTGGGTCGGCTGGTCGAAAAAGTCGTTGATCTTGCCGGCGCCCAGCAGCTGGATAAGCTCAGACAGCGCGCCATGATAGATATCGTAGTTGCGCTTGATCTCTACCGCGGCCTGTTCGCTCTGGCGCGGATCGCGCGGCAGCGCCTGATAGGCGGCCCACTTCTCTTCCGCCTGCTTGAGCGTGGTGCTGGCAATCTGCATCAACTCGTTTACGGTCGCACCGCTGCCCATGTTATTGGCATCCATCATGTAACGGATACCGGCACGGTTCAGGGTGTTGCGGGTCTGGAGCAACGCCACCCAGCTGGCATTCAGCGTCGACTGCTGCTGGCGGATGGTTTGCAGAATAGTGAAGTTCTCTTTGTCATTCTTGATGGCATTGAAGAACAGACCACCGGAAGCCATTTGTAAAATCCCAAATAGCCCCAGCACAAATAATAAGCTGGTAACAACTTTGACTCGGTTTAACATGGTTTCTCATTTCCGGTACGACAGAGTCACTGGTTTCGGCACATATCGGAAAAACTTTACACAAAGTGAAGGGTTTTCATGGTCCCGCGGCTGTGGTCCGGCCTGTCTTCGTTTTTGCATAGCATTAGTTACTTCGCGGACGTAATCGCTTGCCATTTTATTTTATCGAAGCAGTTCGCAGTTGCGCTGAACCAGGAAAATACCGGGACCTATTTTTAAGCAACCGGAAATCTTCTACGGTAATGTTTCCTCAAGGCATGTAAGCACAGCCACTTTGTTAAAACCTTCGTTTACTGGCGACGACATAAAATTGACTGTCGTACCCTGTACGATAATAATAGTTAAGCGTCATGGAGTGACGACAAACGTGGAATACCTTGAATTTATTGAGACCGCCGCTTTCACCAGGACAAGAAAAAATCTTATGGCGGAGGACGAGCTCCGTGAATTCCAGGCCTGGTTGCTGGAGAACCATGAACTGGGCGATACCGTAGCGGGAACGGGCGGGTGCAAAAAGGTTCGCTGGAATCGTCCGGGTTCTGGTAAATCAGGCGGCCTGAGGATCATTTATTATGTCAGAGCGGCCAGCGGCAGAATTTACCTGATCGTCATGTACCCAAAAAACACGCAGGAGAACCTGACCAATCAACAAAAAGCGCAGATCAAATCCGCGCTACAACAGATGAATTAATTCGCCTGAAGCGACGAAACCTTCTAAAGCGAGGAGGCATTTATGGACGACAAATTGTTTAATGAGCTTCTGACCGGCATTAACGAAATGGTGGCGATTGAGAAAGGCGAAACCCAGCCAGCGTCGGAACAGGTGCACAGGCATCCTGTGCCGGATGTCAAAATTCTGCGCCAGCGTTTCGGTATGAAGCAGCAGGAATTTGCTGAAGCGATGGGTGCAAGCGTCGATCTTGTTCGCTCATGGGAGCAGAAACGTCGAATCCCTTCCGGTGTTGCTCTCAAAATGCTACGTCTGCTTGAGCTTAACCCTGCGCTTATCCATGCCCTGAAAACGGCATGAAAGAGCCCGCCGCTGGCGGGTTCTGTTTTATCTGGCCTGCTTAACCTCCGCCGCCCGCCAGCACCTGACCGCGCAATCGTCCTTGCCTTCGCGCAGCGCCTGCGGCTGTTCGCAGCCTTGCGTCGCCAGCGGGCAGCGGTCGCGAAAGTAGCAGCCCTGCGGCAGCCTGCGGTTGCCGGGCAGTTCGGTTTTGCGCGGCGCGTCTTCAGGCAACGCCCGCCCCGCCTGCGGCACCGATTCCAGCAGCAGCCTCGTGTAGGGATGCTGCGGCGCGCCAAGCACCTGCTGCGCCTCGCCCAGTTCGACAATCTGCCCAAGGTACATCACCGCCACGCGGTCGCTCATGTGGCGCACCACCGAAACGTTATGCGAAATCAGCACATAGGTGAGGTTGCGCTGCTGCTGGAGCGTCACCAGCAGATTGAGGATCTGTGCCTGCACCGAGATATCCAGCGCCGAGGTAGGCTCGTCCAGCACGATGATATCGGGCTCTGAAGAGAGCGCCCGGGCGATGGCGATGCGCTGGCGCTGGCCGCCGGAAAAGGCGTGCGGCAGCCGGTCGAGATACTCCGGACGGATGCCCACCTGCAAAGCCAGCTTCTCCGCCAGCGCCCGGCGCTCGTTTTCACTGTTGTGCTTCTGGATCCAGACCGGCTCAGTGATGATGCGCCACACCGGCAACCGGGGGTCGAGCGACGAAAGCGGGTCCTGGAACACCATCTGCATGCCGCTCCCCGCCCAGGAGTTGGGCGCGCGGACGCGGCTGCATTCGCCCGAACTGGGTTTCAGCATGCCCATGAGCAGCTGCGCCAGCGTGCTTTTGCCGCAACCCGACTCGCCGACAATGCCAAGCGTTTCGCCGCGGCGGATTTGCAGATCCATACCGTTTATGGCATGAACCCGTTCAGTTACACGCCCAAGCCAGTTGCGGCGCGCCGGAAAATTCACATGTACGTCATCAAGTTCCAGCAGGATGTCAGACATGGGTTACCTCTCCTTGCGGATACCAGCAGGCGGCTTGCTGGCCGGGTGCTGCGCACGGGCGCAGCGCTGGCTTTTCGCCGCAGCGCGGCCCTGCCGCAAAACAACGGTCACGAAAAGCGCAGCCGGTCGGCAGTTGGGTAAGATTCGGCACCGTGCCCGGGATGGCGGGCAGCGGCGCGCGCGGCTCGCCGTTCTCCGGCGCGCAACGCAGCAGCCCGAGCGAATACGGGTGCACCGGGCGGTCAATCAGCTGCGCTGTCGGGCCGCTCTCAATCACTGCCCCGGCGTACATGACATACATGCGGTCGCAAAGCTGCGAGACCACCGCCATGTCATGGCTGATGAAAAGCACCGCCGTACCGCTCGCCCGCGCTTTTTGCTTCAGCAGGCGCAGCACCTGGCGCTGCACCGTCACGTCCAGCGCGGTGGTCGGCTCATCGGCAATAATCAGCTGCGGCTCACATGAGAACGCAAGCGCAATCATCACCCGCTGGCGCATGCCGCCGGAAAGCTCGAACGGGTAGCGCGCCATAACCTGTTCTGCGTCCGGGATCTGCATTTCATCCAGCAGGGCGATCGCTTTTTGCTTCGCCGCATCGCGGGAAAGCGACTGATGCTGGCGGATCACTTCCACCATTTGTTTGCCGATGCGCCGCGTCGGGTTGAGCGCCGTCATCGGCTCCTGGAAAATCATCGATACCCGCGCGCCGCGCCACTGACGCAGCTGTTTTTCGCGGGCATTCAATATATCTTCGCCCAGCAGCGAAATACTTCCGCTGCGAATGCGGTAGCTTCCCTCCGGCAGCAGGCGCATCGCCAGCATCGCCGTTACCGACTTACCCGAGCCGGACTCCCCTACAAGGCCCACTATTTCGCCGCGCTTTACCTCAACGGAGACGCGGTTCAGCGCGCTCACTTCGCCGCGCCAGACCGGGAAACTCAGTTGCAGATCGTCAATTTGCAGTACGGTGTCGCTCATCAGTTTCGTCCTCCCGCTTTTGGATCCAGCAGATCGCGGATGCCGTCGCCAAACAGGTTAAAGCCCACGGCGGTGATAAGGATCGCCGCGCCCGGGAAGGTGCAGTACCACCACTGGTCGAGCACATAGTTGCGGCCAATCGCCACCATGGCACCCCACTCCGCCGAAGGCTGCTGCGCGCCAAGGCCGATAAAGCCCAGCGTGGCGGCCATTAATATGGCGCTGCCGATATCCAGCGAGGCCTGCACCACCAGCGGCGGCAGGGCGTTGCGTAGAATGTGCCAGCTAATCAAATGCCAGCGCGAAGCCCCAAAGGTGCGGCTCGCCTGTACGAAAGTGAACTGGCGCACCACCAGCGTCTGCCCGCGCGCGAGGCGCACATAAAACGGAATGCGCACAATAGCGATAGCGAGCATGGCGTTAAACAGGCTGGGGCCGAGCGCCGCCGCCAGCGCCATGGTCAGCACCAGCGAAGGAATAGAGAGCATAATATCCATCAGGCGCATGATGGCGGCGTCGCCGCGCCCGCCGATCACGCCGGATAAACAGCCGAGCAGCGAGCCGATGCCGCCTGCAATCACCACCACCACCAGCCCGGCTGTGACGGATTGCTGGCTGCCCACCAGCACGCGGCTGAAAAGATCGCGCCCCACTTCATCGGTGCCGAACCAGTGCAGCGCGGATGGCGGCTGCAACCGCGCGGTGAGATCCAGCGCGTTGGGATCGTAAGGCGTCAGCCACGGCGAGAAGATCATTAACAGCAGCATCAGCGCCATGATGATGCCGCCTGCCAGCGTCAGCGGGCTGCGGCGCAGCAGCCAGAAGGTTTTCGCCCAGTCGATGCGGCGACGGCGCACAGGGGCGACGGCTCTCTCTTCGGTTAACATCATTGCGTATCCCCCCGACCGATGCGCGGATCGATCCACAAATAAAGCAGGTCCACCAGCAGGTTAACCAGCACGTAAGCAAACGACACCACCACCGCAAAGCCCATCACCGCCGGAAAATCGAGCGCCTGGATAGAGGCCACCACATAAGCGCCCATGCCCGGCCAGGCAAAGACCGTTTCCGTCAGTACCGCGCCGTACAGCAGGTCGCCCAGCGCCAGGCCAAGCACCGTGACGGAAGGAATAAGCGCATTGGGCAGCGCATAGCGCAAAATGATGTACCAGCCCGGCAGCCCGCTCGCTTTGGCGGTGCGGATGTAATCTTCGCTGAGCTGCTCAAGCATCGCGGAGCGGATCTGGCGCGCCACAATGCCAAGGTGTACAAAAGCGAGCGTCAGCGACGGCAGGATCAGATGCTGGAGAGCGTTGAAAAAGACCTCCGGCTCGCCCGCCAGCAGCGAGTCGATCAGATAAAAGCCGGTAACGCGGGCGGGCGGGTCGAGCCAGTCATCCAACCGCCCGCTGCCCGGCAGGATCTGCCAGTGGCCGTAAAAAAGGACTATGACGCCAAGCCCCAGCCAGAAAGCGGGGGTAGAGATGCCGGTGATCGCCATCAGCCGCACCAGATGGTCGAGCCAGCGGTTGCGGTAAACGGCGGAGAGAATGCCGAGCGGAATGCCGATGACCATCGCCAGCACCAGCGAGCAGAGCGCCAGCTCAAGCGTCGCCGGGAAGAAGGTTTTGAGATCCGCCAGCACCGGCCGCCCGGTGCGGATCGACGTCCCCAGATCGCCCTGAAAAAGATCGGCCACGTAGCGATAAAACTGCACGTAGAGCGGTTGATCCAGCCCCAGTTGCTGGCGGATGTGCTGCACGATTTCATCCGTCGCGCGATCGCCCGCCAGCAGGCGCGCCGGATCGCCCGGGATCATATGCGAAATAATAAAAGTAATGACGCAGACGCCCGCCATTACCAGAACAAGCCCCCAGCTGCGCTGGCGCAAAATAGTCCAGAAAGTCATAGGCTCCCCCTCGCGGGACCGCAGTTTCGGCCCCGCGCGTTACGGCTTACTTGCTCATGGTGGCGACGTTGAAGACCTGCTCCAGCATCGGGTTAAAGACAAAGCCTTTTACCTCTTTATTCATCGCCAGCTGGTAGTTCTTCTGGAAGAGATAAACGTAAGCGGCGTCGGCAATCACGATTTTCTGCGCCTCCTGATAATCCTTCGTGCGCGACGCCTGATCGGTGGTCGCAAGCGCCTGCTGAAGCAGCTTGTCCACCTGCGGGTTTTCATAGAACGAGCGGTTGCCCGGCAGCCCTTTTTTGTCCGACTCAAACCAGTAGTTCATAAACATGTACGGGTCGGCGAAGTCCGGGCTCCAGTTGCCGATGGCGATGTCGTAATCCCCTTTGCCCACGCGGTCACGCATGGTGGCGTTGGCAAGCTTCTCAAGCTTCACGTTAATGCCAAGCTTGCTGAGGCTCGCCTGGGTGGAGAGCGCAATCGGCTCCCAGTTCGGGTCGTTATCTGAGTAAAGGAAGCTGAGCGTTTTTGGCTTGTCCGCCACCTTCTCAAACGCGGCTTTCGCCTTCGCTTCATCCAGGGTGTACTGCATGGCGTTTGCGTCATAGCTCCACATCCCTTCCGGAACCGGCCCGCGCATCTGCTTGCCGTTGCCGCTCAGAATGCCCTTCACCATGCCCTGATAGTCGGTGGACCACGAAATGGCGCGGCGCAGCTCCGGCTGGTTCAATGGCGCTTTGCTGTTGTTGAGGTAAAGATAGGTCACGCGCAGCGCCGGAAACTCCGCCACCGCCACTTTGCCTTCCTGCTTCAGGGCGTTGAGCTGGTCGGTCGGCAGGGAGTCGGCGATGTCGATATCGCCGCGGGAAAGTTGCAGGCGTCGCGAAGCGCTTTCGCCAATAATCTTCACCGACACGCGCTTAAAGTTGGGTTTGGCGCCCGCGTAGTGCGGGTTTGGCACCAGCACCAGCTGCTGCCCTTTCTGCCAGCTTTTCAACATAAACGGGCCGGAACCCGCGGTGTTTTCGGCTAAAAAGCCGCGCGCATCATCCGCTGCGTGCGCTTTCAGCACCGCCGGGTTGATGATAGAAGCGCCATCGTTGGCGAGCGTATAGAGGAACGGCGCAAACGGCGTCACCAGGGTAAATTTTACGGTGTGCTCGTCTACCGCTTCCACTTTCAGATCTTTCGGGAACGCTTCGGACGGGCCCTGGTTGATTTTCAGCAGCCGCTCAAACGACTGCTTAACTGCGTCGGCGGTGACCGGCGAGCCGTCGGCGAACTTCGCATTTTTATTAAGCGTAAAGGTCCAGGTTTTCTGGTCATCGGAAGTTTGCCAGCTTTCGGCCAGGTCGCCCGTCACTTCTGTGGAGCCTTTACCGCCCTCGGTTTTGTACTGCACCAGCCGCTGGTAAGCGGGATAGGTGATTGTCCAGTCGTTATTGTCGATAGTGACCGCCGGGTCGAGGGTTTGCGGGTCCGCCGCTTTGCCGATGACCAGCATGTCTTTGGGCACCGCCGCCTGGGCGGCAGGCAAAGAGAGGGCGACAGCGGCGGCAATCAGGGCCGGACGTAACAGCGAAACGCAGGTGTGTGTTGTCTTCATCACAAAGCTCCGGATCAAAGGGGAAGTGTCGTTATGGTTTTTGGCGCGTAGCAGCCGAACAGGTCGTTCAGCAGCGGATAACTGGCGGCGTTCGGCAGTTCGAAGTGCCACCACTCGCTTTCAATGCCCACAAAGCCGCCGCCGTGCATGATGGCGTTCAGCAGCAGGCGGTTGCGCTGGGCGGCAGGCGGCACGGAAGGGTGCCAGGCGTGCGAGCGGTCGTGCATTTCGTCGAAACCTGCGCCCATGTCGAGGGTGCGGCCCTGATCGTCCATCAGCGTGAGATCTATCGCCGTGCCCCGGCTGTGGTTGGAACCGATATCTACCGCGACCACATATTCCGGATTGGGACAGGCCTGCCAGAGCAGCGCCTGGGCCTGCTGTGGGCGGTACGCGTCGTACACCATCAGCCGGAACCCCGCCAGCGCGGCGATATGAATGCTTTTCTCAAGCGCCGCGGCGGCGTCCGGGTGCAGCAGGCAGCGGGCTTCGCGGTAAATCGGCGCGCCGGTGATGTTGTCGGCGCTGGCGTATTTCAGATCGATAAGCAGCGCCGGGAAAGCGGCTTCGATATCGACCAGTTCAGATTGCTGAGTCATGGCGCGTGTCCTGTTTAACGTTCAAATTGACCAAATTCCTGCTGCAACTGGCGGTTTGCCGCAAGCCGGCCTGCCAGCCGCTCGCCGAGTTCATCCACCACTGCCGAAAGCAGCAGGTTGAAAAGACAGCTCACCGGCGCGAGCGAATCCCAGAAGTGGCCGGTATCGGTTTTTACCTGGAGAAGGTCGAGTTCATAATCCCGCGCCCAGGGGCACCAGACATCGGTCACCAGCGCAAGGCCGATGTTGCGGCTGCTTGCCACCCGGCAATACTGGCGAGCCACGCTGGAATAGGCGCGGGTATCCGTCACCACCACATAGGGATGGTCGTATTCAGAGTTCAGCGACTCCAGCCAGCTGCCTGAAAGCCCTTCGGCGTAACTGACTCGCGGGCGCAGGTATTCAAGGTGGCTGAAAAACGCATTGGCGATGCCGCGCGTGGACTGGATGCCGAGGATAAACACCGCGTCGGCGCTGGCGAGCCGTTTCGCCACGCGGTGGAACGCCTCGCTCTGCGCCAGCTGGTAAACGTGATTGATGGCGTCAAGCTCCAGCGCCAGCGACTGGCGGGCGCGATCCGGCAGGTCGCGCTGCTGCTGCCAGGAATCGAGACGCTCGTTAATGCCCCACGGCTGATACGGCGCCTGGGGCTGCTCGCGCAGGCTGCTTTTGACATCGTCCAGGTTGCGGTAGCCGAGCTTGCGCAGATAGCGCCCAACGGTAATGCCGGTGGTGCCGGTTGCGCGCGCAATGCTGTCCGCCGTCTCAAACGGAATTTGCGCCGCGTGGTTCAGCAGCCACCCCGCCACGCGCTTGCCGCTCGGGGTTTGCTGGCTGAATGTCGCTTCGATTCGGGCAATCAGTTCAGGTTTGCTCGCCATTACCGCCTCGATGTTATCTCGCTGTCATCGCGCATCACGCTGTTACGTGACTAACAATGCACGGCGTATGCCAGGTTCACGCCGAACGCGAAACGGCGCGTAATAACAGGCCTGACGGGGTCATAAGAAATACTTTTGTTTAACAAATGATCAACAAGTGTGCAGCATAGTGCAGTTTTGGTGCAGCAGGCAGGCGGTAAAGCAGGATCTGGAGTGAAGGTCACATTTGGCGGCCGGGATAACGTTACCCCGGCCTGAGGGGGTTATTCGCCGCGCTTTGTCAGTTCGAAATCGTCGAGCACTGCCATTTGTCTGGCGATTTCCGCAAATAAAGCGTGCTTATCAACATTTTTTTGGTCAATTAACACCTGAAAGCCGATAATTTTTCCCTGGCCTTCATTCCAGGGCGCTTCATACGTTTCATGGTTCAGGCAAGCTTTTGCTTCTTCACGAAGCGCCTCGCTGGTGAGGTTGCAGGCGTAGGTACGAACATCAAACGTTTCTCCCGGCGTTGCGTTGAGATACAGCACCACGTCTGATGCGCTTACCCAGTGTGAAAAGGCGTAACGTAAGGCCGGATAACCATACCAGTGGTTAAGGCGGGTTGATATTTCATACCCCTGGTCAGCAAAATGGTTTTCCAGGTAGCGTAGCCCCTCTTCCTGAACTGATTTAATTACGTTGTTTTTCAGGTTTAGCATTTCCTGAATTTGATCAAGATTTTCCAGTACAAAACGTTCTGTGGTCTCAGGAATAGCGCTTTTCATCATTAACGACTCCAGATGGAGAATAAATTCGCGTAAAAGAACCAGCCATTTATTTACCGGACCGGTAATAAAAGCTTTGCCTAAACATTCCGAAAGGGCCGTTAACAACGCTTTATAAGCAATGCCGTGCCAGCCTGCCGGGGCTTTGCCTTCGGGCGACAACACCACGTAGTAAAAATCTTTGTGGCGGTAGGCCGCCTCCGTTTTAAGGTGATCCTGATAATCTTCAAAAGGGTTATTTTGTTGATGCCGAATTTTATTTTCCAGCACCAACACCCATTCGTCCGATTCCAGCAACATATCGATTCGGTTGCCTTTTTCCGTACTTGCTTCTCGCTCAGGCGCGCAAACTAATGACGCATCCAGCGCCTGCCCCTGCGGCAGGCAAGAGAGCAGCGCCTCAAGAACGCGGTTTCCCAGCCCGTGCTCTGCCTCGGGCCACAGAAAAAACGCAAGCACATCGCTGACGGGGTTTTCATAGTGGCCTCGGGCGCCAATAGAAAACATATTGGGCTCACGCTTCTCAATGGCAGGCAGCGTCGTCAGTTTATCAAGCAGCGCCTGGAGTTCCTCTTCTTGCATAGAGCATCCTTATAACAACGTTAACCAGTACGGACCGGGCATGCTTAACGCTGTGCCGGGAACATGCCGGCAGTAAATCGCCGTGGGTTTTGAACAGGCCCGCCGTACTATAACGCCCATAAAAAGATGCGCAATTAACGCGTTATCCTCCGCCCTTTTTCTGCTCTGACAACAAGTCTGGTTTTGTAGCGAAGAAGAAACAGAAACCGAAGCTCTGGTTTCGGATTACATAAATAGCCCAGCGAATTTAGCTGTATATAATCACAGCATCATTCCACGTAAGCCTTTACGCGTAGTCATGGCGTTTTGCGGCTTATGCATACCGTAACCAGCTTCAGGAAGGAGATCATGATGACGCCGATTGAGAATAACGCCGCGATGGAACCATGCGTGGAAGCGGCGGCCTTGCACCGCATCAAAGTCAGTTACTCGACCCGCTACAGCGACCATGAGTCTATTCCGGCGCTGAACCTGAAGGGCAAATGGCTGGAAGCCGCAGGTTTTGCTACCGGCACTGAGGCGGACATTCGCGTGATGGCGGGCTGCCTCGTCATCACCGCCCGCCCCGCCGCGCAGGCGCCGCAAGAGCCGGAGCTAATGACGGCGCTGCGCAAGGTTTGCAAGCTCTCGGCGCGCAAGCAAAAGCAGGTGCAGGAGTTTATTAGCGTGGTGGCGGGGAAAGCGGCGAAGCGGTAAGCGCCGCGTTTAAAAGCAGACCTGCCAGAATATGGCGTATGAATCGCCAGGCAGATTCCCTAAGATGGCTCTCTTTTTGCCGGATCGCCATGGCCTGGCGTACGGCGCCCTTCTCAGGAATGAGTTTATGAAAAAACGCTATGTGCTTGTGCCTACCGTCGCCATTTTTATTGTCTGGCTGCTGGTTTACATATTATCCCGCTATATAGCGATGTCGGATGTCAGTGAACCCACAAATACCCTGTTTAATATGTTCAACGTGCTTTTTACAGCGCTGGCCTTTACCGGAGTAATTGGTTCGCTCTATTACCAGACGGCGGAATCCCGACGCGCATCTAAAGAATTAGTCGAGCGTTCTATTCTGGAGCTATTTACTATTTATACCGCCAGCGACTTTCAGAAAACCAAAGATCACGCCTTCTTTTGTCTGCTGCTGGCGGTGAAAGACAGCCAGTACGCACGTTTTCTTACCAGCCGCCTCTTTCCGATTGAACGCAGGCCGTTTCCGGATTCCGTGATGGCCCATTACAAAACGCTTAAGCCGGAGCTGGCAGATAAAAGCCGCGAAGAGATCATCGACTATGATCGCGCCGCCCGGCTGAAGCTTGACGACGCACTCAACTTTTTCGCCATGCTTTCTCATAAAGAGGCGGCAAAAGACGTGATAAAGCATGTCGATTTCGCTTATGACTGGTGGCGGCCCACCCTCTGGCTAATAGCGCAGTTGCAAAAAGAGCATCGCGAGCAGCACGAGTCTGTTCAGCAGTATTGCCGCAACCCGCTGCTGCACGTCACGCTAAGCCAGCTTGATGCCATATACGGCTACCCTCTTCTGACTACGAAAGAAGAGATATATGGATATCTGCGCGCCCACCCGTGGTTGCAGGAACAACATATTGACCCGGCGTTTTTTGAAGCAAAGCCGTAAGGAAGATTTACAATGTTACCGGCATGCGTAAAGGCTACATAAGGTTTTAAAAAGACAATACATGGATCCGAATGCATGCTTAATGCCGGATATCTTTATAAAAAATGTATATAGATTTAAACACTCAGCAAGGATGTGCTTATGTCGACTTTTGATAGCACCAGGCTTCCTCTTAAAGACCTTCTCAAAGAGATTGTAAGCGGCAAAATACAGCTACCAGACTTTCAGCGCGGTTGGGTATGGGATGATGAGCATGTCCGCAGCTTACTGGTAAGCCTTGGGCGCTCGTTTCCTGTCGGAGCGGTAATGTTGCTTGAGACAGGCGGTGAGGTGCGCTTCCAGGTCAGGCCCGTGGAAAATGTTCCACCGCAGGCGCTGTCGGCCCCGGAAAAACTGATTCTGGATGGTCAGCAACGCTTAACCACTCTGACCCAGGTTTTAAAACTCTCTGGCCCGGTAAAAACAACAACAGAAAAAGGGAAGCCAATTGACCGTTATTACTACATTCATATTCCAACAGCCCTGGCTGGGCCAGACAAACTGGATGACGCGCTAATAGCCACTGATGGCAATCGTCAGATTCGCAATGATTTTGGGCGCAATATCGTTTTAGATCTTTCTACACGAGAACAAGAATGTCAGCAGCTTTATTTTCCTTGTTCTGAAATTCTGGAAGCCATGGGATGGCTACAAGATCTATATAAAATGAACAGCTCTGCTGTGCCACAATTCTTCGAATTTAAATCGCATATTCTGGACGCTTTTAACGATTATCAACTTCCGCTTATTGTACTGAAGAAAGAGACCAGCAAAGAAGCAGTATGTCTGGTATTCGAAAAGGTAAATACTGGCGGCGTACCGCTTTCTGTATTTGAACTGGTGACTGCAAGTTACGCTGCCGATGGTTATAACTTGCGTGATGACTGGTACGGTAGCGAACAACGCGGTGTTTCATCCCGCATGCAACGTCTTACTAAAGAGCCTGTTCTGCGTGGTGTAGAAAATACCGATTTTCTCCAGACTATCACCATGCTTCACACACTGGAAAAAAGGCGTGCCGATCTCGCAGCGGGCAAAACAGGGAAACAGATCTCCCCCGTAAGCGCCAAGCGTGCCTCTGTGCTGGAATTGCCGCTTTCTGCTTACTTGAAGTGGGCCGATGTCGTTGAACAGGGGTTCCTGAGGACAGCCAAATTTCTGCGTCAGGAGTGCTTTACTTCACAACGGGATTTACCTTATCGCACTCAATTGGCCCCCCTTGCTGCTGTACTGGCTATTATGGGAGATAACGAACGTTGGCGCGAACCCCAAATCTATCAGAAACTTACACGTTGGTACTGGTGTGGTGTTTTGGGTGAGCTCTACGGCGGTGCGGTTGAAAGCCGCATGGCAAATGATGTGGAAGAATTATCAGACTGGATTGAGATGTCCGGTGACGTACCACGTACAATCAACGATGCAACATTCCAGATTGATCGCCTTAGTTCTCTTACTTCTCGTTTAAGCGCAGCCTATAAAGGAATTAACATTCTGGTGATGCGTGAAGGCGCATACGATCTTTTCTGGAAGTCTCAAATCAGGCACCTTGAGGCTGATGAAGTTGCGTTAGATATTCATCATATTTTTCCCAAAGACTGGTGCGAGAAAAATGGCATTACAAAACGTCAGTACGATTCGATTATTAACAAAACGCCAATTTCTTATAAAGCAAACAGAATGATTGGCGGCTCAGCCCCTTCTGTTTACCTGGCGGCGCTACAATCACATCAGCAGGTTCAACTGGACGAGGCTTCAATGAATAAGCTGCTGGAAAGCCATCGCTTGCCAGTTACGCCGATGCGTGAAGATGATTTTTTTACCTTTTACGAGCTGCGTCAGAAAGAGCTTTTAAAGCTAATTGAAAGGGTAATGGGTAAGAAGACAGATCCGGCATAACATGACTGGAAAGTGAGTTTTTGATATTGAAGCCTGGCCCGGCAAATCAAAGGCATCGGGCCTGACTTACTTTGCTGCTTCACTTTTTTCTTTGGCTTAGCAGAGTGCTTTGCACCATTAAGAAGTTAATTCGCGCCTTGTAACGAATGGAAAATTACCCCCTATTGCCCTGTAGTCCGCCAGGCGACCGATGCCGTGTTCCAGTTAATACTGCTGCTTTCAAACATGACACCTGCGCGGGCTGGGAGCTCACTATTGATGAGCAAGAGAATAAGCGAGCCCATCTTTCCCCTCGCTTAAACCTTTAGCCGCATTGAGGCCGCACATAACATCTTTGCACCTTCCCCCCCTTCGCCTCTATGCTTAACCCATGGAAAAATTAGCTGAACTCAAACGTACCAAGCGGCTGGCGCTGTCGCTGCTGCTGGTCGCGATAGCAACTTTTATCACTACGCTCTTTCTGCCGCCGAACTTCTGGGTGAGCGGGTTGAAGGCGATATCAGAGGCGGCGATGGTCGGCGCGCTGGCGGACTGGTTTGCCGTGGTGGCGCTGTTCCGCCGCGTGCCGCTGCCGTTTATCTCGCGCCACACCGCCATTATCCCGCGCAACAAAGACCGCATCGGCGATAACCTCGGGCGCTTTGTGCAGGAGAAATTTCTCGACACCCAATCGCTGGTGGCGCTCATTCGCCGTCATGAACCAGCAAACATCATCGGCGCCTGGCTTAGCAAGCCGGAGAACGCAGAGCGCGTCGGCCAGCAGCTTTTACAGGTGATGAGCGGCTTTCTGGAACTGACCGACGACAGCCGCATTCAGGGGCTGTTGCGTCGTGCGGTGCATAAAGCGATTGATAAAGTCGACCTTACGCACTCCAGCGCGCTGGTGCTGGAAAGCCTGACGAAGAACAACCGCCACCAGGTACTGCTGGATTCGCTTATTGCGCAGCTCATTAAGCTGATTCAAAAAGAGAGCTCGCGCGAGTTTATCGCCCGCCAGGTCGTGCACTGGCTCAAAACCGAGCATCCGCGTAAAGCAAAAATCCTGCCTACCGAGTGGCTGGGCGAGCAAAGCGCCGAGCTGGTATCAAGCGCCGTGAACTCCATGCTTGACGACATCAGCCAGGATCAGGCCCACCAGCTGCGCCAGGCCTTTGACCGCGCCACCCTGAAATTTATCGACAGGCTGAAAAGCGACCCGGAAATGGCGGCGCGGGCGGAAAACATCAAAAGCTATCTCAAGGAAGACGAGGCGTTTAACCGTTACCTGAGCGAGCTGTGGGGAGACCTGCGCGGCTGGCTTAAGGCGGATATGAACAGCGAAGACTCCCGCACCCGCCAGCGCATCGCCGATGCCGGACAGTGGTTCGGCGAAACGCTGGTCAACGATGGCGCGCTGCGCGCTTCGCTAAACGAGCATCTTGAGCGGGCGGCCACCAGCGTGGCGCCGGAGTTTGCCGCGTTCCTTACCCGCCACATCAGCGACACGGTAAAAAGCTGGGACGCGCGGGATATGTCGCAACAAATTGAGCTGAATATCGGCAAAGATCTTCAGTTTATCCGTATTAACGGCACGCTGGTCGGCGGCGCGATTGGGCTAATGCTCTATCTGCTGTCGCAAATTCCCGCGCTGCTGCGTATGGCGGGCGTGTAAATACGATGGCGCGTTTCAGCGCCATTTTATTTATTTTTCGGTTGAGTTCAGGGAATAAGCAAAATAATTTCCCAGGTTATTCATTGCGCTAAAAAACGCCATAATACATTTTCATGTTTAATTTATAAGCCGTTGCACAACCTCGTGTGAAACCAGTCACAAACGGGGAAAAGAGGTTTTTTATCCATATCTGTAGCAGCTTATTAACTATCTCGGAAGTAATCGCCTGTTTACTCTCCAATATATTCATTAAATAAATCTTACAGATATTCCCTACCCTGCGGGCCGTTATCTCGCCCGCCCCTCTGCACCTGACCTGTTACGAGGCAACGTCATGAATAAACGACTTGTTATGAATACGGTTTCTTTTTTATTGCTCGGCATGGCGTGTGCCTCTGCGCCCCTTTATGCAGCCGAAAGCGCGACGCAAAAAACGGTGGTAAACATTTCCAAAGTTGATGGCATGCCGTGGTTTAACCGCATGGGCGAAGGCGTGGTCGAAGCGGGCAAAGCGTTTAATGTCAATGCGTCACAGGTTGGCCCGGCCAGCACCGACGCCCCGCAGCAGGTGAAAATCATCGAAGATTTGATTGCCCGCAAGGTCAACGCCATTACCATCGTGCCGAACGACGCCAACGTGCTGGAGCCGGTCTTTAAGAAAGCGCGGGACGCGGGCATCGTGGTGCTGACCAATGAATCCCCCGGCCAGCCCAGCGCCAACTGGGATGTGGAAATCATCGATAACGAGAAGTTCGCCGCCGAGTACGTAGAGCATATGGCGAAGCGCATGGGCGGCAAAGGCGGCTATGTGATTTACGTCGGCAGCCTGACGGTGCCGCAGCACAACCTGTGGGCGGACCTGCTGGTGAAGTACCAGAAAGAGAAATACCCGGAGATGCATGAGGTCACTAAGCGTATGCCCGTGGCGGAAAGCGTGGACGACTCGCGCCGCACCACGCTCGATATGATGAAAACCTACCCGGATCTCAAAGCGGTCGTCTCCTTTGGCTCCAACGGCCCGATCGGCGCAGGTCGCGCAGTCAAAGAGAAGCGCGCCAAAAACAAAGTGGCGGTCTACGGCATGATGATCCCGTCGCAGGCGGCGTCGTTAATCAAAAGCGGCGACATTACCGAAGGCATTACCTACGACCCGGCGACCGCAGGCTACGCGCTTACCGCCGTGGCCAGCACGCTGTTTAAAGGCGAAGAGATCAAGCCCGGTTTTGAGCTGAAAAACCTCGGCAAAGCGGACGTGGATACTGACAAACGCATCATCCGCTTTCACAAGGTGCTGCTGGTCAATAAAGAGAATATCGACTCCCTCTATTAAACCTTTTTCGGGGTGGGCGACCGCCCCGCGCTAACACCAGGGGATGCTATGGAACCTTTCCTTTCCCTTCGTCACGTCAGCAAAACGTTTCACGGCACCCGCGCTCTTAACGATGTCTCGCTCGACTTTATGCCGGGCGAAGTGCATTGCCTGGCGGGGCAGAACGGCTGCGGGAAGTCGACGCTGATTAAGATTATCTCCGGCGTTTACCAGCCGGATCACGGCGCGCAGATAACGCTTGGCGGCAAAAGCTGGCCGCGCCTGCACCCGGCGGCGTCCGTCGCGCAGGGCATTCAGGTGATTTACCAGGATTTATCGCTGTTCCCCAACCTCAACGTCTGGGAGAACATCGCCATTAACCACTACCACCATGGCCTGCTGGTAAAGCGCGGCGCGCTTCGCCGGGCGGCGGCGCAGGCGATGGCGAGCATTAATGTTCACCTGCCGCTGGATGCGCCAGTGGAGTCGTTATCTATCGCCCGCTGCCAGCTTGTCGCCATCTGCCGGGCGCTGGCGCAGGACGCGCGGCTTATCATCATGGATGAACCCACCGCTTCGCTCACCCATCAGGAGGTGGAAGGACTGCTGCACGTGGTGCGCCAGCTTCGCGAGCGCGGCATCTGCGTGGTGTTCGTCAGCCACCGTCTTGAAGAGGTGATGGCCGTTTCCGACCGCATCTCGGTGCTGAAAGACGGCAACCTGGTCGGCACCTGGCAGGCGAGCGACATTACCACCAAACGTCTCGGCTTCCTGATGACCGGCATGGAGTTCGAGTATCAGGTGCGCGAACTGCGCCAGGGGGCGCAGAGCACGCCAGTGCTTGAGGTGCGCAACTTAAGCCGCCACGGCGAATATGAGGATGTGTCGCTGAAGGTCGAGGCGGGCGAAGTGGTCTCTATTGTGGGCCTGCTGGGCGCGGGCCGCACCGAGCTTTGCTTAAGCCTGTTCGGCATGACGAAGCCCGACCGCGGTGAGATCCTGATTAACGGCCATCCGGTGCGTTTTCACAGCAACCAGGACGCCATTCGTCATGGCATCGGGTACGTTTCAGAAGACCGCATGTCGCGCGGTCTGGTCATGACCCAGTCGATTGAGAACAACGTCATCAGCACCGTGTTTCACCAGGTGAAGGGGGCTTTCGGGCTTATCAGCGAGGCGAAAACCCGCGCGCTGGTCGACCGGCTGGTAAAAGCGCTGACCATTAAAACGTCTGATACGCGGCTTGCTGTTAACACCCTGTCCGGCGGCAACGCGCAGCGCGTGTCTATCGCTAAATGGCTCGCCATTACCCCGAAGTTGTTAATTCTCGACAGCCCTACGGTTGGGGTGGATATCGCCAACAAAGCGGGGATTTATCACATCATCAGCGACCTTGCCTCGCACGGCATCGCGGTGCTGATGGTGTGCGATGAGATTGAAGAAGCGTGGTATCAAAGCCACCGCATTCTGGTGATGCAGAAGGGGCGTATTACCCACAGCTTCCTGCCGGACCAGAGTTCACAGGAGCAGATTGCCGGGGTGGTGAATGGCTGAACTGAGAAAAAGGCATGAAGTCTGGCTGGCGCTGCTTATCGTCATCCTGTTTGCCGCGCTTGCCTGGCGCACGGAGGAGTTTTTAACCTTCGGCAACCTCTACGACCTGGTGAACAACTACGCGATGCTGACCATCCTGGCCTGCGGGCTGTTTGTGGTGCTGATTTCCGGCGGCATCGATATCTCTTTCCCCGCCATGACCATCATCGCCCAGTACGGCATGGTGCTGCTGTTGCAGAAGATTGGCGGCAACTTCGCCGTGGCGTTTCTGGCGGCGGGCGGCATTGGCGTGCTGCTGGGGCTGGTTAACGCGCTGCTGGTTAACCGGCTGCGGGTGCCCTCCATCATCATCACCATTTCGACGCTGAACATCTTTTACGGGCTGCTGCTGTGGCTCAGCAAAGGGGTGTGGCTGTATGACTTTCCGCCCTGGTTCGAGCAAGGGATCATGCTGTTTAAATTTACCGACGCGGACGGCTACGACTACGGCCTGGGGCTGCCGCTCATCGCCATGATTGCGGTGGTGCTGCTTACCGCCTTTCTCATGAACTTTACCGCCGTGGGCCGCCAGATTTACGCCATGGGCGGCAACCGGGAGTCTGCAAGCCGCATCGGCTTTAGCGTGCTGAAGCTGCAACTCTTTGTTTACGGCTATATGGGGCTGATGTCCGGCGCGGCGGGCGTGGTGCAGTCGTGGACGGTGATGACCGTGGCGCCCGATTCGCTGCTCGGCTACGAGCTAACCGTGCTGGCGGCGGTGGTGCTTGGCGGCACCAGCCTGACAGGCGGGCGCGGCACGCTCACCGGCACGCTGCTGGGGGTTGTGCTGCTCGCCGTCATGCAGAACGGCCTTAACCTGCTTGGCGTCTCCTCTTACTGGCAGACGCTGATTACCGGCGCGATCATCGTTGTTAGCATCAGCGCCACCGCATGGAGCCAGCACCAGAACCGGAGCCTGTTATGAAACGTTCGTGGCGTAATAACGTTGAAACTTACCTGATTGGCCTGCTGGCACTGGTGGTAATTGCGTTCAGCATCACCATGCCGGAGGTGTTCTGGTCCGCCAGCAACTTTCAGTCCATCGCCTCGCAGATGCCGGTGCTGGGCATTCTGGCGCTGGCGATGGCGGTGACCATGCTGTGCGGCGGCATTAACCTTTCGATTATCGCTACCGCCAACGCCTGCTCGCTGGTCATGGCGTGGGTCGCCACCAGCTACCCGCCAGGCGTTGGCACCGCTGTCGCCACGCTGCTGGCGGGCGCAGGGGCGGCGGTGATTATTGGGCTGTGCAACGGCGTGTTGATTGCTGGCATTCGCGTCTCGCCGATTCTGGCGACGCTTGGGATGATGACGCTGCTCAAGGGGGTGAACATTCTGATAACCGGCGGCAGCGCCATCGCCAACTACCCGGACTGGGTGCTGTGGCTGAACGGCGCGCAGTGGTTCGGCATTCCGCTGCCGATGTGGCTGTTCGCGGCGGTGGCGCTGGGGCTGTGGGTCGTGCTTGAGAAAAGCCCGCTCGGGCGCGCCATCTACCTGATTGGCGCCAACGAGCGCGCCACCTGGTATTCCGGCATTAATACCCGCCGCGTGCTGATCTGGGTTTACGTTATCTCCGCCCTGCTCTGCTGCGTGGCGGCGTTTCTGATGATGTCGAAGCTTAACTCCGCCAAGTCGTCGTATGGCGAATCTTACCTGCTGGTTTCCATTCTCGCCGCTGTGCTTGGCGGGGTGAATCCGGACGGCGGCGCCGGGCGCATCGTCGGCATGGTGCTGGCGCTGTTTCTGCTGCAAACCATCGAGAGCGGCTTCAATATCCTCGGCATCAGTCCCTACCTGACCATGGCGCTTTGGGGAATATTGCTGCTCTGCTTTATTCAGGCGCGGGGCATGCTGGGGCTGGAGCGGGTTTAAGAGAGACAAATTCCACAATAAAAAGCCAGCGGCGCTGGCTTTCGCTTATTCCTGACGCTGCAAAATCTTCTCCAGATACGCATCCGCCAGACCATGTTTTTGCAGGTAGGCGGTGAGTTCCTGCGCCCAGGCTTCGCCGTTGCCTAAAATGGCGCGGCTGTGGGTGGGCGCGTAGTAATAGCGGTTGTCGTAGAGATTCATCAGCGTCTGGTTGATGCCGTCGACGTTGAACTGCGGATTTTTGCGCTGCTGCATCTCAAGGGCATGCAGGATGCGCGCTTCGTGCTCCGGGTCCAGCGGATAGTCGTGCTCGCTCAATTCGCTCAGCACCAGGAAATCGGGCGCAATACCCTCTGCTATCGCCGCCTGCAAACGATAGTGTCCGTCCAGCACCACAAACGACGCGAGGCCCGCGATATACCAGACCAGCACCGGCGGCAGCGCGCCTTCACGGCACTTCTTGCGCCACCACTTCAGCCGCCCTTCTTCAGGCGTGATGGCGTAGCGCCCGAGCAGCAGGTTGCCGCCCCACCACCAGTCCACCAGCTTTACTTTTTCCGGGTTTGTCAGGTTCGGGAAATCTTCGCCGTAGAGCGTCCAGTCGCACCAGATATGCTGGCTACTGGCGGGAGAGTTAAAACGCCACTGCGCTAAAGGCAGAGAGGCGTTTATCGCATATGGCGCGGCGGGCTTTACCTGGGTCATCGGGCGCAGCAGCCAGCGGCGGGCGGGCAGCAGCGCGGCGGGGGAATCTATCAGGCGCTGCGCGAAGTAACGGCTCCACTGTGAAAGCCGGGCTTCCGGCCCCGCTTTTTTGATGGTTTCGACATCAGCAGAGGTGACTGGCGGCAGCAGCGCCTGCGCGCAGGAATGGTCGGCATTGAACACCAGCCAGACGCCGGAGTGGTCTGCCAGCACCGAGGCCCAGAAGAGCGGCGTCCCCTGGGCGTTGAGCGCCATACGGCTGGCGTGGCCGCTCAGCATCTCCATGGCGAGCCCGGCAGCGGGTTTATCCTGAATAACAAATTCCAGCCCCTGCCAGCTGTTGTCCCGGTCGCGAAAATCTTTCCAGTACCCCGCCATAACGCTTTTCCTTTTCACTAAGTTACGCGAAGTGTAAAGCAAGCCGGGAGCGGGGGAAATTCATCAATTCAGGGAGGGAAAATAAGCGGCCCGCAAGCCGCTCTTTTTATTACGCGCCGGAGTAAATATCGAAGCTGAAATATTGCGAGGCCAGCTTTTTATAGGTGCCGTCTGCCAGGATCTGGGCAATCGCGCCGTTGATCGCTTCGCGAAGCGCAGCGTCGTCTTTACGCAGGCCAATCGCCGCACCCGCGCCGAACAGCTCGTTATCCTGAAGCGCGCCGCCCACG
Organism: Franconibacter helveticus LMG 23732; assembly: GCF_000463115.2. GTDB lineage: Bacteria > Pseudomonadota > Gammaproteobacteria > Enterobacterales > Enterobacteriaceae > Franconibacter > Franconibacter helveticus. The sequence continues at coordinate 777 of NZ_AWFX01000011.1, read as the reverse complement.
AAGGCGTAATCTCTTCCCTGCGGCTTTTTCAGGAAGCTGTATTCCGCCATCACGCCCGAGAGTACGGCGCCGTCGATACGCCCGGACTCCAGGTCCTGAATCACACGGTCCGCACCCTGATACGCCACCACATTCACGCCCGCGTTGCGCCAGTATTTATTGGCATACGTTTCCTGGGCGGAACCCTGCTCCACGCCGATGGTTTTTCCTTTCAACTCTTTAATATCCGGCGCAGTAAAGGCGCCCTTGCGCGCCACTAAAAAGACCGGGCCGTTATAGAGCTTGTCGGTGAAATCAATCTGCTCTTTGCGTTTATCGGTGACATACATGCCGGAGAGAATGGCGTCGAACTTGCGCGCCTTCAGCGCCGGAATAATGCCGTCGAAATTATTTTCCACCCAGACGCATTTCGCCTGTAGCTTCTGGCAAATCGCGTTGCCTAAATCCACATCGAAGCCGATAACCTTGCCGTCGATATCTTTTGATTCAAACGGCGCGAAGGTCGGGTCTACCCCGAAACGAATTTCCTTAATTTCATTCGCCAGCGCAGGCGCGGAAATTAACAGCGCGAGCAGCGGCAGCATAAACTTTTTCATAGCAACATCCTGTATTAGCGGCAGTAAGATTCAACCAGGCGCGAGAAAAACGACGCGCCGGTGGAGATGATTTCATCGTTAAAGTCGTAGCCCGGGTTGTGAACCATGCGGTAATGACTCCAACTTATTGATAGTGTTTTATGTTCAGATAATGCCCGATGACTTTGTCATGCAGCTCCAC
>NZ_AWFX01000010.1 GCF_000463115.2 Franconibacter helveticus LMG 23732 | reverse complement strand
AGTGTCGCTGCCGCAGCTTCGGTGCATGGTTTAGCCCCGTTACATCTTCCGCGCAGGCCGACTCGACCAGTGAGCTATTACGCTTTCTTTAAATGATGGCTGCTTCTAAGCCAACATCCTGGCTGTCTGGGCCTTCCCACATCGTTTCCCACTTAACCATGACTTTGGGACCTTAGCTGGCGGTCTGGGTTGTTTCCCTCTTCACGACGGACGTTAGCACCCGCCGTGTGTCTCCCGTGATAACATTCTCCGGTATTCGCAGTTTGCATCGGGTTGGTAAGCCGGGATGGCCCCCTAGCCGAAACAGTGCTCTACCCCCGGAGATGAGTTCACGAGGCGCTACCTAAATAGCTTTCGGGGAGAACCAGCTATCTCCCGGTTTGATTGGCCTTTCACCCCCAGCCACAGGTCATCCGCTAATTTTTCAACATTAGTCGGTTCGGTCCTCCAGTTAGTGTTACCCAACCTTCAACCTGCCCATGGCTAGATCACCGGGTTTCGGGTCTATACCCTGCAACTTAACGCCCAATTAAGACTCGGTTTCCCTGCGGCTCCCCTATACGGTTAACCTTGCTACAGAATATAAGTCGCTGACCCATTATACAAAAGGTACGCAGTCACCCT
>NZ_AWFX01000009.1 GCF_000463115.2 Franconibacter helveticus LMG 23732 | reverse complement strand
GATAGAAACAGAAGCCACCGGAGCACCTCAAAAACACCATCATACACTAAATCAGTAAGTTGGCAGCATCACCTTAATGATGAATAACAGGCAGGAATAAATTGACGAAAAGAAAAACCGCCGCTATTTGCGGCGGGGTTTTTCAACGTATCGCGAAGAAATTTTATTGGCCGCGCGCCGTAACAACGGCTCCAGCGCAAACGCCAGCAGCATTTTCGCCGGGCGGCGGGCAACGGATTTTACTGCCCAGCCGGCAATGCCTGCCGGCCCGTATCGCAGCGCCGTTAACGCCACCAGTTTAGTGGCAAGTTTCAGCCCAGGCTTCGCCGTGCGCGTCAGCCTTTGCCAGCGGGATGTCTCGTTCATCAGCCCTCCTCGTAATGCTTTTCTATTACTATAGCTGACGGAACCTGCTGCGCAGGTTAAAGGCGTCTGAGGTGACGTAACGTTCCATTTCACGTAACCGCTTTTCGCCCGCGGCCAGTTCAGCGTCGACGGCATCCAGCAGCTCGCTGTTGGTGGCCGGCGTTTCGTTATCCATCGCTTCCGCAGGCATAGGATCGAGCGCGAAAGTGAGAATGATGTAACCAACAACGGTAAAGAACGCCAGCCCGAAAAAGAGCGACAGCACCACAATCAGCCGAACCAGCTTCACCGGCACGTTAAGATAATGCGCAAGGCCTGCGCACACCCCTTTAAGCATGCCTTGTTGCGGAATACGCCACAGCTTGCGGCCGTTAAATGCACTCGTCATTAGCTGTTTCTCCAGTTGGGGTGCTCTGCGTCCAGAATTTGCTCCAGCGACTGAATACGCTCGCGCATCCGTCGGGACTCTTCCGTTAACTGCGCCAGCCGCTGGCGTTCATTTACGTTCAGCTCGCCGGAAGAACGGTTACTGTAATGCAACCACAGCCAGACGGGAGCCACGAACAGCACAAAAATGGTTAGCGGAATGGCAAGAAAAAGAGCGCTCATGTGTACTCCTTACAGGTGAGTCGCTGCGGCAGCTCACTGCCGCAGCCCTTTTAGTTTTTTACTGCTAGTTGTTTACTGCTCGTCACGCTGGACGCGTGCTTTAAGCGCCGCCAGCTGCTCGCTAATTTCGTCATCCGCTTTCAGGTCGGAGAATTGCTGGTCGAGAGATTTTTGTTTACCAAAGCGGTGGCTTTCCGCTTCCGCTTCCATCTGGTCGATACGGCGTTCAAATGACTCGAAACGGGCCATTGCTTCATCAATCTTGCCAGTATCGAGCTGACGGCGAACGTCGCGGGAAGAAGAAGCCGCCTGATGGCGCAGCGTCAGAGCCTGCTGACGGGCGCGAGTTTCGCTCAGTTTGCTTTCCAGCTCGCCAATTTCTTTCTTCATGCGCTCCAGCGTTTCATCAACCTGGGTCACTTCGTCTTCCAGCACAGTGATGAGGTCAGTGAGCTTTTGTTTCTCAATAAGCGCAGCGCGAGCTAAATCTTCTTTATCTTTACGCAGAGCCAGTTCGGCTTTTTCCTGCCATTCGTTCTGTTGGGCGGTCGCCTGCTCAATACGACGGGCAAGCTGTTTCTTTTCCGCCAGCGCGCGGGCGGATGTTGAACGAACTTCAACCAGCGTGTCTTCCATCTCCTGAATCATCAGGCGCACCAGCTTTTGCGGATCTTCCGCTTTCTCCAGCAGCGAGTTGATGTTGGCGTTCACGATGTCGGCAAAACGAGAAAAAATACCCATAACATAATCCTCTTTCATTATTCAGGCGGCTGTCGCCCTGCTTGGTTGCTTAATTCAATTAGCGTGCCAGTTTTGCAACCACCTGATTTTCCTTGTTTACGAGAATTTTACCGCTGCGGCAAACCAGGCTACAGTGGTGATATCCACCAACAAATGGTGAAATTCATCATGCCTGAATACAAAGATAATCTTATTGGCGAGGCCAACAGCTTTCTTGAAGTGCTTGAACAGGTCTCCCGGCTTGCGCCGCTGGATAAGCCCGTGCTGATTATTGGCGAGCGCGGCACAGGTAAAGAGCTGATTGCGAATCGCCTGCACTATCTCTCACGCCGCTGGCAGGGGCCGCTTATCTCCCTTAACTGCGCGGCGCTGAATGAAAATCTGCTTGATTCAGAGCTGTTTGGCCACGAGGCTGGCGCGTTTACCGGCGCGCAAAAGCGTCATCCGGGCCGTTTTGAGCGCGCCGATGGCGGCACGCTTTTTCTTGACGAACTGGCTACCGCGCCCATGCTGGTGCAGGAAAAACTGCTGCGCGTGATTGAGTACGGCGAGCTGGAACGCGTGGGCGGCAGCCAGCCGTTGCAGGTAAACGTCAGGCTGGTTTGCGCCACTAACGCCAACCTCCCGGCGCTGGTCGAGGAAGATAAATTTCGCGCCGATCTCCTGGACAGGCTCGCCTTTGACGTGGTGCACCTCCCTCCCCTGCGCGAGCGGCGCAGCGACATCATGCTGCTTGCCGATCAGTTCGCCATTCAAATGTGCCGTGAACTGGGGTTGCCGCTCTTTCCCGGTTTTAGCGACCCGGCGCGCGAGACGCTGCTTGGCTACGGCTGGCCTGGCAATATCCGCGAGCTAAAAAACGTGGTGGAGCGCTCGGTATATCGCCACGGCAACAGCGAAGAGCCGGTAGACAATATCATTCTCGACCCGTTCAATCGCACCCGCTTGCCTGACCCTGAACCCGAGGCAACGCCTGCCGCGCCAGTGTTGCCCCTCGATCTTCGTCAGTGGCAGCACGACCAGGAAAAAAGGCTGCTGGAAACAAGCCTTGCGCAGGCGAAATATAACCAGAAGCGGGCCGCCGAGCTGCTGGGCCTGACTTATCATCAGCTTCGGGCATTAATGAAAAAGCATCAGACCGGTTGAGCACGACACCCGCTGAGGCAGACTTTTTTTACGAAGCAGTATCAGGTGCGATACACTTTGACGAGAGACTTCAGAACTTAAAAATTATGCGTGGAATTTTATCCCCTCTGTTTTTAACGCTTGGCATGCTAAGCGGCCAGGCATTCGCTGCGCCTGCTCAACCGCCAGCGGATATTCGTCAAAGCGGATTTGTTTATTGCGTCAACGGCCAGGTTAATACTTTTACGCCCCAGAAAGCAGGAAGCGGGCTTATCGTCGATACCCTTGCCGCCCAGCTCTATGATCGACTGCTGGATGTCGACCCTTATACCTACCGGCTGGTGCCGGAGCTTGCAGATAGCTGGGAAGTGCTGGATAACGGCGCTACTTACCGTTTTCATCTGCGTAGCGGCGTGAATTTTCAGACCACGGCCTGGTTTAAGCCCACGCGCACGCTGAATGCGGACGATGTGGTTTTCAGCTTCCAGCGTATTTTTGACCGCAATCACCCCTGGCACGCCGTGAACGGCAGCAGTTATCCCTATTTCGACAGCCTGCAATTTGCTGAAAGCGTGCAAAGCGTACGTAAGCTCGATAGCCGTACGGTGGAGTTCAGGCTGGCGAAGCCGGACGCCTCTTTTCTCTGGCATCTCGCCACGCATTACGCTTCGGTGATGTCGGCTGAATATGCCGATAAGCTTACCGTGCTCGACAGAGAAGAGCAGTTTGACCGGGAACCGGTCGGCACCGGTCCGTTTAAACTCAGCGAATACCGGGCCGGGCAATATATCCGGCTGATCCGCCATGACCAGTACTGGCGCGGCCAGCCGCTAATGCCGCAGGTTGTGGTGGACCTGGGCTCCGGCGGCACGGGACGCTTATCGAAGCTGCTGACCGGCGAATGCGATGTTCTGGCATGGCCCGCCGCCAGCCAGCTTACGATCCTCCGGGACGACCCGCGTCTGCGTCTTAATCTGCGCCCCGGCATGAACATCGCCTATCTGGCGTTCAACACCAATAAGCCGCCTTTAGATAACCCTGAAGTGCGGCACGCTCTGGCGCTTGCTATCAACAACCAACGGCTGATGCAGTCCATTTATTACGGTACGGCGGAAACCGCGTCATCCATTTTGCCGCGCGCCTCCTGGGCTTATGATAATGAGTCAAAAATTACCGAGTACAGCCCGCGCCGGGCGCGTGAAAAACTGCGTGAGCTGGGCATTAATAACCTGACGCTGCAACTGTGGGTGCCTACCAGCTCCCAGGCCTGGAACCCCAGCCCGCTTAAAACCGCCGAGCTGATACAGGCAGATATGGCGCAGGTGGGCGTGGAGGTCAAAATCGTGCCGGTGGAGGGACGTTTTCAGGAGGCGCGGCTAATGGACATGAGCCACGATCTCACGCTTGCCGGCTGGAGCACCGACAGCAACGACCCGGACAGCATTTTTCGCCCGTTGCTGAGTTGCGCCGCCATTCACTCCCAGACCAATTACGCCCACTGGTGCGACCGGCCTTTCGATAACCTGTTGCAAAAAGCGCTCGCCTCGCAGCAGCTGGCTTCGAGGATTGAAGCCTATACCGCCGCGCAGCACAGGCTGGCCGACCAGCTACCGGTGTTGCCTCTGGCTTCTTCGCTTCGCTTGCAGGCTTATCGTTATGATATGAAAGGCCTTGTGCTGAGTCCCTTTGGCAACGCCTCTTTTGCCGGCGTCTCCCGCGACAACGCGGAGGTAAAAAAACCATGATTATTTACACCTTGCGGCGTCTGGCGCTGCTGCTGGTGACGCTTTTTTTCCTCACCCAGGTGGGGTTTTGCCTGAGCTATTTTACGCCGCACGCGCCGTTGCAGGGCGCGTCGTTCTGGAATGCCTGGCTGTTCTGGCTGCAAAGCGTGCTGCACTGGGATTTTGGCGTATCGAGCATTAACGGCCAGCTCATCACCACCCAGCTTCGCGAAGTTTTCCCGGCAACGATGGAGCTTTGCCTGTTAGCGTTCGGCCTGGCCCTGCTGGTGGGAATACCGGTTGGCATGGTCGCAGGCATTATGCGCGGCAAATGGCAGGATAAATTTATCAGCGCGCTGGCGCTGCTGGGCTTTTCCGTGCCGGTATTCTGGCTGGCGCTGCTGTTTACGCTCTTCTTTTCGCTGACGCTTGGCTGGTTGCCGGTGGCTGGCCGCTTCGACCTGCTTTATGAAGTGAAGAACGTCACCGGTTTTGCGCTTATCGACGCCTGGCTCTCCGATTCCCCCTGGCGCCATGAAATGATTGTCAGCGCCCTGCGCCACATGGTGTTGCCTGTCGTGACCCTTGCGGTTGCGCCAACGACGGAAGTGGTGCGCCTGATGCGCATCAGCACCATGGAGGTATTTGAGCAAAATTATGTGAAGGCTGCCGCCACGCGCGGGCTTTCCCGCCTCACTATTTTACGCCGCCACGTGCTGCACAACGCCTTGCCGCCGGTGATCCCCCGGCTGGGGCTGCAATTTTCCACCATGCTGACGCTGGCGATGATCACTGAAATGGTTTTTAGCTGGCCCGGACTGGGACGCTGGTTAATTAACGCCATTCGCCAGCAAGATTATGCCGCCATTTCCGCAGGCGTAATGGTAATAGGCTCGCTGGTTATTTTGATTAATATGCTTTCCGATCTCCTCGGCGCCCTCGCTAACCCGCTGAAACACAAGGACTGGTATGCCTTACGATAACGTTTATAGCGAAAAGCGTCCGCCTGGCGCTCTGCGGACCGTCTGGCGCAAATTTTACAGCGATACGTCGGCCATGGTCGGTCTTTATGGCTGCGGCGCGCTTGTGCTGCTCTGCCTGTTTGGCTCGCTGTTCGCCCCGTATGGCATTGATCAGCAATTTCTGGGTTATCAACTGCTGCCGCCCTCCTGGTCGCGCTATGGCGAAGTTTCATTTTTTCTCGGCACCGACGATTTAGGCCGCGACGTGCTGAGCCGTTTGCTTAACGGCGCCACGCCAACCGTGGGCGGCGCGTTTGTCGTTACGCTCGCCGCCACCCTGTGCGGGCTGGGGCTGGGTGTGCTTGCAGGGGCGACGCATGGCCTGCGCTCGGCCGTGATGAATCATATTCTTGATACGCTGCTTTCTATCCCCTCGCTGCTGCTGGCGATAATTGTCGTGGCGTTCGCCGGGCCGCATCTTACGCACGCTATGTTCGCCGTCTGGCTGGCGTTGTTGCCGCGCATGGTGCGTTCGGTTTATGCGATGGTGCATGACGAGCTGGAAAAAGAGTATGTTGTGGCGGCCCGCCTGGATGGCGCCACGACCTTTAATATTCTCTGGTTCGCCGTGCTCCCCAATACCGCCTCTTTGCTGGTCGCTGAAATTACCCGCGCCTTCTCGATGGCGATTCTGGATATCGCCGCGCTGGGCTTTTTAGATCTCGGCGCGCAACTGCCTTCGCCTGAATGGGGAGCCATGCTCGGCGACGCGCTGGAGCTTATCTATGTGGCGCCCTGGACCGTTATGCTGCCAGGAGCGGCCATCATGATTAGCGTCTTGCTGATTAACCTGCTTGGCGAAGGCGTCCGCCGCGCCATTAATGCGGGGGTGGAATAATGCCCTTACTTGATATTCGTAACCTGACGATTGAACTGAAAACCCCGGAAGGCTGGGTTAAGGCGGTAGACCGTGTCAGCCTGAGCCTGGCCGAAGGGGAGATCCGCGGCCTGGTAGGCGAATCGGGATCCGGCAAAAGCCTGATTGCCAAAGCGATTTGCGGCGTCACGAAAGACTCATGGCGCGTAACCGCCGACCGTATGCGCTTCGCCGACATTGACCTGCTGCGCCTCTCCCCGCGCGAGAGACGCCGTCTGGTTGGCCATAATGTGTCGATGATTTTTCAGGAGCCGCAGTCCTGTCTCGACCCGTCTGAGCGCGTAGGCCGCCAGCTTATGCAAAATATTCCCGCCTGGACGTATAAAGGGCGCTGGTGGCAGCGTTTCGGCTGGCGCAAGCGGCGCGCCATTGAGTTGCTGCACCGCGTGGGCATTAAAGATCATAAAGATGCGATGCGCAGCTTTCCCTATGAGCTGACCGAAGGCGAATGCCAGAAGGTGATGATAGCAATAGCGCTTGCCAACCAGCCGCGCCTGCTGATTGCCGACGAGCCGACTAACGCCATGGAGCCTACCACTCAGGCGCAGATTTTTCGCCTGCTCACCCGGCTTAACCAGAACAATAACACCACTATTTTGCTTATCAGCCATGACCTGCAAATGCTGAGCCAGTGGGCAGACCGCATTAACGTGCTTTACTGCGGGCAGACGGTGGAAACCGCGCCGAGCGAAGATCTTATCTCGATGCCTCATCATCCTTATACCCAGGCGCTTATCCGCGCCATTCCCGACTTCGGCAGCCCGATGCCGCATAAAAGCCGCCTTAATACGCTGCCTGGCGCCATTCCCCTGCTGGAACATTTGCCTATTGGCTGCCGCCTGGGGCCGCGCTGCCCCTATGCCCAGCGCAAGTGCATCGAAACGCCGCGCCTGGACGGCCCGCGCGGCCATTACTTCGCCTGCCATTTCCCGCTGAACATGGAGAAAGAGTGAAATGGTCGAGACCCTTTTGCAGATCCGTAATCTGAGCAAGACCTTTCGCTACCGTACCGGCTGGTTTCATCGCCAGACCATAGAGGCGGTGAAGCCGCTGAGCTTTACGCTGCGCGAAAGACAAACGCTGGCGATTATCGGCGAAAACGGCTCAGGCAAATCGACGCTTGCGAAAATGCTGGCGGGCATGATTGAGCCTACGACGGGGGATATGATGATTGACGATCATCCGCTGCGATTTGGCGATTACGCTTTTCGCAGCCAGCGTATCAGGATGATTTTTCAGGATCCGTCCACTTCGCTAAACCCGCGCCAGCGAATTTCACAAATTCTCGATTTTCCGCTGCGTCTGAATACCGACCTCGAACCGCAGGCGCGTAAAAAACGCATTATTGAAACGCTGCGTATGGTCGGGCTGCTGGAAGATCATGCCAGCTATTACCCGCACATGCTGGCGCCAGGGCAGAAACAGCGTCTGGGACTGGCCCGCGCGCTTATCCTGCGCCCGAAAGTGATAGTCGCGGACGAAGCGCTCGCCTCTCTTGATATGTCTATGCGCTCACAGCTGATCAACCTGATGCTTGAGTTACAGGAGAAACAGGGCATCGCGTACATCTATGTTACGCAGCATATCGGCATGATGAAGCACATCAGCGACCAGGTCATGGTGATGCATCAGGGCGAAGTGGTGGAGCGCGGCAGCACCGCCGACGTGCTGGCTTCTCCCCTGCACGACCTGACGAAAAGATTGATAGCCAGCCACTTTGGCGAAGCGCTCACCGCAGACGCCTGGCGTAAAGATCGTTAACTTCCCCTTTTTCTCTCATCTGGCCCGGCTTTTAGCCGGGCTTTTTTATGACTGCGATAAGCGTACCCAGCCGGTTCGTAACCTACTATATCGTTAACATATCAACTTTCATTCGTAACAATTTTTGCTAATGGCATTCACATAAATGAACCAGATGGTATAATTATCGCATCTGGTCAGCAGACAATTATCCTGCTTGCCGTCACATCCCACGTTGTACTTCGCGCAGGCCACCCGCAGGCGCGTTATCTGGAGAAAGAGTTATGTCTGAAAATCACACCCGGCCGTCCCGCGCGCTGGGTATCTGGTCTGCGTTGCTGGGACTGGTGTTGCTGGCCATCGGCCTTTTCTTCGTCATCGGCGGCGGAAAACTGCTGTCGCTTGGCGGCAGCACCTATTTTCTTATCGCTGGCATCGTCATGCTGCTGGCGGCGGTTCAGCTGTTTCGTCGCAAGTCTTCCGCCGGCCCGCTGTTCGCGCTGGTTTTTTTCGGTTCAATCATCTGGGCGCTGTTTGATGCTGGCTGGGATTTCTGGCCGCTGGTTTCGCGCCTGATGGTGCCTGCCGGGCTGATGCTGCTGATTGCCGCCACCTGGCCTGCCCTTCGCAAGCGCGAAGGCAAGCCGACGCATCGCACCGCGGCATGGTCCTTCAGCGGAATTATCCTGCTCGGCATGCTGGTGACCTTCTGGCAAATGTTTGTGCCGCACCCTACCGTCGCTTTTAAAGGCGAGCCGTTGCCGCTGGTGCCCGTTGAAAAGGATAAAGCGCAAACTGACTGGGCTTACTACGGCAACACCCCGGGCGGCAGCCGTTTCGTCGCGCTGGATCAAATTACCCGTGATAACGTGAAAGATCTCAAAGTCGCCTGGACGATGCATACCGGCGATATTCCTGAGAGCCCCACCGGCAACGGCGCTGAAGATCAGCAAACGCCGCTGCAAATTGGCAACACGCTTTATCTCTGCACGCCGCATAACAATGTTATCGCCGTGGAAGCCAATACCGGCAAACAGCTCTGGAAACGCGAAATTAATGCGCAGGCGGAAGTGTGGAACCGCTGTCGCGGGCTGGCGTATTTCGACGCAACCAAACCCTTAGCGCAGCCTGTACTGCCGGGTTCAACGCCGGTGAAAGCCGTCAGCATGGCGGCCGACGCCAGCTGTCAGCGCCGCTTGCTGATGAACACCATCGATGCGCGTCTGATTGCGATTAACGCCGACAACGGCGAGTTTTGCGAAGGGTTCGGCAACCACGGCGTGGTTGACCTGAAAGCGGGCCTTGGCGACGCGCAGAATCCGAAATATCAGCTGACTTCCGCCCCTACCCTTGCCGGCACCACCGTGGTTGTTGGCGGTCGCGTTGCGGATAACGTACAAACCGATATGCCTGGCGGCGTATTACGCGGTTTTGACGTGATAACCGGGGAAATGCGCTGGGCCTTCGACCCGGGTAACGATAACCCTAACGCCGTGCTGATGCCGGGCCAGAACTATGCCCGCAGTACGCCAAACTCCTGGGCGCCGATGTCTTACGACCCGGCGATGAACACGGTTTTCATCCCGATGGGCAGCTCGACTGTGGATCTGTGGGGCGGGAACCGTACCCCGCTCGATCATAAATATGGCGCGTCAATCCTTGCACTGGACGCTACCACAGGTAAAGAAAAGTGGGTCTATCAGACCGTGCATAACGATCTGTGGGACTTCGATATTCCGATGCAGCCTACGCTGATGGATTTCCCGCTGAAAGAGGGCGGCAGTAAGCCCGCCGTCGTCTTCGGCACCAAAGCGGGCCAGATTTTTGTGCTGGATCGCCTGACCGGACAGCCGCTGACAGAAGTCAAAGAGCTGCCGATGAAGCAAGGGAACATCCCGAACGAACAGTACACCAAAACCCAGCCGCACTCGGTCGGCATGCCGCAGATTGGCGCGCAAACGCTGAAAGAGTCCGATATGTGGGGCGCAACGCCGTTCGACCAGCTCGCCTGCCGCATCGCCTTTAAAGAGATGCGCTATGACGGCCTGTTCACCGTGCCGGGTACCGATAAGTCCCTGAGCTTCCCGGGTTCGCTTGGCGGCATGAACTGGGGCAGCCTCTCGACTGACCCGAATAACCATTACATTTTCGTCAACGATATGCGTCTGGGCCTGTGGGTGCAGATGATCCCGGCGAATACCGACGCGATTTCCCGCGGCAGCAACGGCGGCGAAGCGATTAATACCGGTATGGGCGCGGTGCCGCTGAAAGGCACCCCTTATGCGGTTAACAAAAACCGCTTTATGTCGCCGCTGGGCATTCCGTGCCAGAAACCGCCGTTCGGCACGCTCTCTGCCATCGACCTGAAAACCCAGAAAGTGGTGTGGCAGGTTCCGGTCGGCACCGTGCAGGATACCGGCCCGTTCGGCATCAAAATGCGCGCGCCAATGCCGGTCGGCATGCCAACGCTTGGCGGCACGCTGGCGACGCAAGGCGGCCTGGTCTTTATCGCCGGCACCCAGGATTACTACCTGCGCGCCTTTGACAGCTCCACCGGTGAAGAGGTGTGGAAAGCGCGTCTGCCGGTAGGCAGCCAGGGCGGCCCGATGAGCTACGTCTCCCCGAAAGATGGCAAACAGTACATTCTGATTTCGGCAGGCGGCGCGCGACAGTCGCCAGATCGCGGCGACTATGTCATCGCTTACGCGCTGGATAACTGATTTTATCTACTGAAGCGCGCCAAAGCCCCTCCTGACTGCGAGGGGCTTTTTTTATCATTCTGAGGTTGGATCAGTATGCCTGCCCGGCTGAGGTATACTTAGCGGGTGCAGGAATCTTTAACGGGGCGGCCTGCTTTGCCCCTGCTGCACAAAACGTTCCACGGCCCCTGAGAAACCGCTTTGCGGCGAACAGGCGATAAAACGCGCTGAACCTGGCGTCTTTTCAGCCTAAGTCACCACATTCGCTGGAAAAAGAGCGTGACACATCAGGGCGTGAGTGGGATATAATTTTGCCTTCATTTCGAACACTTTTGGCTTAACTGAGTTAACCTGCTGATTGTTAAGCCAAAAAAGCAATGACTATAAGGATTAAAGCTATGGGTTTTCTTACCGGTAAGCGCATTCTGGTGACTGGCGTTGCCAGCAAACTGTCCATCGCCTACGGTATCGCACAGGCTATGCACCGCGAAGGGGCTGAACTGGCGTTCACCTACCAGAACGATAAGCTGAAAGGCCGCGTGGAAGAGTTTGCCGCTCAACTGGACTCCAGCATTGTGCTGCCGTGTGACGTTGCGGAAGATGAAAGCATCGACGCGCTGTTCACCGAGCTTGCCAAAGTCTGGCCGAAATTTGACGGTTTCGTGCATTCCATCGGTTTCGCCCCGGCGGACCAGCTGGACGGCGATTACGTCAACGCCGTAACCCGTGAAGGCTTCAAAATCGCGCATGACATCAGCGCTTACAGCTTTGTCGCTATGGCGAAAGCCTGCCGCGAAATGCTGAACCCGAACTCCGCGCTGCTGACGCTCTCTTACCTTGGCGCCGAGCGCGCTATTCCTAACTACAACGTTATGGGTCTGGCGAAGGCTTCCCTTGAAGCGAACGTGCGCTACATGGCGAACGCGATGGGTCCGGAAGGCGTGCGCGTTAACGCCATTTCCGCAGGCCCGATCCGCACCCTTGCGGCTTCCGGCATCAAAGATTTCCGCAAGATGCTGGCGCACTGCGAAGCGGTGACCCCGATTCGCCGCACCGTCACCATTGAAGACGTGGGCAACAGCGCCGCGTTCCTGTGCTCTGACCTCTCCGGCGGCATTACCGGCGAAGTGGTTCATGTAGACGGCGGCTTTAGCATCGCCGCCATGAACGAGCTGGAACTGAAATAATCCGCTACTCCCTCACGCAAAGGGCAGGTTTTTAACCTGCCCTTTTCATTTATGCCTTTCTGATATTTATTATCACCGAACAATCTTTTATCGCCGCCAGCGGTTACGCCAGGATAAGTCAGCGTGATCTGTCCCGGCGTGCTGTGTAACAGGGTGCTCCGGGTCGCCAATTTTGACCAAGGAATGACCATGGAACCACGCCGTTTTTCCGGCAAAAGCCACTGGTATCATGAAACCCAGTCCAGCCGCTGTCCGGCTGACGTGCTCCCGCTGGTGCCTGAGGCCGCCTGGGTTGATGATCGTCTGCTGCTTGATTTATCCCTTGCTCCTGATCCCGCGCTTGCGCAAGAGGCATGGATAAACAAAGCGAGAAAGCTCATCCCGTTACTCTTTCCTGAAAGCGTGACGATTAACAGGCTGCATACCCTGAGCAGCTACGACCGTCTGAGCACTGCGCTGACTGTCGCACAGGTATGGGGCGTACAGCGCCTGTGCAATCATTACGCCGCCCTGCTCGCTCCACAACCGGGGCCAGACTCCTCGCGCGAAAGCAACCGCCGTTTAACGCAAATCACGCAGTTCGCCCGCCAGCTTGCCATTTCGCCGACGGTGATTGATGCCACGGCGCGCGCGCAACTGGATGAGTCCGGTCTTTCCTGGTATGACCGGGTCACCTTTACCCAGATAATCGGCTTTATCGGGTTTCAGGCGCGGGTGGTCGCGCTCTTTCAGGCTCTACAGGGCCAGCCGGTGCGCTGGGTGCCGGGGCTGGATATGTTGCAGGATGCGCCGCCGGAGCGCTTCAGCCAACCCGAGCCGCGCTGGGCTGCCGACCTGCCGCCTGTCGCCATTAGCCATGCCAACGAAAATCAGCTTAAGGCGTTGACCGCCTGCCAGCCTCAGCTGGCGTTGCGGGAGCTTTCACATGTGCTGGTTTACGATGCGGAAGTTCTGAATTTGCTGCCTGAGCTTTGCGAAGCGTTAAGCGAAGGCATCGATGAAGGGGATCGCGCGCTGGTGACGCTGCTGACCGCGCGTATAAACGGCAGCGCGGCCTGTTTTCACCAAACCGCGCAGCGCTGGCGCGGGGAGCCCAATCTGCCGGAAGCGATGCGCAACGGCGAGCGGGCGTTACTGGCGTGGAGTCACAATCACCCGAGAGAGCGCGCTATTATCCAGGCGGTGCAGCAGCTTACCCGCGCGCCTGACCGTTTTAGCGCCGCACAGCTAAACCCGCTGCGCGAACAGGGTTACGATGCGCAGGCGGCGCTGCGTCTGCTTGCCTGGAGTGGATTATGCGGCTGGATCAACCGTCTCAGAATGGGGCTTGGCGACGAACGCTGAGACCTTAAACATTCACCGTTGATGCCAAAGAGCGCTTGCCGCGAGGGGCGCATTCGCGTAAAACTGTCAGCCGCTCTTTTGGCCACGAAAATTCATATTATGTTTCAGGATAACCCGCTGCTTGCGCAGCTTAAACAGCAACTTCACTCCCAGACGCCGCGCGCCGAAGGAGTGGTAAAAGCCACGGATAAAGGCTTCGGCTTCCTTGAGGTCGATGCGCAGAAAAGTTATTTTATTCCGCCGCCGCAGATGAAAAAAGTGATGCATGGCGACCGCATCATTGCCGTTATCCATACGGAAAAGGAAAAGGAATCCGCTGAGCCAGAAGAGCTTGTCGAACCCTTCCTCACCCGCTTTGTCGGCCGGGTGCAGAAAAAAGACGATCGTCTTTCCATCATTCCGGATCATCCGCTGCTTAAAGACGCTATTCCCTGTCGCGCCGTCCGCGGCGTGGAGCATGACTTTAAACAGGGCGACTGGGCTGTCGCAGAGATGCGCCGTCACCCGCTCAAAGGCGATCGCAGCTTTTACGCTGAGCTGACCCAGTTTATTACATTCGGCGACGATCATTTCGCGCCGTGGTGGGTAACGCTCGCCCGCCATAACCTTGAGCGCGAAGCGCCAAATGGCGTGGCGACTGAGATGCTCGACGAAGGCCTGACGCGTGAAGATTTAACCGCGCTGGATTTTGTTACCATCGACAGCGCCAGCACCGAAGACATGGACGACGCCCTGTTTGCTGAAGAGGCCGCCGACGGCAGCATTCAGTTAACCGTCGCTATCGCCGACCCTACTGCCTGGATTGCTGAAAACAGCAAACTGGATAGCGCCGCCCGCATTCGCGCTTTCACCAACTACCTGCCGGGCTTTAACATCCCGATGCTGCCGCGCGAGCTGTCTGATGACCTGTGTTCACTGCGCGCGAATGAACAACGCCCGGCGCTTGCCTGTCGCATGACCATCGGCGCGGACGGTGCAATCGGTGAAGATATTCATTTCTTCGCCGCGATTATCGAATCAAAAGCCAAGCTGGTTTACGACAACGTTTCCAATTGGCTGGAAAACAGCGGCGACTGGCAGCCGGAAAGCGAAGCCATTGCGCAGCAAATCCGTCTGCTGCAAGCGATCTGCGTTCGCCGCGGCGAGTGGCGCCATAATCACGCGCTGGTGTTTAAAGATCGCCCCGATTACCGCTTTATCCTTGGCGATAAAGGCGAAGTGCTGGATATTGTCGCCGAACCGCGTCGTATTGCTAATCGCATGGTTGAAGAAGCGATGATTGCCGCCAACGTCTGCGCCGCTCGCGTGCTGCGCGACAAGCTGGGCTTTGGTGTTTATAACGTGCATTCCGGTTTCGACCCGGCCAACACCGAACAGCTGGCTGCGCTGCTGAAAAACCACGGCATGCATGTGGATGCGCAGGAGGTGCTGACGCTGGAAGGTTTCTGCAAACTGCGTCGCGAACTGGACGCGCAGCCTTCAGGCTTCCTGGACAGCCGCATCCGCCGCTTCCAGTCGTTTGCTGAAATCAGCACCGAGCCTGGCCCGCACTTTGGCCTGGGGCTTGAGGCTTATGCCACCTGGACCTCACCTATTCGCAAATATGGCGATATGCTGAACCATCGCCTGCTGAAAGCCATTATCAAGAATGAAACGGCTCAGCGTCCGCAAGAAGACGTGACGGTACAGATGGCGGAACGTCGCCGCCTGAACCGCATGGCTGAACGCGATGTCGGCGACTGGCTTTATGCGCGTTTCCTTAATGACAAAGCCGGTACGGATGCGCGTTACGCAGCGGAAATTATCGACGTCAGCCGCGGCGGCATGCGCGTGCGTCTCGTTGATAACGGCGCAGTAGCGTTTATTCCGGCCCCCTTCCTGCACGCTGTACGTGATGAACTGGCATGCAGCCAGGAAAATGGTACCGTGCAGATTAAAGGCGAAACCGTTTATAAAGTTACCGACGTTATCGACGTAACGATTGCGGAAGTCCGTATGGAAACCCGCAGCATCATTGCCCGCCCCGCCGCTTAAACGCGCTTAATTTCCCCGGTCACGCCGGGGAAATTTCTCTGATAATCTTGTCTTATCCTTTCACTGCGTGACCATCATCATTTTTTCTCTTTTTCGCAACGCAAAAAAAGCAATATATGCCCACAATAAGAGGTATTGTTCGCGTATCGTTGAAACACTTTTGCGCTGCGGGAATAGAATAAGTTACTGCGAATGCTACCCTTTTTTGTCTATTATTTATAAAAACAAGGTTGTTTTGCGTCTCCTTGAGGCAGCCGCTGTCCGAAGCTTGCCTGTGGGAAATAACATGTGCGCTTATTGCTTGGGTCGGGAGAAAGAATGAAAGACGAACAGGAGCAAAACCTGCTTTATCGTTATTTAGGCACTACCAGTCCTTACTGGCGTTTACCCGTCGACAGCAATGCGTTACAGCTGGCCGCAAGCGAAAACTCCGACATCAGCCAGGTTATTACGCTGTCCCAGGAGCAGGCAGAACAAATTCGCGCCATGACCGTAATTACTTCCAGCGTCACCATGACCGTTTCCCTTTTCGGCTGTGAAGCGCCGCTGCATCTGGTGGGGCGTAAAGTTTCCAAGCGTGAATGGGCAGGCACGGCGTCGAGCTGGCATGATACCTCTTCTGTGGCGCGCGATTTAGTACAGGGCCTCTCCTTTGCCGAGCAAGTGGTTTCCGAAGCGAATTCAGTCATTGTTATTCTCGACCGGCTTGGCAATATTCAGCGCTTTAACCGGTTATCTGAAGAATATACCGGAATGAAAGAGCAAGAAGTTATTGGCCAGAACGTTTTCAAGCTTTTCATGAGTCCTACCGAAGCGGCCGCTTCAAGACGTAATATTTCCGGCTTTTTTCGTAACGGTAACTCTTATGAGGTAGAACGCTGGATAAAAACCCGTAAAGGGCAGCGATTGTTTTTATTCAGAAATAAATTTGTGCACAGCGGCAGCGGTAAAAATGAAATATTTCTTATTTGCTCAGGTACCGATATTACCGAGGAGCGCCGCGCGCAGGAGCGTTTACGCGTACTCGCTAATACCGATACGATAACCGGTCTGCCGAACCGCAATGCCATCCACGACATGATAACCGAAGCCATAGCCGAGCGCGGGGAAACGCAGGTCGGAGTGGTCTATCTGGATCTCGATAACTTTAAAAAAGTTAACGACGCTTATGGTCATATGTTTGGCGATCAGCTGTTGCAGGCGGTATCGCTGGCGATTTTAAGCTGTCTTGAGGACGGTCAAGTGCTGGCGCGCCTTGGCGGCGATGAGTTTATCGTCCTCGCAACCCATACGTCGCAGAGTGCGCTGGAAGCGATGGCGTCGCGTATTCTTACTCGTCTGAAACAACCTTTTCGCATTGGTCTTATCGAGATTTATTCAGGCTGTTCGCTGGGCATTTCGCTTGCGCCGCAACATGGCACTGACCGGGAAAGCGTGATCCGCAACGCCGATACCGCGATGTATACCGCAAAAGAAGGCGGGCGCGGCAAATTTTGCGTCTTCTCCCCGGAAATGAACCAGCGCGTGTTTGAATACTTGTGGCTTGATACTAACCTGCGTAAGGCGCTGGATAACGACCAGCTGGTTATTCACTATCAGCCCAAAATCACCTGGCGCGGTGAAGTACGCAGCCTGGAAGCGCTGGTGCGCTGGCAGTCGCCGGAACGTGGTTTGATTCCGCCGCTTGATTTTATCTCCTATGCGGAAGAATCCGGTCTGATTGTGCCGCTGGGGCGCTGGGTGATGCTCGATGTGGTGCGCCAGGTCGCGAAATGGCGGGATAAGGGATTTAATCTTCGCGTGGCGGTTAACGTATCCGCGCGCCAGTTGGCGGATCAAACGATTTTCAGCGATCTCAAACAGGCGCTGCACGATTTGAATTTCGAATATTGCCCGATAGACGTTGAATTAACCGAAAGCTGCCTGATTGAAAATGAAGAACTGGCGCTGTCGGTCATTGAACAATTCAGCCAGTTGGGGGCGCAAATTCATCTTGATGATTTTGGTACCGGCTACTCTTCTCTTTCTCAACTGGCGCGTTTTCCTATCGACGCCATCAAACTCGACCAGAGTTTTGTGCGCGATATTCACAAGCAGTCGGTCTCCCAGTCCCTGGTGCGCGCCATTGTGGCGGTCGCGCAGGCGCTTAATTTGCAGGTCATCGCCGAAGGGGTTGAAAGTCTCAAGGAAGATGCGTTTCTTACAAAGAACGGCGTAACCGAACGTCAGGGTTTTTATTTTGCGAAACCTATGCCTGCCAGCGCTTTTGAGCGGTGGTATAAACGCTATCAAACGCGGAAAATGGGTTAGCCCTCCCCCATAAAAGACGTCGTCTGCAACGACGTCTTTGGCAGTTAACGCTCTACAGCAACCCTTACAGGGCAATGAGGTTAGCCAACTTTACGCAGTACCGAGGCGGTATGCCGGTTTTGCAGTTGTACCAGCCGCTCCATATAGGCCACATCTTTCGGCTCCAGGCAAAATGCCGCATCAACCCAGTCTTCGGTAATATCCATTAACTCAGAACGCGGCAGTTGTAACACCCGCTGACGCGCCCGCAGCATTGCCCTTACGCCGTTTAAACGGGGTTGCAGCGTATCGATAAAGGTTCGCGTAGAGACGTAGCCCTGGCCGGGTTCAAAAAGCTCGTCGACAAGGCCATGCTGTTCATACCACTCCGCCGTATGCGATTCGCCTTTGTAAATCAGCGCTTCGGCAAGCTTCATGCCTGCACGCCGCGCCACCAGCGAATAACCACCCATGCCCGGGAAAAGATTGAAGGCGATTTCCGGGAAACCAAGCCGCGCGTCTCTTTGCGCCAGAACGAAATGGTGCGCCAGCGCAGCTTCAAAACCGCCACCCAGCGCGCTTCCCTCCACCATTGCCAGCGAGATGGCGCCGGTGTCGAAACCGCGCGATGCAGCGTGCACGCAGTCCACACAGGCCCGGGCATAGGCCCGCAACGCCTCGCGGCGACCGTTCTGGATACAATCAACAAAGAAACCTAAATCGCCGCCCGTGTTATACATGCCGGGGACCAGCGAGCCAGTCACCCAGAAGTCAACGCGGAACCCCGATTGCTGCACCAGATAGGCAAGATTCATGATCTCTTCTATCAGCGCATGGTTGAAACAAGGGCGCGGCTGCGAGCGCAACATCATCCAGACGGTGCGGCGCTCTTCTTCATAATAACCAGACAGCTGGGTGAAACGAGCAGTATCGGTAAAGAGTTTGCAAGTTGGTTGGTTTAATACTGTCATAGTCTTTCCTCTTGTGAGTGAATGCGTTAGACGCATGATCAGACTACTGCACAGCACCTATTCTCTGTATGTAGCGAAGCGGTTTTATAACCTTTCTTTATGATTTGCAAAAAAGCCGTTAGCACTATTCCACCAGAAATAGCGTCAGAACCTTCTCTTTTAAAGCGCTTTTTAGCATCATACGAACCCTGAAGAATGAATAAGGAAAAGCATGATGAATTCTCTGGATCCAAAGCAACTGGCGCACCGTATTGATACCGTGCTGGATATTCTTGTGGCGGGCGATTACAGCTCAGCGATAAATAATCTGGAAATTTTAAAAGCGGAATTACTGGCGCAAAGTAAAAGCCAGGATAATGATGAGGGGCAGGAAAAATCCCCTTGGGAAATTTAACCGCTCCTCCTCAGAGGAGCAGTTCGGTTACAGACTGAGCGTGCCGAAAGCTTCCTGCCAGTCTTTATCAAACGTCGCGATAGCGGCGCTGACGGCAGGCGTGGCGAGGAGCTGCCCGGCAACGTCCAGCGGCAGCGTGATTGCTTCGCAGCCGGCAAGCAGGCATGAAAGCGCCTGATGCGGCGTGCGAAAACTGGCTGCCAGCACTTTTGAATGGGGCGCATGCAAGCTAAGCAACTGCTGTAGATCCTGCACCATGGCGATGCCGTCGCCACCCTGCGCATCCAGACGATTCACATAAGGCGCGACATATTCCGCACCGGCCAGCGCCGCAAGCAGCCCCTGCGCTGCGCCGTAAACCGCTGTTCCTAACGTTGGGATCCCCATTTTTTTCAATATTTTCATCGCCGCCAGGCCTTCCGCCGTGGTGGGCACTTTAACCACCAGACCCGGAACGCGCTCCACCAGCCGCTCAGCGTCCTTCACCATCTCTTCAGCCTGGGAAGCGATAACCTGAGCAAAGAGTTTGCCTTCGCCGCCAAGCGCGTCCTGTAGCGCAGGCAGCACATCCCACAACGGAACGCCCCCTTTCGCCACGATAGACGGGTTTGTCGTAACACCCTGCAACGGCAGTACACGCGCAAGGCGCTTAACAGCGGCGACATCTGCTGTATCTAAATAAAGCTCCATGGTTTCTCCTGAAACGTAGTCGATCACATTGTCGTCATCATAATCGCGACACCGCAGCTTTACCTGATCTGCATCAACAAAGCTTTCATTCGAAAGTAATTTAATTTACGAAAGAAAGTTAAACGAGGTGATTATGCTTTTTAATCTGCAACGATATTCCACTCATGATGGTCCCGGCATTCGTACTGTCGTCTTTCTCAAAGGGTGTTCACTCGGTTGCCGCTGGTGCCAGAACCCGGAAAGCCGCAGCCGGGAGGCCGAGCTGCTTTATGATGAGCGACTCTGCCTGCAAGGTTGCGAACTTTGCCAGTCAGCCTGCCCGCATGCGATTACACGTTTGAATGAAAAGCTCGTCATCGCTCGCGACAAACTGCACAGCGAAGATTTGCAGCGACTGGTTGATTGTTGCCCAAGCCAGGCGCTTACCGTGTGCGGCGAAGCCCGCAGCGTAGAGGCTATCATGACAAGCGTGCTGCGCGACAAACCGTTTTACGCCAGAAGCGGCGGTGGCATTACCCTCTCCGGGGGCGAGCCTTTTATGCAGCCAGACCTGGCATGCGAACTTCTGCGGCGCAGCCGGGAAGCGGGTATCCATACGGCTGTCGAGTCCTGCCTGCATGTGCCGTGGAAATATATTGAACCGTCATTGCCTTTTCTCGATCTGCTGCTCGCTGACCTCAAACATGTCGATGGCGATCGCTTCCTCGCCTGGACTGACGGCAGCGCGCAGCGCGTGATGGATAACTTTCGTCGCCTCGCAAAAGCTGGCGTCAGGATGACAGTACGCGTACCGCTTATTCCGGGCTTCAACGCGGATGAAGCCTCTGTCCGCGCCATCACCAATTTTGCCGCCGATGAAATCGGCGTACGAGAAATCCATTTTCTTCCCTACCACACCTTAGGCATCAACAAATACAAGCTGCTTGATCAACCCTATCTGGCTGCGCAGACCCCGCTTGACGCGCCGGAACTGCTGGCTTTCGCCGAGCAGTATGCCCGGCAAAAAGGGATGACGGCCTGGCTTCGAGGATAATTACCATGACTGAACTGAACCTCAATATTTTGAGTAATCGTATTAAGGCGCATAAAGAAGCGTTAATCCACATCGTTAAGCCGCCGGTTTGTACAGAGCGCGCACGCCACTATACCGCCATCTACCAGCAGCATCAGGATAAGCCGCTGCCGGTACGCCGCGCGCTGGCGCTGGCGCACCATCTGGCGGAGCGCACTATCTGGATCAAACACGACGAGCTGATCGTCGGCAACCAGGCAAGCCAGGTACGCGCCGCGCCCTTCTTTCCTGAGTACACCGTAAGCTGGATCGAAAACGAAATTGACGAACTGGGCGACCGTCCAGGCGCAGGCTTTTCCGTAAGCCCTGAAGATAAAGCGGTGATGCATGAGGTTTGCCCCTGGTGGCGCGGCCAGACGGTGCAGGATCGCTGCTATGGCATGTTCACTGACGAACAGAAAGCATTGCTGGCGACCGGCATTATTAAAGCGGAAGGTAACATGACTTCCGGCGATGCCCACCTTGCGGTTAACTTTCCGCTCCTGCTTGAAAAGGGCCTTGATGGTCTGCGCGAGAAAGTGGCGGAGCGCCGCAGCCGTCTGGCCCTGACGGACTGGGACGATCTGCACAAAGAACAGTTTTTGAAGGCTATTGATATCACTTTCGCAGCTCTTAGCGAGCATATTCTGCGCTATGCAACGCTTGCCCGCAGCATGGCGGAACAGGAAACCCGCGAGGCGCGCCGCGAAGAGCTGCTCACCATTGCGCAAAACTGCGAGCATATCGCTCACCAGCCGCCCGTCACCTTCTGGCAGGCTTTGCAGTTAAGCTATTTTGTTCAACTGGTGCTACAGATTGAGTCGAATGGCCATTCCGTCTCTTTTGGCCGTCTCGATCAGTATCTTTACCCCTGGTATCGTCGGGATGTAGAGCTTGAACAATCCCTGACGCGCGAGCAGGCCATTGAATTGCTGCAAAGCTGCTGGCTGAAGCTGCTGGAGGTCAATAAAATCCGCTCCGGCTCGCACTCGAAAGCCTCAGCAGGCAGCCCGCTTTATCAGAACGTGACCATTGGCGGCCAGAAACTGGTTAATGGCGAGGCGGTTGACGCCGTGAACCCGCTTTCTTATGCGGTGCTGGAATCCTGCGGTCGTTTGCGATCCACGCAGCCAAACCTCAGCGTCCGCTACCATGCCGGCATGAGCAACGACTTTCTTGATGCGTGCGTACAGGTCATTCGCTGCGGTTTCGGTATGCCAGCCTTTAATAACGATGAGATTGTTATCAGCGAGTTTATTAAGCTTGGCGTTAGCCGCGAAGACGCGTATGACTATGCCGCCATTGGCTGTATCGAAACGGCAGTGGGCGGCAAATGGGGTTATCGCTGCACCGGTATGAGCTTTATCAACTTTGCGCGGGTGATGCTCGCCGCGCTAGAGGGCGGCCGTGACGCCACCAGCGGTGAAATTTTCCTGCCGCAGAAACAGGCGCTTTCCGCTGGCAACTTCCATAATTTCGATGAAGTGATGGCGGCATGGGATAACCAGATCCGCTATTACACGCAGAAATCCATTGAGATCGAATGCGTTGTAGACACCGTACTTGAAGAGAACGCCCACGATATCCTTTGCTCAGCGCTGGTGGACGACTGTATTGAGCGGGGTAAAAGCATCAAACAGGGCGGCGCAAAATATGATTGGGTATCCGGCTTACAGGTAGGTATAGCCAACCTCGGCAACGGGCTAGCGGCCGTGCGCAAACTGGTTTTCGACCAGGGAATAATTGGACAGAAGCAGCTTGCCGAAGCGCTGGCTAATGACTTTGAAGGACTGACCGGCGAGCAGTTGCGCCAGCGGCTCATTAACAGCGCGCCCAAATATGGCAACGATATGGATGATGTCGATCTGCTGCTGTCCCGCGCTTACCAGACCTATATTGATGAGCTAAAACAGTATCACAATACCCGCTACGGACGTGGGCCGATCGGCGGCACCTATTACGCCGGCACCTCGTCTATCTCCGCCAACGTACCCTTCGGCGCAGCGACGATGGCGACACCCGACGGTCGCAAGGCCAAAACACCGTTAGCAGAGGGCGCAAGTCCTGCTTCGGGTACTGACCAACTCGGCCCTACGGCAGTGATAAGCTCAGTGGGTAAACTGCCAACAGATAAAATTCTTGGCGGCGTACTGTTGAATCAAAAACTTAACCCGTCCACACTGGATAATCTGCGTGACCGGGAAAAACTGATGATGATGCTGCGCACTTTCTTTGAAGTCTATAAAGGCTGGCACGTGCAGTACAATATCGTCTCTCGCGAGACGCTGCTGGATGCCAAAGCCCACCCCGATCAATATCGCGACCTGGTGGTGCGTGTGGCAGGCTACTCCGCGTTCTTTACGGCCTTATCCCCTGACGCTCAGGATGATATTATCGCGCGTACCGAACATACGCTTTAACCGACATGCGGTGGCTGCGGCCACCGCCTTAAACTTGCTGATATGAATTCCAGACAACAACTTATTTTACAGATGGTGATTGACCAGGGACGCGTCAGCGTGACCGACCTTGCTAAAACGACCGGCGTGTCTGAGGTAACTATCCGTCAGGATCTTAACCTTCTCGAAAAACAGAGTTACCTTCGCCGCACCCATGGTTTCGCGGTCCCGCTCGATAGCGACGACGTAGAAACCCGTATGATGAATAACTACCCTGTCAAACGCCAGTTGGCGGAATTTGCCGCCAGTCTGGTCAATGATGGCGAAACCATATTTATCGAAAACGGCAGCAGCAACGCTCTGCTGGCGCGCACGCTGGCGGAACAAAAAAATGTTACGTTGATTACCGTTAGCAGTTATATCGCGCACCTGTTAAAAGAGACATCCTGTGAAGTGATACTGCTTGGCGGCATTTACCAGAAAAAAAGCGAAAGCATGGTAGGCCCGTTAACCCGGCAGTACATTCAGCAAGTGCATTTCAGTAAGGCGTTCATCGGTATTGATGGCTGGCAACCAGAGACGGGCTTTACCGGCAGAGACATGATGCGCGCCGATGTTGTTAACGCTGTGCTGGAAAAAGGCAGCGAGGCAATTATTCTCACCGACAGTTCAAAATTTGGCGCTGTACATCCTTATACGCTTGGCCCAGCCAGCCATTTCAGCCGCGTCATCACCGATGATAAATTAAACGCCACAGCGCATCAGGCTTTACAACAGAGCGGACTCATCGTCGATATCGTCGCTCAATACCCCACGCTTTAATTTCCAGGCTGCGCTTAATCAAGCGCAGTTACCTCTGAGAGTATTCTTATCCCGAATTAAGACTTTTTACCTGTCTGATCCCATTAAAGAAATTAAAATTATGTTTAGCGATATAACAGGAAGTAACTGTCACCAGCGTGATTTTTAATTTGTCCGTATCGCATCCGGTTTCACAAAGAAGCTTTAAGCGGCGAGAAAGCCACTATACTTAAAGAGTCCCTTCTTTCTGTGAATCAATTATTCAGGAGAAAGTATTATGTCATTAAATTACAAAAAAGTGGCCGCAGCGCTGCTGGCAGTCACTCTGGCAACCTCTCTTAGCGCATGCTCCAACTGGTCTAAACGTGACCGTAACACGGCTATTGGCGCAGGCGCAGGCGCGATCGGCGGCTCTGTTCTGACGGACGGTAGCGCGCTTGGTACCCTGGGCGGCGCAGCTGTCGGCGGTATCATCGGCCATCAGGTAGATTAATCTCGTTTTGCTAAAGCCGGGTCTAAAAAGGCCAAAAATATAACAGTGCAAATAATGACCCCGGCTTAAGCAGATTGACAAAATTGACAAAAAAGCCACGGTTTCTGCCGTGGCTTTTTTATTTTACCCGCCCGCCAGCTTCACTTTCATTCCTTTGGCTTCAAGCAGACTTTTAATTAAATCGCGCTTATCGCCCTGAATTTCGATAACCCCGTCTTTCACCGAGCCACCGCATCCGCATTTCGCTTTTAATTCCGCCGCTATTTTTTTAAGCGCCGCGTCATCTTCATCAATGCCGGTAATCAGGCAAACGCCTTTGCCCTTTCTACCGCTCGTCTGGCGTGAAATACGTACAATACCGTCGCCTTTTGGACGTTCGACGGCTTTTTCTGGCTCCTGAATGCGCCCGGTATCGGTAGAGTAGACTAGTCGGCTGTTGTTATCGTTCATCATGCCTCCTTTTTAAGCGACGTCAGAATATCGCGCAGCGTCTGAGCCGGGTTCGCGGACTGCGTAATTGGACGACCAATAACCATATAGTCTACGCCAGCCTGCTGCGCCTGCTGCGGCGTCATGATACGTCGCTGATCTCCTGCCTCGCTCCCCTCAGGACGAATGCCTGGCGTGACCAGCCTGAAATCTGCGCCCCGTTCGCTTTTGAAGCGTACCGCTTCCTGAGCCGAACAAACAACGCCGTCAAGTCCACATTCCTGAGTCAGACGCGCCAGACGCGCCGCGTGGTCGGCCGGGTTCATGCTGATGCCTGTATCAGCCAAATCGCTGGCATCCATACTGGTCAAGACCGTAACCGCAATCAGTAACGGCGCGTCGGCGCCAAAAGGCACTAACGCTTCTTTCGCCGCACGCATCATTCGCGCGCCGCCACTTGCATGCACGTTGACCATCCACACGCCAAGCTCCGCAGCGGCTGCGACCGCCCTTGCCGTGGTATTCGGAATATCATGAAATTTCAGATCGAGAAACACATCAAAACCGCGTTCATGAAGCGATGCAATTAGCTGCGGACCGTACAGCGTGAACATCTCTTTGCCGACTTTGAGGCGGCAATCGCGTGGATCAATACGATCGACAAAAGCGAGCGCGCTGTCGCGATTATCATAATCAAGCGCGACAACAATCGGCGATTCAGTAACAGAACGGGAGGAGGATGCAGATAACTTCATGACCAGACCTTCTGACAGAGCGCACCGATGCGGCGCGAATTAATAAACGGCAAGCATTCTACCCGCACGACGGGGAAAATTACAGGCGCGTTCGCGTGCCCTGCTCTCCAGACACGTGCGATACAACGCCGAGGCGTCAGGCAATGACGAATAAGACAGATAAGTATGTTGTAACTAAGGAAGGTAGAAAGAAGCTTTATTGGCCATCCAGACCGCGAATAGGTTTGATCGTGGACCATGCCCGGCATGAGGGGCAATGCCAGTAAAGCGTAAAGGCGGTAAAACCGCATTTATGGCAGCGATAACGCGGTTTGGTACGCACCTGCTCGCCCACCATGTCGCGCAACACCATTAAGCTCTCTTTAGCACGCCCTTCTTCGGCTTCCTGAAGATGGTAATCCATCAGGCGATGAAAAACGCGCATCGTGGGGTGGCGCTGGAGCTGGCGCGTAATATAAACCTGAGCGGTATCCTGCCCTTCTTGCTGATCCACCACTTCCGCCAGCATCAGTTCCGCTGTTGCGCCGGTATTTTCTTCTACGCAGCGCTTGAGGAATTCAGCCCATTCCTGAGGTTTATTTAATTGCTGGTAGCATACCTGCAACATTTCCAGCGTTTCGCTAACCAGTTCATGGTCCTGCTCAATGACTTTTTGCAAGCTCTCTACCGCACTGGCGTAGTCGCCGCGCGCCATATAAATACGGCCCATCATGATGGAAATTCGCGCGCTATTGCGGTCAGCGGAGGCGCCTTTCTTTAACAGCGACATGGCGCGATCCATATCGTCGCTGCCCATGGCCTGCAACGCCAGCTCACAATAAAAATGCGCTATTTCCATGCGCTGTTTATCTTTGCCGAGTTTGACCAGCCGCTCCGCTACCTCGATAGCTTTCTGCCAGTCGCTGGTCGCCTGATGGATCTGTAACAGCTGTTGCAATGCCCCAACGCGAAAGTCCGTCTCATCCACCAGCTGGTTGAACATCTCTTCCGCACGATCGTAAAGGCCCGCGGCCATGTAATCGCGACCGAGTTGCTGAACGGCAAGCAACCGCTGCTCGTAAGTTAACGACGCGCTTTCCATTAAAGACTGGTGAATACGAATCGCGCGGTCCACTTCGCCGCGCGATCGAAAGAGGTTGCCAAGCGTCAGGTGCGCCTCAACGGTGCCGGTATCCTCTTTCAGCATGTCGAGAAAGAGCTCTACGGCTTTGTCCTGTTGATTTGAAAGCAGAAAGTTGACGCCTGCGACGTAATCGCGTGAAAGCCGGTTGGTTTCTTGATCTTTTGCCTGCTGCGCGCTTCTGCGCCCCATGTACCAACCATAGGCGGCAGCGACGGGCAAAAGAAGAAACAACAACTCCAGCATAGCGAATTAATCCTTAACAGCCGGCGCAGTATTGCTGACACCAGACGCAGCCACAGGGGCGACTTGCTGTTCCAGGCGTTTGATTTTACGTTCGGCGCGAGCCAGCTGAAGACGGACGCGCAGCCAGAAAAGACCGCAAATCAGCCAGCCGATGATAAAACCCGCAGCAAACAAGAAGGCCAGGAGGGTAGAAATACGAAACTCTCCCTGCGCCAGTAAATAGTTAAACGTGACCTGCTGATCGTTTTGCGCACCCAGCGTTACAGAAACTACAAAAATCGCCAGTACCAGTAAAAAAATGAGTAAATATTTCACATGACTTCCCGTATGTGGCTTCGTGCGTATAAAAAACAGTCCAGGCTTAAGCGTAACGCATTATAAGTTACCATTTTCGCACCCTTCGCGAAATCTCAAAGCGACAGGACATCTCAATTAAATAAGGTTAAAAAACCAAATATCAACCGTTCAGCTATCGTCTTGTTCCCGCTCCTTGATCTCCACTTTCTCTTCAACCGGCGGCGTCAAAGGCCCGCACAAACGCTGGGCGATCCATGTGGCGAGCGTTACGAGCAGCCAGGAGATGAGCGTAGCGACCACCAAATCGCGCGGCCAGTGCATGCCTAACAGCATTCGGCTGCCCATTACCCCTGTCGCCCAAACCAGCAAAAGCGCGATAGTCCAGGTTCTGCGACGCGGCCATAACAGCCCTACCCCCAGCAATGCCCAACTGGCGGCAAACATGGTATGACCCGATGGAAAGGCGAAACCGGTCTCCTTCTGCCAGTGGCGGCGCAGCCAGTCAGGTATAGTGGTTTCATGCTGTAGTTGCTCTTTCACCAGCGCGCCTCGTTCCTTGCGCTTTAAAGTGTAGAACTCATCAACCGGGATGGCGTGTGTTTTTTCAAGCCAGATAACAAACGGGCGCGGTTCCTGGACTTGTTCTTTAATCAATGACTTGCTCCACTGGCCCAACAAAATGGCGATACCCAGTATGGCAAACAGCGTTAACGCTGCTTTTAGCCGAAATCGCAGACACCAGAGAAACCAGGCGCATAGCAGAACATGGGTGATAATGCCCCAGGGCTGGGTCACGGTTTCGGTTATCCAGAACAGCAGTTTAAGCCACAAAGAGCTGTCGCCAGGCTGCCACTGCCAGCCGGAAATCCATGTCAACAATGGCATAATGATTAATAAAAACGCACCTAACGCGGTGCGTTGAGCAATGGCCAGCATGTTCACTCCTTTTCAGCAAAGTCTTTCAAGAATAACCGAAAAAAAGCCTTAACTCTGAAATGTATCGTTTAGTGCGCTTAAAAACAGCGACAACCTGCGCGATTAGGCGAACCCTCCCGCCTTGTGGCAAAATAGCAAGATAACAGAAAGCCAGCATTCTGGCGGACGCCGTGCGGCGTCATGTAATCTGGAGAATCACATGCAGCTTAAACGTGTGGCAGAAGCCAAACTGCCAACCCCCTGGGGCGATTTCCTGATGGTGGGCTTCGAAGAACTGGCGACCGGGCAGGACCATGTGGCCCTGGTGTTTGGGGACATTACAGGCAAGGAGCCGGTTCTGGCTCGCGTTCACTCCGAGTGCCTGACGGGAGATGCGTTATTCAGCTTGCGCTGCGATTGCGGTTTTCAGCTTGAAGCGGCGCTTTCGCACATTGCCGAAGAAGGCCGCGGTATTTTGCTTTATCACCGCCAGGAAGGCCGCAACATAGGCTTGCTGAATAAGATTCGCGCTTATGCATTGCAGGATCAGGGCTATGACACGGTGGAAGCTAACCATCAGTTGGGCTTCGCTGCTGATGAG
Source organism: Franconibacter helveticus LMG 23732 (assembly GCF_000463115.2). Lineage (GTDB taxonomy): Bacteria > Pseudomonadota > Gammaproteobacteria > Enterobacterales > Enterobacteriaceae > Franconibacter > Franconibacter helveticus. Next base: position 195,608 of record NZ_AWFX01000009.1, on the reverse strand, counting down.
CGAGATTTCACCCTTTGCGCCGATATGTTCAAACTGCTCGGCGTTGATGAGGTGCGTTTACTGACTAACAACCCTCGCAAAGTGGAAATCCTGACAGAAGCGGGCATTAATATCGTTGAACGCGTACCGCTTATTGTGGGGCGTAACCCTAACAATGAACATTATCTGGATACCAAAGCGGCTAAAATGGGCCACTTGCTGCCAAGATAAAAACAAGGCCTGCAACAGCAGGCCTTATTCTTACTTACGCTTAAACGTTAACGCAGCATATTGCGAATGACATAGTGCAGAATGCCGTCGTTTCGGTAATACGTTAGTTCATTGCCTGTATCGATGCGGCAGCGGCATTCAATCACTTCTGTAGTTCCATCCGCGCGCGTCAACGTGACAGGCACGGTAGCCGCAGGGGTGATGTTCGCCAGATTGCTAATATCAATGCGTTCCTCACCCGTCAGTCCCAGCGTTTTGCGCGTGACGCCCTGAGGGAACTCCAGCGGCAAAATGCCCATGCCGATAAGGTTAGAGCGATGGATGCGTTCAAAAGATTCGGCAATAACCACACGTACGCCCAGCAGTCGAGGCCCCTTAGCGGCCCAGTCACGGCTTGAGCCGGAGCCATACTCTTTACCGGCAATCACCGCCAGCGGCGTGCCTTTTTCCTGATAGCGCATGGCGGCATCATAAATAGAAACCACCTCGTCGCCAGGCAGCAAACGGGTCATTCCCCCTTCCACCCCCGGCACCATTTCGTTACGAATGCGAATATTGGCAAATGTGCCGCGCATCATCACTTCATGGTTACCGCGACGCGAACCATAAGAGTTGAAATCGTTACGCTCCACGCCGTGGCTAAGCAAGTAGCGCCCTGCCGGACTGTCGAGCTTAATGCTGCCCGCAGGCGAGATATGGTCAGTCGTAACAGAATCGCCAAGCATCGCGAGGATACGCGCCCCGTGAATATCCTGGACAGGAGCGGGCTCCGCCAGCATTTCATCAAAGAATGGCGACAGGCGAATGTAGGTGGAATCCGCTTGCCAGTCATAGGTGTCTGAAGCCTCGACCTTAATCGCCTTCCAGTCATCGGTACCTTCAAACACCTCCGCGTACTCTTTGCGGAACATTTCGGTTGAAACCTGCGCCATGGCATCGGCGATTTCGCGGGTGGACGGCCAGATATCTTTCAGATAAACCGGCTCGCCTTTGCGACCATACCCCAGCGGATCTGTCGCCAGGTTAATATTCATGTTTCCTGCCAGCGCATAGGCCACTACCAGCGGCGGCGAAGCAAGCCAGTTGGTTTTCACCAGAGGATGTATGCGCCCTTCAAAGTTACGGTTGCCGGAGAGCACAGCACCAACGGTCAGATCGCCTTTTTTGATAGCCTGCTCGATAGGCTCCGGCAGCGGACCCGAGTTGCCGATGCAGGTGGTACAACCGTATCCGACAAGGTTAAAGCCCAGCTCGTCAAGATAAGGCGTAAGTTTCGCTCTGGCCAGATAGTCCGACACCACTTTCGACCCTGGCGCCAGTGAGGCTTTGACCCACGGCTGGCGCTTCAGGCCTAGCGTCACCGCTTTTTTGGCCAGCAGTCCGGCCGCCATCAGCACGCTCGGGTTTGAGGTATTGGTACAGGAGGTAATGGCTGAGATAACGACTGCGCCATCCGGCAGTTCGTATTGATGCCCGTTCAGGGTATAAGCGACAGGCTGCCTGTCTTTTTGCGCCGTATTCAGTTCAAGCTCCGTGCTGGCGCTAAACGCTTTCGGCACATCGGGCAGCGCCACGCGATCCTGCGGTCGTTTCGGGCCGGCGACGCTTGCTTCAACATCGCCCATATCCAGTTCCAGCACGCTGGTGAATACAGGCTCATCGCCAGGATTACGCCATAATCCCTGCGCCTTGCTGTAAGCTTCCACCAGCGCAACCTGTTCTTCGCTGCGTCCGCTAAGCCGCATATAGCCAAGCGTAACGTCATCGACAGGGAAAAAGCCGCAGGTTGCGCCATATTCCGGCGCCATGTTAGCAATCGTTGCGCGATCGGCGAGCGGCAGAGAATCCAGCCCGTCGCCAAAAAATTCCACGAACTTGCCTACCACGCCGTGCTTACGCAGCATCTGGGTCACTGTCAGCACAAGGTCAGTGGCGGTTATGCCTTCCTGTAATTTGCCCGTCAGACGGAAGCCGACGACATCAGGGATAAGCATCGAGACAGGCTGGCCAAGCATTGCCGCTTCCGCTTCAATGCCCCCAACCCCCCAGCCCAGCACGCCCAGGCCGTTGATCATGGTGGTATGGGAATCGGTGCCAACCAGCGTATCGGGGTAAGCAATCATTACGCCGTCCTGCAACTCGCTCCAGACAGCTTTGCCTAAATACTCCAGGTTAACCTGATGACAAATGCCGGTTCCCGGCGGCACGACGCTGAAGCGGCTGAAAGCCTGCTGCCCCCAACGAAGAAAGACATAGCGTTCGTGGTTACGCTCCATCTCAAGCCGCACGTTCTCTTCAAACGCATCGTCATCGCCAAAATGGTCGACAGTGACTGAATGGTCGATAACCAAATCGACCGGAGAAAGCGGGTTAACTTTTGAGACATCGCCGCCCAGCCGTTTTACGGCCTCTCGCATGGCGGCCAGATCTACCACTGCGGGCACGCCGGTAAAATCCTGCATGAGCACGCGAGCGGGTCGATAGGCGATTTCACGGTCGGCGTGGGCATTTTTCAGCCAGCCAGCCAGCGCGTGCAGATCGTCGGCAGTAACGGTTTCGTTATCCTGCCAGCGCAGCATGTTTTCGAGTAACACTTTTAAAGATTTGGGTAGCCGGGTGATATCTCCAAGTTCCCTGGCCGCCAGTGGCAAGCTGTAGTAATGATAGGTTTTATCCAGCGCCTGCAGCGTGTCCTTACTGGCTTCGCGTAGGGTTGACGACATAGCTCCTCCTGTAATCCTCGGATAGCGATACCCTGACAACCGCCAGGGTCTGTATTAAAGATAACACAAAGATGTCGTAACGATTTGATAACAACCCGAAAAGCTAAACGGCGGGAAGACGGGGGAGCAGAAAGGCAAAACGCCCGTTTAACGGGCGTTCAGACGGTTAGCGCAGGCAGATCCAGACCATCTGGCTCCAGAAGAGGACAGAGACGGAAAATGCACCAAGCCATGACCAGTATTTGAGGGTAGTTTGATTATTCATAGCTATCACACCAATAAAATAAACCATCCATCCGAACTGAATTTTTAATCAGCTCAGCCTTATTGCTGTGTAGGTTTATTCTCACGACCGAGAAATAAAATGAACGTGCTATTGACAATGACAACGCACATCAAAAAGCATGATTTAATGTTTTTTGTGATCTTGTTCAGTAAACAGAGCGATAAAAGCTTGCTGCTGTTCTGTTAATTCCCACTGCTCGGGTATTTCGCCAGTGGGATTATTTTTGTGCTCATGCTCACGAGATCGGCTGTCATAAGGCTGACATTCACGTTTAAGACTGAAAAAATGCGAGCGAACAGCCATTTTCAACCCCAAAAACGCCAGACAAGAAGCGCAACAACGATCCAGAACAGCGCCGAGCCAAGGAAGACGGCCATCCACGCTTTGCGTTTAAGATCCGAATCCCTGCGCGGTTCTTCGCTTCCTGATGGCATTGCTAACCTCATACAATCGACATCGCTTATCATGTTCACACCAAACAATTGGTACAACTAATCATCAGATGAGATAAATCCTAAATAAACTTTAGCCGAAAATCCAGCACCTTTACGATCATTTTGCTATCGAATAATTAATCTTTTGACGTGAAATAAATTATTGAAGCGGCAAATTTGCGTTAGGGCTTATTATTTTCTACTTTTGTCGCTAATTGGTGACAGTAACCACCCTGGATATAAGGGCATTGCTGAGCTGCGCTTAATAATAGTGCGGGTGATTATCTTTCTTATTTTACGGAGGGAGAATAAAAATATGGGCATCCCCGCTTCGCTGGGGATGCCTGAAGGATTATTTGGCAGGCAGTTTGATATCTTTAAACATCTCTTCAATATCTTCGTTAGAGCGCAGCGCAACAGCGGCATCAACCACATCACGGGTTAAATGCGGGGCAAAGCGCTGGATAAAGTCATACATATAGCTGCGTAAAAATGTACTGCGACGGAAGCCGATTTTGGTGGTGCTGTGGGTAAAAATACCGTCGGCGTCAATGCGAACCAGGTCAGGATCCGATACGGGATCGACCGCCATGCTTGCAATGACCCCTACCCCTAACCCCAGGCGGACATACGTTTTAATCACGTCTGCATCCGTTGCGGTAAAGACGATGCGCGGCGACAATCCGGCCCGGTTAAATGCGGTATCCAGTTCGGAGCGTCCCGTAAAGCCGAAGGTGTAGGTTACCAGCGGATACTGGGCCAGCTCTTCAATATTCACGCTTTCTTTCGAAGCCAGCGGGTGATCGGGCGTGACCACAATTGAACGGTTCCAGTGATAGCAAGGCAGCATTACCAGGTCGTCATAAAGATGAAGCGCCTCGGTTGCAATAGCGAAATCTGCATTGCCTTTTGATACCGCTTCGGCAATCTGCGTTGGGGAGCCCTGGTGCATATGCAGCGAAACACGCGGGTAACGTTCTATAAAACCTTTAATGACGCTCGGCAACGCGTAACGCGCCTGAGTATGCGTAGTCGCGACATAAAGCGAGCCCTTATCCGGCCAGGTATGCTCACCCGCAACAGATTTTATGGCGTCGACTTTGGAAAGCACTTCGCGAGCGATACGAATGATTTCCTGCCCTGCGGGGGTAACCTGGGTTAGATGTTTACCACTGCGGGCGAATATTTGTATGCCCAGCTCATCTTCAAGCATACGCACCTGCTTGCTAATGCCAGGCTGCGAGGTATAGAGTCCTTCCGCCGTAGAGGAAACATTCAGGTTATGGTTAACCACCTCAACGATATAGCGCAACTGTTGTAGTTTCATGTCTGACCATCCAGGGTTGCACCCGCCCGAAGCAGCAGGCTTAAGACGATTTCATAATAAGAAAGTGAAAAACTATAACTACTATATCATTAATAGCTGTTCTGTATAGATACGTAAAAAAAATAATAAAGGTGTTATAAAAAGCAAAAGGCCGGCATTTGCCGGCCTTAACTAACTAAAAAACATTATTTTTTAGCTTCAACCCATTTACCGTCGACGTAAAAGGCAGACCAGTTTGTCGCCTTGCCATCCTTTTCAGACGCAACATATTGCTGTTTTGTCTTACGGCTAAAACGTACCAGTGTTTTATTGCCTTCGGGATCCTGCTGGGGCGCATCTGCGAGATAACGTAATTTTTCCGGCAGTCTGTCGCGAAAGCGATATAGCTCTTCCACCAGAGGCGCACGTGTTTCGCGCGATTTCGGGAAAGTGTTGGCCGCCAGGAAAACCCCAGCCGCACCATCGCGAAGAACAAAATAGGCATCCGATTTCTCACACGGCAGTTCCGGCAGCGGCACCGGATCTTCCTTCGGCGGCGCTACTTCGCCATTGCGCAGGATCTTACGGGTGTTTTTACATTCATCGTTAGTGCATGCCATGTATTTGCCGAAACGCCCCATTTTCAGGTGCATTTCAGAACCACACTTCTCGCATTCTACAACCGGACCATCATAGCCTTTGATACGGAACTCGCCTTCCTCAATCTCATAACCGTCACAGGTCGGGTTATTGCCGCAAATATGGATTTTGCGTTTTGGATCGATAAGGTAGCTGTCCATTGCTGTGCCGCATTTAACGCAGCGGCGGCGGGCGCGAAGGGCATTGGTTTCTGCATCATCGCCTTCCAGCACGTTCAGGACTTCGTTTTCAGGCACCAGGTTAATGGTGGTCTTACAGCGCTCTTTTGGTGACAACGCATAACCTGAACAGCCAAGGAATACGCCGGTACTGGCAGTACGAATGCCCATTTTGCGACCGCAGGTCGGGCAATCAATACTCGTCAAGACCATCTGGTTTGGGCGCATGCCGCCCTCTTCCGGATCTTTCTCGGCTGTATCGAGCTGCTTGTTGAAATCGCTAAAGAAGCTGTCCAGCACAGCGCGCCATTCGGCCTCGTGGTTCGCTACGCGGTCAAGGCTGTCTTCCATTTGCGCAGTAAAATCGTAGTTCATTAAATCGCGGAAGTTCTCTTCCAGACGATCGGTGACGATTTCACCCATTTTTTCTGCATAGAAGCGGCGGTTTTCCACACGTACATAACCGCGATCCTGAATCGTGGAGATGATCGACGCATAAGTGGATGGACGGCCGATACCGCGTTTCTCCAGCTCTTTTACCAATGACGCTTCGCTAAAGCGGGCTGGCGGCTTGGTGAAGTGCTGCGCTGGCGTTAACTCAATCAGCGAAAGCTTATCGCCTTCATTCACCGCAGGCAGCGTCCGATCCTCGTCGTTTTTACGCAGCGCCGGCATCACTTTCGTCCAGCCGTCGAAGCGCAATGTACGACCGCGCGCTTTCAGGCGGAAATCGCCTGCCGCGACGGTGAGCGTGGTGGAATCGTACTGCGCAGGGGTCATCTGACAGGCGACAAACTGGCGCCAGATCAGCTGATAAAGCTTCTGCGCGTCTGCTTCCATGTCTTTTAAAGACTCAGCAAGCACGTTGACATCTGACGGGCGGATAGCTTCGTGCGCTTCCTGCGAGTTTTCTTTACTGGCGTACTGATTAGGCGCCTGGGGCAGATATTTTTTGCCGAAATTATCGTCAATGTAGCCGCGAACCATGCTTACCGCATCCTGGCTCAGGTTAGTTGAGTCAGTACGCATATAGGTAATATGACCAGCCTCATAAAGGCGTTGGGCCATCATCATGGTTTTTTTCACCCCAAAGCCCAGGCGGGTGCTTGCCGCTTGCTGCAAGGTGGAGGTAATAAAGGGAGCGCCAGGCTTGCTGCTGGTGGGCTTGTCTTCACGCTCAACCACTTTGTATTGCGCGCCATTAAGCAACGCCACGGCCGCCATAGTTTCATCACGGCTTACCGGACGAAACGGCTTATCATTCTGGTGCGTAACCTGTACCGCCAGCGTTTCGCTGGAAGGGGTGGAAAGCGATGCATCAATTTCCCAGTATTCTTCCGGCACAAACGCTTTGATTTCTCGCTCACGCTCGACCACTAAGCGCACCGCAACTGACTGAACGCGGCCAGCAGAAAGCCCGCGGGCGATTTTCTTCCACAGCAGCGGAGAAACCATGTAGCCCACGACGCGGTCCATGAAGCGGCGCGCCTGCTGGGCATTTACGCGATCAATATTCAGCTCGCCCGGCTTTTCAAAAGCCTGACGAATAGCATTCTTGGTAATTTCGTTAAAAACAACGCGGCTGTAACGCTTGTCGTCGCCGCCGATCACTTCCCGCAGGTGCCATGCGATGGCCTCCCCTTCGCGGTCAAGGTCGGTTGCGAGATAGATATGGTCAGCTTTTTCCGCGAGCGATTTCAGCTCGGAAACAACCTTTTCTTTACCCGGCAGCACTTCATAATGCGCATCCCAGTTGTGCCAGGGGTCAATGCCCATACGGCTGACGAGCGCACCACGTTCATCTTTTTTGGCCTTGCCGGCCGCTTTTTTGGTGGAGGCGGAGTCAGCGCTCTTCCTGGGGGCGGAGCCGCTGGTTGGCAAATCGCGGATATGGCCTACGCTGGATTTCACCACGTAGTCTTTACCGAGATATTTGTTAATCGTTTTGGCTTTTGCCGGGGACTCAACGATAACGAGAGCTTTACCCATATTCACCTTTACCTGATTGGATTCGTCCAGAATTCGTCGCACGTTGCTGCACCTTCCACTGGCGACGAGCCTACTATATTGCGGCAGCGTCGATGGATATCAACCTTGAAACCGCTTAAGCCCGCAGAGACCCAAAACGCGTCAGGTGGTTGAGACCACAGGTTTTTCGTGCAGGTTGAACCGGCACGACGAACTTCAGGTTGAATGTCAAGCAATTCTGTTGCCAGATTTGCGAAAGCGTCACACTCTACCTGATAAAATTCGTTACGCAACTTTATTAGCATGCAAAAGCGATTCATGCCAGCACGGAAAAGCCCGTAATCCCCCTGCGAAGGGCAGGGAAAATTTGCCACCTTTCCCCTGCGAGGCGTACACTACGCGCAGTCTTTAAGGAGAGGATTATGCAAGCAAAAACTCAGCCTATCGATCGTGAAACGTTGCTAGCCCATGCGAATAAAATCATCCGCGAGCATGAGGATTACCTGGCGGGTATGGAAGCCACGCATGTCGAACAGAAAAATGGCGTTCTGGTCTTTCAGGGCAACTATTTTCTTGATGAGCAAGGCTTACCCACCGCGAAAAGCACGGCGGTGTTTAACATGTTTAAACATCTCGCACACCAGCTTTCCGAAAAATATACGCTGCTGGATTAAAAAACGAGGCGGTGCGCCTCGTTTCATTTCTCAGACCAGCGGTTTTTCTGAGCGCTGCCACCAGCGCAGCAGTAAGCGGTCCAGACTCTGGGCCGCGCTGCCGGTAAACTTATCCATCAGCTTTTTACGGCGCGTATAGCGCACGCTAACCAGCTCTTTTTGCGGCATCAGTTGCACGAGCAGATCGTCACTGGTGCGAATCTCATCAACCAGCCCTTTTTCCCGGGCCTGCAAACCGTACCAGTGCTCGCCTGTCGCCACCTCATCGATGTTTAAAGAAGGGCGCATGGTCTGTACAAACTGCTTAAAAAGCTGATGCGTTTCGTTGAGATCTTCACGAAATTTCTCGCGGCCCTCTTCCGTATTTTCGCCAAAGAGGGTCAGCGTGCGCTTATATTGCCCGGCTGTATGCAGTTCAACGTCAATGTCGTTGCGTTTAAGAAGGCGGTTGAAATTCGGCACCTGCGCCACAACGCCAATTGAGCCAACGATGGCGAACGGTGCGGCGACGATACGGTTGGCGACGCAGGCCATCATGTAACCGCCGCTCGCGGCAACTTTATCTACCGCAACGGTTAAGGGAATATTACGTTCGCGCAAACGCTGAAGCTGAGAAGACGCCAGGCCATAGCCATGCACGACGCCGCCCGGACTTTCGAGGCGCAGCAACACCTCATCCTGCGGTTTAGCGACAGCCAGCACAGCGGTGATCTCTTCGCGCAGTGAAGTGACTTCATGCGCGTCCATGCTGCCTTTGAAATCGAGTACGTAAAGCGTCGCTTTGTCGGAGGGCGAGCTTTCCCCGCGTTTCGCCCTTGCCTTAGCCGCCTTCGCTTCCTGCTTCTCTTTTTTCTTCTGCTCTTTATGCCACTGCTTTTGCTGATGCGGGTCGAGCAGCGCGACGGCTATCTCTTCCTTCATCGTTTTATACTGTTCATTCAGACGGGTCACGCGAAGCTCGCCGCGCTGATGTTTTTTGCGCTGAGCCAGATTCGCAATCAGCGAGATAATGATGACAAACGCCACGACGACCGTCGCGATTTTCGCTAAAAACAGCCCATACTCATAAACTAAATCCACAGTTTCCGCCTTGTCTTTACGATCGCAAAACGGCGTTAGTCTACCCGACGCGCCCGCGTGCGTCTCGCGTTAACTCGTGCTCCTGCGAGTCAGCTTCATGATTTTTTTCAAGGCGATGAAATAGTTGCAAAATGTTGCAGCTAAGGGCTTATGGTTGGATCGCTGATTGAAATGGCGAACGGATTAAGGCATAAAGCGCTTTTGTGCAAATGAAGCGTCCTGGTTCGCAGACGCTTGCGCCAAGGAGTTGCCCGTGCACTATCAACCGCAAACTAACCTGCTGCAAAATCGCATAATCTTAGTCACAGGCGCCAGCGACGGTATTGGCCGCGAGGCGGCATTAACCTATGCGCGTTATGGCGCGCAGGTGCTTTTACTGGGCCGTAACGAAGAGAAGCTTCGTCGGGTTGCAGAAGAAATAGCGCGTCTCGGCGCTCTTCCTGCCAGCCTGTTTTTACTGGATTACGCCAGCGCCACGGTCGAGGCATGCCAGCGCGTGGCGCGTGAAATCGAGGCGGTGGTGCCCCGTCTGGATGGTATATTACATAACGCAGGGGTGCTTGGCGACATAGCGCCAATGGCGGAACAAACACCGGAGCGCTGGCTTGAAGTAATGCAGGTGAATGTTAACGCAACCTTTTTCCTGACCCAGGCGCTGCTGCCTCTGCTATTGAAAGCCGAGTCAGGCTCACTGGTTTTTACAACCTCAAGCGTGGGGCGCCAGGGGCGCGCGCAATGGGGGGCATACGCCGTCTCTAAATTCGCCACAGAAGGCATGATGCAGGTGCTGGCGGATGAACATAAACAATTGCGGGTCAATTGCATTAATCCGGGCGGCACGCGTACGAAAATGCGCGCCAGCGCCTTCCCGACGGAAGATCCCGATAAACTTAAAACACCCGCCGATCTCATGCCGCTTTATTTGTGGCTGATGGGCGATGACAGCCGCCGTAAAACCGGCATGAGTTTCGACGCCCAGCCGGGCCGCAAACCGGGGATAGCTGAATGAGTGAAGATCGTTACCAGCAGCGCCAGCAAAAAATAAAAGACAAAGTAGATGCCCGCGTGGCTGCCGCTCAACAGGAGCGCGGTATAACCATCGTCTTTACCGGCAACGGCAAAGGCAAAACGACCGCCGCTTTTGGCACCGCCGCTCGCGCCGTCGGTCACGGTAAAAAAGTGGGCGCGATCCAGTTCATCAAAGGCACCTGGCCTAACGGCGAGCGTAACTTGCTGGAGCCGCACGGGGTGGAGTTTCAGGTAATGGCGACAGGCTTTACCTGGGAAACCCAGAACCGTGAGAGCGATACGGCGGCTTGTCTGGAGGTGTGGCGACACGCGCAACGGATGCTGGCTGATCCTGCGCTGGATATGGTTATCCTGGATGAACTCACTTATATGGTGGCCTACGATTACTTGCCGCTGGATACGGTCATGCAGGCGCTGCAAAATCGGCCTGCGCATCAAACGGTGATTATCACAGGCCGCGGATGTCATCGCGATATTCTTGATTATGCGGATACCGTAAGCGAACTGCGTCCGGTTAAACATGCTTTCGAAGCTGGCGTGAAGGCGCAAATTGGCATCGATTACTAGCTTTCTGCCGTTACAGCGAATAAAAGCAAAACGCCCTCGTTTGAGGGCGTTTTTATTTGCAGATTAGCTGCCGCTGCGACCGCCGCCGCTGCGACGGTTTCCGCTCACCTGGCTGTGGCGCTTCACCGCCCGGCGGATTTGGTTCGCTTTCATACGACGACGATCTTTCTCAACCGCGACTTTGCTTGAGGTTTCCGGCGGCAATCCCACCAGCTCGCGCAGGTAGTTCGTCTGCGCCAGATCAAGCTCTGTCCAGCCGCCGCGCGGCAAACCTTTCGGCAAGGGAATATCGCCATAACGCACGCGAATCAGTCGGCTTACCTGAACGCCTACCGCTTCCCACAGACGGCGCACCTCGCGGTTGCGTCCTTCCGTCAGGGTGACGTTGTACCACTGGTTAATGCCTTCGCCACCGCTAAAACGGATAGTTTTGAATGCCGCAGGGCCATCTTCAAGCTGTACGCCGCGCGCCAGTTCACGCACTTTCGCATCGTCAACCTGGCCGAACACGCGCACCGCGTATTCGCGTTCCACTTCCCGGCTGGGGTGCATCAGTCGATTCGCCAGTTCTCCGTCAGTGGTAAACAGCAGCAGACCACAGGTGTTCACATCAAGGCGGCCAACCGCTATCCAGCGCGCGCCGCGCAATTTGGGCAGACGGTCGAACACGGTGGGGCGGCCTTCAGGATCGTTACGGGTGCAAAGCTCGCCTTCCGGCTTATAGTAAGCCAGCACGCGGCAGATCTGCTCGACCGATTCTTTTACCGAAACAAGATGACCATCAATACGGATTTTCAGCGCTGGCGTCACTTCCACACGGTCGCCGAGGGTGGCGATTTTGCCATCCACGCTGACGCGTCCTGCGGTGATCATGGTTTCGATTTCCCGGCGTGAGCCGTGGCCGGCGCGCGCCAGCACTTTCTGTAATTTCTCGCTCATTGAGCTTCCTTCAGGTGTCGCCTTCCCAGGCGTCGGACAGGATTCGGGGCGCATAACGCCCCGATTTTTGGGCGCGTAGTATAGCCTTGCAAAACATTATAAGAAAGGCTTAACGTCGCCGACCCCTTCACGCAGCACTACCGGGGCGTCATCAGTGAGATCGATAACCGTGGTGGGCTGCTGTCCCAGATAGCCGCCATGAATAATAAGGTCAACCTGCTTTTCCAGCCGATCTTTAATCTCATCCGGGTCCGATTCAGTAAAGTCGCTGCCTGGCAGCATCAGCGAAGTGGAGAGCATCGGTTCGTTAAGCGCCTCGAGCAGCGCCAGCGCGATGGGGTTAGACGGCACGCGAAGCCCGATGGTTTTACGCTTCTCCTGCAACAGGCGGCGCGGCACCTCTTTTGTGCCTTTAAGGATAAACGTGTAGTTGCCCGGCGTATTGTTCTTAATAAGACGAAACGCCACGTTATCAACATACGAGTAAGTTGATAACTCGGACAGGTCGCGACACATCAGGGTGAAGTTATGCCCATCCGGCAGATGACGGATACGGCAGATACGCTCCATCGCCCCTTTTTCTTCAAGTTTACATCCCAGCGCATAACCAGAATCGGTGGGATAAACAATCACGCCGCCCTTACGGACAATCTCTACTGCCTGATTAATCAGGCGCGGCTGCGGGTTATCCGGATGAATGTAAAAAAACTGACTCATACTGCCCTCTCTTTTGTTTCTTCCGGCGATGTCCAGCGCTGCCATACCGGCGTGACGCCAGCGGGCAACCAAAGCTTGCGGCCAAGTTCAATCCAGGGCGTGGGCTGGTGGAAGTCGGAGCCCTGGGAGGCCAGCAATCCAAACTGTTTAGACCAGGACGCCAGCTGCGTGCGCTCGTTTGGCGCCTGCTGGCACTGCGCCACCTCCATCGCTTCGCCGCCCGCCTGGGCGAAGTGGCCAAGCAACCGTTTAAGCCATTTCGCGCTCAGGTCGTAACGCCCGGGATGGGCCACCACTGCCTGGCCGCCGGAATGATGAATCACATCAATAGCTTGTTCTATTGTACACCACTGCGGCGGAACATAGCCGATTTTCCCCCGGGCAAGATAATGCTTAAAAACTTTAGCCGGCTCGGTTGCGCGCCCTGCTTCCACCAGAAAACGGGCGAAGTGGCCTCGCGTAATCATGCCTCCCTGCGCAAAACGTAGCGCCCCTTCCCAGGCGCCGGGAATACGCGCCTTTTCCAGACGCTCGGCAATCAATCTGGCTCGTTGCAAACGTCGTTCAGCTTGTTCAGCAAGAAAAGCCACCATTGCCGGATGATCCTTGTCGATGCCAAGTCCAACAATATGAATTTCATGGTTTTCCCAGAGCGTGGAGATTTCCACACCGGCAATCAGCCGCAGCGGCAAACCGGCGCGATCGATTTCCATTTGCGCCGCCCCTATGCCTGCCGTGGTGTCATGGTCGGTAATCGCCAGGGTATGAATGCGCATCTCGACAGCGCGATGGACAAGCTGCTCGGGCGTTAAACGCCCGTCGGAAGCCGTTGTATGACTATGCAGATCGTAAATCTCTGCTAAAACAGGTTCGCTCAAAACGGCCCCACTCAATTAAATATCCTCAGTTAGCCGCTCATCATAACGATTCCTGATGTTTTTCTGAAATCGAGGTTGACAATTCCGCCATGAACCAGTTAACTAGTACGCAAGTTCACTATAAAAGGTATCTGAAAATGAAAGCGACATTGACTCTGCATGGCGGGTGGCGTACTTCCTGAATCGGGCGGTGTCTTCACGCATGCGTAACGCAAACAGATACCCGGCCCGCTTAAAGCGGGCTTTTTTTTGAACAGAACAGACGGGAAGCCGATAATGCAAACAGCCAAACCAGCACTAGAACTCCTCAGCAGCGAAGGGGTTTACCGTGAAAACCCAACGGCGCTGTTTAACCAACTTTGCGGCGCGCGCCCCGCAACCCTGCTGCTTGAGTCCGCGGATATTGACAGCAAGAACGATTTAAAAAGCCTGCTGCTGGTAGACAGCGCGCTGCGCATCACCGCCATGGGTGACACTGTCACGCTTTCCGCCCTGACCGATAACGGCACGGCATTACTTGCACTGCTGGATGAAGCCTTACCGGCGGGCGTTGAAAACCGCCGCCAGCCGCAGGGGCTTGAGCTTCGCTTTCCGCCGGTAAGCCAGTTGCTGGATGAAGACGCCCGCCTCTGTTCTGTTTCTGTCTTTGATACTTTCCGTATGCTGCAAACCCTGGTAAGCGTGCCGGAAAACGAACGTGAAGCGATGTTCTTCGGCGGGCTTTTCGCTTATGACCTGGTCGCGGGGTTTGAAGATCTTCCGGCGCTGAAAGCGCCGAACAGCTGCCCTGATTACTGTTTTTATCTCGCTGAAACGCTGCTGGTTATCGACCATCAAAAGAAAAGCACCCGCATTCAGGCGAGCCTGTTCACGCCGCATGCGCAGGAAAAGCAGCGTTTGCAGGATCGCATTGAGCAAATCAAACAGCAGTTGACTCAGCAAGCCGCCCCGTTGCCAGTGCAGGAAGTGGCAAGCATGCGCTGCGAATGCAGCCAGAGCGATGAAGAATATGGCGCGGTGGTGCGCGACATGCAGAAAGCGATTCGCGCAGGCGAAATTTTTCAGGTGGTGCCGTCTCGTCGCTTCACCTTGCCCTGCCCTTCGCCGCTGGCGGCGTACGACACGCTGAAAAAGAGCAACCCCAGCCCTTATATGTTTTTCATGCAGGATAACGATTTCACGCTGTTCGGCGCCTCGCCGGAAAGCTCGCTTAAGTATGACGCTGCCTCGCGCCAGATTGAGATTTACCCTATCGCCGGTACGCGTCCACGCGGCCGCCGCGCCGACGGTACGCTGGACAGGGATCTTGACAGCCGCATTGAGCTTGAAATGCGCACCGACCACAAAGAGCTTTCCGAACATCTGATGCTGGTGGATCTGGCGCGAAACGATCTGGCGCGCATCTGTACGCCCGGCAGCCGCTACGTAGCGGACCTGACTAAGGTCGACCGCTATTCGTTCGTTATGCATCTTGTCTCTCGCGTGGTAGGCGAACTGCGGGAAGATCTGGATGTGCTGCATGCCTATCGCGCCTGTATGAACATGGGCACGCTCAGCGGCGCCCCTAAAGTGCGCGCGATGCAGCTTATTGCAGCGGCCGAAGGCGAACGCCGGGGCAGCTATGGCGGCGCCGTGGGCTACTTTACCGCCCATGGCGATCTGGATACCTGCATCGTTATTCGCTCAGCCTACGTCGAAGACGGCGTTGCCACCGTACAGGCTGGCGCAGGCGTAGTGCTGGACTCCGTGCCGCAGTCCGAAGCGGATGAAACCCGAAACAAAGCCCGCGCGGTACTGCGCGCAATCGCCAAGGCGCATCACGCACAGGAGATTTTCTGATGGCCGACATTCTGCTGCTCGATAATTTCGACTCTTTTACCTACAACCTGGCGGACCAACTGCGGGCGAGCGGCCACAATGTGGTTATTTACCGTAACCATGTGCCGGCGCAGACGCTGATTGATCGTCTGGCGACTATGGATAACCCGGTACTGATGCTCTCCCCAGGCCCGGGCACGCCGTCTGAGGCAGGCTGTATGCCGGAACTGTTAACCCGCCTGCGCGGCAAGCTGCCGATTATCGGCATCTGTCTTGGGCATCAGGCGATTGTCGAAGCGTATGGCGGTTATGTCGGCCAGGCGGGGGAAATTCTGCATGGCAAAGCCTCCAGCATCGAGCATGACGGCCAGGGCATGTTCAACGGGCTGGTGAACCCGCTGCCTGTCGCCCGTTACCATTCGCTGGTGGGCAGCAATATTCCGGCGGGGCTGACGGTCAACGCCCATTTCGATGGCATGGTGATGGCGGTACGTCACGACGCCGATCGCGTTTGCGGCTTTCAGTTCCACCCGGAATCTATCCTGACGACGCAGGGCGCTCGCCTGCTTGAGCAAACGCTCGCCTGGGCGCAAACCAACGTCGAGCAGAAAAATTCCCTGCAACCGATTCTGGAAAAGCTTTATCAGGCACAAACGCTCAGCCGCGAAGAAAGCCACCAGCTTTTCTCCGCCATTGTGCGCGGCGAACTCAAGCCTGAGCAGCTGGCGGCGGTGCTGGTTAGCATGAAAGTACGCGGCGAACACCCGAACGAAATCGCTGGCGCCGCCTCGGCGCTGCTGGAAGACGCCGCCCCTTTCCCGCGTCCGGACTACCTGTTCGCTGACATCGTGGGCACCGGCGGCGACGGCAGCAACAGCATTAATATCTCGACCGCCAGCGCGTTTGTCGCCGCCGCATTGGGGCTGAAGGTGGCGAAACACGGTAACCGCAGCGTCTCCAGCCGTTCAGGCTCTTCCGATCTGCTGGCCGCTTTCGGCATTAATCTGGATATGAACGCCGAAGCCTCCCGCGAAGCGCTGGATGAACTGGGCGTCTGCTTCCTGTTCGCGCCGAAATACCATAAAGGCTTTCGCCACGCCATGCCGGTCCGCCAGCAGTTGAAAACCCGCACCCTGTTTAACGTGCTGGGCCCTCTGATTAACCCGGCTCATCCGCCGCTGGCGCTGATTGGCGTTTACAGCCCGGAGCTGGTGCTGCCGATTGCCGAAACGCTGCGCGTGCTGGGCTACCAGCGCGCGGCGGTAGTGCACAGCGGCGGGATGGATGAAGTATCGCTGCACGCGCCTACGTTTGTCGCCGAGCTGAATAATGGCGACATCACCAGCTATCAGTTAAGCGCCGACGACTTTGGTCTGGCGCCCTATGAACAAGCTGACCTGGCGGGCGGCACGCCGGAAGAAAACCGTGACATTCTCACCCGCCTGTTACAAGGTAAAGGTGAAGCCGCGCATGAAGCCGCCGTGGCCGCTAACGTCGCGATGCTGATGCGCCTGCATGGCGAAGAAGATTTGAAAAAGAACGCCCGTCGGGTGATTGACGTGTTACGCAGCGGCAGCGCTTATGATCGTGTGACCGCACTGGCAGCAAGAGGATAAGGCATGGAAACCGTATTAGCGAAAATCGTCGCGGATAAGGCGATTTGGGTGGAAGCGCGAAAACAGCAGCAACCGCTGGAAAGCTTTCAGAATGAGGTGGTCCCGAGCGCGCGCAGCTTTTATGACGCGCTCCAGGGCGCCCGCACCGCTTTTATCCTGGAGTGTAAAAAAGCCTCTCCTTCAAAGGGCGTGATTCGCGAAGATTTTGACCCCGCGCGCATTGCGTCTGTTTATAAGCACCACGCTTCGGCTATTTCCGTGCTGACGGATGATAAATATTTCCACGGGAGCTTCGATTTTCTGCCCATCGTCAGCGGCATCGTCACGCAGCCGGTGCTGTGCAAAGATTTTATTATCGATGCTTATCAGATTTACCTGGCGCGCTTTTACCAGGCGGATGCCTGCCTGCTTATGTTGTCAGTGCTGGATGATGAGCAGTACCGTCAGCTTGCCGCCGTGGCGCACAGCCTGAATATGGGCGTGCTGACGGAGGTTAGCAACGAAGACGAGCTGGAGCGCGCTATCCGCCTTGAAGCGAAAGTGGTGGGCATTAATAACCGCGATCTGCGCGATCTCTCTATCGATCTCAACCGCACCCGCGAACTGGCGCCGCGTACTGGCGCTGGCGTAACGGTTATCAGCGAATCTGGCATTAACACCTATGCGCAGGTACGCGAACTCAGCCATTTCGCCAACGGCTTTCTGATTGGCTCAGCGCTGATGGAAGAAGCCGATCTCGACGCCGCCGTGAAACGCGTGCTGCTTGGTGAAAATAAAGTGTGCGGGCTAACGCGCCCGGAAGACGCAAAGGCGGCGTACGAAGCGGGGGCGATTTACGGCGGGCTGATATTCGTTTCCTCTTCACCGCGCGCAGTCACCCTTGAGCAGGCGAAAGCGGTGAGTGGCGGCGCGCCGCTGCGCTATGTCGGCGTTTTTCGCAATGCCTCTGCGGATGAAGTGGTTAAGGCTGCCAGCGCCCTTTCGCTCGCCGCGGTTCAGCTCCACGGCAGCGAAGACCAGGCGTATATCGACGCCCTGCGCGCGGCACTGCCAGCGAATGTGGAGATCTGGAAAGCATTAAGCGTGGCGCAGGCTGTCCCGCCGCGTAACCTCAACCATGTAGCGAAATATGTGCTGGATAACGGCCAGGGCGGCAGCGGTCAGCGTTTCGACTGGTCGCTACTGGCGGGCGAGAAGCTCGATAACGTATTTCTGGCGGGCGGCCTTGGCGCCGACAACTGCGTGGCGGCGGCGAAGCTTGGCTGCGCAGGGCTCGATTTTAACTCCGGCGTGGAAAGCGAGCCGGGAATCAAAGATGCCAACAAGCTGGCGGCAGTTTTCAGAACGCTGCGGGCTTATTAAGGAAGCGATGAATGACGACTCTACTGAACCCCTATTTTGGTGAATTTGGCGGCATGTATGTGCCGCAGATCCTGATGCCCGCGCTGCGCCAGCTGGAAGCGGCTTTTGTCAGCGCCCAGAGCGACCCGGAATTTCAGGCGCAGTTTACCGATCTGCTGAAAAACTACGCGGGCCGCCCCACCGCGCTGACTAAATGCCAGAACCTGACCGCGGGAACAAAAACCACGCTTTATCTCAAGCGCGAAGACTTGCTGCACGGCGGCGCACACAAAACTAACCAGGTATTAGGCCAGGCGCTGCTCGCCAAACGCATGGGCAAAACGGAAATCATCGCGGAAACGGGCGCAGGCCAGCACGGGGTTGCGTCGGCGCTTGCCAGCGCCCTGCTCGGTCTCAAATGCCGCATTTATATGGGCGCCAAGGATGTGGAGCGTCAGTCGCCGAACGTGTTTCGCATGAAGTTAATGGGCGCGGAAGTGATCCCGGTGCACAGCGGCTCGGCCACGCTGAAAGATGCCTGTAACGAGGCGCTGCGCGACTGGTCCGGCAGCTATGAAAATGCGCATTACATGCTTGGCACCGCCGCAGGCCCGCATCCCTTCCCGACCATTGTGCGTGAATTTCAGCGCATGATTGGCGAAGAGACCAAAGCGCAGATTATGGAAAAAGAGGGTCGGCTGCCGGACGCGGTTATCGCCTGCGTGGGCGGCGGCTCTAACGCCATCGGCATGTTTGCTGATTTTATCGACGAAACCCGGGTCGGGCTGATTGGCGTTGAACCCGCCGGGCACGGCATCGAAACCGGCGAGCATGGCGCGCCGCTTAAGCATGGTCGCGTTGGCATCTATTTCGGCATGAAAGCGCCGATGATGCAGACCGACGAGGGGCAGATTGAAGAGTCTTATTCTATTTCCGCCGGGCTGGATTTTCCCTCTGTCGGGCCGCAGCATGCTTACCTTAACAGCACCGGTCGCGCGGAATATGTTTCTATTACCGATGACGAAGCGCTGGAGGCGTTTAAAGCGCTGTGTCGCAGCGAAGGCATTATTCCGGCGCTGGAGTCTTCTCACGCGCTGGCGCACGCGCTGAAAATGATGCGCGAAAACCCGGAAAAAGAGCAGTTGCTGGTGGTGAACCTTTCCGGTCGCGGTGACAAAGATATCTTCACCGTTCACGATATTTTTAAAGCACGAGGGGAAATGTAATGGAACGCTACGATCGGCTTTTCGCAGACCTTAAAGCCCGTAAGGAAGGCGCATTTGTTCCTTTCGTGACGCTTGGCGATCCTTCGCCGGAGCAATCGCTTAAAATCATTGACGCGCTGATTGAAGGCGGCGCCGATGCGCTGGAGCTGGGCATTCCTTTCTCCGATCCGCTGGCGGACGGCCCGACTATTCAGGATGCCACGCTGCGGGCATTTGCCGCGGGCGTTACGCCGGGTCAGTGTTTTGAAATGCTGGCTGCTATTCGCCAGAAACACCCGACCATTCCGATTGGCCTGCTGATGTACGCTAATCTGGTGTTCAGTCGCGGCATTGATGAATTCTATGCCCAGTGCGAAAAAGTCGGCGTCGACTCCGTGCTGGTGGCGGATGTGCCGGTCGAAGAGTCTGCGCCGTTTCGCCAGGCGGCGATGCGCCATAACGTCGCCCCTATCTTCATCTGCCCGCCCAATGCTGATGACGATTTACTGCGTCAGATAGCCTCTTACGGTCGCGGTTATACCTACCTGCTCTCTCGCGCCGGGGTAACGGGTGCGGAAAACCGCGCCGCGTTGCCGCTGCACCACCTGATAGAGAAGCTGGCGGAATACCACGCCGCGCCGCCGCTTCAGGGATTCGGCATTTCCGAACCCTCGCAGGTGAAAGCCGCTATAGAGGCTGGCGCTGCTGGCGCGATTTCCGGGTCCGCCACGGTGAAAATCATTGAGCGCAACATCAATAACCACAACGCGATGCTGGATGAACTGAAAGCTTTCGCGCAGCAGATGAAAGCGGCCAGCCGCCCGGCTTAACGGCCCAGATCGGTAAAAGGCGCGATCATCGCGCCTTTTTTATCAGGCCGGATTTTGCGACGGTGTTGTCTTTTGTCCCCCTAACCCCTGAATAATCAGCTTGGTTAATTGTTCAAGCCAATGGTTATCTGCCCGCTGATGGGTCACTATCAGCCGCCAGTAAACCAGCGCGCCAACAAGATCGCAGGCGATATCGACATCGATGTCAGCGGGTAACTCTGCGCGTGTTACCGCGCGCTGAAACAACAGCTCCGCCTGCGCTCTGCGCCCTGTTTGTAATTCGGTTCGTACAATCGCCGCAAGCGGTGGGTTGCGCAGCATCTCTGCATGGATATCCGGCAAAATATTCTGCACCAGCCGATGACGGAGCAAGGCGCGCAAATAACGCAGCATAAGCGTAAGGTCGCCATGCAGCGAGCCTGTATCTTTTGCCCGGGAAAGCTTTATCCCCACGCGCGGCAAAACGTCGCTCACCATTTCAAACTTTGCCCCCCACCGCCGGTATAGCGCCGCTTTGCCGACGCCTGCGCGACGCGCGATATTTTCCATATTCATCGCCGCATAGCCTGTTGCGGCCCACTCCTCAAAAAGCGCCTTTTCCAACTGCCGCGTTTTTTCTTCCTTGATGACTGCCGCCCCGCTCGGCTGACGTTTAACCTTTAATGCTTTCACTTCGTCGATACGTTTGCGTTCCATTCATTCAAGCTCTATTTTGGATGGAACGACTGCGTTCCAACTAACTAAAGTGATAACTGATTATGACAAAACCTGCAAGCGAACTGGATACCTTTGCCGCCCTGCTTAAATCGGCGCTACAGGATCAGCTTGATCCTCGCTGTGATAGTTTCCCTGAAATGCTCGCGAGCGATGGCGTAATGGAATTTCCTTATGCCCCGCCTGGCGCGATACAAAAACTCATCGGCAGAGAGGCCGTTGTGGATTATCTTCGTGCTTTTAGCTGCTTGCTTGAGCTTCACACGCTTTCACTCCAACAGATTTATCGCACAGACCGACCTGATGTAACTATTGTGGAATTCCGTTGCGAAGGGCGCGGCATAAACACAGGCAGGCCTTATTCGCAGCGTTACATTTCGGTTATTACAACCAACAATGGCTTCATCAGCCGCTATGTCGATTACTGGAACCCGCTCACTGTACTCGAGGCGGTGGGCGGCCTGGCGTCGTTAACTTCAGCCTTTAAAGGAGAGCAGGCATGACGGTGCTTATCACGGGGGGTACAGGTAAAACAGGACGCCGCCTCGCCAGCTTGCTTATGACGCAGGGTATTGAGCATCGCGTGGCGACCCGTTATCCCCATGGCGGAAAGCATCTGGTCGGGTTTGACTGGCAGCGCGAAGAGACGTGGCGTGAAGCCTTAAAGGGTATAAACGCGCTTTATCTGGTCGCGCCGCAGGAAAGTACCGCCATGCTGCTGGCCATGCGGCCTTTCCTCGAACTGGCGCTACGACACGGCGTACGTCGTTTCGTCTTGCTCAGCGCGTCGACTCTTCCTTGCGGCGGGCCGATGATGGGCGCCGTACATCAGTGGCTGAAAGAAAATACCCCAGAATGGGCAGCGCTTCGTCCAACGTGGTTTATGCAAAATTTCTCTGAACAACAGCACGCTGCAACGCTTATCAGCAGTAGCGAAATTTATTCCGCTACTGACCAGGGTAAGATCCCGTTTATTGATACAGAAGATATTGCGGCCGTGGCCGCAAAAGCGTTGCTGGGTCCGGCCCTTAACCGCGACGCGATCTTAACCGGGCCTGAATTGCTGAGCTATGACGATATAGCGCAACAGCTAACATGCGTGCTTAATAAACCTGTCCGCCATGTCAATCTCAGCGAAGCGTTGCTGGCGCATCGCTTTATCGATGCGGGAATGCCACAGGAGTACGCTCAAACACTTGCAGCTATGGATACCGCTATAGCGAAAGGCGCCGAAGCGAGATTGACAGATGAAGTGGAACGTATCACCGGCAGAGCGCCACAGCGTTTCGCCGACTTTGCCAGACGAAACCGCCATGTATGGCAGCCAGTGAACGTCTGACGCCCCTTCGTGAAGAAAGAGAAAGCGGCAAGCGACCGCTTTCTCTTTCTTTTTGTGCGCCATCAGAAACGATAACCCGCCGAGAACATAAACACCCATGGGTCGAGACGCGTATCGATCTTTTGCTGTTCGCCGCCCGCTTTGAATTTTACTTCGGTGTCGATATCCATATACCAGACCGACATATTCAACAGCCAGTCGCGATTAATAAGATAATCCACGCCAACCTGACCTGCCGCCCCCCATGAATCTTTCAGGCTCAGATCGCTTAACCCGGCCTTTTTACCTGTATCGTTAAAATCTTCGTCAAAGAAGGTGGTGTAATTGATACCTGCGCCAATATAGGGACGCACTTTGCTTTGCGCATCGCCGAAGTACCACTGCGCCATTAATGTTGGCGGTAACTGATGCACGGTCGCGATATCTCCCGTGGCGCCTAACCCCACGCGATGGCGAAACGGCGTTGCAGCCAGCAACTCAATACCCACGTTATCCGTTGCCATATAGGTAAAGGTCAGCCCAAGTTGGGTATTGTTGCTGACGTTGAAACCACCCATTCCCAGCACATTATCAGACCCTTCGGTCGGACGTACGGTTGCGCTACCGGCGCGAATAAAAAACTCCCCTTGCTCATGCGCCGACGCCACGCCCGACAAACAGCTCAACGCCACTAATGCCATTGCACACTTTTTCATATCCCGCTCCCTTGTTGTGGTTTTATTGGCGCGGTGAATATACCCAGATTGAGTTATAAAGTGATCTGCCGCAGATCACATTCGAACCGGTAATTTAACATTCATTGATCTGCATTAATTTCCTGGTTATCCGCAAGAAACCGTTTTTTGATATTTACGCAGTGACCATATAAAAATTAACAAAATTTTGTGATTCCGCTCACTTGCTGCCTTACACGGCGCTGGCTAATTTAGCTGCTTCCTCTTAGTGGCTTTTGGCGTGATGTAGTTGCGGGTAAGAAATGAGCGAGTTGAATCCGTGCATGACGTGTGGCGCTTGCTGCGCCTGGTTTAGAGTCTCTTTTTATTGGGCCGAAGGCGACGATGCCGGCGGCGTGGTGCCATCCCATCTGACCGATCAGGTCACCCCCTTTTTACGTTGCATGAGCGGCACGTTGCAAAAGCCTTGTCGGTGCGTGGCGCTGGAAGGCCAGCCCGGCGAGTCGGTGCGGTGCACTATCTATGAGAACCGTCCCACCCCTTGTCGCGAGTTCGCTATGTCGGGTGAAAACGGCGTTGTTAATGATGCCTGCAACCGGGCGCGCGCCGCCTGGGGCTTGCCGCCGCTGGATGAAATACCGTCGCTGCCCGGCATTCCTCTCAGTGCTGCCACTGTGGAGCCATCCAGGGTACAATTGGCCGCAGATTAACATCCGCTAAAACTCAAGGAGAGTGCATGTCTATCACGGCAAAGTCCGTTTACCGTGACACGGGGAATTTTTTTCGTAATCAGTTTGTTACCCTGCTGCTGATTGCTCTGCTCTGTGCATTTATTACGCTTATCATCGGGCATGCTTTTACGCCTGGCGAAGAAGAAATGTCGATCCTCAGCGAGGGTGACAATCTGGCGGGCAGCGCCAGCCTGTTCGATCTGGTGCGCAACATGACGCCGGAGCAGCAGCAGGTGCTGCTGAAAGCCTCGGCTGCCTCCACTTTCGCCGGGCTGTTTGGCAATGCGATACTGGCGGGCGGCGTGCTGCTGGTCATCCAGCTCATCTCCGCAGGCCAGCGCGTTAGCGCCCTCAGAGCGATTGGCGCAGCCGCGCCGGTTTTGCCGCGCCTGTTCATTCTCATCTTCCTGACCACTTTTCTTGTGCAAATGGGGATTATGCTGGTGGTAGTGCCAGGCGTGTTGCTGGCGATTGTGCTGGCTTTCGCGCCGGTGATGCTGGTGCAGGATAAAATGGGCGTTTTCGCCGCCATGCGCGGCAGTATGCAGCTGGCCTGGCGGAACATGCGTCTGGTGGCGCCGGCGGTTATCGGCTGGCTGCTGGCGAAAACGTTGTTGCTGTTTATCGCGCCAGCTTTTGCTGCCATGACCCCTAACATCGGCGCGATAGTTGCTAATACGCTGAGCAACCTCATTTCCGCTCTGTTGCTCATTTATCTTTTCCGTTTATATATGCTTATTCGTCAATAAACTTCCGCCCTCCCGGCCGAGGCGTTATAGTCGGGAGGCCCTCTCTTACGGAACCGAAGTATGAAGCAGTTACTCGATTTTTTGCCCCTTATTGTCTTTTTCGTTTTCTACAAGCTCTACGATATTTTCGTCGCTTCCGGCGCGCTGATTGTGGCAACCGCCATTGCGCTGGTTTACAGCTGGTACAAGTTCCGCAAACTTGAAAAAATGACGCTGGTTACCTTTGTGCTGGTTGCGGTTTTCGGCGGCCTGACTATTTACTTCCATAATTCTGAGTTTATTAAGTGGAAAGTAACCATCATTTATGCGCTTTTCGCCGGTGCGCTTCTGGTGGGCCAGTGGGTAATGAAAAAACCGCTTATCCAGAGCATGCTCGGTAAAGAGATTACGCTGCCAGGCAGCGTCTGGACGCGACTCAACCTCGCCTGGGCGGTCTTTTTTATCGCCTGCGGCTTGCTCAATATTTATGTCGCTTTCTGGTTGCCGGAGAGCGTATGGATGAACTTCAAGGTCTTTGGGTTAACGGCGCTTACGCTTATTTTCACCCTGCTGAGCGGCGTTTATATGTATCGCCATATGCCTGCTGAAGAAAAATAGCCCGCTATTAATGCTGAAAGGCACGCGCAATGCGTGCCTTTTTATTTTCTCTCCCGCCATATTTCGTTCACTGACGAAGCGTCATTTTTTCTCCCGGCTAGAGTAAGGCGAAAACCTGAAACGGAGAGTGAAAATGATTGCCGTACTTTTTGAAGCGGATGCCGTCCCGGCAAAGCAAGCGCGCTACCTCGAACTCGCCGCACAGTTAAAGCCTTTGTTAAACGAGGTGGATGGCTTTATTACCCTTGAGCGCTTTCAGAGTTTAACCACGCCGGGCAAGATCCTTTCGTTATCCTGGTGGCGCGATGAAGAAGCCGTACTGGCCTGGAAGCGTAACGTTTTTCATCAGGCGGCGCAGGCGGAAGGCCGCAGCGCGCTGTTTTCATTTTACCGGATACGCATTGCCCAGGTTATTCGGGATTACTCATCAGAAAGCAGAGGATAAACAGATGTACGATATTCATATCATTCTGGTTAACGCGCCGGGCGAACTGGCGCGCTTAGGCACGACGCTGGGATTGCATGGCGTCGGGCTTGAGGGCGGCGGCCTGTTTACCGTGGGCGACAGATGCCACGCCCATTTTTTGGTGGAGGACGGAGAAAAAGCCAGAGCCGTTCTGGAAAAGGCAGGCGTTAACGTTGCAGCTGTGCGCCGCCCGCTTATTCGTAAGCTGCGCCAGGAGCGCCCCGGCGAACTGGGAGAAATTGCAGCCACGCTTGCGGCCAGGGGTGTTAATATCCTGACGCAATACAGCGACCATGCGAATCAATTGATTCTGCTTACCGATAATGACGCTGTCGCTCGCGAGGCGACAAAAAACTGGGCCGTAGCTCTCCACGATGATTAAACCGGGCAAAGAGAATGAAGCCAGCGACGCGCTGGAAATGTCTATGGCGGCCGTCGCGGCCGCCATGTCAGACCCTTCGCGCATGAAAATGCTGTGCGCGCTCATGGATGGCCGCGCCTGGACTGCGACGGAACTGAGCGCCGTTGCGGAAATCGCCTCGTCTACCGCCAGCGCGCACCTGACCCGGCTGGTTAACGCCCGTCTTATAACCTGCCTGTCTCAGGGACGTCACCGCTACTACCGTCTTGCCGGGCAACCCATCGCAGGGCTTATCGAAACGCTGATGGGTGTCTCCTGGCAAAGCGTAACGCCGCCAACCCCTCGTACGCCCCATCATCTGCGGGCCGCCAGAAGTTGCTATGACCATCTGGCAGGCGAGCTGGCGGTTCACATTTATGATTTTATGACGCAGGCTGGCTGGTTAACCCCGGATGGCTCGTCGCTTACCGACGGCGGGCGCGTTAACCTGGCGCAAATGGGGATATTTATTACGCCGCATCCGCGCCGTAAAGCCTGCTGCGCCTGCCTTGACTGGAGTGAGCGACGTTTTCATCTTGGCGGTGAAGCAGGCGCCGCGCTCTTTCAACACTGTTTAAGCAGTGGGTGGTTAACGCGCGTACCGGGTTTTCGTGAAGTCAGCGTTACCGCAAAAGGCCGTCGCGCTTTTTCGCAGCATTTCGCCATTCATTCATTAGCACAGAATTAACTCCCTGAAAGATGCTGGTGATGGGAATGTTACAACGAATTTCTTTATGAAACAGGGATGTTACGCTTTATAGCAGCTCAGACCTTTGAAACAGGCTGTTAACAGCGCGTTTTCTCCATTATTTACCGCGTTTTCTTTTTCATTTTTATTCCTGTTTTTACGACACGCCGAGCCATCTTACTGGCAAATAAAGAAAATAAGCGCCTCTCTTTTTCAGCTTACACTCAGACGCTCAAATATGAAGAAATAATGAAGATCGCTCTCTTTTGTTGTAATGATAATTGTTATCATTATCATGCCGTTTTGCGTTCATATTTGCTCACAAAATGGATACTGAGAGAATGATTGATAAAAAGAAATGCTTAATGAAACCGTTGGCGTTAACCATTGCCGCTATTATCAGCGCCAGCGCGTTGGCTGCTGAAGAGGCAAGACTCGAAGATGGCGAAACCATGACGGTGCACGCCACGGCGGAAGAAGAACTCAAACAGCAGCCGGGCGTTTCAATTATTACCGCTGAGGATATTGAGAAAAGCCCGCCGGTAAACGATCTCTCAGATATTATCCGCAAAATGCCTGGCGTTAACCTGACCGGCAACAGCGCCAGCGGCAGTCGCGGTAACAACCGCCAGATTGATATCCGCGGCATGGGACCGGAAAACACGCTGATTCTGGTCGATGGCGTGCCGGTGACGTCCCGCAACTCGGTGCGCTATAGCTGGCGCGGTGAAAGGGATACGCGCGGCGATACCAACTGGGTTCCGGCGGAACTGGTCGAACGTATCGAGGTTATTCGCGGCCCGGCGGCCGCACGTTACGGGAACGGCGCTGCGGGCGGCGTTATCAACATCATCACTAAGCGCCCCACTAACGACTGGCACGGCGCCCTTTCTCTCTTCACCAATCAGCCGGAAAACGACAAGGAAGGGGCAACCCGGCGCGCCAACTTTAACCTGAGCGGCCCGCTGGCTGGCGACGCGCTAACAATGCGCTTGTACGGCAATATTAACAAAACCGATGCCGACGACTACGACATTAACACTCAGCAAAATGGTTCGTATGCCGCCGGGCGCGAGGGAGTGCGCAACAAAGACATTAACGGCGTGCTTTCCTGGAAAATTACGCCTGAGCAGATCCTCGACGTTGAGTACGGTTACAGCCGCCAGGGCAATATTTATGCAGGTGATACGCAATACAGTAACGGCAATGTCAGCCCGGACGGCCTGGTTGAGTCGCTGTATGGCCATGAAACTAACCGCCTGTACCGCCAGAACTATGGGATCACGCATAACGGCATCTGGGACTGGGGGCAGTCGCGCGTCGGTTTCTATTATGAAAAAACCAATAACACTCGCTTGCAGGAAGGCTCTACCGGTCGCGTTGAGGGGATGATCAACAGCGATGACTACGCCACAAGCCGCCTCGAAAACTATCGCGCTAACGGCGAGATAAATCTTCCGCTGAACCTGTGGGTAGATCAGACGCTGACGGTGGGCGCAGAGTGGGAGCGCGAAGAGCTCGACGATCCGGCCTCAATGCAGGCCACTTCCGCCCAGGGCGTTGTCATTAACGGCGTATCTGGCGATCCGTCCGCCCGCAGCACAAAAAACAGCGCCGACATCAGCGCGCTTTATGTTGAAGATAATATCGAAGCGTTGCCGGGAACATTTATTATTCCCGGCCTGCGATTTGATTATCACAACGAATTCGGCGGCAACTGGAGCCCAAGCCTGAACGTTTCTCAGGAGCTGAGCGATTACGTTAAGCTGAAAGCAGGTATTGCCCGCGCTTATAAAGCGCCGAACCTTTATCAGTCCAGCGAAGGCTATTTGCTGGCCACGCGCGGCAACGGTTGTCCGAACAACATCGCCAGCGGCAGCTGCTATCTGTTGGGCAATGACGATCTGAAGCCTGAAATTAGCATTAATAAAGAGATCGGTCTGGAATTTACGAAAGACGGCTTCGATGCAGGCATTACTTATTTCCGCAACGATTATAAAAACAAGATCGTCGCGGGCACTGAACTGCTGGGGTACGCCTCAAACGGTTACAATATCCTGCAATGGGAAAACGGCGGCAAGGCCGTGGTGGAAGGGCTGGAAGGCAACCTGACGATTCCGGTCGTTCAGGATACGCTGAGCTGGCGCACTAACGCCACGTACATGATCCAGTCGAAAAACAAAGATACCGGTAACCCGCTCTCTATTATCCCGGAATATACCATTAACACCATGCTTGACTGGCAGGCTACGGATAAGCTTTCTGCGAATGTCAACTGGACAATGTATGGTCGACAAAAACCGCGCGAATATGCGGAAAGCCGTAATGAAACGGGTTCTATGTCGGGCCGCGAGGTAGGCGCTTATTCCATTGTCGGCGTGGGCATGAATTATCAGCTGACAAAAAATCTGCGCGTCAACGGCGGTATCAGCAACCTGTTTGATAAGCAAATTTACCGTGAAAACGACGGCGCTTCGACTTATAACGAACCCGGCCGCGCTTATTATGCCGGTGTAACCATGTCTTTCTGAATCTCCTGACGGGGAGCGACGCTCCCCTTATTCTTTCCTCTCCCTCCTCCCCCTCTTTTTTCCGCGCAATGTTATGATGGCGAAAGGATCGTTGTGAGCATGCGCTCGCCGCCCTTGTATAACTAAAAACTGACAAGCCATTGAACGGAAGAAAAGCAATGACGACACAATCCGAAGCGCCACAGGGTGAACTGGTTTTAAGAACGCTGGCGATGCCCGCCGACACTAACGCTAACGGCGATATTTTTGGCGGCTGGCTGATGTCGCAAATGGATATGGGCGGCGCCATTCTCGCCAAAGAACTGGCTCACGGACGCGTAGTCACTGTACGGGTGGACGGCATGACGTTTCTGCGCCCCGTCGCGGTGGGCGATGTTGTCTGCTGCTACGCACGCTGCGTAAAGCGAGGCAATACCTCGGTCACCATCAATGTTGAGGTGTGGGTGAAAAAAGTGTCGTCTGAGCCTATCGGTCAGCGTTATCGCGCAACGGAAGCGCTCTTTATATATGTCGCTGTGGATCAGGAAGGCAAACCTCGCCCTCTTCCTTCGGTAAACTAACCCATAAAAAAACCTCCCCGAAGGGAGGTTTTTTTTACTGCATCGTCGCCCCGCCATTCATGCGAAAGACAATGTTCACAATCAATCCCTGCCCCGGTTTGCCCGGTTCGTAGCGCCATCTGCGCATGGCGGTTTTCACTTCTCGCTCGAACATATTGGCAGGCTTTGCGGAAAGCACCTGGATATTTTCCACGCTGCCGTCCGCCGCTACGTCGAACTTCACCCGCACCTGGCCTTCCATACGCAGTGCGTAAGCACGCGCCGGATATT
Organism: Franconibacter helveticus LMG 23732; assembly: GCF_000463115.2. GTDB lineage: Bacteria > Pseudomonadota > Gammaproteobacteria > Enterobacterales > Enterobacteriaceae > Franconibacter > Franconibacter helveticus. Next base: position 165,450 of record NZ_AWFX01000009.1, on the reverse strand, counting down.
GCGGCTGATTACGGCTCACAGCTCGCGGGCCGCTCGGCGCTGCTTTGGCTGGCGCAGCCTGCGTTGGGCGAGAGGCCGTCGTGGCCGGGCGCGCTGGCGCATTGTTTTCAAAAGGCGATGCCGGACGCGGCTCGACGGGTTTGACTTCACGCTTAGGCTGCTCCTGCACCTTTTTCACCGGCTTTGGCTTCGGCTTCGGCTTGGGTTTAGGCTCTGGTTTATGAATAACCACTGGCGCCTCTTTCGGCGGCTCCGGTACGGGTTCCGGTTCCGGCTCGGGTTCTGGCTCAACAACCGGCTGCGGCGGCGGCTGCACCACCTCGGGCTGTGGCGGCTCAAGTTCAGCAGGCGCGACCATAGTGACTGAAATAGGCTGTGATGGAGCAGGCAGTTCAACAACCTGATGTACCGAGGTATACAGCAAACCCGCCACTACGGCGCCATGGATAGCGACGGAGAGCAGCGTCGGCCATGGAAAGCGACGAGGTAAATCAAGGGCCATTGAAGTCATAATCGTTTCAGTGAATGAGTGAAGTCACAATTTTAAATGCAAATAGCAATCATATTCAACAACGCATCCAGCCTTCGTTCATATTCGCGTTTAACTGGCTGAATTAACCACAGCATTGTTACGGCCTCTCATCACTTTTTAACTTTGCGTTGCAGTAAGCCACGGTTTCACTTAACGTAATTTTTCTCGTTTTTTCTGCTCAGGAGTTATGCCCGTGCTTTATGTTATCTACGCTGAAGATGTTGCGGATTCGCTGGAAAAAAGATTATCGGTGCGCCCGGCTCATCTGGCCCGCCTGCAATTGTTACATGATGAAGGCCGCCTGCTCACCGCAGGTCCAATGCCCGCGGTAGACAGTAACGATCCGGGAAGCGCGGGTTTTACCGGCTCCACGGTTATTGCCGAGTTTGATTCTCTGGAAGCCGCGCAGGCCTGGGCGCAAGCCGATCCTTATATTGCTGCGGGCGTGTATAAGACGGTTGCCGTTAAGCCATACAAAAAAGTGTTTTAAATTGCAGCGGCGCTTTTTGACACTATCGCAGTTGATAATCAAAAAGCGTCGCGGCCAGGGCCTGCTCGCCCTGTACCCCGACGTCTGCCCGGATGATGCATGAGATATCTATTCCATCAGGCATCCGTAAAAAAGTGCCCGGTCAATAAAGCGTGAATTCAGCCAGGGTCTGACTTATCTTTTTTCTTCTTGCGGGTGGTCAGCCATTCGCGAATAAAAATAACCGCCAGCAAAACCAGCCAGCCAATCTGATAAATATCTTCCAGCGCCACGCGACTCTCTTCCCAGTGGGTCTCTTTTATTATGAATGTACGGCAGGTGCGCTCTGCTTCTTTAATCCGCAGAACGGCCGGTGGTTAAATTTTGAAGTGAGCAACAGCCAGGATTCAAGAAAGTTTCCGGGCACCGCAGGACGGTGCCCTTCTCTTTGGCTTATCTGTCGTGAATGGCAAACAGCAAAGCATTACGCTGGCGATTAATAGTGCACTTGCGAATGGCATGAATGCGCATATTGCGGCGCGATTGAGCCTCCAGCCAGCGCGCTTTACGCCGTTGAGACTGCCGCAGCATGCGCCAGCGCCCAACTTCCGTTCTACTACGCCTCATTTCAACTACTCTTGACTTATAACAGAGCGGCCATTATAGCCCCTTCGCATCGTCAGACCAGCGCTTTTCTGTTTAAGGACGGCCCGGTTCTGCGTACACTCACTACAACGCGGATTTTAAAGGACTAATTAACTATGACAACCTTCTACACGGTAGTGAGTTGGCTGGTCGTTATAGGCTACTGGTTACTGATTGCCGGGGTGACGTTGCGCATCCTGATGAAGCGCCGTGCGGTGCCTTCGGCAATGGCATGGCTGTTGATTATTTACATCCTTCCTCTGGTGGGGATCATCGCCTATCTTTCCTTTGGCGAACTGCATCTGGGTAAGCGCCGCGCCGAGCGAGCGCAGGCAATGTGGCCTTCCACCGCTAAGTGGTTAAATGATTTAAAAGCCTGTAAGCATATCTTCGCCGAAGAGAACAGCCCTGTCGCCGCATCGCTGTTTCAGCTATGCGAGCGCCGCCAGGGCATAGCAGGCGTTAAGGGGAACCAGTTACAGCTGTTAACCGATTCTGATGATGTGATGCAGGCGCTTATTCGCGATATTCAGCTTGCGCGACACAATATCGAGATGGTGTTTTACATCTGGCAGCCAGGCGGCATGGCGGATCAGGTCGCCGAGTCGCTGATGGCCGCTGCGCGGCGCGGCGTTCACTGCCGCCTGATGCTCGACTCCGCAGGCAGCGTCACCTTCTTTCGCAGCCCCTGGGCCGGCATGATGCGCAACGCCGGGATAGAGGTCGTTGAGGCGCTTAAAGTCAACCTGATGCGCGTATTCCTGCGCCGTATGGATTTACGCCAGCACCGCAAAATGGTGATGATAGATAACTACATCGCTTACACCGGCAGCATGAACCTGGTGGATCCGCGTTTTTTCAAACAGGATGCGGGCGTCGGTCAGTGGGTAGATTTAATGGCGCGCATGGAAGGCCCGGTCGCGACCGCCATGGGCGTGGTTTACTCCTGCGACTGGGAAATTGAAACCGGTAAACGCATTCTGCCTCCGCCGCCGGACAGCAATATCATGCCTTTTGAGCAAGCGAGCGGACACACCATCCACACTATCGCTTCCGGCCCCGGTTTTCCCGAAGACTTGATTCACCAGGCGCTGCTTACCGCCGTCTATGCCTCGCGTGAATATCTCATCATGACGACTCCCTATTTCGTGCCCAGCGACGACTTACTGCACGCCATTTGTACCGCCGCCCAGCGCGGAGTGGATGTCAGCATTATTCTGCCGCGCAAGAATGACTCCTTGCTGGTGGGATGGGCCAGCCGCGCCTTTTTTGCCGAGCTGCTGGCGGCCGGGGTGAAAATCTACCAGTTTGAAGGCGGCTTGCTGCACACCAAAAGCGTGCTGGTGGATGGCGAATTAAGTCTGGTCGGTACTGTTAACCTGGATATGCGCAGCCTGTGGCTCAATTTCGAGATTACACTGGTTATAGACGATGCCGGTTTTGGCGGCGATCTGGCGGCAGTGCAGGATGATTACATCTCCCGCTCACGCCTGCTGGACGTAGCGCGCTGGAACAAAAGACCGCTGTGGCAGCGCGTCGTAGAGCGACTGTTTTACTTCTTCAGTCCATTGCTGTAAAACGTGCGCAACGTTATTGAGTGGGGTATCAAGATGGAAATGGATCTGAACAACCGTCTGACGGAAGACGAAACGCTGGAGCAGGCCTACGATATTTTTCTGGAGCTGGCTGGCGATAACCTCGACCCGGCGGATATCATCCTGTTTAACCTGCAATTTGAAGAGCGCGGCGGCGCCGAGTTGTTTGATCCTGCGGAAGACTGGAGCGAACATGTCGATTTCGACTTAAACCCGGACTTCTTCTCTGAAGTAGTCATAGGTCTTGCCGATACAGACGGCGGTGAAATTAACGATATCTTCGCTCGCGTGCTGCTGTGCCGCGAAAAAGACCACAAGATTTGCCATATCCTCTGGCGCGAATAAAGCGCGCTGGCCGCGTTACTTTTCCCTGGCGGCAGGCAGCCGCTCGCCGCACAACCTGCAAAACTTCGCCGTATCTTCATGCTCGGTAGCGTGACAGCCCGGGCATCGTCTTTTATTACGTTTGTTTTGTAAATCTGCCGTCATTTGCGAGGTTAATATTCCCGTTGGAATAGCAATGACCGAATAGCCAATCAGGATGAGCGCCGAAGCGATAAGCCTGCCTGTCGCCGTGTGCGGCGTAATATCGCCATAGCCAACCGTAGTCACCGTGACAACCGCCCAGTAAACCGACGTGCCAAGCGTGGTAAAGCCGCTGTTTGCGCCTTCGATGCCATACATCAATGCGCCTGCCACAACCATCACGATGCCGATAAAAGCATAAAAAAGAATCAACTGGTGGCGGGCGTTCACTATGGCGCGCCAGATGCTGTCGAGCGCGGGCATAAAACGCAACAGCTTTAAAATTCGCAGTACGCGAATAGCCCGCAGCGCACGCCAGGCGAAGAAGTAATTGCCGGCGAATTCCGGCCAGAGCCACATGATATACAGCGGCAACAGCGTGGCGAGATCGATTATGCCCCAAAAGCTGAAAACATAGCGCGCAGGTCTGGGCCAGGTGATCACGCGTAACAGATATTCGAGAGTAAAGGCCAGGGTAAAAGCGGTCTCTATCGACACAAACAGCTGCCACTGCGTCGAATTAAGGTGATACTGCGTGCCGATGCCCGACTCAATAAAGACAACAATGACGCTTAACAGCGCCAGCAGACCGCAGAGCGCTTCAACATAACGCCCGCTGCGGGTTCGCTGGTCAAAAAGCGCATGCCAAAGCGTCTGGCGTAAAGATAAATGCATCCTTGTCATTTATGGCCTCCGGAATAAAAAAGGGCTGACATGATGTCAGCCCCTGCGCTTATAGCGGATCGACCTTCAGGCAGGAAACCGCATGCCGGAAGCTCCCCTCCAGCACCGGCCGCGTTTTGGCGCATTCCGGCCCGGCCATCGGGCAGCGGGTGCGAAAAACACAGCCTGACGGTGGGTTGATCGGCGAAGGCAACTCCCCTTCCAGCAACTGGATTGTTTTATTCTTCTCCAGATCCGGGTCCGGGATTGGCACGGCTGACATCAGCGCCCGTGTATACGGGTGCAGCGGATTATTATAGACCTCATCATAGGTGCCAAGCTCTACTGCATGTCCCAGATACATCACCAGAACGCGATCGGAGATATGTTTTACCACCGCCAGGTCATGGGCGATGAATATCAGCGACAGCCCCATTTCGCGTTGCAATTTTTGCAACAGGTTAACCACCTGAGCCTGAATGGAAACGTCGAGCGCGGAAACCGGTTCATCGCAAATAATCAGCTTCGGTTCAAGGATCAGCGCGCGGGCGATGCCGATACGCTGGCACTGGCCGCCGGAAAACTCATGAGGATAGCGGTTGACGAGGTTAGGCAGCAGGCCCACTTTCATCATCATCGCCTTCACGCGGTCACGCACTTCCTGACGCGGCATTTTGGGATGATAAGTGCGAAGCGGCTCGGCGATGATTTCACCAATGGTCATGCGCGGGTTCAGGGAAGCCAGCGGATCCTGGAAAATCATTTGAATGTCGCTGCGCACGTCGCGCCATTGCTCCTGACGCATGCCCAGCAAATCTTTGCCAAGCCACGCCACGCGGCCGCTGGTGGCTTTCACCAGGCCGATAATGGCGCGCGCGAAGGTCGATTTGCCGCAACCCGATTCGCCTACCACGCCGAGCGTTTCGCCTTCGTACAGACGCAGCGTCACACCGTCTACCGCTTTCAGCGTTTTCGGCGGCTGCCAGAACCACTGTTTGCCGTCTTTGATATCGAAGTGAACCTTCAGGTCGGCAATTTCCAGTAAAACTTTTTTCTCTTCAGCAACGGCGCTCATGCTAACTCCTCCACCGGCTTATAGCAGGCGCGTAAACGCCCTGGCGCGAACGCCATTAACGGCGGCGCGCTATTACAGATTTCCATCGCATGCGGGCAACGCGGCTGGAACGGACAGCCTTTCGGCAGTTTCAGCAAGTTCGGCGGGTTGCCGGGAATGGTAAGCAGCGATTCGCCTTCCGCATCCAGGCGCGGCACGGCATTCAGCAGGCCGATAGAGTACGGGTGCGCCGGCTGGTAAAAGACATCGCGGGCGCGGCCATATTCCATGGTGCGACCGGCATACATCACCAGCACTTTGTCGCAAATGCCAGCCACCACGCCAAGGTCATGCGTGATCATGATAATAGCCGTATTAAACTCACGCTTGAGTTCGTTAAGCAGCGTCATGATCTGCGCCTGAACGGTCACGTCAAGCGCGGTGGTCGGCTCGTCGGCAATCAGCAGTTTTGGCCGGCACAACAGCGCCATGGCAATCATTACGCGCTGGCGCATACCGCCGGAAAATTCATGCGGGTACATGCGCATGCGTTTGCGCGCTTCCGGCATTTTTACGGCGTCGAGCATGCGGACAGACTCTTCGAAGGCTTCCGCTTTACTCATGCCTTTATGCAGCATCAGCACTTCCATTAGCTGCTCGCCTACGCGCATGTAGGGGTTCAGCGACGTCATCGGATCCTGAAAAATCATCGAGATTTGTTCAGCGCGCAGATGGTTAAGCGCTTTCTCCGGCAGATTCAGGATTTGCTTGCCGTTGAACGTTGCCGAACCGCCGATGCGTCCGTTAGAAGCCAGTAACCCCATCAGCGCAAACGCCGTCTGGGATTTGCCGGAGCCGGATTCGCCCACAATCCCCAGCGTTTCGCCAGCGCGCAAACTGAAGTTCAGGTCGTTGACCGCCGTGACATCGCCGTCAGGCGTGGCAAACGTCACCCGTAAATCTTTTACTTCCAGCAGTGACGGTGTTTCGGTGCCGGCGCGGGTGATATCGGTAATTTCAATGGTGCTCATGGCGGCACTCCTTAACGATCTTTCGGGTCGAGGGCGTCACGCAGGCCATCGCCGATAAAGTTAAAACAAAACAGGGTGACCACAAGGAATCCTGCCGGGAACAGCAGCAGCCAGGGCGACACTTCCATTGAATTCGCGCCGTCGCTTAACAAGGCGCCCCAGGAGCTTAACGGCTCTTGCGTGCCAAGCCCCAGGAAGCTCAGAAACGATTCGAACAGGATCATGCTTGGCACCAGCAGCGAGGCGTAAACCACCACAACGCCCAACACGTTCGGCACGATATGGCGAACCACAATACTGGCGGTGGAAACCCCGCCGACCTGCGCGGCTTCGATAAACTCTTTACGCTTAAGGCTTAGCGTCTGGCCGCGTACGATACGCGCCATATCCAGCCAGGACACCATGCCGATGGCCACAAATATCAGCAGGATATTCTGACCAAAAAAGGTGACCAGCAGAATAACGAAGAACATAAACGGGAAGGAGTTGAGGATCTCAAGCAGGCGCATCATGACGGAATCGACTTTGCCGCCGAGGTAACCTGAAAGCGAACCGTAGAGCGTGCCGACAATCACCGCCACCAGCGCCGCCGCCACGCCGACCATCAGCGAAATACGACCGCCGATAGCCACGCGCACCAGCAGGTCGCGCCCGGAGGAGTCAGTGCCGAACCAGTGGCCTGACTCGGTATCCGGCGCGCTCGACATCATGCCCCAGTCCGTATCGAAATAGCTGAACTGCGAAAGCATGGGCGCAAGCGTAACAAAAAGCGCAATCAGCACGAGCACGATAAGACTCGCTACCGCCGCGCGGTTATGCATAAAGCGGCGACGCGCGTCCTGCCAGAGGCTGCGCCCTTCGACTTCCAGTTTCTCACTGAAGTTTTCCAGCGCCTCGCTGTTTTTCTTACTCAACATCATGGCGTACTCCAGTGTCAGTAACGGATTTTCGGGTCGATAACGGCATAAAGCACATCGACAATGGCATTAAACAGAATGGTCAGCGCGCCTACCAGAATGGTGAGGCTCAGCACCAGTGAATAGTCGCGGTTCAGCGCGCCGTTCACGAACAGCTGGCCGATGCCCGGCAGACCATAAATCGTCTCGATAACCATTGAACCGGTGATGATGCCGACAAACGCAGGGCCCATATATGAGAGTACGGGCAGCAGCGCAGGTTTCAGCGCATGGCGGAAAATGATGCGGCGCATCGGCAGCCCTTTCGCCCGCGCAGTGCGGATGAAGTTTGAGTGCAGAACTTCAATCATTGAGCCGCGGGTAATACGCGCGATGCTTGCAATATAAGCAAGCGACAGCGCCACCATCGGCAGGATCATGAATTTGAGCGCGCCGCCGTTCCAGCCGCCGCCAGGCAGCCATTGCAAAGTAATAGCGAATATCATGACCAGTAACGGCGCCACGACGAAACTCGGTATAACCACCCCGGTCATCGCTATTCCCATTACCGTGTAATCCCATTTGGTATTTTGCTTCAACGCCGCAATAACGCCCGCCGTTACGCCCAGGATTACCGCCAGCAGAAAAGCAGCGGCGCCAAGTTTCGCGGAAACCGGGAACGAAGAGGCCACCAGGTCGTTAACGGAATAATCTTTATATTTAAATGACGGCCCAAAATCCCCGTGCGCCAGCTGTTTCAGATAGCTGAAATACTGTGTCAGGATCGGATCGTTTAAATGGTATTTCGCCTCTATGTTCGCCATAACTTCTGGCGGCAGCGCACGCTCGCCGGTAAAAGGACTTCCCGGCGCCAGACGCATCATAAAGAAGGAGATGGTTATAAGAATAAACAGCGTCGGAATCGCTTCCAGACAGCGACGTAGTATAAATTTCAACATTGCCCGTACCTTCTGGCATGTGCCTTTGAGAAAAGATGAAAAAGGAGCCTGCGCCGGACGGCTTTCAGGCTCCGGGGCACAGTGGCGCGACAATCTCTTTTGCGCTGCGGTTTATTCCCGCCGCCATTGAGCGGCGGAAAATTAACTGCGGCGCGGGGAAGAAAGATTCGCTCCACGCATTGCCATTAGTGCTTGATAATATAAAGGTTCTTAACGTAGATATTATCCATCGGGTCTTTACCGGTATAACCACCCACCCACGGTTTCACCAGACGGGCGTTCACGTAGTAATAAACCGGCACGATCGCAGAGTCTTTATCCAGTTGCTCTTCGGCTTTCTGGTAAAGCGCGGTGCGCTGACCTTCATCCGTCACTTTCAGCGTATCGCCGATAATCTTATCGAACGCTTCGCTCTTATAGTGAGCGGTGTTGTTAGAGCTGTCGGAAAGCATCGTGTTCAGGAAGGAGGTCGGCTCGTTGTAGTCCGCACACCAGCCTGCGCGCGCTACGTCAAAGTTGCCCTGATGACGGGTGTCCAGGAAGGTTTTCCACTCCTGGTTTTCAAGCTTCACGTTTACGCCGAGGTTTTTCTTCCAGATTGAAGAGACGGCGATAGCCAGCTTCTTATGAAGATCGGACGTGTTATAGAGCAAGTCGAACGTCAGCGGTTTGTCTGCGGTAAAGCCCGCTTCCGCCAGCAGTTTTTTCGCTTCCGCGTTACGCTGCTCCTGGGTCATTTTGAACCAGGCCGGTTCGGTCAGTTTGGCGCCGTCGGTGTACGGCGGCGTGTAGCTATAGGCCGGCAGGTCGCCCTGGTTTTTCACCTTGTTGACGATAATGTCACGATCCAGACCTAACTTCAGCGCGGCGCGAACGCGCGGATCGTTAAACGGCGGCTTCTGGTTGTTGATTTCGTAGTAGTAAGTGCACAGATACGGATCTACATGCACTTCACCAGGGATCTCTTTTTTCAGCTTCTGGAAGAGTTCGATCGGCATGTTGTTATAGGTCATGTCGATTTCGCCGCTGCGATAGCGGTTTACGTCAGTCACTTCAGAAGAGATAGGCAAATAAGTGACCTGGTTGATAACGGTTTTCGCGTTATCCCAGTAGTTGGTGTTGCGCTCAAGCACGATGCGCTCGTTCACCACCCAGTCTTTGAGCTTATAAGCGCCGTTTGAGACGATATTCGCAGGCTGCGTCCATTTTTCGCCAAATTTTTCCACAACGGCTTTAGGCACAGGGGACATGGAAGAGTGCACCAGCAGCTTATAGAAATAAGGCACTGGCTCAGTCAGCGTCACTTCCAGGGTATGATCGTCGATCGCTTTAACGCCCAGCTCGGTCGGCTTTTTCTTACCGGCGATAATGTCATCGATGTTCGCGATGTGGCCGTATTGCAGGTAGCTCTCGTAAGGCGAAGCGGTGTTTGGATCCGCCAGACGCTGCCAGCTATAAACGAAGTCTTGCGCCGTTACCGGGTCGCCGTTGGACCACTTAGCATCTTTACGAAGATGGAAGGTCCAAACTTTAAAATCTTTGTTATCCCACTTTTCTGCAACACCCGCGCTCGGATGGCCGTCGACGTCCGTTACCAGCAGACCTTCAAACAGATCGCGGTTAATGTTGGACTCCGGCACGCCTTCAATTTTATGCGGATCGAGAGACTGTACTTCAGAACCATTGTTGCGAACCAGCGTCTGTTTCTCCGCCAGTTGCACACCTGCGGGCACATTTGCTGCCATTGCATTGCCCGCGATTAGCGCAGAAAGGATACCCGCAGCTACCAGACTTTTTTTTGTGATGATGGTCATTGTGATAATACTCCACTCATTATAATTACTGGCCCTTAAGCCAGCCTCTTGCCGCCCTTTTTGGGCGCCTGTACAGCGCAGGAGCGATTTGCCGCTGTCAGGTTTTTCTTTTTTACTGCTTGCTATCACCGACTTTATTTTTACGGCTGCTCGTTCGGCAGCCTTTACGTCGATTCGTGCTTCTCTTCCCCTGTCTGAAGAGAAGCGTGAGGGTGGCGAACCTGTCGCCCGAAAACGCTTTCAGACGAAAAGCATTCTCAATAACAAATAATTTGCAGCCGAATGTTTTGGCCGGAAGGTATCAAAAGCGTCAATCCTGCGCCAATAGAATTTACAAATTTGTTAACCATTTCTCTTTTGTAGCATGGCTTAGTGCTGCATTATGCTGGCTAACATAGAATATTAAGAAGAACATGCCTTTAAAATCAACGCATTAACCTGAAAAGCCCCACCCTGACAGTGACTTTCAGAGCCGGATGCCTGCTATCACATAAAATTAACATTTGGCGATTTTTTAGCACATAAATCTACTCTGTGAATGAAATTACTAATAACATTTCGGTTATCCCTCAGCAAGGGTAAGAGTATGGTGTGAGAAAAATAACATTTCATTTGCTTCTTTTTCACTCATTAGCACCCGTACTCATTAACTAACCTTCTGTTTAATCGACATTTATCTTAACCATTCTTTTTTGCTATGACTGACTGTTAACTGCTCAATAAAAAGACGAAACTGAAATATTTTGCAAAAAAAAGCGGAGCCTGAGCTCCGCCTTATCAAATGAAAGCCGCTTAATTGAGCAAGCCCGGGAAAATAGCTTTCAGCCCGGTTACGATAAATTCAATCCCTAACGCCATCAGCAACAGGCCCATAATACGCGTAATAACGTTAATGCCTGTCTGGCCCAGTAAACGCACAAGCCATGGCGCCAGACGGAAGACGCCCCAGCAGCATAAAGCGAACACCGCGATGGCCAGCGAGAACCCCAGCATATAGCCCACTGTGTGGTAGCGGGTTCCCCATACTATGGTTGAACTAATGGCGCCCGGCCCCGCCATCAAAGGCAGCGCAAGCGGCACTACGCCAACGCTTTCACGGATCGCAGTTTCTGATTTCTCCTGCTTGTTCTGTTTATCTTCACCTAACTTCCCGCTGATCATGGACATCGCAATAGTCACGACCAGAATGCCGCCGGCGATACGAAACGAATCAATGGAAATACCGAAGAGTTGCAGGATGCCGTCGCCAAGGAAAAGCGAAGTCCACAAGATAATGGCGACAGAAAGGTTCGCCGTGAGGTTCGTTTTATTTCGAGCCGTCGCGGTTTGGTAGCTGGTCATGCTAATAAAGACGGGAATAATCCCAACCGGGTTCACCAGCGCGAAAAGCCCGATAAAGAACTTAAAGTAAGTTGGCAAATCTAAGAACGAGTGGGCCACAAAAACTCCGCAAAAGCGTCAGCAGAAAGACTTGCGTAATGTAAAGGAAAAGCCCCGCATACGCTACGCTGATTAGCAGGGTAATATTCTGCATATTCTCATTACAGGAAAACGAACCGCCGTTGTTATTTATTTGTTGAGATTATGGTAACGTGATTTATATACGCTGTAGCTAAGCTATTAAAGTTCGCTGAGATACTAAAATAAGGCCTGCTGAAAGGAGTCAGCATCGATATAAATTGATCCTGATCACATTTTGACTACTCAGAAGTGAGTAACCTTGCTTACGCCGCCAGGGAAAAACAGCCAGCTTGAGGGCTGTGGGCTTAAGGCTCTTTTAGTAAATCAGCGTGGTGTTTGTAGCTATTGCGTTGTCACATCCTGGCTGTTACGCGTGCTGTTTGTTGTCGTCATATTGGTGTTTCAAACAGCTGGTTTACTAAAAGAGTTTAACATTATCAGGAGAGCATTATGGCCGTTACTAATGTCGCTGAACTTAACGCCCTCGTCGAGCGCGTAAAAAAAGCCCAGCGTGAATACGCCAACTTCACTCAAGAACAGGTCGATAAAATCTTCCGCGCAGCCGCTCTGGCCGCCGCAGATGCTCGTATCCCCCTCGCTAAAATGGCCGTTGCCGAATCCGGCATGGGTATCGTCGAAGACAAAGTGATCAAAAACCACTTCGCCTCTGAATATATCTACAACGCCTACAAAGACGAGAAGACCTGCGGCGTGCTTGAAGAAGATGATACCTTCGGCACCATCACTATTGCTGAACCTACCGGCATCATCTGCGGCATCGTTCCGACAACCAACCCGACCTCGACCGCTATTTTTAAAGCGCTCATCAGCCTGAAAACGCGTAACGCTATTATCTTTTCTCCGCATCCTCGTGCAAAAAACGCCACGAATAAAGCAGCGGATATTGTACTGCAAGCGGCTATCGCTGCTGGCGCGCCGAAAGACATTATCGGCTGGATCGATGAGCCTTCTGTTGAGCTTTCCAACCAGTTGATGCACCACCCGGACATCAACCTCATCCTGGCAACTGGCGGCCCGGGCATGGTGAAAGCCGCTTACAGCTCCGGTAAACCTGCCATTGGCGTGGGCGCTGGCAACACGCCGGTTGTTATCGACGAAACCGCCGATATCAAGCGCGCAGTCGCGTCCATTCTGATGTCCAAAACCTTCGACAACGGCGTTATCTGCGCTTCTGAACAATCCGTTGTGGTCGTTGATTCCGTTTACGACGCTGTGCGCGAGCGTTTCGCTACCCACGGCGGCTACCTGTTGCAGGGCAAAGAGCTCAAAGCGGTTCAGGATATCATTCTGAAAAATGGCGGCCTGAATGCGGCCATCGTAGGCCAGCCGGCAACTAAAATTGCTGAAATGGCAGGCATCAGCGTACCGGCAGGCACGAAGATCCTGATTGGCGAAGTGACTCTGGTAGATGAAAGCGAGCCTTTCGCTCATGAGAAACTCTCCCCTACCCTCGCCATGTATCGCGCGAAAGATTTTGAAGACGCCGTTGTAAAAGCGGAAAAACTGGTCGCCATGGGCGGTATCGGTCATACCTCCTGCTTGTATACCGATCAGGATAACCAGCCGCAACGCGTTGCGCATTTCGGCCAGATGATGAAAACCGCGCGTATCCTTATCAACACGCCGGCATCTCAGGGTGGTATCGGCGACCTTTACAACTTCAAACTGGCGCCTTCTCTGACGCTGGGTTGCGGCTCCTGGGGCGGTAACTCCATCTCTGAGAACGTAGGTCCGAAGCACCTGATCAACAAGAAAACTGTTGCCAAGCGAGCTGAGAACATGTTGTGGCATAAACTTCCGAAATCTATCTACTTCCGCCGTGGCTCTTTGCCCATCGCGCTGGATGAAGTGATTACCGATGGTCACAAACGCGCCATGATCGTGACTGACCGCTTCCTGTTCAATAACGGTTACGCGGATCAGATCACTTCTGTTCTGAAAGCAGCAGGCGTTGAGACGGAAGTGTTCTTTGAAGTAGAAGCGGATCCGACGCTGAGCGTGGTACGTAAAGGCGCTGACCTTGCCAACTCCTTCAAACCGGACGTGATCATCGCGCTGGGCGGCGGCTCCCCAATGGATGCAGCCAAAATTATGTGGGTGATGTACGAGCATCCGGAAACCCACTTTGAGGAACTGGCGCTGCGCTTTATGGATATCCGTAAACGCATCTATAAGTTCCCGAAAATGGGCGTGAAAGCGAAAATGATCGCTGTCACCACCACGTCCGGCACCGGTTCAGAAGTTACGCCGTTCGCCGTTGTGACCGATGACGCGACTGGTCAGAAATATCCGCTGGCAGACTATGCCCTGACCCCGGATATGGCGATTGTCGATGCCAACCTGGTGATGGATATGCCTAAGTCGCTTTGCGCCTTCGGCGGTCTGGATGCAGTAACTCACGCGCTGGAAGCCTATGTTTCTGTGCTGGCGAGCGAGTTCTCTGATGGTCAGGCTCTGCAAGCGCTTAAACTGCTCAAAGAGAACCTGCCTGCGTCTTACCATGAAGGTTCGAAAAACCCGGTAGCGCGTGAGCGCGTACACAGCGCTGCAACCATCGCCGGTATTGCGTTTGCGAACGCCTTCCTGGGCGTGTGCCACTCCATGGCGCATAAACTGGGCTCGCAGTTCCATATTCCGCATGGCCTGGCGAACGCCCTGCTTATCTCTAACGTTATCCGTTACAACGCTAACGATAACCCGACCAAGCAGACTGCGTTCAGCCAGTACGACCGTCCTCAGGCGCGCCGTCGTTACGCGGAAATTGCCGACCACCTGGGTCTGTCTGCACCAGGCGATCGCACCGCGGCGAAAATCGAGAAACTGCTGGTATGGCTGGACAGCATTAAAGCTGAGCTCGGCATTCCTAAATCCATCCGCGAAGCGGGTGTACAGGAAGCTGACTTCCTGGCCCACGTGGATAAACTGTCAGAAGATGCGTTTGACGACCAGTGTACTGGCGCCAACCCGCGTTATCCGCTGATTTCCGAGCTGAAACAGATCCTGCTGGACAGCTTCTACGGCCGCGAATACACCGAAGGCGGTGCAGCAGCTAAAGAAGTCGCTTCAGTGGTTAAAGCTGATAAAAAAGCGAAGAAACCTGCCTGAGATAGCCTCTAATAAAAACCCGCCTGATGGCGGGTTTTTTTTTGCTTTGCGGGATGCATGCTCAGTCTGTTTTAAGCCGCCAGAGAGCGTCAGAAACGCTTTTAAATGCTCAGCAACCGCAATGGCTGTTCTGGTGCTGTATCGCCTGTAAAGAGCCTTTAGCCAGCGCTTCTTTATAATGCTTGCGACAAACTGACACATAGCGCTCATTACCGCCGATAACCACCTGCTCGCCTTCGTTGTAAGGCTGCCCGTTTTGATCAAGCCGAAGCACCATGCTTGCCTTGCGCCCACAGAAGCAGATAGTTTTCAGCTCAACCAGCTTATCTGACCATGCCAGTAAATATTGGCTGCCTGTAAAAAGCTCTCCACGGAAATCAGTTCGTAACCCATAACAGAGTACGGGAATATCCAGTTCGTCCACGACATCAGCAAGCTCATGCACCTGCTCACGGGTCAAAAACTGGCTTTCGTCGACCAGGACGCAATGAACCGGCTCACGGGCATGCTCCTTGCTTATTTCGCTAAATAAAGGCGAGCTTTGATTAAAAAGTTTTGCAGGCGATGACAAACCGATGCGTGAACTCACTTTTCCGGCACCGAAGCGATCGTCGATTTCCGCGGTATAGACTACTGTCCGCATCCCTCTTTCCTGGTAGTTATAGGAAGACTGAAGCAAAGCGGTAGATTTACCTGCGTTCATTGCAGAATAGTAAAAATAAAGTTGCGCCATTGGCGGCAAGCTCCACTGTATGAAACGGTATGCGCGCGATTGTATCATATCCTGCGCATGCCGCATGCCCGGCGGCGGTGCGTTAATCATGGCTTACGTTGTTAACGTCAACATGCTTTATATTTACCCGGCCGGTAATAATGCGAATATACCCATATAAGCGAGCCAGTAAATAGCCGCTTTCATTAATAATCTCTCCTGACTAAGCCCTTAACCATACTCATAAAATTACTGAAAAATATAAAATTATTGGCACTGCCGCCAGGTCCGACAACGGTCATGCGAAAGAATGATATTTATACAACCCCACTCCAGTCTGGTTATAAAAAAACGCTTATGTTTTACCTGGTCGCGTCTATAAAAATGCTGTCCGCACCGCAATATGTCCGCTTTTTTTGTACGGTTCTTAAAGGAAGATTTAACTTCGCAATTTTAAATAACGTCCATAATAAGGCGACATTTTGAATTCCTTACATTCTCGCCTATTGCAGAAGTTAAATTAAGGCTCTATTATTACTACAACAAACCACCCCCAATATAAGTTTGAGATTACTACAATGAGCGAAGCACTTAAAATTCTGAACAACATCCGTACTCTTCGTGCGCAGGCAAGAGAATGCACCCTTGAAACGCTTGAGGAAATGCTGGAAAAATTAGAAGTTGTTGTTAATGAGCGCCGTGAAGAAGAAAGCGCTGCTGCCGCTGAAATCGAAGAACGCACTCGTAAATTACAACAATATCGTGAAATGCTGATCGCAGACGGTATCGATCCGAATGAATTGCTGAACAGCATGTCTGCCGCGAAAACCGGCACCAAAGCCAAACGCGCTGCTCGCCCGGCTAAATATAGCTACATCGATGAAAACGGCGAAAGCAAAACCTGGACCGGCCAGGGCCGTACTCCGGCTGTTATCAAAAAAGCGATTGATGAAGGCAAACAGCTGGACGATTTCCTGATTAAAGATTAATCAGACACAATAAAAAAATCCCGCCGCGGCGGGATTTTTTGTTTTTACGGGATTGAATCACCCTGCAACCTGATAAAACGCTTTATACCACTCTACAAAACGCTTAACGCCTTCCTCTACCGAAGTATGCGGTTTGAATCCAATCGCCTCGTACAAGGCGCTGGTATCAGCGCTGGTCTCAAGCACATCGCCTGGCTGGATCGGCAGCATATTTTTCTGCGCTTCTTTCCCCAACGCCTTTTCAAGCGCGGAAATATAATCCATTAACTCTACTGGCGAGCTATTCCCGATATTATAAACGCGGTACGGCGCGGAACTGGTAGCAGGCGAACCCGTCTCCACGGTCCAGGAAGGATCGGCTTGCGGAATAACGTCCTGTAAACGCACTATCGCTTCGGCAATATCATCGATATAAGTAAAATCACGGCGCATCTTGCCATGATTATAAACATCGATGCGCTTACCCTCGACAATCGCTTTCGTGAACTTAAATAACGCCATATCCGGTCGGCCCCATGGCCCGTATACCGTAAAAAAGCGCAACCCGGTAGTCGGCAAACCATAAAGATGCGAATAGGTGTGCGACATCAATTCATTGGCTTTTTTAGTCGCCGCATATAAAGAAACAGGATGGTCAACGCTATCGTCTGTAGAGAACGGCATTTTCCGGTTCAGCCCGTAGACAGAACTGGATGAGGCGTATAATAAATGCTCAACTTTATGATGACGGCAACCTTCCAGCACATTTAAATGCCCTACCAGATTCGCATCGGCATAAGCGTGAGGATTTTCCAGCGAATAACGGACCCCAGCCTGCGCGGCAAGATGAATTACGCGCTGAGGCTTCTCAGCAGCGAATAAATCCGCCATTCCTTCGCGGTCAGCTAAATCCAGTTTTTGAAAACGAAAGTTGGGATGATTTTCAATCAGATTAAGGCGGGCTTGTTTGAGGCTAACGTCATAATAGTCATTCAGGTTATCGATACCGATAACCTGGTGACCGGCTGCCAGCAAACGCTCACTGACATGAAAACCAATAAAGCCTGCTGCGCCGGTAACCAGAAATTTCATACAACCCTCATTAATTATGCAATGTTGATGGATGCTCCACGGCCGATTGCATAATAAACAAAGCCGCGTTTGCTGAGCCTGGCTGGATCATACAGGTTACGGCCATCAAAGATAACCGGCTGTTTAAGGGAATTTTTAATGGTATCGAAGTCCGGCGCGCGGAAGGCTTGCCATTCCGTACAAATGACCAACGCATCGGCGCCATGCAACGCCGCCTCTTTGGTTCCCATCAGACGTAAATCATCACGGTGACCATAGATGCGCTGCGTTTCATCCATGGCTTCCGGATCGTAAGCCTGAACGGTCGCTCCCCGTTTCCAGAGTTCTTCCATCAATACACGGCTTGATGCTTCGCGCATATCATCGGTGTTGGGTTTGAAAGAAAGCCCCCACAGCGCAAAGGTTTTACCGCGCAGGTCTTCGCCGAAGTGACGGCGAATGAACTCCGGCAACTTCTGCTTTTGGTCGTGGTTTACATCTTCCACGGCTTTCAGCAGACGCGGCACATAGCCAATTTGTTCGGAAGTGCGGATTAACGCCTGCACATCTTTAGGGAAGCAGGAGCCGCCGTAGCCGCAGCCAGGATAGATGAAGTGGTAACCGATACGTGAATCAGAACCGATGCCCTGACGCACTTTTTCGATATCCGCGCCTAAACGCTCTGCAAGATTGGAGATTTCATTCATGAAGCTGATTTTAGTCGCCAGCATGCAGTTAGCGGCATATTTAGTCAGCTCCGCGCTGCGGATATCCATCAGGATCATACGATCGTGGTTGCGGTTGAACGGCTCGTAAAGCTCACGCAGCAGTTCCACAACACCGTCGTTATCCGTGCCTACAACAATGCGCTCAGGACGCATGCAGTCAGAGACTGCCGCCCCTTCTTTAAGGAACTCCGGGTTGGACACCACGTCAAAAGGAAAATCGACGCCGCGAGCCTGGAGCGTTTCGCTCATTACCTTGCGAACTTTATCTGCGGTACCCACCGGTACAGTAGATTTATCCAGCACAACCTTATGGCTGGTCATATGTTCCGCGATAGTGCGCGCCACAGCGGTGACGTATTTCAGATCGGCGGAGCCGTCTTCATCCGGCGGCGTACCTACAGCGATAAACTGCATTACGCCATGCTCAACGCCTTCTTTCGCGTTAGTGCTGAAATGCAGACGTCCTTCCTCATAGTTTTTCTTTACGAGCGGAGTAAGGCCCGGCTCGTAAATAGGAATGACGCCTTTTTTCAGGTTTTCGACTTTGTTTTCATCAACGTCGATACACATGACATCATGGCCGACTTCCGCCAGCACTGCGGCCTGCACCAGGCCCACATAGCCAATACCAAAAACGGTTACTTTCATTGCCTTGTCCTGCCTGAATAGGTTACTTCTTATCGCCCACGGTTTCATTCAGCCAGGCTTTAAACTCTTCACCCAGCGTGTTGTGGCGGATACCGTATTCTACAAACGCCTGCATGTAACCGAGCTTGTTGCCGCAGTCGTGGCTTTTGCCTTTCATGTGGTAGGCTTCCACTGTCTCTTTGTCCATCAGCATAGCGATGGAGTCAGTGAGCTGAATTTCATCGCCTGCGCCTGGAGGCGTTTTAGCCAGCAGCGGCCAAATATCTGCGCTGAGCACATAACGGCCCACAACAGCAAGGTTAGACGGAGCAACATTGGCCTTCGGCTTCTCGACGATGCCGACCATCGGCACGCTGTCGCCAGGCTGTAACTCGATGCCTTTGCAATCCACCACGCCGTAAGCGGTTACATCCGCGACTGGCTCAACCATGATCTGGCTGTTGCCGGTCTCGTCGAAGCGTTTAATCATCTCCGCCAGGTTTTCCTGAGAGAGATCGGATTCAAATTCATCCAGAATAACGTCTGGCAGGATAACCGCGACCGGCTCGTCACCCACAACCGGATGCGCGCACATCACAGCGTGACCCAGACCTTTCGCCAGCCCCTGGCGAACCTGCATGATGGTGACATGCGGCGGGCAAATAGACTGAACTTCTTCCAGCAGCTGGCGCTTAACGCGTTTTTCCAGCATCGCTTCAAGTTCAAAACTGGTGTCGAAATGGTTTTCGATAGAGTTTTTTGAGGAGTGAGTGACCAGAACAATCTCAGTAATGCCAGCGGCGATACATTCGTTAACTACGTATTGAATTAACGGCTTATCAACCAGCGGCAGCATTTCTTTAGGAATCGCCTTAGTGGCCGGCAACATCCTGGTCCCTAATCCCGCAACCGGGATTACTGCTTTTCTTACTTTCGAATTAATGGCAGCCATTGAATATTCTCCTGGACTGTTCAAGTTTCACACTTGTTCGTCAATTAAAAACGCGTTCGAGTATATCAGCATAGATTTGTATTAAGCGGCTGAATACGCGGTGCCCCGGCACTTTAGGACTAATACGAAGAAAACCAACGTGATATTAGCACTGGCGAAGAGCGGGCAGATAAAGCTATCTCGCTTTATCTCGCCGAATGCTCATTCCGCAGACAACATCAGCCTTAAACGGCCGCCAGCGCCCCAAATCTGGCATTGCCAGGATTCGCAACGCTGACTAATTTGATTTAGATAAGTATTGCCCAGAGTGCCCAAAGGCACACCATTACTTACCTGAATTTGGTGGTCGCCCGTATTTAACGTCGCGTTAAGACCCGCAGAAACTAAAATAAGATTTTTTAATCCGCTGTGATAATAGCCGACCATTAACGGGAATTGGCCTACCAGATTTGCCTGGCGTAACAATTGATTTACTTGCTTAAGTAAATTCCCAAGCTCAGGTAAACGCTGACGCTGTTGCGAGAGTTGTTCTTGCAACAAGCCATTAAAAAGCGCGCGTAAGAGTAACGCTGCGAGCACGCCGTTATCGCCAGCGCGCGTGACATCAAGGCAATAAAACGCGAGGTCCTGCTCTGAAAGCGGCGCGATATCCAGCACCAGCCCCGGCTCGTCGGCAGAGACAAGCTGGCGGTAATTGATGCGGCAATGCGACATCATTTGCTGAACCGGCGGTTGCAACTCTTGCAACAGCTTTGCAGCCGCCTGCGGGTTGTTGACCAGGGCGTCCCAGTCCTGGAACAAACGCTCTTCTTCCTCAACGCGCGAATTGAACATGTTGGGGTAAAGGCAGGCGAAAACGGTTTCACGCAGGCGATTTAAATCTTTTACAGGCTTTAACAGCACATCCTGCACGCCAAGACGCAGCGCTTTGGCGATATCGGCCATATTTTCCGTAGCAGAAATCACCAGAACAGGCGTCTGGTCTCCTTCATTGCGGATATGCTCCACCAGTTGGAGCCCATTCATACGCGGCATCTCCAGATCGCAAATCAAGAGATCCGGCGCTCGCAAAGCGATTTTTTCCAGCGCTTCTACGCCATCCCAGGCAGCAGTGGTTTCAGCCCCCATTCCAGTGAGCCAGGCGTTAAGCATTGAGCGGAAAACAGGTTCGTCTTCAACGATAAGAATGTGTTTTCCGGCTAAGGGTTGCGTCATCTTCTTCCCCCTGACAAATGACAACTCAATAGTGGCATGTTCCAGCGACTGATGCCTGTCAGAATCGCCTGAAGAATGTCCGTTTTGGGGGAACTCTGTTTACATTGCGTCCAGTAAAAAGCGCCATCAAAGATAAAAGTCCGTAAATCAGGACAGAATTTGCTTGGAATAAAAACCACATTATCAATATATTCTTTACGAAAGTGCCAGGCTGCGTGTATCGCCGTGGTGATCCCAGGGACCCCGGCCATGGATAGCGATCTAAAAAAACCTAAATTTACGACGATGTCCAGCAGGGCGTTAATAATGTTGCGTTTTTCTCTTCTCGCCAGCCCGTCTGTTTGATGTTTCATTACGCCTCAATTGACTTCCCCGGTATTACATCCCGTGGCGTCATCGCCACTGCTCGGTTAACATAATGCCGCCATGGCGTCGCAACGCCGTTACCTGTTTATGTAAAGGAGCAACTTTGTCGCAACTTTGTCCATGTGGCAGCGCACAGGAGTATAGCCTATGTTGCCAGCCTTATCTGTCTGGCGGCAAGGCGGCTCCGGTTCCGTCACTTCTCATGCGGTCGCGCTATTGCGCTTTTGTGATGAAAGACGCGAATTACCTCATCAATACCTGGCACCCGGATTGCCAGGCGGGCAGCTTTCGGGCCGAGATAGAGGCAGGGTTCGCACATACCCAGTGGCTGGGTCTGACGATTTATGAAGAAGCGCCAGGCCGGAATGATGATGAAGGCTTCGTCAGTTTTGTGGCGCGCTATAGCGAGCAAGGTAAATCCGGCGCTATTATCGAACGTTCGCGGTTCTTAAAGGAACAAGGGCGCTGGTATTACATTGACGGCACGCGTCCGGCACTGGGTCGTAATGACCCCTGCCCCTGCGGCTCCGGCAAAAAATTCAAAAAGTGTTGCGGCCAGTAACCGCTTTTGACAACACTGAATGGCAAACACTCAACAGGATCTCCCCTGCAATGCAAGCATTACAACGTAAAGTACTCCGTACGATTTGTCCCGATCAGAAGGGCCTGATCGCGCGTATCACTAATATTTGCTACAAACACGAACTGAATATTGTGCAAAACAATGAGTTTGTGGATCACCGCACCGGTCGCTTTTTTATGCGCACCGAGCTTGAAGGAATTTTTAACGATGCAACGCTGCTGGCGGATCTCGACAGCGCGTTGCCTGAAGGGTCGGTGCGTGAACTGAACCCGGCAGGACGCCGCCGCATCGTTATTCTGGTCACCAAGGAAGCGCACTGCCTGGGCGATTTGTTGATGAAAGCCAATTACGGCGGTCTGGATGTTGATATCGCCGCGGTTATCGGCAACCACGAAACGTTGCGTACTCTGGTGGAGCGCTTCGATATTCCGTTCCAGTTGGTCAGCCATGAAGGGTTAACGCGTGAAGAGCACGACAAACTGATGGCGCAGGCGATTGAAAGCTACGAGCCGGATTATGTTGTGCTGGCCAAATATATGCGCGTGTTGACGCCGGACTTCGTTGCCCGCTTCCCGAACAAGATTATTAATATTCACCATTCATTTTTGCCCGCCTTTATTGGCGCGCGTCCCTATCATCAGGCCTATGAGCGCGGCGTGAAGATAATCGGGGCGACGGCGCATTACGTTAACGATAACCTTGATGAAGGCCCGATCATCATGCAGGACGTCATTCATGTCGATCACAACTATACCGCTGAAGACATGATGCGCGCCGGTCGCGACGTAGAGAAAAACGTGCTGAGCCGCGCGCTCTATCAGGTGCTGGCGCAACGCGTATTCGTTTACGGCAACCGCACGATTATTCTGTAAAGCCGGTAAAATGAATTGCTTAGCTTTACAGCGTTACGTGTAAAAAGTACGCAAACGATACGTTTTCCTTAACGCAAGGCTTTACAGGGGCGTTTCATTTGATATGATGCGCCCCGCTTCCCGGTAAGGAAGCAGGCCAGTAAATGCGTTACCCTGTGATAGGGTTCCCGAGCGTACATAAGGGAGCTGACTGCAAATCTGCCGTCATCGACTTGAAGGTTCGACTCGAACGCAGTGAGAGAACGTTGCCGAAGGCAACGGCCCGAAGGGTGAGGAGCGCAGCTCCGAATAATCCTTCTTCTCAAAAGGCGATGTTTATAATATGTTTTACCCCGTGGTGGGGTTCCCGAGCGGCCAAAGGGAGCAGACTGTAAATCTGCCGTCATCGACTTCGAAGGTTCGAATCCTTCCCCCACCACCATCCCTCTTATATCGACCATCCCTTACCTGTTTACGCCAGCTTTGCACAGAAATTCTGCGCGGGAAGGATGAGAAGCTTCGACTAAGGTTCGGGTCTCGCTTTAGCGAGACAACGTTGCCTCTGGCAACGGCCCGCAGGGTGAGGAGCGCAGCGACGAATAATCCTTCCCCCACCACCACCTCTTCAGATTAAACTCCCCGTTACCAGAAATATTTTCTTCCATATCGCGTATACGCAGGAAGGATGTGAAGCTTTTTTCCTCTTAAATATCCCTGCCTGCATTTCTGAAAAGCCCACGGCGCGCTCAAAGCGGCGGCAGCCTTCTTTTTACCGGTGAACTCTTCACAATTGACGTATTGGATTGCGCGTAATCCGCCAGCCCATCAAGCAGTTCATCAAGCTGGCCGATAGAGCGAAACGCAAGGCGCATCACAAAGCAATCTTCTCCGGTCACTTTGTCACACTCGATACATTCCGGCATCGCCTGAATCATCTTCTCTACTTTATGCAGCATGCCGGGTAACGGCTTAATGCGCACCAGCGCCTGCATCTCATACCCTACAGCCGGCAGGTTAATCTGCGCGCTATAACCCTGAATAACGCCCCGCTCCTCAAGTCGCCGGATACGCTCCGCCGTGCTGGGCGAGGAAAGCCCTATTTTGCCGCTGAGCACTTTTAGCGACAACCTGGCATCATGGGAAAGAAAAGCCAGAATCTGCCTGTCGATGTTATCGAATAAGGAATTATCCATAGAAACCTCATATATAAAGGCAAAAATAGTAAATCACCTTCTTCATACTATATTAAGCGTTGCCGGAAAAGCTGAGAATAACGCCTGCACAAAGGAGAGTTATCATGCGCAACGAAAACAAAACCGGCGTCTGGCAAATGTCCGCCGCCATGCTTATCTCGGGCTCCATCGGCGTTTTTGTTTTGCTGAGCGGCCAACCGGTTACCGATGTCGTCTTCTGGCGCTGTCTGGTTGGCGCTGTCACCCTTTTTACCTTTGCACGCCTTAGCGGCAACAGGCTGCCTCCTCTTACGCGCAAAGTCATCTTTATCGCCGCGCTGGGCGGCGTGGCGCTGGTGCTCAACTGGCTGCTGCTTTTCGCTGCTTACTCCCGGCTTTCCATTGGTCTCGCCACGCTGGTTTACAATACGCAGCCGTTGATGCTGGTGCTGATGAGCATGCTGTTTCTGGGGGAGGAAGTGACCCGGGCGAAGTGGTTCTGGCTGCTGGCCGCGTTTGGCGGCATGGGGCTGGTGCTGTCGAGTCAGTTTACCGGCGCGCATAATGACGCGTGGCTGTTGGGCGTCGCGATGGCGCTCGGCGCAGCATTCTTTTATGCGCTGACCGCTTTAATTACCCGTCGGCTGAAAGGCGTACCGCCCCAGCAAATTGCGCTGGTGCAGGTTTGTGTGGGCGTGGTGATGCTCCTGCCGGCAGCGCATTTTTCTCTGTCGCCGACGCCGTTGCAGTGGGGCATTCTCGTGTTGCTTGGCGTAGTCCATACCGGCGTAATGTATCAACTTCTTTACAGCGCAATCCAAAAGCTGCCGACGCCCCTGACAGGCTCGCTGTCATTTATCTATCCGCTGGTGGCTATTGCAGCCGACCAGGCGGTATTCGGACATAGCCTGTCGTTGCTCCAGCTGGCAGGCGGCGCGCTTATTTTACTGGCGGCGGCGGGTAATAACCTCGGATGGGGCGAAAAAACGCAGCCGTCAGCCGCGGCAACGCCTCGTTGACGCCGTTTCTTCTTAAGAAAGAAGGGCATGTGGCGCTCCCTCGCCAATAAAAAACCCGGCCGGAGCCGGGTTTAGCAATGATTCACGACTCAGCGGCGCGCGCGCACCACCTGATACTTACGCGTTAAATATTCCACCGGCGCGCTCCAGACATGCACCAGTCGGGTGAACGGGAAGAGCAGGAACAGCGTCATGCCAAGCACCAGGTGCAGGCGGAAAATAAACGCCACGCCGTCAAGCTGCTCCGCCGCGCCGCTGCGGAAGGTCACCACATGCTGCGCCCAACCCACCAGCTTCATCATCTCTGAACCATCCATATGCTGTGCCGAGAACGGAATGGTAATCAGCCCCAGCGTACACTGAATCATCAGCAAGCTCAGGATGAGAATATCCGCCGTGGTGGAAGTAGCGCGGATACGCGGGTTGAACAAACGGCGCTTCAGCAGCAGCAAACCGCCCACCAGCGTCAGCACGCCGCATACGCCGCCTGCGAACATCGCCAGTTGCTGTTTCACGGCCACCGGTAAAAACCACTCGTACATCCAGTGCGGCGTCAGCATGCCGAACAGGTGACCAAAGAAGATCCCCAGAATGCCGATGTGAAACAGGTTAGACGCCAGGTTCATCCCCTTACGATCAAGCATCTGGCTGGAGGCCGCGCGCCAGGTATATTGTCCATAGTCGTAGCGCAGCCAGCTCCCCACCAGAAACACTGTTCCCGCTATGTAGGGGTAGATACTGAAGAAGAACATATTCAGGAAGTGCATTATTGCTGTCCTCCGGTAGAGATAGTCAGATACTGCGGGGCGACGGCCCCGGCGAAGCGGCGCTGGTGAGCGCTGATGGCGTCTTCGCCACAGCTTTTATCGGCGAAAAACTTCACCTGCTCTTCTTCCCAGACGGCATCCAG
Source organism: Franconibacter helveticus LMG 23732 (assembly GCF_000463115.2). Lineage (GTDB taxonomy): Bacteria > Pseudomonadota > Gammaproteobacteria > Enterobacterales > Enterobacteriaceae > Franconibacter > Franconibacter helveticus. Next base: position 139,506 of record NZ_AWFX01000009.1, on the reverse strand, counting down.
CGCCTGCGGCGTATCGTCCCGCGCTTCGCCCGCCAGTTGCGCCTGCACTTTTTGCTCATCCACGCGGCTTTGCGCAAGGTTTAACAGCAGGTCGAAAATTAATGCATAACGGCTTTCGCGCTGCTTAAGACGGGCGCCGAGCAAGGCCAGAATCGGCGCGATATCCTGCAAGCCGCCCACCGCTTCGGCGTGCGGCAACTGGGCGAGATATTCCAGATAAAGCGGCAGGTGATCCGGCAATTCACGGCTGTTCAGCTCAAGCCCTGCGCGCTCGTACTGCGCCAGCAGATCCACCATCGCCTGGCCGCGATCGCGGGATTCGCCATGCACATGCTCAAACAACAGCAGCGAGGTGGCGCGCCCGCGGTCAAACAGCTCGCTGTAGCTTGCCTGGGCATCCAGCAGATCCTGGTTAAGCAAGTCGCGGATAAAGACGCCCAGCTGGTGGGCATCCTTCAGCGACAAATGCTCGGCTTCAGCCAGCGCGTCGAACAGCTCTTGCTGATGCTGCCAGAGCGCAGCGTCAGGGTATTCCAGCAAACGCGAGAGAATAAGCAATTCCATTACAGATGCTCCCCTTTCACGGTCACGTCGACGGCGTCGATGCGGCGGCTGTTGAACAGGTTGAACTTGCTGTCCGAGCCGTGACAACCGTCGCCGAAGCTAAAGCCGCAGCCGTTGCGCTCCGGGAAAGCGTCGCGCGCCAGTTCACGGTGGCTTGAAGGAATAACGAAGCGATCTTCGTAGTTGGCGATAGCCAGGTAACGATACATTTCCTGCGCCTGCGCCTCAGTCAGCCCCACTTCTTCCAGCGCGCGGATGTCATTTACGCCATCCACCGTTTCAGCGCGCTTGTAGTGACGCATCGCCAGCATGCGTTTAAGCGCCAGCAGCACCGGCTGGGTGTCGCCTGCGGTAAGCAGGTTCGCCAGATACTGCACCGGAATGCGCAGGCTCTCTACATCCGGGAGAATGCCGTTGCGGCCCAGTTCGCCCGCGTCAGCGGCAGACTGGATAGGCGACAGCGGCGGCACATACCAGACCATCGGCAGCGTGCGGTATTCCGGGTGCAGCGGCAGCGCCAGCTTCCAGTCCATCGCCAGTTTCCAGACCGGCGACTGCTGGGCGGCGTCGATAACGCTCTGCGGCACGCCATCTTTCAGCGCCTGCTCAATCACTTTCGGATCGTTCGGATCGAGGAACACATCCAGCTGACGCTGATAAAGATCGGTCTCATGCTCGGTGCTCGCCGCCTGTTCAATGGCGTCCGCGTCATAAAGCAGCACGCCGAGGTAGCGAATACGGCCCACGCACGTTTCAGAACACACCGTCGGCATGCCTGCTTCAATACGCGGATAGCAGAAAATGCATTTCTCAGATTTACCGCTTTTCCAGTTGAAGTAGATTTTTTTGTACGGACAGCCGGTTACGCACATACGCCAGCCGCGGCATTTGTCCTGGTCAATCAGCACAATGCCGTCTTCTTCACGCTTGTAAATCGCGCCACTCGGGCAGGTCGCCACGCACGCCGGGTTCAGGCAGTGTTCGCACAGGCGCGGCAGGTACATCATGAAGGTATTTTCAAACTGCCCGTACATCGCCTTCTGCATGTTGTCGAAGTTTTTATCCTGCGAGCGTTTTTCAAATTCGCCGCCCAGGATCTCTTCCCAGTTCGGGCCTGCTTCGACTTTATTCATCCGCTGGCCGGTAATTTTAGAGCGCGGGCGCGCTATCGGCTGATGTTTGCCTTCCGGCGCGTTATGAAGGTGCTGATAGTCGAAGTCGAACGGCTCATAATAATCGTCAATGCCCGGCAGATGCGGGTTGGCGAAAATTTTCCCCAGCAGCATGCCGCGCCCGCCCATGCGGGGTTGCAGCTTGCCGTTAATTTTGCGCACCCAGCCGCCCTTCCATTTCTCCTGGTTTTCCCAGTCGCTAGGGAAGCCGACGCCCGGCTTGCTTTCGACATTATTAAACCAGGCGTATTCCATCCCTTCGCGGCTGGTCCAGACGTTTTTACAGGTCACCGAACAGGTGTGACAGCCGATGCACTTATCAAGGTTCAGCACCATGCCGACTTGTGAACGAATTTTCATTTTACGCTCTCCTGTTTCTGGTCGTTGCCTTCGCCGTCCAACCAGTCAATGTTCTTCATCTTACGAACCACTACAAACTCATCGCGGTTAGAACCCACGGTGCCGTAGTAGTTAAAGCCGTAGGCCAGTTGCGCATAGCCGCCGATCATATGGGTCGGTTTCGGGCTGATGCGGGTGACCGAGTTATGAATGCCGCCACGCTGGCCGGTGATTTCCGAACCCGGAATATTCACGATGCGCTCCTGGGCGTGATACATCATGGTCATCCCCGCCGGTACGCGTTGGCTTACCACCGCACGGGCGGTCAGCGCGCCGTTGGCGTTAAACACTTCAATCCAGTCGTTATCCGCAATGCCGAGATCTTTCGCGTCGTCTTCGCTCATCCAGACAATCGGGCCGCCGCGCGACAGCGTCAGCATCAGCAGGTTGTCGCTGTAGGTGGAGTGAATGCCCCATTTCTGGTGCGGCGTCAGGAAGTTCAGCGCCTTCTCCGGGTTGCCGTTGGACTTCTGGCCCATTACCGCTTTCACCGAGCGGGTGTCGATGGGCGGACGGTAAACCAGCAGGCTTTCGCCGAAATCACGCATCCACTGGTGATCCTGATAAAGCTGCTGACGGCCAGAGAGCGTACGCCAGGGGATCAGCTCGTGAACGTTGGTATAACCGGCGTTATAAGAGACATGTTCATCTTCAAGCCCGGACCAGGTGGGGCTGGAGATAATTTTGCGCGGCTGCGCCTGAATATCGCGGAAGCGGATTTTCTCCTCTTCTTTATTCAGCGCCAGGTGCGTGTGGTCGCGTCCGGTAAATTCGCTGAGCGCCGCCCAGGCTTTAACCGCCACCTGACCGTTGGTTTCCGGCGCCAGCGTCAGGATCATCTCAGCGGCGTCAATCGCCGTGTTCAGCATCGGCTGGCCTTTGGCCGGCCCTTCCGCTTTGGTGTAGTTAAGCTTGCGCAGCAGATCCATTTCACTCTGGGTATTCCAGGCGATACCCTTGCCGCCGTTGCCGATTTTATCGAGCAGCGGCCCAATAGAGGTGAAGCGCTCATAAGTCGCCGGGTAATCACGCTCGACGGCGATAATATGCGGCGCGGTTTTTCCCGGGATCAGCTCGCACTCGCCTTTCTTCCAGTCTTTAACGTCCAGCGGCTGCGCCAGCTCGGCGTTTGAGTCGTGCTGAATCGGCAGGGTGACCACGTCGGTCTCTTTACCCAGATGGCCCACGCAGACTTCAGAGAATTTCTTCGCGATGCCCTTGTAGATTTCCCAGTCGCTTTTCGACTCCCATGCCGGGTCCACGGCGGCGGAAAGCGGATGAATAAACGGATGCATATCCGAGGTATTCATGTCGTCTTTCTCATACCAGGTGGCGGTCGGCAGCACGATATCGGAATAGAGACAGGTGCTGGAGAGACGGAAATCCAGCGTCACCACCAGGTCCAGCTTGCCGTCAAGGCCGTTATCCTGCCACTCGATCTCTTCCGGCTTCACGCCGCCCTGCTGCCCCAGGTCTTTCCCTTGAATGCCGTTCTCGGTGCCGAGCAGATATTTGAGCATATACTCATGCCCTTTACCGGAAGAGCCGAGCAGGTTGGAGCGCCAGACGAACAGGTTGCGCGGGTGGTTTTTACCGTTTTCCGGCTCCTCTGCTGCGAAGCGGATATCGCCCGACTTCAGCGCATTCACGGTGTAATCCACCGGGCTCATGCCCGCTTTGTCAGCCGCCGCTTTAATGCGCAGCGGGTTAACGCCAAGCTGCGGCGCGGAAGGCAGCCAGCCCATGCGCTCGGCGCGCACGTTAAAGTCAATCAGATGACCGCTGTAGCGGGATTTATCCGCCAGCGGCGACAGCAGATCTTCCGCCGTCAGGGATTCATAGCGCCACTGGCTGGAGTGGTTATAGAAGAAGGAGGTGCTGTTCATGTGGCGCGGCGGACGGTTCCAGTCCAGCGCGAACGCCAGCGGCTGCCAGCCGGTCTGCGGACGCAGCTTCTCCTGGCCTACATAGTGCGCCCAGCCGCCGCCGCTCTGGCCGATGCAGCCGCAGAAAATAAGCATATTGATAAGCCCACGGTAGTTCATATCCATGTGATACCAGTGGTTCAGACCCGCCCCGACGATAATCATGGAGCGGCCGTGGGTTTTATCGGCGTTATCGGCAAACTCGCGGGCGGTGCGGATAATCTGCGCGCGCGGCACGCCGGTGATCTGCTCAGCCCAGGCGGGTGAATAGGCTTTGACGTCGTCGTAGCTGGCGGCGCAGTTAGCGTCGTTCAGCCCGCGGTCGAGGCCATAGTTGGCAAGCGTCAAATCGTAAACGGTGGCGACCAGCGCCTGGCTGCCGTCGGCAAGCGTAATGCGCTTCACCGGCAGTTTGTGCAGCAGGATATTTTCCAGCTTCACATTCTTGAAATGCTCGCTGCTTTCGCCGCCAAAGTACGGGAAGCCCACCTCGGCAATCTCGTCCTGATGGCCCAGCAGCGACAAACGCAGCTCGGTTTCTTCGCCGGTGGCGCCGTCGCGCTGTTCCAGGTTCCACTTGCCTTTTTCGCCCCAGCGAAAGCCGATAGATCCGTTCGGCGCTGTCAGGTCGCCGTTGCGGTTGTCGTAAGCGACGGTTTTCCACTCAGGATTATTTTCCTGGCCCAGCGCGTCCACCAGGTCGGCGGCGCGCAGCATGCGGCCCGCCGCATAGTAGCCGTCGCGCTCTTCCAGCATCACCAGCATCGGCATATCGGTGTAGCGGCGCACGTAGTCGGTAAAATACTGGCTTGGCTTGTCGAGATGGAACTCTTTGAGCATCACATGGCCCATCGCCAGCGCCATGGCGCTGTCGGTGCCCTGCTTCGGCGCCAGCCACAGGTCGCACAGCTTGGCGATTTCGGCGTAGTCCGGTGTTACCGCAACGGTTTTGGTGCCTTTGTAGCGCACTTCGGTAAAGAAGTGGGCATCCGGCGTACGGGTCTGCGGAACGTTAGAGCCCCACGCGATAATGTAGCTGGAGTTATACCAGTCGGCGGATTCGGGTACGTCGGTCTGTTCGCCCCAGGTCATGGGCGACGCAGGCGGCAGGTCGCAATACCAGTCATAGAAGCTCAGGCAGGTGCCGCCAATCAGCGAGAGGTAACGTGCCCCGGAGGCATAAGAGACCATCGACATCGCCGGGATCGGCGAGAAGCCCGCGATACGGTCCGGGCCGAAAGTTTTAGCGGTATACACGTTCGCCGCCGCGATAAGCTCATTCACTTCCTGCCAGGAGGAGCGAACAAAGCCGCCGCGCCCGCGCGCCTGTTTGTAGCTTTTCGCTTTTTCGCTGTCTTCGATAATGGAAGCCCAGGCGTTGACCGGGTCGCTATGGCGCGCTTTGGCTTCACGCCAGAGTTTGATCAGGCGTTTGCGCATCAGCGGGTATTTCAGGCGGTTAGCGCTGTAAAGATACCAGGAATAGCTGGCGCCGCGCGGGCAGCCGCGAGGCTCGTGGTTCGGCATATCCGGGCGGGTGCGCGGATAGTCGGTCTGCTGGGTTTCCCAGGTCACCAGGCCGTTTTTGACATAAATTTTCCAGCTACAGGAGCCGGTGCAGTTCACGCCGTGCGTCGAGCGCACAATTTTATCGTGCTGCCAGCGCTGGCGGTAACTCTCTTCCCAGTCACGATTGGTTTTAAGAAGCTGGCCGTGCCCATCGGCAAAGGTGTCGCCCTTCTGTTTGAAGTAGCGAAACCGGTCCAGAAATTTGCTCATCAGCGTTTCTCCTGTAGAGAGCCTTAAGGCCCTTCTGGTAAATCGACATTGCTGCAATGGCGGCACGGTAACGCCGCGCTAAGTTAGCGGAATTGATAACGATCAAGCGGGAGGGGAAGGTTAAGGCGTGCGAAATTCGGCGCTACCACCAAAGTGGCAATTACTGGAAATAACTATCATGTTGTTTATAAAAGGATTTCCTGAAAATGTCATCGCCATATACCGTTTTCCAGCCACGGCGGGGTATTTGGTGGTATATCCCCTACCCGCTGCGATGCACTTCACATAAGGTCGCTGTCTGTAACGCGTTTCTTTTTAGTATGTTGTAACTAAATAGCACTAAAAAAAGGCGCGACCGAAGCCGCGCAAAGGATAACCAAAAGGTTAACTTTTAGCGTGACGACTTACGACCATAAATGGCCCAGGTCACCACAACGCATACCACATAAAACACAAAGAAGACTTTCATCGCGCCCGCTGGCGAGCCGGTCAGCGCCAGCGAGGTGCCGAACGCTTTCGGGATAAAGAAACCGCCGATAGCGCCAATGGCGGAGATGAACCCAAGCGCCGCCGCCGTGTCGGTTGCCGCTTCGCGCAGCGCCTGTTCCTCGGTACCGCCCTGCGCTTTCACGCGGTCCATGGTTAGCTTGCGGAAAATAACCGAGATCATCTGGAAAGTAGAGCCGCTGCCAAGCCCTGCGGTCAAAAAGAGCAGCAGGAAGACGCCGAAGAAGGCGATGAAATTGCCGCCTTCGCCACCCGCAGGCAGCGTAAGAAACAGCAGCGCGCTGAAGACCGCCATCAGAATAAAGTTCACAAGCGTTACCCGCGTTCCCCCAAGACGGTCGGAAATCGCCCCGCCCGCCGAACGGGCAAGCGCGCCTACCAGCGGCCCGAAGAAGGCGAAGTGCATGATGTCCACTTGGGGAAACTGGGTTTTCGAGAGCATAGCGAAGCCCGCGGAAAAGCCGATAAAAGAGCCGAAGGTCGCCAGGTAAAGCAAGCTCATGATCCACAAATGACCGCGCTTGAGTACCGGCAGCTGTTCACGCAACGAGGCTTTAGACGTAGCGAGATCGTTCATGCCGAACCAGGCCGCCACGGTGAAAATCGCAAGCGGCGCCACCCAGACCCACGCCGCGTTTTCCAGATACAGCATTGTGCCGTTATCCTGCTGGACGCCCGTGCCGCCAAATACCGCAAACATAGAGAGCGAAACCGCAAGCGGCGCCACCAGCTGCATTACGCTTACGCCAAGGTTACCCAGACCGCCGTTAATACCCAGCGCCCCGCCCTGCTTTTGCTTTGGAAAGAAAAAGCTGATGTTAGCCATGCTGGAAGCGAAGTTAGCCCCTGCGAAGCCGCACAGCAGCGCGATAATAATAAACGTGCTGAAGGGCGTGGTCGGATCCTGCACCACAAAGCCGAGCCACAGGCAGGGAATAATCAAAATACCGGTGCTGAACGCCGTCCAGCGGCGGCCGCCGAAAACCGGCACCATAAACGCATACGGTACGCGCAGCAGCGCGCCGGAAACTGAAGGCAGCGCCGTCAACATAAAGAGCTGGTCGGTTGTAAACTGAAAGCCGACTTTGTTCAGGTTCACCGCGACGGCGCTGAACAGCATCCAGACGCAAAACGCGAGCAGCAGGCAAGGCACAGAAATCCAGAGATTGCGACGCGCCGTGCGATGCCCCTGGCGTTCCCAGAATGTGCTGTCCTCGGGCCGCCAGTCGGTTAACAACGCGCCGGAAGCCCGTTCCGGGACGGAAGAGTGACTCATAGACACCTCAAATGTTGGGGATAAACTCCCCGCCACCTTAGGCGTTAGCGCGTCGCGTAAGTTGATGTAAATCAATGGATATTCACGCCGTAAATCGATAAAAAATTAACCATGCCCCTAAGTGAGTAGCCTGAACAGGCAAAAAAAGTGTGGTTTTTCACTCCGCTGCGCTTCCCCTGTTCCGACCTGCCCCTTTTCCTCCGGCTCATGGCAATAAAGGAGTAATCCCTTAGAGGTATGGGTATACTCCGGGGGATACCAGACAATAGTTTCCCTGTCGTATTTATCGCCATTCAGGACGCTTCGCGCATGCTAAAACGCCTCTTTTCTCCGCTTACCCTGGTCAATCAGCTGGCGCTGATTGTCTTTCTGCTCGCCGGGCTTGGCGTAGCGGGCATGGGCGTTGCAGGCTGGCTGGCGCAGGGCATTCAGGGCAATGCGCACGCCATTAACAAAGCAGGCTCCCTGCGTATGCAAAGTTACCGGCTGCTTGCCAGCGTGCCGCTGGATGCGGACGACGCGCCGCTGCTCGACGAAATGGCGCGTACCGCCTGGAGCCCGGAGCTTGAGCGCGCCGCCGCGCGCGACGGCCAGCAGCCGCAGTTGCGGGCAATTCAGGCCTACTGGCGCGGCGATCTCTCCCCCGCCTTGCGCGCGGCCTCTGCGCCGCAGGAAGTGAACGCTGCCGTCGGGCAGTTCGTCAGCCAGATAGACCGCCTTGTCACTGCCTTCGATCACACAACCGAGCTGCGTATTGAGCGAGTGGTCTGGCTCCAGCGCGCCATGGCGCTGCTGACCGGGCTACTGCTGGTTTTCACCCTGATTTGGCTGCGAAAACGGCTGTTGCGCCCCTGGCGCGCGCTGCTGTCGATGGCGCAGGCGGCTGGCCAGCGCGATTTCACCCAGCGCGTGCAAATCACCGGGCGCGACGAAATGGCGACGCTTGGCCAGGCGCTCAACAGCATGTCGGCGGAGCTTGCGGAAAGCTACGCGGTGCTGGAGGCGCGCGTAAAAGAAAAAACCGCCGGGCTTGAGCATAAAAACCAGATCCTCGCGTTTCTCTGGCAGGCGAACCGCCGCCTTCACTCCAGCGCGCCGCTGTGCGAAAGACTGGCGCCGGTGCTTAACGATCTGCAACAGCTCACCCTGCTGCATGACATCGCGCTGCGGGTTTATGAAGTGGATGACGAGGAGCACTACCAGGAGTTTCTCTGGCAGCCGGACGAGCGCTGTGCGGAAAAAGGCTGCACGCTGTGCCCGCGCCGCGAGCCAGCGGGCGAAACGCAAACGACCCTGAAGTGGCGCCTTGCAGACAGCCATACCCAGTACGGCCTGCTGCTGGCGAAGCTGCCGCCGGGCTGCCATTTAAGCCACGACCAGCAACAGATGATTGATACGCTCACCGAGCAGCTTACCGCTACGCTCGCACTGGAACGCCAGCAGGAACGCAAACAGCAGCTGATGTTGCTGGAAGAGCGCGCCGCCATCGCGCGCGAGCTTCATGATTCTATCGCCCAGTCGCTCTCCTGCATGAAGATGCAGGTAAGCTGTCTGCAAATGCAGGGCGACGCGCTGCCCGAGGCGAGCCGCGATCTTCTCAGCCAGATCCGCAATGAACTCAACACCTCCTGGCGCCAGCTTCGCGAGCTGCTGACCACGTTTCGTCTTAAGCTTACCGAACCGGGCCTGAAGGCGGCGCTGGAGGCAAGCTGTCAGGAGTTTAGCGCGCGTCTTGGCTTCCCGGTTGAGCTTGACTACCAGTTGCCGCCGCGTCTTGTGCCTTCACATCAGGCCATTCACCTGGTGCAGATTGCCCGTGAAGCGCTCAATAACGCCTTCAAGCACGCCGGGGCCAGCGCGCTGACCGTCATCGTCGCGTTGCAGGGCAAGCAGGTGCGCCTGGCGGTGAAAGACAACGGCTGCGGTCTGCCCGACAACGCCGAGCGCAGCAACCACTATGGCCTGATTATTATGCGTGACCGCGCGCAGAGTTTGCGCGGTGACTGTCAGATCCGGCGGCGGGAGACAGGCGGCACCGAAGTGGTGGTGACCTTTATTCCCGATGCGCCCCTTTTATCTGTACAAGGAGAACTCCATGAGTAACCCGGAACCCGCCACCATCCTGCTGATTGACGATCATCCCATGCTGCGCACCGGCGTTAAGCAACTTATCAGCATGGCGCCAGGCATTACGGTTGTCGGCGAAGCCGGCAACGGCGAACAGGGTATCGACATGGCCGAGGCGTTAGATCCGGACCTTATCCTGCTCGATCTCAACATGCCCGGCATGAATGGTCTGGAAACGCTGGACAAGCTGCGTGAAAAAGCCCTTTCCGGCCGCGTGGTCGTCTTTAGCGTTTCGAATCATGAAGAGGACGTGGTGACGGCGCTCAAGCGCGGCGCGGATGGCTACCTGCTGAAAGACATGGAGCCGGAAGAGCTGCTGCGGGCGTTACAGCAAGCGGCGGCAGGCGAAATGGTGCTGAGCGAAGCGCTCACGCCGGTGCTGGCGGCGAGCCTGCGCGCAAGCCGCGCCACCTCCGAGCGCGACGTGTCGCAGCTTACGCCGCGCGAGCGCGATATCTTAAAACTCATCGCCCAGGGGCTGCCTAATAAGATGATCGCCCGCAAGCTTGATATCACCGAAAGCACGGTGAAAGTGCATGTGAAGCACCTGCTGAAAAAGATGAAGCTTAAATCGCGCGTGGAAGCGGCAGTCTGGGTGCATCAGGAACGCGTGTTCTAATTTTCCGGCAGCAAATTGTAGCGCGGGTCGTCCTGCGGCAGCGCCTGCACCGGCTCGGTCAGGCGCAGGGTTATCCAGTTAGAGGTCACACGCTGGCCGCGCTCATCCTCCACCGTGACTGAAAGCCGCCAGCTATTGCTGGCGCCGGGCGTGCTGTCCCAGGCGGGCATGATAATACTCCAGCCGTCGGCGCTGCGGCCGTTCAGCGGCGGCGTCAGACTCAACGCCTGGGTATCTCCCTGCCAGGAGAGCTGGCGGATCCCGTGCAGGCTGCGCACCTGCAACTTCAGCGCCACCGTCTCGCCGGGGTTCAGGTCCCACGGCGGCGTGGCGAGAAAAACAGAAAGCGTTTTACGCTGGCGAAACTCCACCACTGGCGCGCCGCTGCGCTCCACCCGGTCGTAACGGCTGCCGCGCAGCGAACTGGTGGTCGCCACTTCCGCCGCCGAAAGCTGCTTGCCGAGCGGCACGCCAAAACGGTAATTCACCCGCAGCCCCAGGTTGTTCTGGCTCTCGCCGCTCTCTCCCTGCTTGTGCTGCGCGCTGACGGTCACGAGGGGCACCGGCGTGTAACTCAACCCGACTTTTACCGCCACCGGGTTGTGGTAACCGGTGCCGCTGTCGAAAAGATCGACCCGGTCGCCGAAGTATTGCTCAAGGCTAAGGCTGGTATTGATGTGCCGGTAAAAAGGCAGCCAGGCCTGCGCCGTCACGTCATAACCTCTTGCCAGCCGCTGTTCCTGCGTTTCGCTTTCGCCCTCGCGCCAGCCGCTGAGCGGCTGATAATAATTGGCCGAAAGCCGCAGGTACTCGCCCCAGGCTTCGGCGCCGAAACCGGCGCGCTGGAGGTTCTCTTCCAGCAGGCTGTCATAAAAGGTGTTGTAGCCAAGCAACCAGTCGCCCGCCACCCAGCGCTGGCCGACGCCGGCGTTGCCCACCAGGCCGTCGCTGCGCTCGCTTACGCCAAGCTGCGTCCACGTCAGGTAGCGGTTGTTGTCCTGCCAGGGGGTAAAGAGCGAACCGCTGCTGCCGTTGAAGTTGCCGTGCTCGTCCACCAGTAAGTCAATGTTGGCGGTGCCGAGCGGCGAAAGCAGCGATTCTGCCTCGCTGGTCACCTGCTCGCTGATGGCGTCGCGCAGACGGGTAAAAGCGAACTGCCGCGCCTGCTGGCCGGGCGCCAGATCGCTTTCGGTCTGGCTCGCCTCGCCAAACGCTTTGGCGACGGTGGCGATATGGCGCGCCGTGGCGTCGCCTTCCGGCGCCATGCCAAGGTCGGGCAGATTATCCGCGTTATTATCGAAGGGGTTTTGCGCTTTTTGCATATAGCCTGATGGCGCACCGACAGCCCCGCCCCCGGAGAGGAGCGCAAGCAACACAACAGATGAGACAGCAGATTGACGTAACAACAGCATAACGACAGGCGGCGACAGCTCTCAGACCGGATAACCGGGAAAATAAAACATCGGCACAGTATAACATACCGCTCCCGCGCGCTAAGCGCCCTCACCCGTTCGCACCAGAAAGCGGGCGGTTAAAGCGCGATTTCAGGATTATCCTCAGGCGTTTTTAACCTCCTGCGCTACGCTTAACTCACCCACCCTGTGCGAGAAACCGATGATGAAAAGGCTGCTGCTGTCCGCATTGACCTGCGCCGCTGCGCTGTATGCCTCCGCCGCCTGTGCGGAAGGCATTTTTATGTTGCAGTCTCCGGCTGTTGCCGATAACGCCATGATGGAAAAAAAGTATGCGGGCAACGCCAAAGATAACCCTAACTGCACCGGCGAAAATCAATCGCCGCCGCTGGTCTGGAGCAATGCGCCCCAGGGCACCAAAAGCTACGCGCTGATTGTCTTTGACCCGGAAGGAGCGAAAGGCCTTGGCGTTACCCATCTGGTGGCTTACAACATTCCGCCGACCGCAACCGGCTTCGCGGCGAACGACCTGCGTGACGCTAAAGGCTTTACCGGCGGCAAAAACAGCCCCGGCACCGCCGCCTGGTATGGCCCCTGCCCTCCCACCGGCAGCGGCGCGCACCATTATAATTTCACGCTGATAGCAACCGACCTTGAGCCTGGCCTGCCGGCAGGGCTGACCCGCGAAGCGCTGTTAGAGAAGCTTAAGGGGCACGCGCTCGCCGCCACCGGGCTGGTGGGCCGCTTCGGCCAGTAAGGCTTTCAGTTCCGGCACGCAGGAACCGCAGTTAGTGCCGCAGCGCAGCTTTTCGCCGAGCGCAGCGGCGCTGGCGCAGCCGTCGGCAATGGCGGCGCGTATGCTGTTTTCCCCTACGCTAAAGCAGCTACAGACGGTGCGCCCCGCCTGCGCCTGATTGCCGGGCGCGTTTGCGCCAAGCAGCGCATGGCGCGCCTGCGCGTCAGCGGGAGGCGTCACGAAGGCAGCGAGCAACGCCTCCCGCTGAATCTTCGGCGCCGTTTCGCCGCCGAAAAAAGCCAGTTGCAGCTCACCTTCGCGCCACGCCAGAAAATGGGCAAACCTTTCGCCGCGCGCGTACTGAACCTGCCAGCCGCGCACGCGGCATAGCCCGGCCGCCCACTCCGGCGCCTGGCTGTCGGTGGCGAAAAGATAATGTTGAAGCGCGCCTGCCGCCTGCCGCCACCAGACCATCTCCGTTGGCAGCGTTAGCGCTTCACGGCTGAATATTTCGCCCTGCCATGCAGCGCGCCAGCCTTCAACACGCACCGCCGTTTGCTTGCTCTCCGGCTGCCCCGAATGCGGGTCCACCACCGGCGCCACCAGCGCGTTAACCCGCCCCTGGCGGGCGAAGCAGTCGTTCCAGTGCATTGGCGCAAACAACGTGCCTGGCCTCTGCGCCGTTGTGAGATTCACCCGCGCCACCATCCAGCCGAGCGGCGAATGCACCCTCGCCAGCGCCCCGGCAATAAGCCCATAACGGGTTGCGTCGTCGGGATGAATATCCAGCTGCGGTAACGGGATATGCTGCATCAGGCGCGGCACATAACCGGTGCGCGTCATGGTGTGCCACTGGTCGCGAATGCGCCCGGTATTAAGCAGCAACGGGTAATGTGCGTTAACCCGCGCCTGCGGCAGTTGCGGTTTGACCGCCGCCATGTGTAATTTCCCCTCCTGCCGCCAGCCGCTCCCCTGCGCCAGCAGCCTCGTCGTGCCGCGTGGGCTGCCGGCGTTTACCGGCCACTGCACCGGCTCAAGCGCGTCATATTCCTCACGTGAAAGCGCGGCAAGCCCGCTGATATCAAACGCCCTCGCGCCGTCGTTTTCATAGCCCGAAAGCGCCGCATGCTCGCAAAAAACCGCATGCGGATGCGGCCAGCGAAAAGCGTCGCCATAGCCGAGCCGCTGCGCCAGCTGTGAAATTATCCACCAGTCGCCGCGCGCTTCGCCAGGCGCCGGCATAAACGGCCGCTGGCGGGAAATACGCCGTTCGGAGTTGGTGACGGTGCCGTTTTTCTCGCCCCAGGCCAGCGCCGGAAAGCGGATATGCGCATAGCGGCTGGTGTCTGTCTGCGCCGCAACCTCGGAAACGATCACCAGCGGACAAGCCGCCAGCGCCGCTTTAACCCGGTCGCTGTCCGGCAGCGAAACCGCCGGGTTAGTGCCCATCACCCACAGGGCTTTCACCTCGCCGCGCCCGATGGCGTCGAATAACTCTACCGCCATCAGCCCGGGGGTTTGCGCGATGCGCTCGCTGCCCCAGAAGCGCCCGAGCCGGGCGATGTCGGCTGGCTCAAACCCCATGTGGCAGGCGAGCTGGTTAGCCAGGCCGCCCACTTCTCGCCCGCCCATGGCGTTAGGTTGACCGGTCAGCGAAAAAGGCCCGCAGCCGGGAAGACCGATTTTGCCGCTGGCGAGGTGAACATTGATGATGGCGTTACACTTATCGCTGCCGCTGGAGGATTGATTGACCCCCATGGTGTAGAGCGTCATAACGCGCGGCGCGCTCAGAAAGTCATCATAAAAGCGTTCAAGCTCTTCAGCGGCCAGCCCGCAGAATGCCGCAACGCGCTCGACCGGCCAGTCGCGGGCGGCGGCATAAGCCGCCTCTTCGCCATCAAAACGGTCGCCTTGCTTATGCGCAAGCCGGTTCAGCAGGCCGACGAACAGCCCGGCGTCGCTGCCGGGCGCAAGCGCAAGGTGCGCATCGGCGATATCGCAGGTGGCGGTGCGTCTTGGGTCAATCACCACCACTTTCATTTCAGGACGCGCCTGCTTTGCCGCCGCAATACGCTGGTAAAGCACCGGGTGCGCCCAGGCGGCGTTCGAGCCGACCAGAATGAGCAGATCCGTTTGCTCAATATCTTCATAGCTGCACGGCACGGCGTCAGCGCCAAAGGCCCGCTTGTAGCCCACCACGGCGGAAGACATGCAAAGCCGGGAGTTGGTGTCGATATTCGCCGCGCCGATAAACCCTTTCATTAGCTTGTTAGCGGCATAATAATCCTCGGTCAGCAGCTGGCCGGAGGCGTAAAACGCCACGGCCTGCGGGCCGTGCTGGTCGATAATGGCGCGAAGCCGCGCTCCCGCTTCATCCAGCGCGCTATCCCAGCATGCCCGCTCGCCGTTGATTTCCGGATAAAGCAGCCGCCCGGCAAGCCCGGTGGTTTCGCCAAGCGCCGCGCCTTTTACGCACAGCCGCCCGACGTTCGCCGGATGCCGCGCATCGCCGCGCACGGTCACCGCGCCGTGTGCGTCGCGCTGCGCAATCACTCCGCAGCCGACGCCGCAGTACGGACAGGTGGTGCGCACCGTGTTCATGACGCCTCCGCGCGCGCCATCAGCGCCAGGTTGCCGACCAGCACTTTGCCCGCCTCCACCTTCACCGGCCAGGCGCGTACGCACACCGCTTCGTTTTCAACACCCCGCCCGTCGCGCAGGCGGATGCGCTGCTTGTAGAGCGGGCTGATGACCACCGGCTCGCCCGCCGCATCGCCGAGTATGCCGCGCGAAAGCACGTTCGCCTCGCTGCCTGGCTCCAGGTTATCGAGCGCGTAAATCTGCTCGCCTACGCGAAAGAGCGCAATCTGCATTTCGCCAAGCCGCGCGCCGATGCCCGCCTGCGGCGGGATATCCGCCACGTCGCAAATGGCCTGCCACGGGGGCTCGCTCCCCTTCAGGCTAACCGGCTGCGCCACCTCCACCGGCTGCGGCTGGCCGCGCAGCTCACGCCGCTGCACGGCTTCGTCCGGCTTATCGCTATTCACAAAAGAGCGGAAAAGCGCGAGGCGGTCGGGGCTTGCCAGCGTGGTTTGCCATTCGCACTGGTAGCTATCCACGATCTGCGCCATTTCGCGTTCCAGCTCTTCGCCGATGCCGAGCGAATCGTCCACGATAACCTGGCGCAGATAATCCACGCCGCCTTCCAGGTTATCCATCCAGACGCTGGTGCGTTGCAGACGGTCGGCGGTGCGGATGTAAAACATCAGGAAGCGGTCAATGGTGCGAATAAGCGTGTCGTGGTCGAGATCGCTTGCGAAGAGATCCGCGTGGCGCGGCTTCATGCCGCCGTTGCCGCAAAGGTAAAGGTTCCAGCCTTTTTCGGTGGCGATAACCCCCACGTCTTTGCCCTGGGCTTCGGCGCACTCGCGGGTGCAGCCAGAAACCGCCATTTTGATTTTGTGCGGCGCGCGCAGCCCCTTGTAGCGGTGTTCCAGCTCAACGGCGAGGCCCGTGGAGTCCTGAACCCCGTAGCGGCACCAGGTAGAACCGACGCAGGATTTCACCGTGCGCAGCGACTTGCCGTAGGCGTGCCCGGTTTCAAAACCTGCGGCCACCAGCGCAGCCCAGATGGCGGGCAGCTCCTCCAGGCGGGCGCCGAAGAGATCGATACGCTGGCCGCCGGTAATTTTGCTGTAAAGGTTATAGCGTTTGGCAATCTGGCCGATGGCGATAAGCCCATCAGGCGTGACTTCGCCCGCCGCCATACGCGGCACGATCGAGTAAGTGCCATCTTTCTGAATATTGGCGAAGTAGCGATCGTTGGTGTCCTGAAGCGGCAGGTGCGCGGGCTTGAGCAAATAGTCGTTCCAGCAGGAAGCGAGCACGGAGCCCACCAGCGGCTTGCAGATTTCACAGCCGAGGCCCTGGCCGTAGCGGCTGATGAGCTGGTCGAAGCTGCGGATATGGTTGACGCGCACCAGGTGATAAATTTCCTGGCGGGAGTAAGGGAAGTGCTCGCAGATATCTTTTTTCACCGCCACGCCCTGCTGCTCAAGCTGGTACTCCATGACCTGCTTAACCAGCGCGCTGCAACCGCCGCAGCCGGTAGCCGCCCTGGTGCAGCTTTTTATCGCGCCCATTTCCGTGGCGCCATTCGCCACCGCGGCGCAGATATCCGCTTTGCTGACGTTATGGCACGAGCAGATTTGCGCGCTTTCCGGCAGCGCCGCCACGCCCAGCCCCTTTACGGGCGCGCCGCTGTCGGCGGGGAGGATCAGTGTTTCCGGCCGGGCGGGCAGCGCCATGCCGTTAAGCATCATCTGCAAAAGGGTGGCGTATTCGCTGCTATCGCCCACCAGCACGCCGCCAAGCAACGTTTTGTTGTCCGCCGAGACCACGATTTTCTTGTAGATCTGCTGCGGGCCGTTGGTCCACTGGTAGCTCTGGCTGCCCGGGGTGCGCCCGTGCGCGTCGCCAAAAGACGCCACCTCCACGCCCAGCAGTTTGAGTTTGGTGCTCATGTCCGCGCCCTGAAACGCCGCCGCCTCGCCCGCAAGCTGTGCGGCGGCGACGCGCGCCATCTGGTAGCCCGGCGCCACCAGGCCGAAGATTTTGTTTTGCCACAGCGCGCATTCGCCAATGGCGAAAATGTTCGCATCGCTTGTCCGGCACTGGTCGTTAATCACGATGCCGCCGCGCTCGCCGATCTCAAGCCCCGCGGCCTTCGCCAGGGCGTCCTGCGGGCGGATGCCCGCCGAGAAGACGATCAAATCCGTTTCCAGGCTTTCGCCGTCGGCAAACTGCATCCGCAGAGCGCCGTCAACAGCGGCTATCCCGGTTGTCGCCTTGCTGGTATGCACGCCAACGCCGAGCGCCTCGATTTTCTCGCGCAGCATCGCCGCGCCCGGCGCATCTAACTGCACTGCCATCAGACCGGGCGCGAACTCCACCACATGCGTTTGCAGGCCAAGCTGTTTCAGCGCGTTGGCGGCTTCCAGCCCGAGCAGCCCGCCGCCTATCACCACGCCGCGCGTGGCGTTTAGCGCCCGTTCGCGAATGGCGTCCAGGTCATCCAGCGTGCGGTAGACAAAACAGCCCGGCAAAGCGTTGCCCGCCACCGGCGGCACGAAGGGAAACGATCCCGTCGCCAGCATCAGCTTATCCCAGTGGGTCTCGTGTCCCTCGCTGTCGATAACCACCTGGCGGCGACGATCGATGTGGCTGATTTTGCAGCCGCTGCGCAGTTCAATGCCGTGCGTTTCAAAGAAATTCGCCTCGACCATTGAGAGCGACTGCGCGCTGCGGCCGTTAAAATATTCCGATAAGTGCACGCGATCATAAGCGGGATGCGCTTCCTCGCCGAAAACGATGATGTGAAAACGCTCGTGCAGGTTTGTGTTAACGCACTGTTCAAGGAAGTGGTGGCCGACCATGCCGTGGCCGACAACCACCAGGGTTGATTTTGTCATTGCATCGCTTCCGGCAGCCTGCGGCTGCGAATCAGAGTTAAAGAGAAGCCCGGCGTGCTCTTCCACCGGCTGGTGCAGTTGGGCGGCAAGCTGTGCGGCGTCGGCGGTATCGCCAAGCAGCAGCGCGCCCGTTAATTTGCCGTCGCGCAACAGCAGGCGGCGATAGTGGCGAGAAAGCGGGTCGAAGGCGGTCAGCTCGCGCGTGTCCGCTGAAGGCGTGACCGTGCCCAGGCTGAAGAGATCGATGCCGGAAACCTTCAGGCGCGTGCCGCTTTGCTGATAGTGAAAATCGGCTACCGGCTCCCCCGCCAGCCGCGCCGCCAGCACATCCGCCTGTTGCAGACAGGGCGCCACCAGCCCCCACAGTTCGCCGTTGTGTTCACAACATTCGCCAAGGGCGCTTACGCCCGGCTGCGAGGCGCGAAGCTGGCCGTCTACAACAATGGCGCGCTGGCAAACCAGCCCGGCGCGCTGCGCAAGCGCCACGTTCGGACGCACGCCTGTCGCCATCACCACCCGGCTGGCGGGCAGCCGCTCGCCCTCGTTCAGCACAACCTGTCGCGCTTCAATACGGGCAATACCGCTTGCCAGACGGCACGCAATGCCGCGCTCGCGCAGATGCTGCGCCAGAATCGCCCCGGCCTGCTCGTCGAGCTGCTGTTCCATCAGCCAGGGATGGCGGTGCACCAGGGTAACTTGCGCGCCCCGGTTGTTGAGCGCGGCGGCGGCCTCGACGCCAAGCAGGCCGCCGCCAAGCACCACCGCAGGGCCAGGCAAGGCGAGAATAGCCTCTACGTCCGCCAGCGTGCGAAAGCCGCGCACGTGCGGCAGGTCATGGCCTTCAACCGGGGGAATAAACGGCACTGACCCGGTGGCGAATACCAGTTCATCCCAGCTGAGCATGCGCGCCGTGGTGCGCAGCCAGCGCGACGCCAGGTCAACCGCTTCCACACGCTCGCCTGTTAGCTGCTCCACGCCGCGCGCCGCGTACCAGGCCGCGTCGTGCAGTTGCGCGGCGCTGGCGAGTTTCTCGCCGCCCAGCACCGGCGAAAGCAGAATGCGGTTATAGGCAAGGGTCGGCTCCTCGCCAATCAGGGTGATGGCGAAGCGCCCCGGCGCGCGGTCGGTCAGTTGCTCCACCAGCCGCACCGCCGCCATGCCGTTGCCGATAATCGCCAGTCGCTGCGCCATATCGCCTCCTTACGCCGCCTTCGGCTGTTTTTCGTAAAGGAAGTGGAGAATGCGCTGGCGCAGGTGGTGATAGCGGCTCTCTTGCGCCAGTTGCACGCGGTTGCGCGGGCGCGGCAAATCGACCTCCAGCGCTTCGCCCACCGTCGCCGCCGGGCCGTTGGTCATCATCAGCACGCGGTCAGAAAGCAACACCGCTTCGTCCACGTCGTGCGTGATCAGCACGATGGTGGTGTTCAGTTCCTGTTGAATGTGCATAACGGCGTCCTGGAGATGGGCGCGGGTGAGCGCATCGAGCGCGCCAAAAGGTTCATCCATCAGCAGCACTTTCGGCTTCATCGCCAGCGCTCTGGCGATGCCGACGCGCTGCTTCATGCCGCCGGAAATTTCCCCCGGACGCTTGTTCAGCGCATGGCCCATCTGCACCCGCTCAAGGTTGTGGACTATCCATTCCCGGCGTTCGCTTTTGCTCATGCTCTTCTTAAAGACCTGGTCGACCGCCAGCGCCACGTTGTCAAAGCAGGTAAGCCAGGGCAGCAGCGAGTGGTTCTGAAACACCACGGCGCGCTCGGGGCCGGGACCGGCGATTTCGCGGTTATCGCACAGCAGCCCGCCTTCGCTCGGCAAAGTGATCCCGGCGATGAGGTTAAGCAGCGTTGATTTGCCGCAGCCGGAATGGCCGATAAGGCTGACGGTTTCGCCTTCACAGATATCGAAACTCACGTTCTGCAACGCCAGGAAGTCGCCGCTGGCGGTAGAAAAACGCTGGCTGACGTTCTGGACCTGAATAATCGGTTTCATGCGCGCTCCTTATTTTTCCTGCCAGCTAAAGCGGCGGGCGACAAGCATCAGCCCCTGCTCCAGCAACAGACCGACCACGCCGATAATGACGATGGCGATGAGAATGTTTTCCACGTTGAGGTTGTTCCACTCGTTCCAGATCCAAAAGCCGATGCCGAGGCCGCCGGTGAGCATTTCCGCGGCGACAATCACCAGCCAGGCGATGCCTATAGAGAGCCGCACGCCGGTGAGCACCGCAGGCAACACCGCCGGAAACAGAATGCGGCGCATTACCGTCCACTCAGAGAGCTGCAACACGCGGGCGACGTTGAGGTAGTCTTCGGGAATGCGCTTTACCCCGTCGGCGGTGTTAATCACCATCGGCCAGATAGAGCAGATGAAAATCGTCCAGCTCGACGCCGGTTCCGCCTTCTGAAACAGCAGCAGGCCGATGGGCAGCCAGGCGAGCGGGCTGACCGGGCGCAGCAGCGCGATGAGCGGCGTGAACATGCGCGAAAAGAAAGTGAAGCGGCCAATCAGGAAGCCGAGCGGAATGCCGACCAGCGCGGCGAGGCCAAAGCCCACGGCCACGCGCATTAGCGAGGCAAGCACATTCCAGCCGATGCCTTGATCGTTCGGCCCTTCGTTATAAAACGGGTCGGCGAAGAGCGTTAACGCCGAGTCGAGCGTGCTGAGCGGTGTGGGAAACCCTTTGCTGTTAAGGGCGGCGATTTGCCATGCCACCAGCAGCAGCCCTATTCCCAGCAGCGCCGGGATCACGCGCAAAAGCGCGGCGTTAACCCTGGTTTGCCACTGCGGGCGATGCTTTCGCGCTGGCGGTTTCGGCATGGTTATCACTTCCGCGCGGGCGGGTTGCGGCTGCGGCGTGATCTCTCGTTGTTGCGCCTGTTTCATTGTGTTTACCCCTGACGATGAAGTGAAAAGCTGGCGGCGTAGGCGGCCGGATCGGCGCCATCCCAGCGGGAACCGTCCATAAGCTGGCTGGCGCGTAAAGGCGATGCGGGCAGCGCCACATTGCCTGCGGCCGTTGCTGCCTGGGCGTAGATATCGGTGCGGTTGATGCTTTGCGCTACAGCGCGGTAATCCGGATCGCTCTTCAGCAGCCCCCAGCGCCTGAACTGCGTCAGGAACCACATGCCGTCGGAAAGCCACGGATAGTTGACGTCGCCGTCGGCGAAGAAGCGCATGCCGTGCGCGTCGCGCCAGCGCTTGCCGATGCCGTTGTCGTAATCGCCGAGCATGCGCGGCGTGAGGTACTGTTCTTTGGTGTTGAGGTAAGCGCGTCTGGCAAGGACGCGGGCGGTTTCACGCCGGTTATCATCAGAGGCGTCAATCCAGCGCGCCGCCTCCAGCACCGCCGCCGTTAACGCGCGGGCGGTATTGGGGTTTTGTTCCACCCATGCGTTGCGGGTGCCGAGCACTTTTTCCGGATGGTCGGGAAAAATGGACTGCGAGGTGGCGGCGGTAAAGCCGATACGGTCGTTAATGGCGCGGGCATTCCACGGTTCGCCCACGCAAAAGCCGACCATGTTGCCGATGCGCATGTTCATTACCATTTGCGGCGGCGGCACCACCACGGTACGCACGTCGTTAAAGGGATCGATGCCCGCCGCGGCAAGCCAGTAGTAAAGCCACATGGCGTGGGTGCCTGTCGGAAAGGTATGGGCGAAGGTGTAAGCGCCCGGTTCCGCCCCTGCGATAAGCTTTTTCAGCCCCGCGGCATCGGTAATGCCCTTTTGCTGTAAATCAGCCGAGAGCGTGATCGCCTGCCCGTTGCGGTTAAGAGTCATCAGGTTCGCCATCGCCTGCTTTTTGCCCGCGATGCCGAGCTCCAGGCCGTAAAGCAGCCCATAAAGCACGTGGGCGGCATCGAGTTCGCCGGAAACCAGCTTGTCGCGCACCGCCGCCCAGCTCGCCTCTTTACTCGGCACAATCGCGATCCCGTGCTTTTTATCAAACCCTTTCAGGGCGGCCATCACCACCGGGGCGCAGTCGGTCAACGGAATAAACCCGACCTTAACGGTGGTGCGTTCCGGGGCGTCGGACCCGCCAGCCCAGGCGCTGTTCATCAGCCCCGGCAGCAACGCGGCGCTCCCAAGCGCAGCACCGGCCTGTAGAAAGCGGCGACGGGAGAAGGTGAAAGGCGAATCGCTCATATCGGCTCCTGAAAAAATGCAAAAAAAAAGCGCCCGGCAATGTGCGAGCACATTGCAGGACGCCTTTATCCTTTCCGGTTGGCCCGCCGCCGTTGGCGGACTGCCGGAAAATGTCTGTCAGAAATAAATAAGCAAAGGCTGTGCCAGGTTATAGCGTTTACGCCGGACGATAACTTAGCGCCTTCTCGCTTCTCTTCGGGCAACAGGTTGAAAGACGCAGGCTTAGCCGTTTTATCTGCGCTCAGCGCGTTACCGCCTTCTATGGGCAAGCCGTTATTGCCCTTCACCCGGCTTTTACCCGAGGAGGCAGAAGAACTCCCGCCCCGCACCATCACCAGGCAAAAAATGCCCTTTTACTGTGCAACTACTCCTTTGGTGTTACCGGCCATAAATCGGCCACGGCGAGCATGGCGCGGGCAATTTCCACCATCCGTTTATTCTGGTTCATCGCCAGCTTTCGCAACTGCTGCCAGGCTTGCTCTTCGCTCATTTGCTGATGGCGGATCAGCAAACTCTTGGCTTTATCAATGAGCTTGCGCTCTTCCAGCGTCTCTTGCAGCGAAGCGAGCTGGCGACTCAGCGCTTCAAGCTGCCTCGCCTGTTGACGTACCAGCGGCAAAAGATGGCGGTCCAGGGCGACGGCGGCATCCTGACAGGCGTGAGCGCCAACCCAGCGGGCAAACGCCTCTTCATCCGCCTCGCCGCCTGGCATTGCCTGGTCAAACTGCACATGCGCCACCTGTTGCAGGGAAGCGATAAGCTTTTCCTCGGTTTCACGAAGCCTGTCGAGCCGGCTGGTTTGCAGCGCGAACCAGCGCACCGCCAGTTCCGCCGTTTCGGTATTTGCCGGCATGCGCGTACAGGCCAGCCGACGCAACTGCTCCGTTTCACGGGTGGCTTCACCCTGGGCGTGAAACTCCTCAGCCAGCGCGGTTTCCGCCAGCGCGGCGAAAGTGGAGAAACAGCGTTGCTGCCCGTCAATACGGTCAACCAGCATCTGGCGCAGCGGTGCGCTGAAATCGCCCCGGGCAAAGCCTATCGCGCCTACCGCCCGCTCCTGCCCTACCAGCTCTTTGCCCTGCATAAAACTGTAAAGCGCCGTGAGCGCCCGGGCGAGACTGGCGTCATCCAGCGTGTCGTTTGCTTCCGGCACAATGCTCAGCAAATGCGCAATGGTCTGGCTGAACTGCTCCATCGCCGCCTCCGGCTCGATTTCGCGCCTGCGGATGCGGTTGCGAAGCGCAGGCAGCGACTCCAGATACCAGAACGCGCAGGCCAGCCGTGCGGCGATTGCGGCATTAACCGCCAGGCCTGGCGCCGCCAGACGCTCGCGCAGCGCGGCCAGCTGTTCGTCCGACTGGCTGATACAAAACGGCACTTCGCGGGCGAAGAGTTGCCCTGCGGAACAGAGCCAGATGTTGGAAGCCCCCCGTTCGCGCTGTAGCATATGAACCAGATGGCTTATCCGGCTGGCCCATTCGCCCACATGCAACCCGGCTTCGCGCTGCCGCCGTTGCTGCTCGCGGGCAAAATGAAACCAGCTCAGCGCCTCTGTTGGCTGGTCGGATGGATTGCGCATCCCGCCTCTCCCGTAACTGGATTTCTTTAACCTAAGCAATAACTGTGCCTTCCGGGCAAAGGAGCGAATATGCAAAATATCGTGATTATCGCGAATGGCGCCGCCTACGGCAGCGAGTCGTTATTCAACAGCCTGCGGCTGGCTATCGCGCTGCGCGAACAGGACGAGAGCCTGACGCTGAGACTCTTTCTGATGTCTGACGCCGTGACGGCCGGGCTGCGCGGCCAGCGCCCTGCCGAGGGCTATAACATTCAGCAGATGCTTGAGATCCTGACCGCCCAGGGCGTGCCGGTGAAGCTGTGCAAAACCTGCACCGACGGGCGCGGCATCACCGATTTGCCGCTGGCGGACGGCGTGACTGTCGGCACGCTGGTGGAGCTTGCGCAGTGGACGCTTGCGGCGGATAAAGTGTTAACTTTCTAATAATCACCGCCGGGTAATACTTTTTTCTTATACTGCGACGTTGGTCATCAAGTCCCTGCTGGGGTTGCCGATAGCCCTTTTATAACCACACAGCAGGGTACTTACTATGTTCACTTCCATTCGCACGCGGATAATCGCCGCCACCGCTGGCTGTCTCGTTGTCGCGCTTTTGCTAAATACCGTGTTCAATTACCTGGTTTCTCGCAACGATAACCAGCAGACACGCCTTGAAACGCTGCGCAGCACCAGTGCAAGCCACAGGCTGGCGGTTGCCGACTGGGTTAAAAACAAGATGACGGTTGTCCAGTCGCTGGATGCCGTAGCGGTTAACGATGACCCGGTTCCGGTATTTCGCCAGATCGCCGCCGCGGGCGGATTTACCAATGTTTATGTTGGCTACCCGGGTAAAACCGCGAAATTCTCCGACCCGACCGGCGTGCCCGCCGACTACGATCCGACCCTTCGCCCCTGGTATCAGCAGGCGCTGAAAGCCGATGCGCCCGTCGTTACCGCGCCTTACGTCGATGCCGGCACCGGCAAACTGGTTGTGACTTTCGCCGTGCCGGTGAAGCGCAATGGCGAACTCGCCGCCGTGGTGGCGGGCGATCTGTCGATGGAAAGCGTTATCGCCAACGTGCGCAGCATCCGCCCTACAGAACACAGCAGCGGCATGCTGGTGAATGCTGATGGTTCAGTGATTGCCGCCAGCAACGCGGCGCTGACGCTTAAACCCTTCGGCGATGCGGTTTCCGGCGTTGATTTCAGGGAGCTTATCCAGGAGCAGGAAAGCGAGAGCGGCGAAATGGAGGGGGTAGAAAAACAGCTGCTGGCGTCAAAAGTGCCGGGCACGCAGTGGTACCTGGTGGTGGCGCTGGACAAAGACGACGCCACCTCCGGCATGCGGGCGCAGCTTAACGCTTCCGCCTTTTCGCTGATTGTGCTGGTGCTGGTGGCGGGCGCGCTGGTGCACCTGCTGGTTGCAAAGCTGCTTGCGCGCTTGCTGACCATTCGCGACGCCATGCATGCCATCAGCACCGGTACGAATGACCTTTCACAACGCCTGCCGGAGCATGGCAAAGACGAAGTGGCGCAGATAGCGCACGCGTTTAACGCCTTCAGCGACAAACTTTCGGTGGTGATGGGTCAGTTGCGTGACGCCAGCGCCTCGGTGAAGGTGGCGGCCAATGAAATCGCGGCGGGCAACCAGGATCTTTCCGGGCGCACCGAGCAGGCCGCCTCCAGCCTGCGCGAAACCGCCAGCGCCGTAGAGCAAATTACCGCCTCCGTCGCGCAGTCCACCGAGGCTGCCGCCCAGGCGAGCGGCCAGGCGCAGAACGCCTCGGAAGTGGCGAGCCGCGGCGGCGAGGTGGTTACCCGCGCTATCGACACCATGCAGATAATCGAAACCGCCTCTTCGAAAATTGGCGATATTACCAGCGTTATCGACGGCATCGCTTTTCAGACCAATATCCTGGCGCTGAATGCTGCGGTGGAAGCCGCACGGGCCGGCGAACAGGGTCGCGGCTTCGCGGTGGTGGCCGGCGAAGTGCGAAGCCTCGCCAGCCGCAGCGCGCAGGCGGCGAAGGAGATTAAATCGCTTATTGATTCCACCACCAGCAGCGTGGCGACAGGCTCCCGCTATGTGCGACAGGCGGGAGAGTCGATGCAGGAAATTGTCAGCAGCATTGGCAGTGTCTCCGGCATCATGCGAGAAATCACTGTCGCGACCAGTGAACAGATGAAGGGTATTCAGGAGATTAACCATGCCGTCGTGCATCTGGACCGCATGGTGCAACAGAACGCGGAACTGGTGGTGCAGTCCGCCGCTGCCGCTGGCGCCTTACAAAGCCAGGCGGGGGAACTGGCGGAGACAGCAGGCCATTTCCGTATTTAACTCTGCGCGGGCGCGTTCTTTACACATAATGGCGCGCCCGCTGAAAGGTTTCAGGCAGATTGTCACAAAAGTTTATGGCTTATTCTTTTTTTTGATCAAAGTCAGCATCGGTTTACTCCCTCTTTGGTGTTATGCAAGGCAGGTTTTGTGAACAACTTCTCTGTTTTCAGCCTTCGTTCCGGCTGAAACAGCAATTTCACATGATGAGCGGGGGTAAAAATGGCTTTGGTAAAAACGACTCTGAAATTATTTGGCGGCGATACGGTGGTGGTTCGTTGCTCGGATAAATGCCATATCCACTTGATGAGCGCGAAAGCGTCGACGGATGAGGCGGATATTCTTAGCGTGCAGGATCGCAGCAGCGCTTATCTGACGGTGCCTTACAGCGGTTTATGGAATGTATTAATCGACAGCCGCAGCCAGTCGCTGGAACACTCTGTGAGCTACGTTGCGGCCTGATTTTATTCCCCTCCGCGCCAGCGGAGGGATCAGGCGAACCCGGGACGCAGCTCTGCGTCCCCTTCGCCGCGCTGCTGCCAGGCGCGCACTTCACCTACCAGTTCGTCCAGACAGTCATCCTGCATGCCGAGCTTTTTCAGCTCCTGCTCCAGCGAGAAAAGATATTGCGCGTTAGTGCCAAGCGGCCCGCTGGCGGTGGCGATAAGCGGGGCGATAACCCGGGCGCGGGTGTCTGGTTCATAGAGCGGATGGCGCGGGTCCATAATAAAAACCAGCGCGTTGATGGTGCGTCCGTCGTCAAGCTCAAGTTTGCACCAGCTTGGCAGATAGCAGCCGGTAATCATCTCGCGCTTCCACAGTAACGACAGCTCAGCTTCAAGTTGCGCCTCCGGCAGACGGTAAGCGACGCCGGTTGTGCGCCCGCCCTCTTTTAGCGCCAGCATGCGGCCTGGCTGGCAGGCGGTGCCGCGCCCGGCTGTCAGGCGCAGGCAAAAAGCGCGATGCCACCCCGGCAGCGTACCCGGCGCGCACTCTTCGAACTCCAGCGCCGGGTTCCACATCAGCGAACCGTAGCCGAAAATCCACACCGGGCCGTCGTCTGGCCGGCAGGCAAGGGTTGCAGCCAGCGACGCGGCGCGCTGCTCCGGCGACCAGAGTAAGGATTCCTCAATAGCGCCAAACGCCGTTTTACAGTCCGCTTTCATTAAGAAATCACGCGTTAACACAATCTACCTCCGCCACTGCTACTGCTTTCGTCCCTGCCATTTTTAAGCGCTTTCCAGGCATTATTGCTGTTCATTTAGAAAGCAATACTGCTGACGATATGCAATTAGCGTGGCGCTGGCAAGGGTGACGGTCATCACAAAAACACATAACCGTCATCATTTGCTGCCAGAATAGGCGATCGGGCGGTAAAGGTATCGGCGAATCAACGCATTAAATAACCCTTATTTTTTCTTATGCCATTTGTCATCGTCGCCTTTTTCATACTCTTTTTTTACCGCAGCCCAGGCGACCTTATGCGCGGTCTCTTCGCGGCTGTCGTCACCGCGACGGTCTTCTTTATCTTTGTACTGATCCCAGGCGCTGTTAAAAGCCTCTTTATAGATATCCTGGGCGTGAGCGGGCAATACGTTAGTGACATTGTCCGGTAAATCGCTGCGGGAATCGTATGGCATCGGTTTTTCTCCTGTTTTTGCAATAACGCTAAGTGTGGAACAGGATCCGCGCCTGCGCCAGCGCCGGGAAAAGCTTGAGCGCGTTCATCTCCATGCCGCTGGCAAATAAACGTAATCTAAACAAAGACGTTATTTTCCAGGCTTTCAGTGAAAAACGGGGCGAAAGCCGTAAAAGTACGTAAATATCTCACGGGAAAAGCGCATGTTTGCTATTTTATGCGCAGCAAATTTGCTCACTATAATGATAAAGATCCGCCACTCTGGAGAACGTTAATGACCAAAACAACACATGAGGCGGTAAAAACCCGCCACAAGGAGACCACGCTCATTTTTCCGGTACTGGCGCTGGCGGTCCTGGCCCTGTGGGGCGGGAGCCAGTCGCTGCCAGCGATAGTGGGCATCAATATCCTTTCCCTGATAGCCATTCTTTGCAGCGCGTTTAGCGTGGTGCGCCACGCCGACGTACTGGCGCATCGCCTGGGCGAGCCGTACGGGTCGCTGATCCTCAGCCTTTCGGTGGTTATTCTTGAAGTCAGCCTGATTTCCGCCCTGATGGCGACAGGCGACGCCGCGCCGACGCTTATGCGCGATACGCTTTATTCCATCATCATGATTGTGACCGGCGGGCTGGTAGGCTTCGCGCTGCTGCTGGGCGGGCGCAAATTCGCTACCCAATATGTAAACCTGTTTGGCATTAAACAGTACTTGATCGCGCTTTTCCCGCTGGCAGTGATTGTGCTGGTTTTCCCGATGGCGTTGCCTGGCGGTAATTTTACGACGGCCCAGTCGCTGCTGGTGGCGCTGATTTCCGCCGCCATGTATGGGGTATTTTTGCTGATCCAGACCAAAACGCATCAGAGTCTGTTTGTCTATGAGCATGAAGATGAAGGCGACGACGATGATCCGCATCATGGTAAACCTTCGGCGCACAGCAACCTGTGGCATGCCGTCTGGCTGGTTGTGCATTTAATCGCGGTTATCGCGGTCACCAAGATGAACGCTAACCCGCTGGAAGCCCTCCTGACGCACCTCAACGCGCCGGTCTCTTTTACCGGTTTCCTGGTGGCGCTGCTTATCCTCTCGCCTGAAGGGCTGGGGGCGTTAAAAGCGGTGCTGAATAATCAGGTGCAGCGCGCCATGAACCTGTTTTTCGGCTCGGTGCTGGCGACGATTTCCCTTACTGTGCCGACGGTAACGCTGATTGCGATCCTCACGGGCAACGACCTGGTGTTTGGGCTGGGCGCGCCGGAGATGGTGGTAATGCTGGCCTCGCTGGTGCTGTGCCAAATCTCCTTTTCAACGGGCCGCACTAACGTACTCAACGGCTCGGCGCACCTGGCGCTTTTTGCCGCCTATCTGATGACGATATTTGCTTGATTGTTCCTCTCTTCAGGCGGGCAACGTTTTTCTTTACCCGCCTTTGCCTGGCTTACTGCTTTTAAGCAATGCGCAATTCTGCCGGCTAACCTCATCATGGTGTAAATTTATTCCAAACGCTTTGCACCGGGCAAAAAAAAACCCCGCCGCGGCGGGGTTTTCTTTAACCAGAACCTTAGTTGCTGGTATCGAGGTCGTCGAAGCTTTTCACCAGATCGTCGATGGCTTTGATCTGCTTGAGGAACGGCTCCAGTTTCGCCAGCGGCAGCGCGGACGGGCCGTCGCATTTGGCGTGTTCCGGGTCCGGATGCGCTTCGATAAACAGCCCCGCAATACCTGTCGCCATGCCAGCGCGCGCCAGTTCGGCAACCTGAGCGCGACGACCGCTGGAAGCGGCGCCGAACGGGTCGCGGCATTGCAGCGCGTGCGTCACGTCGAAAATCACCGGCGCGTTGCCAGACACTTTCTTCATCACGCTAAAGCCGAGCATATCAACGACCAGGTTGTCGTAACCGAAGTTAGTGCCGCGATCGCAGAGGATCACCTTGTCGTTGCCGCCTTCATGGAATTTATCCACGATGTTGCCTACCTGCCCCGGGCTGATGAACTGCGGCTTTTTGATGTTGATAACCGCGCCGGTTTTCGCCATCGCCTCCACCAGATCGGTCTGGCGCGCCAGAAATGCCGGCAGCTGGATAACGTCCACCACTTCGGAAACCGGCTGCGCCTGCTCAGCGGTATGCACGTCAGTAATGATTTTCACGCCGAAGGTTTGCTTCAGCTCCTGGAAGATTTTCATCCCTTCTTCCAGGCCCGGACCGCGATAGGAGTGAATGGAGGAGCGGTTGGCTTTATCAAAAGAGGCTTTGAAAACGTAAGGGATGCCGAGTTTTTCGGTCACTTTGACGTAGTGCTCGCAAATTTGCATCGCGAGATCGCGCGACTCAAGCACGTTCATGCCGCCAAAGAGTACGAACGGCAGGTCGTTCGCCACGTTGATATTGCCAATACTAACCACTTTTTGCTTCATAAGTTCGCCCTTGTCAGCGGTAAATCGGTAAACGGTTTGCTTATCAGTGCAGCGTGATCTGCTTATGCGAAATCGAGTTGATTTGCGCGCGGATCATTTCGCTAATCGGGTCTTCCGGGCACTGCTCAACAAAATAGCTCAGGTCGTTAAGCGCGACATGTTCGCAATCCAGCTGCGCGTAGATAAGCCCGCGATCGCGGATCTCATACGGATCTTCCGGATTAAATTGCAGCAGCGCCTCGCTGGTGCGCAGGGCAAGCTCCATCTGGCTCTCTTCCATCAGCGCGGATTTCAGTGTGTCCAGCAGCTTGCGGATGACCTCGGCGTTTTCTGATTCCTCTAAATCGTCGACGTAAAGTTCGGCCACCGGATTCACATTACCCTTGAGCCACACCTCAAGCGTGTGCTCATCCAGCGTTTCCCCGTTGAAGGGGTTAATCAGCCACATTTCGCCATCCATCCAGTCGGCGCGTAAAATCAGCTGCGTCGGAAAAATCACCGGCGTCAGCGGGATCTCCAGCCGGTCGGCTATCCAGAGTAAAATAGCCCCCAGCGACACCGCGCTGCCCTGACGGTTTTTCAGCACTTTATCCAGCCAGAGCGCGTCGGAGAGGCGGTAAACGCCGCGCGCGTCGGAAAACCCCCATTCGCCGTAAAACAGCTCAAGCAAACGCTCAAGCTGCGTATCCTGATGGAGCCCTTCGCAAATCTCTTCCCGCGCCAGGCTAACCAGCGCGTCAAGCTGTTGATAAACTTCCTGATCCGGGAAATCATCACGGATCAGTTGTGATACCAGCACCATGCCGTCGCACAGCGGTGCTTTGTTAAATTCGAAATCGGCCAACGACTTCATATCAACCCCAATAACGGTATTTTCGTGGTGGCAAGTCTAATGATGATGTAAAGCACCACCAGCCCCAGCAGAAACGCAATCCAGCGCGTTTGCTGGCTTCGCGGGCGTCGACCCAGCGCGATAAACCCTAAAGCGATGTAGATGATAACGCCAAAGAGCTTTTCCGTCAGCCATGCGCCTTGCGGCGTGAAGGGATAAAAGTGCGTTATGAGCACTAACGCAACACCGCTCGCCAGCAAAACAGTGTCATTAACATGCGGAACGATACGCACCCAGCGCTTCGTCGACATGGCTGAGCCACGATATTGCCAGACGTAGCGTAAAACAAACAGGCTGATGGAGATAACCACCGTCAGGATATGAAGATGCTTCAGTGCAAAATAAGCCGCCATGGCTGTATTACTCCTGTTTTTATCGAAATTGTCCCAGAGTCAGGCGCTCGTTGCCGCCATAATCCCGGCAGGTTTCCACCGCATGATAACCCGCTTCGTTAAAAAGCTCCCGTACCGCTTCACCCTGACGCCAGCCGTGCTCTAACAATAGCCAGCCTTGCGGCGCAAGAAAGCGGCGCGCCTCGAAAATTAACGTTCTGAGATCCGCCAGCCCCTTTTCGTCAGCCACCAGCGCGCTGCGAGGCTCAAACCGCACGTCCCCCTGGGCAAGATGCGGATCGTCCTCGTCAATATAAGGCGGGTTGCTGACAATAAGCGTAAAGCGCTCTTCTTTTAAGGCGCTAAACCAGTCGCTTTGCAACACAGTAACATTGCGAATGGCGAGATTTTGCGCATTGCGGCGCGCCAGTTCAACGGCTTGCGGCACCACGTCCAGCGCCGTGACATGGCAATCTGGCCGTTCGCTTGCGAGCGCCAGCGCAATGGCGCCGGTGCCTGTGCCTAAATCAAGAATTTGCCCTGCCCCGGCAGGAAGGCGCGCCAGCGCCTGTTCTACAAGGCATTCCGTGTCCGGCCGGGGGATTAGCGTAGCGGGAGAGACATAAAGCGGCAGCGACCAGAACTCGCGCACGCCAGTCAGGTGCGCTACCGGCTCGCCCTGCGAACGGCGCGCAAGCAAGGTTTCCAGCTTTTGCGTTTCTTCATCGCTGAGCATCGTTTCGCCAAAGGCGAGAATGAAAGTGCGGGGTTTGCCGGTCACCAGACCAAGCAGGATCTCCGCGTCCCGGCGCGGAGATTCGCTTTGCGATAAGCGCGCAATGGCCTGCTTAAGCCAGTGCTGATAGTCCATTATTCCTGCTCGGCCAGCGCAGCCAGCTGGTCCGCCTGGTGTTCCTGAATAATAGGCTCGATGAGCGCGTCCAGCTTGCCTTCCATCACTTCATCAAGACGATAAAGCGTGAGGTTGATGCGGTGATCGGTCACGCGCCCCTGCGGGAAGTTATAGGTACGGTTGCGATCGGAGCGGTCGCCGCTGCCAAGCAGGTTGCGGCGGGTGGAGGCTTCCGCCTGCTGGCGCTTCGCCATTTCTGCGGCATGAATGCGCGCGCCCAGCACCGCCAGCGCTTTGGCTTTGTTTTTATGCTGCGAGCGCTCGTCCTGGCATTCCACCACAATGCCGGTCGGCAAGTGGGTAATACGGATGGCGGAGTCGGTGGTGTTAACGTGCTGGCCGCCCGCGCCGGAGGAGCGGAAGGTATCGATGCGCAGGTCCGCCGGGTTGATGTCCGGCAGTTCCGCTTCCGGTAACTCCGGCATCACTGCCACGGTGCAGGCGGAAGTATGAATACGCCCCTGGGATTCCGTCGCCGGTACGCGCTGTACGCGATGCCCGCCCGATTCAAACTTCAGCCGTCCGTAAACGCCCTCGCCGCTGATTTTCGCGATCACTTCTTTATAGCCGCCATGTTCGCCTTCGTTAGCGCTCATGATCTCCACGCGCCAGCGGCGCGCTTCTGCATAACGGCTGTACATACGGAACAGATCGCCTGCGAAAAGCGCCGCTTCGTCGCCGCCGGTGCCGGCGCGAACTTCAACAAAGGCGTTGCGCTCATCATCCGGATCTTTAGGCAGCAGCAGGACCTGAAGCTGCTGCTCCAGCTCTTCGCTGCGGCTTTTGGCTTCACGCAGCTCTTCCTGCGCCATGTCGCGCATTTCCGGGTCTTCAAGCAGGCTTTCCGCAGTTTGCAGATCGTCCTGAACCTGTTGCCACTGTAAAAAACAGCGAGAAACATCGCTCAACTGGGCATATTCACGGGAAAGCGCGCGAAAGCGATCCTGGTCGGCGATAGTGCTCGCGTCACCCAGAAGCGCCTGAACTTCTTCATGGCGCTCCTGCAAGGCTTCCAGTTTGGCAACGATAGAAGGCTTCATAGGCGGTAGTTCACCTTTTGTAATAAATATGTGTGGCGCTACTCCAGCCCGAGGCTGTTGCGCAGAATATGCAGGCGTTCGTCGTCCCCGTCACGGGCGGCCTGCTGAAGAGATTTGGTTGGCGCGTGGATAAGGCGGTTGGTCAGTTTTCTCGCTAAATCCTGCATGATAGATTCGGCGTCGCCGCCCTGTTGCAGCGCGGCCAGGGCTTTCGCGGTGAGTTCTTCCCTCACCTGCTCCGCCTGGCTACGGTATTCACGAATGGTCGCGCTGGCGCTTTGCGCGCGCAGCCAGGCCATAAATTCGTGCGCTTCCTGTTCGACTATGGACTCTGCCTCAACCGCGGCGGCTTTGCGCTGCGCAAGGTTGTGCTGAATGATAGATTGCAGGTCGTCAACGCTGTACAGGTAGGCGTTGGCGAGTTTGCCTACTTCCGGCTCAACATCGCGCGGTACGGCGATATCCACCAGCAGCATCGGCTGATTGCGGCGGGCTTTGAGGGCGCGCTCCACCATGCCTTTGCCGATAACAGGCAGCGGGCTGGCGGTAGAACTGATGATAATATCGGCCTCTTTCAGGCGCTCATCGATATCCGCAAGGTTGATCACTTCCGCATCAACTTCATCCGCCAGGCGCTGGGCGCGCTCGCGGGTGCGGTTTGCGATAATCATCTTCTTCACGCCATGCTCGCGAAGATGACGGGCTACCAGTTCAATGGTTTCTCCCGCGCCCACCAGCAACACGGTCACGCTCGACAGGGATTCGAAAATCTGGCGCGCCAGCGTACAGGCGGCGAAAGCGACGGAAACGGCGCTGGCGCCGATATCGGTTTCGGTACGCACGCGTTTGGCCACCGAGAATGATTTCTGGAACATACGTTCCAGTTCGCTGGCTTTTGCATGGCCGCGCTGAGAATCAGCAAACGCCTTTTTCACCTGCCCAAGGATTTGCGGTTCGCCGAGAACTAATGAATCCAGCCCGCTGGCAACGCGCATTAAGTGGCTGACAGCAGCGTTATCATGATGCCAGTAGAGGCTGTTGCGCACTTCCTCTTCGTTAAGGTTGTGATAGTCGCACAGCCAGCGCACCAGACGGTCGTGAAGATTCTCTTGCTCTTCCACGCTCAGATAGAGCTCCGTGCGGTTGCACGTTGAGAGCACTACGCCTCCCTGCACCATTGGCTGCGCGAGCAGGCTTTCCAGCGCCTGGTCGAGCGTATCCGGCGAAAACGTAACGCGTTCTCGCAGCGAAACCGGAGCCGTTTTGTGGTTGATGCCGAGTGCTAAAAGGGTCATGTGAGCGGGAATAGTACCAGCGTTGATAAGGTTTGACTTCGCGCATCATACAGGATGCGTAAGGTCAATAAAAGAGAACCGCCTCTTTTGGAGTAATAGTTAATTTCATGATTTAAGACAACTTGAACGTAGACGCTATTGCACGCGGACGCTAGCATGAAAGGTTATAACCCCAACACGCATCAAGGATTTGACGTCGATATGCCTATTTCATCTCTGCGCTTTTTGCGTCTTTTGCCGCTGGCAAGCCTCGTTCTTACCGCCTGCGCCGTTAACGCGCCGAAAGGCCCGGGCAAAAGCCCCGACTCTCCTCAATGGCAGCAGCACCAGCAGCAAGTGCGCGGTTTAAGCCAGTACCAGACTCGCGGCGCGTTTGCTTATTTGTCTGACGAGCAGAAGGTTTATGCGCGCTTTTTCTGGCAGCAGACCGGCCAGGATCGCTACCGCCTGTTGTTAACCAACCCGCTCGGCAGCACGGAAATGGAGCTGAATGCCCAGCCGGGCGCCGTGCAACTGGTGGATAACAAAGGCCAGCGCTACACCGCCACCGATGCCGAAGAGATGATTGCCAAACTGACCGGCATGCCCATTCCCATCAACAGCCTGCGCCAGTGGATCCTCGGCCTGCCGGGCGACGCCACCGACTATAAACTGGATAACCAGTACCGCCTGAGCGAAGTGAACTACACGCAAAACGGCAAAACCTGGCATGTGGTTTACGGCGGCTACGACAGTAAAACGCAACCTGCTTTGCCTTCGAATCTGGAACTGACGCAGGGCGACCAGCGCATCAAGTTGAAAATGGATAACTGGATCGTTAAATGATGACCCGTTGGCCTTCGCCGGCAAAGCTGAACCTTTTTCTTTATATCACTGGCCGTCGCGACGACGGCTACCATAACCTGCAAACGCTGTTTCAGTTCGTTAATTACGGCGACACCGTGCTTATTACTCCGCGTAATGACGGCGAACTGCGGCTGACGACGCCCATTGCCGGCGTGCCTGATGAAGATAACCTTATCGTGCGCGCAGCGCGTCTGCTGGCGCAGCGCGCCCGTGAAACGAACCGTCTGCCGGCAGGCGCCGGGGCCGATTTAGGGGTAGAAAAACGGTTGCCCATGGGTGGCGGGTTGGGCGGCGGCTCTTCCAATGCGGCGACGGTATTAGTCGCGCTGAATCATCTGTGGCAAACCGGATTAAGTGAAGATGAACTGGCTGAACTGGGCGTTCGGTTAGGCGCGGACGTGCCGGTCTTTGTACGTGGTCACGCCGCCTTCGCCGAAGGGGTGGGCGAAGTCTTAACGCCCGTTTCGCCGCCGGAAAAGTGGTACCTGGTCGCACACCCGGGGGTAAGCATTCCCACGCCGGTTATCTTTAAAGATCCTGATTTGCCACGCAACACGCCCGTCAGGTCAATTGAAACGTTACTAAATTGTGAATTCAGCAATGATTGCGAGCTTATCGCAAGAAAACGTTTTCGCGAGGTTGATGCCGCGCTTTCCTGGCTGTTAGAATACGCGCCGTCGCGCCTGACAGGCACTGGCGCTTGCGTGTTTGCTGAATTTAACACCGAGTCCGCTGCCCGTAAGGTGCTTGAGCAAGCCCCGGAGTGGCTGCGCGGTTTCGTTGCGCAAGGCGTCAATATTTCGCCGCTACAGCAAACCATTTCCGGGCAAGCTGAGCCATGGTGACAACGTCACCTTCGTTCCAGACGTTGCGCCACGCTCTTTAAATACACCGCCTGGATGGCGTTTATCGCCGCGTAGTCGCCATCCACCACTGGACGCATGCCTGAGGTTCTTCTCGTGCCTGATATGAAGCTTTTTGCTGGTAACGCCACCCCGGAACTAGCACAACGTATTGCCAACCGCCTGTACACTTCCCTCGGCGACGCTGCCGTCGGTCGCTTTAGCGACGGTGAAGTCAGCGTACAAATTAATGAAAATGTACGCGGTGGTGATATTTTCATCATCCAGTCCACCTGTGCCCCTACCAACGACAACCTGATGGAACTCGTTGTAATGGTTGATGCGCTGCGCCGTGCTTCCGCAGGCCGCATCACCGCTGTTATCCCCTACTTTGGCTATGCCCGTCAGGACCGTCGCGTGCGTTCCGCCCGCGTGCCGATCACCGCAAAAGTGGTGGCGGATTTCCTGTCGAGCGTTGGGGTTGACCGCGTACTTACCGTGGATCTGCACGCAGAACAAATTCAGGGCTTCTTCGACGTGCCGGTAGACAACGTTTTCGGCAGCCCGATTCTGCTGGAAGACATGCTGCAACAGAATCTGGACAACCCGATTGTGGTTTCCCCGGATATCGGCGGCGTGGTTCGCGCCCGCGCTATCGCTAAACTGCTTAACGACACCGACATGGCTATCATCGACAAACGTCGCCCGCGTGCGAACGTTTCTCAGGTGATGCATATCATCGGTGACGTCGCAGGCCGTGATTGCGTGCTGGTAGACGACATGATCGACACCGGCGGCACCCTGTGCAAAGCAGCGGAAGCGCTGAAAGAGCGCGGCGCGAAACGCGTTTTCGCCTATGCAACGCACCCTATCTTCTCCGGCAACGCGGTTAGCAACCTGCGCAACTCCGTTATCGACGAAGTTGTGGTTTGCGATACCATTCCGCTGGCTGAAGAGATCAAAGCGCTGCCGAACGTACGTACGCTGACCCTCTCTGGCATGCTGGCCGAAGCGATTCGTCGTATCAGCAACGAAGAATCTATCTCTGCTATGTTCGAGCATTAATCGGACAAGGCTGAAAAACCCGCTGCGGCGGGTTTTTTTGTTTTTGTAAACCATTTGTATGACTTATGCCTCCTTCATTTTTCATAACCGTGAAAAATGATGTGCTCCCGGATGAAGATTGTGAAAACCCTGTTCTCTTCACAGATAATGCCTTTCCGCGCGCTGGTGGATGCCTGCTGGCGCGAAAAATATACCCTTTCGCGTTTCTCCCGCGATCTGATTGCGGGCGTAACGGTCGGGATCATTGCCATTCCGCTTGCCATGGCGCTGGCCATCGGCAGCGGCGTGCCCCCGCAGTATGGCCTCTATACCTCGGCGATTGCCGGCATGGTGATTGCGCTAAGCGGCGGCTCGCGTTTCAGCGTTTCCGGCCCGACCGCGGCTTTTGTGGTCATTCTCTACCCCGTCGCCCAGCAGTTCGGCCTGGCGGGGTTGTTAATGGCGACGCTGCTTTCCGGCCTGTTTCTGGTGCTTTTTGGTCTGGCGCGGTTCGGCAGGCTGATTGAGTACATTCCGCTTTCCGTTACGCTGGGTTTCACCTCCGGTATTGGCATTACCATCGCTACCATGCAGATTAAGGATTTCCTTGGTCTGGAAATGGCGCACGTACCGGAACATTACCTGCAAAAGGTGGGCGCGCTGGCGATGGCGCTGCCAACGCTGAATGTCGGCGACGCGGCAATCGGCATTGTGACGCTGGCGGTGCTGATCCTGTGGCCCCGCCTGGGTATTCGTCTGCCGGGACACCTTCCTGCCCTGCTGGCTGGCTGCGCGGTCATGGGCGTGGCAAACCTGCTGGGCGCGGAGGTCGCGACTATCGGCTCGCGCTTCCATTATGTGCTGGCCGACGGCGCCCAGGGCAACGGCATTCCGCCGCTTCTGCCGCAACTGGTTCTGCCGTGGAACCTGCCTGGCTTAACCTTCACGCTAAGCTGGGATTCCTTGCAGGCGCTGCTGCCCGCCGCCTTTTCGATGGCGATGCTGGGAGCGATTGAATCCCTGCTTTGCGCCGTGGTGCTTGATGGCATGACCGGCACCAAACATAACGCTAACAGCGAGTTGATAGGCCAGGGGTTCGGCAACCTCGTCGCGCCTTTCTTTGGCGGCATTACCGCCACCGCGGCCATTGCCCGCTCTGCTGCTAACGTGCGCGCCGGGGCAACATCCCCCGTTTCTGCGGTTATTCACTCGCTGCTGGTTATTCTGGCTCTGCTGGCGCTGGCGCCACTGCTCTCCTGGCTGCCGCTTTCCGCCATGGCGGCGCTGCTGCTGATGGTGGCGTGGAACATGAGCGAAGCGCATAAAGTGGTCAACCTGCTCCGACACGCGCCGCATGACGATATTATCGTTATGCTCATTTGCATGTCGCTGACGGTGCTGTTTGATATGGTCATCGCGATTAGCGTTGGCATTGTGCTGGCCTCGCTGCTGTTTATGCGCCGCGTGGCGCGCATGACGCGTGCAGCGCCATTACCTGTTGCTGTAGCGGATGACATCCTGGCTGTGCGGGTGACCGGGCCGCTCTTTTTCGCCGCGGCGGAAGGGGTTTTCAGCCCGCTATTGCAACAGGCTGAAGGAAAACGGGCAGTGGTAATGCAGTGGGACGCAGTGCCGGTGCTGGATGCTGGCGGGCTGGATGCTCTGCAACGTTTTATCGAACGTCTGCCGTCGGGCTGCGAGCTGCGTATCTGCAATCTGGAGTTTCAGCCTTTACGCACCCTGGCGCGTGCGGGCATGAAGCCCATCCCTGGGCGCCTTGCTTTTTTCCCGGATCAGGCCAGCGCGTTAGCTGATCTTTAATTGCCCTTTGTTAGCGAGCTGATGCATTGCTCTGCATCAGCGCCGCTATCGCCTGCTGCAACCAGCCGAGTACCTCCGGGGTCATCCATGTGCCGACGGAAAGCGCAGGCTCTTTGCTCATCGCTTCGCGAAATTTGCTATGGGTTTGCGGATTATTTCCGGCAAAAGAGGTGAAAAGCTCAAGCCAGTTCGCCGCAAGGCGTTTCCCTTCGTCGCCTGAAGGCGCTACCCCTTGCGCCTGCGCCGCGTGCAGTTTTGCCACCAGGGGCGGCCACTCTGTCATACGGTCAAAATAGTGGGCGCGAGTGTAAGCGTACTCTTGCGGGTTCAGGTAGCGCTGGTAAATCGCGAGTTTTGATTCGGCAAAAGCCCGCGTTACATAATCCACTATATCGGGCGTGATGCCGGTTTGCGCCTGCATCTGCGGCTCTTTCGCATGCATTTCATTCAGACGCGTCAGGAAATCGGGCTTGCCGGCGGTGTCGCGCTCCAGCAATGTCATCCAGCGGACCGCCAGCTCCTGCGCCTGCTGCGCTTCGGCAGGGATATTTTGATCCATCAACCGCTTAACCTCGCAAACCATTCCCGCCCATTCGCTTTCCCGCGCCGGATCTTTTCTGGCGAAGGGCAGCGCTTCCAGTTCTGCTTTGCTGAACCAACGATCGTACATTTTCATCAACTCCAGTGTAATTAGCCATTCAGAGAGATTCGGTTCCCGGCCCGCATGAATATCGTTTCGTAATGCCTGCAACCTTTCACGCAGCGTCGTCATGCGCGAAATCTGGCTGTCCAGCATAGCGATTTGCTGCCCGATAATGTCGCTCAGGCCGACCGAATGGCTCTCTATACAGACCCGCACTTCAGCAAGGCTTAACCCCATCTGAGTCAACGCCTGGATGGTGTGCAAGCGTTCAACGTCCCGGGCGTTATAAAGCCGGTAACCTGCTTCGGTGCGGGCCGAAGGCAATAACAGACCCTGCGACTCGTAGTGGTGTAGCGTGCGAACGGTGATCCCGGCCCGTCGGGCCAGTTCGCCTACCTGAATTAACATCCTGTCGCATCTCCTGTTTTGCTGCTTCATGGCGAAGTGTGATGTCTTACGTAACGTGAGGGTCAAGCTGCAAGCATAAAAAAAACGGCCTCTTTGCAGAAGCCGTTTTCTCTCATGCCTGAAGGTTAATTCTGGCGGTGCTGGTTACGCTGGCAACGTTTATCGAAATGCCTTACCCACCAGTAGCGGTCGCAAACCTGTTCATGCCCGCCTACGCGCGCGCCCGCAAGCCACAATACAGCGCCAACGAAAATGCTCAGTACCGCGCCATGGGCGAAAAACTGCGGCAGTTGCAACTGCGGGAGCTGGTTAAGAATGGAATAGGCCACGCCGACAACCATTACCACGAGCCCCAACCCCATCAGAAAATTACCGAGCAATGAAGCGTTTTTGCGTCTCATAAGTCACCTCCGGGTAAATGGGTTGATGGGGAATGCCCCCTCTCCTTGTGTGTAAAGTATAGGTAACGCTTATAGATTGCCGTTGCGGGACAGGTCACAATTCCGGATATATTTGCCACAAAACTTTACAAATAAGGTACTGATCAAATTGAAATTCTAATTATTACAACACGGAATTATTCAGTTTCAGTCGTATGGCCTGTTGCGCTTTGTGATTTTACAGGCGTCACAGTACACTACGGCGCGAATTTAGCGCTTTTCAGGAACAATAACGTGACGATTAAACTGATTGTCGGCCTGGCGAACCCGGGCGCCGAGTATGCGGCAACGCGCCATAACGCCGGAGCCTGGTATACAGATTTGCTGGCGGAGCGCCACCGCGCGCCTTTGAAAGAAGAAGCCAAATTTTTCGGCTATACCTCGCGTCTGACTCTGGCGGGCAATGATGTCCGCCTGCTGGTACCGACGACTTTTATGAACCTGAGCGGCAAAGCGGTGGCGGCAATGGCCACCTTTTATCGCATTGCGCCGGATGAAATCCTGGTGGCGCATGATGAACTCGACCTGCCGCCGGGCGTAGCGAAGTTCAAGCTGGGCGGCGGTCACGGCGGCCATAACGGGCTTAAAGATATTATCAGCAAGCTGGGCAATAACCCTGGCTTTCACCGCTTACGCATCGGAATTGGCCATCCGGGCGATAAAAACAAAGTTGTGGGCTTTGTACTGGGCAAACCGCCCGTTAGCGAGCAGAAGCTGATTGATGACGCCATCGACGAAGCGGCGCGTTGCACCGAGGTCTGGCTTCAGGATGGGTTAACCAAAGCCACTAACCGTCTGCACACTTTTAAAGCGCAATAAAAGGCATTTTACCGCGCTGTGGGCTGATTTCTCCGCCCGTTGGCGCGCTGTTACGTGTATAATAGGCGAAGTTCGTTCTGTTTCATCATTGGGTTATTAGCAACCCCCTGATTATCAAGATATTAAGGTGATTTAAACCATGGGATTCAAATGCGGTATCGTCGGCTTGCCGAACGTCGGTAAATCCACCCTGTTCAATGCGCTGACCAAAGCGGGAATCGAGGCAGCTAACTTCCCGTTCTGTACCATTGAGCCGAACACCGGCGTCGTTCCTATGCCCGATCCGCGTCTGGACAAGCTCGCGGAAATCGTTAAGCCTCAGCGCATCCTGCCGACTACCATGGAATTTGTGGATATCGCAGGCCTGGTAAAAGGCGCTTCTAAAGGCGAAGGCCTTGGCAACCAGTTCCTCACCAACATCCGTGAAACCGAAGCTATCGGTCACGTGGTGCGCTGCTTTGAAAATGACAATATTATCCACGTTTCCGGCAAAGTGGACCCGGCGGAAGATATTGACACCATCAATACCGAGCTGGCGCTGGCGGACCTTGATACCTGCGAGCGCGCCATTCACCGCATTTCTAAAAAAGCGAAAGGCGGCGATAAAGACGCGAAAGCAGAGCTGGCGGTACTGGAAAAATGTCTGCCGCAGCTTGAGAACGCCGGCATGCTGCGCGCGCTGAATCTCAGCAAAGAAGAGAAAGAGCTGGTGCGTTACCTGAGCTTCCTCACGCTGAAGCCGACCATGTATATCGCGAACGTCAACGAAGACGGTTTCGAGAACAACCCTTACCTGGACAAAGTGCGCGAAATCGCGCAAGCGGAAGGCTCTGTGGTCGTGCCGGTATGCGCAGCCGTTGAAGCCGATATCGCTGAACTGGACGACGAAGAGCGCGACGAGTTTATGCAGGAGCTGGGTCTGGAAGAGCCGGGCCTGAACCGCGTCATTCGCGCAGGCTATGCCTTGCTGAACCTGCAAACCTACTTCACCGCGGGCGTGAAAGAAGTTCGCGCATGGACCATCCCGGTCGGCGCCACTGCGCCGCAGGCGGCTGGTAAAATCCATACCGACTTCGAAAAAGGCTTTATCCGCGCCCAGACTATCGCCTATGAAGATTTCATCGCCTACAAAGGCGAGCAAGGCGCGAAAGAAGCAGGCAAAATGCGTGCGGAAGGCAAAGATTACATCGTTAAAGATGGCGATGTGATGAACTTCCTGTTCAACGTCTAAATAAAACGTGTTGTCTCATGAGGTTTAAATAATCTCAGAGATGCCATAAAAGCTTATAAAATCCACGCTTTTGCGTGGATTTTTCTTTTTATCCTGTCCTAACAGGCCTTCTCCTGCCCCTGAATCTAAGCCATGAAGAGGGTTAATCAATAATCCAGGAGCCGAAGATTTTTTAACCCTGGGCCGCTATGCCTGCTTATTGCTGATATCGACTTCAGATAAAACCCATTAACGCTTCGTTTCCCACCCGCTATGCTTCTTTTAACCTGTCAGATTAGACCGGGCTAACGCGTTTATTTACGCCGCCGGCCAGACAGCAAACAGCAGATTCGATCGCCGGAGGAACCAGAATGGATATCGTTTTTCCGCACGCTGCGGATGAAATTAATGTTGTTATAGGACGGGCGGTGTCATCTTTAATTGCATCAGGAAAGTCTGTGGACGCAGGCAACATACTGGAGCAGCTTAAGCAGTCTGAAAAAATGGCAGTCGATGGCATGAAGGCGGTTTACGCATCGGCCATTCAAATCGTCGCCGCCAGCCTGCCCGCCCTCGCGGGTTAAGCGGTGATTTAACAGGCGCGCATTCTTAGCGCCGTTTGCAAAAAACGCGCGGCGGGCTGGACTGAAGCCTGCTTATATCTATGGCCCTGCGCTTTCAGGTGAAAAGCCTGATGTCGGCAATTATCATCTGATAATCACCGCTATGGCGTATGTAATAAAACTATCAATATTCGTAGCTGTTTCATTTCATACGCTTGTCTATAGTGTGGGCAGGGGATCGCGGGTAAGCACGCTCCTGCTCCATCGCTGCAAGGATGCTTTAGCCTGAAAATGAACCGGATAAGCCAGCTAATAAATGTCCCTCATACCTAAAGCTACCGTTGCAGACGCGCCTGTTATTGCCACGCTTTTTGATGCGCTGGGTTATCCAGGTACGAAAGATTTTATCCATGACAAAATTCTTCAACTTACTTGCCACCCTGATGAGCATTTACTCGTTTGTGCAGAAGAGCAGACCGTTATCGGCGTCATCTCGCTGCATTTTATCCCCCAACTTGCGCTACGCGGTGA
This sequence comes from Franconibacter helveticus LMG 23732, assembly GCF_000463115.2. Classification (GTDB taxonomy): domain Bacteria; phylum Pseudomonadota; class Gammaproteobacteria; order Enterobacterales; family Enterobacteriaceae; genus Franconibacter; species Franconibacter helveticus. Next base: position 95,795 of record NZ_AWFX01000009.1, on the reverse strand, counting down.
TTTCTGCCGAATAAACTATTTTTGCGTTGATTCACAGCAACGCGGAAAAGGCACCGGAAAATTACTTAAGAAATATGCCGCCCGCCTTGCGAAAGAAAAAGGGTGCGACCGTCTTGAAGTACATTGCCATTCCCGCCGGACAGACGCCCATCGTTTTTATTCCAGGCAGGGATATACTGAATCACAAATATATTTCGTGAAAACGTTAAGCAGGAATTAAATAATGATTACAACACGTATAGCTGAAGAAAAAGATGCCCCGCAGTTGGTTAATTTATTTTTGCAGCTTGGGTACTCCACCAGCGCGATAAAACTGGCTACCCTGCTTAAAGATAATGACGCTTTCAGAAAGACGCTTGTTGCCGAAGCTGAAGGTAAAATTAATGGCGTTATTGTGTTTCATTTTGTTTTACCCATTCATGAAGATAACGCCTGGTGCGTAATATCCGCTCTGGTTGTTGATGGATCAGCTCGCGGCGCAGGGGTCGGCGAGAGATTGCTTGCGCAAGCCGAGCAGCAGGCCGGGAGCATGGGCTGTAGCCAGATAGAGCTTTCAAGCAGCGAGCGCAGAGAGCGAGCCCATCAGTTCTATCAAAAAAATGGTTATCAGGAAGTAAGAAAGCGCTTCGTGAAGAAATTAATTGTTGAATAATTTTTTACGTACCGGGCGACGCCCTGACATATTGATCAACAAATAACTAAAGCCCTTTTACATTTTTCATAAATTACTTACCGCTTCCAAACAAATATTAGGTTTTATAAAAGTAATAAAAGCTTTTTTTGCTTATCTTGCATATGGCAACCCCTAATGCTATTTTTTATCCACAATGGATGAATTTTAGGAAAAAGCCAAGACGCGCGCGTCTGGCGAGCAATACGCAAGGAAAGAATATGGAATGGAAGATTATTGATTCACTGGCCTGCCCCTCAACCGGCACTGCATTTTCAATTGCTACTTCTTCGAAAGATATCAAACTTATACTTTGGTATAAAGACAGCTACTTCTTAAGGCCAGGCAATATAATATCCACACAAAACCCGGAAATGCTGATTAATGGTAAGCCGCGGGATCTTAAAATTATTCATGCTTTTCCTTATGACTCCCAGCTGTGGACGTCAATCCTGCATAAAACCGACTGCCCGGGAAATATCAAAGCGTTTCATCAACCCTGCGCGAACAAAAGGGGATGTCTTTTTAAACTCTGCCCCTATGGTATGAAGCTCTATACACCTGAAAGTGTTGAGGTTTAGCGGGAGCGTGCGCCCGTTTCGCTCAGTGCTGAGGCAACCTGCGCTGGCAACAGAGTAAAAAAATGGTCGTCCGATTTTCGGTTGTCGGGCTTTTGTCGAATGCTCTAGATTCGTCCTCAAGCCCTTTCAAGGAGATGACCATGCACTTCGCTGAGCTTCACCATCAAACACCCCCCCTGCTTATTGCCAACGTCTGGGATGCGGCAAGCGCTGTCGCGGCGCGCAAAGCGGGTTACCAGGCCGCAGGCACGTCAAGTGCGGCGATTGCCGCAATGTTAGGTTACGAAGATGGCGAAGCCCTCGCTTTTGAGGAGTTGCTTTATATCGTTACCCGCATTAAAGCTGTCAGTAACCTGCCATTAAGCGTTGATGTGGAAGCCGGATTTGGCAGAACGCCCGCGCAAATCGCCGCACATCTGACATCTCTTGCCCGGCTTGGTGTTGCTGGCATAAACCTGGAAGACAGCAAAGTGATTAACGGCGTCAGGCAGCTTGCTGATGCGCACGAATTTGCCTCGACATTAAAAGCGGTTCGCCGTGCGCTGGACGAAGCGGGCTATTGCTTATTCTTTAACATCCGTACCGATACTTACCTGCTAAACCATGAGCAGGCATTGCAGGAAACGCTGTTACGCGGTCGGCTTTATCAGGCAGCTGGCGCTGATGGGCTTTTTGTTCCCTGCCTCACGTCAGAACAAGAGATGGCGGTGATCGCCAGAGAAATAGCCCTGCCGCTGAACGTCATGTGTATGCCTGGCCTTGCGGCTTTCGGAAAACTAAAAAACGCGGGCGTCAGCCGTATTTCAATGGGGAACTTCGTTCATTCGGCGATGCAATCGAAGCTTGAAGCGCTCATGTTCGCTATTCAGTCGCAACAGTCATTTGCAGGAGTTTTTGTTGATGAAAGTTCTCGATAATGACCTGTGCAACATCTGGTATCAGGCCTTGCTTGAACGCGCTTCAGACTATACGGGCGTGTTTTTTGTTGGGGTCAAAACGACCGGCGTATTTTGTATTTCGGTTTGTCGGGCGCGAAAGCCGAAGCGTGAAAACGTGGAGTTCTACAGAGATGTTAAAGCTGCTCTGGATGCGGGTTTTCGCGCCTGCAAGGTATGCAGGCCCACTGAAAATGCGCACAGCGCGCCGTTATTTGTTGAACAGGCGCTTGAACTGGTGCGGGCGCATCCTGAAACACGAATAAGCGATGCAGCGCTGCGAAAGCAGGACATCAGCCCCGAACGGGTGCGCCGGTGGTTTTTGCAACATCACGGGATTACCTTCCAGGCTTATCAGCGTATGCAGCGGGTGAATATTGCCCTTCAGGCGTTGAAAGGCGGACGAACCGCCACCGATGTCGCTTTCGATAATGGCTATGAATCGCTCAGCGGTTTTGGTTACGCTTTTAAGCAGCTCACGGGCGTCGCGCCAACGGAACAGACGCAGGTTATTGTCATTCACCGCTTTACCACCACGCTCGGGCCAATGTTTGTCTGCGCGACGGAACGTGGCGTCTGCCTGCTGGAATTTACCGACCGACGTATGCTCGAGACTGAATTTCGTGACCTCCAGCGCTTACTCAATGCCCGGATCATGTCAGGGGAAAATAGCCATACCCGGCAGGCGGAAAAAGAAATTAACGAATATTTTTGCGGCACGCGCCGGGAGTTTGAGCTCATGCTTGATACCCCGGGCAGTGAATTTCAACGCGCCGTCTGGCAAGCGCTGCGGGATGTCCCTTATGGCCGCACGTCGCATTATCAGGCCCTTGCCGCGCAGCTTGGGAAGCCCGGTGCGGTACGCGCGGTAGCCGCAGCCAATGGTGCAAACCGAATCGCTATTGTGATCCCCTGTCACAGGATCATCGGCAAAGATGGCGCGATGACCGGTTATGGCGGCGGCATTGCGCGTAAAGAATGGCTAATTGAACACGAACGCAAACAGCGCTGAACGCGCGTTGCAAAACGGCGGCGGGCAGCGAAGAGCCAGGTTAGCGGCTCAGCCGGTAAGCGCGGTGACACAACAGGCAAACCCGACCGGATAAACCCGCCATGCAGACGCACGCGCAGGTAGATGTCATCCGTGCGTGGCGAGGGTTCAGGCGAAAAAAATCCACGCAAGCGCGTGGATTTTTGTTTTCTCTGATTCAGCTAATTTCATCGCCCGGACCGGGCGGATTGTTCTTTTGCAGGTTGTCGCGTCCCAGGCCGCCGATAAACGGCAGGCGCAAACGCAGCGGCGTGAAATCGAGCCCCACGTTCAGCCCCAGCAGGTTAACTTCCACGCCCTCTTCCGCGCCCAGCGTCACGCCAGCCACGCCGAGCACCGAAACCTGCACGCCGCGCCCGGATGGCGGCAGGCCAACCGGGTTCAGCAGCGAGCGGAAATCTTTCCCCACCGCGTTAGCTGGCATGTCGAGCTTCAGCGCGGGCACCTCGCGCCCAATATGCGCAATAAACGTGTTGCTGTTTGGGCCAGGCCAGGCGCGATAGCTGTCAGGCCACGGATACGAGGCGATGGCCGCCTCAATCTGCGGGATCATCGCCTGCGCTGCCGGCCCGCGGTGTTCCACCAGCAGGCGAGGTTTAGCGCCGTACCAGTAGCCATCCGGCGTATTGCGGTTGCGGCGCACTTTTTCGCCCGCTCCCCAGCTAATCACCTCGTAGCGGTTATAGTCTGTCTCGCCCGCGCGTTTAAAGATGATCCACGGATGCACCGCCACCACCCCCTTCCAGCCCCAGGTCGGTGCAGCATAAACCTGCACGATGGCGAGGCGGCTGTTTTTCCGGGCGTCCGGCGCAAGGCCTGCGGAATCGCGCCGGGCAGACCACCATCCGCCCTGCTCGGTTGAATCCCGCTGGTGCATCGCCTGGGCGAGGCTCGCTGCCAGGGAAAGCAAAATGATGCAAAAAAAGCTCAGACAAACAATTTTTATTGAGGTCATAACAGCCTGTGTTAAGAAGCGAAAATCCACGCCGTGGCGTGGATTTCTTTTGTGGCGATACCGCAGAAGGGTTTACGGATGGGTTAAAACCAGCCTGGCCCCTGCGCCAGCTCTTTACGCTCTGGCATTCTGGGCTCTGCGGGACGGGATGACAAGTGCCCCGCCCAGAGACCGGCAATCCACTTAACGCCGCGTGCCGTGAAGCGCGCCTGCGAGTAAGTGTGGCGGTTTTCGCCCATGCCGCCGTGCACGGTAAAATAACCTGCCTGAATGTGATGCTGGGCGGGCATCAGCGCGCCATTCGCCCGCTGCATAATGTTGCGCTCCAGCAGGAACTGGCGGAACTCCGGCTCTTTCGCCTTCAGCATTTTGCATAGCTGGCGAAAGCCCAACGACTCATCAACCTGAATGTAGGAGTCAAAAAACTCCGCCTTTGGGGCGGCAAGGGCCAGCTGCTCTTCCGCCTGTTTGCGTTTTTCATACTCTTCCGCCCAGGCGCGCGCCGCCGCTGCCGGGTTTGTGAAGTCCGGCAGAACGATTTGCTTTTCGCGCTCCTGCCAGCGGTCAAGCATTTCTGCGGTATAGCCTGGCGATATGCGCGCAACGGTCAGCAGCGAGTCTCGTTTATTCAGCAAAAACTCTTGCAGCATCTCCCCTTCGCGCTCATAAAGGCTGGTCGTGACCGGCTGCGAAAGGCGCTGCGCCGTTTCCAGACTTTTGACCATACGCTTCACTTCGCCGTGGGTTACCCCCATCAGCTTAGCGATTTCGCGGCTGCTCATCGTCGCCGACTGATCCTGAGGATTGAGATTCTCTAAAGCAATAACCATAGCTTTCACCACTCACTTCACTGACACTAATACCAGTTAAACTGAAGAAATAGTAAACAATCCCTGTTTAAATATCCAGTAGATTTTTTAATCACCTGTGATCTATTTTTTGCGCGAATGGTTATTGGATGAAACTTTTCGTTATCTCACTGAATTTTAATAAATAATTTTTGTTTGGCCTGTATCGTGCTGAAAAAGCGAGGCGGCAGAGGATTTCATCGCGCTGCGCAAAACCTGCCGCGCCGCTGCGTTTATTGAAGCAAGCAGGAGGGTGCGTGGTTAACGCAGGCAGGCTTCCAGGGTGTCGCTTTCAGCTACGATTTCGCGGCCAAAAACAGCGCGGCGAAACACTTTTGTACAAAAAAAGCGGGCCGCAGCGACTGCCCGCGTCTCATTCCCGGCAACAGTGGATTTACCTGATTTCCAGCGCTTATTGACAAATAATTGACAATTATTCGGTGAGGCTCCCGTTAAGCAGGCAGATATTTTGCAGGCGGCCTGCCAGGCCGGATAGTTTTTTATGGACAAAAACAATGAAAAGGTAGTTTTTAACACTGCAAAGTTGCACAGGGATGGCATTTTATTTAAGGTATTGCCCGGCGCCTTTGTGCGACCGGTCACAATTTTTAGCCTCTTATAGCTTTCTTTTCCTCTTTGATACGAACGTTACGGCTGCGAAAGCTATAAGATCGCTTCATTCGTATTCATGGGGAGTCTATGAGCACCAGAACGATCTCGACCAATCAACAAACTCACACAACCGCCACGGCAAAACCAGGCGAATTAACTGTAGACGATATCACCGTAATCGACAGCAAATTGCTCAAACGCGCCGTCGGCGCCGCTGCGCTTGGCAACGCAATGGAGTGGTTCGACTTCGGCGTATACAGCTATCTGGCCGTGATTATCGGCAAAGTCTTTTTTCCGGACGCCAGCGCCACCGCGCAGCTTATCGCCTCTTTCGGCACCTTCGCCGCCGCGTTCCTGGTGCGTCCCATCGGCGGGTTGGTCTTTGGCCCGCTCGGCGACCGCTTCGGTCGCCAGAAGATCCTTGCCCTGACGATGATAATGATGTCAGTGGGCACTTTCTGCATCGGTCTTATCCCGGACTACGGCAGCATCGGCATCATGGCGCCGGTACTGCTGTTAATTGCCCGTCTGGTTCAGGGCTTTTCCACCGGCGGCGAATATGGCGGCGCGGCGACCTTCATTGCTGAATACTCCACCGATAAACGCCGCGGTTTTATGGGCAGCTTTCTTGAGTTCGGCACCCTGGGCGGTTACCTGCTGGGCGCGACGCTGGTTACGGTGATGATCGCCACCATTCCGGCGCAGGCGATGCTGGACTGGGGCTGGCGCGTGCCGTTCTTCCTGGCCGCACCCCTGGGGCTGTTCGGGCTTTATATTCGCCTGAAGCTTGAAGAGACGCCGGCGTTTAAAGAACACATGGACAAACAGGAGGCGCTTGAGCACAGCAAGCCGCGCCTGAGCCTGTGGCAGATGCTGAATAAGTACAAAAAGCAGATGCTGAAATGCATCGGCCTGGTGCTGATTTTTAACGTTTCCAACTACATGCTGACCTCTTACATGCCAAGCTACCTGACAGGCGTGTTGGGCCTGAGCGAACTGACAGGGCTGCTGCTGGTAATGGTGGTGATGTTCGTGATGATGCCGCTGACGCTGATGTGGGGCCACTGGACTGACCGCATCGGCCGTCGTCCGGTGATTGGTCTTGGCGCGGTGGGGTTAATCGTGCTCGCGGTGCCCTGCTTTATGCTGATTGGCTCCGGCAACATGTGGGCGGTTTTCGCCGGTCTGGTGGTGCTCGGTTTCCTGCACACCTGCTTTAGCGGCACCATGCCCGCCACCCTGCCGGCGCTGTTCGTAACGGATATCCGCTACAGCGCGCTGGCGATTGGCTTTAATCTGTCTGTATCGTTGTTTGGCGGCACTACGCCGCTGGTTACCGCCTGGCTTGTCGACACCACGCATAATGTGATGATGCCTGCTTACTATATGATGGGCGCGGGCGTAATCGGCCTTATTACGGTGCTGACGCTTCGTGAAACGGCGCGTAAGCCGCTGAGCGGTTCTTCGCCTGCTGTGGCGTCGCGCGCGGAAGCGCACCGCCTGATCGATAAACTGCGCCGCCAGCACGGGCGCAAGCAACAGCAGCAAACGCCGCAGACCGTCTCAGGTTAAGCGTAATGAGAAAAAGGCCGGAACATTCCGGCCTTTTTTGTGTTCTGGCGACGCCGTGAGGAAAGATTCAGGCGTTAAAGCCGCCATCGACCGTCAGCGCAGAGCCGGTAATAAATGCCGCAGCAGGGCTTGCCAGGAACGCCACCGCCGCGCCTATCTCCGCTGGCTCGCCGTAACGGCCAAGCGCGGTAAACTGGCGGTTCTGGTCGGCGAAGTCGCCGGAGTTTGCCGGGTTCATGTCAGTATCTACCGGCCCCGGCTGCACCAGGTTGACGGTAATGCCCTGCGGGCCTAAATCCCGCGCCAGCCCTTTGGTAAACGAAATAAGCGCCGATTTGGTCAGCGCATAGAGCGTAAGCCCTGGCTGCGGCACGCGGTTAGCCACGTTGGAGCCAATAGTAATAATGCGCCCTCCCTGCCCCAGATGGGGGATCGCCGCCCGGGAAGCCAGTACGGCGGAGCGAATATTAATATCAAGGTGCGCGTCGATATCCTCCAGGCTCATCTCAACCAGCGAACCCACGCGGGCAATGCCGACATTATTGACCAGAATATCCAGCCCGCCGAGCTGCTCTGCCGCTTCCTTTACCGAGCGCTCCACGGCCTGCGCATCCGCGCTGTTCGCCTGAATGGCGAAACCACGCTGGCCGGTTTTCTCAATTGCCTGCACGACTTCCTGCGCTTTTTCGGCGGAACGTTCATACGTAATCACAACGTCAGCCCCTTTTTGCGCAAGCGACAGCGCGATGGCTGCGCCAATGCCGCGGGAAGCGCCTGTCACCAGCGCGCGTTTACCTTTCAGTTCGTTCATCAGCTTTACCTCGTTTTGTATGAAGAGCGCTGACGCGCCCAGGTTTACTTTGACGATCGGCTTGCCGCGGTTGCGGCCTTCTGACTGCTGTACAAAAACGTTCCGGATGTTTTCAAATCTGTCGATAAGCGCTCTGGCCTGTTTACTGTCACTTACGTCGCCTGCGGGTTTCGGTTAGCTTTTTTGCGCCCCCATACCGGCAGTAAGCAGGGCATCGGGCAACCTAAAAGCATTTCTGTAGCGCTCGTTACAGAAACTAAAATCCTTGCAGTAAACTGTCAATCGATTTATATAACGATCGATGCAGAAATCAGATAAAACGGCTCAGGCCGACAAACAAGAGACTTCAGGCGCGCGCGGGCGCCCTCGGGCATTCGACCGGCAGGCGGCGCTGGCGCAGGCCACCCGTTTGTTCTGGCAAAAAGGGTATGAAGCCACCTCCATTGCAGACCTCACCAAAGCGCTGGGTATCGGCGCGCCAAGCCTGTACGCGGCTTTCGGTTCGAAAGAAGCGCTGTACGCCGAGGCGCTCAGCTATTATCAGCAAAGTTACGAAGCGCTGATCTGGTCTCGCTTTTTTGCCGCTGATACCGCACGCGAGGCAATAAAGGCGCTGCTTGCCGATTCCGCCCGGGTGCTGACGGGCTGCGTTTGCGATATTCCGAATGGCTGCATGGTTACGCTCTCTGTGGTGAGCTGCGAGGGGCACCCCACCCTTGGCGAAACGGTACGTAACGCTCGTGCCATCACCTTTGAACGTCTGCAAACGAGGCTGGCGCAGGCGGTTCAGGCAGGCGAAATTTCCCCATCAACCGACATCCCTGCCCTTGCCCGCTTTGTGCAGACATTGCAAAACGGCATGTCGATACTGGCGCGAGACGGCGTCAGCGGTTCAGAACTGGAAGCAATGGTAGAGACGGCAATGGCAGGATGGGATGCGCGGGTGGGCTGAGGGATCCGGGAAAGGTGTTAAGTGCAGCGACTGGGCATGCGGCATTAACCTACAAGCCCATTTTTGTTTTTGAATCTAAACATTCTTTTTCAGGGCGCATTACTCGCCACTTCCCTTTGGCTCGCCCCGGCGGGGTTACGCTACGCGTATTCAAATTTGTTGCTGACAGATTTGTCGCAGTCCAGGTACTACCCCTGAAAACGCAGGTTCGCGGCACATGCCACTGCGGTACGCTGGTCTCGCGTTCGGTTTCGCCCCAGGTGCTGAACTGCCCGTACCAGACGGTCTGCCCCTGCGCATCCGTCACCCGCTCCGGCAGGCCGTTCAGCTCCGTGTGGTACCAGTACAACTCCCCGTCGTCGCCTGCGCTGTCAACCCGCGCCAGCGGCTCGTAACTGCCTTCGGTATAAAGATACTGAACGTAACGGTCCGGCTGCCGCTCGCTCTGCTCGCCCGCCAGCCGTAGCCCCTGCCAGTCGAAGCGGACCGTTTCCGGCTGCGCGTCGTTATGCCGCCAGACGAGCTTATGCGTGCGACGGCCGAGCGGGTCGTAGCGGTATTCGGCGCGGGTAAATTCCGCGTGGCCGGTGAAGAGAATCTCGCTCACCCGCTGCTCATCGTCATAGCGGAACTGCTGCGCCACGCCGTTTTTGTCACGGCGGTGTGTCAGCCGCCCGAATCCGTCGTAGTCCAGCTTCAGCCCGTTCAGGCGCAGCAGCAGGTTGTGCCACACCGGGCTGCGGCGCTCATCCGTGCGGTTGCCCGCCGGGTCGTACCAGAAGCGCTCCTCCTGCTGCGGATGTAGCGCCTTCGTCACCTGCCCTGCGGCGTCGTAGCCATACAGGTGCTGGCTGTATTTTTCACCGGGCGTGGCGCCTTCCACTACCGGCTGGCTAAAGTTTTCCCAGACGCTTTTGCCAAAGCTTTTTACGCTCTCTGAACCGTGCTCCTGCACCGCTCGCCCGGCCGCCATGGCGTTATCGACAGGGTGCAGCCCCAGCTCCACCAGCGAGAGAAGCTGGCCTGCTAAGTACATCGTGCTATGCAGCGCCTGCTTATACCACGGCGCCTCCGGCTGCGGCGTGTTGAGGTAATCGTGATCGACCACGCCCGCCGCCCGGGCGGCCGGTTTGCCCATGATATGTACGTTATCTGAACCGCTGGTGATAATGGCGTCCGGCGGGCCGAGCAAGCCAAACGCGCCCAGCACGCTGTCGACGGCGCCGCCGACAAGATCGCCTGTCTGTTCGGCAATATCGGAAACAAACAGCCCGGCTATCAGCCCAATACCGAAAGCCATGGTGGCGGGCGTACCATGGCCTGATTAAGGCTCTCTATAGGTAAACGCATTTCCTTTGCATCAATAAGTGTTTATTAATAGCAGAAAGAGCTTATTCGCATGCGATGGCAGCAGTGGTTTTCTTTATTCCCATCATGACCCTGTATTTTCCCGGGATGGTGCGCCGCTGAAGATTTTTATGTGCTCAGGAATATTAAGCGGCGCGCTGATATAAAATAATAATGCAGCACATTTCAACGGCTGATTTTAATCACCCCACAAATTTAAATGCTTTAACGGTGCAATACACTGCATGCAAACGGTTGATAAAAGCAGCCGCATTTTTTGAATGACAAAGCGGTCGTTTAACGATTTCTTCTCTATATCTCTGTCGTTCAGATGGATAACCGTGTCAAACGGAAGCCCTAATGTAAGTACATCCTCTTTTTCAAGAAAATAATCATGGGCAGCGGTCTCAACCCCGCCCTCCCATTTATGCACGGTCAGCCGGCAAAAAGAACACTGGGATAACCGCTTGTTTTCATGCAGTATTTCTCTGACCTTTCTCGATACGTTAGTGTATTCAGGCTCATTGTGTATTGGGCATAATCCTAGCATCAATCCCCCCTTTGCTAACATTTACTCAGGCCCAGTTTCTTTTGAATAAACCCATACTGACGCATCGCACTATCAGGAACATCTACCTCGCCCGCCGCAAGGACTTCCATAACATACGTGAGGCAATTGCGGGTGCGAATATCGTGAGGTCCAGGATTTTTTCCTGAGTGCGATTTCTGAAACTCAATAGCTTTTTCGGCTGACGCATCAGACATATCAAATACAGCTTTATGAACTTTGCCACCACTCATTTTAGCTTGTCTGATTTGATCGTTATCGTCGCTTGACAATTCTGTATTGCATGCCTGGGGCGAGCCTTTACATACATCACTATATGCCATTTAATAAGCAGGTGAAGTTTTGATAAGCTTCTTATTTTTTATATCTATAGAAAAATGCCAATCATGCCACCCTTCAAGTTTTTCATGGAAAACACATACCACCAAAACTTCGTGAATTTCACTCTTAGTTAAATAATAAAATGCAGCCCCATCCGGAGGAGAAAAAGAAAAAACTTCGTTGCCCTCTTCATTCAGGATCAATAACTTATCAGGAAGAGGTTGAGCTTTACATAACATAATAACTTTCTGGCGATGATCATCAAGCATAGCCTGATCAAGGTTTTCTATATGTAAACTCACTTCCTTCGCATCAAGAGTCCAGTAAAGATTAGTCTTATCCACTCTAAAATTTTCAATCATATTTCTCTCGTTGATATCAGGGGTTTTCGGTGCATGTCGTAACGCCTCTGAATACCGTTCAGTTGTGTCACGCAGTTAAAGCGGATTGCACGCCGCGACCCACTGCCACTATTCCTGGCCCGGCAGCGTGGCGTCCTGCGTTGTCATATTACCAGCGGCACCAGCTGAAGGTGTCATTTCTCCTCAACCAGATAATTTGATTAGAAGTTAGTATGATATAAAGTTATCTAACCACTATGCTCAAAGATACTTCACCTCATATTTACCTAAGATATCGAAAAGATGATCATAAGTACTAAGTATTACGTTCTGATATTTTTTCTCACATTCCTCTCCTACCAAATCAAAACTCGAAATCGAATGCTTTTCATTTGGAAACTCATCTACTTTATATATAGTCATTCGTTGAATATCACTAAATATAAACTGTAGAATTTAATTCTTTTATTGTTACTGCCAATGATCCAAGAGGTTTATCCAAAGCTTTTTCTCACCCGGAATTTCTTTAACATCGCCTCGATTTTCAGTTATGTACTTCATATATAGTTGATGAATAGCTCTTATCGTTACTGTTTTCTTTGAGCGAGAGCCTTCTATAAGCCTATCTAATTCCTCTCGGTAAGCCAATGACTTAACCCTGCCGGAGAAAAAAGACTTGAGAAAATCCAGGACTTCATTATATGAGCTATAATCCATTCACTCTTCCGGCAAATTCTTAAAAATAAATATCCACGCCACCATTTTATAGGAAGGGAATGGCTCCTGAGGATACTCAATTTTACTTACCCCTTTGATAATATTGATAGATCCAGCAATGGCACTGGTGCGGCTCTCCCATACAGGACGTGCGGATAAGTTTTTAAAATGTAAAGTCTTATTTATTTCATAAAGATTTAATTCGCATTCAAAATTATAAAAACCTTCCTCGTTACCATCATAGATGGTGGGTTGCGGATTGAAATTACAAGTATGCCTCATCGATACCCCCCAGCCTCACTTCCCTTTATCGAAGTAAGGAAGGTTAAAGTGGCTCTGTTGGTGATCAATGCTAATATTCAATTTTCATTACTTGGGTCAGGAGGAGCACTTTTAATACCAAGAACCTCTTGTCCATGACGAATTTCTTCGTCTGTTTTCTTCCTTAACTTAAGAACTATAACACCTAATAACTCTGTGTTTTTTTCATCGGAATAAATCTTAAAGGAGTTTAATTTATTACGAATATTGATAGCACATACGTTTTCTTTATTGAATACCTCAAGCGCCGAAATCAATTCATCGAGCCCTTGCGCTTTTAACCCTGTAATTTTTGCATTTTCTCTATGCGCCTTCATTATTCGCAATTCATATTGCGCATTACTTATATATGCTGCACTTTGACAATCTTTATTTTCCTTTACAAAAGATTTAAATACATCTGGGATTACTTTTTCAGCATATCTGAAAAGTTTATCACTTATCATGGTAAGAACACCTCAACGTCGCCACTCCGAATACCTATAAGTATAATTTTCCTTTCCATTTATACATCAAAAGAATACTCCCATGACCAAGTGTTTCAGGGCTCAGGAGTTCCAACTTTAACTCTTAATATTACTCCATCTGGACCTGCAAAATTTCTAGCCACATCAGGATTATCTGTCCATGATGTATATGGACTAATTAACGTTCAACAATTTCGATAGCAGTTTTTATCTTCCAAATTAGCTTCAAGATATAATATAACCTAATTTTTTTATTATATATCTGGCGGGCTGTTTTTCCCCTGCCTCGCCGCTTCTCTCAGCTGAAAGAATATATTCTTAAAATAAACGGCGCCGTCATCTCTGCCCCATTATCAAAGCCTGATTGCATCTGCCCTGACACCCTTTGACCATAAAGATAAAGCGGGTATGGCGGGCGTATCAGCCCGTAAAAACAGGCTCGGGTTACCTACTGGAAAAGAGCTTAAACAGGCAGCGCCGCATAAATTTCACTTACGTGAATTTAAGCAACACTAAACTATCTACTTGCGCTATGGCGCTTCTGGGGCTGTGGAGAACGGGTATGAAGGGCTGTCGTTGAGGTTTTTCGTTGAGGTTTAAAGGAGGCGTTATCAGCGCGCCTGTAACGCTTTCACTGGCCGCCGCGCTGGCGATAACGACGCCCGCCAGCGCGGCGTTGGTTAGCGAGGCCCGTTCAGCAGGCCGCTTGCGAGCAGTTTAAACGCCTCGGTCGCCTTGCGAAGCGTCAGTTGCGGCGCTTCGCTCGCGGCTACCCACAAGGCTGCATTGAAAGCGGCGCCATTGAGCAGCCGTGCTGCCGCTTCCACATCCACCGGCTTGACAATATTTTGTTCGATCATTCCCGTCAGCGCTTGTCTCGTCGCCTCAAGGCACGCATTCTGGCTCGGCCAGCGCGAAGGGTCGCCCAGAAACGCGGGGCCATCCAGCAAAACGATGCGCTGCACTTCCTGCTCCAGCGCCATCTCTATATAAGCCACCCCTTCCTCCAGCAATTTATGCCATTCGTCCGGCTGCGCACTCGCCTGCGCTCTGGCTCGCTGCGCGATCTCTTCATCCACCCGGGCGACAACCGCAGCCAGAAGGCCCTTTTTATCGCCGAAATTGTGATAAAGCGCGCCGCGGGTCAACCCGACGCTTGCGGTCAACTCATCCATAGAGGCGTCGGCAAAGCCTTTTTCCGCAAACGCCTTGCGCGCGGCGGCGATAAGTTTTTCCCGGTTCTCTTCCCGTGTTTCTGCACGGCGTTTCGCAGCCATCAGGCCCTCCTTTTCACATACGCGGCGTATTTCATTTGACATATGCGGCGTATGTGTAATTATTTCACATACGTTGAGTATATGAAATTAACCCTGCTCGCGTATACGCTTTCGCTTACCGCTCACCATGAGGTGCACTATGATCCCACGCGAACCTGTCTTTCCTGCTGATCGCCACGCGCTTTATCAGCAGCATGGTTATTCTGCCGCCATTCGCTCCGGCGACCTGCTGTTTGTTTCAGGCCAGGTGGGCAGCCGGGCCGACGGCTCGCCAGAGCCTGATTTCACAGAACAGGTCCGGCTCGCCTTTAAAAACCTTCAGGCTACGCTTGCGGCAGCGGGCTGCACGCTGGAGGACCTGGTGGACGTCACGACGTTTCATACCGATCCGCAAAACCAGTTCGAGGCGATCATGGCCGTGAAACAGGCGTTTTTTCCGGCGCCGCCCTACCCTAACTGGACCGCCGTGGGGGTGAACTGGCTCGCAGGGTTTGATTTTGAGATTAAGGTGATTGCCCGCATCCCCTGAATCGCGGCTTAACCTTATTGACTTATTTTGTAATAAGCGTACTTTTCAGGACATGAAAAGCTTCCTGATTATTGTTCCCGACGGCGGCATGCTGTTCGAAGCCGCCGGCATCGCCGATATCCTGATGCAGGCTAACCGTTACCCAGCGGCGGATGGCGCGCCGCCGCGCTACCGCATCAGCATGGCCACCACCCAGCCTCATCAGGTTATTCATGGCCAGTCCGGTCTGAACCTGCTGGCGGATCACCGTCTGGCGGAGCTCGATCCGCGCGTTCCTTATGACACCATTATGATTACCGGCCGCGGCCTGAGCGAAGAAGAAGGCAGCGCGGTAGTGGACTGGGTGCGCCTTGCCGCGCCGCATGCGCGGCGGGTAGTTTCGGTATGCGGCGGCGCGCTGCTGCTGGCGCAAACCGGCCTGCTTGACGGGCGGCGCGCCACCACGCACTGGCGCCTGCTGGAAACCCTGCAAAACCAGTTTCCGCAGGTAAAAGTGGAAGGCGGCCCGCTCTATATCCAGGATGGCCCGTGCTGGACCTCCGGCGGCGTGACTTCCGGTTTTGATTTAACGCTGGCCCTGGTGGAGGACGATTACGGCTTCACCCTCGCCCGCGACGTAGCGCAGGATCTGGTGATGTACCTTCGCCGCCCGGGAGGACAGCTGCAATTTTCCCGCTATCAGCTTAAGCCCGCCAGCAGCACTGGCCCGATAAGCGAGCTGCAAAACTGGATCCTGGACAACCTGGCGGAAGATCTGTCGGTGGAAAAACTGGCGGAACGGGTAGCCATGAGCCCACGCAATTTTACCCGCGTCTTCACACGCGAAGCGGGCGCTCCCCCGGCGCGTTATGTGGCGGAAGCGCGCCTTGCCGCCGCCCGTTCCCGCCTTGAACAGAGCAGCGAAACGCTGGAGCGCATCGCCGCCGCCACCGGTTTTGGCAGCAGCATTAACCTGCGCCGCCTGTTTGAACGTCAGCTTCACCTTACTCCGGGCGAATACCGCCAGCGTTTTCATTCCAGCAAAATGGCGTAAAGTGATCCTTTTTTGTCGTTTACGCCACTGCCTCACCGGCCTACCCTGAACACAGACATCCCCGAGAAGGAGTTAATCATGGTTAAGGTCGGTATTAACGGTTTTGGCAGGATCGGGCGCAACGTGCTGCGCGCAGCGCTTGGCAACACTGAGGTAGAGATTGTGGCGATTAACGATCTCACCGACAGCAAAACTCTCGCGCATCTGTTGAAACATGACTCGCTGCTGGGCACGCTTCCGGTGCCGGTGGAAGCGGGCGCTGGCGAGTTGCGCGTCGATGGCAAACCTGTGCGCGTTTTTAGCGAGCGCGACCCGGCGAATATTCCGTGGCGCGAAGCGGGCGTGGAGCTGGTTATTGAGGCCACCGGGTTCTTTACCGAGCGCGAGAAAGCGGCGGTGCATATCAGCAGCGGCGGCGCGAAACGGGTGATTATCTCCGCGCCGGGTAAAAATGACGATCTGACGATAGTTATCGGCGTTAACGATCAGCAGTACGATCCTGAGCGCCATTTCGTGGTCAGCAACGGCAGTTGCACCACGAACGGTCTGGCCCCTGCCGCCCAGGTGCTGCACCAGAGTTTCGGTATTGAGCACGGGCTGATGAACACCACCCACGCTTACACCAACAGCCAGGCGCTGCACGACCAGCCGGAAAAAGATCTGCGTGGCGCGCGCGCCGCCGCGCTGTCGATTGTGCCCTATTCCAGCGGCGCGGCGAAAGCGCTGGGGAGAGTGATCCCGGAGCTGGACGGTCGCCTGACGGGCTACTCGCTGCGTGTGCCGGTGCCGGTGGTTTCCATTGTCGACCTTACCGTGACGCTTAAGCGCGACGTCACCGTCGAGGAAGTTAACCACGCTTTTCGCCAGGCGGCGGAAAGCGGCCCGCTGAAAAATATCCTCGGCTACAGCGACGAGCCGCTGGTTTCCAGCGATTACCAGGGCGACCCGCGCTCATCTATTATCGACGGGCTTTCTACCCTGGTCATTGGCGGCAACCTTGTGAAGATCCTCGCCTGGTATGATAACGAGTGGGGTTTTTCCAACCGGCTGGTGGACCTGGCGCGGCTGATGGCGCAGCGCGGTTTATAACAGCGCAGATAAATAAAACCGCCGCCTTCGGGCGGCGTACTCTTTTTAGCTTTTGCGCCGCCTGGCAAAAAGCGCTATATCGCTGAGTGCTCGCATGGCCACATCCCCCATCACAGCCCGCTCTATACTACCCATGAGCATTAACTGAATAACGCAGAGGGTGAAATGGCGCGAATTTTTATTACCGGCTCGGCCGACGGCCTGGGCTACGGCGCAGCGGAAAACTTGCTGGCCGCCGGTCACGATGTGGTGGTGCATGTGCGAAGTCCTCAGCGTCTTGAGGCGGTTCAATCGCTGGTGGACCAGGGCGCGCAGGTGGTGGTGGGCGACTTAAGTGACCTGAACGCCACCCAGGAAGTGGCTGAGCAGGTAAACCGCACGGGGCAGATGAACGCCGTTATTCATAACGCGGGAGTATATTCCGGGCCGCAGATTGTACCGGTAAACGTGGTGGCGCCTTACGTGCTGACGGCGCTGATAGCCAGACCCGACCGCCTGATTTATCTCAGCAGCGGCATGCACCTGAACGGCCAGCCGCGCCTGGAAAACGTGGACTGGACAGGCGCGCGGGAGTCTGCATCCTATTCCGACAGCAAGCTGTTTATCACCGCGCTGACAATGGCGCTCGCCCGGCGCTGGCCGGACGTTATCTGCAACGCCGTTGATCCAGGCTGGGTGCCGACAAAAATGGGCGGCGCGGGCGCGCCCGACGATTTGCGGCTGGGTCACCTGACTCAGGAATGGCTGGCGGTAAGCGATGACGCTGAAGCGCTGAACAGCGGCGGCTACTGGCATCATCAAAAACGGCGCACGCCCCACGCCGCCGCGCACGATGAAGCCTTTCAGAACGCGCTTATCGAAAACCTGGCGCAGATAACGGGCATTACCTTGCCGCAGAGCTGAACGCGATCGCGGCGCGCATCCAGAGGCTGTTCAGGGTGAGAAGGTGCTGACGACGCAGCGAGACTGAAAATCAGGGAACGGTAAAAGGATGCCCGGGCATCCTTTTTCAGATTATGCGCCGTGGAAAGCGACGGTGTAGCCTTGCTCCTGCCAGTGGGTAAGTTGCTCCTGCTGGCGGCGAGAAAGCGCTTTGCCTGTCCAGAGGAAAAGCTGCTGGCCGGGAAACAGTTCAGGGCGAGGCGAATCCAGCGGTTCCGCCATGACGTCGATGTGCCACCCTTTTTGCGAAAGCCGCCAGGCTTCCAGCCACAGCCGGGTGCGGTCTTCGCTATCCCAGCCAATCAGCAGCGCTTCTTTACCGGCTTTCCTGCGCGCTTCAGCAAGACAGGAGGCCGCATAATCGATAAGCACGCCGTCAAGCATGCTGGACATGGTGCGAGCAGTGTTCTGATCGAGGTTCAGCCGCTGGCGGACAGGCACGAGGATATGATCGATAAGCGCATCTGCTGAATGTTCCCGCCCCAGCGCAATGATTGCGGTGCGTAATTTGGCTGGCCGGACATGACGCAGCACCGCCATCATCTCCTCCTGCTGCGCGACCCAGTCGTCTTGTACAACTAAGGTATTTTTTTCCAGCAGCGCCCTGACTTTGCCAACCGGCACGCCGCTCTCCACCCAGCGTTTTATCTCTTCGATACGCTGAATATCAGCCTCATCAAACTGACGATGACCGCCTTCGCTACGCTGAGGTTTAAGCAATCCATAGCGCCGCTGCCATGCGCGCAGCGTCACTGGATTTATTCCGCATCGTTCGGCGACTTCGCCAATACTGTAAAAGGCCATTAACTCACTCATAATCAAACCTGATACGTCCATGTCTCAACCTAACCAATCTGTACTTCTTGTACAAATCATTTTTTCTTGTACAACTGTAAATCTTTCATTATTCAGCTCATTTTTTGAACTTGCCGCGAGCGGAAAAGCACAGGCTGGCGTGAATATGTACAGCCTTTCGCCGCAGCGATACAACTATAGCCTCAATGAGTGTAACGGGGGTTATGAAAAGCTGCTGATTTTTTCATCAGCAGCCTGTGACATACATCAGAGATGTTAAAGAGGTTCAGAAGCCGGAGCGTTTTTCCGGCCAGGCGACGGCGGGAATGCCGCCAACTTCAGGGCGTGCGAACAGGTGTCCCTGGAACAACGCGATGCCAGCCGATTCAAGCCACATCCACTCTTCCGCCTTTTCCACGCCGACGGCGCAAACGGAAATTTCCAGCGAAGCGCAGCTTTTAATAATCCCCTGGATAATGGCCTGCCGGGGGCCGCTTTTGTGTACATCTTTAATCAAAGCGCGGTTGATTTTAATGCGATCCGGCTGGAACTGCGCCAGCAGCGACAGCCCGGCGAAGCCTGCGCCAAAGTGGTCGATAGCAACCTGAATGCCGGCGGCTTTCAGTAATTTTACCGCGTCGGTGAAGTCATCGAGACGCGAAATGACCTCGCTTTCGGTGAACTCAACGATTATCTGATCGGGCACCAGCCCGTTAGCTTCGATAGCATCAAGCAGGAAGCTGACGGCGCCCGGCACTTTAACCAGCGTCATCGGCAACAGGTTGACGGAAAGCATTTGCTCGCCGAGGTTCAGCGCGCGGGCCATAGCGAAAGCCACTTTTTTGCTTTGCAGATCAGCCTCATAAATGGCCAGTTCTGAGAGATTCTCAAAATAAGCGCGCGGCGCGTCGCCGGACGGGGTGCGGATCAACGCTTCCAGCGAGACGATCTCCTGCGCCAGCGGGTCGATTATCGGCTGAAAAGCAAAGCTGCAATCGGCGGCGTTATCGATAATCAGATTTTCAGGCTTGATGGCCTTGCCGTCGGGAATAAAATCCCAGGCGTAGCCAGGCGGGATCTCGAAATAGTTTTCTTTTTCTCGTGCCTCAACGAAGGTGCGGAAAAACTGCAACGCGCGATCGTCATAGGTTAACTGGTACTTCGAGGTGCCTTTATCAAGCACATGTTGCAGTACTTCATCGCTGTCGTACTCGCGCAGATCAAACAGCTCCATGCCCGCTTTACCGAAACGCCGCGAAGGCGCGTAGTCGCGCAACAGCTCAACGATATTGTAATGACGGGCGTCTTCGCAGATGTGGTTATAAATCTCCAGAACACCCTCTTCCGGGCCTTCAAGCAGCTGAAAAAAGTGCGTGCCGTTGAAAAGCAGAATGCCCGTAACGCCGGTTTCGCCATTTTTCAGATTAGCTGTGGCTACCATCTCCTCCAGTTTTTTAACCGGAACGTCGTCGCAAATATGGCTTCGGTAAATGATAGTGGTGAGCATGATTGCTCCAGTGAATAGGTGTATGAGACGCCACCATAACAGAAGCCTTTCTTAAGGTCTTGTAGTGATTAGCACAGAAGCCCCGTTCGTCGTTTTGTCATGGCGGCCGGATAGATTGAAAACCGAAGGGATGATTTTCTTTTTTGCACAGCCAGCAAATACTACTTTCTTCTTACCTGTACAGGGGTAAGGGGCGAAAACGGGTTGTACAACCCATGCGTTTACAATTTTTTTTCATCGTAACGGGCTGAATGTAAACATTTAATTAATAAAAGGCTAAGAGTAACGCAAATTTTTGTACAATTTTGATGTACAAGTTAACGCAGATTTGTATACTTCTACACATTAGTTAGCTTGTTAATGTTTACCTGGAGGAAGGACAAATGCAGCAGAACGGTTATATTCCGGATACAGCGAATGCCATTGCCCGCTATTTTAACAAGGCGACCCTCCCTACTCAGCAGGAAACGTTAGGTCAAATTGTTGTGGAAATTCTTAGCGACGGCCGCAGCCTGAACCGCAAAGCGATTTGCACCAAACTGCTTAGCCGACTGGAACTTGCAGCAGATCAGGAAGAAGAAGCGCATTACAACACGCTTATTGGCTTGTTATTCGACCGCTAATTTAAGAAGGTTATCAGTAACAGATTTTCGGGTTATTCAAGTCAATCCTGGCGGGGATAATATTGCCGACGACGAAAAAGTCTGGCAATTTTCAGTGGACTGGTCCACCTGAAAACTGATTTTATCCACTTTCCTGGGCGGGAAAGTGTGGCAATCAGAGACGCATTTATGAACAGAAGTGAAACAGAACAACTGACAGATGAGATTATTGGCGAGGCGGTTTTATCCCTTTTAAAGGAAAAAGGCCCGATAAACTTCAAGGCCCTGATCTCAAGACTGCGGGCGATGGAAGCAAAAGAAGCAGACAGCCAGAGGCGCAAAGCCATTAGCAGCGTTATTGCTGAGATTGGCGCGCGCATGCTGGCCGGGCAGCGTAATAACCTTCGGGAAAACAAAGAGTGGACGCATGACAATGTGCATTCCCTCTTTGAGAAAAGCCAAAAGTCGGATGCCGGTAAAAAACACTGACCGCATCTTATTACAATTGATTGAATGATGGTATGAGCACATGAGCCAGGTTATGCTTGAGAAATCAGAAGTTTACGCAGAGCTGCCTGATAGGGCGCTAACGGATTACTTCCGTAATGCCGGCGATATGCTGGCCGAGGAAGCCACTATTCTTGGCGCTGTAATCCGCACTATACTTGCCGCAGAAGAACCGCTTACTCATAAAGCGATAATTTTGCGCCTGATTAGCGAAATTGAATCTACCCGTGATGTTATTAAAGGCGATGTTCTGCGTAAAACGCTGGAAATTGTCGTTGACCATACCATGGACGATATCTGACGCCCCCTCCCTGCTTTATCCCGGTTGAGAACGTTATCCAGAAAGCCCTTTTTTATTAACGGGTTTTGGGGTGGTCGTGTTCTCAGCCGGGCTGAATGCTCTCCCGACGCGCCTGTTTCACGCTTCTTTTATTGCTTTCCCGGTGTCCAGCGACAGCATAAAGGGCCGCCAGCCGCCTGGCGGGTCCCATTCGCCTGAACCATGAATAACGTTTCCTGCAATCTCGTCGATAATCACGCCGTCTATGGCGCACTGCCCAGAACGCCATACAACGCCCTGCCGGATGCTGATTAAAAACGTATAGCAAAATGTGGCCGCCAGAAATGATTCGCTCAATAGCGGCGAAAAGGGATCGGGAACCGGATAAATATTGCAGACATAATCACCCAGAAAATGGCTTACAACCCGATGCGACGCCATGTCAAACAGATGCACGTGCTGGCCGTAAAGAATAGCCAGCGTTTCCTGGTTCATTAAAAGCTTGCTGAAGCATTGCTCAAGCAGAAAACCTTGCTCATCCGTACCCACAAAAATACGCAGCACGCGCACCGGCTCGTTATCCTTTTCTATCAATACCCGCGCCCGCAATATGCCGCGTTCGGCAAAAGGATTAACGGTGTGTTCGGGCACCGAAGGGTCTGTTTGCTCTGCGTCATCTAAAAAACGGGCGTTCAGGTTCATAACATCGCTTCCTGCATTTCTTTTTAAAATGAAAAGGTTACTTGCCACTATAACGGGTAAGAAGCCAAAAGATAAATGCCGACAGGCTGACCAACGCGCCAGTCAGGCAGACTCCCGCCCATCCCCAGCGGTCATAGGTCATTGTTGCCAGCAACGCGCCCGCGCCGCTGCCGGCGGAATAAAACACCATATAGGCGCCAACCAGCCGGCTGGCGGCCTCTGGTCGGGCGGCAAAAATCAGGCTTTGATTAGTGACATGCACCGCCTGGACGGCAAAGTCGAGCAGCACAATGCCGACAATAAGCAGCAACATGGACGACCCCGCCATACTTACTGGTAGCCATGAGACAACGAGTATAAAGAGCGCCAGGCCCGATGTTCGCTCGCCATATCCCCTGTCGGCCCAGCGCCCGGCTTTCAGGGCGGCCAGCGCCCCGGCCACTCCCGCAAGGCCAAACAAGCCAATCTGCGTATGGCTGAAAAACCAGGGCGCAGCGCTAAGCGGCAATACCAGCCCGGTCCATAACAGGCTGAAGCTCATGAAAATAAGCATGGCCAGTACCGCCCGCACACGGAGCACCCGCACAGTTATCCATAATTGCATAACAGAAAGGAGTATCTGGCGATAACCGCGCTTCTGCGCATGGGCTTTCTGCGACGGTAAAACGCGCCATAAAACCACCGCCATGATGAAAATAAGCGCGGCCGAAAGCCGATAAATGGCCCGCCAGCCAGCGAGGTCCGCCAGCGCGCCTGCGGCGAGGCGGGCCAGTAAAATCCCGAGCACAATGCCGCCCGTGACGGCGCCTACCGCTTTTCCCCTTTCACCCGGCGGCGAGAGCGCCGATGCGCTGGCGACAAAAACCTGTACAACGACCGCCATCAGCCCTGTCGCCAGCATGCCGACCAGCAGCGCGGAAAACGCGCCGGAGAAACCCACGACCGTTAAGGCAAGCGAAGCGGCGAACATCATTGCGCTGATAAGCCAGCGTCGGTCGATAAGATCGCCGAGCGGCACCAGTAAAAGCAGCCCAACGGCATACCCGGCCTGCGTTACGGTCACGACCGAGCCGATAGCCTGCGTCGAAACATGCAGATCCGCCGCCATCGAGGCCAGCAACGGCTGCGCAAAATAGACATTCGCCACGGCAAGGCCGCTGGCAACGGAGAAAAGCAGGATCAGCCAGCCCGGCGCGCGGTAAGGCAAAGCGCAGGCGCTGTGCGAGGTAACAGACATAAACGGCTCCTGTGGTTTCAAATTGAAACAAGATGGTTTTAGCCTGACCGGTTTCAAAATGCAACAAGATTATTTATGATACTGCTGCCTGCCCGATATAACGGATACCCGCAGCGCCAGACCAACGCCGGAGAAGAGAGATGAATTACGAAGCGACATTTATTAATACGGAATGCCCTGTCGCCCGCGCCAGCGCCATACTGGGCGATAAATGGGCGTTGATGCTGGTGCGGGACGCATTTGACGGTGTTACCCGCTTTTCAGATTTTCAAAAAAGCACCCTGGCGGCGAAAAACATCCTGACCAGCCGGCTAAAAAAGTTGGTTGATGAAGATATTTTCGCTCTCAGACCCGCCTCAGACGGTAGCGCTTACCAGCAATATGTGCTGACGGAAAAAGGGCGCGCTTTATTTCCGCTTATCGTCTGTTTACGCCAGTGGGGAGAAGAGAACTTATTTCATCCAGGCGAAACGCACTCGATTCTGGTGGATAACGAAACCGACGCGCCAGTTGCGAAAATTGTCGTGCGCAACCACCAGGGAGAGATAATTGGGCCGGAACGAAGCCGACGAAAACGGGTAATCAAATAAGTTGCCCAGCCTATAAAATTGTTAGCTTTCTAATGATAACGCCTGCTCCGACTCGTTTTCTTCTCATCTTAACGCCCGCCAGGCTGAAAGACAGAGGGTTATGGCGGGTCGCTTTTTTACCGCTATAGTAAAAATAGCGCGCCCGCAAAAAAGCCTTGTTTAAAACCGCGACGCCACGCTATCAATAAGAAATGCTAAACTATTAACAGGCAACGTTGTTATCCCAACCACGCTGGCAAAATATATTTTAGATTTATTTTCATGATGAGGGGGTTATATGCTTTTCCCACAAAAACCCGCGAATGAAAAAGAGCGTCTACAGGCGCTATATATGGCCGACCTGCTCGATAAAAAAGACATGGAAAGGCTGGATCGCCTGACGCGTCTTGCCAGCACGGTTTTTGGCGTGCCCACCGCCCTTATCACTATTCTTGACCGCGACAGACAGTGGATGATCTCTACCAATGGTTTCCAGCTGCGCGAAACGCGGCGGGATGTCTCTTTTTGCGCCCACGCCATTTTGCAGGAAGGGGTATTCGTGGTGACGGATGCCAGCACCGACCCGCGTTTTTTTGATAACCCACTCGTTACCGGCGAGCCGAAAATACGTTTCTACGCAGGCTGTCCGGTGCGTTTACCCGGCGGCGCCATTGCCGGCACGATCTGTATTATCGACACCCTGCCCCGCGACTTTTCACCCACAAACGTTAATACGCTGTTAGATCTCGCCGCCATTGTTGAAGACGAGTTGTATATTATCAGCATGGCAATGACGGACAGCCTGACGGGCTTACCGAACCGCCGCGGTTTTTTTCAGGCGGGCGAAAAACAGTTCGCTGCAATAAAAGAGCAGAAGAAAGACTACTCCCTGCTTTATATCACCATGAATAATCTTGCTTCTGTTAATGAATTCTGGGGGCATGCCGAAGGCGATCGGGCCATTAAAATTTTCGCCAGCAGCCTGAAAAAAAGTCTGCCGCCGGGTAACACCGCCGGACGGTTAGACGGCAATCAGTTCGCCATCCTGCTTGAAAATAAAAGCAAAGCCGATGCCGATAAATTTTTATGTGATTTCCAGGCGCGGCTGGACGATTATAATCTTCACTCAGAGAAGCCGTTTAATATTAATTATTCCTTCGGCGTCATCGATAAATCGCAGCATGATTTTAAAACCCTGCTTGAGATGGTCACCGAAGGCGATTTAGTCATGCACTCTGAGAACCGAAAATTGAGCAGCAAAATTGGCTAAGCGAGATCGGTGTTAATAATAACGCGCCTGTATCGACAGGCGCTTTTTTCAATTACCAGCGCGTAGCCTGCATATCGATAACGAAACGGTAGCGCACGTCGCCTTTCAGCATGCGCGCATAGGCGTTTTCGATCTCCTCTCCCGCAATCAGCTCAATATCTGCCGTGATGTGGTGCTGGCCGCAGAAATCGAGCATCTCCTGCGTCTCTTTAATGCTGCCGATGGAGGAACCGCTGATGCTTAAACGGCGGAACACCATGGGCGTGACGTCCGGCGAAAGATGCGGGCTGTCAGGAATGCCCACCAGCACCAGGCGGCCATTGGTCTTAAGCGTCGCCAGGTAAGGGTTGAGATCGTGCGGCGCGGCCACGCAGTCGATAATGATATCAAGCGTGGTCTGGCAGGCCGCCATTTGCGCCGCATCGCGTGAAACCACAACCTGTTTCGCCCCAAGGCGCTGCGCATCGGCGCCTTTTTCCGGGGAGGTGGTAAACAGCGTCACCTCAGCGCCCAGCGCGCTGGCGAGCTTGACCGCCATATGCCCTAACCCGCCAAGGCCCACCACGCCAACGCGATCCCCGGCTTTCACAGCGTAATGACGAAGCGGCGACCAGACGGTGACGCCTGCGCAAAGCATCGGCGCCACCCCCGCCAGCGGCAAGTGCTGCGGCACGGAAACCACAAAATCCTCATCGACAATCACCGCCTGCGCGTAGCCGCCCCAGGTGCTTTCACCGGTGTATTTATCAATGCCGTTATAGGTGGCGGTAAAACCCGCTTCGCAATATTGCTCTTCCTGCTGGCGGCAAAAATGGCATTCGCGGCAGGCGTCGACCATCACCCCCACGCCGACAATATCGCCCGCTTTAAAACGGGTAACGCCTGCGCCGGTTTGCGCCACGCGGCCAACGATTTCATGCCCTGGCACCAGCGGATAGCGGCTCACGCCCCACTCGTTGCGCGCCATATGCAGGTCAGAGTGACAGACGCCGCAGTAGAGGATCTCAATTTTAACATCCTGCTTTTGCAGCGGACGCAGGGAAACATGGCTGCTGGATAAAGGCTGCGTCGCGTCTTGTGCGACCAGAGCGTTGATTTTCATAGCGCCTCGAATGAACTGGCTTTAACTCAAAGAAGGCGGCAGACTTTATCTGAACAGGTCTTTTATTGATAGTAGTTACCATTTGGTTACCATAAACGAGGATACTCCCATGCCAGCCTGGGTAGACGGCAAACTCTTCTTCTACGCCGATTCGCCGCCGCGTCGGCTAATGGATCTTTTCGCGGTGAAATGGAGCACCATGGTGCTTCACGCGCTCTATCACTGGCCGCAAGGCCGCGCGCGCACCGGCGAGTTGCAGCGCAGCTTGCAGGGCATTTCAAAAAAGATGCTCTTCCAGACGCTAAAGGAGCTTGAGCAGCGCGGATTGATCGCCCGCCATGTGTACGATGTTGTCCCGCCAAAGGTCGATTACCGGCTTACCCCGCTTGGCAAAACCTTTGCTGAGCCGATAGAGCAGATGTACCAGTGGGGTCTGGAGAACCAGGCGGCGCTGGATGAGATGCAGGCGTGCTATCGGGCGTCGAAAACGGCTGAGGCGTGATCCGGCGCCAGCGGCGCCGGCGGTGAGTTAATAAGCCCGGCGCCATTTATTCACGCGACGACTGATTGTGAAGATAGACAGCACCGCGACGGTGGTCAGCACCAGGCCGACTGCGGTCATAGAGGCAAAGCCGAAATAATCAAATAACGAAAGCCCCACCACGCCGCCGGTTAAAAAGGAGAAGATGGTGGTGAGATGGGTTGTCAGCTGGCTTTTTTGCGCCTGCGTATCTTTTGAAAAATCGCGGCGCAGCATAGCGACTATCACGGAAGCAAACGAAATACCCGCGTCGGTTAATGTGCCGGTAATATGCGTCGACCGCACCCGGCCGTTAGAAAGCTGCGTTGAGGTTGAATTATGCAAGCCCATCAGGCCGCAAAGCGCGGTTATCACCTCGCGGTTTGACGAAAAACTATGGTAATACGTTTCATAAAGAGAAATGGCCGTTAAAATAATGCCCTCGGTCAGTAATATATGGCAAAAAATAAGCCGGTTATTGGTGACAATGCCCCAGATGACAATTGCGCGGGCAATTATCGCGCCGCAGACAAAAGTCAGAATAAGCGTGCCGAAAAAAAAGATATCCCTGAAATCCGTGGTGGATACTTCACTCGACAGCTGTGAGGTATTCCCCGTCATATGTGACGGAAAAAAACCGAAAGCGCCAAGCGCGATGGCATTAAGCAGCCCCGCGGTTGTCGCCAGCCACAGCGCCAGCTTCCTGTCCTCAAGATGAGACCGCATTCGTTTAAGTTTAATCAGCACTGACAACCTCCGATTAGTGGCTTGCGCCGGGCTTAAAGGCTAACAAAACGCGCTGCATTGCCCGTTAAGATATTGCTTAAAACCCGAAATATATCCTGTTAGTTAACTTTACTTTTTATATCCTGAAGATTCTTTGCAATGGGCGATGACGATATTTTACCCGCCGCGAGGCTTAATCAATAATTTTAGAATAAAGAAACGTATTGCCAGTGGCGCCCTGCCCTTTATGCATAGCTTTTTCTTATAGCGCGCGTTTCACAGCAATGAATATATATTATGCATGCGCCAGATGACGTCCTGAAATTCCCCCTCCAGATAACAAGGAAATAAGCGGTAAGCGTCGCTTAAACAGGGCTTCGCCAGTAAAGCGCGGCAGGAGCGAATGATTTAAAAACCTGAAGATACCCATCTAATAAATGCGGTTTTATTACCTCGCGACGGGCTTATACTAAAAACA
Organism: Franconibacter helveticus LMG 23732; assembly: GCF_000463115.2. GTDB lineage: Bacteria > Pseudomonadota > Gammaproteobacteria > Enterobacterales > Enterobacteriaceae > Franconibacter > Franconibacter helveticus. The sequence continues at coordinate 67,561 of NZ_AWFX01000009.1, read as the reverse complement.
GATTGAGGAGGTTTCTGTGATACCGGAACTTGAATATAGCTTTAGCATCGACATCAGGGTTGATTCACCCATTGTTGTCTCAAACTCACCCTCTCGCGGCAAACGTCAGCTTATCCCTATTCTCGGCGGCAGCGTCTCTGGCGCGCTGGAAGGTGAGGTTTTGCCAGGCGGCGTGGACAGCCAGATAATCGAACCTGACGGTGTTTGCCGGCTCTCTGCGCGCTATGCGCTGCGGGTTAACGAAGGCACGGTCTATGTTGAAAACAACGGCATCCGCCGGGTTCCCGAGGCCTGGAAGGGGCACTTGTTCGGCGATGATATGCGCTTTTTTAATCAACTTTCCGCCGAGGATATCTATTTTCGCACGGCGCCTGTTTTTGAAGTCAGCGCCCCTGAACTGGACTGGCTGACAAACTCCTTATTTGTCTGCTCCGCCAACCGCACCGCAAGCGGCGTTAAGCTCGCGTTTTACCGGGTCGTCTGATGGCCCGCCCGGCCTGCTTTTGAGGCGTAAAGCCCCTTGCGTTTCCAAAGACTGGCCCGATAGATGCGTCGTTTTTTTGCGCAAAAAAAAGCCGACCCATTTCCGGGGTCGGCTTTTTCATTTTTTGCCGCTATCAGGCGTTGTGAAGCTGTTGCCCACAGGCGATCACGCTCGCCAGCAGCACTTTTACATCTTCCAGGCTCACGGTCGGGTTAAGCAGCGTCAGCTTCAGGCAGGTTATGCCGTCCGCTTCCGTTACGCCGACGTTGGCGCTGCCGGAGGCCAGCAGCGCGTCGCCGATACGCTGGTTCAGCAGCGCCACGTCTGCGGCTTCGCCGCTTTGCGGGCGGAAGCGGAACAGCACGCTGGCCAGTTGCGGCTCCATCACCAGCTCCAGCTGCGGTTGCGTCGCCACAAAGCGCGCCACCTCCTGCGCCAGCGTTACGCCGTTATCAATAATTTCGGCGTACTGCTTTTTACCCAGCGCTTCCAGGCCCATCCACAATTTCAAGGCGTCGAAACGGCGCGTGGTTTGCAGCGATTTCGACACCAGGTTCGGCACGCCCTGCTCTTCGTCAAAGTCAGAGTTAAGGTAGGCCGCCTGGTAGCGCATCAGCTGATAATGACGCGCATCCTTGAGCAGAAAAGCGCCGCAGCTGATGGTCTGGAAGAACTGCTTGTGGAAATCCAGCGTCACCGAGTCCGCAAGCTCAAGGCCATTGAGCAAGTGGCGATACTTTTCAGAGAGCAGCAGCGCGCCGCCCCAGGCCGCATCCACATGCACCCAAATCTGCTCTTGCGCCGCCAGCGCCGCGATTTCCGCTAACGGATCGATGGCGCCCGCATCGGTAGTGCCTGCCGTGGCGACAATGGCCATTACCTGCTCGCCGTTGGCTTTGGCCTGCGCCAGCTTCGCTTGCAGATCGTTAAGATCCATCCGCGAGAACTTATCGGTTTTGACCTGCGTAACAGACTGGTAGCCAAGCCCCATCAGCGCCATGTTCTTTTGCACCGAGAAGTGCGCGCTTTCAGAGCAAAACACCTTAATTTTACTGAGGTTGCCGGTCAGCCCGTGAAGCTGGACGGAGTGGCCCTGGCGGGCGAAAAAGGCGTCGCGCGCCAGCATCAGGCCCATCAGGTTGCTTTGCGTACCGCCGCTGGTAAAGACCCCGGCGTCGCCCGCCGGATAACCTGTCTGCTCGCGCAGCCAGGCAATCAGCTTCATTTCGATAATGGTCGCCGACGGGCTCTGGTCCCAGGAGTCCATACTCTGGTTAGTGGCGTTAATCAGCACTTCCGCCGCCTGGCTAATGACCAGGCTCGGGCAATGCAGATGCGCCACGCACTGCGGGTGGTGGACGGACAAACTGTCTTTAAGGAAATACTCAACGGCGCGTTCAATGGCGGCCTGGTTGCCGAGGCCTTCAGCATTGAACTCAAGCTGAATGCGCTCGCGTAATTCCGCGACGCTTTTGCCCTGATACATTTCAGGTTGCTTAAGCCATTGCACAACGGCTTTTGTGCTCTGCTCGATCGCTTCCTGGTAGGCGGCAATACTCTGCGCGGACCCCGACAGAATCGGATTTACATCAGACATAGGATTATGTGCTCCGATCAAACCGGCTTCACGCCAGCATTAAGCAGCGCCTGTTCGAATTTCTCGAGGAAAATCTCCAGCTCGGCGTTGCTGATAAGCAGCGAAGGCAGCAGACGCAGCACGCAACCGCCGCGGCCGCCGCGCTCAAGAATGAGTCCCGCTTCGAAGCAGGTTTTTTGCAGCAGCGCGGACAGCTCGCCGTCTGCCGGGTAGCATCCCATGTGATCCTGTGCTTCGTGAGGTTTAACAATCTCGATGCCAATCATTAAGCCCAGACCGCGTACGTGACCGATAACCGGGAAACGCTTTTGCATCTCTGCCAGTTTGCCTTTCAGCCATTCGCCCTGTTCGGCGACTTTATCGGCAATGCGCTCTTCTTTAAGGATCTTAAGCGTGGTGAGGCCGGTCGCCATCGCCATCTGGTTGCCACGGAATGTGCCGGTATGATGGCCAGGCGACCAGGCGTCGAACTGTTTTTTGATGCCCAGCACGGCCAGCGGCAAACCGCCGCCTACCGCTTTCGACATCACGATAATGTCCGGCTCAATGCCCGCGTGCTCAAAGGCAAAGAACTTGCCGGTACGGGCAAAGCCCGCCTGCACTTCGTCAAGGATAAGCAGAATGCCGTGTTCCTGCGTCACTTTACGGATGCGCTGTAACCACTCCGCCGGCGCCGGGTTCACGCCGCCTTCACCCTGTACGGCTTCCAGGATCACCGCCGCAGGTTTACGCACGCCGCTTTCTACGTCGTTGATCAGATTTTCAAAATAATAAGTCAGCGCTTTTACGCCAGCTTCGCCGCCGATGCCGAGCGGGCAGCGGTACTGGTGCGGATAAGGCATAAACTGCACTTCCGGCATCATGCCGTTAACCGCTTCTTTCGGCGACAGGTTGCCGGTTACGGAGAGCGCGCCATGCGTCATACCGTGATAACCGCCGGAGAAGCTGATTACGCCGGAGCGCCCGGTCACCTTTTTCGCCAGCTTCAGCGCCGCTTCAACGGCGTCGGCGCCGGAAGGCCCGGTGAATTGCAGGCAATATTCTTTCCCCTGGTCAGGCAAAAGGGAGAGCAGATAAGCGGAGAACTCATCTTTCAAGGGAGTGGTCAGGTCAAGAGTATGTAACGGTAAGCCGCTGGTAATGACACTTTGGATGCTCTGGATAACATCAGGATGGTTATGGCCCAGCGCCAGCGTTCCGGCGCCCGCAAGGCAGTCAAGATACTGTTTATTTTCAACGTCGGTTATCCAGGCGCCCTGCGCTTTAGCAATCGCTAATGGCAATTTACGCGGATAGCTTCTGACGTTAGATTCAAACTCAGCCTGTCTGGCCAGAAAGGTCTCATTGCTTTGCGATAATGAATTAGCATTCAAAGAATTAATACGGACTTTATCCGTCATCATATCTCTCCTACAACCTGGGCCTTTTTAACACCGGGTTGAATAAGGGTTTATGGGGGGGTGAAAAAACGCGGCTAATATAGGTGTTTTCAACTGCGTACACAATCTTAGATTTTGTGTGGGTATTTGCAGCATTTAATGTAAAAACAATAACAAAAATAACGCAGCGCAGAGCAGCCGCCGCCTGAAAGGTAATCCACGCCTGTTGCAGGATTATTATCGGCGGGTTTTTATACAACCCGCTGAAAAAGCGCTGCATTTTATTTCGCGCCGGTTAAATGTTAGAAAAATGTTATTTTAAATAAATTTCGCTTAATACCCGTTTGTAAATAATGAATTTTTCTATGGGCTTAGAATAAATGTTAAAGAAAATATCGCATCAACACAGGTATTCACTTACTATTGCCCGCCTTAAAAAATTCGCCATAAAAAAGGAAGCCATTATTAACGCTTAACGTGCACTACACCCGGTCCCCTGAGAAGCAATGCGTTTTCTCAATAACGGGCGCAAAAACCGGGGCTTAAACAAAATGTTCGCGGGCGGACATTTCGTAAGGCGAAGCCTGCTTCCCTTACGCCAGGAATGAAAAATTTTCATGCCATATCCGTATGGCGCCCAGATATGAGATTGTTATGACTCACAATTATCCCCCCTTCATCGTTGCCAAATTTGGCGGCACCAGCGTCGCTGATTATGATGCGATGAGCCGCAGCGCCACCCTCGTCCTTGCTGATAAAAACGTCCGACTGGTTGTCCTGTCTGCCTCGGCAGGCGTCACCAACCTGCTGGTCGAACTCGCATCCGGCCCCGAAAGCCGCGTTCGGCAGGATAAAATCGACACCCTGCGCGCGTTGCAACAGCGTATTATTTCACGCCTGAAACAGCCAGAAACCGTGGGCCGGGAGATCGAACGTCTGCTCGACAACGTGGCTCGCCTGGCTGCAAAAGCGGCCGAATCGCGTTCGGCTGCGCTCTGCGACGAGCTGGTCAGCCACGGCGAGTTGATCTCCTCTCTGCTGTTTGTAGAAGTGTTGCGTGAACAGCAGGTGGAAGCGCAGTGGTTTGACGCCCGCAAAGTGATCCGTACTGATGATACTTATGGTTGCGCGGTGCCCGCGGTCAGCGCCATCGCGGCGCTTGCGGAAAACACCTTACGCCCGCGTATGGAACAGGCGCTGGTGGTGACGCAGGGCTTTATCGGCAGCGACGCGGCGGGACACACCACGACCCTTGGCCGCGGCGGCAGCGATTACACCGCGTCCCTGCTGGCAGAGGCGCTGTCGGCCTCGCGGGTGGATATCTGGACCGATGTTGCCGGGATCTATACCACCGATCCCCGTATCGTCGCCCGGGCGAAACGTATAGACACGCTCTCTTTCGCCGAAGCCAGTGAAATGGCGACGCTTGGCGCTAAGGTGCTGCATCCGGCCACGCTGCTGCCCGCCATGCGCAAAAACATTCCGGTATTCGTAGGCGCCAGCAACAACGCCAGCGCGGGCGGCACGCTGGTTTGCCGCGACGTACCAGCGCCCGCGCGTTATCGCGCCCTGGCCGTGCGCCGCCAGCAGACGCTGTTAACCTTAACAAGCCTTGAGGCTCAGCCCCCGCACCGCTTTTTAGCGGACATATTTGGGATTTTGTCGCGTCATGAGCTGGCAATCGACCTGGTAACCACCTCGGAAACAAGCGTTGCCCTTATCCTTAACGCCACCAGCGCCACCTCGGGCGAAGCCGATATGCTCACCAGCGCGCTGCTCACCGAGCTGTCGTCGCATTGTCATATTGAAGTGGAGACCGGGCTGGCGCTCGTTTCGCTCATCGGCAACGCGCTTCCCCAGACCGAGTCGGTGTGCAAAGCCGTGTTTGCTGAACTGGACGCCTTTCCTGTGCGCGTGATTTGCCACGGCGCCTCCCGCCATGCGCTTTGCGTCCTGCTGCCGGCGCAATCCGCAGACGGCGCGGTCAACGCCTTGCACCGTAGCCTGTTAGAATAACGACAAACGCGCCCCGGCTTCGGTTACCGGCCGGGGCGCGTTGCGTTAAGCAAACCCGCTCTTTTTAGTCAGCACTGGCGCCGGGCGCCGGGTCGCTAAGCTCATTCAGCAGGATCTCTCGCGACGGGGCCGACGGCAATTTATCCTGATATTGCTCTGATAAATCGGGCAGGCTGGTGAACTGGCCATCAAGGAAATAAAAGGTCACGTTAGCGGCAATGTCTTCCAGCGCCTCGTTTGCTGAACGTAACCCCTCGCCTTTCTCATTATTCCCATCCAGAAGCCAGGAGAATGCGCCCTCTTCCTCACTAAACCCGCCGATATCAATCACGTGCCCGTCGATATTTTGCGCAAGGATACGCCCTTCGCACAGATAAATAAGGTAGGGCATACGGTCCTGTTTGCTGGTTTGCACCATGGTTCTCTCCTCTTAGCGGTTTTCTGGCGCTGCCGACTCGCCATTCGCCGTGAACATGAAAGATAAAGTATAGAAATTGTCACGGCTTATGCCGCGTTCTTTAACTGCATGCCCTGCGGGAGCGTGAATGAGGCTGAAACGGGTACGAGAATGGCCGGGAGCATTGCGGTCCCTGCTCAGGCTGAGTTCATGAAGATTAAAGCGGTTTGGCAGGTTTTAATTTAAAGCGTTGCTTTGCCAGAGTGTCATGAGATCGGCTGTCATGGCCTATCCGTACTCCACATATTTCCCGCTTTCCCCGGCTAACCGTTCGTACTGCGATAATAAAATATTTTCTTCTTCGCTTATCGGTGCAGAGGTCCCGAACGGCTCAGAGCGATAGAATCGAGTACGCTTTTCAGAAAATTTATCTGTATATGTCACTTTCAGATAACGCTCAATACCACCTACGATACTTTCACTCGCCGAGTGAAACTCCTGCCCTGAAACGCAGCTATTTCTCCTCTCCTGCTACGCTTAGTATCGACACACACTGACAGCAAAAAGAGGAAATCATATGGAACAGGAAATCACTGTAGTCGCCACTGTTAACGCCAACGCCAGTTCAGCACACCTTGTCGAAGCCGCGCTTATTGACGTGGAAAGAGAAGTCCAGGGCGAGCCGGGTTGCCTTCAGTACGCGCTTTATCGCAGCAATGAAAAACCGAACCAGTTTGTGATGCTTGAACGCTGGGCTTCCCAGGCGGCGCTGGACGAGCATGGCAAAGGCGAACCTTTCCTGCGCTTTATGAAAGCGATTGATGGCCTGGCGGACCTTAGCGTCACCACCCTGACGAAGGTCTCGTAATCGGCCGTGTTGCCCATGCGTTAACCCGACGCACGGCGTAAAAAAACGGCATAACGAGAAAAGGAAGCCAGCGCGCTTCCTTTTTTCCATAAATAAACCATTAATTTTCAAATATATACATTGCACCACGAAAAAACACAAAAACTTAACTTGCAATAAAATCGCGCACTACTTATATTCCCAATCATGAACTAAACGACACAGACATCGCCTGACCATTTAAATAGTGCACGATTAAATAGCTAACAATTAAGAGGGTTACACCATGAAACTGAAACAGACTATGCTTGCCGCAACCTTAGCCGCCGTCTCCGCCAGCAGCGTTGCCGCCCAGCCGTATGCCGACCACCGTGTGCAGGCGTTTCTTGACGCGCTGAACAGCAGCGGCGGCAAACCGATGGAGCAGCTCTCGCCGCAGGCGGCCCGCCAGGTGCTGGTCGATGCGCAAAAAGGGGCGGAATTGCCGCCTGCCGATGTCAGCGAAAAAACCATTCAGGTTAACGGTCAGCCTGTCCGCCTGAACATCGTGAAGCCGAAAGGCGCAAAGGGCACCCTGCCGGTCTTTATGTTCTTCCACGGCGGCGGCTGGATCCTGGGCGATTTCCCGACCCATGAGCGACTTGTACGCGACCTGGTGGTGGGATCCGGCGCAGCGGCAGTCTTCGTGAACTATACGCCGTCGCCGGAAGCGCACTTCCCGGTGGCGATTAACCAGGCTTATGCCGCCACCCGCTGGGTTGCCGAGCATGGCGCAGAGATAGGGGTGGACGGTTCCCGCCTGGCGCTGGCGGGCAACAGCGTCGGCGGCAACATGGTGGCGGCGGTCGCTCTTCAGGCGAAGCAAAACCATACCCCGGCTATCCGCTATGAGGTGATGTTCTGGCCTGTGACCGATGCGAATTTCAACACTGGCTCCTATAACCAGTTTGAAAACGGCTACTTCCTGACCCGCAACATGATGAAGTGGTTCTGGGACGCTTACACCACCAAAGAAAGCGATCGCAATAACATTCTGGCCTCGCCGCTGCGCGCAACGCCGGAACAACTGAAAGGGCTGCCGCCTACGCTTATCCAGACGGCGGAGCTGGACGTGCTGCGCGATGAAGGCGAAGCCTTTGGCCGCAAGCTCGACGCGGCGGGCGTGGAGGTGACAGTCACCCGCTATAACGGACTCATCCATGACTACGGGCTGCTGAACGCCCTGAGCACAGTGCCTGCGGTGCGCACCGCCATTCTTCAGGCCTCCACGGCGCTGAAAACGCACCTGAAATAACCGGCGCTTTTTTACCGCCCGGCGCGAAGGTAACGCGCCGGGCTTGTTTATTTTTCAGCGCCCGTGCGAAAAGCAGGATGCGTGCGCAGCAGGCCGGTGATCGCCTTCAGATGCTCGCGAAAGGCGCCGTGAAGCTTGCGAATGGCGGGCGAAAACTGTTTGCGGTGCGGACAGATCAGGCTTAGCGGCGCGGCTTCGCCCGGGCAGTGCGGCAACACCACTTCCAGCCTGCCCGCCAGCACATCGGCGCTGAGATCAATCCACGATTTGTAAACGATACCCATCCCTTCCACCGCCCAGCGGCGGGCCACGTCGGCGTCGTCGCAAAGCAGGCGGCTTTTGACATGCAGCTGGCGACGCATGCCGTTTTCCGGAAAGCTCCATTTATCGTAAACGTGGCCGTTCATGGTAAAGAGCAGGCAGTGGTGCTGCGCCACCTCGTCAAGCGTCGCCGGACGTCCGTGTTTCGCCAGATAATCGGGTGACGCGGCCATAACCCGACGGTTATCTTCCGCCAGCGGCAGCGCCACATAACTGCTGTTATCCAGCACGCCATAGCGAATGGCCACATCCACCGGGTCGCGAAAGACATCGCTTCGCTGGTCCGAGAGAAACAAGCGCAGCGAAATTTTTGGGTGTTGCTCGCAAAACTGCGTAATGAGCGGCAGCAAAACGTTGCGCCCGATATCGGACGGCACCGCCACTTTCAGCTCGCCCTGCAACTCATCTTCACTATTGTGCAGACTCTCCTCGCCTGCCTGCATTACCGCCAGCAGCTCCTGGGCATAGGGCAAATATTTTTCCCCTTCGGCGGTCAGGCGCAGGCTGCGCGTGGAGCGGGCAAAGAGCCGCCTGTCGAGGTCGCGCTCCAGCCGGTGTACGGCGGCGCTGACCTGCCCTGGCAGTAAATCCGCCTCGCGGGCGGCGTTAGAAAAGCTGCCAAGCGCGGCGGCCCTGACAAACAGCATGACATCTTCCAGCCGAATCATCTTGTCTCCCGGGCCTGTCAATCGCAGGCCGTCCCCTGAACAACATACTCTGTCAGCCCGGCGGGCCTGACCTTATTTGCGCGTTTTTCGGTAATTATTTGAAAGGATTATGGCGCTTTCTGGCAAGCGGCTCAATGCGAATGACAACGCGCCCAGCGGCAGGATTTTCACTGCAAAAGAGAAAGTGCTGCCCGGTTTGCCCGGTTTTTCCGCCAGCCTGCCGGCATTACTCTGCTTTTCACCGGGCGGCCACCGCCTTCACCCTGAATAACAAGAGAAATGCCATGAAAGCTATCGTATACAGCCAGAACGGTTTACCCCTCAGCGACGCGAAATCCCTTTATGAAATGGAGCTGCCGAAGCCGCAGCCAGGCGCCCATGACCTGCTGGTGAAAATCCGCGCCGTATCCGTCAACCCGGTCGACACCAAAGTGCGCGCCGGTTCGCCCACCGATAAACCGCGCATCCTGGGCTGGGACGCGGTCGGCACCGTCGAGGCGACGGGCGAAAACGTCACCCTGTTTAAGCCAGGCGATGAGGTTTATTACGCAGGCTCCATTACCCGACCGGGCGCTAACGCCGAGTATGGCCTGGTGGATGAACGCATCGCCGGGCATAAACCCGCAAGCTTAAGCGACGCGGACGCCGCCGCGCTGCCGCTCACTTCGCTTACCGCGTGGGAACTGCTGTTTGACCGCCTGGAGGTCACCGATGGCGAAGGCGACGCGCTGCTTATCATCGGCGCCGCAGGCGGCGTGGGCTCTGTTCTTACGCAGCTTGCCAGCAAGCTCACCGGCCTGACGGTTATCGGCACCGCTTCCCGCCCGGAAACGGCGGAGTGGGTGAAATCTCTTGGCGCGCATTATGTTATCGACCACACCCGCCCGCTGACCGAAGGGCTGCGTGATATCGGCATTCCCCAGGTGCGTTATGTGGCAAGCCTGACGCACACCGATAAACACTACGGGCAGATTGTCGACGCGCTGGCCCCGCAGGGCAAACTGGCGCTGATTGACGACCCGGAAAGCCTGGACGCCGTGCCGCTCAAGCGCAAAGCCGTTTCGCTGCACTGGGAGCTGATGTTTACCCGCTCGCTGTTCAATACGCCGGATCTCAGCCGCCAGAACGCGATCCTGGAGAACATCCGCCGCCTGATTGAAGACGGCACGCTGAAAACCACCACCGGCGAGCACTACGGCAAAATCACCGCCGAAAACCTGCGCCGCGCCCACGCTTTTATCGAAAGCGGCAAAGCGCGCGGCAAAATCGTACTGGAAGGCTTCTGACACCCACGCCGGGCGCTGCGGCGCCTGTGCATAACAACAATAAGGAATTCCCATGCGTAACATTCGCTCTTCCCGTAGCGCGCTGGCGCTGGCCGTTGCCCTGGCTTTCGCAGGCACTCTCTTTACCGGCGCGGCGGCCGAGGCGCAGCCCTTAACGCTCGCGGAATTAGCCAGCGATCGCGTTATCGGCCAGCCTGAGGTGGTCGCTACCTTTAACGGCGCCATGCCCACCGGCGTTACGGTGACCGAAGCGGGCCGCATTTTTGTTAACTTCCCGCGCTGGGGAGACGACGTGCCTTTTACCGTGGCCGAAGTCAAAGGCAACCAGCTTGTGGCTTATCCCAACCCGGAAATCAACAAAGCGGATAACGCCAGACCGGGCGAGCGCTTTTTAAGCGTGCAGAGCGTGGTGGCCGACGGCCTGGGCCGCCTGTGGGTGCTTGATACCGCCGCACCCGGCTTTTCAAAACCGGTAACGGGCGGCGCGAAGCTTGTCGCCATCGATCTCAAAACGAACAACGTGGTGAAAACGCTGGTCTTCCCGCCGGACGTTATCCTTGATGCCACCTACGTTAACGACATGCGTTTTGATTTTCGCGTCGGTAAAGCAGGCGTGGCTTACGTAACGGATTCGTCATTGTCCGGCACTGGCGGCATTATCGTGATGGATCTCGCTACCGGCAAGGCGACCCGCCGCCTGACCGGCGACCGTTCCACTTCGCCGGAACCCGGTTTCGTCCCGGTAGTGGAAGGCGAAACGCTGTTGCAGCGCCATGAAGATGGCTCCACCGCGCCGTTCAGCGTCGCTTCCGATGGCATCGCCCTGTCGCCGGACGGCAAAACGCTCTACTACAGCCCGCTCTCCGGCCGCCACCTTTACGCCGTTTCCACTGAATTGCTGCGCGACCCTGGGGTCAGCGAAGCGCAGCTTGCCGCCGCCGTAAAAGATGCAGGCGAGAAAGGCGCCTCCGACGGCCTGGAAGCGGACGCCAACGGCGCGGTTTACGCAGGCGATTACGAACGCAACAGCATCCGCAAGCGCGAGCCGAACGGCGAATGGCGCACCCTCGCCCACGGGCCGCAGATCTTATGGCCCGATACCCTCTCGGTGGGGCCGGACGGCTATCTCTATTTCACGGTGAACCAGCTTAATCGCCAGCCGGGTTTCCACGGCGGCAAAGATTTGCGCCAGAAGCCTTACGCCCTGCTGCGCGTGCGCATTAACGCAGCGCCTGCGCCGACGCATTAAGCGCTGGCAGCATAAAAAAGGCCGCCCGTGGGCGGCCATAACGGCTAGCTGAGATTAAGCCGGGCGCTGAGCGCTTCAATTTGCGCCTGCCAGTGGGCCTGAAGCGCCGGTTTCTGGTGCTTTGGCTTGCGCGCTTTGTCTTCCTGAAGCTTTTGCTCAAGCGAGAGCAGCGCGGCAAGCAGCGACTCCTCGTCTTCGGGCATCGCCGCCGGGCGAACATCCGCCCCGGCCGTTAGCGCCGCTGCCACGCCCTGCTCCCCGGCCAGCCGCTCATAAACCGCCGCAAGATCGTGCCACTCGCTGAGCCTGCGATCGTCGATAAGCCAGAAGCGGTTGCAGCTTTGCTCGATCAGGCTGCGATCGTGCGTGACCAGCAGCACCGCGCCGCTGAAGCCGCGAAGCGTCGCCTCAAGTTCCTCTTTGCCCTCCATATCCAGATGGTTGGTCGGTTCATCCAGCAGCAGCAGCGAATAGCGCCCAAGCGTCAGCCCGACAAACAGCAGGCGCGAACGTTCGCCGCCGCTCAGGACGCTCACCCGCTGCTGGTGGCGCGCATAGGGAAAACCGGCGCTAATCAACGCGCGTTTGCGCTGTTCATCATCCGCCGTCGAGAAACGCGCCAGCGCTTCAGTCAGGGTTTCGTCATCGCGCAACTGCCGCTGGCTCTGATCGTAATAGCCGATACGCAGCCGGGGATGAAACAGCCCTTGTTCCTGCGCTTGCCAGGCCCGCCACAGGTGCTGAAGCAGTGAAGATTTGCCCGCGCCGTTGCGCCCGACAATAGCGACACGGTCGCCGCTTTTTACCTGCAATTGCTCAAGAGAGAAAAGCGCAGGCGCATCCGCGGCCGGACGCACCTCAAGGCGCGACAAAGCGAGCAGCCGGTCCGCCTCCAGCGTTTCACCCTGCAACTGCAACCGCCAGCGGCTGCCTTCGGTAAGCCGGGTTTGCGTTTCTTTCAGCCAGTCGGCGCGTTTTTCCATCTGCTGGGCTTTTCTCGCCAGGCCTTCGTTATCGTAGTCGCGTCCCCAGAGAGCCATGCGCCGGGCGCTTTTTTCAATACGCTCGATCTCCTTTTGCTCCGCCTGATGGCGCTGCGCGTCAGCTTCGTCCTGCGCTGCCAGCGTTCGCCTGGCGGCGGTACAGGGCAGGCGGAAAAATTGCAGCGTTTTATCGCGCAGAATGAGCGTGCCGTTGGTGACGCTGTCCAGCAGACGGCTGTCGTGAGAAACCAGCACGACGCTGCCGCCCCAACGGTTCAGAAAGTTTTCCAGCCACAGCAAGGTGGGCAGATCAAGATGGTTGCTCGGCTCGTCCAGCAGCAGCAGGTCGGGCTGCATTATCAGCGCCCGCGCCAGTAATAAACGCGTATGCTGCCCGCCGCTCAGCGTCCCGGCGGTGTGCGCCCCTTGTTCAGCGCTAAAGCCGAGGCTCGCCAGCAACGCTTCGCAGCGCCAGCGCCCCGCTTCGCGCTGCGATGGCGGCAGGCGCGCCAGCAGGGCCTCCAGCAGCGAACAGCGGTAAAGCGCATCCGGCAAAGATTGTTCCACCCGCGCAAGCAGGCTGGCCCGGGAAGCCGTTACGCTGCCGCGGCTGGCGGCAAGCTCGCCGCTGAGGATTTTCAGCAGGGTGCTTTTGCCGCTGCCGTTGTGGCCGATAAGGCCGATGCGATCGCCCTTTTTAATGGCGAAGGAGATGTCGTGCAGGAGTGTTCCGAAGGCGTTGTCATAGCCGACAGAATGAACAGAAAGCAGTGTGCTCATGTGCTTACCCGTGATTTGCAGGCATGAGAATGCCTGTCGTCAATATTCGCTGACGACAATCCGGTAAGCCGGAGGGAAGAAAAAAGCGGCGTTAGCTTCGCTCAGGCTGGATTATCGCAGCACGATACCGGTAATGCCTGAGCGAGACCAATCACCATAGAGGTGTGAGTGAACAAACAATTCACACATCGGCATAGCATTCCTCCTTGTATTTGTTAAGTGAATGAATGAGCTGACTATAGAGCGTTAACCAGTGAAACACCAGATCGCAGCCCAGATCGCAGCCAGTGTTCTGAAGTAAAAATGTGCTGAAGTAAAAATGTACTGAAGTAAAAATGTGCAGGCCGTTGCCTGCACTTCATGCCCATACGGCCGCGTCTGTTTTGCAAAACGATCAGGTTTGCCAACACATTTTCTTATGAAATAAACCTAACGGTAATAAACGAACCTGGCGTTAAATAATTAACGCCAGCTGTTTTATTGCCGCACAAAATAAGTGATAACAGGCAAAAACTATAACAATGCAAATCAACCTTTCAGGTTATTCATAACTTATTCTCATGCAAAAAAAGCCGCACCGGTAATAAATATTTCATCTTTCTGGTTTATAAAAAGGCCCGCCGCTGCGATTTATCTTAATTTCCCTCTCCATCTTGTTTAGCAGAATTAATAAATTTAGAGTGATTTCGACCTGTTTATTATTAACGCCTCTTATTCATTTTTAGCTTCCTGTTAACAAGGAGTCGTAAATGGCTATTGATATGTTCCTGAAAGTCGACGGTGTGACCGGCGAATCAAAAGATGCTAATCACAATAACTGGATTGATGTGCTGTCATTTAACTGGGGCGCCTCTCAGCCAGGCAATATGGCGGTCGGCGGCGGCGGCGGCGGCGCGGGGAAAGTCAACTTTCATGATTTAACCGTGCAGTCGCTGGTGGATAAAGGCACGCCCGCTATTCTGAAATTCTGCGCCAGCGGCAAACACGTGACGAAAGTTGAGCTTTCCGTCTGTAAAGCGGGCGGCCAGCAGGTGGAATATTCCCGCGTGGTGCTTGAAGATGTGCTGGTTACCCGTACCGAATTTACCGGCGTTGGCCATACCGACGCGCTGCTGGTGAATTACCATTTCCAGGCGTCGAAAGTGAATTTCCATTACTGGGAACAATCCAGCCAGGGCACGAAAGCGGCGGAAACGAAGTCAGGATGGGATATTAAACAAAATAAAGAAATTTAACGTTAAGGAGTCGCTTTCATGGCAGAAATTAACGCAATGATCAACGCCCTGCTCGCCGACCGCTCTTATTTTACGACCCAGCAGTTGCACAGCATGATTGAGTTTGTGAATGAACTTGATGAAGAAACGCTTTATCAGTTCAAAAACTCTGATGACCGCACAATTATGTTTGCCTATGAGCAACTGGTCTTTCCCGACAGGCGTAATCGCACTGACGATCATGAAATGCAATTGCTCAACCGCCCTGCTAATACCGCCATACAAAATAACCGCGCTTTCTTTGAGCGTTATAATACGTCGGTTCCTTATGGCCGCGGGTATGGCGGTAACGTTTACGAAGACGCCACGAAAATTAAGTACGATTACGCCGGCAAAATATTGTCCGCCGTCGGCGGCCTGGCGACCATGGGCGGCGGGATAGCGGCGGCGGTGGCCGCTACCACCACCAGCACGGTTCGCGCGGTGTTAACCGCCACCGGCGGCGCAGCGTCGCTGGCAGGCGGCGCGCTGGTAGTGCTGCGCAACAGCCTTGCCGATAGCCAGATGGCCAGCAATAAGCGGTTTATAGAAACGGTCAAAAAGATCGTAAAGGCGCGCAACAAGGTGAATAAGTTTTTTGAGGATACCAATAACAAAGTGGTGAAGGATCCTGCCAAAGCCGCCACGCAGCTACAGGCCGGGCTTAGCTCCCACCCCAGCCGCTTTACCCGCGGGCCGAATAACACAACGGTTTACCAGAACCTCTCCGCAGTGGAAAAACTGCTACAGGAAGATTTCGTCAGCCAGCATTACAACATCAAAAGCAAACTGATTATCCGCAACGGCGACCCGTGGTTTATCCGGCTGGAAACCCTGCGCAGCGAACCCAGGGAGCTAAGCCAGATGGACCTCGAGGTATTGCAAAACGTGGCGAGTCGTCTGTAATGTCGCTTTGCTTTGCCAACCCGCGACAGCGGACATGAGCGGCGGCGCCGCGTTCTCTCTCGCCGCTCCGCCCGCGTTCTTTTCTCCCTCCTGTGACCAGGCAAGCGCGAAAACCCGCACTACACTCTTTGCTTAGTCTGCGCCTTATTCAGGAGGGGTATTTTGCCTGCCGGAAATAAACGTCTCGCTCTGACCGGTTTCTTGCTCATCGCCGCCGCCTACGGCCTGGCGCGCTTTTCCTGGGGGCTGTTGCTGCCGGGCATCAGGCAGGATATTCCCCTCTCTCTTTCGGTGGCGGGCACGCTCGCCTCCGCCTCTTTCGCCGCTTACTGCGTGGCTGTGATTTTCGCGTCTGTCTGCACCGCGAAAACCGGCCCCCGCTTCCCTTCCCTGCTTGCCGGGCTTTGCGCGGTGGCGGGTACGGCGCTCATCGCCTTTTCTCATAGCGCGGCAGGGCTGATGGCGGGTGTTATCTGCGCCGGGCTGAGCGCCGGGCTGGTTTCGCCGCCGATGGCGGAAGCGGTAAACCGCAACGTGGCGAGCGGCGAGCAGCCGGTGGTTAACACGATTATCAATGCCGGGACGGGCGGCGGCGTTATCTTCTCCGCGCTTGCGGTGCTGGCGCTGACGGACAACTGGCGCGCCACTTATCTGTTCTTTGCCTGCGTCTCCCTCATTCCCACCCTGCTGGCGCTGAAAACCCTTCCGGCGGGCGCCTCGGGAGAGACCTTTTCACTCAAAACGCAGTTCGCCGCCTTCCTTGCCCCGGCGCTTCGTCCGCCGCTGGTGGTGGCGTTTCTGAGCGGGATCGCCAGCGCCGCCTACTGGTCTTTCGGCCCGGTGATGTTTACCTCGCAGGCGGGGGCAAACGAGCGAACCATCACGCTGCTCTGGCTGATTACCGGCGTGGCGGGTTGCTTCGGTCTTGTCACTGGCTACTTAACTAACCGCTTCGGCGTAAACGCGGTGCACCGCATGATGCAGGCGCTGACGGTAGCGGCCTTTGTACTGTTTATTTTCGCCTCGCGCAGCCCGCTGGTGGTTTATCTGGTGGCGGCGCTCTACGGGTTCGCTTATATCACCCTTTCCGGCGTGCTGCTGGTGAGCGGCGTGAACGCGACGGCTGACAAGCCCGCCGCAGGATTAGGCGCGGTATTTTTGATGCTGGCTATCGGCCAGGTGGCGGGCGCGGCGGCGTTTGGATTGCTGCTCGACAGCGCAGGCGCGGTTATCGCGCTGCTGATTTTTAGCGCCGTCGCTTTGCTGGCTATGCTGTTGCCCGTCGCCCGGACGCAGAAAGGCGACGTTGTGGACGCGGCGTTTAAGTAACGGCTTTATAATGGCGGGCTGATTGCATAACAGGTTTACAACATGAAACGTTTGTCGCTTCGCTTTATTATTCCGCTGGTGGCTGTCGCCCTGCTGCTGGTCTGGTGGTTGCGCCCGCACTACAGCAACGAGGACAAAGCCAGATACGCGGCGGTGTTCTGTTCGGTTAACCACGCAGACGCCAGCACGCGGCTTTCGCAAATGCAACAGGTGATTGAAGGCGGCAACAGCGATTATGCGCTGCACAAAACGACATTTTCGCCTTCGCTTGCCAAAGCGGTTATCCGCCGCTGGGAACAGCTGAGCGGCGAAGAAAAACAGCGCGCCCGCGACCCTGCCGCCTGCTCCGCCCTGCTGGGTGCCGCCATGCGCCGCTAGCTAGACCGGCGGCAGCAGCGCCAGCGACGCTTTCATCTCCTTCGCCTCCTCCCCGGGGCTTCGCCCGAACAGACGGCGAAACTCGCGGTTAAACTGCGACGGGCTTTCATACCCAACTTTAAACGCGGCGGAAGCGGCGGAGAGGTCGTCGCGGATCATCAACAGCCGCGCCTGGTTCAGGCGCACGGATTTGATGTATTGCAGCGGCGTGGTGCGCGTAACGGCTTTGAACTGACGGTGAAAAACCGGCACGCTCAGCCCCACTTCGCTCGCCAGCGTGCTGATGTTAAAGGGCTGCGAGTAGTCATCGTGAATGCGCAGCAGCACCTGCGAGATAGAAGCGAAATGCCCCTGGCTTGCCAGCGCCGCTTTTATCGCCCCGCCGCGCTCGCCCACCAGCACGCGATAGTAAAGCTCGCGGACCACCTGCGGGCCAAGCACCGCCGCCTCCTGTTCTGAGGAAAGCGCCCGCAGCAGGCGCAAAGTGGTATCCGTGAGCCTCTCATCCAGCGGCGTGGAAATAATCCCTTCCGGCGCCTCGTGATACGGCGCCCGGGCGCTGCCAATGGTCATCACCAGCTCTGAAAGCACCGTCATATCCAGCGAAACGGCGAGGCCGAGCAGCGGCTCCTGCGGCGAGCCTTCTGTCTCCGTGGAAAACGGCAGCGGCACGGAAAGCACCAGATAATGCTGTTTATCGTAGTGATAGACCTTGTCCGCCAGATAACCCCGCTTCGCCCCCTGACAAATAATCACGATGCTCGGCTCATACACCACAGGCGTGCGGCCAAGCGGCCTGTCGGAGCGCATAAAGCGCACGCACGCCAGCCGCGAGCGCGTGTACCCCTCCTGCGGCGCAAGTTTTTTCAGCAGAGCGATCATCTCCTCCATCAGGCGGTCTCCTCAGCGCGATGCGTTATGGATGCGTTATGAATGTGCAATAACTTTGCCGCTTAACCTGCAAAAGCGAAAGCCCCCGGACAGGATTGGGCAATCATACGATAAGAATGGCGCTTTTTTGCTCACTTTGCCCGCCGTAACATCGTTCCTGAAGTCACCACCCTGTTTATGGAGTACACCCGATGCAAAATTCAAAAGTTATTCTGCTCACCGGCGCCAGCAGCGGTATTGGCGAAGCCACGGCCCGTCTGCTCGCCCGGGAAGGCCACAAGCTGGTTATCGGCGCCCGCCGTACGGAACGTTTGCAGGCGCTCAGCGAAGCGTTCAGCAATATTGACTACCTGGCGGTGGACGTGACCCGGCCTGAGGATCTGCAAAAGATGGCGCAGCACGCGCTTGATGCGCATGGCCGTATCGACGTGCTGATTAACAACGCTGGCGTTATGCCGCTTGCGCCGATGTCAGCCCTGAAACTCGACGAATGGAACCAGACGCTGGATGTGAACGTTCGCGGCGTGCTGCACGGCATTGCCGCCGTGCTTCCCATCATGGAGCAGCAAAAGCAGGGGCAGATTATCAGCGTCGCCTCCATTGGCGCCCACCTGGTCTGGCCTTCCTGCGCGGTTTATTGCGCCAGTAAGTTCGCCGTGCGCGCCATTATGGATGGCCTTCGCCAGGAGACGGACGCGGTTCGCGTCACTGTCGTCAGCCCGGGGGTGGTGGAATCTGAGCTGGCGGACCACATTACTGATGCGTCCGCACGGGAAGCGATGGTCGATTTTCGCCGCGTGGCGCTGCCTGCCGACGCCATCGCCCGCGCTATCGGCTGGGCTATCGCACAGCCCGACGGCGTGGACGTGAGCGAAATCGTGGTGCGCCCTACCGCCAGCCCTTACTGATTGCGGGCGCAGGCTTGCCGTGGCGGCGCATTGAGGCCCGCCATGGCTGCCCTTCAGGCCGTTCGCAGCCACAGGATCACGCCATAAACCAGCAGATGCCCGGCGTAGGCATAGTAGAAAAACTGCCGGGGCATAAAGCGCGGCGAATCGTCCGGTTTTAGCCGGGCGGCCAGGTACAGCCCGGCGACCGGGAACAGCACGGTCGGCAGAACATAATAAGTAAGCGTGTCCAGCGGCTGCTCCGCAATGCGGTACATGCCGTTTAGCATCAGCAGCGCCGCGCCTGCCAGCGCAAGCGACCATGCGCGCCACTGGCCGAGCTGCGGCGAGAAGAGCGTCGCAAGCGACAGCGTCAGCATAATCCCCTGCGGGCCATAGCTGGCGAAGTTCAGGGGCCAGACCAGCAGGCACAGCAGCAGCGTTCCGGCCGCCACGCCCCGCTCCTGATAACGCCAGGCCCAGGCGAGGAGCTGCGTTACGCCGGCAAACACAAACAGAATATTCAGCGCATACCAGGAATAAATGTCGCGAAACGCCAGCCAGAAAACGGGCTGGGTGATGAGCGACCAGATCCACAGACGGTTCGCCCGCGCTTGCAGGCGTTCTGGCTGACGGTTGATATTCAGCGCCCAGATCAGCGCGAACAGAGGAAAAGCCATGCGTCCGAAGGCAAAAAGCGCAGGCCAGGAAGGCGCAAGAAAAAGGGTGTTGGCGTGATCAACCATCATGGCGAACAGCGCCAGCAGCTTGACCATATCAACAGCGCCGGGGCTGAGCCTTACTGACAGCGGGGATGAGATCATCGCGTTTCTCTTTCCAGAGGGCCGTTAGGGAAGTTCTTTCGTTAACAGAGGGTTGCAGCTTCTCAGTGTAGCGCATCGTGCGGCGCGCCCGGCGGCTCTTTTCTTCGCCCATAAAAAAACCCCCGGCGCCTGGCGTCGGGGGTTTCGGTTAAGCGTAAAACTTACAGCGCCATATCGTGCTGGGCAGGCGCTTTTTCGGCTTCCGCCGGTTTCGCCTGCGGCATGGTCTGCGCCGCTTCTTTCATCTGGATAACCGGCGGTTTGGTCAGTTGCAGCGTCGCGGCGGTTTCATCCCACACCTGCTGGGTGAGCGCTACGTTGCCGTTGAGCTTCTGACCGTAGGTCGGAACGATTTCGCGCAGCTTGCTCTGCCACTCAGCGGATTTGTACTGCTCCGGGAAGAGCTGTTTAATCACGTTCAGTGAGATAGGCGCAGCGGTAGAGGCGCCCGGAGAGGCGCCAAGCAGCGCCGCCACGGTTTTCTGCTCATCGGTCACGATCTCGGTGCCAAGCTTCAGCACGCCGCCTTTCTCAGCATCTTTCTTGATGATCTGCACGCGCTGACCGGCCTGAATAAGTTTCCAGTCCTCTTTACGCGCGGACGGGTAGTACTCTTTCAGCGCTTCGAAGCGGTCTTCATCGCTCAGCATGACCTGACCGACCAGGTATTTCACCAGATCGAAGTTATCGAGGCCGACATCGGTCATCGGGATAACGTTTTTCGTGGTGGTGGTGCTCAGCAGGTCAAAGAACGAGCCGTTTTTCAGGAATTTGGTGGAGAAGGTCGCGAACGGTCCAAACAGCACGACGCGCTTGCCGTCCAGGAAACGGGCGTCCAGGTGCGGTACCGACATCGGCGGCGCCCCGACAGAGGCCTGGCCATAGACTTTCTCGCCGTGCTGACGGGCGATTTCCGGGTTTTCGCTCACCAGGAAAGAGCCGCCTACCGGGAAGCCTGCATAGTTGTCCGCTTCCGGAATGCCGGTTTTTTGCAGCAGCTTCAGCGCGCCGCCGCCTGCGCCGATAAACACATACTTCGCGTCTACCGCACGCTCATCGCCGCTTTTCACGTCGGTGATGGTGACATGCCAGGAGTTGTCGTCGTTGCGTTTGAAATCGGTCACTTCAGAAGAAGTTTCCAGCTTGAAGTTGTTCTGCTTCTTCAGGCTGCCCACCAGCTGGCGGGTGATTTCGCCATAGTTCACGTCGGTGCCGACCGGCGTCCAGGTCGCGGCGACTTTCTGGTTTGGATCGCGGCCTTCAATAATCAGCGGCGCCCATTTTTTGATCTGGTTTTGATCGGTAGAGAACTCCATCCCCTGGAACAGCGTGGTCTGCTGCAACGCTTTGTAGCGCTTAGCCAGGTAATCCACATTGTCGCCCCAGACAAAGCTCATGTGCGGCGTGGAGTTAATGAACGAGTGCGGGTCGTGCAGCACGCCGCGTTTAACCTGGGTAGACCAGAACTGGCGAGAGATCATAAACGCTTCGTTGATCTCCAGCGCTTTGCTCACGTCAATGGTGCCGTCTTTACGCTCAGGCGTATAGTTCAGCTCCATGTTGGCGGAGTGGCCGGTGCCGGCGTTGTTCCAGCCGTTGGAGGACTCCAGCGCAACGCCGTCGAGTTTCTCAACCATGATCTGTTTCCAGTCCGGCTGAATTTCCTGTAGCACGGTGCCCAGCGAGGCGCTCATGATACCGCCGCCAATCAGCAGCACATCGGTTTTTTCCGTGGTGGTTTCTGCGTAAGCATTTGAAGCGACAAGAACTGCAAGAAGAGATAAAGCGGGAACAAACTTTTTATGTTGTGGCATTTGCGTAAAAATCATCAACTACATTTGAAAAATTAGGTGATTATTTTAACAGGAATATTAACAATTGAAAGCCATTTTCAACAAAAGGTTAACAACCTTATCTTTTGTGGGACATTATCCCCGCAGGCAGCGTCGCGGCGGATAACGAAGCGGGGCCTGCCGATCCGCCCCGTCCCCGCTCCGCTGGTTATTTCAGATTCGCTTTGAAGAAAGCGTCCAGACGATCAAACGGAATTTTGTCCGCCCTGTCATAGAGATCGACATGATCGGCGCCAGGCACAATAACCAGCTCTTTCGGATTGCTCGCCGCTTTGTACACATCCTGCGAGTAATAAAGCGAATGGGCCTTTTCACCCGCCACCAGCATTAGAGGGCGCGGCGAAACCATGCCGATATTCGCCATCATCGGGAAGCTGAAGAACGGCATCGGCGTCGTGGCGGTCCATGCTCTTGTGGAGTTGATGGAACGCGGGTGAAAACCGCGCGGTTTGCAATAGTAGTTGTAAAAGCTCACCACCACCGGGTCGGCGTCTGGCGCAAGCGTATCGGGAAACAGGCGGCTGCTTTTCACAATATTGCCTTGTTCGTCAAACGGCACCTCATGATATCCGCGGGCGAAAGCGCCGTTTTGCGCATCCACCCAGCGCTGCTGGCTGAGGTAGTCGATAACCTTGTGGCGCTGCTCCAGCGTGTAGCTGTCTTTATAACCCCGGCTCATGCTGCGCGACATATCGTACATGGACGCCGTGGCGACGGCTTTAATACGGGAATCGCTGGAGGCGGCGGTAATAGCCATGCCGCTCAGGCCGCAGACCGCCATCACGCCGATGCGGTTACGATCCACCGAGGGCAGCAGGCCGATAAAATCCACCGCCGCGCTGAAATCTTCGGTGAAAATTTCCGGCGACGCGGTATCCCTCACCGCCCCGCCGCTTTCACCGGTAAAAGAAGGGTCGAAGGCGAGCGTCACAAAGCCGCGTTCAGCCAGCGTCTGGGCGTAGAGACCGGAAGACTGCTCTTTTACCGCGCCAAACGGGCCGCTTAACACAATCGCGGGCAACCGGGCTTCGCCACGATTTTTCGGCTGATAAAGATCCGCTGCAAGCGTAATGCCGTAGCGATTGCCGAACGTCACTTTTTCATGGTCAACGTTTTCGCTTTTGGGGAAGGTTTTGTCCCACTCCTGAGTAAGCCTGGCAGGCAAAGCCGCTTCGCCTGAAGCACGGCTTTGCGCAAAGGCGGCGGGAAGCGTGAATGCCCCCGCAGCGCCAGCAACCATGGAAGCCTGTAAAAACGTTCTGCGCGATGTATTCATCATTCACTCCCGAAAGCGTTTAGCATTAATAATGCCGCCAGGGCCTTTGATTATTTTTGAATAATCAACCAGATAAAAAGAGGCACAGGCGGCACAACGATGACTGCGGGAGAAGAGTAGCGGGAAGGATTATGAAGATAAATCGCCGCCAGGTTTAAGCCTTACTGAATAAAATTCACAAATCAGAGCGGCGTGCTTATCAGCCGGCTACGCAAGCGGAACGGCCCTTTTCCGCCTGCCGGTTTTAACCCTTATACCGCACGGCATTCACGAACGCGGTAAAAGCGGGCGAGGTATTGCGGCGGTTAGGGTAGTAAAGATGAAAGCCCGGAAAGTAAGGACACCAGTCTGCCAGCACCTCTTTGAGTTGCCCGCTTTCAAGATACGGCCTGGCCATAAAGTCAGGAATATAAGCCAGCCCCACCCCGTCGAGCGTGGCGTTAAGGATGTGAATATTGCTGTTCGCCGTCAGCTGGCCGCTCACTTTAACCGTCAGGCTGCGGCCTGCTTTTTCAAACTCCCAGGCATAAACGCTGCCGCCCACGGAATGACGGATGTTGATGCACTGATGGGCGGTGAGTTCTTGTGGATGTTGAGGCACGGGATGTTCTTCGAAATAAGCCGGCGCAGCGACAACGGCAAGCCGCCAGTCGGGGCCAAGGCGCACGGCTATCATGTCCCGGCTGACCGATTCCCCCAGGCGAATGCCGGCATCAAAGCGTTGCTCCACGATGTTCGTGAATCCGTAGTCGATGACAATTTCGACGTTAACTTCAGGATATTCTCTGAAGAAAGCGGGCAACACGGGGCGAAGAAGCTGTTCTGCGGCATCGTCGGAACAGGTGATTTTGATCGTGCCGGCAGGCTTGTCGCGCAGCTCGCCAATTTTTTCAAGCTCGGTGTTGATTTGCTCAAACAGCGGACCGATCGATGCCATCAGGCGCTCGCCCGCCTCGGTGGGCGCCACGTTGCGGGTGGTGCGCGCCAGCAGCCGAACCCCGAGTCGCTGTTCCAGGTTACGCATGGTATGGCTGAGCGCCGAAGGGCTAACGCCAAGCCGCGCCGCCGCACGGGTAAAACTTTGCTCACGGGCTACCGCCAGAAAGGCCAACAAATCGTTCATCGTCATCCCTCGCCTTATTGCTGAATTAAATTCATAAGTACGTACAAATTACCCCACCTAATCAAATCACTCCAGCGGCTTTAAGATCGTTATCCCCTTTTAACCGCAGGAAATAAAAATGACCTATTCTCAACCTCGCCAGGCAGGGGCCCGGGCAGCCTGGGGCGCTGTTTTTTCAATGGCGCTGGGCGTTGTCGTGCTTATCGCTTCAGAGTTTATGCCGGTGAGCCTGCTGACGCCCATCGCACAGGATCTCGCCATCAGCCAGGGACAGGCGGGCCAGGCGATTTCCGTTTCAGGCTTGTTCGCGGTGATAACCAGCCTGCTGAATACGCCGCTGACCGGCTGCCTCGACAGGAAAAAGGTGTTGCTGACTTTTACGCTGCTGCTGACGTTCTCCGGCCTGGCGGTGACCTTTGCCGTAAACGGCCTGATGTTTATGGCTGGCCGGGCGCTGCTTGGCGTCGCCATCGGCGGCTTCTGGTCTATGTCCACCGCAACGGTAATGCGGCTGGTGCCGTCGCATGCCGTTGCGCGGGGTCTTGCGCTGATAAACGGCGGCAATGCGCTGGCCGCCACCGTCGCCGCGCCGCTGGGAAGCTTTCTCGGGCAGTACATCGGCTGGCGCGGCGCATTTTTTATCGTGGTTCCGCTCGCGGTGGCGGCCTTTCTCTGGCAGTGGCGCAGCCTCCCGCTGCTGCCTGGCTATCCGCAAAAGAAAGGCGCGGTTAACCCCTTTGCACTGCTGCGCATTTCCCAGGTGGCGCTGGGCATGGCCGGGATCATGTTCCTGTTTATGGGACAGTTTGCGATTTTCACCTACCTTCGCCCCTTTCTTGAAGAGGTGACAAAACTCTCCGTGACCCAGCTTTCGCTTACGCTGCTGGCGCTCGGCGGGTTCGGTCTTATCGGCACCTGGGCCATCGGCCATCTGCTTGAGAAACGGCTGTATGCCTGGCTGATGGCTATCCCGCTGTCGATGGCGGTGCTGGCGGGCTTACTCATTGAGTTCGGCGCCTCGTTTGCGGCGGTGGCGACCCTGCTGGCGCTGTGGGGGCTGATTGCGACGCCTGCGCCGGTAACGTGGGGGTTATGGCTGAGCCGCGCCCTGCCTGACGACGCCGAAGCGGGCGGCGGACTGATGGTCGCCGTGATCCAGCTTGCGATTACGCTTGGGGCGGGTATAGGCGGGCTGCTGTTTGACGCCATCGGCTGGTGGAGCCCGTTCGCCTTCGGCCTGACGCTGCTGGTCGGCTCCGCGCTTTGCGCCTTTGCTGCGTATAAAGAAAGCGAGGGGGTGCGCGTCACGCAGCGCGGCTGACGGGCCTGCGCTTCGCCGCTGGCAAAGTCGGCAGACTGCCAGCGGCGCCGTTGATGTCGCGCAGCAGCGAACCCTTCAGCCTTTCCCGGCGAAATATGGTACAAAGTACCCTTCCCTGACACGCTGACTGATACTGCGCATGGCCTATTCGATTGACATTATCTCCTGCATCACCGACCGCTTTGTGGAACTGACCGCCACGGAGAAGCGCATCGCCCAGTTTATTCTTGATGATATCGCCGCCGCCGCGGACCTGCCTATCGCCGAGCTGGCGCGTCTTACCGGCACCAGCCAGGCGTCTGTCACCCGCTTCGCCCGCGCGCTGGGCTGCAAGGATGTGCGGGAGCTGAAAATGAAACTGGCGCAGTCGCTTGCCGTCGGGCAGCGCTTTATTCTTGACGTGCCTGACCTGGAAGGGGTGCAGGGCATTTATGAATCGATTATCAGCGTGCTGGAGACCAACCGGCGGGCGCTTAACAGCGAGTCGCTTAACACCGCTGTGAGCTGGCTAAGCCAGGCGCGGCAAATCCTCGCCATCGGCATGGGCGGCGGCTCAACGATTTGCTCGCAGGAGTTGCAGCACCGCTTTTTCCGCCTGGGATTGCCGGTGGTCAGCCAGAACGACGGGCTGCTGGTGCGCATGATGTGTTCCGCCGTGACGCCGCAGGATGTGATAGTGGCGCTCTCGATTGGCGGCTATACGCCGGAAATCACCGAAAGCGCCGCCATCGCCCGGCAATATGGCGCCAGGATTATCGCCGTCACGCCGCCCGACACGCCGCTTGCGCAGCAGGCGGACCTGGTGTTGCCGCTGCTGGTGCGGGAGAACGATTACATCTTTAAGCCGAGCACCTCGCGCTACGCGATGCTGGCGATGGTGGATGTGCTGGCGACAGAGCTGGCGATGGCGAACAAAGCGCAGACCAAAGACCGGCTGCGCCGCATTAAGCTTGCGCTCGACAGCCATCGCGGCGGCGCGGACCGCCAGCCGCTGGGGGATTAACACTGGCGAGCCCTGCCCGCCAGTGGTTTTCTGTGGTTAGCCTTCAGAGGCCTTACGCTTGCCAATGGGCAGCGGCGGCGCTTCCGGCTGGCTTTCACGCTCGCGCGTGATCATCTCAAGCGCCTCTTCGCGGCTGCGGGCGCTGGCAGGCGTGACCAGCGTCACCACCACGCCGCAGGCCAGGCTGGTCAGCACCGAAGGCAGGCATGGGTTGCCCCAGAAGGCGAGCCAGGCGTCGTTCATCAGCACCACCGCCGAGGCGCCTGCCCCGCCTGCCAGCGCCGCCAGCGCGCCCTGCCAGTTAAAGCGCGTCCAGAAACGCCCCAGAATCGAGCAGATAAACATGCCGGACATGATCATTGAAATCATCTTCGTGATGTAGCTGATGATGTCGTTAGAGGTCATTGCAAAAAGCAGCGCCAGAGCGATAACCAGCACGAGGAAAATACGCGACAGGCGAATCGCTTTTTCCGGCGCGGGCATATGGCCCGTTATCATGGTGTAGAGATCGCGCAGGATAATCGACACCCCGGCGATGGCGTCTGAACTGCCGGAGGACATATTGGCGGACATCCCGGCAATCAGCACCGCCATTGCCAGCGCGGGCGGCAGCACCTGGGTGGCGAACAGGAAGGCGAAACCGCTGTTATCCAGATGATCGTTCATTGTCCAGACCGCCATGCCGATAATGGCTGGCAGAAATGAGAAGAGCAGGTAAAGCAACCCGGTAATGGTAAAGGACTGGCGCACCGAAGAGACCGTTTTAGCGGAATAGATACGCTGGCGGTAGGAGGGCGTTGCCAGCACGCCCACGCCAATCACCATGGCGAGCGAAAACGCCGGCAGCACGCCAAGCTTGTCGACCGCAAACAGACTTTGCGCCGCTGGGTCGACCGCCTGCTGAATGTGCGCCCAGCCGCCGACATGCTGCACCGCCAGCACCGCCATTAAAATAAAGCCGACAAACAGCACCACCGACTGAATAGTATCTATCCAGACCACGGCGGAGTAACCGCCAATGCCGACATACACCACAAACGCCAGCGCGATAATTATTTTGGCGACGTTAATGTCTATTCCGCTTGCCCAGGCAAGATATAAACCGCCGCCCAGAATATGCGCGCCAAGCCAGCCAATCGAGGCGATAAATATTAATACCGCCACCAGATTTTTAATTAATTTGCTGCCGCCGGTGTAATAAGCGAGCTCTTCGCTCATGGTCATAAAACGTAATTTACGCACCGGCGCGAAAAGCCACGCCACCAGCAAAATGCCCGCCGCGCCGCCCAGCCCATAAAGCATGCCCGCCCAGCCGTTGGTGTAGCCGAAGCCTACGGCGCCAACGCTGGAACCCGTGCCCACCATGGTGCCGACCGTCGAGCCGAGCGTTAATATCATCGGCAGGGAGCGCCCGCCAAGCAGGAAATCGTCGCCATTTTTCTGATGCCGCGAAACATACCAGCCAAGGGCTATCATGGCGCAGGCGTAAAGGGTAAACCAAACCAGAAATGACATATTATTCATTGCTCACATCCAGACTCGTGAATACTTTCGCCCGCGCGAAGAGTATAAGTTGATGGAAGCGGTGGCCCTGAAAAAGGCGCAGGGAACCGCATACAGGCGAAATCGCTTTCGCCTGTTACGCTTTGCTTTTTAGTCAGTCTTCTTTTATTTCGCGCGCGCTGCGTTATAGCAGGTCACGTCAACTTCCACTTTGCAGTCCACCACCAGATCCGCCACGCAGCAAATACGGGCGGGCGGATGGTCGCCGAAAAACTCTCTGAACACCTTATTAAAGGACTGGAAATAGCGCGCGTCGGTTAAAATCACCTTCACGTGCACGACGTCGGCAAGCGTATAGCCCGCCTCGGTCATGATCTCCACGCAGTTCTGGATCGCCAGCCGGGACTGGTCGACGATGCCGCCCTCCACCACCTCGCCGTTTTTCATCGGCGTTTGCCCGGAAACATAGAGCCAGCCGCCCGCCTCAACCGCGCGGGCGAACGGCAGATGCTGCCCGCCGGTGCCCGTGCCGCCTTCCGTTCCATAACGTTTAATGCTCATACTTGCTCCTTAGCGTGTTGACGGCGCAGGAAACGCCCTGCCCGTCCGATAACCTTTTTATCCTGGCCGTAGCTCATCACGCCATTAACCATAACCGCCTCGATGCCCGCGGCAGGCTGTTTAGGGTCAGAGAAACTCGCGACGTCGCGCACCGTTTCCGGGTTGAAGAGCACCAGATCGGCAAAATAGCCGGTTTTGATAAGCCCGCGCCGGGGCAACTGGAAACGCGCCGCCGAAAGCCCGGTCATTTTATGAATAGCCGTGGTTAACGGAAAAAGCTGCTCGTCACGGCAGTAGTGGCCCAGCACGCGCGGGAAAGCGCCCCACAGCCGCGGGTGCGGCATCGGGTCATTGGGCAGGCCGTCGGAGCCAATCATCGTTACCGGGTATTGCAGCACCCGGCGCACATCCTGCTCGTCCATGTTGTAGTAAATGGCGCCCGCAGGCATCAGCCGCTTCGCCGCCTCCAGCAGGCTGACGTTCCATTCGGCGGCGATGTGCTGCAACGTTTTGCCCGCCTGTTCAGGCTGCGGCTGCGACCAGGTGATGACAATGTCGAATTCATCTGTGACCTGTTTTAAATCCAGCGTGGAGGAGCTGGCGGAATAGGGATAACAGTCGCAGGCTATCTCCTGGCGCTTGCGCATTTCATCGAAGAACGCGAGCGTTTCCCGCGTGCGGCCCCAGTTTTTGGCGCCGGCGCACTTATGGTGAGAGACCACAACCGGCACGTTGCCGTGGCGACCAATACGAAACGCCTCATCCAGCGCCTCAAGAATGGGTTCGAACTCCGAGCGCAAATGGGTGGTGTAAATGCCGTTTTCCGCCGCCAGCTCTTGCGCCAGCGCCATCACCTCCTGCGTGGGCGCCTGAAACGCCGTGGCGTAGGCAAGCCCGGTGCTCATGCCAAGCGCGCCCTGTTGCAGCGCATGGCGAAGCTCTGCGCGCATAGCGGCGATCTCCTGCGGCGCGGCGGCGCGAAACAGATCGTCCATATGGTTGTTGCGAAGCGTGGTGTGGCCGATAAGCGTCCCGACATTGATAGCCGGGCGCGCCGCCTCCAGCGCGTGGGCGTAAGCGTCTACCGTCGGGTAGACAAACTGCGCTTTTTCGCCGAGCAGATTCATCGGGTCCGGCACGTCACTGCGGATAGTGGCTGTCGCCGCGCTGATGCCGCAGTTGCCGACGATAACCGTGGTGATCCCCTGGCTGATTTTCGGCAGATAATCGGGCATGCGGATGACGTTGATATCATCATGCGTATGCACGTCGATAAAACCGGGCGCCAGCACGCGTCCTTCCCCTTGCGTCACCTGCGCCGCCTGCGCGGTAATGCCGGGCGCTATCTCCACAATTTTGTCGCCGCTCACCGCCACATCTGCGCGGTATTGCGGGCCGCCGCTGCCGTCGATGACAGTGACGTTTTTAAATAGCCAGTCCACCTTCATAGCCTTTCGCTCCCTTTTTGCTCTGACCACAAGTTAAGCATTTACAAGCCGAAAAAACAGTGGAAGACTACGCAAAAGTAAGAGGATTTTCTGATACTTTTATTCAAGAACAACAATATATTCATATTTTATATTTAAATATCAATAAATTAATAATGTTACCCTCATGTAAATGCATGCAAAACCTGTACAGGATATGTTATGAAATATCACTCCGATACGTTGATACCCCACAAAGCGGCGTGCATGCGCGCCCCGGCTAACGTGCTCAAAGAAGAGGTCTGTTTACCTGCCGCTGTCATTAAAAAATCGGCCCTGCTTAACAATATTGACTGGATGCAGCGTTATGCGGATGCGCGCGGCGTCTCCCTGGCGCCGCATGGCAAAACCACCATGACGCCATGGATCTTCCAGGCGCAGCAGGCGGCGGGCGCATGGGCGATTGGCGTCGGCACCGCCTGGCAGGCGAGTGTGGCGATGGCGAGCGGTATAACGCGGGTGCTGATGGTGAACCAGCTTGTCGGCAAAGCGAATATGGCGGTGGTTTCTCAGCTAAAACAGCACTATCACCAGGCGGATTACCTTTGCTGCGTGGATAGCCTGGCTAACGCCCGCCAGCTTTCTGATTTTTTCAGCGCGCAAAACCAGACGCTGGATGTCATGGTGGAGCTGGGCGTGGCGGGCGGGCGCTGCGGTTGTCGCAGCAGCGAGGCGGCGCTGACGCTGGCGCAAAAAATAGCGCAGATGCCAGGGCTGCGCCTGCGCGGGCTGGAGTTATATGAAGGCGTT
This sequence comes from Franconibacter helveticus LMG 23732, assembly GCF_000463115.2. Classification (GTDB taxonomy): domain Bacteria; phylum Pseudomonadota; class Gammaproteobacteria; order Enterobacterales; family Enterobacteriaceae; genus Franconibacter; species Franconibacter helveticus. The sequence continues at coordinate 36,915 of NZ_AWFX01000009.1, read as the reverse complement.
CTGCACGGCGATAACCCGCAGCCGCAGGTGGAAGCGCTATTACGCGAAGCCGCGCAGCTCGCCTGCGCCATGGAAAAGTTTGTTGATGGCGAGTTTATTCTTACCGGCGCAGGCACCGTCTGGTATGACGTGGTGTGCAACGTCTGGCTGAGCGTTGAAAAACCTTCGCAATGCCGCATTGTTATTCGCCCCGGCTGTTATATCACTCACGATCGGGGCATTTATGCCGGGGCGCAGCAGGCACTGATGGCTCGCGACAGCATCGCCTGCGATCTCGGCGGCGACCTGACTTCCGCGCTTGAACTGGTGGCGATAGTGCAGTCGGTGCCGGAAGCGGGCCGCGCAGTGGTGAATTTCGGCAAGCGCGACTGCGCCTTTGATGCGGGACTGCCGCAGCCCGTCGCCCATTATCGCGATGGAGAGCCGCTGGCGCTGGCGCCGCATTCGGTTACCAGCGTCGGGATCATGGACCAGCACTGCATGGTGGAACTCAGCGCCGACGCGCAGGTTGAGGTGGGCGATATTCTGGTGTTCGGCACCTCGCACCCCTGCCTGACGTTCGACAAATGGAAAACGCTGCTGCTGGTGGATGACGATTACAACGTGACAGACGAACTGGATACGCTGTTTTGATGTTGCCGGCGCCCTGATACAGGCGCCGGCTTAAGCCTCTTTTAGTATGTTGTAACTATTACCGGTAAAAGCGCGTTACCGCACCGTTCAGCGCCGCGCGGTGCGCCGTTGAGCCTGGCGCGCAGAAGAGCACACTCGCCCCGTCGGTTCCCGCTGCCTTGCACCCAGGCTTTACCCTCAACCCTTTGCGGTTTACTCCGCCGCCTGTAACCAGGCGCTCAGCAATACGATAAGCTGAGTCTCAAGGGCCGCCTCAAACCCAGGCGGCGTGTGGCCTTCCAGCACGGCGCGCACCGGTCCGATAAGGCTGCTTAGCGTCACCGTGGCAATTAACGCCGGGTCGGCGAAGGTCTTGTTGCTGGCGCTCGCCAGCATAGCGGTTATCGAGGCCGCCATGCGTCCATAGGCCTGCGCCGCTTGTTGCGCCCCTCCCCGCTCCGCCGCCACTGCATACAGCGCCCGCGACTCCTGCGGGTCGCGAAGCTTCGCGGCGAGAAACGCGGCCGCCAGCGCGCGGGCCATCTCTGCCGTGTTCGCGCCCTGCTGTTGGCGGCAGACCGTTTCCACCGCCGTGGCGATGCCGTCCAGATGGTTTTCCAGCACCGCGGCAAGCAGCGCGTCGCGGTTGGGGTAGTACTGATAAAGGCTGCCGACCGACATGCCCGCCCGCCGGGCGACGCGCGTAGTGGTGCAGCGGCTTAATCCTTCCCGCGTTAAAACCTGAATGGTTGCGGTGTGCAGCGCCTCCACCGTGGCGGTCGAGCGCGCCTGAAGCGGCGTTTTACGCGGCTTCAGCGTGGTGTTCATCATCGTCATAGAATGCGAATTCTAAAGCTGAAGGATCCTTCATATACTTCTGTGCATCTCATAAAGCAAGAGGCAATCACCATGACCCATACCGACACTCCCGACACGTTTACCCTTGGCAGCCGCCGCGTGAAGCGCATGGGCTATGGCGCGATGCAGCTTGCCGGTCCTGGCGTTTTCGGCGCGCCAAAAGATCGTCATGCCGCGCTTTCGGTGCTGCGGGAGGCGGTTGAGCGAGGCGTAAACCACATCGACACCAGCGATTTTTATGGCCCGCACATTACCAACCAGATTATCCGCGAGGCGCTGCATCCGTATCCTGATAATCTGACCATCGTGACGAAGATCGGCGCGCGGCGCGATGCGCAAGGCGGCTGGCTGCCTGATCTTTCGCCCGAGGGGCTGACCCGGGCGGTGCATGACAACCTGCGCAACCTGCGGCTTGAGGTGCTGGAGGTGGTGAACCTGCGCATTATGTTTGATGTTCACGGCCCGGCGGAAGGCTCCATCGAAGCGCCGCTGGCGGCGCTTGCCGGGCTGCAACAGCAGGGGCTGGTGAAGCACATCGGCCTGAGCAACGTTACCCCAACGCAGGTCAAAGAGGCGCAAAGCGTGACGAAAATTGTGTGCGTGCAAAACCTTTACAATATTGCCCAACGCCAGGACGACCCCTTGATTGATGAACTGGCGCGTGAAGGTATTGCCTTCGTCCCCTTCTTCCCGCTGGGCGGTTTTACGCCGTTGCAGTCATCAGCGCTCGCGGATGTCGCCGCGCGCCTGGAAGCGACGCCGATGCAGGTGGCGCTTGCCTGGCTGCTGCGCCGCTCTCCTAACATACTGTTGATCCCGGGAACCTCATCCGTTGCCCATCTGCGGGAAAACCTGGCCGCCAGCCAGCTGGTTTTGCCGGACGACGCGCTGAACGCCCTGAACGCCATTGGCGCGAAAGGGCAATAATCCTCACGGCGTTTATTTTCCTTTCAGGCAGAGCGGCGTAGCCGATAACCCGTTCTGCTTGCTTAAAAGTAAGCTATGACAAAATGTATCCTGCGTAATATTTCGCTGCCGGCCGAACTTTTATTTTATTAACGTTTACTGCCTTCTTTATTAACTCCCACTTTATTAACGATCATATTTACGGCAAAAAAGTCCTTTTTATATTCATAAGATAAATGCCCCAAAAACAATCCAAAACTGGACATTATTGAATTAACAAAGTTTTGTTATACACACCATATACAACAAAATTTCTTAATCTATCGCGTTCTGTTGCCGTTATTAAACATAATGTCAGTGAATAATAACCGCTGCTTTTTTTACTTTTTCCCACGCGGTAAAAACCCATCCCGATACGCAAAGACGTTATCGCCTCTACTTCCAGCCCCGCTTTTCTCGGTTAAACAGGGCGTCTGGCTCAGGAACGACTCATAGGGATGAATAATGAATAAGAACTTAAAGAAAACTGCACTGGCAAAATGTATTTTCCTGGCGCTGGTTGCTGCCTCCTCCTCTTCCGCACTGGCGAAGAGCGTTATCCCCGCCACCCTATGCGCTGAGGGACAGACAACCACCTGCGGCCTGCGCGAAAGCGATGATAAAACGGGTAAAGATACGCTGTTTGTGGATGGCGCTAACGGCTCGGCGATCATGTCGGACCAATCGAACAGCGACGCCATCTATATGTATGACCGTAAAACCGCAGAAGATACCGAATCGCTGGTGGTTTCCGGCACAAATATGTCCGGCACTTATATTCATGGCGGCATGGGCGGCACGGTGAATATTACGCTGCAAAACGGCGCGACGACCGACATGATTGAAGCGGGCGATAAAGACCAGGCGACCAATATCAATATTACGGTTGACCATTCCACGCTGAACGGCCAGCAACAGGGCACCGCTTATGGCACTTATGCCAAAAGCAGCGATAAAGATTATATGATGGGGGCGGCTATTTATATTGACGCCCGCGACGCCGGCAACCATGCCATTTCCATTACTAACGGCAGCCAGATTAACGGCTCTATTTTTACCGCTGGCAGCGGCGCGAATAATGTGAGCGTGGCAGACAGCGCGATCAATACCGGCACGATTATGGCGGCAAGTTATCAGGCCGATGCTTCCGTTGCGCTAACAAACAGCGCCGTGGATGCCACTAATAACCGCGCCGCCCAGACGGTAGACGGCGACATCACAAAAATTATCTCCCTTTTTAATGCCGTTACCGGCAAAGACATTGTTATTGATCCGGAGCTGCTGAATAACACTATCGCCGTGGGCGTTTACGGCACGCAAAACACCCGTGTCGCGCTGGATAACAGCCATGTGACTGGCGATGTCGCCGTGATGAACGACGGCGGCGCGTCGGCGGTCAGCCTGGCTAACCGCAGCCTGCTGGACGGCGATATTATGCTGGCAGGCAACAGCGCCACGCAGATTGTCATCGACAACAGTACGCTGAACGGCAGCATTAAAGGAAAAAATGCGGCTGGCGATACCTCGATCGCCGTGCAAAACGGCGCCGCCGTGAATGGCGATATCACTACCGCCAGCACGAACGCGTCGGTTTCGCTGGCCAGTAACAGCCAGATGACCGGCAACGTTGTTGAAAGCCGCGCCGTCAGTGCCCGCTTCGGTACAGCAGGCGCTGGACGTGAACTTCCAAAATGGCGAGAAGCAGGTCACCAACCGCAGCGGCGCGTGGAACTACAGCAACGAGATTGTGATTGGCGCAGATGCGCAGCAAATGACGCCTGACGTCACGACATATTCCGCCGTCCCGAACAGCAACCGCCATGCGCTGGCGAGCGATGTGCAGGGGATGATTGCCGGACTCGATGCGGCTAAACAATCTGGCGGCGCGATGGCGGACGACCTGTTCAGCCGTCTTGATACGCTTTATGCATCAAACCTTTATAACGGCGTGCAGGAAGGGGCGCAGGTCTGGGGCGATTTTCTCTACCAGAACGGCGACTACAGCGACGACGTGGATTACAAAAGCGTAATGCAGGGGATGCAGGGCGGCGTGGACTGGACCACCCGGCTTGATAACGGCGATGCGGTCAGCGCCGGCATCGCGCTCGGTTACGCCCGCAACCGCACGCAAAGCAACAGCGGCGGCGCGAATACCTTTAAAAACACCGTTTACGGCAACTTCTATAGCCTGTACGGCGGCTGGCAGCAGGCGCTGCACGAGCGCAACTGGGGCCTGTTTGCCGACGGCGCCGTTACCTGGGGCGACATGCGTTACAACCTGTCCGCGCACAACGTGACCGGCGCGACTACCGGCATGACCGAGGCGCTGAGCGCCAGCTATGACGGCGACCGTTAATAAAAACGTCAGCCTTAACGCCGGGGTTTATTACGGTACGGGCGACGTGGATAACGACGCCAGCGTACAGGCGGGCCTGAGCATGCGCTTCTGAGTACGCGAGCCTGTCTGCGGGCAGGCTCATTGCATTACGCTTCGTTCTCCTTTTGCGCCGGCTGGCTGCGACTCCGGCGCGTTTTTGGTTTGCCCCGACTGCTGGCGGGGCTTTTTTTTGCCGATCCTGCCGCCTTTTCGTCCACGGCCTGCGCACGGCAATCCTGAAGCATCGCTTAACTTTTTCCGCTTTTACAGTAAGAGCCGTTCACGTTGTCGCCAGTGAGTGTTAGTATCCTTTCGTCCGCACAATGCGGGCCAGCCTGCTATGGGAACAGTCTGACTTTATTACGCTTTCTGATCCGAAACTTAACGCAAATATGCCTCAGTAACCTGCAACGCGCCGCCTCTGGCGAAGCGTTTCGGGGTTATCAGCGAGCTTAACGGAATGAAAAGCATGTTATCGACCCTGATTTATCGCAGCCGCCTGAGCCCTGCGTGCAGTGTTAAAGAGTTAAACCAGATTGTGACCAAAGCGCAGGCGCGCAACGCGGCGCTGGAAATCACCGGCATTTTGCTTTTCGATGGCGACTATTTCCTTCAGGTGCTCGAAGGCGCGGAAAGCGCGGTGAACCAGGTTTACGGCAGTATTCGCCGCGACCCGCGCCACTGCAACCTGGTAGAATTAATGCGCGATTACGCGCCGCTGCGCCGCTTCGGCAACCTGGGCATGGAACTGTTCGACACGCGCCGGTATGCCCAGGGCTCCATTCTTGAAGCGGTGCTGCAAAAAGGCACTTCCCGCTATAACCTCGCCTATGATGACCGGGCGCTGAAATTTATCCGCTCTTTTGTCGAAGGCCACTGGCGCGCGCACCTGCTGCCCTGCCCGGACAGCGGAAACTGGCGCTTCGCCACCCGCGAAAACCCCTTTTCCCTTCCCATGGATCTTATCCCAGGCCAGCCTTGCCAGTTCGCTTTGCAGCCTATCGTGGAGCCGCTGCGCGGACAGATAAGCTCGCTGGAAGCTCTCATCCGCGGCACCGACGGCGGTTCGCCTGCGGACTATTTCGCCTCTGTCGCCCCGGAAAAAGTTTATGAGGCGGATCTGCTTTCCAAAAATTATGCTTTCGCGCTGGCGAAACGCATCGGTATCGGCAATCACAAAATCGCCGTGAATTTGCTGCCGATGTCGCTGGTGATGGTGCCGAACGCCGTCGGCATCCTGCTTGATCAGATTGCCCGCAACGGGCTTATTCCCGAGCAGGTGGTGGTGGAAGTTACCGAAGATGAAGTTATCTCCCGCTTCGACGAGTTTGTTATTGCCATCCGCCAGCTTCGCTCGGCGGGCATCGCGCTGGCGATAGACGATTTTGGCTCCGGCTTCGCCGGGCTTTCGCTGCTGTCGAAATTTCAGCCGGAAAAGCTCAAGCTCGACCGCACGCTGGTAAGCGATATCCATATTAACGGCCCGAAGCAGGCTATCGTGCAGGCGATTATCAACTGCTGCGCGGCGCTGGAAATTACCATTGTCGCCGAAGGGGTCGAAAAGGTTGAAGAGTGGTGCTGGTTGCAGGCGGCGGGTATTCAGCGTTTTCAGGGCTACCTTTTCGCCCGTCCGCTTCTCAACGGCGTGCCGCCTGTCGCCTGGCCTGATAACGCCGCCTGAGGCGGCGCCCGCCTCTCTCCTCTCTTCATCCCTTTCGCCTGGCCGTCTTTTTTCTGCTCATTCGTCCGGCTGACAGCGCAGGCGTCAGCCGGACGGCATGCTATGCGCAGTTTTCCAGCCGCTGAACCCGGACAAACAAGGCTGACTGGTTTACGCGCGGCGTAAAGCGAGCGTATTCTCGACGTCACGAGGCATCTTCCGCCTGGCGATTTTCCGCGCGATATAGGTGCCGGAAAAACGAAAAGCGGCAAAAAGGGCTCCCTGCGGTCCTCGTCTCGTCGATATTCGTCTAAGGTTTTCATAGGCTTGATCGCAGCGTCCCTGGCTGCGCATTCGATAAGGAGAAGAATCGATGACCAAACCCCTGTTGCGCCGACCACGGACGCTCCTGCTCGCCATACAGCTTGGCCTTAGCGGCGCGCTGCTGGCCTTCACCGCGCTGCCCGCTGGCGCAGAAGAGGCGCCTGCGGCCCGCACCTTCCCGCAGCCCCCCGATGCGCTGCTGGGACCGCTGTTTACCGATGTGCAAAGCGCCAAACTTTTCCCGGACCAGAAAACCTTCGCCGACGCGGTGCCGAAGGGCGATCCGCTGATGATTCTGGCTGACTACCGCATGCAGCGTAATCAGTCCGGCTTTGACCTGCGCCACTTCGTGGATGTGAACTTCACCCTGCCTGCCGCTGGAGAAAAATATGTGCCGCCTGCCGGCCAGAGCCTGCGGGCGCATATCGACGACCTGTGGCCAGTGCTGACCCGCACCACCGATACCGCCGGCAAATGGGATTCGCTGCTGCCGCTGCCCAAACCTTACGTGGTGCCGGGCGGACGCTTTCGCGAAGTCTATTACTGGGACAGCTACTTCACCATGCTGGGGCTCGCCGAGAGCGGTCACTGGGATAAAGTGCAGGATATGGTCGATAACTTCGCCCATGAAATTGATGCCTGGGGACATATCCCGAACGGCAACCGCAGCTACTACCTGAGCCGTTCGCAGCCGCCGTTCTTCGCGTTTATGGTGGAGTTGCTGGCGACCAAAGAGGGTGATGAGACGCTGAAAACGTATCTGCCGCAGCTTAAAGCGGAATACGCTTACTGGATGGAAGGCAGCGATGCCCTGGCCAACGGCAGCGCCAGCAAGCGGGTGGTGAAACTCAAAGATGGCTCGCTGCTAAACCGCTACTGGGATGACCGCGACACGCCGCGCACCGAGTCCTGGCTTGACGACGTCACCACCGCCAAAAACAACCCGGACCGCCCGGCCACCGAGATTTACCGCGATCTGCGCGCTGGCGCGGCTTCCGGCTGGGATTTCAGCTCGCGCTGGATGGATAACCCGGAAAAACTTGGCACGATCCACACCACTTCCATTGTGCCGGTGGATTTAAACGCCCTGATGTACCAGCTGGAAAAAACCCTTGCCCGCGCCAGCAAAGCGGCAGGCGATAACGCCGGGGCGGCGCAGTATGACGAGCTTGCCAACAAGCGCCAGCAGGCTATTGAAGCGAACCTGTGGAACGACAAGCGCGGCTGGTACGCCGATTACGATCTGCGCCGCAACGCCGTGCGCGACCAGCTTACCGCCGCCGCGCTCTTTCCGCTGTACGTGAAGGCGGCCGCGCAGGATCGCGCTGATAAAGTCGCTGCCGCCACCCAGTCTCAGCTGCTTAAAGCGGGCGGCGTGCTGACCACCACGCAAAAAACCGGCCAGCAGTGGGACGCGCCCAACGGCTGGGCGCCGCTGCAATGGGTCGCGACCGTGGGGCTTGATAACTACGGCCATAAAGATCTGGCGATGGACGTCACCTGGCGCTTCCTCACTAACGTGCAGCACACCTACAACCGCGAACAGAAGCTGGTGGAGAAATATGATGTCACCACCACCGGCACGGGCGGCGGCGGCGGTGAATACCCGTTGCAGGATGGCTTTGGCTGGAGCAACGGCGTCACGCTGAAGATGCTGGATATGCTGTGCGGCGAGAAAACGCCATGCGACAACGTGCCGGAAACGCGCCCGGCGGCAAGCCTTGCTGCCGGCGACGCGAAGCCTTTGCAGGATAAAACCAGCCAGCCGCTGACGGGCAACGCCGCGCAGAGCGAACCGGCATCCGCTTCCGCCGACAGTGCGTCGGCTGAAACGGCGAAGCCGGTCAACAACAGCCAGCCGCAGAGCGCAGCAGACAATACCAACGCAGCAGGCAATGCCAACGCAGCAGACAGTGCCAACGCAGCGGCCGCGCCGCTGAAAGATGGACAGGTTCAGCCTGCCCCTGCCCAGTAACTCCACAAGCCCTCCTCAGCGAGGGCTTTTTTATCGCCCCCTGCCTGAAGCGTGAACGAATAGCCCACTAATCATGCGGTTATAGCTTTCCCCCCTGCCAATTTTGATACTTGAACCCCTTTTCGATAACGATAATAATTCGCATTCTTTTTAACTCATGGCCGCCCGGCAAAACCGAGAAGAACACTATGACTCTGGCATTAACGTTAAAGCGCCCCGCTTTCCTCTGCGCGCTGGCGCTCATCGCGCCGCAGGCGACGCTTGCGGAAGAGACTATTACCGTCAGCGCCGCCCCGGCGGAAACCGCCACTTCACCCACTCAGGGCTACACGGTGAAAACCTCCCGCGGCGCGACCAAAACCGATGAGCCGTTGATAACCACCGGCCAGTCGGTTTCCGTCGTCACCCGCCAGCAAATGGAAGACCAGGGCGCCAGTACGTTTACCGAAGCGCTGAACTATACGCCAGGGGTCTTTTCGAATATCGGCGGCGGCGCAACGCGCTTCGACGCCATTGCCCTGCGCGGCTTCCATGGCGGCGATGTGGACAATATTTTCCTCGACGGCATGCGCCTGATGAGCGACGGCGGCAGCCACAGCATTTTGCAGATAGACCCGTGGTTTATTGAGCGTGTGGATGTCATCAAAGGCCCCTCTTCGGCGCTTTACGGCCAGAGCATTCCCGGCGGCCTGGTGAACCTCACCTCTAAACGCCCGCAGTTCCAGTCGGAAGGCCATTTCCGCCTCGCCGCCGGAACCCAGGCAACGAAAAGCGGCGCGTTTGACTATACCGACGCCATCAACGACCAGTGGGCTTACCGCATCACCGGCATTACCCGCAACACCGATACGCAGTATGACAACACGCGCGAAGAGCGTTACGCCATCTCCCCTTCTTTGTTCTGGCAGCCCGACGCCGACACCAGCCTGCTGCTGCGCGCTTACCTGCAAAAAGATCCCTCCGGCGGCTACCACGGCTCTTCGCCGCTGGAAGGATCGCTTTATTCGCACAACGGCCGCAAAGTCAGCAATCATTACAACGAAGGCGATCCGGGCGACGGCTACCAGCGCCGCGAGCAGATCTACAGCTATGAGTTCGATCATCGCTTCGACGAGATCTGGTCAGTACACTCCAGCGGCAGCTACACCCACACCAACGTTGGGCTCGATCAGGTTTACCAGAATGGCTGGGCGGGCGACAGCGACCTGCTGAACCGCGGCTATGTGGGTTATCAAGAGTCGCTGGACGGCTGGTCGACCGATAACCGCTTGCAGGCGCAGTTCAACACCGGCGAGGTGAACCATAACGTTATTCTGGGCGCGGAATATCACCGCTTCCGCAACGATATTTTGGGTGAATACGGCACGGCCGCGCCGCTCAATCCTTTTACCGGCTATACCGCGCAAACGGGTCATGTCGTCACCAGCAGCGACGATTTCAACCGCCGCTACTACCAGGCGGGCGTTTATTTGCAGGATGAGCTGGAGTGGAACCGCTGGCACGCGACGCTTTCAGGCCGCTATGACCGCATCGTGGCGCGCCAGTACAGCAACGCTTACGGCACCGGCTATCGTCGCTCCGACGATCACGTCGGCGGTCGCGCTTCGCTGCTGTATGCCTTTGAAAACGGTCTTTCGCCTTATATCAGCTACAGCCAGGCGATCACCCCGTCGATTCTCTACGATGCGAACGGCGCGCTGCTTAAACCAAGCACCTCTGAGCAATACGAGGGCGGCCTGAAGTACCAGCCGCCGGGCACGTCAGATATGTATACCGTCGCCATGTACGATCTGAAGCAAAAAGATGTCTCCCAGCGCGACGAAAACATTGCCACCGCCACCTATCAGGCGGCAGGCAACGTGCATTCCCAGGGAGTGGAGCTTGAAGCGCGCAACCAGATTACGCCGCGCCTGAGCACGATTGCAGGCTACAGCTGGAACCGGGTGCGCTTTGAAGACTCGCTCGGCGGCAAAGACGGCAACACGCCGCTGCTGACGCCGGATCAGATAGCCTCTTTCTGGGCGCATTACCAGTTTGATTACGGCATCACCGCAGGCGCAGGCGTGCGCTATATCGGCAAACAGTGGGCTGACGACCAGAACAACAACCGCGTGCCTTCGGTCACGCTGGTGGATGCGATGATCAAAGCGGATTTAGGCGCCTGGAACAGCGCGCTGAAAGGCGCTTTCGTGCAGGTTAACGCCACCAACCTGACCGACCGCGAGTACGTTTCCGGCTGCTACACCACTAACTGCTACTGGGGAGCGGAGCGCTCGGTAGTGGCAACCGTAGGCTACGACTTCTGAGGCAAAAAAAACGGCCCTTTAAAGGGCCGTTTTTTGTTTTTGAGCGAGCATTACGCGATTAGTGGCGACGCACCATACGGAAGATCGCCAGCACCACAATGGCGCCTACCACTGCGACCAGGAAGCTTCGCAGGTCAAAACCGGTAACGTCGCCGCCGATGCCGAACAGGGTCGCCAGCCAGCCGCCGACCACGGCGCCGACAATACCCAGCACGCAGGTAAGGATAAAACCGCCGCCGTCGCGGCCAGGCATAATCAGTTTAGCGATAACGCCTGCAATAAGACCGAATACAATCCACGCCAGGATACCCATAGTTTCTCCATCCTCTTAGGTTGTGTTGCGAAAAACGCCTGCGGCAAAGCCAGTGCGCCGCGGGCAAGTACTTCAAGTATAGGCAATAAATTAAAAAAGGTGGATGAAGGTATCGCGTCGCGCTGCGAAGAAAAAAACAGGGCCTGCATATTAAGATTTTTCGCACCGCGCCGATAACCGTGCATATCACTCTGTCAGAATTCGAGGAAGAACAGGACGTGAGTCATTACAGTGAGCAGTTTCTGAAGCAAAACCCCCTTGCGGTGCTGGGCGTGCTGCGCGATTTGCAAAAGGCGCAGGTGCCGGTACGCCTCTCCTGGGCCAGCGGCCAGTTCATCAGCCGCATCCTGGAGGTGACGCAGGAACAGCTGGTGCTCGACTTCGGCAGCCAGAGCATGGAAAACCAGGCGGTGCAGAAAGCGAGCACTATTGTCTTTGTTGCAGAAACGCACGGCGCGAAGGTGGAGTTCGCCCTGCCGCCGCTTTCGGTGCAGGATTACCAGGGGCTGCCCGCGTTTGTTACCGCGCTCCCCTCTTCATTGTGGTTCGTACAGCGGCGGGAATTTTTTCGCATCAGCGCGCCCATGCAGCCGCTCTACTTTTGCCGCGCGCTGCTGCCGGACGGCAAGCTGCTGCGCTTTCGTTTGCAGGATCTTTCGCTTGGCGGCATGGGCGCGCTGGTGGAAGGGCCGCTGCCGGACGGGCTTGAAGCGGGCGCGATGTTCTCGCAAATCGACCTGGACTTACTGGAGTTTGGCAAGTTTCGCTTTGACGCCCAGCTGATTTCGGTTTCCGAGCGCACGGTGGTGGATGGTAAAAATGAGACCGTCTCCACTCCCCGCCTGAGCTTTCGTTTTCTCAACGTCAGCCCGGCGGTGGAGCGGGAATTGCAGAAAATTATTTTCGCGCTTGAGCGTTCGGCCCGCGAAAAAGCGAGCCGGGTACGCTAATCACATGGCGTTCATCGCCTGCTGAATCTTCCACAAATAGCGCGGGGCCTGCGGCGCCGGATGATGTTTAGCGACATGCTCGATAAACTCGTCCGGGCTGAGGTCGTTGATCTCGTCTATCGCCGCTTTCCGGTCTGAAGAGAAGGTGCGCAGCAGCGCGCCTGCGCCGTTAACGTAAGAGACCACCAGCGCGTACTGCATGACCTCCGGGTCCTCAATGCCCTTCAGTACGCCATGCTCCAGGATGCTGAGATAGGCCGTGCCCATGGAGATATTGCGCTCCGGGTTTTTCAGCTCGCTGGTGGAGGGTTGCCCTTTCCAGCCCATGTAGCGGTAAACCTCCCGCCCGGCGGTAGAGGCCTTAAGCTGCATCAGCCCGACTGCGTTAGATTTACTGACAAGCGTCGGGTTGCCGCCCGACTCTACGGCGATTATCGCCGTGATGAGCCGCGGGCTGACGCCCCAGGCCTGCCCCGCCTGCTGGCTTATCGGCAGCCACTGCATGGCGCGCTTCGTCGGCGCTTCGGCGTTCCAGGGCGGGTTTTTATAGTCAGAGGTGCTGCTGCATCCGGCCAGCACCAGCACAAGGATAATCAACCATCTTAATTTCACGCGTTATTCCCTTTCCATGTTAAAAACAGGCCAGCCGCGGCAAGGCGCTGCGGATGACAACCGACAAGGTTAGCGGCATGATAACGATTTCACATCTGAATTCAGCAAGGATTTGCCATGTCCGTTTTTCATTTGATAGCGCCGTCGGGTTATTGCATTAATCAGGAAGCCGCCCTGCGCGGTATCGCCCGGCTCGAACAGGCGGGCCATCGCGTGGAAAATCAGGGGGTCGTTAGCCGTCGCGCTCAGCGTTTCGCCGGTGACGAAGCCTCCCGTCTGGCGGATTTGCAGGCGCTGGCGGAATTGTCTGAAAGTGAACGCATTGTGCTGCCCGTGCGCGGCGGATACGGCGTAAGCCGCCTGCTGCCGCGTGTTGATTTCGCCGCGCTGGCGGCGCGCCAGCAGCGTAACCCGCTGCTGATTTGCGGCCACAGCGACTTCACCGCCATTCAGCTTGGGCTACTGGCCGCAGGCGATGTCATCACCTTCAGCGGCCCAATGCTGGCGGGCAACTTCGGCGCGCCGGAGATGAACGCTTTTACCTGGCGCCACTTCTGGCAGGCGCTCACCGAGCCGCGCTTTACGCTGCAATGGGCAAGCGACGCGGCGCCCTGTGAAGCGCAGGGCAAAGTCTGGGGCGGCAACCTGGCGATGCTGGCGTCGCTTATCGGCACGCCGTGGATGCCGGCTATTCAGGACGGCATTCTGGTGGTGGAGGATATCAACGAGCACCCGTTCCGCGTGGAGCGCATGCTGCTGCAACTCCATTACGCCGGTATTCTCTCCCGCCAGCGGGCGATTATTCTCGGCAGTTTTACTGCGGCGAAGCCCAACGACTACGACTGCGGTTACGATCTTGACGCGGCGGTAGCCTTCCTGCGCGAGCGCGTAAGCGTACCGGTGGTGACGGGTCTGGCGTTCGGTCATGAACAGGAGACCGTGACGCTGCCGCTGGGCGCCTGGGGCGAGCTGAGGCATGACGGCGAACGGGCGAATCTGACCCTGAGTGGTCATCCCGTGCTAAATAATGTAGAAAAAAACCATTCAGCGGACTAATTATTCAAATTGACCCTACATAATTATGTTACCGTTTTAATTCATCACGAACCTCAGAAGGAGACCAGCAACTTTGGACGCCGGGACGATTATCAGTTTGTTTATCTTGGGTTCCGTTTTAGTAACCTTTAGTATTTTATTGAGTTCTTTTTCTTCCCGTCTTGGCATACCTATCCTCGTTATCTTTCTCGCTATCGGCATGCTGGCGGGGGTGGATGGCGTAGGCGGCATTCCGTTTGATAACTATCCATTCGCTTATCTTATTAGTAACCTGGCGCTGGCGGTGATCCTGCTCGACGGCGGCATTCGTACCCAGTCAAAATCGTTGCGCGTGGCGCTCGGCCCGGCCCTTTCGCTCGCCACGGTAGGCGTGTTGATTACCTCCGGCCTGACCGGCGTAGCCGCCGCCTGGCTGTTTCATCTCGATCTGATAGAAGGCTTGCTGATTGGCGCGATTGTCGGCTCCACCGACGCGGCGGCGGTCTTTTCGCTGCTTGGCGGCAAAGGGCTTAACGAGCGCGTAAGCTCAACGCTTGAGATGGAATCCGGCAGTAACGACCCGATGGCGGTGTTTCTCACCGTTACGCTCATTGAGATGATCCAGAAGCATGAAACCGGCCTGAGCTGGATGTTTCTCGTCGATATCCTGCGCCAGTTCGGTTTGGGGATGGTCATTGGCCTTGGCGGCGGCTATCTGCTCCAGCAGATGATCAACCGCATTCCGCTGCCCTCCGGCCTCTATCCGCTGCTGGCGTTAAGCGGCGGCATTCTGATCTTCTCGCTGACTACCGCGCTTGACGGCAGCGGCATCCTTGCGGTGTACCTCTGCGGCTTTCTGCTTGGCAACCGCCCAATACGCAACCGCTATGGCATTCTGCAAACCTTCGACGGGCTGGCCTGGCTTGCGCAAATCGGCATGTTCCTGGTGCTTGGCCTGCTGGTGACGCCATCGGATCTGCTGCCTATCGCCATTCCGGCGCTGCTGCTTTCCATGTGGATGATTTTCGTCGCGCGCCCGCTTTCGGTGTTTGCCGGTCTGCTGCCGTTTAAAGGTTTTCATCTGCGCGAACGCGTATTCATTAGCTGGGTAGGGTTACGCGGCGCGGTGCCGATTATCCTCGCCGTCTTCCCGATGATGGCGGGCCTTGACCGCGCCAATCTCTTTTTCAACATCGCCTTCTTTGTGGTGCTGGTATCACTGCTGTTTCAGGGTACTTCGCTTGGCTGGGCGGCGAAAAAGACCAAAGTGGTGGTGCCGGAGGCGGGTCGTCCGGTCTCCCGCGTCGGGCTGGATATTCACCCGGAAAATCCCTGGGAACAGTTTATCTTTCAGCTTAGCGCCGATAAGTGGTGCGTGGGCGCGGCGCTGCGCGACCTGCATATGCCGCAAGAGACGCGCATCGCGGCGCTGTTTCGCGATAACCAGTTGATGCACCCCACCGGCAGCACCCGGCTGCGGGAAGATGACGTGCTGTGCGTGATTGGCCGCGAGCGCGATTTGCCCGCGCTCGGCAAGCTTTTCAGCCAGTCGCCGCCGGTAGCGCTCGACCAGCGCTTCTTTGGCGACTTTATTCTGGAGGCGGACGCAAAGCTTGCCGACGTCGCCTTTATCTATGGGCTGGAGCCGGAAGAAGCTATCGATACCGAGCAGACCATCGGCGAGATGGTGCTGCGCCAGCTTGGCGCCGCGCCCGTCGTGGGCGACCAGATCGATTTCGCCGGGGTTATCTGGACGGTGGCGGAGAAAGAGAACAACCAGATCCGCCGCATCGGTCTGAAAATCGCCGAAGACGAGGCGGAGTCGTAACGGCACAACCTGTTGTGAAGCCAGTAAAAAAGGGCCTGCGGGCCCTTTTTCTTTGTTAAGCCTTTTGGTTCCCCTGCCTTTCGCCCGCCATGCTTTACGTCACGCCTGTTTTATCCTGGCCGCTAACGCATTGCTGCTTCTGGCGCGTCTGTGCCGGGGGCGGGCGCGATATGCCGCAACCAGCAGTTTTGGTTTTTTCAGCCGACAGGGGCATTCCCTTTACCAGGCCAGTGCGTTGTAATGACACCGCATCAAAAAGGTTCAGCAACGAAAATTCGAAGCCCGGAGATGTAGGCGCATCTCCGGGCTTCTGACCACACCATTACAAGGACTAATGTTATGGCTACGACGGATGTTAACACGAACCCGTATCAGGAAATAAACGCCGGTCGCGATATTCACGCTTCGGATATGGCCGCCGCGCTGGTAAACATCAGCTTTTCAGAAATGGACGAGGAAGCCTGTTTGCGCCTTGCCCACTGCTGCCAGGAAACCCACGCCGGCCTGTGCCACTGTCTTGGATTGCTTGGCGAGACGCTGCTCGCCCCCGACGCCCGCGAGCAAAACGCGCAGAACACGCAGCGCCTGGGCCATTCGCTTTATGCCATCAGCCTGCTGATCCCGGCATTGTGCGATCTGGAGAGTTTTTTACAGGCGGAGCTGCGTGAACGCGCTGGCCGTTCAGGGGCATAAAAAAGGGAAACCGTTGGGTTTCCCTGTGAGTGCAGCGAGCTTACGTTAAAGGAGCGTTAAGTTACACTGTCACAACCGGCACGCGCGGCGCTAACGCCGTCAGCAGTTCATAACCTACCGTTCCCGCTGCGCTTGCCACATCATCGACTTTAATCGTATTGCCCCACAGCTCCACCGGGCTGCCGATGCCCGCCTGCGGGCAAGGGGTTAAATCCACCGCCAGCATGTCCATCGACACGGTGCCCACAATGCCGGTGCGTACGCCATCCACCAGCACTGGCGCGCCGTCTGGCGCGTGGCGCGGGTAGCCATCGGCGTAGCCGCAGGCGACAATGCCGATGCGCTGCTCCTCGCCTGCGCGATAGCGGCTGCCGTAACCCACGGTTTCCCCCGCTTTCAGGTTCTGAATGCCGATTATCTCGCTTTTCAGGCTCATCACCGGTTGCAGACCGCTGGTGGCGACATCCCGCCACTGGCCGCTCGGCGAAGCGCCGTAAAGCACAATGCCAGGGCGAACCCAGTCGAAATGCGCCTGCGGATGCCAGAGCGTGGCGGCAGAGTTTGCAAGCGAGCGCGGGGCGTCAATGCCTTCCGCCGCCTGCTCAATGCGCCGCATCGGCTCCGCAATTCCTTCGGGCTTGTCGGCGTCGGCGAAGTGCGCCATCAGCGTGAGTTGCCCGACGTTCTTAATAGCGCGAAGCTGCTGCCAGACGCTGTGCACCCGCTCCGGCGCAAAGCCGAGCCGGTTCATGCCGCTGTTGATTTTCAGATAAACATCCAGCGGCGCGTTGAGCCTGGCGTTCGCCAGCGCCTTGACCTGCCAGTTGCTGTGCAGACTGGTGGTGAGCCGATATTTATCGAACAGCGCCAGCTCGTCGGCGTGGAAAAAGCCTTCCAGCAGCAGAATCGGCCCTTTCCAGCCGCGCTCGCGCAGCAGGATGGCCTCTTCGAGGTTAAGCATCGCAAAACCATCGGTGGCGCCAAGCGCCGACCAGACGCGATCCAGGCCATGGCCGTACGCGTTAGCCTTTACTACCGACCAGACGCGAGAATGGGGCGCCGCCCGGCGCACCACTTGCAGGTTCTGACGCAGCGCCTGCAAATCAAGACTCGCGACGATGGGACGTGACATGCTTTCTCCTGAATTTACTGGTGCGCGCCATGCAGGCGATGCGAAGTGGATGGCGTGAAGTCCGCGCTGTAGCGCGCCACGCCGAGATCGTCGAACGGAATAGCCGGGGTGCGGCCTGAAATCAAATCGCTCAGCAACTGCCCGGAGCCGCAGGCCATGGTCCAGCCGAGCGTGCCGTGGCCGGTGTTCAGCCAGAGATTTTTAAACGGCGTGCGCCCGACAACTGGCGTGCCGTCTGGCGTCATCGGCCGCAGTCCGGTCCAGAACTGCGCCTCTTCTATCCTGCCGCCTCTGGGGTAGAGATCGCGCACGACCATTTCTAACGTTTCGCGGCGCGGTTGCAGCAACTCGGTATTAAAGCCGACGATTTCCGCCATGCCGCCCACGCGGATGCGGTTATCAAAACGGGTAATCGCGATTTTGTAGGTTTCGTCAAGTACCGTGGAGACAGGCGCGCCGCTCTCTTCCGCTACCGGGATGGTCAGCGAGTAGCCCTTTAAAGGGTAGACCGGAATATCGACGATGCCCTTGAGCATTGCGGTGGAATAAGAGCCAAAAGCCATGACATAACCCTCGGCTTTTACTACTTCATCACCGCATTTCACGCCGTAAATACGCTGTCCTTCATAAAGCAGACGATCGACCGGCGTGTTATAGCGGAACACGACGCCCGCCTCTTCGGCCATTTTCGCCAGCCGCTGGGTGAAGAGCTGACAGTCGCCGGTTTCGTCGTTAGGCAGCTGTAGACCGCCGGTGAGCTTGTGGGCGACGCTTGCCAGCGCAGGCTCCACCTCGGCCAGCTGGGCTGATTCGAGCAGGCGGTAAGGCACGCCTTCGCTCTGGAGTACGGCGATATCCCGCGAGGCGTTTTCATACTGCTGGGCGGTGCGGAAAAGCTGTAACGTGCCGCCCTGCCGCCCTTCGTACTGAATGCCGGTGCTTTCGCGCAGCGCTTTTAAGCAGTCGCGGCTGTATTCCGCCAGGCGCACCATGCGGCCTTTGTTCTGCATATAGTGGCGGGTATCGCAGTTGCGCAGCATTTGCCACATCCACTGTAACTGAAAACGGGTGCCGTCGAGGCTGATAGCCAGCGGCGCGTGACGCTGGAACATCCACTTAACGGCTTTCAGCGGCACGCCCGGCGCAGCCCAGGGGGCGGCGTAGCCGGGAGAAATCTGTCCGGCGTTGGCCGCGCTGGTCTCCAGCGCCGGGCCAGGCTCGCGGTCAATTACCGTCACGTCATGGCCCGCCTGGCGCAAATACCAGGCGCTGGTCACGCCCACTACCCCACTTCCCAGCACGACTACACGCATAATCACTCCGATTCCAGTTTGAAGAATAATTAACTGCTTACAAATTGATAACCTGGATGAAAATGTTATTCAACATATGGCTTTTTTATGGTGACTTGATTCACACCTTTTCCCGTCACTACAGGAGGTTGAGATTCAGTAGGTCCTGCTTCGGTTAGATTAGCGGCAAGATAAAATGCTGGCGCTCACCCTTTTTTCCGATACTCAGGTTTGTAAAATCTCGCAGAAAAAATTTTGGCGTGCCGTGCATTTTTCCGCTGTGTTCTATGCTTGAAATGAGGTCCTCCCCAGACGAGGGCCGCTAACAATGAGGGCGCGCTATGGCTACCGTAACTGATCCCACCACTAAGGATACCCGACGTCTGAGCGATGGACCTGACTGGACGTTCGATCTGCTGGATACCTACCTCGCCGAGATTGACCGCGTAGCGAAACTCTACCGGCTGGAAACCTATCCCCATCAGATTGAAATCATTACCTCCGAACAGATGATGGACGCCTATTCCAGCGTCGGCATGCCGATTAACTATCCTCACTGGTCGTTTGGTAAAAAGTTTATTGAAACGGAGCGGCTCTACAAGCACGGGCAGCAGGGGCTGGCCTATGAAATAGTGATTAACTCAAACCCCTGTATCGCCTATCTGATGGAGGAGAACACCATTACTATGCAGGCGCTGGTGATGGCGCACGCCTGCTACGGTCATAACTCCTTCTTCAAAAACAACTACCTGTTTCGCAGCTGGACCGACGCCAGCTCGATTATCGATTACCTCATCTTTGCCCGTAATTACATTACCGAGTGCGAAGAACGCTACGGCGTGGTGGAAGTGGAGAAGCTGCTCGACTCCTGCCATGCGCTGATGAATTACGGCGTCGACCGCTATAAACGCCCGCAGAAGATCTCTTTGCAGGAGGAGAAAGCGCGACAGAAAAGCCGCGAAGAATATCTGCAAAGCCAGGTGAATATGCTCTGGCGCACCCTGCCGCGCCGTGAAGAGGAAAAAACGGTGGAAGCGGCGCGCCGCTACCCTTCCGAGCCGCAGGAGAACCTGCTCTATTTTATGGAGAAGAACGCGCCGCTGCTGGAGCCGTGGCAGCGCGAGATCCTGCGCATCGTGCGGAAAGTGAGCCAGTATTTTTATCCGCAAAAGCAAACGCAGGTAATGAACGAAGGCTGGGCCACCTTCTGGCACTACACCATCCTTAATCACCTTTACGACGAAGGCAAAGTGACCGAGCGCTTTATGCTGGAGTTTTTGCACAGCCACACCAATGTGGTTTTCCAGCCGCCTTACAACAGCCCGTGGTACAACGGCATTAACCCTTATGCGCTGGGCTTTGCGATGTTCCAGGACATTAAGCGCATCTGCCAGTCGCCAACGGAAGAGGACAAATACTGGTTCCCGGATATCGCTGGCACAGACTGGCTCGACACGCTGCATTTCGCCATGCGCGATTTCAAAGACGAGAGCTTTATCAGCCAGTTTTTGTCGCCGAAAGTGATGCGTGATTTCCGCCTCTTTACGGTGCTGGACGACGACCGGAACAATTATCTGGAGATTTCCGCCATCCATAACGAAGAGGGCTACCGGGAAATTCGCAATAAGCTTTCCGCGCAGTACAACCTGAGCAACCTGGAGCCGAATATCCAGGTGTGGAACGTAGACTTGCGCGGCGACCGTTCGCTGACCCTGCGCTACATTCCCCATAACCGCGCGCCGCTCGACCGGGGCCGCCGGGAAGTGCTCAAGCATGTGCATCGCCTGTGGGGCTTTGACGTGACGCTGGAGCAGCAGAACGAAGATGGCAGCATCGAGCTGCTGGAACGCTGCCCGCCCAGGCTGAACAGCCTGTAAGCACGAACAAAAAAGGCTTCCCGGGGGAAGCCTTTTTACTGCCTGCGCTTAACGACTGTGCATCGCCAGATCGCCCGGCAGGTTTTTCTGCATGCGGTGCCAGATTTCCCCGCTGTCGCGGCCATAGGCGCGCACAACATCATAAACCTCGTTGTAGTTGCCTTCATCGCACAGCTTCGTCAGACGATGGTAAAAGCCGAGCGCCAGGCTGCGCGCTTCGGGGCTGGAAAAATAGTGGCGGCCGATGCGGGTATAAAGCCCTTTCATGCCGTTAAGGATAAGGCCGTAAATAGGGTTGCCGGAGGCAAAGGCCAGCCCGCGGAAAATGTTGTAGTCCAGCTCCGCGAACGCATCCGCATGATCTTCCACTTCACGGGCGGTCGCCAGCACCTGCTGGGCCTGCTCAGGATGCAGCCGCAACGCGGTGCGGATAAAAATAGTGGAGATGTTCGTGCGCACCGACAACAGGTTATCGATAAGCTGCGGCACGCTCTCGTGATCGAGACGCGCCAGCGTTTCCAGAATATTCAGCCCCGAGGTTTCCCAGAAATTGTTTACCTTTGTCGGCTTGCCATGCTGAATGGTCAGCCAGCCGTCACGGGCGAGGCGCTGTAAAACTTCACGCAGCGTTGTGCGCGTTACACCAATAAGTTCAGAGAGTTCGCGTTCAGCAGGCAGGATAGAACCAGGGGGGAAACGGTTATTCCAGATGCTTTCAATAATGTACTCTTCCGCGAAACCCGCCGGGCTCTGCGCCTTTATCACCATAATGCGATTTCCATTACACTTCTGCAAAATTCACTCATCATACCAGAGGAGGTTTAGCACAGATAGCGCGGCGACTGGTGAAAAAAGGGATCGTGGTTTACTTTTTGCTAATTGTCGGCGGGCTTTCGCGGTTGCCTGCACAGCCCCGGGCCGTTACTCTTCTTCGCTCAGAAAAAATATCCTGTTACTGCAAAGGACTACGCATGGAAATGTCATTCAGCCGCGCCTTTTACCGCAACTTCCTCGGCCAGTCGCCGAACTGGTATAAGCTGACGCTGCTTCTGTTTTTAATACTTAACCCTCTGGTTTTCCTGGTCAATCCTTTTGTCGCCGGCTGGATGCTGGTGGCGGAGTTTATTTTCACGCTGGCGATGGCGCTGAAATGCTACCCGCTGCTGCCAGGCGGCCTGCTGGCCATAGAAGCGGTGATGGTGGGAATGACCACGCCCGGTCATGTGCGCGAAGAGCTGGCCAACAACCTGGAAGTGATCCTGTTGCTGATTTTTATGGTGGCGGGCATTTACTTCATGAAGCAACTGCTGTTGCTGATTTTTACCAAACTGCTGCTTGGCATTCGCTCCAAAGCGCTGCTGTCGCTCTCTTTTTGCTTCGCCGCCGCCTTTTTATCCGCTTTCCTGGATGCATTAACCGTCGTCGCGGTCGTGATCAGCGTTGCGGTGGGTTTTTATGGCATTTATCACCGCGTCGCCTCTTCACGCGACGAGCACCAGGACTTGCTTGATGATTCCGATATCGACAAGCATCAGCGGGAAGATCTTGAGCAGTTCCGCGCGTTTCTGCGCAGCCTGATGATGCACGCGGGCGTCGGTACCGCGCTTGGCGGCGTAATGACCATGGTGGGCGAACCGCAAAACCTGATTATCGCCAAAGCGGCGGGCTGGAATTTTGTCGACTTCCTGCTGCGCATGGCCCCGGTGAGCGTACCGGTGCTGTTCTGCGGCCTGCTTACCTGCATTTTGCTTGAGAAAACCAAAACATTTGGTTACGGCGCGACGCTTCCGCAAGAGGTGCGCAATATTCTTCGCAATTATGACGAAGAAAGCGCCAGCAAGCGCACCGCGCAGGACCGCGTGCGCCTGATTGTACAGGGCATTATCGCGGTATGGTTGATTGTCGCGCTGGCGCTGCATCTGGCGGAAGTCGGGCTTATCGGCCTTACGGTGATTATCTTCGCCACCGCGCTGTGCGGCGTTACCGACGAGCATGCCATCGGCAAAGCTTTTACCGAAGCGCTGCCCTTCACCGCTCTGCTGACGGTATTTTTCGCCGTGGTGGCGGTGATAATCGACCAGCATCTTTTCGCGCCGATTATCCAGTACGTGCTGGATGCCTCGCCGCATGCGCAGCTTTCGCTGTTCTATCTGTTTAACGGCCTGCTGTCGTCTATTTCCGATAACGTGTTTGTCGGCACCGTTTACATTAACGAGGCGAAAACCGCGCTGGAACAAGGCATTATCGATGTGAAGCAGTTTGAACTGCTGGCGGTGGCGATTAACACCGGCACCAACCTGCCTTCTGTCGCCACGCCAAACGGCCAGGCGGCGTTTTTGTTCCTGCTCACTTCCGCGCTGGCGCCGCTTATTCGTCTTTCTTATGGCCGGATGGTCTGGATGGCGCTGCCCTATACCATCGTGATGACGATAGTCGGCCTGCTGTGTGTGGCTTACCTGCTTACGCCGTTTACCGACTGGCTGCTGGCGAACCACTGGGTCGCTACCCCCTCGATGTAACTTTTTGGGCCGTTAAGGCCCAAAATTTCCCTTACGGGCAGGCGCTTATCTCCTTTTTTTCGCTGCGCTAGTGGCGAGAAAAGTGAATTGGTTTACACTGCCCGTTCAACGCATCTTGCAGGGAATTAACTATGTTGCGATTTTTAAACCAATGCTCACGAGGACGCGGCGCCTGGCTGCTGTTAGCATTGACCGCCTTTGCGCTCGAACTGGTGGCGCTCTGGTTCCAGCATGTGATGATGCTGAAACCGTGCGTGCTCTGTATTTATGAGCGCTGCGCGCTGTTCGGCGTGATGGGCGCGGGTCTCGTGGGCGCCATAGCGCCGAAAACGCCGCTGCGTTTTGTCGCTATCCTCATCTGGCTTTACAGCGCCGTGAAGGGACTGATGCTCGCCTATGAGCACACGATGATTCAACTGCACCCTTCCCCGTTCGCCACCTGCGACTTCGCCGCCCGCTTTCCGACGTGGCTGCCGCTCGACAAATGGCTGCCGCAGGTGTTTGTCGCTTCCGGCGACTGCGCCGAGCGCCAGTGGTCTTTCCTGACGCTGGAAATGCCGCAGTGGCTGATGGTGATTTTCGCCGCCTATCTGCTGGTGGCGGCGCTGGTCGTTATCGCCCAGTTCTTTAAGCCTAAAAAGCGCGACCTGTTCGGCCGCTTCTGATCGCTTTATGCTGGCTACGTTGCCTGAACGTAGCCAGCCCCTCGTCTATCCCGTCTGTTGTTTTTTCCCGCCGCTCGATCGCTGTCACAAAACCCAGTCTGCGCCTTAAGCGAAACACCGCGTTATAACAGATTTTTTACGTTCGCCAAAACCGAAATGATAAATAATTGTTAAATTATAGTTAAATTTAAAGGCTTTTTTAACATGCCCACGGCCGGTAAGAACCCAGAAAGAGGTCATAATTAACCATAAATTTACCATATTTTAACTAAATTATTACAATAATGGGCTTTGGTCACATTTTGTTAACTTGATGTTCTCTTCCTCTTCCCTTCCTCGCTACGCTTTGCCCGTGAACCACCTCTGTCGATAAAAAAGGAACAACCATGAAATTCAAAGTCGCATTACTCAGCGCCGCCCTGGTTTCTGCGTGCATGTTGTCCGCCCCGTCCTTCGCGGCGGAAAAATATGAAATCGCGGTGGTGGCGAAAGTCACCGGTATTCCGTGGTTCAACCGCATGGAAACCGGCGTGACCGAAGCGGCGAAAAAGCTCAACGTTAACGCTTACCAGACCGGCCCTTCCACCCCCGATCCGGCGCAGCAGGTAAAGGTTATTGAAGATCTGATCGCTAAAAACGTTAACGCGATCATCGTGGTGCCAAACGACGCGAAAGTGCTGGAGCCGGTGCTGAAAAAAGCGCGGGATAAAGGCATCGTCGTGCTGACGCACGAATCCCCGGACCAGCAGATTGGCCAGTGGGATATCGAAACCATCGACAGCGAAAAATATGCGCAGGCAAACGTGGACGAGCTGGCGAAGAGCATGGGCGGGAAAGGCGGTTACGCCATTTACGTCGGCTCGTTGACCGTACCGCTGCATAACGCCTGGGCCGATTACGCCATCAAATACCAAAAAGAAAAATACCCCGAGATGGTGGAAGTCACCTCGCGCCTGCCAGTCGCCGAGAGCATCGATAAGTCTTACGCCACCACGCTTGACCTGATGAAAACCTACCCGCAGATGAAAGGGGTAATTGGCTTTGGCTCCCTCGGCCCGATTGGCGCAGGCCAGGCGGTGCAGAAGAAGCGCGCCAAAGACAAAGTGGCGGTGGTCGGCATCGCGATGCCCGCCCAGGCCGCGCCGTACCTGATGCGCGGCGACATCAAGAAAGCGCTGCTGTGGGACCCGAAAGATGCTGGCTATGCGCTGGTGACGGTAGCCGACCAGCTGTTGCAGGGTAAAGAAGTGACGCCGGATCTCACCATTGACGGCCTTGGCAAAGCGGATGTGGACATGGAGAAAAAAGTGATTCGCTTTAACAAAATTCTTGAAGTCACCAAAGACAACGCCAAAACGCTCGGCTTTTAATCGCCTTTTAACGCCACACCGGGAACCCGCTGGCCAGTCGCCTGGCCAGCCTTTTCACTCAGCCATTTATTAAGCGCCCCACGGGGCGTTCGCAGGGGTATTGTCTATGTCAGACACCGCCGCATTTATCACGCTTGAAAACATCAGCAAGCAGTTCCCCGGCGTGCGGGCGCTGGATAAGGTCAGCCTGACGCTGAACAAAGGGGAAGTGCACTGTCTCGCAGGCCAGAACGGCTGCGGCAAAAGCACCATCATCAAAGTGATATCGGGCGTTTACCAGCCGGAAAAAGGCGCCAGCATCGCCCTTGACGGCAAGCTGTTCCATCACCTCACGCCGCAGCTTTCCGCGCATTACGGCATTCAGGTTATTTACCAGGATTTGTCGCTTTTCCCCAACTTTACCGTGGCGGAAAACATCGCCTTTCACCGCTATTTGCCTGGCGGCGACGTCTGGGTAAAAGGCAAAGCGATGCGCGAGCAGGCGCTGGCGGCGATGAAACGCATCGGCGTGGCGCTCGATCCGGATAAAAAAGTCGAGAAGCTGTCGATTGCCGACCGCCAGCTGGTGGCGATTTGCCGGGCGCTGGCCGCTGACGCCCGACTGGTGATAATGGATGAACCTACCGCGTCGCTTACCCGCCAGGAGGTCAACGGCCTTCTGCGCGTAGTGAACGAACTTAAAGCCGCTGGCATCTGCGTCGTGTTCGTCAGCCATCGCCTGGATGAAGTGATGGAAGTGGCGGACCGTATTAGCGTGATGCGCGACGGCAAGCTGGTCGGCACCTGGCCTGCCCGGGAACTCGACAGCCATGAGCTGGCGTTTCTGATGACCGGCCAGCGCTTCCATTACGCGCCTCTGCCGGAGAAACCGCCGGTTGAGCAGGCGCCGCTGCTGGAGCTGCGCGGTCTGAGCCGTCGCGGCAAATATGAAAATATCAACCTTGCGCTGCGCGGCGGCGAAATCGTTTCTGTGGTGGGGCTGCTCGGTTCCGGGCGCACCGAGCTTTGCCTGACCCTGTTTGGCATGACCCAGCCGGAGCGCGGCGAGATAGTGCTCAACGGCGCGCCGGTTCGCCTTCGCAATAACCATGACGCCATCCGTCACGGCATCGGCTACGTCTCGGAAGACCGCCTGACGCAGGGGCTTATCATGGAGCAATCCATCTATGACAACACCATCGTCACGGTATTTGACAAGCTGCACAGCCGCAGCGGCCTGCTCGATCACCAAAAGGCGCAGGGGCTGGTGCAGAAGCTTATCCGCGACCTGAATATTAAAGTTTCCGACAGCGCGCTGCCGGTCAAAACGCTGTCCGGCGGCAACGCCCAGCGTATCGCCATCGCCAAATGGGTGGCTACTCAGCCGCGCATTTTGATCCTCGACTCTCCTACCGTGGGCGTGGATATCGCTAACAAAGAGGGGATCTACCAGATTGCCCGCGATCTGGCGGAACAGGGCATGGCGGTATTAATGATCTGCGATGAGATCCCTGAAGCCTACTACAACAGCCACCGCGTGCTGGTGATGCGCCGCGGCGAGCTGGTGGCGGAATTTTCTCCGCACCGTTGCACCGAAGAGGATATTGCCGAGGTGGTGAATGAATAACGCGCTTCTGGCCCGGCTGACGGGCCGCCACGAATTTTATCTGGGCATTCTGGTGTTGCTGCTGGCGATCGGCCTGACGCTTAGCACCGACGAGTTTATGTCGCTTGGCAATCTCACGGATGTCGCCACCAGCTACGCCATTCTTGGCATCCTGGCCTGCGGGCTGTTTGTGGTGCTGATTGCTGGCGGCATTGATATTTCGTTTCCGGCGATGACCGCTATCGCCCAGTACGTCATGGCAAGCTGGGTTATCGGCCACGGCGGTAATTTCGCGCTGGCCTTCGCCCTCGCCATGCTGGTAGGGCTGCTGCTCGGCCTGGTGAACGGCTTTCTGGTTTACTGGCTGCGCGTGCCCGCCATTATCATCACCATCGCCACCCTGAATCTCTATTACGGCCTGCTGGTTTACGCCACTAACGGCACCTGGCTTTATGGCTTTCCGGACTGGTTTATGGACGGCGTTAACTGGTTCACCTTCACCGCGGCCGACGGCTACGACTACGGGCTGACGCTGCCGCTGTTAAGCCTTGCGGGCGTCATTCTTTTTACTGCCGTGCTGATGAACCGCACCCGTCTGGGCCGCCAGATTTACGCTATGGGCGGCAACCGCGACGCCGCCTCTCGCCTCGGCCTGAACCTGCGGCGTCTGCATTTTTACGTCTATGGCTATATGGGCGCGCTGGCGGGCATTGCCGCCGTGGTGCAGGCGCAAATTACCCAGTCGGTGGCGCCGAACTCGCTGCTGGGCTTTGAACTGACGGTGCTGGCGGCGGTGGTGCTTGGCGGCACCAGCATGACCGGCGGGCGCGGTAGCCTGACCGGTACGCTGCTCGGCGTGGTGCTGCTGGCTTTCCTGCAAAACGGTCTCACCCTGCTTGGCGTCTCTTCTTACTGGCACACCGTGTTTAGCGGCGCAATTATTCTTGTCAGCATCAGCGCCACCGCGTGGAACGAAAAACGTAAGCTGGCCCGGGAGCTTTAACCATGAAAACCCTGACTCGCGTGTTACCTGGCGATGCCATTATTCGCCTGCAATGCCTGATTATTCTCGCCGTGGCGCTGCTGTTCGCCGGGCTGCTCGGCTCGCGCTTTTTCAGCATCGGCAACTTTCAGTCCATCGCTTCGCAGTTGCCGGTGCTTGGCATGCTGGCGCTCGGCATGGGGCTTACCATGCTCACCGGCGGCATTAATTTGTCTATTATCGCCGGGGCGAACGCCTGCTCGCTGGTGATGGCGGCGGTCATTGTCAGCCATCCGGGAGAGCCGCTTTTCCTGGTGCTGGCGCTGCTGGCCGGGCTGCTGGTAGCCGTCGCGATTGGCGTGGTGAACGGCGCGCTCATCGCCTGGGTGGGCGTCTCGCCGATCCTTGCCACGCTCGGCACCATGACGCTTATCACCGGCCTGAATATTCTGCTCTCTAACGGCACCGTGATTTCCGGCTTTCCGCCAGCCATTCAGTTCCTTGGCAACGCCTCGGTGTTCGGTATTCCTGTGGCGCTGCTGCTGTTCCTGGCCGTCGCCGTCGGGCTGTGGGTGCTGCTTGAGCACACCACCCTCGGGCGCAGCCTTTATCTGGTGGGTTCAAACGAACAGGCGACGCGCTTTAGCGGCGTGAATACCGCCCGCGTGCAAATTTCAGTCTATGTGCTGTCGGCCCTGCTCGGCTGGGCCGCGGCGCTGCTGATGATGGCGAAGTTCAACTCCGCCAAGGCGGGCTACGGCGAATCTTATCTGCTGGTGACCATTCTCGCCTCGGTGCTTGGCGGCATTAACCCGGACGGCGGTTTTGGCCGCATCCTGGGCCTGGTGCTGGCGCTGATTGTGCTGCAAATGCTGGAGAGCGGGCTCAACTTACTCGGCGTCAGCAGTTATCTGACCATGGCCCTGTGGGGCGGCGTGCTGATCCTCTTTATCGCATTACAGAATCGAAAAGCCTGATTTCGGGAGAATCATGATGGCGAGTTATTTTATTGGCGTGGATGTAGGCACCGGCAGCGCTCGCGCCGGGGTGTTTGACCTGACGGGCAGGATGGTGGGTCAGGCCTCGCGGGAGATTGAAATTTACCGGCCGAAAGCGGATTTTGTCGAACAGTCTTCCGACAATATCTGGCAGGCGGTGTGCAATGCCGTGCGCGATGCGGTAAACCAGGCGGACATCAACCCGATCCAGGTAAAAGGGTTAGGCTTTGACGCCACCTGCTCGCTGGTGGTGCTTGATAAAGAAGGCAACCCGCTGACCATCAGCCCTTCCGGGCGCACCGAGCAGAATATCATCGTGTGGATGGATCACCGGGCGATTTCGCAGGCGGAGCGGATCAACGCGACCCGCCACCGGGTGCTGGACTACGTGGGCGGCGTTATCTCGCCGGAAATGCAGACACCGAAGCTGCTCTGGCTCAAGCAGCACATGCCCACCACCTGGGCTAACGCCGGTTACTTTTTTGATCTGCCCGATTTTCTCACCTGGCGGGCGACCAAAGACGATACGCGCTCGCTGTGCTCCACCGTCTGTAAATGGACCTATATGGGCCATGAAGACCGCTGGGACAGCAGCTATTTTCGCGAGATTGGCCTTGAGGATTTACTGGAGCATGACGCGCAGAAAATCGGTCGCGAGGTGAAAACCATGGGCGAAGCGCTGGGCTACGGCCTGACGCAGCGCGCTGCAAGCGAAATGGGGTTGATTCCCGGCACGGCGGTCAGCGTCTCGATTATCGATGCCCACGCCGGCACGCTCGGCACGCTTGGCGCCTGCGGCGTTTCCGGCGAAGTGGCGGATTTCGACCGCCGTATCGCGCTGATTGGCGGCACCTCGACCGGCCATATGGCGATGTCCGCCACGCCGCGCTTTATCAGCGGCATCTGGGGGCCCTATTACTCCGCCATTCTGCCCAATAGCTGGCTTAATGAAGGCGGCCAGTCCGCCACCGGCGCGCTTATCGATCATGTGATTCAGTCTCACCCTTGTTATGCGGAACTGCGGGCGCAGGGGCAGCGTCAGGGACAGACGATTTACGAAGTGCTGAACGGCCTGCTGCGCCGTATGGCGGGGGAGCCGGAGAATATCGCCTTCCTCACGCGGGACATTCATATTCTCCCCTACTTCCACGGCAACCGTTCGCCACGCGCCAACCCGACGCTGACCGGGGCGATGACCGGCCTGAAGTTATCGCGCACGCCGGAAGATATGGCGCTTTACTATCTCGCCACGATCCAGGCTATCGCCCTTGGCACCCGTCACATCATCGAAACCATGAACCAGAGCGGTTATTGCATCGACACCATCATGGCGAGCGGCGGCGGCACCAAAAACCCGATATTCGTTCAGGAGCATGCGAACGCCACGGGATGCGCCATGCTGCTGCCGGAAGAGAGCGAAGCGATGCTGCTTGGCAGCGCGATGATGGGCACCGTGGCGGCGGGCGTGTTTGAAACCCTTCCGGAAGCGATGGCTGCCATGAGTCGCATCGGTAAAACCGTCACGCCGCAGACCAACCGCATTAAGCAGTATTACGACCGCAAATATCAGGTGTTCCACGAAATGTATCTGGACCACATGAAATACCGCCAGCTAATGCAGGAGGAAGCATGAGCGAAAGCTGGGACCAGGCGCGCGCCGCCTGGCGGACTTACAGCGAAGAGCTGGCGCAGCTTTCCTCTCGTCTCGATGAGGCGCGCTGGACGGCGCTGCTGGCAAAGCTCGCCGGCTGCCGGGGAAAAATCGTGGTAACCGGCGTTGGCACCTCCGGCATCGCCGCGCGCAAAATCGCCCATATGCTCGCCTGCGTGGAGCGACCGGCTATCTATCTTAACCCCACTGATGCGGCGCATGGCGACCTGGGGTTTTTGCGCGAGGACGATTTACTTATTCTTATCTCCCGCGGCGGCAATTCCGACGAGCTGACCCGCCTGCTGCCAACGCTTGCGGCAAAACGGGTCGCCCTTATCAGCGTGACGGAAAACCCCGATTCCGCCATCGCAAGGGCGTCGGAGCTGGTCATCACCACCGGCATTCAGCGTGAAATCGACCCGTTGAACATGCTGGCCACCACCTCGATTGTACTGGTGCTGGCGATCTTTGACGCCGCCTGCGCCTGTTTGATGGCGCAGAGCGGCTATGACAAGGCGACGCTACTGGCGGTACACCCTGGCGGCGACGTGGGGTTAAGCCTGCGTTCGGGGCATGATAAAGCCGGATGATTCCTGGAGTGCCCGTTGCCGCCTGGCTTACAGCGGCTAAGCCGTCCTACACTTTAGTGAACCTTGATAATGACAGGAGGACAGATGCAAGCTTACGAACTTAAAGTCGAAAAAGATAACCCAAACGACGCACCGGAATCCGGGGATAAACAACCTACCCCCACCAAAAAATAAGAGAAAGGTCGCTCCGGCGGCCTTTTTTTCACCTCACGCCGCCTTAATCTTTTCCTCGTCGCCCCCCAGCCACGCCCGGGTATAAGCGGCATCATGATGGTTAAGCATCACGCTAATAAACTCCAGATCCGCCCCCTGATTCAGCAACTGCATGGCCCGCGTTTTACGCGCGCTCTGGCTGCTGACGTTTTTCGTCGTCACTTTCGCTGCCGCCTGGCGCAAGGCGGCGTTGAACGCGATGATGGTTATCGCCTTCGGCTGCGCTTTCACCCGGTTAGAGTGGCTCTGGAAGAGATAAACATCTTGCGGATAGCGTTTTCGCCGCTTGGTGATAACGCTTAACGCCGCTTCATTTAAGGCCAGCGCACGGGTGCCGCGTTTCGCATCGGCCCGAATGCGGCCATTTTCAATGTCGGCATAGGTGAGCGTCAGCACATCGCCAATCTTAAGCGGCGCATGGTAGAGAAAATACCAGAGGTCGGAATAGGTAGTGTTGTGACTGAGCAGCGCTTCGTGGATCTTCCAGAACTCAAGCGGAGTCAGCGCTTCGGCTTTAGCCATTTTGATATCACTCGCGTTGGTCCGAACGACGCCCTGGCGTCATTTCAGACGAGACAAAACCACTACCAGGCAGGTAGCGATGGCGTAAAAAAAGGCCGTCTGGCCTGTCTCTTTTAATAGCGAAACTGTGAAAACGGGGATATCGGGCGTTTGGATGAGGGCTTATCAGAGGAATGGTACTTCCCGCGCTCTCAGGCGTGAAAGCGCAGGCGCAAACAGCTTATTTCGCCCAGTCGGGTTTATTCAAAACAGGCGGGAGTTTATTTTCAATGTGAGTTGATGTGATAAGAAAGCAGTCATAAAGCAATGCATTAGCGCAAGACGAATCAACACCTTTAGAGGGTTTGAGTTGTTTTGCGCTAATTTTTTGCCCCATACATGCCCCATCAAAACGGAGTGTCATCAAATTCCCCTCCCCGGGCATCGTTAATGACATACGTCACCACGCCATAAACAACCCTCACCTCATCCTCTGCATCGGGCAGCGGCCATGTTAAGTTTGGGTGGTCGATATCCTGCAAGCAGCGACGTGATATTAACTTAAGCCGACGAAGCACTAACTCACCTTCATAAGCGCATACAACGATTGCGCCATCACATGGGGTAACGCTCATATCGATGACCAGCAGCGCATCCTTTATGATGCCGCAGCGGTAGATAGTCTCACCCGCCCGCATGTAGTACGTAGCGGCTGGTTTCTGGATAAGCGCCTCATCAAGTGACAGGCGCGATTCAACGTAATCAGCAGCAGGGCTCGGGAATCCCATGATGCACTTCCGATAGTTTCTGTATATATACACAGTAGTATTGATCGGTGCTATCGATCAATAGTCTTTGCAGTGTTACACTTCATACCTTTCAGAATTCACTGATTTATATAATGTTAAAGTTATTCGCAAAGTACACATCGATAGGTGTGATCAATACACTCATTCACTGGGTTGCATTCGCTGTATGCATCTATGCTTTCCACACAGGGCAAGCCCTTGGGAACTTCGCAGGGTTCGTCATAGCTGTGTCATTTAGCTTCTTTGCTAATGCCAGATTTACATTCAAATCATCAACGACAACCATGCGTTACATGCTGTATGTCGGATTCATGGGAACGCTTAGTGCGGCTGTTGGTTGGGCTGCCGATAAATCTGGTATGGCTCCGTTCGTCACGTTAATCGCATTTTCCGCAATCAGTCTGGTTTGCGGTTTCATTTATTCAAAGTTCATTGTCTTTAGGGATGCGAAATGAAAATTTCTTTGGTGGTTCCGGTATTTAATGAAGAGGATGCCATTCCTATCTTCTATAAAACCGTGCGCGAATTTGAAGGGATAAAGCAACATGAAGTGGAGATAGTCTTCATTAATGACGGCAGTAAAGATGCGACAGAATCAATCATAAATACGCTGGCTGTTGCCGATCCGCTTGTGGTGCCACTGTCATTCACGCGCAATTTTGGAAAAGAGCCTGCCTTGTTTGCAGGTCTTGACCACGCTACTGGTGAAGCAGTTATACCCATTGATGTCGACCTGCAAGACCCAATAGAGGTTATTCCTCATCTTATTGAGAAATGGCAGGCAGGTGCAGATATGGTTCTGGCAAAGCGCTCTGACCGTACTACAGATGGCCGCCTCAAACGCAAAACCGCTGAGTGGTTTTATAAGCTCCACAATAAGATAAGCAATCCAAAGATCGAAGAAAACGTTGGTGATTTTCGTCTAATGTCGCGCGATGTTGTTGAAAACATCAAGCTTATGCCTGAGAGAAATCTCTTTATGAAGGGCGTTCTTAGTTGGGTTGGCGGAAGCGTTGAGGTCGTAGAGTATATCAGGGCTGAAAGGGTTGCAGGGACGACAAAGTTTAATGGCTGGAAATTATGGAACCTTGCTCTTGAGGGCATAACAAGTTTTTCAACATTCCCACTTAGAATATGGACATATATCGGCCTGTTTGTGGCCAGCATGGCATTTCTGTATGGCGCGTGGATGATCGTTGATACTTTGGCGTTTGGAAACCCTGTTCGTGGTTACCCCTCCCTTATTGTTTCAGTGCTTTTCCTTGGTGGCATTCAGCTAATTGGAATTGGTGTTCTTGGGGAGTATATAGGACGCATCTATATCGAGACTAAAAAACGACCTAAATACATAATTAAGAGAGATAAAAAATAATGAGCAAGGATAGAATAATTTATGTGCTCTCGCTAATTGCGAGCATATTAATTGCTGCGGTAATGTTTGCTTCATGGAATATGAGCAAATCAAGAGTGATTGATACACAAGGAAAACATGCTACTTCTTTACGCTGGGCGGTAGAAGGGTGTGACGTATCAAAAGATTATGTATCACTTAAAGGGTGGGCATACCTTCCAAATTTAGGTAGGGTTAAAATAAATATTTATGCTGAAGATAATGATGGTGGTTTTCGGAAGTTAAATAAAACGTCATTCCATGTCCCCGGAGTTAATGAATCTCTTGGCTTATCACAGTATGAGTTGCCTGGATTCTTTGCTGCCAAGAGAATCATTGGCAATGACAACTTCTCAGGGAAATTCATGATCGAAGCTATCGACTTACAGGGTAATGAGAGCTATGCAACATACGAATGTAAATAAAATAAATTATATACTGTTCATCGTGGCAGCGCTCGCCATCATGCATTTCACCAGAAATGTAACTATTAGGCCTGACGGTGATGATCAGTATTTTATCAATTTATTATCTTCAAATGATGTTTGGGGGATTTTAAAGGCTAGATACTTGACTTGGTCGGGGCGCTTAGGCGTTGAGTTCGCACTGCTGCATACTATAAAACTCAGTTACTTTTGGATTATTGCTATTCCTGCATGTGTATTTGTTACTTGCTATTCGATGGTTGTTATTACATGTGAAAAGGTAAATGTTGGCTTTGCCCTTATACTTGCTGTGCTTCTTTTTACATTGATGAAATCATCAGTGATCGATGATGCTGTGCTTTGGGTAACTGGTTTCTACAACTACTTGCTACCTGCCGCTATCGCCACGCTTACATTGGCCATATGTTTAAAGTCTGGTCGATATATTGGCATCGCCAAGATCGTACCTTTGATAGCTCCATTTATATATGCATACAGTGAACAGATAGCACTGGCTACGATACTGGCACTTTTAGTTATCTTTGTTTTCAGTAAAGAATGCCATAAAAGCCTTTGCTTAATGAGCCTGATTGTAACTATCGTAAACTTCATGGTTTGTTACTTATCGCCTGGAAGTACAGAAAGAGCACAAACAGAAGCTTGGTTTGCGTTCCCAGATTATCTTACGCTGAATATATTCCAGAAAGCTACACTGGGAGTTTATCTGCTGCATACGCATCTTTCTGATGTAACCAATACTCCTTATTTAATTTTCTTAGTTACTTGCTTGGTAACTGGATTGATATCCTTCAGAAAGGATGCTTTAACTTTAATTGCCTGTGGACTTGTAGCATTGCAAGTGGCTGTCATGCTCTATCTGTACAAATACGCTGAAAATAACATGCTAAGTTTCTCTCCAGAGAGATTCACTTCAGTAAAAACATACATGTTTGTTCTTATTGATTTGGTTTCTTTCTTTTCGGCTCTATACATTTCCGCAAAATGTTTTGATAATAATTATTTAACAGCCACCGCATTAGTTATTGGTGCGCTTTCGGTGGTAGCTATGGGTCTTTCTCCAACTGTGTTTAGCTCGGGAACAAGGACTATGTTTGTTTTCGATTTAGCTACAACTACTTCTGTTCTGTACATGTTTGCTTTTAAATATCGCTCTAGTAAATAGACATTAGGCGGGCATAGCCCGCCTTTTTCGCATCAGTTCTTAGATTTCAATATGACACCTAAAATGTAGTTGCCAGCAGCAATGCTGGTTGATGATTTCACAAGGAATCTTGCCTGGGAGGTCGTGCTTCCTGCCCTATCATATGAAACCCACATCATCGGCCCCCCCGCGGTAACCGGTGTAATATCTCCATATTCTGGCACACCTTTAAAAATCCCTGAAGGAATAGGCACTAAAATTGCTTGGTCAGGACCGGAGGTCGTCACTGTCCATGTGTAATCGTTTATATACTCTCTTAGGTGTGCTAAAGAAGATAAGCCAGCATCTGATAACCATGAAGTACAATCTTTATAATGATTTATTCCAATCTCATTATTGCTGCCATAGATTCTAATTCCAGCATTGCAAAGATAGAAGTTATTACTACTGATGATCCATTCACCGCCAGCTAAATTGATACCACTTGAGTCAGAGGTATTGTCAAATCCGATAAAAGAGCACCCTGTAACATTTCCATGGTAACTGTTAGCATCGGTAATAATACCTTGCTCTGAAACTGAAGCATCATTAGAACTAAATGTAGTACCTATGAACGAAGCGAAATTACACTGATTAAGGCCGACAACAACACCAGATACTGGGGTGCCAAATGTAGATTTAAATAAGTCACATCCAATAAACTTAGGTTTAAATACATTAGACAGGTTAACAGCGCGTTCTCGCGCTTCAATATGTGAGTTAAGATAGAAGAAATCTGGATTTGCGTGAGTGGCATTACCATACACTTCGATACCAGTATTCACTTGA
This sequence comes from Franconibacter helveticus LMG 23732, assembly GCF_000463115.2. GTDB lineage: Bacteria > Pseudomonadota > Gammaproteobacteria > Enterobacterales > Enterobacteriaceae > Franconibacter > Franconibacter helveticus. The sequence continues at coordinate 438 of NZ_AWFX01000009.1, read as the reverse complement.
ACAAGCTCACTATTAACTATCTCAAAGCCCTCGTGCCAACCATATACCTGTATTCCGCGTGAAGCACACATTACAGTTAAACTATCAATGAAGAAACTAATTAGACCGAGAGCATCTGTCTGATTCACAAACTGCAAACCGTATTTCATTGTATAAGGGTCAGCTGCAGCAAGTGATGATTCAAGAGGATTCCCGTGTAACTGGGTTTTACTCATCCTCACACCATTACAGTTTACAAGACGTACAGCGCCTTCCCAGCAGAAATTAGCATTGGATGAGGAGTATATACGGAAACGTTCTGTAATAAACTGTGGGCTATTACTGGTCATTAGGCTCCAAGATGCATCTACAGCAATCCCATCTCCTTGAATCGCCACGGATAATCTAGACACTTCCGAGCCGTTGATAATACTGGTTTTCATATTCTGTCGGTGACAT
>NZ_AWFX01000008.1 GCF_000463115.2 Franconibacter helveticus LMG 23732 | reverse complement strand
TACCGCTCATGGGCACCTCTCTTTAAGCCATCTTAAATGACTCTGAGGTGTCTGTTAAACCCGTGGCGATTCAGTGGGAAGGGGCGTACTGGCGAGACTTTGGTTAAGAACTGTAAGAAGCACGCGGATCATTGCTGTCAGTCAGTGATTCACCGGGAGGCACCCGGCACCACACATAAACATAGATAGTTGACTCACTTAGACAAAGGCCAGCTCCTTACGTGCTGGCCTTTTTATTTTCCCAGTTACGCACCATGAAATGGTTAGCATTTCTGATGTGACAGTATCGCGGACCAGTATACCTGTGGTAAGTGCATAGCACCTCCTCTTATGCAGAAAAGCATACAGCTATTGTTGCCAGCTACCGCTTGTACCAACTGACACAGTTTTTAAAGATATACCGGTCTTTCTGTACAAAGTCAGATTTGTTTCGCTGTAATGTCCGTCTGGGAAAACATATCTTTTAAATTAAGAGGGAGGAACCAGGGTCATGCCTTGCGTTGCCTGCGGCACCGAACCAGCTCTTCAAGATAGGGCACAACTTCCAGAAGCAAAATGGCAGTAAGTAGAACCGCAACGTAAGAAACAGGCAATGGCTCGCTTTTGAAGGAAAGGCTAAAATCTGCTTTTGTTGGGCCGAAACCAAACAACGACAAGAACTGTTCCCAGTGTCGTGAAATCACCAGCAGCAAAGCCATCAACGGCACCATTTCAAGGAAGCTGTGGACATGCTGTTCAATGGGGGATACTTCTCGTGCTGTTACCGCATACGAAACATCCCATAAAGCGGTAGCTTCATGAAGGAAGAAACACACAATCATCAACCCGATAATCAGCGCATTAACTTCCATAAATATCGCAGCGAGTAACGGCACTCCTACTTCAATGAACATCAGTATATGAATGAACGTTTCTTTTGTTCCGGTTGTTGTCTCAATATTTGTCTTCCGGTGGCATAACCAGTCGCTTATTCCTGCCAGCAACCAGACAGGAAGAACGAAATATAAAAGAAGCAGCATTGTCGGATCATTCTGGGTCATCTTTTCTCTCTCAGGGAAGGCGTAAAAGATAAGCATAGGTTCATTCGATGACTCAGGGCGCTGAAAAAACAGAAAGTATAAAATTCACAGCGACTGGAAATTTTCCAGATTTAAACAAAACTAGTAAAAGTGGTGAATCCCCCTGTGCGGAGGGGCATACTGGCAATCCTTACTGTAAGTTAGCGTGCGGGTTACTGTTGCCAGTCAGTTACTCACCGGGAGGCACCCGGCGCCGCTTCCTCTATGCTTCGTATTTAGTTCCGGCCAGCTCCAGATGAGCTGGCTTTTTTTATGCCTTTTTCGCCCGGCTCACCTGGGCTTTTCTTTGGCAGCATGCCTGATCGTCGCCTCCATTAAGCACAGCCTTTACACTGCGGAGATCAGAGACATATCCAGCATGAGCAAACACATAGATAGCGTTATCCCCAGAGCCTCAGTATGAGCTATCATGCAGATAGTGTAGTGGTTTACTGAATTTGGCCACCTGAACAGAGGTGATATGCTCATCTCAGAACAACACAGGTGCACCAATGAAAAGAAGAAATTTTAGTCCTGAATTCAAACGCGAATCCGCTCAGCTGGTTGTCGACCAAAATTACACCGTCTCTGACGCTGCTAAGGCAATGGATGTTGGTCTTTCCACGATGACGAAATGGGTCAGGCAACTGCGTGATGAGCGTCAGGGAAAAACGCCAAAAGCCTCCCCGATAACGCCGGAACAAATCGAAATACGTGAGCTAAAGAAAAAGCTACAACGTATTGAAATGGAAAACGATATTCTAAAAAAGGCTACCGCGCTCTTGATGTCAGACTCCCTGAACAGTTCTCGTTAATCGGGAAACTCAGGGCGCGTTATCCTGTGGCCACTCTCTGCCATGTATTCGGGGTTCATCGCAGCAGCTACAAATACTGGAAAAACCGTCCTGAAAAGCCAGACGGCAGACGGGCTGTATTGCGCAGTCAGGTACTTGAGCTGCACAGCATCAGCCACGGTTCGGCCGGGGCAAGAAGCATCGCCGCTATGGTAACCCAGAGAGGCTATCAGATGGGGCGCTGGCTTGCCGGCAGACTCATGAAAGAGCTGGGGCTGGTCAGTTGCCAGCAGCCGACTCACCGGTATAAGCGTGGCGGTCATGAGCACGTTGCCATCCCGAATCACCTTGAGCGACAGTTCGCCGTAACGGAACCAAACCAGGTGTGGTGCGGTGATGTGACCTATATCTGGACGGGTAAACGCTGGGCGTACCTCGCCGTTGTTCTCGACCTGTTCGCAAGAAAACCAGTGGGCTGGGCAATGTCGTTCTCGCCGGACAGCAGACTCACCATGAAAGCGCTGGAAATGGCATGGGAAACGCGTGGTAAGCCCGTCGGAGTGATGTTCCACAGCGATCAAGGCAGTCATTATACGAGCAGGCCGTTCCGGCAGTTACTGTGGCAATACCGGATCAGGCAGAGTATGAGTCGGCGTGGAAACTGCTGGGATAACAGCCCAATGGAGCGCTTCTTCAGGAGTCTGAAGAACGAATGGGTGCCGGTGACGGGCTATGTAAGTTTCAGCGATGCAGCCCACGCAATAACAGACTATATCGTTGGATATTACAGCGTACTAAGACCGCACGAATATAATGGTGGGTTGCCACCAAACGAATCGGAAAACCGATACTGGAAAAACTCTAACGCGGTGGCCAGTTTTAGTTGACCACTACACTTCGCCTCTTCTTCCAGACGGGCCAGCGCCAGTGACTCCACCACGGCCCTGTCCGCGTACCCTTCATCATTCATACTGAACAGGTCAGTGCGCAGCGCGTGGCCTGCTGCCTGATAAGCCTCAGCGCCCACAAAGCGGAACAGCGGCGATGAAGCGGGGATTTCTTTTTCCACGATACGGGATTTGATGAGGGCAGCAGGAAACGGCATATTGCCGTACTGCTGTTTCAGGCTTTCCCGGATCTGCACCTGCCGGGCCTGATCGTCCTCAAGGACCAGTGCCTGACACTGTTCAAGCGTCAGTTCATCCTTCGCCAGCGCGTCCAGCAAAGACGGGGCGAGATTCGTCAGCTTCAGGCAGCGCTGGACGTGGCGGGAGGAGTAGCCGAACATGTCGCCAATCTGCGCCGGGGTTTTGCCTTTAGCCGCAAGGGTGCGGAAACCCACAATCTGCTCGGCCGGGTGCATGTCGCGGCGCTCGCCGTTCTCGATCATCGATGCCGCTACCGCCAGTTCCTCCGGCACCACTTTTACCGGAACGGTTTTTTCTCCGGTATAAATACCGCGTTCAGCGAGCAGATTCAGCGCCGCCAGACGGCGGCCGCCTGCGGCCACGCCGTGAAACCCGTCCGGCATGTCATGCACCACAAGGTTCTGTAGCAGGCCCACCGCATTAATGGAATCAGCGAGGCTGGCGACGCTGTCAGCCGGGTACGGGATGGTGCGGACGTTCAGCGGGGATTTCACCAGTCGGTTAACCGGGATGTACTGCACAGGTGCGGTCTCCAGCGCCTGCGCAAGCGCTTCAGACGCCGCCGCGCTTTTACGGGTGCGGGTGGATTTTGAGGCGGTTTTCGCCTTAGTATTGGCATCGGCCATTCTGTGTTCCTCTTGTTGGTTACTGTGATGGTCATGCCGTGGCCGGGGGGCTACCCGGTCACGGCGCTTAAATTTTTACGCTTTGCTTACCCGGTCAGGGTGGGCGGCCAGCGCCGCAAAGGACGGGTACTGGTCAAGCAGGTTCAGCAGGGCTTTCGCCCCGGCCAGCATGGCCTTATCTCCTGCCGCCGCGCTGGCGAGGGTGGCGGACACCCCGGCACGCAACTGCTGAAAGCGCTCATGCTCGCGGCGATCAAACAGCACGCGCACGCCGTCCAGCACCACCTGCCAGCCGCAGCAGTCGTTAAAGCGAATATCCACCTGGCTGAACTCAATCAGGCAGTTTTCGCTGGCCTGAATACGCAGTACGGGCAGCATGTCTTTCGTCACGCCGATTTTCTTTCCGGGCACCTTGTTTGCCTGCATGGTTTTCTCCTCTCTGGTTGTGGGTCAGCGCATCACGCTGCGCAGGTTTTGCATGAGATCGGGCATGAACTCCGGTTCAAAAGACCAGGCACGCCACACCAGTTCACCGTGACGGCGAATTTCAGCCTGCGCATCCCCGTGAACGGTGATGCGGGACACCGTAAAGCTCACGCCGTCCTGCAGGCGGGCAAACGCCGAAGCCGCCAGCCCGCGGGCAATACGCGCGTTCTCCTGCGACGCATCAGTGCCTTTTCGCAATTGTTCGGCCGATTCCGGAGCGGCGGTGTTGACTTTCTGTGTGTGCATGCTGGTTTTTCTCCTCTCTGGCTGGTAGTCCATCGTTCGACCTCATCACGTCGCGGCGAAGGGCAAAGGAGCAACGTCAGGGCGGCAGGAGAAGGGCGGAGACTAAAGTTTTTGCGGCACGCAAAAAGTTTTGGCGGAGTGCATTTCACCCTTCGGATGACGAACTGACGGTGCTACGACCAGCCCTCCGCGGGGTGTGAGGACGAATGATGGCAGGCCCGGGCGGTGAGCAGGCATACACCCCGGAAAGACGGGCCGCGAGCGGAACGGCTTTACGGTCCTTAAAGCGCCGGTTCTCCGGCGCGGTGAGGCTGCTGGCGTCAGCCAGCTGCAGGGGTTGACCTTCGCCATCAGACCCTAGCCGGCAGGCCCGAAACCCGGAGGGGTTCGGCGGAGACTGGCGGGCGCGTGCGGCCGCCCTGGCGGAGTGGGGCTCGACGACCGGACAGCAGCGCTGGCCGGGAGCCGAAGGGGGCCAGCGCCCTTCTGGTTGTGGTGTTGCCGTTCTTCTGCCGGCAGCAGCTGCTTAACAGCATCAGCATCGGGAGCAGGAGCAGGAGCAGGAGCAGGAGCAGGAGCAGGAGCAGGAGCAGGACAAGCTACAGATGAACAAGGATTAAAGAGAGTAAGAAGAGCGGGAGAAAGAAGAAGTCAGGAAGGCGGCGAAGGGGGAGCAGCGGGGGCGCCGCAGGCGCGCCCGCCCTCACCCGGCCCCGCAGGGGCGCCGTTGGGGTTTACGCGGCCGCAGAGCCGGGGGCTGAAGCAGATAATCCACAATCCCAGTGGATATCCTGCTGACAACCCTGTGAGCAAAGCGGCAGACGGGCGGACATGGCCCCCGCGCCTGCCATTGACTAAATATTAACCTGATTCATCACCATTCAAACACGTCCAGCCCGTGGATGACATCCGCGTCCGGCGACAGATGAAGCATGCTTCCCCCTGCCCTGCGGTGTGTGGCAACCAGGCGGCGCAGATGGCGGGAAAAGCCGTAATGCTTCAGGAACAGTTCAGGCCGGGCTACGCCATCGTAACGGATAATGCAGCCCGCGCTTTCTGTAGATATGATCCAGTGCCGGTTATTCAGGCTGCGGCTGAAGCCCTCAAGTAATTCCATATCCTTGCGGCTGATATGGGCCGTACTGCATGCAAGCACACTGCTTACCACACCGGGTGCCAGCTTCAGCCTTTTTCCCCAGCCCAGCGCATCCACCACATCGTTCCAGCACCAGTCCTCATGCTCCGGCTCCGCGAGTTCAAGCTCGCGAAACGGCACACCCAGCACCCGCGCCACGCATTCCGCTGCCGTCCTGACAGAATCGTCACGGTCGGCCCGGGATGCTCCGGCAATAAATTCGCCATTCAGATAAAACGCTTCATCAAGGTTATCCAGCACAATGAAGGTTACGCCGTATGGCGCTTTTGGAGTGATTAACATGGTTTTTCCTGATCGGTCTTCTTTTCGTTTTCCCGCCCTCCGGCGGTCTTTTTTCAGGGGCGGCGCCGCCGCCCCGTGCCGTTATCTGCTGAAAACGTGGCCATCAAGAAGGACATAGCCATCCATGAACAGATCCCGCCCGTAGGCTTCATAGTCGAAGTAGCCGCGCAGCGACTCCGGCAAATCGTTCAGCAGGCCGCAGTCCTCAACATGCTGCTGCGCGAAGGCTTCCTCGCTCTCCGCCTCACCCAGGTACGCATCATCAAAGGCGTCGTAATCGCATTCGCCGGAATAGTCAGCCCAGGCAATGAATGCCGCATCCCTGCCCGCGTCCCTGGCGCGCTTGTAGGCGTCGATAAAGGCCCAGTCCACCGACGATTCAGATGCAAAATCCGACGGGATACCCTCCCAGTCCTGAAACATAAATTCTGGATCGGCCTCGTTTGCGTGCAGCTCGCGGCACGCCTCCTGAAAATCATCCTCGTCGTCAAAATCGGTCAGATCGAACCACTGGCCGAAAATGCTGCCACAGTTGTATTTGTGCCAGGTGCCTACATAGACCGCGGGTGTTGTCGTGCTCATAAAATCCTCCACAGTTCAGGGTTATACCGTTCCGGCTTACGCCGTGCCGGCACGACAGACCGGCGCAAAGTGGAGGAGGCAGGGGCGGCACCGGAAGCCGCAGCGCAAGCCATTCGCGGGCTGAATGAACCGTGAATGGCGCGAACGGGTGAGGATGACGGCGGCAGCGGACCCTTGCCGCCGCAGCGGCCGGGCTACCGTGAAGGCACGGCGTATGCCGCCGCCACGCCGGCGTGTCAGAGGGCGTATTCAGTCCGGTGCGGGCCGTGGCCGGCGCCGGAAAGGAAAAGCGGAGTGAAACGACTTCCTTTTTACTGTCAGCGAGAAGGCGGCGGCCTGCCTGCAGGCCACCTGCCCGTCGTTATGCCGCCCTGCGGAAGGAGGCAAAGGCGTTCAGCGTCTCGCTAATTTCCCGGCGTGCCTCCGTTACAGCGTCACGCACCCAGTCACGCTCAAACCATTCCCGCCACGGCTGGCTCGGATGACGCATCACATCCGGGATCACTGACTGCCCGTAAACGTGACCGGTACGCGCGCAGGTCACGCTGACTTCCAGCGTTCTCAGGGTGGCGCCTTCGTTCAGGATGGCTTCCAGACAGCTGTCCTGCAGTTCCTCATCCCACGGCAGCGCGTACCCCCCTGCCGGCTCCACCTCGGTAATGTTGACGGTAAAATTCGGGGTCCGGTGATGGCGGATGACCGCATTGTCCCAGGAAGGACTGATGGCCTCCATCAGCCGGTAGCCGTCTGCCGCCACGCTGCCGCACAGGTCGTTAATTTCCCGGCGCAGGGCGGCGAGTAAGCGGCGCATCAGCGGCTCGCTCATAGTCTCCGGCCAGTCCTCACACTCCAGCGTGATGGTGCCGGCGTGCGCGTAATGCGTTGCCAGGCTGTTGGGGCGGAGAACGATGTTCAGGTTGCTCTCGCCGATACAGTTATCCATCTCCTGCCAGTCCTGCTCGCTGAGGTAGCCGCGCCCGGCCAGCCCCAGCAGCAGTTTAAGGATGCAGTAAGTGTGGATACGGCCGTAAAACGCGACGCCGTCCCCCTGGCAGTATGAAAGGCTGGTTTCGATATCAAGGTCATCAGGCCAGCCGCGTTGTGCCAGCTGGTTGTGACAGTGGCGGCGGATTAAGGTGTATGCGGTATTCACGGGTGTTCTCCTCAGTTCAGCTGCGGCGCCATTTACGCCGTGCCGTCACGTAAGCCCGGCGTAAAGCGGAGGAGGCAGGGGCGTTACCGGAAGCCGCAGCGCAGCAGGAAACGGGCTGAATGCGCCGTTTCCTGTGAGAACGGGTGAGGATGACGGCGGCAGCGGACCCTTGCCGCCGCAGCGGCCGGGCTAAAGTAGAGGCACGGCGCTGACACCCGCCGCCGCGGTGGATACCGTGGCGGCACAGAAGCGGAGGGAACCGACTTCCTTGTAATGTAGAGAAGGTTAGAGAGATGAGTCTGACCGTCAGTTATGTGCCAAGAGCGGACATTGGTAGCTGGTAAACGCTGTTGTGATACTTCCCCGGGCAGAGTAGACCGGACCTGTCCGGTTTAGATATCGAATAATATTTATCCGTTTTCGGTTTTTGCAAAACTGCTGTTTAGGCTTTTCAGCACTTCATTGATTCCTCTGCTTACAATCCGGTCCTCCCGCATAACTGCCCCGAGAGTCCGGTGAAGAGAGGGCGTCACAGAGTAAAGATCGAGCCCCGATCTTTCCTCAATGCATGCAACGGACATTCGGGGAACAATGCTGTAGCCAAGACCTGCACGAACCATTCTTTTAATTGCCTCGATACTGCCAAGCTCCATGACCGGGCAGGCAATATGTCCCGTCTCCCGGAACCACTGGTCAATCAGGGCGCGTGTCCCGCTTCCCGGTTCAAAGATAATCAGCGGCAGCTGCAGCAGGGCGCCCGGAGTCCATATTTTCGCGCTCTGCTCTGATGCATCCTTTTCCATGATGACAACAAACTCATCCGTGCCCAGCGGGATGATGCTCAGGCTTTTACCTGCGGCTGGCAGAGTCACCAGGCCAATATCTATACGGTTTTCCTCCACGCCCCGCACAATATCGGAAGTGTTACCTGTGCGTACGTCCACCTTCAGCAGGGGATGGGCCTGTCGCAGTTGCTGCAGTAAGGGGGGCAGTAGATGAATACAGGCCGTTGCGCCTGTGCCGACAGTAACAGTGCCGGTTATCTCGTCGGAATGCAGGCACACCGATTCAACTGCTGTACTTACCACGGCATCAATTTTCATGCTGTGCTCAACGAGAGTCAGCCCGGCAGGCGTGGGCCTTACTCCCCGGCTGGTTCGCTCGATAAGCCGGACCTGAAGCGCCTGCTCCAGTTGTCTTATCTGCAGGCTCACTGCCGGCTGTGACAGACCAAGTGCTTCAGCCGCTCCGGAGAAACTGCCCCGGCTTACGACCAGTCTGAAAGTAGTCAGGTGATCGAGGTTCAGGTTTGCCATACCAAAATTTTCCTTATGCCGCTGATAAGTCCTGCTGCCTGTCTCAAATTATTCATTCGGGTTAGTCTCTGCTTCTGACCGCAGAAGGAGCCGTACTGATGGAAATAACCGAAGCAGATGAACGACATATCCCTGCCATCCAGCAGATTTATGCTTATCACGTATTACATGGCACCGCCACATTTGAAACCGAACCGCCGGATTCGGCTGAAATGACAGCCCGCCTGAAAAAAGTGCGTGCAGCAGGGCTGCCCTGGTTTGTGGCGGTTGAGGACGGCAATGTCCGCGGATACTGCTACCTGTCACTCTACCGGGAACGGTGTGCCTACAGATTCACCCTGGAGGACTCTGTATATATTGCCCCCAACTTTCAGGGCCAGGGGATCGGAAAAAAGCTGTTATCGAGCGCGGTCGCATGGGCAGAGGCCCGTAGCTTTCGCCAGCTCGTGGCCGTAGTTGGAAACAGCGAAAATATTGCCTCTCTTGCCCTGCACCGCACGACAGGCTTCAGCATTACAGGAACGCTCAGATCCGTGGGCTTCAAGCACGGTCGCTGGCTGGATACGGTCATCCTGCAGCGTACGCTCGGACAGGGCGACGCCACACTTCCGGAAAGCACAGGTTGACTGACGGGCATCTGACAGGCCGCACCATTTTCTGCATTGGCATGACGCAGCTTATCAACTGGGGTATCACATTCTATATGCCGGGCGTCTTCGGGACCGCCATCATGGCGGAGACAGGCTGGTCGCCGGTTGTGACATTCTCCGGGCTGACTATTGCCATGCTTGTTATGGGGCTTTTTTCGCCGCTTACCGGCCCCCTTATGGCCCGTACCGGCGGACGTACGATGATGATGGCGGGAACCTTCGTCATAGTCCTCGGTTGTTTTCTGATGGCTTTTACCCATTCAACAGCATCGTGGGTTGCCGTCTGGCTCCTGACGGGAGCCGGCATGCGACTTGCTCTGTATGATGCCGCGTTTGCTCTGCTTGTAGAAACAGCAGGCGCAGGGGCCCGCCGGGCAGTCTCCCTGGTCACACTGCTGGGTGGCCTCGCTTCAGCCGCGTTCTGGCCTGCTGGCGCTGCGCTACTGCACATTACCGACTGGCGGCATGCCATTATCGTTTACGGCTGTGCGGGCATTGTCAGCCTGCTTTTTCTGTCCACCGTTCCGGCAGGGCATCGGAGTCAATCTCCCGTTGCCGGGCAGCCCGCTCCTCCGGCGATCGGAACAGCAGAAGACCGAAAAGCATTCATCAGCGGCCTGTGGTACGCCACGCTAATAGCGCTGATAAGCTTTGTTTCCACCGGCGTGTCCACTCATTTTCCTCAGATACTGGCCGCTTATGGTATGCCCGCCGTGGCGGGTATGTTGTGGGGAGTGGGACAGGTGGGCGCCAGACTGCTGGACGTGGCTTCTGGCACACGTACCTCTGCGATCCGTCTGAGCCTGGTTACCGGCATTCTGCTGCCATTTTGCTTTCTGGCCGGCCTTGCGGGTCATGTTACCCCTGTGGCTACAGCCATCTTTATTCTTAGTTACGGAGCTGTGAACGGACTGAGTACGGTAGTTAAGGCCGTACTACCTCTTGTGCTGTTTCATCCGCAGCAGTATGCCCGTAAAACAGGCCTACTGCTGTCACCAGCTTTTTTGCTCGCGGCGCTCGCTCCGTCAGCATACGCCATACTGCTGGAGCGATACGGCATACCCGGCACGCTGCTTTTATCTGCCATCCTTACCCTGTTCATCACGGCGATTTCCATAGTGATCTGGCGTCGCCACCCTTCCCCTGCTGGACAGAACCGGGATAAGAGCGAGCCATCCATTCCGGGGAAAAATATTTGACGCTAATTATATTTCCATTATTCTGGAAATATAGTTTAAGGAGGCCGCATGGATTTAAATACAGCAGCAAATGCGCTTCGGGAGCTGGGGCACCCGACCCGTCTCAGCGTGTACCGGGAACTGGTGAGAGCGGGTCATGACGGCCTGCCGGTCGGTGTTCTGCAGAAGCGCCTCGGCATTCCGCCCTCCACGCTCAGCCATCATATTTCCGCGCTGATGTCCGCCGGGCTGGTCAGCCAGGAGCGGCAGAGCCGTACCCTGTTCTGTAGACCCTGCTATGCGCAGCTTGAACAGCTGATGGCCTTTCTGACAGAAGAATGCTGTGCAGGTGGCAGCTGCAACCTGTCAACCGTGACGACTCATGAAGAGACCTCATTGTGAACAACATGAACGATACCCTGAAAAATATCGATACTTCACTCCTGGACGTGCCGTTGACTGAAGATAAGCTGAGGGCTGCAGAAGTGGCGCACCCGCCCCGCATCCTGATGCTCTACGGCTCGCTGCGGGAACGTTCATACAGCCGTCTCACTACGGAAGAGGCGGCCCGGCTGCTGACGGCAATGGGCGCCGAAGTGAAAATTTTTAACCCGTCCGGCCTGCCGCTGCCCGACGATGCCCCGGAGACGCACCCGAAAGTTGAGGAGCTGCGCGAGCTGGTTCTCTGGTCGGAAGGCATGGTCTGGTGCTCGCCGGAGCGTCACGGCGCCATGACCGGCATCATGAAGGCGCAGATTGACTGGATACCGCTGACGTCAGGGGCGGTTCGCCCGTCGCAGGGCAAAACCCTGGCCGTCATGCAGGTCAGCGGCGGCTCGCAGTCTTTCAACGCCGTTAACCAGATGCGCATTCTGGGGCGCTGGATGCGTATGATCACTATCCCGAATCAGTCATCCGTGGCAAAAGCCTGGGCCGAATTTGATGAAGATGGTCGCATGAAACCTTCGCCTTACTACGACCGCATCGTGGACGTAATGGAGGAGTTGATGAAGTTCACTCTGCTGACGCGCGGGCGCAGTGACTACCTGACCGATCGCTACAGCGAAAGGAAGGAAAGTGCCGCGCAGCTGTCTGAGCGGGTTAATCAGCGCATTATATGAAAAAAGCCGGCATCTGCCGGCTTCTGTTTTTGCGTCGCCCTTCCTGCCGGCAGCACCCTGAAAAAATCAGAGGCTGATCCGGTTTCCGTGTTCATCAATGACTTTTTCGCCGTCCTCTTTCGTAAATGCTCCCTGCTGCGGGTCAGGCAGAATGTCCAGAACCGCTTCAGACGGACGACAGAGCCTTGTGCCGAGCGGTGTCACAACCACCGGGCGGTTGATGAGGATGGGGTGAGCCAGCATCGCATTCAGCAGTTCATCATCGCTGAACCGGTCTTCTGCCAGCCCCAGATGCTCATACGGCTCTGTATTTTTGCGCAGCAGGGCGCGTGCGCTGATACCCATATCTGCTATCAGCTTTTTCAGCTCGTCGCGGGATGGTGGCGTCTCCAGATACAAAATCACTGTTGGCTCCACGCCACTGTTGCGGATAAGCGCCAGGGTGTTACGCGACGTCCCGCAGGCCGGGTTGTGGTAAATAGTGATATCAGTCATAAACGGTACTCCGTTACGGAGCTGCGCAGACGCAGCCCCGGGGTTAAGGTTAAACAGACAGGCGCAGGGCCAGCGCGGCCAGCGTCACAAAAAGCACCGGCAGGGTCATCACAATGCCCACGCGGAAGTAGTAGCCCCAGCTGACGGTGATGTTTTTCTGCGCCAGCACGTGCAGCCACAGCAGGGTCGCCAGGCTGCCGATGGGTGTGATTTTCGGGCCGAGATCGCAGCCGATGATGTTGGCGTAAATCATCGCCTCCTTCACCGCGCCCTGAGCCGTGCTGCCATCAATGGACAGGGCGCCGACCAGGACGGTAGGCATGTTGTTCATCACCGATGACAGAAAGGCCGTCAGAAAACCGGTACCGAGCGTGGCACCCCAGACGCCGTGCTCTGCAAACCGGTTCAGGATGGCTGAGAGGTAATCCGTCAGTCCGGCGTTGCGCAGGCCATACACCACGAGATACATACCCAGCGAGAAGATGACGATCTGCCAGGGCGCGCCTTTCAGCACTTTACGGGTGTCAATTACGTGCCCTTTCCGGGCAACAAGCCACAGAATAAATGCCGCCGCCGCTGCCACCAGACTGACCGGAACGCCGAGCGGCTCCAGGGCAAAAAAGCCGGCCAGCAGCAGGAGCAGGACCAGCCATCCGGCTTTAAAGGTTCGCATGTCACGAATGGCTTCCCGTGGCACCTTCAGTTTCGCCAGGTCATAAGTGACCGGGAGGTCTTTACGGAAAAAGAGGTGAAGCATAACCAGCGTGGCCGCCACGGACGCGATATTTACCGGCACCATGACAGACGCATATTCGCTGAACCCCAGCTTAAAAAAGTCCGCCGTCACGATGTTTACTAGGTTCGATACGATGAGCGGCAGGCTGGATGTGTCCGCGATAAAGCCTGCCGCCATCACAAACGCCAGCGTGGCGCCAGGGCTGAAGCCCAGCGCCAGCAGCATGGCGATGACAATAGGCGTCAGGATAAGTGCCGCCCCGTCATTGGCAAACAGGGCCGCCACTGCCGCACCCAGCAGAACAATATACGTGAACAGCAGCCTGCCTTTACCGCCTCCCCAGCGGGAAACGTGCAGTGCAGCCCACTCAAAAAAGCCAGACTCATCAAGCAGCAGGCTGATGATAATAACCGCGATAAACGTGGCCGTGGCGTTCCAGACAATCTGCCAGACGGCCGGAATATCACCGATATGCACCACGCCGGTCAGCAGCGCCAGCGCGGCCCCGATAACTGCACTCCAGCCAATACTGAGTCCCTTTGGCTGCCAGATAACCAGCACCAGTGTCAGGACGAATATAGCGCCTGCCAGAAACATACTTTCTCCTTTGGATATAAAGCCTGTAAACGGGACTAAAGACAGCCCTGCCAACAAGTATGAAAAATCATATGTGTTTGGGTAAATTTTAAATGCAGACAGGCTTGCCGTTGGTGGTCGCGTTATTCCTTTCAGCCTGCTGGCTGAGTTGCAGAATGTCATCGCGCTGACACAGGTAAGCCTGCTCAATTACCGCAGCAGCCCAGGCGGGCATGTGTGGTGACAACCGGTAATAAATCCACTTGCCGTCTCGCCTGTCGATAAGCAGACCGGCGTCTCTGAGTAACGCCAGATGCCGGGAAGTTTTAGGCTGACTTTCTTTCAGCATTGACGTGAGTTCACAGACGCAAAGCTCTCCTTTTTCGCGCAACAGCAGCACCAGACTGAGTCGTGTTTCATCAGAGAGATTTTTGAAAAGCTGAAGAGGCTGAAATTGAGGCATGATGACTCCTGAGTCCGGAATTGAAGACATTCTCACTGTCTGCAATTTGTGAGTCAATCATATATCCGTTAATTCAGATATGTTTATCTGGCGGTAGCTCATTTTGTGACAATTCGCTTAGGTATGCCTGCACAGGTAAATCAGAAGGATGCAATCAATCTTCGGGCACTCAATTTCCGCTTTTCGCTCATAGCTGCCGGTCAGTTTTTTCTCTCCCTTTAGCTGCGACCAGAGAAAGCAGCAGCGGGCCCGCCCCGCTGCTGAAGATGTTATGCAATACCAGCCAGGAACTGCCGCATGGCCTGAATCCGCTCATGGGAGCGAATACGCTCCGGCCAGTTTTCAATCCAGTACACCGGCGTGCAGCGGGTCCGGCTGACGGTCAGGGTAAGGGTGTTGCCGGTGTGCACGATGGCCGGGATACCCAGCAGGCTGAGCTGGATGAAGGTCATGTCGGCCGCCACCGGATCGATGTCCGTTGTGGTGACAAGCAGCTGCATTGACGGGTTATAACCGGCGTTAAGCATGGCTTCGGCAAAGGCGATAACCATACCCCCTGCCCCACTGGTCGGTTCATCCAGGGTCACCCACGGGCAGCGCTTCAGCTGCTGCTCAATATCGCCGGTCAGCACACTGGTCATCAGGCGGGAAAGACTGTAGGGCGTGAAGAACTGGCCCATGTCGCCTGAGCCCAGCTCCAGCTCCATAAAGACGGAGCCGAGAAAGTCCTGAAACCCGCCTTCCAGCGCAGCGACCAGCAGGCAGAACAGATTCTTCAGTTTCTGCAGGTCAGCAGGCTGGTAACGGTCACAGATTTTGCGGCTGCGCTCGATGTTTTCCGGCGTGCGGATACGGGTGATATCAAGCTCACTGGCCGCCAGGGTAATGAAGTCGCTGAACACATCCCACCGGCGCAGGTAAGGCGCGGTATGCCGGAACTCACTGACAAACTGCCGGCGCGCCACGTCCCCCGTGACCATGCGCGGCGTTACTGCCGCAGGGGCCGGACGTGACTGAATGCCGGCAGCGTCGCTCATGGCGTCAAAGATGGAGAGCTGTGACATTATGCGGCCTCCCCGGTCAGTACGCGGAAAAAGCCGTCCATCGGCGCCGCAATGGCGACCGGCCACCCGTCGGCGAGCCAGACGGAGTAATAATCCGGCCCTTCCTCGTCAAACGCCGTCAGTTCCCCGGCTCCGGCCGGTGGGGTGAAACTTTGCGGCTGCGCCTGGCAGGCAGAGACCTCCTCGACGTAGTAAAACAGGTCCAGAATATGGCTGGTTTTGAGTGATGATTCTTTAGATTCTTTTGCTGCGGTGTTGACGTTCTGCTGTGTCATGTTGCTTCTCCTCTGTGAGTGATGTGATGTTTCTCTGAGTTCCTTCGCCGCATCAGCAGGCACGCCGCACGGTAAACGGCAGCCGCAGGGGAGAACGGCAAGGCCGCAGCCCGCAGGGACCGGGCGCCGCCGTTCAGCTTCAGCGGCCCTTGCGGCAGCCGTCCGTGTGGCACAGTCCTGCGCGGTGAAAGGAACGGGGAGACATCACCCGGGAGAAAGTGGAGAACATGACACAGCCCCGGCACGCATGGCGGGCCGGTCACTGAAGCGACGGCGGTGCCGGCGCGGTGAAAGCGCTGGCGCCAGCCAGCTGCGGGAGAGCCCCGGAACCTGAAGTCCTGTGAAAGGCGGAGCAGCAGGCCAGATGCCTGCAATCCTGTCTTTGCGGTAAAGCCACATAACTGCCGGACAGGCAGCGGCAAACCGATAAAAGGATAACTTTATGAACACGCAAATCACGGTAAGCGAATGGCTCAGCCAGTATCAGGGCATCATCAGCCAGCGCCTGGAAGCGGGAGAAATTACGCACAAAACCTTTACGGATTACAGAAGAATGATGGCAGCCGCTGCCATGTACTGGGCGGACAGGCCGCTGGCCAGCCTGAAAGTTTCAGATGTCACGCAGCTGGTTAACCGGAAGGTGAATGAAGGCGCGCCTCATGCTGCCAGGCGGCTACGGATCAACCTGTCCAGCCTGTTTCTGGAGGCCCAGCGACACGACCTGCTGCAGCCGGGCTACAATCCGGCGCTGGCTGCACGACATCCACAGGCACGGGTAAACACGGAGAGGCTTACGCTGGATGAATGGCTGCGCATTTTCCGGTGCGCCAGTTACCGGACGCCGGCGTACTTTCAGAACGCCATGCTGCTGGCGCTGGTTACTGCGCAGCGCCCCTCCGACCTGGTCAGGCTGCATCGTGACCATATCAGGGGCGGCTGTCTGCACATCACCCAGTTTAAAACGGGTGAAAAGATTGCCCTGCCGCTGCGGCTGAAGCTGAACGCCATATCCACCACCCTGCAGGAGGCCATCGAGGTATGTGACGCGTCAGCGTGGCTAATCCATCGCCCTGACGGCCGCCCGGTAAACACATGGTCCCTGTCACGCTGGTTCCGGCTGTGTCGTCAGGAGTCCGTCACGTATGGCGCCGACAGTACCCGGCCTTCACCGTTCCGCGAACAACGGTCGCTTGCCGAACGGCTCTACCGGGTCCAGGGGATCGACACGAGAACGCTGCTGGGCCACCGCTACCAGCATATGACGGACCAGTATAATAACCCCCGTGGCAAGGAGTTCCGGGAACTGGTTCTGTAAGTATCCTTAAGCTGGCGTTGTCGTGCCGGCAGTTGACCCTGACGGAGCGAGCTGAGAGGCAGAAACAAAAAACCCGCCGGATGGCGGGTTTAATGAGGCAGCTGCGCGTCAGCGCGGTTTCTTTTCTTCATCGAAGGCCAGAAGGATACCGGCGCACATCATGGCGGCATAGCCCAGCTGCAGGAGAATTTTCGCTACAGCCGGCATATCCCAGATGATAAGCGGAACGATAAGCAGGACGCTGCCCAGCAGCATTCTCTGCCCGATTTTTTTGCACCGCTCATGCAGTTGCTGCTCCGGGACGCCACGTTTTCTGAGCAGCCCGCTGACCAGGCTTTCGAGTCTGACTTTCATGGTTGCCATCTCTGCTTCCTCAGAATATTTTCCGCATGTTATCGACTATCCGCCTGGTCGGTACTTCCGTGGCTTCCCCGGCGGCCTGACGGGTGGCCGGCACGACTGGCTCCCTGACAGCCGCAGCAGGCGTGTCCGCAGCGCCCGTGAGCTGGCCTGCCAGGGCGGTCAGTTCTTCCGCGGTCGCCGGCGGTACCGGCAGGCTCGCCAGCAGACGGGGGAAACGCGGGTCAAGCGTATGCAGCGCACAGCCGGCGACGATCAGGCTGCGCAGCAGCTGTCCCCGAAGGCGTGCTGAAACCGACTCCAGCTGGCTCAGCGTCTGACCGGTGACACCCTCATCCGGCAGGACCAGGGTGAAACGGCGGCGATCCATTTTCTCGTCGCCACCGGACACAGGCGTGACACTTTCCAGCGCCTCATCCGGCACCGCTGCCTGAGACGCGTAGCGCCCGGAGACGACGGCCAGTATGCCGGTAAGCTGCCCTGCCCTGAGTTGTCCGTCAAACAGCTCGGTGAGCAGCCCGGGCAGACGGGCATCTATCCGGTACAGCGCGCCGCCGGCAGCTGCCACCGTGCGGAGAAAGTCTCCCCGCAGGGGCTGGGAGACGGTTTCTATCGTCGCGGCCGTCAGCATGTCGGTGCGGTCGTCAGAATGCAGGTAGAAAGTGTATTTGCCAGCAGGCACGGTCAGTCCTCTTGTCTGTACAGCGCTATTTCCCGGGCAAGCGCCAGCTGCGGCTCACTGATGATTTCAATACGGTCAGGAGCCAGCGGCCACGCCTGGCGGACAGCATGTTCAATCAGCGGCGCGCCACCGCCAACGAGCAGAACGCGGTTCACGTTACGGTAGCGTGCCAGTTCGTTGGTAACCAGCGCGCCCAGAGTGCTGATTGCTTCTTCAATCTTCTCAACAACATAGTCGATTCTGGCGGCATCATTAATGATACTGTTCAGAAATGCACGATCTTTTCGTCGGCGGATCACTTCATCTGCAATCAGCGAACTCGTCTCCGTTTCTGCGCTGCGCAGTGCAGCCAGCGCGGCCCGGGTCACACCGGAAACGCCAACCCCCGGATTACCGTGGACGGCGCTGATATCGTCAAACTGGCCCACAATCACGCCTGCATCCAGCGTCGTTCCGCCCAGATCGATAATCAGGGTTGTCTCGGCCGGGCCCGGGCTGAGCTGCGCGAGGCGGCTGAACGCGGCCGGCAGCGATTCAGGCATTACCGTCACATCCGTGATGGTAAAGCCCTCGCGCTTGTTAACCCTCAGTTCACGCATCAGGTTGTCCCGCTTGCGCTGAATATTCTGCTCGTTTTTCTGGCAGTCCTGGTCGTAATACTCACTCAGCGGCAGGGTCACGGTGATGCTGACCGGTTGTGGCGGCAGGCCACTTTTGAGCAGTGCATGATGGACGGCCAGCAGATTCAGATCCCCGTACTGGTATTCCACATTGGTGGTCGGTACGGCATCACGGCTCACGCTGTCCCAGGAATAGCGCAGCGGCCCCACCTGATAGTTGAAGGCGTTGCCAACCAGATCGGCCACTTTCCAGCCATGCCGGAAAGAATTTGCTGAAATACTGGTCTGTAATTCACCATTTATAAACCAGGCCAGTTTGACATTAGTGGAACCATCATCGCAATAAATATTCATCAGAATGCACCTTTATAGTTTCTCAATGTGAGAAACATAATAGCATGGCGCGCATTAAAAGAAACTATAAATACTCAAATTGAGAATATTGTGATACTCAAATAATCGAGCGTACTTAACGGAGAAGTCATTAATTCTCATATTGAGCAGCTTTTCCCGGCTTCACAAATCCAAAAAAGTACGCTTATACTGTAAATACATACAGTAATTATAAGAGCAAGCAGTGATGATTCTGGAAATCTGGACGCCTCCGGAGAACTGCCAGGTTGTGGCAATTCCCCTTTTCACTGAACGGGCCTCGTGTGGCTTTCCCTCACCGGCCCAGGATTATGTTGAAGCCGAACTGGACTTAAACGAATACTGCATTCGTCGCCGGAGCTCGACGTTTTTTGTACGCGCTATTGGCAACAGTATGCGTGATATTGGCTTACACAGCGGCGATCTCCTTGTGGTGGACAAGGCCGAGAAACCGCAGCACGGGGATATTGTCATTGCGGAGATAAACGGCGAATTCACCGTTAAGCGCCTGCTGCTTCGGCCGCGGCCGGCGTTGCAGGCGATGAACCCCGACTATGGAACGTTATATCCCGACCCTGAGCAGCTGCAGATTTTTGGTGTGGTGACTCACTTTGTTCACCGCACCCGGGAGAACGGATAATGTTCGCCCTGGCAGATGTGAACTCGTTCTATGCCAGCTGTGAAAAGGTTTTCCGGCCGGATCTGCGCAGCAGGCCGGTGGTGGTGCTCAGCAATAATGACGGCTGCGTGATTGCACGCTCAAAAGAAGCAAAGCTTCTGGGTATCAAAATGGGAACCCCCTGGTTTCAGCTGAAGGCAGCCCGGTTTACGGAGCCGGTGGTGGCGTTCTCCAGTAATTATGAGCTGTACGCTTCAATGAGCAACCGCGTGATGTCCTGCCTGGAAGAGCTGGCGCCGCAGGTGGAACAGTATTCAATCGATGAGATGTTCCTGGATATCCGCGGTATCGACCGCTGCCTGGAATTTGAGGATTTCGGGCGCCAGCTGCGCAGCTACGTGCTGACCTGCACAGGGCTCACTATCGGGGTCGGCATGGGGCCGACCAAAACGCTGGCCAAATCAGCCCAGTGGGCCTCAAAGGAATGGCCGCAGTTCCGCGGTGTGCTGGCGCTGACGCCCGGTAACCGCCGGCGAACGGAAAAGCTGCTGTCGCTGCAGCCGGTGGAAGAACTGTGGGGCGTCGGCCGCCGTATTGCAAAGAAGCTGAACCAGCTCGGTATCACCACGGCGCTGGACCTTGCCCGCGCAAACCCAACCTTCATCCGCAAAAATTTCACCGTTGTACTCGAGCGCACCGTGCGCGAACTGAATGGAGAGAGCTGCATCAGCCTGGAAGAAGCCCCGCCACCGAAGCAGCAAATCGTCTGCAGCAGGAGCTTTGGAGAACGTATCACGACGTATGAAGCCATGCGGCAGGCCATCTGCCAGTATGCGGAGCGTGCTGCGGAGAAGCTGCGGGAAGAACGCCAGTATTGCCGGCATATCGCCGTGTTTGTGAAAACGTCACCGTTCGCGGCCGGTGAGACGTATTACGGCAACGTGGCCAGCGAAAAACTGCTCACCCCTACCCGGGACACCCGCGATGTTATTACTGCCGCGGTGAAGGCGCTGGACCGTATCTGGACAGACGGGCATCGCTATGCAAAGGCCGGCATCATGCTGAATGAATTCACGCCCACCGGCGTGGCGCAGCTGAACCTGTTCGACGAACATCAGCCCCGCCCCGGCAGCGAGCAGCTTATGAATGTTCTGGATGGCATTAACAACTCCGGGCTTGGGAAAGTGTTTTTTGCCGGACGGGGTATTGCTCCGGAGTGGCAGATGAAACGCGAAATGCTTTCTCCCGCCTACACGACGCGCTGGAAGGACATTCCCGTTGCGGTAGTCAGATAGGCTTAACCGTCTTTGAATGAGCCGCCAGTGCTCGCCGCAGACAAGTGACCGGGCGCAGCCCGCGAACGGTCGAGGAAGCGCAAGGGATCCCGTTGTTGCATATACTACAGACGTACTACCTTCATAGATAAAACTCGCTTACCCATCTGTTCGCCGCCTGTTTTTTTAGGGGATTTTATTAAATTTTTATAACAAGCAGCTTTGAACGGATAGCGGACGTTCAGACTGGTATAAGTGAAAGCAGAGCGAGAATATGGTTACTGATGTTTTGTGTCAGTTGGTCTTCGTGAAACAAAAGCCTTTGGTAACATTCTGCTCATTGTTGATTTACATGCTTCAGACCAAACATTCTTGCCTGATGCAGTGGAATGGTTTCTGCTCTGGACGAATAATATGAACAAGTATAGCTGAATGCGTTTTGTCACCGTTTAGCGTCTAAGCCGCCTTACTGCTTATTCTCGCCCGGCGTTATGAATCAAACGGTCAGGATACTAGCCCTCTAGGAACCACTCAGATTGAGATATCCGTCATGGGATTTGGCTATTGGCTGCATCTTCCGTGATCCTTTTACACTCCGGCCGTGTAAGCGACCGGAAGTATGGATTTAAACTCCGTCAGAATACTCTTTTAGCATTGTAAGGAGCGCCTGTCGTGCCGCATCGTCTGCGATATTTTCAGGCAGAGCATCAGCTCGCAGATTGATATAAGCGCCAACAGCCATTCTGATGGCAATACTGACGGAGCCATGATCGTGCATTGCCAGCGTGGACGTCAGCAGGCCATCAGGATCAATGTTGTGAAATTCAATGCGGCGAACCCCACGTTGAGGTAGATTTGCACGACGGTTCAGCATAGGTCCAAGCACTTGCTCCCGGAAGAATGACAGCATACCAATCGCTTCAAAGAGTTCGCCTCTTCCCAGTTTAGCCACCGCATAATGAAGCCAGATCCAAGCTCGGGACTCAAACCACTCCGGCGTCATGTTAGGCCAGTTAGCACTAAATTTTGCCAGTTGTCGCTCCAGGGCACGGTTATCACGGGTAAATAACACTGCTGGCTCCTCAACACGTTGAGTGAGCATTTCCATTGTGACAAATTTCAGATCGACATGGAGAAGCTCAGGGCCATACAGGCATATAAGCAGGCGAGGCTCTCCGACATGTTCCCCAGTGAAAGCATGAAGCAGATGCCCCATTGTTCTAGCGAACACCATGCGCTGTACCATGATTTCGTCATAGTAAAGAGGATCTACTACAACGACAAAATCCAAATCGGAGTATTTATCAAATCCGCCATGGACAATCGAGCCGCCAGCGAGAAGGGAGTGAATCCGCGAGTCAGACTGAATTTTATGCTTAAGTTGCTCTGCAAAACTTCTGTGTAAATCGGGTAACGTATTAAGCATACCTTGTCCTGTTCACAAAAAATACAAAGCATTACAGAATATCGAGTTCTGTATCTTCAGGCTAGAAATTTTTGTTGGAATGGTTATTTCCTCGTCGTGTTCTCCCGAAGAGATAAATTGTCCTATATAGTCCGGCGCTATTGATTTTGCCGTGTGAGCTACCTCTGATTGAGAGTTTACTCACTTAGACTTGTGTCTACTATTGGTGGGTAAGATCATCAGACATATGGCCACCAAACTGAAAGCATAAACGTTTTCTGATAATCGTTGAACAGAGAGGAGGAAAGATGGGTTGGCGAGTCTTGAGACCCGGCCCCCTCAATAAACCTCGACCACGATTTAGGCTCACACTAGATGAGCATTTTCTAATAAACCAGACTTCCGCTTTTGGCACAAAGCCGACCTTAGGAAGAATACGATTACAGGGCTAAATCGGGCCTGTGATCATTTGAGAAATTTCATCTACTTCTTTTTATGATGCTGCTTACACCGAATAATCGCTAGCAAACTGCAAAGTAGCTAGCCAACCAAAATGCCCAACACAAAAGAAACAACTCGACTGTGACCGGAACTTCAGGCACTTAACTTTGGCGATTTCAGGGTGAAATCGCCAGTAAATTCAATTTAAAATCAGTAAGTTATAATTGAAATTGGATTGACGAAAATTTCCAGTAAGCTTTCTTTTACGATAAATGCTTCTTCAAAACATCTTGGATTGCTCTGTCGAGCTCATCCTGTACTTCTTTCGGGAGGCGGTTAAATTCATAGCTAAAAAGACGGCCTTTGGAACGTTTTCGAGCAAACCGATCTTTATCTGAGAAACTCCAGATACTGGTTACAGAAGCTTTATCTTTAGATGCTGGTGATGTAAGAAGCTCGCTCTCTTTAGCGATAATCTTGATGATCCGGTTCTTTATTTCATCCTCAGCTAAATCATCGTCCGAAAGAACAAGATCGACTTCTGAAGAAACACTCTCAATCAGCGATTTAAGCTCGACATCATTTTTTTTAAGCGTTTCTTCGATGGTGCTCAGGAGCTTGTAGTCTGTAAAAGTAATTTCTGACTGGACAGGAAAAAGCGAAATCAGATCACCGGCTACGCTGGCGGCCTGGAGTGCACGTGTTACTTTTGCCTGGGAGAGTCCTTCCAGAGCAGCAATCTCCTTTTGGTTCAGTCCAGAATTTTTTAAGGCCAGCAGACGCAAGCCCACTTCACGAATGTTGTGTTCCTTGGCGGTCTGAATATCTTTAGCCAATTTTCTGGCTTCTTCAGTTGAAAGAGAAACATCCGTAACAAGCACATTTAATCCGGTGTGACAAATGAGCGCGGCAGCTCTTCGACGTGAACCATCCAGGATTTCAATTTTATCGCCATTCTTGACACCTATGGCTGGAAAGAACTGCTGGAATTTGAGCGTCCTGGTGATATCACGTAAGGACTCAGGGGTAAGAGCTGATTGATCCCGGCCATTTGTTTCTTGCCGCACAAACGTCTTTTCAGCTACTTCCTCTGAAGGGATAGTCTCTAATCGAAACGTAGCTTTTCTGCCCGAGTTCAGCACAAAAACAGAGGAAAAGACGCCTTCATTCTGAACTTCTCTAAGAGGGGAATGCGTTAATGTACGGCCAATCGTAACTCTTTTCGTGTTCATATTTTTCTCAGCTCATACGAATAAATTCAATGCGATCAAAAACTGCCTTAGCAAAATCTTCGGCAGCAGCACGGGCATTTTTTAGCGCTTCGCTACTTCCAACATATGTCGATGGATTGGCAGAAATAACAGTATCAAACGACTCGCCACATCGCTCAAAACCATCAAGACGGGGCAGGGCCACATCGAGCATATCACCGCCAAAAATCTCTTTAGCCAGACTATGGCAAAGCTTATGGTCGGCCTTGTTCAAGAGCTTGGACATGAAACCGATATTTTTTTGTAAACGAACCTGGCAGCCGGACTCTTCAATGAGAGAAATAAGTTCCGGTAGCCTGGTGAGATACTTCAGGGTCGAATGGAAATCGACCTGAGCCGGTGGGATAGGAGTAAACAGAACATCTGAAGCGGCGATTGCATTCATAAGGAAAGCATCCAGGTGAGGACCGCTATCAACAAAAATGAAATCGTAATCCCTGGAGATTTTATCGATGATATTTTTACGAAGAACCGAATAGATACTCACATTTGGCAGATGTTCGGCACAAAGTTCTTCCCAACGAGAAGCGATAAATGCGTCCTCGATAGAAGCAGGGATTACATCCACACCCGGAACGATAGAGGGAACAATAAACTCGTTTAGCAGCTCGTCACGGGTAACGTTTTGGAGCATTGCTTGTGCACTGGTGGCATCAACAGCGCCTACAGAACGGGTATGGTTCAAAAACATTGTCGCAGACGATTGAGGGTCCAAATCGATAACTAAGATGCGTAAATCCTCATAAAGCAGATGAGGATGAACTCGCAAAGCATGGGCTAACGATACTGTCGAAACGGTTTTTGAAACACCGCCTTTAAGGTTGCCTACAAAAATGGTGAACGCTTCGTTATGCCGGTCACGGTACTTAGGCACGCCTCTATGGTGATAAAGGTCAATGATATTTTCGACCGACATAGCGTACTTTGTTGATGATCCCGCTGCTCGCTTATCAAAAACGTAACCATTGGCCTCCATTTCACTTACTGCGTAATCAACACTTGCCCTTGTGAGCTTGGGGAGCTTAGCTAAAGCGGCTTTAGCGTATACCTGATAAAAGGTATTTTCCTGAAGCTCATCTTTTTGCTGCTGAATCTGATCGGTAAGGCTAAGAAGCATTCTTTCAGAACGTTCGGCAACCTTTGTCAATTGCTGCTCATTGCCCATCAATAAAACTCCTTTTATGCAGGATTTTTTGCTTTAAACGAAAATACAGCATAAAAGCATAGAGGTAAACTTAAATGTAATCTCGTCAACAAATCAACATGAGCAGATGTTTAGAAGAGCTTTATTAAAGGAGATCATATCTGGCGCTCACCGCAGAACTGACTAGCGCAGTCTGTCAGTTTGAGGAAGCGCAATAGAGCTGAGGGTGAGATAATGTCCGGATGCACACTGTTTAAAGGAAAGATTTTATTTATCCACAGGATAGATCTAATCAGTCGATCCTAAAGAGATCCCCAAATAGATCCTTATAGATCCCTTTTGCTATTACACGTTAATAAACATGACGTTACGTGGGATTTTATCCACTGTAGCGAGTAAAACATCCATTGTAGCAAGTATGGCATTCACTATAGAGAGCGACGCAACGGCTGTAGACAGATTTGTATATCCACTATAGCGAGTAAAGTCAGTTTTTAATCCCCGTTTATAAATATTGATTTAACTTCTTGTTTTTAAGTTAGTTATTTAAGATATAGTCGAAAAATATCTACCGTTCTAAGTATCTTAATCCACAGCCATTCATGAAAGCTGGGTCCAGGACGCGGGCCTGACTTTGCCAATCTTCTCAAAAGGTCAGCCCCGATGATAGATAATGAAAAAACATCCACTATGGAGAGTAATATCCACTATATCGAGCAGCTACTTATTTTAGTGGATATCAGCCAATGTAGTGAGTAAGCAACCACTGTAGTGAGTAAACAACCACTATGGAGAGTGAATTTGACAGAAAACTATGTGACATAACCACTATGGTCAGTGATACTCTCCTTATCGAAGATACTATCCACTATAGAGAGTGTTATCTCTCCAACCTAGATAACATCCACTGTAGCGAGCAGGTAAAAGGATCACGGAAGGGGGATTCAGTGGCTGACGAAGATGCTGTCAAAATTAGTGATGCATTTAGCGAACTAGACCGAAAAACTGGAGAAGTCGTTACGCTTGTACCCAATCGAAACAATACCGTTCAGCCCGTCGCGTTAATGCGATTGGGACTTTTTGTTCCTACTTTAAAATCTACCGCCAGAGGAAGAAAAGGGCAGATGTCCTCTATGGATGTCACGGAAGAATTAAAGCAGCTTTCATTGGTTAAATCAGAGGGTTATGAAAATATCAAGATAACCGGGGCCCGGCTTGATATGGATAACGATTTCAAGACGTGGGTAGGCATCATCCATGCCTTTGCCAAATATAATGTTTTGGGTGACAGCGTAACGCTGCCTTTCATTGAGTTTGTTAAGCTATGCGGTATCCCGTCAGCACGTTCATCAGCCAAGCTACGCAAGCGCCTCGACGCCTCTCTTACACGCATCGCCACTAACACTATCTCCTTTAGTAACAAAGAAGGGGAGTATTACGTTACCCACCTTGTTCAGTCTGCTAAGTACAGTGCAAAAAAAGATGAAGTAACGCTTCAGGCCGATCCCAAAATCTTTGAACTTTACCAGTTTGATAAGAAGGTTTTACTGCAACTCAGGGCCATTAACGAGCTTTCCAGGAAAGAGTCTGCGCAGGCGCTTTATACTTTTATTGAAAGTCTTCCTCCGAATCCGGCTCCAGTGTCCCTTGCACGTCTAAGGGCTCGTCTAAATCTGACTTCCAGAACCATAACTCAAAACTCTACTGTACGTAAGGCGATGGAGCAGCTGAAAGAGATTGGTTATCTTGACTACACTGAGATTAAGCGCGGACGCGTGGTTTATTTCCATATCCACTATAGACGGCCCAAGCTTCGTCCTCAAAGTCTTCCGGGGCCTGCATCCGAACCTACTGAAATAGATTCTCTTGCTCAGAATGTACCTGAAGAAGAAGGCGAGATGGTTATGCTGACCAAGGAAGAACTGGCTCTTCTGGAAAAAATCAGGCAAGGGAAGCTCTAAAAGTATCATTCACTGCAGTGAGTAAATCCTGTGGCAGATATAAAGGATATGCATTAACTCGCTTTAGTGAATGATACGAAAGAGTACTAACTATAGTGGATAGTTACTCGCTCCAGTGAATGTGCACTCACTATAGTGGATATTACTCTCTATAAGAGGATGCTACTGCTTCTTAAATGTGGCTTTTAGCAGTTAAACCAGTTGATGTAAGTCCCTCTCTTGTAATATCTCTGGATAAAATCTGGCGATTTCACTCTGAAATTCCGAATGTAACTAATTAAAATTCATGCAGTTACGATAAATTAATAGAGGCGAAAGTTCTTCTAATATTACCTGCGTTATAGAACTAGCAGCCATAGTTCCCTTGAAAGCTAACTATACTTCCTTCACTCACAGTTAAACAGGCATATATAACGGCCAAGGCCGCCCAATCCGTTTTGGGTTACCAACAATGAGGAGACAGTATGAAAGCTCTCGTCTGGCATGCAATTGGCGATATCCGTCTTGATGAAGTTGCGGAGCCGCAGATCGAACAACCTACAGATGCGGTCATTCGTCTTACAGCCTCGGCTATTTGCGGTACCGATTTACATTTTATCCGTGGCACCTTTAGCGGCATGAAGGAAGGCACCATTCTTGGTCACGAGGGTGTAGGTATCATTGAGCAACTGGGCAGTCAGGTGCGAAATTTCGATATCGGAGACAGGGTGGTTGTTTGCTCCACTTTATCTTGTGGATACTGTCCTCCTTGCCGAAACGGTAATACGGCGCAATGTGATAACGCTAATCCCAATGGCCCGCAAGCGGGTACGTCCTTTTTTGGCGGCCCTGAAGTTACCGGGCCGATTAATGGCTTACAGGCTGAAAAAGCACGTATTCCTTTCGCTTCTAATACCTTAGTGAAAGTGCCAGAAGAGGTCAGTGATGAACAGGCTATCCTCATTAGTGATATTTTTCCCACTGGTTGGTTCGGTGCAGAAATTGCAGGGATCAAAAGCGGTGACACGGTAGCGGTATTCGGTTGTGGTCCTGTCGGGCAGTTTGCTATTACAAGTGCGCTGATGATGGGGGCCGGTCGGGTAATAGCTATAGATCCGCATGATGATCGCCTGGCGATGGCTCGTCGACAGGGGGCCTTTACAGTCAATTTTGAGAAAGAGGATCCTGTAGAAACTATCAAAACATTAACTGGTGACATTGGTGTTGATATTGCCATTGATGCTGTTGGCGTTGATAGCCAGCATGCTCATCACGGTCCAGCTGCAGAACAAGCAGAACAAAAAACGGATCAATACCGCAAGGAAGTTCAGGAAGTGGCGCCAGAAAATTTTGAACATCAGCATGCGCAGGATGGAAATTGGGTTCCGGGCGATGCTCCGAGCCAGGCGCTGGAATGGGCAATCAAAGCGTTGAAGAAAGCGGGTACACTGAGCATTATTGGTGTTTATCCACCTACCGCGAATACATTTCCTATCGGTATGGCTATGAATAAGAACCTGACTATTAAGATGGGTAATTGTAATCATCACACTATAATCCCGCATTTGTTGGAGTTAGTGCGTATGGGAGCTGTCGATCCGACGAAAGTATTAACTCAAGTAGAACCGTTATCCGATGTGATATCTGCTTATGAAAATTTTGATAAGCGTCAACCTGGCTGGATCAAAACAGAGCTCTTGCCCTCAGAGTAACAGTAACCTGGCATAGATTCAGCGCACAGCCCACATGGAAGGTAGGGCTGTGCGCTTTATGCATCAGGCTATTCTGTTCGTAAGGAAAGCGCCTTATATACAGGAGTATTTATAGTCTTCTTGCCGGTCCGAATCCCTTCCCGTGCGGAGATACAAAATGTTATGTTAGCCAGGTAAAGGCTATCTTTACTGGGAATATACGATAAGCATGTGCTGGGGCATTATCGAACAGCTCCAACAAAGCCATATTTATGATATTAATTTAACTAGGCAAGTTCAGTTTATCGCGGGCAGCACGGAGGCGATTTTCTCCGCGGCGATCATACTGCTGGGTTGTAGTAATACTCGCATGTCCCATCGCATCCTTTACTGTTATCAAATCTTCTCCGTTATTCAGCATAGCAGTAGCAAAGGTTCGACGCAGGTCGTGGGGAGCGCATTTCTCTATGCTGGCCTCGCGTTGGCGTACTTGCAGAATATGATACACGGCCTGATCAGTGAGCCGGTCATTTGTTAGAGTATCGAAGCGACGTATACGCGTAAAAAGTGGCCCTGGTGCATCACCACGAACCTGATCAATCCAGAACTGAAGACGCTGCCAAGTGCCTGTTGGCATATAGGCCAGGCGTTCTTTGTTACCCTTTCCCAAAACCCTGAGCGCACGCTCATCAATAATAACATCGCTTAAATTGAGGCCAACCGCCTCCGATCGGCGCAGGCCACAACCGAGAATGACAGCCAGCATAGCCGCATCCCGTGGACCAATGCTGCTGCGATCCGCATCACAGACGGCAAAAAGCTGACGAATCTCATTATTAGGCAGCGCGCGACCGCGCGGCAGCCGACTACCGCGCAAGTTACGCACGGCGCGGATATGCTGGAAGCTGTCGACATCCATAAGCTTAAGCATCCAGGCTTCTTTAGCTACACCCTTGAGCGCCGAGAGATATGTATTCACCGTGGCCGTGGCCCGGCCAGTGTCGCGCAGCAGTTCGGTAATAGCCATTACGTGATGGCGACGCAGGCTACCCCAGCTGCAGGTGTCGGCATTTGAGGCGCCAAGCATGCCGGCAACAATTCCCAGGAAGGAGGCCATAGTCTGACGGCTGCGAAGCGAGTTGAGAGACAGCAAGTAAGCCCGCGCTGGATTAAGTTGCGGATCTTTGCCACTTGTT
Organism: Franconibacter helveticus LMG 23732; assembly: GCF_000463115.2. Taxonomy (GTDB): domain Bacteria; phylum Pseudomonadota; class Gammaproteobacteria; order Enterobacterales; family Enterobacteriaceae; genus Franconibacter; species Franconibacter helveticus. The sequence goes on along the minus strand of NZ_AWFX01000008.1, from coordinate 533 downwards.
GCTGGCCAGAGCTCGCCAGCCGTAATACCTACAGCGCGCGAATCCGGATTATCGTCAGTCAGTCTGTTCATTGTATGATTTTACCGTCCGGAAAGCTCGGTGCGTTACGTGAAAAATCGGGAGGATAGCACAAGTAAAGCGTACCGCAGAAAGTCTACTTTTTCAAACGTACATTTTAGTAAGTAGAGTAGACTGAAACCATTCTTCGGACATTGCCGTACGAATAGCTGTTGACGGTCAGATTCGGGTAGGTGCCTGTACGCTGTAACGCTGCTAATTTAACTTAACCACCATAATAAAGAGGGAAGGTTAACAATGAATCAGAAATGGAAGACGCTGTTAATTTCGGTATTAACTCCGTCTGGCATCATATCAGGGATCGCGCTGACTGTGCTCTGGGGATATTTCAGTCGTCTTGACAGGCTGGATGTCTTCTTTGAGGTGATGAGCATAAAAAGCGGTAATGACTCCAACTTACTGATAGTGTTTTATGTTCAGATAATGCCCGATGACCTTGTCATGCAGCTCCACCG
>NZ_AWFX01000007.1 GCF_000463115.2 Franconibacter helveticus LMG 23732 | reverse complement strand
ATAGAAACAGAAGCCACCGGAGCACCTCAAAAACACCATCATACACTAAATCAGTAAGTTGGCAGCATCACCCATTTTTTGGTATTTTTTAAACATATCATTTGAGTATTAGTTCAGAATTTGGACTGACACTATGTACTGTCATTGTTCACGATAATATCGTTCATGATTCATGAACAAACTAATATTATGAACAGTTAATCTAAAACAGTCCCTCAACGATCGCTAGCCATACCATCCCAGAAATCATTGATGATCTGCTCAATCCCGGCATTACCCACATCATGTTGTCGTACTATTACATCGATCAGGCGTTCTTTATCAAGATGGAGTAAATCCTGCAATGATGAGTGTTCACTAATTGCCGCGATATCACTCCCCAACAGAAAAGCGCCCATACGTATGGGATCCCAGTCCAGGCGTTCCCCTTCTACGGGCGATTCATAGATGCGTTCATCTTCGATAACGCCATATTCACGGATAATCTTAAAGAGATCGGTCGCGTCTTTAGTGTTTCCATATCCACGATCACGCCAGGCAAAAAGCTTTAACAGCGCCAGTCCAGGCAAGGAACAAAACGGAAGATTTTCGCTATTATCCAGCCGCACGGTTACGGTATGAGAAAAGGCTTCGGCAAATCCATCCACAGCCATGATGATCTCACGTTCTGGTGGCCAGGCAATTTGATTTCCTTCAGAAACACCACCAAAAGGAATAATATCCAGCTCGATCCCTTCGACAATCATACGATGGGCATTATCCCGGACTGCCTCTGCGCCTTCAGCAAGGAAAGCATTTTTAAGCGCATCAAATCTCGGCCAGCTATCCACAAAAACGGCAATATCAATATCACGGGTTCGGCGACCAATACTTCTGCCGTGTATATGATGGAGCAGAATTTCACGAGCCGTTGCACCTGCAATAAAAAACGGGATCCCCTGCGCGATGCAAATACGGTTGATCTGGCTCAGTAACTTTTCAGTAGCTGAAGAGATCGGATTCATTAAGGTGAAGATATTTGTCATTGATTATCCTTGCTGTTTCCCAGTTTCTGTCATCCCCGCTTGCCAGCAGTTCAGCCACGCATAGCATCGCCTCGGCTTTGTGATTCAGTACAAAGTTCCCCCAAAAACCGGCGATCAGCTGTAGTTTCCCCCCCGGAACAGGTTTTAGTCCCAGTTCCTTTCGCCTTTGTAACAACGGATGGGATGTAAAAATCACGCCATTTTCTGGTATCAGGTATCCTCCGCTCAGCTCTGCCGCCGCAATCTCGCCGCTCCAGTATTCCCCGGACGCAAGCGTCAACTCATCCCATGAAACAGGCGCGGATAAAGAAAGCGAATCCAGCTTAGGGCGCAAAGCGGTAGCATAATCTTTCAGCCACAAAACCTCTAACTCGCCTTCATTGATTAAGCGACGCCCCTTCTGCGATTTGCGGAAATAGCGTTGCGCTTCGAGATAATCAAAAGCCTTGCTGACCATTCCCAGAGAAATACCCGCCTTCCCGGCCAAACTGCGATAAGTCTCGTTCAGGGTCTCTGGGCTAGACAGCAAAACAAAAAGAAGCTTCATCACCCCTTCAGCAAAACGACTGCTGGCAGAAACGGGTTTCTTTTCATAGCGGCCTTCGATCCGCACATACAACCCCGGAACCTGGATACGGGCATTCCCTGCCGTATCGATAAAGTTGATCTGGCTGTCGGCGCAATATTCCGCCAGTGCAGACGTCAGGCGGTTACACACCAGCAGCACAGGAAAATCCGCAGGATAGCGAACCATTTGTTCGCGAACAGCCATCAGCGACTCTTTACGGTGGATAAATTTTACTTCCAGAGCAAATTTCACTGGCTCACCATCCGGCCCTGTTAGCTTACCCCAGGCATCGTATTTGTCATCTCTGCCGCTATGTTCATACTGCAAATTAAAGCCTTTTGGCAGGTTCTCTATCGCATCAGACAAAAGCTGTTCTTCTTTCACTTGTTCACACTCCAATCAAGTTCATGAATCATGAACAAAACAATATTATGAACAAAACAAGAGAGAAGCAACTCAAGTGGTTAAAAATAATACCGCCAGAAAGGCAATGCCTTATTCAACCTTTCAAGCGCCCGATACAGAAGGAGGGGAAAGAGTAATTGGACGAATTTTTTCAGTGTCGAGTAACTAACTCTCACATAGAAAATGTTTCCACAATATTCCAGCACCCTCCCTACTCCCCCGACTCCACTTCATCCTGCGCCGCCATCAGAACCAACTCTGACTTTGATACCAGCAGATCTTTCGGCTTCCCTCCTCTCAACCTGCGATTTGCCGAGCCGAACCAGATAGCCAACCCCCACGGCGTTTTACGCTCTTTGAACAGCGAAAGAATCAGCCTGACAACCTTGAGAGGCCGCATTTTCTCATCCAGAGCATAATCCGGATACAAATCCTCACCATCGACCTTCAGCGAGAAAATCTTACCTGCGGCTTTCCAGCCTTTCGGGCCTGACTCAGGATCAGCAGAACGGAAACCCGCTTTTTCCGATAACTCAGACGCCGTCAGCCATTCCGAGTCAGCCAGTATTCTGGCTTTCAGCTCCTCTAGTTGCCGGTCATTGCGCTCCTGAAAGCTCATATGATCGAGTGCGCCTCCCGGAGACTTTTTGAAGCCATAGGGCACCACATGCCTGAAACGGTTTGCATCCAGGTAATCCGCCCACCACTGCATCATCTCCCTGCGCTCAACCAGATGCTGCGCCTTATGGATATACGCGGCGCGTACGCGCTTACGCTCCTGATGGCTCATCTGGCGCTCGACCGCGTCGCTTGACCACAAACCTGACTCCACCAGCGCGCTACAGGCCATGGTGCGAAAACCATGGCCACAAACGTCTTTCTGGGTGTCGTAGCCCATCACCCGCAGCGCTTTGTTGATGGTGTTCTCGCTCATCGGTTTGCGGTAATCATGATCGCCGGGGAAAACCAGTTCGGTCCCCGGACGGCAGTGCTGCTTCACCTCTTTCAGCAGTTCGATGGCCTGACGCGACAATGGGACCAAGTGTGGGGAGTGCATCTTCGCCCCACGCGCTGAATATTTAACGCCGGGGATCGGCTCACGCTCAGCGGGGATGGTCCACATGGCGTTACGCAGATCAATTTCATCCCAGCGGGCAAAGCGCAGTTCGCTGGAGCGGATAAACAGCAGCAGCGCCAGTTTTACCGCCAGTTGAGTCAGTTGACGGCCTTTGTAATCGTCGATTCTCTCCAGGAAATCAGGAATGAGATGGAGATCCAGCGCCGGGTGGTGACGTACTTTGGGTGTGGAGACCGCGCCGGTTAAATCCGATGCGGGGTTATAATCGATAATGCCGTCCTGGACGGCGTAGCGCATCACGCAGGCGGTGCGCTGTTGCAACCGGGAAGCAACATCCAGCTTGCCCGCTTTCTCCACCGCTTTGATGGGAACCAGCAGGTCTTTGACCTTCAGCTTGGTGATGTGGTAACTACCGTTCGTGGGGAAGACGTAAAGCTCGAAATAACGCAGCACCCGCTTCGCATGTTCCGCCGACCAGTTCACGTTACTGGCGACCCATTCGCGCGCCACGGACTCGAACGTATGAAGAGGCTCTCCACCCCGCTTTTCCTCTCTGCGTTTTTCCGCCAGGTTAACGCCTTCTAAAATAAGCCTTCTTATTTCCGCTTGCTTCTCCCTTGCCAGTGCGAGAGAAATGAGCGGATAAGGGCCTAATGCCATACGGTTCTCTTTGTTTCTAAAGCTAAATTTCAGATACCACAGCTTAGAACCGCTGGGATTCACCTGAAGGTAATGACCGTGACAGTCAGAGAGCCTGTATGTCTTGCCAAGCGGCCTGGCATGCCGGATTGCGAGATCTGTAAGCGCCATTTGGGGGTCACTCTTCTATCGAACCGGGTTTGCCCCCTTCTTTGCCCCAAATTGGGTGGATGTCAATGGATGAAAAACGACCAGCACGGAAAAAGCCCATAATCAAAAGACAGGTATAGCAATGGGAAATTATCTTTGTATTACACACGGATACACACGAAAATGGACACAAAAAAAGCCACCCATAGGTAGCTCGTTTTTGCATCACTTGGTGCCGAAGGCCGGACTCGAACCGGCACGTATTTCTACGGTCGTTCGCTTGCCTGGCAAGCTCCTGTAATGCTTTGAATCAACTGCAAAAACAGGAAAAGACTTCGACATTTCACACTATTCAAATTCAAGTGCAAAAGCCCTGACAAAATAGCTGGGGTTTGCATGATTTACAAGAGAGATCGTTATCTGGTTTTAGATCCTTGCGGAAACTATCTGGTGAGGATTGCCATACCAAAGTACATGCGTCACCTGTTCGGAGGGCGACACAACTACGTGAAGAGCACAGGCACACGCGATGTGCGCGAAGCCCGTCTCTTTCGTGATGCGGTGGCCCTGGAATGGATCAAGATACGTAGCCAGCTAAAGCCAGAGCGTGATAAAGGCTCGAAGGTGGAGCAAATACTGAATGAGCTGCGCCGGATCGGGACGTATGCACACGAAGCGCCAGAGCCATTAAGCGCCCCTGTAATGAGTTGCCCCTCCCTTTTGAGAATGCGGGATCAGTACATTCTCCAGTTCAGTGAGAAGCGAAAGCTCACCACACTATCGAAGACCAACAAGGCCGTAGAAGTGCTCTTAGAACATCTGAAAAAGCGCGATGTTCAGCTTCGTGACATTAACCGAACCACCGTTACCGGATGGCTTGATAAGCTCAAGACGGAGAAAGCGCCCCAAACCATACAAAACTACGTCAGTGCATTGGCTCAGATTTGGGATCTGGCTCGTAACCGCTACCACGATGCACCGCAAGAAAACATCTGGCGCGGTCATGCGCTAGAGGCCAAAAGTAGCAAGGTGAGCTATGCAGTTTTCGAACCTGGCGAATTGGCGAAAGTGTTCGCTGTGATGGCAGATGATGAAGAAATGCAGAACGTAACGCTGATCGGCATGTATAGCGGTATGCGCCTTAATGAAATCTGTTCGCTACGTGCAGCCAACATCCGAGAGATTGAGGGGGTGTTATGTTTCGAAGTGACAGCGGGTAAGACCAAATCAGCCGCCCGTATCATTCCGGTGCATAGCCTGATCACTCCGTTGGTGTTGTCGCTGCGTGAGAAGCCCCACAACGGCTTTTTATTCTACCGTGCGTCAATGATTGACCGTGCTGACGGAAAGCGCTCAACGTGGCATTCACAGCGTTTTACAAGGGCTAAACGTAAGGCATTGGGGGAAGTGGGATCAGAGTTGAAAGTTTTCCACTCGTTACGCCACCAGGCCGCGCAAATTCTGGACAGGGGCGGCGTAGGAAATAAGAATTTAAAGCCAGTACCAGAAGACCGAATCGCCCTTCTCCTGGGTCATGAGCGAGGATCTACAGAGAGTTTTAAGACATACTCCAAACACGCCGCCTCTCCGGTAGAACTTCGCCAGTACATCGAATTGCTACGTTATCCAGAGATCGAGAACCAATGAAAAAGAGAAAACATGTAATTGTAGGTGTGTTAATAGCAATAATTATGCTTTGATTAAAGCGCATTGATACACATGTAGCCCCTAACCAGGGCTACATTTAATTATCTTACCGTGCGGTTCTTGACAACTATTTCATTTAAAATTCGGTTGTTTATTTTTTCTTTCCAAGCCTTTTGCTTATCGCTGAGATTTCTTTTTTTCATTGTTGAAATTAGAAAGTCAAACTCTTTATCAAATAAATACCCTTTACGATTCGCATACTCAATTAATGCTTGATTAGGATTAGCATGAATGTCTTTCTTAATTCTTTTTAAACCATCGAATAATGTTCCGGTGGGAATCTCAAGAAATCTATTTATACAAACATTCCCAACATAAGTAGTATTACCATTGCTACTATTTTCAATGTAGCAGTGTTCTTTGATTTCCTGCCCACACGGGCAATTATCAAATTCATCCGAAATCTCAATAGAATGCAATTTCCATTCGGTTCTGGCGACTTCAAAATTCGTTGAGACTGATAAAGATAAAATGTGCTGTTTCAACCTTTCAAAGTTATGACTTTCCATTAGTAAATCTCCAGAAAGAGAAAAAGCGCCGTTAAAGGCGCTTTGAGATGTTTTTACTTTTTCCCTTTTTTAGAGGGAATTTTGACAGTTTCAGTTACCGTGGTGTGGGGACGGCGCTCTGCCTCTATTGGCTTTACGAACTGACCAGTGATCGCATCACGAACTACTTTTTGTTTAGCCATAAAAACACCTCATCTTAGAAAAAGATTGAATTGCTTACCCTTGTAAGGTTAAGGGGTAAACGAAGCGGCGTCAAACCAAAAATACAACATGTAGGCGCGATCAATAAAAAACAATACAAGATGTGGTTATCCATCACATTCTCCTTGCATCATCCCCCTGTAGAAGATTGACCGCTTAACGCTGACAACGTGAGCGATTGCATGAAGCTGGCTTGTGAGGCTCTCGCCTGGAAATCGACATAATCAGCAAGGCGCGAAGCGTCACTCTGAATTGTTAGCGGTACTTGTGGCGCTACTGTCAGATTAAACACTGGTGCAAGGTTGTACGCTGGCGCGTTACCGCTGGTTAGTGACATTGCAGAACCACGAAGAGAATCACCATTTAGGCTGTATTGATTTGCCGCTGTTCCAGCATTACCACTACCAACGCCCAACCAATCCATGATAGCAGGCCCCACTGAGCGAGTATCAAAGCCTGTCTTTATAAAGACGTTGGCAAACAGTGTTACATTCGATTTGATGATGTGTGGCTTCGTTCAATAGGTATAGTTTGTTCATTATTCCCCTTGGTTAAAATGGTATCCCGAATCGTCCATAGAAGTGTGGATAACGATTTTCAAATCTCATCTCTAACTTATCTTCGAATCTGGAAGGTAGTTTTTTATGGTTACTTTGCATTACACGACGAGCATAATTTATAAATGTATCTCCCCTGTTTTGCTGTCGTAAACTGTCAGGCTTTGACAGCAGTTCGCACACTGAATCAATAATCACATCATCATCCGGCTTTTCCTCTGCGGTCTTCACTGGTTCAGAGGCTGGCGTAGGTGCTGGAGCACTTTCATGCACTTCAAGGGGAGTAGGCTGTAGTTCTGGAGATTCTTCTCGTGGAATCTCTAATACTTGATAAAGATTAGAAGTCCCAGGGCGCGGATCTTTAATAATCAATCCCATTTCAAGCAGTTTCTTAACTCGTTCCTCTGCGGCTCTTGGCGTTATTCCAAACACATCCCCTATTTTTGCATAAGAAGGAAATGCGCGGTCAAATCCCCTTAGATAGCAATAGAGATTTTTAGAACCATCAGTAAATTTATGCCCGTTGACGTGGCTTATTTTCAGAATCCACATAGGAACCCTGACAAATTGATCATCATTTGTTGTCATTTGAAATTTTATCCTTAATTGTAATCGCGCTCACGGCGCTACTATGGTGATAATTGGATCACTTGCCCTTGTTAAGATTGGTTGCCTCTTTATTCAGAACATTGAGGATGTATTCTGTAACTGTCACTCTTTGATTTCTCGCCTCTTTAAATAAGGCCTGGAACGTTTCATCAGGAATGTGTAAGCAAGTGCGCGGTTGTTTCTTCGCATTTATAATGTCGCTCATGTGGTTTTCTCCTTCTGGCTTATTTTTCAGTTTCTTTCTGTGCTGCTCTAATTAGATCGAAGCGTCGTAGCACTTCATTAAAGAACTCTTCACGCTCTTTATAGCCGTGCTTACGATTAGTGTTGCGTATAGCTTTAATTTGGAAGCGGGTGACTTCACCGTTAACAAGCTGTGACACCGTAGTGTCAATGTCGAAGTATTTAATAACGGTTCTCCTTAGTTGAGATAAAATAAAAACACCTTGCAGCCTGACGGCTCAAAGTGCATTGCGATTTGGAATTTTTGGGAGGCTGAACACCTCAGAGATAGAAGGTAAGAATCTTTTTCTTAGCTCCTGATACTAATCTAACACGAAACAAGATAGAAGTCAATAATTATTTTTACCCATTTAAGATCATAGCATACTCACCAAAAGAGATCAAGTTCTACCAATTACCATAAAACGCGCTGTATCGAGCTATGCGAGGTTTGCATACACATGCGCTAAAAGGTATTCCCTGCCCTGCTTAAAACGCTCTATGAGGCTGCTGTGAAGCATAACGGCATACGGGCGCACCTCTGGCACTTACTCCCGAAACCAATAGCACAACTACAGAGGGATAACGGTAGTTATCAGGATTGTAGTTAGTTGGTATTGGATTGAGGCTTAGTGAACTTGCACGAGGTACGGGGGTAAGTGAACTTTAGCCACTGGCGAAGCACACGATTATTACGCGCACAGCGCAACGGTACTTTGCCTACGGCATAAAATCATTCGTGCCTGACGTTCGTCAGAAACGAAGTTTGCACGAGTCAAGAAGATACAGAGTTACGCTTGTGCTTGTTCCTGAGCGGTACGGGGTCGAACCGTCAGCCCGTCAAGGGTGGCGTAGGTGAGATTTCCCGTAGAGTACCGACCAGGAACAGCGTAAAAAGATCATAAGTTCTGATCTAATAAAATAATTTAATAAGTGATCTAATAGCTAACAGAATTCTGTTACCCCCTCCCTCAAAATTCTGTGGGGGTGTCTAACAGTTTTCTGTGGGGGTAGGGTCACAGTATTTTGTAGGTGTACTGGTGCATAGAAAGTCCAAAGGGTAACAGAATTCTGTAGGGGTGCTTGTTTCTCACTTTACCCGACGGTAAATCGTCGCCCTGCTCACTCCGATTTATCCATGCAATAACCCTGGTGTAATTCCCATCAAACTGGCCCGTAATCCGCTGGTAATTGGCAGGTAAAGAAACGCCATTGATACAAGAAAAATTTAGCCTAAGTTAAATTTCAACTTTAATTTTAAAATCACTTAACCTTGTTAAAGCCTTACGCCGTGCGGCTCACAGCGATCATTGTCCACTATGAGCACTTTCATGATAGGTGCATTTGTCGAACGAGTTTTCACGAAATGAAACGCCGCTGATTTTTCCATGCCAAAAACCACCACTTAATTAGCACCCTAATCATTTCATCGAGTAACCACTTATCATGCAATTCAGTATTCTGCTTATGTAGTTTTTGGGTATACATTAACACTACGTGATAAATGTGGCCTAAAAGGCGTAGCTTAAATAGCGCTTTACTACTTAAACGCTACATGCAATTATACTACAACCCAAACACTACATAAGGGCTACCCTGATGACCACCAGCCGAGTTTATGCCTATCTTCGCGCCTCCACTAAAGAGCAGGACGCTACACGCGCCAAAGCAGCATTGGCAGAGTTCGCCGCCGCTCATGATTTGGGTCACGTCACATACTTCACTGAGAACGTGAGCGGAGCCAGCTTACAGCGCCCGGAGCTTATGCGCCTGATAGACATAGCCGCGCCTGGTGACATTCTGTTAGTGGAGCAAGTAGACCGCCTGAGCCGCCTTAACGCTGAGGACTGGGAGACACTGAAAGCCCAGATCGATAATAAAGGCTTGCGAGTGGTGGCTCTCGACCTGCCAACCAGTCACGTATTGTTAGCCGCAAAGGGCGAGTTTATGCAATCCATGATGAAAGCTATCAACGGCATGATGTTAGAAATGCTGGCAGCAATCGCCCGTAAAGACTACACAGACCGCCGCCGCCGTCAGGCTGAGGGAATCAGCAAGGCAAAAGCTGAGGGCGCTTATAAGGGCCGTCCAGTGAACGATAAGCTACACGAACAGATCCGTGCATTGCATACAGCAGGTAAGACAAAGAGCGAGATCCATCGCCTCACAGGCGCAGCCCGAACCACCATTAACAAAGTGCTGGAGGCGCAAGCCACGGCTTAACAGAATCTTTTCAGGGGCCTTGTCAGCCCCGCTATCCCACCACCAGCCCCCCTGATATTTAGGGAATCCAGGAGTGGGAATTGGGTACGTCACGAAAACATCGTTAAGCGACTCATGTAATGGAGCAAACCAGCGCCTTCTTAGGGAGCACTCAAGCCCAAGTAGACGCATTGAGAACGAATTATTCAACGGGAATTAAGAGAGGGACACGCGCATGAAACGCTTACTTGTGCTGACGCTGGCGCTATTACCAATAACAATCGGAGGCGAATTGCCCCCGATGATCTTTAACCGATTAATCGCCTTCAGCTTCAATAAATTTCTGAGCCAGGCAAGGCGGCAAATTCTGAAGATACTGTACAGAATCACGAATCAGTTCATCTACAGTTTCATCACGCTCACGTAAATTTTGAGCCCATCCTCTCCCTGGGTGCATAAAGTCCCAGCGAGGACGTAAGCCAGTGTAACGGTGCTTACCTGGATCATGATTGCCAAAACCATCGATAGATGAATTCCAAATCGGTTTAAAGCGAGAGATAACCAGCGATTCTCCCAACGGAATCCAGATGTCATCAACAACCAAAAATCGACAATAAAAATCTTCAATCGAAAGATTCTCCGCTGCACGAAGACTTTCGGCATGCTCTTTCAAGCGTCTAAATAGGACGTTTCCAACCTTATCTGGATTAGTAAGTCCCATTCTCGCACCTGCTGGTACGGCTTTACCCACATAGATAGGCAATCGAAATTGCCCATCACGATTCAGTTCTGCCAGTTGCCTGTAAGCAGGATGATCGCCAGTGTAATAAATCGCGTAAATCCCTGCTCCTGGAAATGAGGTTAACTCTTCCAGAGGATGAGCATCTTTGCTCAACAAGGCTTCCGCAACACTGGCACCTAAATTTTGCTTATCAAGTGGATTAAATGGAATGACCTTTCCTGTCATGCAGAAGCCCTTTTATTATTACCACCCTGCTTGAGGATGTTCCCAATTTCAGAGGTCAGCAGCTTTTCCGCTACACTGCTGGCAACACAATACGCCAGGTGAACCGGCACAGCGTTACCCAACTGCCTCATAGTTTCAGTCCAGCTCCCATGAAAACGATAACTATCGGGAAACGTTTGAATTCTGGCACTTTCTCGCACAGTAAAATAGCGTACTGAACCATCATTACGCACGAGCATGTTCTCGCCCCCAGGAACACCATGAGCACCTGCTTTGAGCGTTTTAGCTGGTAAATCTAATGGGCTTCCCGTATGACCGGGATAAGTTCGCGCCCCCGCCTGGAACGCATGATTCCTGATCAAATTTGCCGCCTTTGTTTCAGGATCAGGCAAATCTGCAATAGCATCTCGAACTGTTTTCCACGGAAGTGTATCGGGCGGATTTTTACGCAATTTTGCGATACGACTAACCATCTGGTTTGGAACAACTGGCATTTCTAAACCGTGTCGCTTCCAATAATCACCAGTAACCCACTGATCATAAACAAGTGCATCATAACTATGAGTTGGTTTAGGGAACGACCACTCAATTTCAAGATCATCGCGGAAACCAACAATGAAGACACGCTCACGTTTTTGTGGGATGCCGTAGTCTGCTGCATTGACTAACGTAGCCAGAACGTTATACGTCAGCCCTCTCCCCTTGTTCTTTCCACTGGTTTTTTCTTCCTGCAAGCGTTTCAAATGCTCGCTCCAGTCTTCGCCATTTCGCGGAGCTACTTCTGGAAACTCAAGCTGCAACTGAATGTACTGGAAATAGCTCGCAAAGGTTGCCCGAGTCAGCCCTTTGACATTCTCAACGATGAAAGCCTTAGGGCGTATTTGTCTGATCGCTTCCGCTGTCGCTGGAAACATGTCTCGGGTATCAGAGTTAGCTTTGTGCTTGCCACCAATTGAAAATGGCTGGCAAGGTGGGCCTCCAGCTAACAGGTCTATACCTTTTGGTATTTGCGACCAGTCAAACTCTCGAACATCTCCCTCGAACAGGTTCCAATTGTTAAGCAAAGGGAAACCATTCTTCTGATTTTCGCGTACTGTATCGCAAGCCCATTTATCCCACTCGACAACAGCAAGGTGCTCAAATCCTGCAATCTCGCACCCCATAGCTAAACCGCCAGCCCCGGCAAATAGCTCTACAGATTTCATACTTATCTCCGCCTCATGGCTTATGGTCCGCATCTTAGCAATTTTATCCGTTCATCGGAACCAGCAGACCCAGCCCTATACAACTTACAATACCAATCGATGTATGGGCCAAAATTAAACGATAGATCACCTTTTGCGCCGTGTTGGGTACACCAACAAAAGCGCCGTAGGCGTATCATCAGGAGTTTTGTCAGTTAACCGCTCTCTTATCGAGTACCGTTCATTTATGGCACGGTGGACACCACGGTAGAGCCAGATCCTTTCCCGATCTGGTTAGGCTTCCCAACATTTGCTCGTTTATCCGTGGCGTGTCATCACGACAGGCTGTAACGGGACACCGCGCTAAGTGTGGAACGGTTAAAAGTTTTTGGTATAGGATTTAGAGACGGCGGCACGTCTTCCGGCTTCAAAGGGAATAGCTGTACAAGGTTGAGCCTGGTAACTACTTGCCACTGAGTGATAACATACCAAAGCCATTAACATTCACAGTGGCTTTTGTACTTGATGAAATGATGTATTTTCTACATGCAAAGTAGGCAGGTGTAAAATCCCTAACCACTTGATTTGCGGAAAAAATCGTTATTGATCAGTGACTTGGTGCCGAAGGCCGGACTCGAACCGGCACGTATTTCTACGGTTGATTTTGAATCAACTGCGTCTACCGATTTCGCCACTTCGGCACTGAAGGGGATGCGGAAACGTGTGGGATTATACCTGCTACAACCCCCTGCGCAAGCCTTATCCTCTGCCCGCGCCGTCAGGTGCTGAAAAAACCGCCACAGTTTTTCAGCCGGTTATCTCTTCTCCCCCACTTTCACACTTTGAGCCATGCTCAGCGCGTGAACAGCCTCTGTCATGTGAATGTTCTACAATCACGGAGCTAACCACAACAAAGGAAAACCGGGATGACCATCATCAAAAGTTACGCCGCGCATGAAGCGGGCGCCGAGCTTGAGCTTTATGAATACGACGCAGGCGAACTGAAGCCTGAGGATGTGGAAGTCGAGGTTGAGTACTGCGGCATCTGCCACTCCGACCTATCCATGATCGACAACGAATGGGGCATGTCGACTTATCCGCTTATCGCCGGTCACGAAGTAATTGGCCGCGTCAGCTCGCTTGGCGCAAGCGCGCAGAACAAGGGCCTGAAAGTGGGCCAGCGCGTCGGTATCGGCTGGACGGCGTCAAGCTGCGAGCATTGCGACGCCTGCATCAGCGGCAACCAGGTGAACTGCCAGCAGGGCAGCGTGCCGACCATCATCAACCGCGGCGGCTTCGCCGATAAAATCCGCGCCAACTGGCAGTGGGTTATCCCGATGCCGGAAGGCATCGACGCCGCGTCCGCAGGCCCGCTGCTGTGCGGCGGCATCACGGTCTTTAAACCGCTGCTGATGCACAACATCACCGCCACCAGCCGCGTGGGCGTTATCGGCATCGGTGGCCTCGGCCACATCGCCATTAAGCTGCTGCGCGCCATGGGCTGCGAGGTGACGGCGTTCAGCTCCAACCCCGCTAAAGAGCAGGAAGTGCGGGCGATGGGCGCGGATAACGTCGTCAACAGCCGCGACCCGGAAGCGCTGAAAGCGCTGGCCGGTCAGTTCGATCTCATCATCAACACCGTTAACGTGTCGCTGGACTGGCTGCCCTACTTCCAGGCGCTGGCCTGGGCGGGCAATTTCCACACCGTGGGCGCGGTGATGAAGCCGTTCGAAGTACCGGCGTTCTCGCTTATCCAGGGCGACCGCAGCATCTCCGGCTCCGCTACCGGCTCCCCGCACGAGCTGCGCTCGCTGATGAAGTTCGTCGCCCGCTCGAAAGTGGCGCCGCAGACGGAAGAGTTCCCGATGTCGCGCATTAACGAGGCGCTGCAACACGTACGCGAGGGCAAAGCCCGTTACCGCGTGGTGCTGAAAGCGGATTTCTAAAATGACGAAGGCGCCGAAAGGCGCCTTTTTGTTGCGATGCTCCCACAATGACGCGACCCCATTGCCGGAAACCCGCCCGAAACGATGGTTTTAACTGCGCCGCCCAGCCGGATTGTTACAGGGGCTGTGGAGCAGTTCCCCGGGCGCAACGCGAAGGGAACGGCTCGCCTTCTTCACCTCTTCAGCACGGGCAACGTGACACGGCCGCTCTGGCCTGCAAGCCCGCAACGGCACAGCCTTTTACTTCAGCGCCTTAAACACTTCCGCCACGGCTACCGCGCCCGGGTCCTGCACCCCTTCCAGGCTTTCGCGGTTCACGTAAGAGGAGCGGCCCGCGCCCGCTTTGTGCATTGCCGCCGTCGCTTCCGCCCCTTTCTGCGCCGCCGCAATCGCCGCGCCCAGCCCTTCGCCTGCCAGCGCTTCCAGCGCCGGTTGCAGGGCGTCGATAAGCGTGCGGTCGCCGAGGTCAGCGCCGCCGTAGTGCTTCATCTGCTTAAGCCCGGTGAGCAGCGCGTCCGGCAGCGGTTTGCCCTCCGCCACGCTCTGGCCTGCGGCGGTAAAAAATATCGACATCAGCACGCCGCTGGAGCCGCCCATCACCGTCGCCAGCCGTTCGCCAACCAGTTGCAGCAGCGCCGCCGCGTCGTTCAGCGGCAGGCGGTTTTGCGTAAGCAGCTGCGCAATGTCGCGCGCCCCTTCAGCGAACGTAGAGCCGGTGTCGCCGTCGCCCACTTTCGCGTCCAGCGCGTTCAGGCGGTTCTCAAGGCTAATCAGCGTATCGGCGGCCTGCTTCACTATCTGGCGCGCCTGCGGGTTATCGGAAGGGGTCGCCTCGTCGCTACCGCGAAGCGGCGTGTGCGGCTGGGTCTGCATCGGCGCGAAGGCCACCGGCGGCTGCCAGCCCACGGTTTCCACGTCCGCCTTCAACGCCTGTTCGAAGGTCTCGTTCAGCGCCAGAACGGAGAGCGAAAAGCCTTTCATATCGAGCGCGCTCACCAGCGGTGCCGGGCCAATCAGGTACGCTATCTGCTCTTTTAACGCCGAGTGCGCCAGCTCTCTGGTGAGCAGCGCCATCTCCAGCGCGGAAACGCCGCCGAGGTTGTTGATGAGCACCGCCAGGCGCGCTTCGGTTCCCGCTTTCTCGCGAAGCCGCTCCACAAGCTCGGCGATAATCTCGCGGCTGTTGTGGCTCTCAAGCGTGGTGGCGCCCGGCTCGCCGTGAATGCCAAGCCCCAGCTCAACCTGGCCGGGCTTAATGCGCCCTTCTTCGTTGCCCCCCGGCAGGTTGCAGGTCTGCATAGCTACGCCCAGGCTCCAGACGCTGTCGCACGCCTGTTGGGCGATATCGCGCACTTCGCTTAACGATTTGCCCTGCTCCGCCGCGTAGCCAGCAATTTTGTGCACCAGCGCCGTGCCGGCGATGCCGCGCGGCTGCTTGTTGTCCGGCAGCGCAATATCGTCGGCGACGATGACCATCTCCACTTTCAGGCCGTAGCGCTTCGCTTTCTCCGCCGCGAGGCCGAAGTTCAGGCGGTCGCCGGTGTAGTTCTTCACCACCAGCAGGCAGCCCCGGTCGCCGGTTACCGCCACAATGGCGTTAAGAATGGCGTCCACGCTCGGCGAGGCGAAAAGGTCGCCGCAGACGGCGGCGGTCAGCATCCCCTTGCCGACAAACCCCACGTGCGCCGGTTCGTGGCCCGAGCCGCCGCCGGAAATCACCGCCACGCGGCTTTTATGCCAGTCGCTGCGCACCACCACGCGGATGGCCGGGTCGATATCAAGGCGCGTCAGGTTATGGTGGCGGGCGCTGAGGATAACGCCTTCAATGGCGTCGTTGACCAGCTGCTTGCGGTCATTGAAGAAGAATCTGGACATGGTTTCCTGCGAAAAAGTAAGCCGTAGGGAAAGCATAGACCGTGTGACAGCGCTCGCATTACGAAGCGCGCTGAATCAGAAAGAGGTATGAGAACGCCGGGGCAAAAATGGCGTATTACGCCGGTCAGATCACAAACCGTATGCGCCATAGCCGCGCTGTTTACGCAGCTTGTCGAGCCAGCGGCCCGCGTACCAGACGCCGACAAACAGCGCCGCCAGCAGGCCGCTGTGCAACCAGAAGCCTGAGCGCCCGTCGAACATAAAAAAGCTCATCACGAAGAAACCCAGCATGGCGTAGAGCGTCATCTCCAGCAGGCTTTCCGCCAGGCTAAAAAGACGCAGCACGCCGTCGGCCTCTTTCTCCTGCGGCGAGCCGCGCCGCACAACCCCGACCTCCAGGCTGCGCCGGTTAACCCACCGCGCTGTAAGCCAGAACAGCAGCGCCAGAAGCCCCAGCACGCCCGCTTCCAGCAGCAGGATCTGCTGAAGGTTTTTAAGCCAGAAGCAAGCGCCCGCTATCGCCACGAAGAGGAGAGATTCAAAGGCGAACATCAGGCGGTTGATAAAGGCGAACAGCAGAGGCGCAATCCGTTTCATCGGGCATCCATGCAGGGAAGAGGAAAGTGAGTAAGCGCTTCCCCCTTTGCCACAGGGGGAAGCCGCAGGCCGTCAGGCGCGACGCATCAGCATCCAGAAGCTTATCAGGAAGAAGCTGGCGCTTGGCAGCAGAGCGCCGAGGATCGGCGGAATGTTATAAACCAGGCTCAGCGGGCCGAAGATCTGGTCCAGCACGTAGAACAGAAAGCCGAAGCTTATCCCCGTTACCACGCGCACCCCCATCGGCACGCTGCGCAGCGGACCGAAGATAAAGGAGAGCGCCATCAGCATCATTACCGCCACCGAAAGCGGCTGGAAAATTTTGCTCCACATGTTGAGCTGGTAACGGCTGGCGTCCTGGCCGCTCGATTTCAGGTACTTCACGTAATCGCGCAGGCCGCTGATGGAGAGCGCATCTGGGTCGAGCGCCACCACGCCGAGCTTGTCCGGCGTCAGGTTGGTTTTCCAGGTGCCGGTGACGGTCTGCGAGCCAGTTATCTGTTTCGGGTTGCTGAGGTTAGACTCATCCACCTGCGACAGGCGCCACGCCTTTTGCTGCGGATCGAAGGTGGCGGTGGCCGCGTAGCGCACGGACTGCAAACGGCGCTGGTCGTTAAAAGCGTAAATGCTCACGCCGCCCAGCTCGTTCTCGCCCTTCACGTTCTGGATGTAGACGAAGTTGTTGCCGTCTTTCGCCCACAGCCCCTGTTGCGTGGAGAGCAGCGAGTTGCCGTACATCATCTGCGCGCGGTAGTTACGCGCCATCTGCTCGCCCTGCGGCGCCACCCACTCGCCAATCGCCATGGTCAGCAGCACCAGCGGAATGGCGGTCTTCATGACCGAAAGCGCCACCTGCATGCGGGTGTAGCCGGAAGCCTGCATCACCACCAGCTCGCTGCGCTGCGCCAGCATCCCTAAGCCCAGCAGCGCGCCAAGCAGTGCCGCCATCGGGAAGAAGATCTGGATATCTTTCGGCACGCTGAGCAGGGTATAGAACCCCGCGCCCATGGCGGAGTAGCTGCCCTGCCCGGCTCTTTTCAGCTGATCGACAAACTTAATGATCCCCGAAAGCGACACCAGCATGAAGAGCGTCATCATGATGGTGTTGAAGATAGTCCGGCCGATATACCGGTCGAGTACGCTAAATCCCAGCATCGATTAACCCCCGACGCGCAAAGCGGGCGCGAATGCGGCGCACCGGCACGGTATCCCACAGGTTCAGGCCCACCGCCAGCGCCAGATAAAGCAGGTTCACAAACCACATCCAGATCATCGGGTCCAGCTTGCCCTTCGCGCCGTTAGAGCGCAGCGACGTCTGCAACAGGAAGAACACCAGATAAAGCAGCATCGCCGGCAGCATGGAAAGCACGCGGCCCTGGCGCGGGTTCACGACCGAGAGCGGCACCACCATCAGCGCCATGACCACTACCGCGAACACCAGCGTCAAACGCCAGTGCAGCTCCGCCCGCGCCGAGTTTTTATCCGACGCAATCAGCGCGTTCATGTCCATCTGCTCGGCGTCGCTCGGGTCCAGCGCCACGGCCTGATGGCCGACAATCGCCTGGTAATCCTGGAAATCGGTAATGCGGAAGTCGCGCAGCAGCGCGGTGCCTTCGAAACGGGTGCCCTGGTTGAGCGTGACCACCTGCGAGCCGTCTTTACGCTGGGAAAGGTGGCCGGAATCCGCCACCACCACTGACGGGCGGGCGTTGCCTTTCGGGCGCAGCTGCGCCATGAAGACGTTGGTAAAATTGCTGCCGTTCACGCTTTCGATAAACAGCACGGCGTTGCCGTCTGTCGCCTGCTGGAACTGCCCTTGCGCCAGCGCGGCCATGCCGGGGTTCGCTTTCGCTTCCGCCAGCACTTCGTCCTGGTGACGGGAAGACCACGGGCCGGCCCACATTACATTCACCGCAGCAATAATCCCGGTGAAAAGCGCGAGGATCATGGCGGCTTTCACCAGCACGGCTTTACTCAGGCCGCAGGCATGCATGACGGTGATTTCACTTTCGGTATAAAGCCTGCCGAGGGTCATCAGCAGGGCGAGAAAAAGGCTTAGCGGCAGGATGAGCTGCGCCATTTCAGGCACGCCCAGACCTAACAGGGAGAGAACCAGGTTTGTCGGGATTTCGCCGTCAACCGCCGCGCCCAGGATCCTTACCAGCTTCTGGCAAAAAAAGATGAGAAGCAGGATGAAGAGGATCGCGAACTGGCTTTTGAGCGTCTCCCGAACCAGATATCTTATGATTATCACATTAAATACGCCTGTGAATACGAGTCTTTTTGCAGGAAAATCGCTTGTTTCATGGCTTAAACGTCATTTATCCTCTTGAGTCTTCGAAAGCGTCGCTAAGCTATTACTCAGCGGACCTGTACTCAGAGGGTTAGCGACGCGCCGAACCATAACAATACTCGTTAAGATTAACACGAAGTCATCGCAACAGCGGAGCAAGCGTTACGAAAGCGTTCAATTCTATCCGCAGCCGCTGCCGTTGTCTTTAAGATTCAGGAGCGTAGTGCATGGAGTTCAGTGTAAAAAGCGGAAGCCCGGAAAAGCAGCGGAGCGCCTGCATCGTTGTGGGCGTGTTTGAACCGCGCCGCCTTTCTCCGATAGCCGAACAACTCGATAAGATCAGCGACGGCTATATCAGCGCCCTGCTTCGTCGCGGCGAACTCGAAGGAAAAGCGGGTCAAACCTTATTGCTTCATCACGTTCCCAACGTGCTGTCTGAGCGCATTTTGCTGATTGGCTGCGGCAAAGAGCGCGAGCTGGATGAGCGCCAGTATAAGCAGGTCATTCAAAAAACCATTAATACGCTCAATGATACCGGCTCAATGGAAGCGGTCTGCTTCCTGACCGAACTGCACGTCAAAGGGCGCAACACCTACTGGAAAGTACGCCAGGCGGTGGAGACGGCGAAAGAGACCCTTTACAGCTTCGACCAGCTCAAAACCAACAAAAGCGAGCCGCGCCGCCCGCTGCGTAAAATGGTGTTCAACGTCCCGACCCGCCGCGAGCTGACCAGCGGCGAGCGCGCTATTCAGCACGGCCTCGCCATTGCCGCCGGCATCAAGGCGGCGAAAGATCTCGGCAATATGCCGCCGAACATTTGCAACGCCGCCTACCTCGCCTCCCAGGCGCGCCAGCTGGCGGACGCTTACAGCAAGAACGTGGTCACCCGCGTGATTGGCGAGCAGCAGATGAAAGATCTGGGCATGCACTCCTACCTGGCGGTAGGTGCAGGCTCGCAGAATGAATCGCTGATGTCGGTGATGGAATATAAAGGCAGCAGCGAGCCGGACGCCCGGCCGATTGTGCTGGTGGGCAAAGGGCTGACCTTCGACTCCGGCGGTATTTCCATCAAGCCTGCCGAAGGCATGGACGAGATGAAATATGACATGTGCGGCGCGGCGGCGGTTTACGGCGTGATGCGCATGGTGGCGGAGCTGCAACTGCCGCTGAACGTCATCGGCGTGCTGGCGGGCTGTGAAAACATGCCTGGCGGGCGCGCTTATCGCCCGGGCGACGTGCTGACCACCATGTCCGGCCAGACGGTGGAAGTGCTGAACACCGATGCCGAAGGCCGTCTGGTGCTGTGCGACGTGCTCACCTACGTAGAGCGCTTCGATCCGGAAGCGGTGATCGACGTGGCGACGCTGACCGGCGCCTGCGTGATTGCGCTGGGGCACCACATCACCGGGCTGATGTCGAACCATAATCCGCTGGCCCATGAGCTGATTGGCGCCTCCGAACAGGCGGGCGACCGCGCATGGCGTCTGCCGATGGCGGACGAGTTCCAGGAACAGCTGGAGTCGAACTTCGCGGATATGGCGAACATCGGCGGCCGTCCTGGCGGCGCGATCACCGCGGGCTGCTTCCTGTCGCGCTTTACCCGCAAGTATAACTGGGCGCACCTGGATATCGCCGGCACCGCCTGGCGCTCCGGCAAAGCGAAAGGGGCGACCGGTCGTCCGGTGGCGATGCTGTCGCAGTTCCTGCTCAACCGCGCCGGGATGAACGGCGAAGAGTGATAGTAAATGCCGGGCGGCGGTTACGCCCTACCCGGCCTACAGGCATGAGCAATAAGAATTCTATACCCTATGGATTTCGAGTTGCATCGCGGCGGCAACTGAACACATCCCCGGGAGCATAGTTTACTATGTGACTGGGGTGCGTAAAGGCAGCCAACAAAGAGGCAACTCGAGAGACGACGGGTATAGATATGAAAAATGCGACCTTTTACCTTCTGGACAACGACGACACCGTCGATGGCCTTGGCGCCGTTGAACGGCTGGTGTGCGACATTGCCGCAGAACGTTGGCGCAACGGCAAGCGCGTATTGATTGCCTGCGAAGATGAGCAGCAGGCTATTCGCCTCGACGAAGCGCTGTGGACGCGGCCGCCGGAAAGCTTCGTGCCGCATAACCTGGCGGGCGAAGGGCCGCGCGGCGGCGCGCCGGTAGAGATTGCCTGGCCGCAAAAGCGCAGCAGCGCGCCGCGCGACATTTTAATCAGCCTGCGCCCGGCATTCGCAGATTTTGCCACCGCTTTCACTGAAGTGATAGACTTCGTACCGATCGAAGAATCCCAGAAACAACTGGCGCGCGAACGCTATAAAGCCTATCGCGTGGCTGGTTTCCACTTGACTACGGCCACCTTCACGGCGCCCGGAACGACATAGCAGAAATGGAAAAGACATATAACCCCCAAGATATCGAACAGCCGCTTTACGAGCACTGGGAAGAGCAGGGCTACTTCAAACCCAATGGCGACGAAAGCCAGGAAAGCTTCTGCATTATGATCCCGCCGCCGAACGTCACCGGCAGTTTGCATATGGGTCACGCCTTCCAGCAGACGATCATGGACACCATGATCCGCTATCAGCGCATGCAGGGTAAAAACACCCTGTGGCAGGCAGGCACCGACCACGCAGGCATCGCCACCCAGATGGTGGTGGAGCGCAAAATCGCTGCCGAAGAGGGGAAAACCCGCCACGATTACGGCCGCGACGCGTTTATCGATAAAATCTGGCAGTGGAAAGCGGAATCCGGCGGCACCATTACTCGCCAGATGCGTCGTCTGGGCAACTCCGTGGACTGGGAGCGCGAGCGCTTCACCATGGACGAAGGCCTTTCCAACGCCGTTAAAGAAGTGTTCGTGCGTCTTTATAAAGAAGACCTGATTTACCGCGGCAAGCGTCTCGTTAACTGGGACCCGAAACTGCGCACCGCTATTTCCGACCTGGAAGTGGAAAACCGCGAGTCTAAAGGCTCAATGTGGCATATCCGCTACCCGCTGGCGGACGGTGCGAAAACCGCTGACGGTAAAGATTACCTGGTGGTGGCCACCACGCGTCCGGAAACCCTGCTGGGCGATACCGGCGTTGCCGTTAACCCGGAAGATCCTCGTTATAAAGACTTAATCGGCAAGTATGTGGTTCTGCCGCTGGTGAACCGCCGCATTCCTGTGGTGGGCGACGAACACGCCGACATGGAAAAAGGCACCGGCTGCGTGAAGATCACCCCGGCGCACGATTTCAACGACTACGAAGTGGGCCGTCGTCACGCCCTGCCGATGATCAACATCCTGACGTTTGACGGCGATATCCGTGAAAGCGCGGAAGTGTACGACACCAAAGGCAACGAGTCCGACGTTTACTCAAGCGAGATCCCGGCGCAGTTCCAGAAGCTGGAGCGTTTTGCCGCGCGCAAAGCGATTGTCGCCGCCATTGACGAACTCGGCCTGCTGGAAGAGATTAAGCCGCACGACCTGACGGTGCCTTACGGCGACCGCGGCGGCGTGGTTATCGAACCGATGCTGACCGACCAGTGGTACGTGCGCACCGACGTGCTGGCGAAACCGGCCGTTGAAGCCGTTGAAAACGGCGACATTCAGTTTGTGCCGAAGCAGTACGAGAACATGTACTTCTCCTGGATGCGCGATATCCAGGACTGGTGTATCTCTCGCCAGCTGTGGTGGGGCCACCGCATTCCGGCGTGGTACGACAACGAAGGCAACGTCTATGTTGGTCGCAACGAAGACGAAGTACGCCTTGAGAACAACCTCGGCGCCGACGTGGCGCTGCGCCAGGACGAAGATGTGCTGGATACCTGGTTCTCCTCCGCGCTCTGGACGTTCTCCACCCTCGGCTGGCCGGAAAACACCGACGCCCTGCGCCAGTTCCACCCGACCAGCGTCATGGTCTCTGGCTTCGACATTATCTTCTTCTGGATTGCCCGCATGATCATGATGACCATGCACTTCATCAAAGATGAAAACGGCAAGCCGCAGGTGCCGTTTAAGACCGTCTACATGACCGGTCTTATCCGCGACGACGAAGGGCAGAAAATGTCCAAGTCCAAGGGCAACGTTATCGACCCGCTGGATATGGTAGACGGCATTTCCCTTGAAGAGCTGCTGGAAAAACGCACCGGCAACATGATGCAGCCGCAGCTGGCAGAGAAGATCCGCAAGCGCACCGAGAAGCAGTTCCCGAACGGCATTGAGCCGCACGGCACCGACGCCCTGCGCTTCACGCTCGCGGCGCTGGCCTCTACCGGCCGCGACATCAACTGGGACATGAAGCGCCTTGAAGGCTACCGCAACTTCTGTAACAAGCTGTGGAACGCCAGCCGCTTCGTGCTGATGAACACCGAAGAGCAGGATTGCGGCTTCAACGGCGGCGAAATGACCTTCTCGCTGGCGGACCGCTGGATCCTCGCGGAATTTAACCGCACGGTGAAAGCCTATCGCGACGCGCTGGATAACTATCGCTTTGATATCGCCGCCAACATTCTGTACGAGTTCACCTGGAACCAGTTCTGCGACTGGTATCTGGAGCTGACCAAGCCGGTGATGAACGGCGGCTCCGACGCCGAGCTGCGCGGTACCCGCAACACGCTGGTAAACGTGCTGGAAGGCCTGCTGCGTCTTGCGCACCCGATAATCCCGTTCATCACGGAAACCATCTGGCAGCGCGTGAAAGTGCTGAAAGGCATTACCGCCGACACCATCATGCTGCAACCTTTCCCGGCCTATGACGCCGCGCGGGTAGATGAAGCGGCGGCGGCGGATACCGAGTGGCTGAAGCAGGCGATCATCGCCGTGCGTAACATTCGCGCTGAGATGAATATCGCGCCGGGTAAACCGCTGGAGCTGTTGCTGCGCGGTTGCAGCGCTGATGCTGCGCGTCGCGTTAACGACAACCTGAACTTCCTGAAAACGCTGGCGCGTCTGGAGAGCATCACCGTCCTGCCTGCCGATGATAAAGGTCCGGTTTCCGTGACCAAAATTATCGACGGCGCGGAGCTGCTGATCCCGATGGCGGGGCTTATCGACAAGGCGGCGGAGCTGGAGCGCCTGGCGAAAGAAGTGGCGAAGATCGAAAATGAAATCAGCCGCATCGAAAGCAAGCTCGGCAACGAGGGCTTTGTCGCCCGCGCGCCGGAAGCGGTTATCGCTAAAGAGCGTGAAAAATTGCAGGGCTACCACGAGGCGAAAGCCAAACTGGTGGAACAGCAAGGCGTGATTAGCGCGCTGTAAGCAAACCAAAAAAGGCCGGGCAACCGGCCTTTTTGTTGACCTCAATACCCTGCCTGAAAGATCCTCGCTTGCGCCCTGAGAAACGTAGTGCTATTTACTGCGCCTATGTGTTCAAAGTAAATAAGTCATCTATCTATGAGTGTTGTAACTCCCCTTCAGTTAACTATGCGCCCGCTGACCGCAAGGGATAACCCTGCTATCGCCCGCGTTATCCGCGCCGTTTCCGCTGAATATGGTTTAACCGCAGACAAAGGCTATACGGTCGCCGACCCGAATCTGGATACGCTTTATGAAGTCTACAGCCAGCCTGGCCATGCTTACTGGGTGGTTGAGCATGAAGGCGACGTGGTGGGCGGCGGCGGCATAGCGCCTTTACAGTGCAGCGAGCCGGATATCTGCGAACTTCAGAAGATGTATTTTCTGCCGCAGGCGCGCGGCCAGGGGCTTGCCAAAAAGCTGGCCTTGCAGGCGATGGCGTTCGCCCGCGAGCAGGGCTTTCGCCGCTGCTACCTGGAAACCACCGCCTCGCTGACCCAGGCTATCGCGCTTTATGAACGCCTTGGGTTTGAGCATATTGACGAGCCGCTCGGCTGCACCGGCCATGTGGATTGCGAAGTACGCATGCTGAAAAGCCTCTGACGTCACGCTTCCCTGTTCGCCTTAAACAGCGCCAGTAATGTCGCCACCTGCTCATCGGGCGGCGACAGCGCCTCTTTAACGATAAGATGCAGCGGCGTGGCGCGTCTGGCGCCGTGGGCCAACGGCAACGCTTTTAGCGTCCCTGCCGCAAGCTGCGCCTGAATGCGCTCTTGCGGCAGCCAGCCGTAGCCCACCTGGTACATCACCGCTTCTATCGCTGCGTCGGCCGTGGAAAAGGTCCACTGCTCTGAGGTGCGCGACTCCCGCGCTGCCTGCTCGCGCTCGCGCCCGGCGATACGGATCTGCGGATAGCGCGACAGCGCCTCATCCACTTCCGCTGACGCTAACTGGTGCAGCGGATGCTCGTGATGGGCGACCGCGACAAAGTCGACATTCATTAGCCATTCGCCCCGCCCGACGCTCTCCTCCCGCCGCGTCAACACCAGCACATCGGCATCTTTACTGGCGGCAATCGCTTCCGGGTCGCTTTCCAGCACCTCCGTCAGCCGCACCTGGGTTGCCGGATGGCGTTGCTGAAACTCTCGCAGTATGGCGAACAGCCGCTGGCGCGGGAAAACCGTATCCACGATCAGATCGATGCTGCCGCGCGCGCCGTTGTGCAGATCCGCCGCCCGGCTCTCAAGCGCATGAAAAGCGGCCAGCAACGGCTTTGCTTGATCAAGCAACAGTCGGCCCGCCGGCGTCAGCACTGCCCGTCGGCCCTCGAGTGTTAATAACGTAACGCCGAGCCGCTCCTGTAATTGCGCCAGGTTGTAGCTGACCGACGACTGGCTACGGTACATCGCGTCCGCCGTGCGAGCGAAGCTGCCAAGCTCCACTACGCTTTCTAAGAGGCTCCACTGCTCAAGCGTCGTTTTATGCATAACCGTTCTATTTTTTGAATGGGTTTAATTCAAATTTAGCGTTATTCATTCAAAAAATGAAGCAATAGAATAACCTCATCAAAACAAAGGAGGTCATTATGAGCCAGTTCGATAAACAAGATTTGAGTGGTTTCGTGGGTAAACACCTTGTCTATACCTACGACAACGGCTGGAATTATGAAATTTATGTGAAAAACGAGACCACGCTGGACTACCGCATTCACAGCGGGCTGGTGGGCAACCGTTGGGTGAAAGACCAGCGCGCTTATATTGTTCGCGTAGGGGAAAGCATCTATAAAATTTCCTGGACCGAGCCGACCGGTACAGACGTCAGCCTGATTGTGAACCTTGGCGACCGCCTGTTCCACGGCACCATTTTCTTCCCGCGCTGGGTGATGAATAACCCGGAAAAAACCGTTTGCTTCCAGAATGAGCACATCGCTGAAATGGAATCGTATCGTGAAGCGGGCCCGGCTTATCCGACCGAAGTGATTGACGAGTTCGCGACGATCACTTTCGTGCGCGACTGCGGCCCGGATGATGACAGCGTGATTAACTGTGCGGCGAGCGAGCTGCCCGCCGATTTCCCGAATAATCTGCGTTAATCATCAACAGCCATGCCACACGCCGCCCGCGCCGCGTGTGGCGTTTTTTTTAACGGCTGCTGACTGAGTAGCGAATCACGCCTGCCGCGCTCGCCATCGGCAGATTAAACACTTCCTGCCATAACCCCTGCACCATATAGCATAGCTGTCCTTCTTTCCCTTGCGCCTTTTCCGGGTGCGCCATCAGGTCCAGGTCCGCGCCATAGCGCGCGTTCATACGTTGCAAAATAGGCTGGAGATCGCGATGCGCCTGTTCGCGCTCCGCTTCCGTCACGCTGTGTTTGTTTGCGCCAAAGGAAGCGTTATACATGTCGGCATCCGCCGCCATGCGGCTGTCGATTTGCTCCTGCGTAAGGTAGCGCACCGGGTTCACACCCCCTTTTACCGCCGGAAAGAGGTAGCGAAAGCAGATATCATCGCCATGTTTTTGCAGCGCGGCGGTCATCTCCATGTTCGAGCGCATATAAGCCACCGCTTCAGCATCAGAGGTCTGTTGCAGACGCTGCATGGAAATAAGCAAAATCTGCTGCTGAATAGCATCGATTTTTTCCTGTTCGCTGCGCCCTTGTCGCTCCATCGCCGTTACCTGATCGCGCAGTTGCTGCGCCGTGGCCGGGTCATGGTCGAGAATGGCGCGCCAGAGCGGAATACGGCTCATGCTGGCGTCGAAAGCGCTGTCGCTTGCCGTTTGCGTCACGACGGGCTGCTGGGCATAACGCAGCCAGGCGCTAAGCGCGACCACAATAGCGAAGGCGGCCACCAGCGCGCCAGCGCGCATCGCTTTAGAACGCTTACGCGTCAGCAGGTAAGCGGCGACAATAATCATTGCGCCCACTACGGCAATAAGAGGGATAAAGGCCATCATGGCTCCTGAATAGTGACTGATGCGTTAAGCATAGCGCGCTCCGCTATACCGGCACGCCGCTGTGAAAACGAAACTCGTCGTCTGGCGATGTAATAAGCGATGCTTCCACTTCGCCGAAAAAGCGCACGCGGGCATCCACCTCTTTCGGCGCGATCTGGCGGGCCAGCGCCAGATAATCCTGATAGTGGCGCGCTTCCGAGCGCAGCAGCGACAGGTAGAACTTGCGTAAATCATCATCCAGATAAGGAGCCAGCGCGGCGAAACGCTCGCAGGAACGCGCCTCGATATAGGCGCCGCAGATAAGTTTATCCACCAGCGTCAGAGGTTCGTGCGTGCGCACTTCCCGCAACATGCCCTTAGCGTAGCGGCTGGCGGTGATCTTCACATAAGGAATGTTGCGCGCCAGCATCGCCTCGCGCACCTGCCAGAAATGATGCAGCTCTTCTTTAATCAGCAGCACCATGCTGTTGATAAGCGCCTGCCCCCACGGGTCATCGGTTTCAGGCATGACGCTTTTGCCGATACGCTTATGCAGGGCGATAAAATCGGGCTCCGGCCCTTCCCGGAAGGTGAACTCTTCATAAGGCTTCAGCCAGCCTAACAGTTCGTCAGACCCGTTTTTATCCGCCACATATTTGCGGATGAGCAACATGGCGGTTTGCGCCGCTTTCAGTTCGCAAACGAGGTGATCGGTGAGCAGCAGGGGAAGGTTTTCCGGCGCGCGCGCTTTTTCAATCCAGGCGGCGGGCGTGGCGCAATGTAAAAACTCCCGAACGGGAGCGAGCGGTTCTTCGTAATTCATGCAGGATCCTTGCGATGCGGCAGCCTGAAGCTGCCGCCCTGAACGACTTAGTGGCGGATGCCGTCGTCATCTTCGTCCACGTAGTCTTCGTCGTCCTCTTCGCCTTCGCCGTTGGGATCTTCGTAGTAAGTGCCCCAGCCGTCGTAGTCCACTTCATATTTTTCGGCGAGATTAAGTAATTGCTCAACTTGCGCGTCGATAAGCTCGGCGTTGAGCGCGCATTCGCTCAGCACATCGCAACAGATGACGGTTTCGCCCTCTTCCACTTCCAGCTCTTCTGGATCGGTGACTTCGTAACCCAGCTTAAACGCCTCTACGGCGACTTTTTCCAGCGTTTCGAAATCATCCGCGGAGAAGTGATGTTCGATAGTGTAAAGCGCGTCGGGATCGCTGCCGTCTTCCAGCAGTTCTTCAATGATCAGGCGCGTCTCTTCACGCTGCTCTTCCAGTAATTCCGGGTTTGCCATGGCTCGTTCCTCTGTGTGTCGCCGAATATCCTTTATTTTCACATACCGCCGCCAATGCCTCCACCTTTCACCGCAAAGTTTTGCGATGCAGGGTTGCAAATGAATATTCATACATATAGATTGAATTTTAATTCAATAAGTGGCGTTCGCCATGTGAGGACATGATGTCGACCTTTTATCAAAAACATTTTCTGAAACTGCTGGATTTCACGCCTGCTAACATCACCGA
Source organism: Franconibacter helveticus LMG 23732 (assembly GCF_000463115.2). Taxonomy (GTDB): domain Bacteria; phylum Pseudomonadota; class Gammaproteobacteria; order Enterobacterales; family Enterobacteriaceae; genus Franconibacter; species Franconibacter helveticus. The sequence goes on along the minus strand of NZ_AWFX01000007.1, from coordinate 107,663 downwards.
TTTACTCGCCCTTGCTGCGAAGCTGAAAAGCGATAAGAAACAAGGGCGTGAAGTGCAAAAGCTGACCGGTAAAAATATTGCGCTCATCTTCGAAAAAGACTCAACCCGCACGCGATGCTCTTTCGAAGTTGCCGCTTACGACCAGGGCGCCCGGGTCACTTATCTTGGCCCGAGCGGCAGTCAGATTGGGCATAAAGAATCAATAAAAGATACCGCGCGGGTGCTGGGCCGTCTGTATGACGGCATTCAGTATCGCGGCCACGGTCAGGAAATCGTCGAAACGCTGGCGCAGTATGCGGGCGTGCCGGTGTGGAATGGGCTGACCAATGAGTTTCATCCCACTCAGCTGCTGGCAGATTTGCTTACCATGCAGGAGCATTTGCCGGGCAAAGCGCTTAGCGACATGACGCTGGTCTATGCGGGCGACGCGCGCAACAACATGGGCAACTCGATGCTTGAAGCGGCAGCGTTGACGGGTCTGGATTTACGCCTTGTCGCGCCGAAAGCCTGCTGGCCCGAAGCGAGCCTGGTGGCGGAGTGCCAGGCGCTGGCGGCGCAGACCGGCGGGAAGATCACGCTAACCGAAAACGTAGCCGAAGGGGTTAAAGGCGCTGATTTTATTTATACCGACGTCTGGGTCTCTATGGGCGAGCCAAAAGAGAAGTGGGCGGAGCGCATCGCGCTGCTGCGGCCCTATCAGGTGAACCGCGAAATGATGGCGCTTACCGGCAATCCGCAGGTGAAGTTTCTGCACTGCCTGCCGGCGTTTCACGACGACCAGACGACGCTTGGCAAACAGATGGCGGAACAGTATGGCCTGCACGGCGGCATGGAAGTAACCGATGAAGTGTTCGAGTCCGCCAACAGCGTAGTCTTCGACCAGGCGGAAAACCGCATGCACACAATCAAAGCGGTGATGGTGGCGACACTCGCGCAATAACTGACGACTGGCGATTGTCGATCACCCCAGCGCTCTTTTTTAAGGGGAGAGGGAAAAAGCGGCCCAGGCTTTTTCCTTTTTAAAAGGCGCCAGCGCTAAAGTAGAGAGCCTGCTCCGGCTAAAAATCGCCTCAGCTTTTTCACGATGGCAGGGTCGCACCGGTTGGACCCGGTGCGAGGGCATGTCGGCACACGGACGTGCCGTCATGCCCGACCCTAAGCCAGCAGGGAAAAGATGAGGTTTCCCGCTTCAGCGGGCGATTTTCCGCCGGGAGCCGGGATTGCAAAGGGGGCGGCGGCGAGCCCCCTTTGCACGTTCACAGGATAAGAGATTTCACAGGGGCGCAGCTCTATAGTGAACGGAATATATCACTGGTTGCGCATGTGCAGGAAAGTAAAGTTACCCTGCCAGAAAAGGCTTACTCCACCAGCAGCTTCACCACCACTTTACGCACCGGCGCGGCCTGCCCTACGGCGCACAGCGGCTTGTGCACTTCACCCGGGTAGAAGACCACAAAATCGCCCTCCTCCAGCACCACGGTTTTTTCCTGCGCCCCTTCCGGCAGGAAGGCGATGTCTTTATCCGCCAGCCAGTCGGTTTCCGGCGCGCCCACAGGCAGGCAGCTAAAGGTCATGCCTTCCACGCCTTTCAACACCATCTGGATATCCAGATAGCGCGCATGATACTCGGCTCGGCGCTCGGCAATCGGCTGCGTCGTATCGTTGGATACAAGATAAAACAGACGGTTGCCGTCGATGTCATGCTTGCCGGTCGGCGTTTCCGCCGTCACGTGCTGCTTCACATGCTCAATCGCGTCGCGTAGTTCGGCTGGCAACCAGGGTTGTAAATGGTGAATATTGCCGATAATCATCAGACTCTCCTTTATATAAAACACCGTTTCATTTTTATGTTTTATACGAGGAAATAGCCTGAGCGGCTACTGCTTTCTGCCAGAAACCTGCGTCAGAACAACATTCCCGTTTTCGCTCATTCGCCAGATAAATAAAAATTCAAATAAAATGATTTTTTATGCCACGAAACCGATTACCGACGTCAAATTGTGCATTCATCCCCTTGCGAAGCTGGCCTGCGCGCGTATAATGCCGGGCAATTTGCCGGGAGGAAGCATGGTCAGGTCTGTTCGACACACTCGCTTACCGCGTCGCCACAACGCTGGCGGCGACCACGCCGTTTTTCTTTCCGCTATTCAATTTCTATGAAAGCCCCTCATTTGAGGGGCTTTTTTTTGTCCTGCGTTTGACCGCCGGCCTGAAGAGGAGACAGAAATGGCTAATTCGCTCTACAAGAAACACATCATTTCCATTAACGATCTCAGCCGGGAGGAGCTTGAACTGGTGCTGGAAACGGCGGCGAAGCTGAAGGCCAACCCGCAGCCGGAGCTGCTGAAGCATAAAGTGATCGCCAGTTGCTTTTTCGAAGCGTCCACCCGCACCCGTCTGTCGTTTGAAACGTCCATGCACCGCCTTGGCGCTTCGGTGGTGGGCTTTTCCGACAGCAGCAACACCTCGCTTGGCAAAAAAGGCGAAACGCTGGCGGACACCATTTCGGTTATCAGCACCTATGTGGACGCGATTGTCATGCGCCATCCGCAGGAAGGCGCGGCGCGCCTCGCCACTGAATTTTCCAGCGGCGTGCCGGTGCTGAATGCAGGCGACGGCGCAAACCAGCACCCGACGCAAACGCTGCTCGACCTCTTTACTATTCAGGAGACTCAGGGGCGGCTGGAGAACCTGAATATCGCCATGGTCGGCGACCTGAAATATGGCCGCACCGTCCATTCGCTCGCCCAGGCGCTGGCGAAGTTCAATGGCAACCGCTTTTACTTTATCGCCCCGGACGCGCTGGCGATGCCGCAATACATTCTCGACATGCTGGATGAAAAAGGCATTGCATGGAGCCGCCACGAGGCGATAGATGAGGTCGTGGCCGACGTGGACATTCTCTACATGACCCGCGTGCAAAAAGAGCGTCTGGATCCGTCTGAATACGCCAACGTGAAGGCGCAGTTTATTCTGCGGGCGGCGGATCTTGACGGCGCCCGCGCCAATATGAAAGTGCTGCACCCCCTGCCGCGCGTGGATGAGATCACGACGGACGTCGATAAAACGCCGCACGCCTGGTATTTCCAGCAGGCCGGCAACGGTATCTTCGCCCGCCAGGCGCTGCTGGCGCTGGTTCTGAATCGCGATTTGGCTCTGTAAGGAGGAAACTTAAATGACACACGATAATAAATTACAGGTAGAAGCGATTAAGCGCGGCACGGTGATTGACCATATCCCCGCGCAGGTGGGCTTTAAGCTGCTGACGCTGTTTAAGCTCACCGAAACCGACCAGCGCATCACCATCGGCCTGAATCTGCCTTCCGGCGAACTGGGCCGCAAAGATTTGATTAAAATCGAAAACACCTTCCTGACCGATGAGCAGGTAAACCAGCTGGCGCTCTATGCGCCGAAGGCGACGGTTAACCGCATTGACGAGTATGAAGTGGTTGGAAAAAGCCGTCCGCACCTGCCTTCGCGCATCGATAAAGTGCTGGTCTGCCCGAACAGCAACTGCATCAGCCGCAGCGAGCCGGTGGATTCCGGTTTCGCCGTAAAGCAGCGTAATGATGAGATCCTGCTGAAGTGCAAATACTGCGAGAAAGAGTTTGCCCACCACGTGGTGCTGGCGGATTAATTCACGCTGGCAATGAGAAACTGGCTCCCTATAATGGCGGGAGCCTAACCGCTTAACTCAGGAGAAATTATGTCCCGCACACTCGCGACGGAAAATGCACCCGCAGCTATCGGCCCGTATGTTCAGGGCGTTGATCTGGGCAACATGATCATCACCTCCGGCCAGATCCCGGTCGATCCCAAAACCGGCAGCGTACCGGACGATGTGGCAGCCCAGGCGCGTCAGTCGCTGGAAAACGTAAAGGCTATCGTCGAAGCGGCGGGCCTGAAAGTCGGCGATATCGTCAAGACCACCGTATTTGTGAAAGATCTGAACGACTTCGCTACCGTTAACGCTGCCTATGAGGCATTTTTCACCGAACATCAGGCGACCTTCCCGGCACGCTCCTGCGTCGAAGTGGCTCGACTGCCAAAAGATGTGAAGATTGAGATCGAAGCGATCGCCGTGCGTCGTTAATCGCGGCAATCGTGCATAAAAAAGGCCACTTCGGTGGCCTTTTCTCTGTTCGCTCATCTGCTACTGCCAGCCATAGCGACGGCTGTAAACATTCTTCACCCACTGCGTTAGCGCCATATACCCGGCGAGGATCACCACAAGCCACGGGAAGTAGGCCAGCGGCAGCGGCTCAAGGCTCAGGTATGCCGCAAGCGGCGAGAACGGCAGCGCGATGCCGAGCGTCATCACCACCAGCGTCATTACCAGCAACGGCCATGCCGCACGGCTTTGCAGGAATGGCACGCGACGGGTGCGGATCATATGCACGATCAACGTTTGCGACAGCAGCCCTACCACGAACCAGCCAGACTGGAACAGCGTCTGCGCTTGCGGCACGTTGGCCTTAAATACCCACCACATCACGCAAAAAGTAATAATGTCGAATAACGAGCTTATCGGCCCGAAGCAGAGCATAAAACGTCCCAGCTCAGTCGCCTGCCAGCGCTGCGGCGTTTTAATTTGCTCGTCATCCACGTTATCAAACGGGATAGCAACCTGGCTGATATCATAAAGCAGGTTCTGGATAAGCAAGTGCAGCGGCAGCATGGGCAAAAACGGCAGAAAAGCGCTGGCTACCAGCACGCTAAAGACGTTGCCGAAGTTAGAGCTGGCGGTCATTTTGATGTATTTCAGCATGTTGGCGAAGGTACGGCGCCCTTCGATGACGCCCTCCTCCAGCACCATCAGGCTTTTTTCCAGCAGGATGATATCTGCCGCCTCGCGGGCGATATCTACCGCGCCGTCAACAGAGATGCCGATATCCGCCGCGCGCAGCGCCGGGGCGTCGTTAATCCCGTCGCCCATAAAGCCCACCACGTGTCCTTCGCTTTTCAGCAACCGTACAATGCGTTCTTTATGCAGCGGCGTTAAGCGAGCGAAAAGCGTCGTGTTATGAAGGCGCCCGACCAGCGCGTCATCTTCCAGCTGCTCAATATCGCTGCCGGTGAGTACGTCGCCCGGCTCCATCCCTACTTCACGGCAGACTTTCGCCGCCACCAGCTCGCTGTCGCCGGTGAGGATTTTCACCGTCACGCCATGCGCTTTCAGCGCTTTCAGCGCCGGCGCCGTGGTCTCTTTAGGCGGATCGAGAAAGGCGATGTAGCCTTCGAGAATAAGGTCTGACTCATCCACGCGGCTGTAGTCGCCTTCCCGCGCCGCAAGTTGACGGGTCGCAACCGCCACCACGCGCAAGCCCTGGCGGTTGAGCGTATCCGTTACCGCTTTTATTTGCCCCAGCCTGGCGTCGTTGAGCAGCGTCACGCTCTCCCCAAGGCGAGCGTGAGTGCAAACCGCCAGCACCTCCTGCAAAGCGCCCTTGCAGATAAGCAGGTGCGAATCCGGTATTTCCTGAACCACAACCGACATGCGACGGCGTTCGAAATCAAAGGGGATCTCGTCCACCTTTTGCCAGCGCGCCGCCGCCTGCTGCGCCTGTTCCGCCTCAACCCCTTCCAGCACGGCGGTATCAAGCAGGTTTTTAAGGCCGGTCTGGTAGTGGCTGTTAAGCCACGCCGCCTGCAACACGCGATCGCTCACTTCGCCAGTAATGTCGGTGTGCGTCTCCAGCACAATGCGGTCCTGGGTCAGCGTGCCGGTTTTGTCAGTGCAAAGCACATCCATGGCGCCGAAGTTCTGAATGGCGTCTAAATGCTTAACGATCACTTTCTGTTTAGAGAGCTTCACCGCCCCGCGCGCAAGCGTAGAGGTGACAATCATCGGCAGCATTTCGGGGGTCAGACCCACCGCCACCGAGAGGGCGAACAGCGCCGCTTCCCACCAGTCGCCTTTGGTAAAGCCGTTTATCAGCAATACCACTGGCGCCATTACCAGCATAAAGCGGATAAGCAACAGGCTCACGCGGCTTATTCCCTGCTGGAAAGCGTTCGGCTCTTCCGGCTGTTCCGACACGCGTCCTGCAAGCTGCCCAAACCAGGTGTTGCCGCCCGTTGCAATAACCATCGCCTGCGCCGTACCGCTTACCACGTTGGTGCCCATAAAGCAGAGCGTGTCGCACTCAAGCGGATTATTTTGCTCAGGCTGGCGGCTGTGCGCCGTTTTTTCGACCGGCAGCGACTCCCCGGTCAGCGAGGCCTGGGCGACGAAAAGATCCCGTGCCTGCAACACGCGCAGATCGGCCGGGATCATATCGCCCGCCGAGAGCTTCACAATGTCGCCGGGCACCAGTTGATCGACCGGGATCTCTACCCAGTCATGCGCCCCTTTTTTATTGATAACGCGCAGCACGGTGGCCGTGTTGCTGACCATCGCTTTCAGCGCGTCCGCCGCCTTGCCGGAACGGCTCTCCTGAATAAAGTTCAGCAGCGTGGAAATGCCGACCATCAGGGCGATCACCCCGGCGGCGAACAGATCCTCCGTGGCGTAAGAGATAACGCCAAGCAGCGTCAGCAGCAGGTTGAAGGGGTTGCGGTAGCAACGCCACAGGTCAACCCACCAGGGCGAGGGCTGTTCGCCGGGGATCTGGTTTACGCCATATTTTTCTCGCGCCTGTACCACTTCCCGGGCGTTTAGCCCTTCAGGATGGCTATTAAACATCTGCCACAGCTGCGCTTGCGTGGCGCGCGCCGCTTTAAGACAGGTCTCGCTCAGCGAAGGCGGAATAGCCGCGCCGTTCAGACGCTGACGGTCCGGCAGCGGATCGCGTTCTGTAAAACGGCGGGGAATATGGCGGCTGAGAGCGAAAAGCCAGCGCCAGGTACGGTGTTTAATGTGCATAAGCGGTCCCTCCGCGCCAGGTTACGGCGCGTTGCTTTCTGCGGGCAGGGGCAAGCCTGTCCGCAGGACATTTTCTTTTACAGGGACGAATTCACGTCGCTGTCCTGAAAGACCGGCAAGACAACGACAACAGGCTGGCTTACCGGGTTAATTTCTCCCGTTCAGGGAGAGGGGTCGGATCGGGGTCCATGCAGCCTCCGGTAAGTGGTTGAAAAACGGAACGCGACAGGCGAAGGTAGCGGGTACGCTTTCACCTTAAACCTTGTTAAAGGTGGGCCTATAGTAACCTTAATAAACTAAATCAAACCTAAACCAGACAATACCCATTGCGCCTTGCAGTAAAAGCGATAACCTAAGCTGTTGAATATAAAAACCTTAAATAAGCCAGGGGAATGGACTGATGCAAAACCGCCTGACCATTAAAGACATAGCGCGCTTAAGCGGCGTGGGAAAGTCGACCGTATCACGCGTGCTTAACAACGAAAGCGGCGTCAGCGAACGCACACGCGAGCGGGTGGAAGCGGTAATGCGTCAACAAGGGTTTTCGCCTTCCCGTTCGGCGCGGGCCATGCGCGGACAGAGCGACAAAGTGGTGGCGATAATCGTTACCCGTCTGGATTCGCTTTCCGAAAACCTCGCGGTGCAGACCATGCTCCCCTGTCTTTACGAACAGGGCTATGACCCCATCATGATGGAAAGCCAGTTTTCAACGAAGCTGGTGCAGGAACACCTGGACGTGCTGAGCCGCCGCAATATCGACGGCGTGATCCTTTTCGGCTTTACCGGCATCGACGAGGCGATGCTTAACCCCTGGCGCGAAACCCTGGTGCTGATGGCGCGGGATGCCGAAGGCTTCACCTCGGTCTGTTATGACGATGAGGGCGCTATCCGCATTCTGATGCAGCGCCTTTACGAACAGGGACACCGGCACATTAGCTATCTTGGCGTGCCGGAAAGCGACATCACGACCGGTCTGCGCCGCCACGAAGCGTATCTTGCTTTTTGTCGTCAGCATAAGCTCACGCCTCATGCCGTGCTGCCAGGGCTTGCGATGAAGCAAGGGTATGAGCATGTCTCGACAGTGCTGCACGCACAGACCACCGCTCTGCTTTGCGCCACCGACACGCTCGCCATCGGCGCGAGCAAATATCTGCAACAGCACCCCCATAGCCCTTTGCAGCTGGCAAGCGTCGGTAACACCCCGCTGCTGAAGTTTCTCCACCCGGAGATCATCACGGTCGATCCCGGCTACGCGCAGGCGGGCAAACAAGCGGCGTTGCAGCTTATCGCCCAGGTGACCCAACACGCAGCGCTACGCCAGATAGTCATTCCCGCCGCCCTGAGTTAATTCCCGCCTGCGGATATATTGTGATCGTCGCCCTGTTTCGGGAACGTTCCCTTTTTCCCGTTTAAGGGAAACGGATAAGCTTGGCCCGTCTTACCCTCAGCCTACTTTTTTCTCCGTTATGGGGCGTCATTATGCGAAAAATAAACCAACAGGATATCGACAGACTGATAGTACTGGTGGGTGGCCGCGAAAACATTGCGACGGTCAGTCACTGCATTACCCGGCTGCGCTTTGTACTTAATAACCCCGCAAAGGCGGATCCGAAAGCCATTGAGACGCTGCCAATGGTCAAAGGCTGCTTTACTAACGCCGGCCAGTTTCAGGTGGTGATAGGCACTGAAGTGGGCGATTACTACCAGGCGCTTATCGCCACCAGCGGCCACAGCAGCGCCAATAAAGAGCAGGCAAAGCTTGCGGCGCGCCAGAACATGAAGTGGCATGAGCGCCTTATCTCCCACTTCGCGGAAATCTTCTTTCCACTGCTGCCCGCGCTGATTAGCGGCGGCCTGATCCTCGGTTTTCGCAACGTCATCGGCGACCTGCCCATGAGCAACGGCCAGACGCTGGCGCAAATGTTCCCGGCACTGAAATCGATTTACGACTTTTTATGGCTGATTGGCGAGGCGATTTTTTTCTATCTGCCGGTCGGCATCTGCTGGTCTGCGGTGCGCAAGATGGGCGGCACGCCGATCCTTGGCATCGTGCTTGGCGTAACTCTGGTTTCCCCGCAGCTGATGAACGCTTACCTGCTCGGTCAGCAAACGCCAGAGGTATGGGATTTCGGCCTGTTCCAGATAGCCAAAGTGGGTTATCAGGCGCAGGTTATTCCCGCGCTGCTGGCGGGGCTTGCGCTCGGATTTATTGAAACGCGTCTCAAAAAGTGGGTACCGGACTATCTTTATCTGGTGGTGGTGCCGGTTTGCTCGCTGATCCTGGCGGTCTTCCTGGCGCACGCTTTTATCGGGCCATTCGGCCGTTTGATTGGCGACGGCGTGGCATTTGCGGTGCGTTACCTGATGACCGGCAGCTTTGCGCCCATCGGCGCGGCGCTGTTTGGTTTCCTCTATGCGCCGCTGGTTATCACCGGCGTGCACCAGACAACGCTCGCCATCGACATGCAGATGATCCAGAACATGGGAGGCACCCCGGTATGGCCGCTGATTGCGCTTTCCAATATCGCTCAGGCTTCAGCCGTTGTAGGCATCATTATCAGCAGCCGCAAGCACAACGAGCGCGAGATCTCCGTGCCAGCGGCTATCTCCGCTTTCCTTGGCGTAACCGAGCCTGCCATGTACGGCATTAACCTGAAATACCGCTTCCCGATGCTTTGCGCGATGGTGGGTTCCGGCCTTGCCGGTCTGCTGTGCGGCCTGAACGGCGTAATGGCGAACGGCATCGGCGTTGGCGGCCTGCCGGGGATCCTCTCTATTCAGCCCGGCTACTGGCAGGTTTTCGCGCTGGCGATGGGGGTGGCGATAATTATTCCTTTGATCCTGACCTCGTTCCTCTACAAGCGTAAGTTCCGCCAGGGCACGCTGCTGGTGGTGTAATTTCGGTGATGACAGGCGCGGGCAACCGCGCCTTTTCAGCAAAAGCAGGACAGTGCGATGAAAATGACCCCGCCCTGGTGGCAACAAGGCGTTATTTATCAGATTTACCCAAAGAGTTTTCAGGACACCAGCGGCAACGGCACCGGTGACCTGCCGGGCGTTATCCAGCGTCTCGATTATCTGCAAACGCTCGGCGTGGACGCCATCTGGCTCACGCCGTTTTACATTTCGCCGCAGGTGGACAACGGCTACGACGTCGCCCACTACACCGCCATCGATACCGCTTACGGCACGCTGGACGATTTTGACCGGCTGGTGGCGGGCGCGCATGAACGCGGCATCCGCATTATTCTCGACATGGTGTTTAATCACACCTCCACCCAGCACGCCTGGTTTCATGAAGCGGTGCATAAAGAGAACCCGCGACGTGATTTCTATATCTGGCGCGACGGCTCGCCGGAAGCGGCGCCGAATAACTGGCGCTCGAAGTTTGGCGGCAGCGCCTGGCGCTGGCACGCCGAAAGCGGGCAATATTATCTGCACCTGTTCGCCCCGGAACAGGCGGACCTGAACTGGGAAAACCCGCAGGTGCGCGCCGAGCTGAAAAAAGTTTGCGAATTCTGGGCCGACCGCGGCGTGGACGGGCTGCGTCTCGACGTGATCAACCTTATCTCCAAAGACCAGGATTTTCCGGACGACGTTAACGGCGGCGACGGGCGGCGTTTTTACACCGACGGGCCGCGCATCCATGATTATTTACAGGAGTTGAGCCGCGATGTGTTTGCCCCTCGTGGGCTGATGACGGTGGGGGAAATGTCCTCAACGACACTCGCTAATTGCCAGCGCTACGCGGCGCTCGATGGCAAAGAGCTTTCCATGACCTTTAATTTCCACCATCTGAAGGTCGATTACCCTGCCGGGCAAAAATGGACGCTGGCGGCGCCTGACTACGTGGCGCTGAAAGCTATCTTCAACCACTGGCAGCAGGGCATGCACAACGTCGCCTGGAACGCGTTGTTCTGGTGCAACCACGACCAGCCGCGCATCGTCTCGCGCTTTGGCGATGAAGGCGAACTGCGCGTCCCGTCGGCGAAAATGTTAGCCATGGCGCTGCACGGCATGCAGGGCACGCCCTATATCTATCAGGGCGAAGAGCTGGGCATGACCAACCCGCACTTTACCCGCATCATTGATTACCGCGACGTGGAGAGCCACAACATGTTCGCCGAGCTGCGCGCCCAGGGGCACCAGCCGGAAAACCTGCTCGCTATCCTTGCCAGCAAATCCCGCGACAACAGCCGCACGCCAATGCAATGGGACGACGGCGACAATGGCGGCTTCACCACCGGCACGCCGTGGATAGGATTATGCGATAACTACCGCACGATTAACGCCAAAGCCGCGCTGGAGGATCCTGATTCGGTCTTTTACGCCTATCAGAAGCTGATACGCCTGCGCAAAGAACATGCCGTGTTCACCTGGGGCAACTATCAGGATCTGCTGGCGGAGCATCCGTTTATCTGGTGCTACCGTCGTGAACGGCAGGGCCAGCAGCTGGTGGTCGCGGCGAACCTGAGCCGCGAGAACCAGTGGTATATGCCGGGCGAGTTCAGCGGCAACTGGCAAGTGCTGATGAGCAACTATCCCGACGCGGCGCCGAGGCCGTGCGAAGGGACGCTGCGGCCGTTCGAGGCGGTCTACTGGCTTCAGTCCTGAGCCTGGCGCCGGGCTTTGGCATTCTCAGACAGAAAGGGCGTGAAGATGGCTTAACCAGCGGCTGACGCCCGCATCAAGATCGCTATCCGTCAGCACGTGCGTGCCCTGGATAAGCGCGGGCGGCTGCCAGACCATGCCGGTCATGTTCGCCATTGCTTTAAACGGCAGCCAGAATTCTTCTATCGGATAACGGTTGTACCCCCGCGGCGAATAGGCCTGCTCGCCGCCGCCCGTGGAAACCATCAGCAGGAAGGGTTTGCCGTGCAGCCTGTCGCCGCCGGTACCGTAGGCGAAACCATGCTCCAGCACGTTATCCTGCCACTCTTTGAGAATAGCGGGCGAGCTGTACCACCAGAAGGGAAACAGCATAACCACGGCATCGTGCGCCAGTAGCAGCGCCTGTTCGCGCCGGACATCGATTTTAAAATCGGGGTATTCGCGCATCAGCTCATGCACCGTGACCTGCGGCAATGTTTTGAACGCCTCGACAGCCGCACGATTCACACGCGATTCATCCGGCGTGCGATGGCCTGCCAGAACCAACACTTTTTTCATTTTTCGCTCCTCGCTATAAGGTGTTGGCTTCATGTTGTCAGGCCGGAGGGGTAACCTGTAGACAGGCCTCTGGCATTTCTGTTTCAACTAAAGGTATCAACTATGGCGCTCCCTTCCGATGTGCATCGCTTGCTTCCCGCTTTTTTGGCTGCGGCGCAGAGCGAGAGCTTTTCAGCAGCGGCGCGGTTGCTGGGCATAACCCCCGCCGCGGTAAGCAAAAGCGTGCGTTTGCTCGAACAGCGGCTGGGCCGGGTGCTGTTTCAGCGCAACACGCACTATGTCGTGTTGACCGAAGAGGGTGTGTCGTTGCGCGAGCAGATTTCGCCGCTGTGGCACGCCCTCAACCAGGCGCTTGAAAAACCTGCCGACGAGCCGGAAGGGCTGGTGCGAATAAGCGTTATCCCGGGGTTCGGCCGCTACCGCCTTATGCCTGCGCTGGCGGGTTTTCAGCAGCGCTACCCGAAAGTGCGTCTGGATCTGGCGATGGATCCGCGGCGTGTAAATTTGATTGGCGAGCGCATCGATGTGGCCATTGGCCAGCGCAGCGTACAGGACACCCGGATAGTCGCCCGGGAAATCGCCCCAATGCGCATGATGCTGGCCGCCTCGCCGGCTTACCTTGCGCGGTTCGGCACGCCCCGTTCGCCCGAGGATTTACTGCATCACCGCTGCCTGGCGCACCGCAACCCTGGCAATGGCCGCCTGCAAAGCTGGCTGGCCCAGGGGCTGACGCTTGAGGAGCAACATGTCTGGCTTATTAGTACGTTTCCGGATGTGTTAGTCGATGCCGCGCTGGCGGGCATGGGCATTGTTTCGCTCGCGGACTGGTATCTGGAGCCGCACATAGCGGAGGGCAGGCTGCTGCCCTTGCTGCGCGAAGCATGGGTTGAGCCGCAACCGCTATGGGTAAAGTACCCGAGCCACCAGCTGGCGCCACGCGCGCGGGTATTTGTCGATTTTTTACTCAGAACATTTACAAAGTGAATACCGGATGTTTACCGCCCATCCTTTGCGCCCTGCCCCGATTGCTTTGTCCTCCATCAATAAAAGCGCAAAAATCTTTGATGCAAAGCACTATATATAGGCTTTAAAATCCCACCCGGCCCAATATGTTGTATTTTTAGTCTATTATTTCAACAGTTCACGCTGCGCTGAAATAACGTTCAGGCTGTGGATAAACGGGCCGGAATGCGGGAAGTCGCTGGTAAAAGAAACAAAAACTCTGCGCTGACCTCCTGCACACCTCTGTGGATAACCTGTTTAAGATGGAGAGATCATGACACCGCATGTAGTGAAAAGAGACGGGTGCAAAGTGCCTTTCGATTCAGCGCGCATTCAGGAAGCGATTCTTCGTGCCGCAAAAGCAGCGGGAGTCGATGACGCCGATTATTGCGCCACCGTCGCCGCCCTGGTCAGCCAGCAAATGCAGGGGCGCAGCCAGGTCGATATCCATGAGATCCAGACAGCCGTTGAAAACCAGCTGATGGCGGGCAACCACAAGCAACTGGCGCGCGCCTATATTGAATACCGCCACGACCGCGACGTAGAGCGCGAAAAGCGCGGCCGCCTGAACCGCGAAATTCAGGGGCTGGTGGAGCAAACCAACGCTTCGCTGCTCAATGAAAACGCCAACAAAGACAGTAAAGTGATCCCGACCCAGCGCGACCTGCTGGCGGGCATCGTCGCCAAACATTACGCCCGTCAGCACCTGCTGCCGCGCGACGTGGTGCTGGCCCATGAGCGTGGCGAAATCCATTACCACGACCTCGACTACTCGCCCTTCTTCCCGATGTTCAACTGCATGCTGATCGACTTAAAAGGCATGTTGACGCAGGGTTTCAAAATGGGCAATGCCGAGATAGAACCGCCGAAGTCTATCTCTACCGCCACTGCCGTCACTGCGCAAATCATCGCTCAGGTGGCAAGCCATATTTACGGCGGCACCACTATCAACCGCATCGACGAGGTGCTGGCGCCTTTCGTCACGGCAAGCTTTGAAAAGCACCGTGAAGTGGCGCAAGCGTGGCAGATCCCGGATGCGGAAGGCTACGCCCGCAGCCGCACGGAGAAAGAGTGCTACGACGCCTTCCAGTCGCTGGAATATGAAGTTAACACGCTGCATACCGCCAACGGCCAGACGCCTTTCGTCACCTTCGGCTTCGGCCTCGGCGTCAGCTGGGAGTCGCGCCTGATCCAGACCTCCATTCTGCGCAACCGCATTGCGGGCCTGGGAAAAAACCGTAAAACCGCCGTTTTCCCGAAACTGGTTTTCGCTATTCGCGACGGCCTGAACCATAAAGCTGGCGACCCGAATTACGACATTAAGCAGCTGGCCCTGGAGTGCGCCAGCAAACGCATGTACCCGGACATTCTTAACTATGACCAGGTTGTAAAAGTGACCGGCTCTTTTAAAACGCCGATGGGTTGCCGCAGCTTCCTCGGGGTTTACGAAGAGAATGGCGAGCAGATCCACGACGGACGCAACAACCTGGGCGTAATCAGTCTTAACCTGCCGCGCATCGCGCTGGAGGCGAAAGGCGACGAAGCCGCCTTCTGGAAATTACTGGATGAGCGTTTAGCGTTGGCGCGCAAAGCACTGATGACCCGTATCGCCCGCCTTGAAGGCGTAAAAGCGCGCGTGGCGCCGATTCTCTATATGGAAGGGGCCTGCGGCGTGCGCCTGAAACCGGATGATGAGGTGGCGGAAATTTTCAAAAACGGCCGCGCCTCGATTTCCCTTGGCTATATCGGCATCCATGAAACGATTAACGCGCTCAGCGGCAACCAGCATGTCTATGACAGCGAGGCGCTGCGCGCCAAGGCCATCGCCATTGTGGCGCGGCTGCGCGAAGCGGTGGACCAGTGGAAAGAAGAGACCGGCTACGGCTTCAGCCTTTACAGCACGCCAAGCGAGAACCTTTGCGACCGCTTCTGCCGTCTCGATACCGCCGAATTCGGCGTGGTGCCTGGCGTCACCGACAAAGGCTACTACACCAACAGCTTCCATCTGGATGTCGAGAAAAAGGTTAACCCTTACGACAAAATCGACTTTGAAGCGCCCTCCCCGCCGCTCGCGAACGGCGGCTTCATCTGTTACGGCGAGTATCCGAACATTCAGCATAACCTGCGGGCGCTGGAAGATGTCTGGGATTATAGCTATCAGCATGTGCCTTACTACGGCACTAACACGCCGATAGACGAATGCTATGAGTGCGGTTTTACCGGTGAGTTCGAGTGCACCAGCAAAGGGTTTACCTGCCCGAAATGCGGCAACCACGACGCCGCGCGCGTCTCTGTTACCCGTCGCGTGTGCGGCTATCTCGGCAGCCCGGACGCCCGTCCGTTTAACGCCGGCAAACAGGAAGAAGTTAAACGCCGCGTGAAGCATCTGGGCAACGGGCAGCTTGGGTAAGCCAGGCAGCAAGCGAACAAGCGAGCGCGGCTAACGCCGCTATGGTGTCAATTGAGAAGCGGAATGAATTATCACCAGTACTACCCGGTTGATATCGTCAACGGACCGGGTACCCGTTGCACGCTGTTTGTGGCGGGTTGCGTTCATGAGTGCCCTGGCTGTTATAACAAAAGCACCTGGCGGCTTAACTCCGGCGTGCCTTTTACGCCTGAAATGGAAGAGCGGATAATCCAGGATCTCAACGATGTTCGGGTGAAGCGCCAGGGGCTGTCGCTTTCGGGCGGCGACCCGCTGCATCCGCAGAACGTGCCGGATATTCTTCGCCTGGCGCGCCGGGTGCGCAGCGAATGCCCTGGCAAAGATATCTGGGTCTGGACGGGTTATAAGCTTGAGGAGTTAACGGCGCCCCAGCTTGAGGTCGTCGGGCTTATTAATGTGCTGGTGGACGGCAAGTTCGTGCAGGATTTAAAAGACCCGGCGCTTATCTGGCGCGGCAGCAGCAACCAGGTCATTCATTATTTACGTTAAACGCAAAAGCCAGCGGGGCCGCTGGCTGCGCGGCTATTAACGGTATTTCTTGTGATAGGTGTTGCGGGTCGTTTTAAACTCTTCCGCCGCCGCCTGCGCCTCTTTTACTTTACCTTCTTCGGCAAGCTTCAGCGCGCCGTCAATCTGACCGACCAGCGTATCCAGCCCGTGACGAAAATCTTTCAGCTCCGGGCTGTCTGCGGGTTTGTCTTCAAGCTTCGGCGGCGTGGCGTTTTTGGCATCCAGCGCCGCTTCGCGCATTTTGGTTAATGCCGTTTTCATTTCCGCTGCATCGCTGGTTTTTTGTACCGTTTTCAGGTTTTCATTGAGGATATCCATATCATCCTCCAGATCCGCCGCCAGGGCTGCGGTGCTGGCGAACAGCACGGAGGAGACCGCTAACATTGCTAACAGGTGCTTACGCATCGGCTTACCTTATTATTATGTTGACAAAAAAAGGGCGCCGCTGCGGGCGCCCCTGGGATTATTGCCCGGCTATTTTCATTTCCGGCAGCAAGACGGAACCGCACTGAATGTTGCTGCGGGTTTCAATATCGTCGGCGATGGTGACCATGTTGCGCCACATATCTTTCAGGTTGCCGGCAATGGTGATTTCACTCACCGGATACTGGATTTCGCCATTTTCCACCCAGTAACCCGCCGCGCCGCGCGAATAGTCGCCGGTGATGCCGCTTACGCCCTGCCCCATTAGTTCGGTCACCACAAGCCCGGTGCCCATCTCTTTCAGCAGTTCGTCAAAGCTCAGGCCACGACCCTGGATGCGCCAGTTGTGAATACCGCCCGCGTGACCGGTGCTTTTCAGCCCCAGCTTGCGCGCGGAATAATTGGTCAGCAGCCACTGTTGCAGCACGCCATCTTTAATAATATCGCGGCGCTCGGTGCGTACCCCTTCGCTGTCGAACGGCGTAGAGGCAAGCCCTTTCAGCAGGTGCGGATGCTCTTCAATGGTCAGCCATTCCGGCAGGATCTGTTTGCCCAGCGAATCCAGTAAGAAAGTGGATTTACGATAAACCGCGCCGCCGCTGATGGCGCCCACCAGATGGCCGAACAGCCCGGTCGCCACTTCATGGGCGAAAATCACCGGCGCCTTCATGGTGGAAAGCTTACGCGGCGAGAGGCGCGACAGGGTGCGGCGCGCGCACTCTTCGCCTACCCATTCCGGCGAGCGCAAATCGTCTATCGCGCGGCCAATGGTGTAGGCGTAATCGCGTTCCATGTCGCCGTTCTCTTCGGCAATCACGCAGCTTGAAAGCGAGTGGCGGGTTGAACAGTAGCTCTGCAACATGCCGTGGCTGTTGCCGAACACTTTAATGCCGTAATGGCTGTTGAAGCTGCCGCCTTCGGTATTGGTAATGCGCTTATCCGCTTTCAGCGAAGCCTGCTCGGCGCGCGCCGCCAGTTCGATAGCGTGATCCGGGTCCACTTCCGCCGGGTGGAAAAGATCCAGATCCGGCGCGTCAAACGCCAGCAGATCTTTATCCGCCACGCCTGCACATGGATCCGGCGAGGTATAACGAGCGATATCCAGCGCCGCCTGCACCGTGCGGGCGATAGCCTGCGGGCTTAAGTCCGTTGATGACGCGCTGCCTTTGCGGTTCTGGTGATAAACAGTAATGCCGAGCGCCCCGTCGCTGTTGAATTCCACATTTTCCACCTCACCGTAGCGGGTGCTGACGCTAAGCCCGGTGGTTTTGCTCACCGCCACTTCCGCGCCGTCCGCTTTGCCGGACGCCAGTTCCAGCGCAGTGGCGACGGCCTCTTCCAGTGTTTTGCGCTGTTGCGCAACTTGTGTGATTAGTTTCATCGCGAATGCCATAATGTAAGGTGAAAACAGAAACGTATTTTTGAGTCTAACAGAGAACCATTTCGCAGTGCGCGCCTTAACTGGTAGTATTAGCCTCTTTTTTTGAGGAGCCTGAGATGACAAAGCAGCCCGAAGACTGGCTCGATGAAGTCCCTGATAATGAAAACGAAGACGACGATGATGAAATTATCTGGGTCAGCAAAAGCGAAATTAAGCGCGATGCCGAAGAGTTAAAACGTCTCGGCGCCGAGCTGGTGGATCTGGGCAAAAACGCCCTTGATAAGATCCCGCTGGATGAAGATCTGCGCGCAGCCATTGAGCTTGCGCAGCGTATTAAGAAAGAAGGCCGCCGCCGACAGATGCAGCTTATCGGTAAAATGCTGCGTCAGCGGGATGATGAGCCCATTCGTCAGGCGCTGGATAAGCTGAAAAACCGCCACAACCAGCAGGTCGCGCTGTTCCACAAGCTTGAACACCTGCGCGACCGCCTGATTGAAGAAGGCGACGATGCGGTGCCGGAAGTGCTGAACCTGTGGCCGCAGGCAGACCGCCAGCAGCTGCGTTCGCTTATCCGCAACGCGAAAAAGGAAAAGGAAGGCAACAAGCCGCCGAAATCCGCCCGCCTGATTTTCCAGTACCTTCGCGAACTGGCTGAAGGCCAGCAATAATAAAAAGCCCGGTTTAGCCGGGCTTTTTTTCGCCCTGAGCACGCCTTCTCTGCATCTTTCACA
This sequence comes from Franconibacter helveticus LMG 23732, assembly GCF_000463115.2. Lineage (GTDB taxonomy): Bacteria > Pseudomonadota > Gammaproteobacteria > Enterobacterales > Enterobacteriaceae > Franconibacter > Franconibacter helveticus. The sequence goes on along the minus strand of NZ_AWFX01000007.1, from coordinate 89,133 downwards.
GACAGAAGCTGAAACGTTAAAGCTAATCATGTTTCCCTTCACACTTTTACCGTAACCGCCTATCTCTTTTTCATAGAAAAAAGAGTTACCTCGCAAAAAAACCTCTCCCATTACGCTTTTTCTCACGCAGTGAAAAAGATCACGTTTCTCCCGGGCAGCAGAAACTAGTCTTCACAGGCCATTAACTTAAAACGATTCAGCAAAAGGATAAAAAGATGAAAAAGACGCTGCTTCTGACCTCGCTCGCGCTGCTGGTTTCTGCTCAGGTTTCTGCCCAGACCTGGGTGCTGACTAACGCTGAAAAAGGCACAGACAAAGGAGACTGGAGCATCAGCAGCCAAAAGCTGAACCTGCAAGGCCCCAACTTCAGCATTGAACAAAAAGTTCTGCATGGCGGTAAGCAGGAAGGCAGCAAAATCATTACGCTGACCAGTGAAAACGGCCTGACTATCGTCTTAAGCCCGACCCGCGGCATGAACCTGCTGCATGCGCAAGGGTTTGGCGTACGCCTGGGCTGGGATTCGCCTGTTAAAGAGGTGGTCAACCCGGCGTTTATTAACCTTGAGAGCCGCAACGGCCTGGGCTGGCTGGAAGGGTTCAATGAGATGATGGTGCGTTGCGGTTATGAATGGACCGGCCACCCCACCACGGCTGAGGGCCAGCTTTACACGCTACACGGCAAAGCGGGCAACACGCCAGCTTCCCGCGTGGAAGTCGAGGTGAGCGAAAGCGCGCCGTATGAAATTCGCATCCGCGGGCTCATTAAAGAGAGCACCTTTAAAAAAGCGGACCTGCAAACCATGACCGAACTGCGCTACGTGCCCGGCAGCAACAGTTTCAGCCTGCATGACGTGCTGACGAACCATGCTGATTATCCTCACGACTACCAGATAATTTATCACAGCAACTTCGGCAAGCCGGTGCTGGAAGACGGCGCGCGCTTTATCGCCCCGCTGGCGAACGTTAGTCCGTTCAATGACTACGCCAAAGGCGGCATGAAAACGTGGAATACCTACAGCGCGCCGACCAAAGGCTTTGACGAAATGGTCTTTAACCTGACGCCGCTTGCCGATGCGAACCAGCAAACCGTAGCGGCCGTGGTCAACAAGGCGGGCGACAAAGGGGCCGCCATCGGCTTTAACGTCTCGCAGTTGCCGGTACTGACGATGTGGAAAAACACCGATACAGAGAAACAGGGCTATGTCACCGGCATTGAGCCGGGCACCAGCTACGCCTATCCGGTCACCATTGAACGCGAGCAAAAGCGCGTGAAGCAACTCGCGCCGGGCGCCAGCACGCAGTTCGACTTAACCTATACCCTGCTGCACAGCAGCGAACAGGTGGCGGAAGTGGAAAAACAAATCGCCGCCATCCAGGGCGACAAATCAACGCAGACCAGCGACACGCCCATCGCCAGAGAGTAAAAAAAACCGCTTCTCAGGAAGCGGCCTTTCGTTTTTGCAGGGATGAAGCCAGGGGCGCGGGAGACGCCCTTTTTATTTTCAGGCCTGCGCTTTTTGCGCAAGTCCCTCCAGCAGCTTCTGATGAATGCCGCCGAAACCGCCATTGCTCATTACCAGAATGTGGTCGCCCGGCTGTGCGGTTTTCACAATCATCTCCACCAGCGTGTCGAGATCGGCGCTCCAGTGGGCTGGCTGCACGCAGGCTTCCGCCACTTCCGCGACCTGCCACGGAATATGGTGCGGCTGGAAAAGAAACACTTCATCGGCGCGCCCGAGCGAAGGCGCGAGATCGTCTTTGCTGACGCCCATCTTCATGGTGTTGGAGCGCGGCTCCAGCACTGCCAGAATGCGCGCCGTGCCGCCCACTTTACCGCGCAGCGCGGCAAGCGTGGCGAGAATGGCGGTCGGGTGGTGGGCGAAGTCGTCATAGACTGTTACGCCGTTCGCCTCGCCGCGAAGCTCAAGGCGGCGACGGGCGTTGATAAACGACCCCAGCGCCTGCGCGGCGTCGGCAGGGGTTACGCCGACATGACGCGCAGCGGCAATCGCCATCAGCCCGTTATGCATGTTGTGCTCGCCAACCAGCCCCCAGTTCACTTCCGCCACTTTTTCGCCGTCGAGCCACACTTCCCAGTGCGACGCGTCGGTGTTCAGCTTTTTCGCCTGCCAGTGGCCCTGCTCGCCAACCGTTTCCTGTTCGCTCCAGCAGCCCATCGCCAGCGTTTGCTTCAGATTGGCGTCGCTTTCCGGCCAGATGATTTTCCCCTGCCCCGGCACGATACGCACCAGATGGTGGAACTGTTTCTGAATCGCTTTCAGATCGTCAAAAATATCGGCGTGGTCAAACTCCAGGTTATTCAGCACCAGCGTGCGCGGCGCGTAGTGAACAAACTTGGAGCGCTTGTCGAAAAAGGCGCAGTCGTATTCGTCTGCTTCAATTACGAAGAATGGGCTATCGCCGAGCCGTGCCGATACGTCAAAATTACCCGGCACGCCGCCTATTACAAAGCCCGGCTTATAGCCGCAGGCTTCGAGGATCCATGTCGCCATACCGGCGGTGGTGGTTTTCCCGTGTGTGCCAGCGATGGCGACGACCCAGCGGTCGCGCAGCACGAAATCATGCAGCCACTGCGGGCCGGACATATAAGGAATGCCCTGCTCCAGCACTGCTTCTACGCAGGGGTTGCCGCGGGTCATGGCGTTGCCGATGATAACCAGATCCGGACGCGGCTCCAGTTGCGCGGCGTCGTAGCCCTGGATTAGTTCGATACCTTCTTTCTCAAGAAGGGTGCTCATTGGCGGGTAGACATTAGCATCCGAGCCCGTCACCTCGTGGCCAAGCGAACGCGCCAGCATCGCGAGTCCGCCCATGAAAGTGCCACAAATACCCAGAATATGAATGCGCATACGTCACTGTCCTTTATTAGTCCGGCGCATATTCTACCCGCAGGAAGGGGGCCGGAGAAATGCCTTTCAGGATTATCTGTATTTGGCTTACACGATTCACTTCTGCGCGACAATTTGAAACTTTGTTAATATTGTTGTGATCGCTTTACTCAAAACTCAGGATGCAGGGAAAGTGTTATGAAAACGTTAGGTGAGTTTATTGTCGAAAAGCAGCATGAATTTTCACATGCGACCGGTGAACTGACGGCGCTGCTGTCGGCAATAAAGCTGGGCGCGAAGATCATCCACCGTGATATCAATAAAGCAGGCCTGGTTGATATCCTCGGCGCCAGCGGCGCGGAAAACGTACAGGGCGAAGTGCAGCAAAAGCTCGATTTGTTCGCCAACGAAAAGCTGAAAGCAGCGCTGCGCGCGCGCGACATCGTGGCGGGCATCGCGTCTGAAGAAGAAGATGAAATCGTCGTTTTCGAAGGGTGCGAGCATGCGAAGTATGTGGTGCTGATGGACCCGCTGGACGGCTCTTCTAACATTGACGTTAACGTCTCTGTCGGCACCATCTTCTCGATTTACCGCCGCGTCACCCCGGTTGGGACGCCGGTCACCATGGAAGATTTCTTGCAGCCTGGCAGCAAACAAGTCGCCGCGGGATATGTGGTTTACGGCTCCTCCACCATGCTGGTTTATACCACCGGCTGCGGCGTTCACGCTTTCACCTACGACCCTTCGCTGGGCGTGTTCTGCCTCTGCCAGGAGCGTATGCGCTTCCCGCAGAAAGGCAACACCTACTCCATTAACGAAGGCAACTACATTAAATTCCCGAACGGCGTGAAGAAGTACATCAAATTCTGCCAGGAAGAAGATAAAGCGACCCAGCGTCCTTACACCTCGCGCTATATCGGCTCGCTGGTGGCGGATTTCCACCGCAACTTGCTCAAAGGCGGCATCTACCTTTACCCAAGCACCGCCAGCCATCCGGAAGGCAAGCTGCGCCTGCTGTATGAATGCAACCCGATGGCGTTCCTCGCGGAACAGGCGGGCGGTAAAGCGAGCGACGGCAAACAGCGCATTCTGGATATCGTGCCGGACAGCCTGCACCAGCGCCGCCCGTTCTTCGTCGGCACCGACCATATGGTCGATGACGTTGAGCGCTTCATTCGCGAATACCCGGACGCGTAAAACGACAAAGCCGGGTGATAATGCCCGGCTTTTTTATAGTCCAAAGGTGATCTTTCCATCTGTCAGATTGCCCTGATCTGTCAATGACCATGAATTATCATCATCAGCAAAAGAGAAGCTTTCTTTACCCTCTTCATTTGTAGTGACAGACAGTAGATCATTCTTTTCTATGCATCTTTCTGCGGCTTCAATTTTAGGGAAGCAAATTAAATCACTATCATCGGAAGCGTTTAAGTCAATAAACCCATCACCAATATCCCAAACGATAATAGTATATGACAATGACATGGGGATTGAATAATTCATTTTTAAATTATTTTTATTTGCAAGATACCATTTTACCTTATCATCAATTGACAAAGGAAGATGATCAACCACAACAAAATACATAACTCGCTCAGTAAATCCTTCATCGCTTCCTCTATAATAGCTGTCTTCATAAGCGGGATAACGACTTGCTGTTATAATTTTAACGGGACGTAACTGCCATAAAAAAAACAAAAAAGGATAAACCAATAGAGCAACAAAAATCACAATTTTTATTTTTTTATACCATCTCACTTATATTCCCCCCTTGATATTAACATAAGCGTTAAAATTGGTGAAAAAGGGTTTAAAGGCATAATGTTTATGTCTTTGCAAAAAGAACCATATTCTGAAAAAACGGAAGTTTTTATAAACACCATTGGTCACATCAGTTTTATCTAAACCAAAGTGATCTTGTCCGCTAAAATATAACAACCCTTCCCACGATAGTGCATTTCTTTGCAAGCGAATTAACTTTATATTTTGTGCATAAATATCATGCACACTTATTCCGAGGCCATTATAGTTGTCCTCGAAGCGGTTGAATTTAGGAAGCCTGCTATCATAAACAGAATCTCTGACTTCTTTAGCCACAAAAAGATCAAACTTAATTTTTTGTTTATAAATAAAAAAGTTATCTATGGCTTTTACGATTTTACCTAGTGTACTTTTTGGGTCCTTCCATTCAATAATCTCTTTATAAGCAAGATCCAGTTGCACACTTCGCCAGGGAGCACCATCGCCATAATGAAAATGTTCAATTAACTCATGAATACGATATTTACTATTCTCTTGCGCAAACATCGTTGAAAGTTCTTTCATTTCATCAAATAAAATCTGTTTACATTCATCTTTGGTAATTGAAGTTCCTGATGGGATTGGTGAACCGAAACCTGTATCAAGGGATTGAGATAGACTGGGATTATCATAACGTATTAATTTAAAGGGATTAACCCGAGCAGATATATCAGTAATCCCCATCCTTATAAAATCATCATCATCCAAATCTCCATATTGCATATCATCAGTTGTTTTATCATTAAAGGATTTGGCAGAACGAAAAATATCATACGGCAATTGTATAAATAAAGCCATATCGAAGTTCATGAATCATTCCTTAAATCAATATATAAATTTCATTTATACTTGTACAAGTATATTGATTTAAGCAGACCTAATAACATTAATAATCATGTCCATATTGAGACAGGATTATTAAGCAATATGATTTTTCAGCACACCATTAACACCGTAAAAAAAACGCCAGTCAGTCGCTGGCGTTTTTTATGAATTTACCAAAGCGTATTTATGCCTGCATCTGCAACTTAAAACCTGACATGGTTTCGACCAACTGCTGCGACTGCTCCTCCAGCGAGCGGGTCGCTGCGGAAGATTGCTGCACCAGCGCGGCGTTCTGCTGGGCCACTTCGTCCATCTGGCTGACGGCGATATTGACCTGCTCAATGCCGCGGCTCTGTTCATGCGATGCGTTGGCGATTTCACGCATCAGCTTCGTCATGCGCAACACCTCTTCGGCTATCTCATCCATGGTTTCACCCGCCTGCTGCGCCAGCTCGCTGCCTTCGCCGACGTGGGTTTGCGAATCGCTGATCAGCGTGCGAATTTCCTTCGCCGCCTCGGCGCTGCGGCTGGCGAGGCTGCGCACTTCGCCCGCCACCACCGCGAATCCTCTGCCCTGCTCGCCGGCGCGCGCCGCTTCCACCGCCGCGTTCAGCGCCAGAATATTGGTCTGGAAGGCGATGCCGTCGATAACGCTCAGGATGTCGGCGATGCGCCCGGCGCTGCCAGAGATATCGCGCATTTTCTCGATAACGTAGCAGACCATTTCGCTGCCGCGATCGGCGGTATCGGAAACGGTTTGCGCCATTTTATGCGCCGCTTCGGCGTTGGATGCGTTCTGTTTCACCGTGGCGGTGATTTCTTCCATGCTTGCGGCGGTCTGCTCAAGAGAGGTCGCGGTGGATTCCGTGCGCTGAGAAAGATCGACGTTGCCTGCTGAAAGCTCGCGGCTGCCGGTATCGATTTGCGCGCTGGCGTCGCGCACGCGCAATACCGAAGCCATCAGCGCCTGGCGCATGCTTTCAATGGCGGTTGCCAGCCGCCCCAGTTCGTTGCTTCCCGCATCCGGGGTTGTATGAGTGAGATCGCCTGCGGCAATGACCTCCAGCTGTTCAATAGAGCGGCTCAACGGTTGCAACAGCAAATGGCGCAGCGCCAGCCATACCAGCGCGATTAACGCGGCGGTAAGCAACACGGCGAACACCATCAGCCCCATTACGGTTCGCTTGTGTGCGAGTACCGTAGCCACTTCTTCATTGCCGCGCTGCTCGCCCCAGCGCTGAAAAGCCTGCATGTCATTATCGAAGCGCAGTGAAAGCGGGATCAGCCCGTTTTCCAGCAGGTCGTAATAGTCATCGGGGCTTTGTTTGTTGAGGGCCGCCAGCATCGGCGTAATGCCTTTGCTGTTGTAGGCGGTGTAGCTCTCCGTGAGTTTTTTCAGCAGCGCGGCGCCCTGTTCGTCATCCACGCCGACGCCGCTCGCTATCAATCCTTTCAGCGTCTGTTGCGCCCGGGCAACTTCCGCCGTCACGTTTTTCACCGATTTACCGGCGTCGTCCAGCAGGCCGACCTCCATCTGGCGCACCGCTTGCCCGGCTTCGTTACGCGCCCGCAAAAGCAGCGTGTAGCCTTCGTTCAGGCGCACCATCTTTTCGCCCTGTAGGGCATTGATTCGCTGGAGCGAAGTGGAACTTTGCGTCAGCGCGTAAATACCTATTCCACTGACTAACAACAGCAACAACGTCATGGCCGCCAGCAGAGTCAGCAGGCCGGTACGTATGGAGAGATTTTTCAGCATGGTACTTTTCCCGGTAATCGCGATAGCTCAAAACGGATGAATAGAGCGTTATCGGCAATTACCGGAGAAAGTTTAATCATTTTTAGCCATTTCAGGGTGTTACTGGCTTGTTGAAATGGTGCTAACGCGCTTAACGTCGGCGCTCTGGCGGTTTTCCCACAGCACGGTCAGGCCGCGTTGCAGCGCGATAAAAATAAACAGCAGGATGCCGATGGCGATTTTGGTCCACCACGAGCTGAGCGTGCCGTCAAAGTTAATATAAGTCTGGATCAACCCCTGAATAGCCACGCCGAACAGCGTACCGAGCACGGTTCCCACACCGCCGGAGAGCAGTGTGCCGCCGATAACCACCGAAGCGATGGCGTCGAGCTCCACCCCAACGCCCGCCAGCGCATAGCCCGCCGAGGTGTAAACAGAGAAAACGATGCCAGCCAGCGTGGCGAGCCCGGTGGAAAGCATATAAATACGGATGGTGGTGCTGCGTGTGGAGATGCCCATCAGGTTCGCCGAAACCGCGCTGCCGCCGATGGCGTAAACCTGGTTGCCAAAGCGGGTGCGGTGAGCAAGGAAAATGCCAATCACTACCACGCCCAGCATCAGCAGCCCCATCGCGCTTAAACGCCCACCGCCGGGGATTTTCCAGGCAAGGCTTGAGAGGGTGTCGTAAATCGGGTGATCAATGGGAATCGACTCTTCGGAGACCAGATAACTTACGCCGCGCAGGAAAAACATACCCGCAAGCGTAATGATAAACGCCGGGATCTTCAGCGCGTCGATCAACAGCCCCATAAAGGCGCCAAAGGCGCACCCCATCGCCAGCACCAGCGGGAAAGCCACCAGCGGCGAGAGTCCCCAGAAGCCTATCGCTTTGGCGAGAAAGACGCCGGTGAAGGCGATCACTGAACCGACCGAGAGATCGATCCCGCCGGAGAGGATCACAAACGTCATGCCAACCGCAATGATCCCCAGAAAAGCGTTATCGGTAAGAATGTTGCAAATGACACGCGTCGAGGCGAAGCCGGGGAACTGCGTCAGGCAATAGAGGTAGCCCAGCACAAACACCGCAAGCGTAATCATCAGCGGCAGGTTACGTTTTATCATGACGGCGCACTCCCTTCAGCAAACCAATAAAGCGCGGCGACTGGACAATCAGCACGCAGAGCACCACCACCGCTTTCACCACCTGATTCAGCTCCGGCGGAAAGCCAGAAAGCAAAATGCCGGTATTCATCCCCTGGATAATCAGCGCGCCCACCACCGAAAGCGCGAGGTTAAAGCGCCCGCCCATCAGCGAGCCGCCGCCGATCACCACCGCGAGGATCGCGTCCAGCTCAAGCCAGAGCCCTGCATTATTGGCATCCGCGCCGCGAATATCCGCGGCGACGATAACCCCGGCGATAGCGGCGCAGACGCCGCTCAGGATGTAGGTCAGCATCACGACGCTGCGGGTGTTAACACCGGCGTTTTTTGCCGCGCGGATGTTAATCCCCACCGCTTCGATAAACATGCCGAGCGCCGTTTTGCGGGTGAAAAGCCAGAAAACCACAAGCGTCACGAGCGCGATAATAACGGGCGTTGGGAAAAGCAGCAGCGAACCGCTGCCAAGCCAGGAGAGCGAAGGTGAATTAAAAGTGACGATTTGCCCCGAGGTGATAAGCTGCGCCACCCCGCGACCGGCCACCATTAGTATCAGCGTGGCGACAAAGGGCTGAATTTTCAGCACCGCCACTAAAATGCCGTTCCACAGCCCCGCCAGCACGCCTACGCCTAAAGAAGCCAGCAACACGACCGCCAGACTGTGGCCCGCCACCGTCATTGCCGCGGCAGTCGCTCCGGCGATGGCCATGGTCGCGCCAACGGAAAGATCAATGCCGCCGGTAGCGATGACCAGCGTCATGCCAATCGCCAGCAGCGCCACCGGGGCGGCGCGATTGAGGATATCGATCGGGCTGCCGAACAGGCGCCCATCCTGCAACACAATCTCAAAGAAGTGGCTCGCCACCAGGCTGTCTACCAGCAGCACCAGCAGCAACGCCGCAAGCTGCGGCATGCCCGGCGGCCAGCGAAAGCGGCGTTTTGGCCTGCCCACTTCAGGTAATGATCCCATCACTCCAGACTCCTTATGCCGCAATGGCATTCATAATCGCGCTGACCGAAAGCTGCTCAAGCGGAATTTCCGCCACCTGCTGCCGGTCGCGCATGATCACCACCCGGTCGGCATAGCCCACCAGCTCCTCCAGCTCTGATGAAATCACCAGCAACGCCAACCCGTCGGCGCAAAGCGTTTCAATCAGGCGAATGATTTCGGCGTGCGCGCCTACGTCGATGCCGCGCGTCGGTTCATCCAGAATCAAAAACTGCGGCCGCGTGAGTAGCCAGCGCGACAGCAACACCTTTTGCTGGTTGCCGCCGGAGAGAAACTCTATCGGCTGCTCGGTGCCGGGGGTACGAATGCCAAGCTGGCGAATGAAACGCTCGGCTATCTCTGTTTGCTCGCGCCTGGGAATGGGCCGCAGCCAGCCGCGCTGGGCCTGGAGCGCCAGCACGATATTCTCGCGCACCGAGGCGGCGCCGATGATGCCGTCAGTCTTACGATCTTCTGGGCAAAAGCCGATGCCAAGGCAGGAGGCCTGATGCGGCGAGCGCAGCGTCTGCGGCTTGCCTTTGATGATGGCGGTGCCGCTGTCGGCGGGATGAATGCCGAAAATCACCTCGGCGGTTTCGGTGCGCCCGGAGCCGAGCAGCCCGGCAAGACCGACGATTTCCCCCGGACGCACTTGCAGGTCAAAAGGCGTAATCACCCCTTTCTTGCCAAAGCCGCTGAAGGCCGCCACCGGTTTTTCGCTCAGCAGCGTGCGCCCGGCGCGCTGCAACGCGTTGGTTTCCAGCTCGCGCCCCAGCATCATTTTCACCAGCTCGATTTGCGGCAGTTCGGCGGTTTCGCGGGTGCCGACGAATTTGCCGTTGCGCAGCACGGTGATGCGGTCGGTCACTTCATAAACCTGGTCGAGAAAATGGGTGACGAAAATCAGGCTCACGCCCTGGTCGCGCAACTGGCGCATCAGGGTGAAAAGCATCTCCACCTCTTTGGTGTCGAGGCTCGCGGTGGGCTCGTCCAGGATAAGCACTTTGGCTGAGAGATCGATGGCCCGGCAGATGGCGACAATCTGCTGCATCGCCACGGAAAAGCGGTTTAGCGGCTCGCGCACGTCGAGCTTAAAACCGTAAGACTCCATGAGCCTGGCGGCGCGCTGTTCCATCTCTTTGCGACGAAGCAGCCCAAAGCGCCGGGGTTCGCGGCCGATAAACAGGTTATCCGCCACCGACATATTGGGCAGCAGGTTAACTTCCTGGTATACGGTGCCAATGCCAAGCTCCTGAGCATGGGCGGTGTTTCTCGGCCGCACCGGTTTGCCTTCAAGAAAGACGGTGCCGCCATCCGGCTGATAAACGCCGGTCAGGGCTTTAATCAGCGTCGATTTTCCGGCGCCGTTCTCGCCAAGCAGCGCCATAATCTCGCCGCGCCGCAGGCTGAAATTAACCTCTTCAAGCGCTTTTACGCCCGGAAAATGTTTGCTTAAGCCTTCCGTGCGCAGGATCTCCTGCTGTTCGTTATGCATTGCCGGACTCCCCTTACCTACGCACCTTCCGGGTTGCGGCTACGCTGCGCGCGCTCCCGGGAACCTTTCAGAGCCTGTGTCCCCTTCCTTTTGAAGGAAGCGATAACAGGGTGACTTTATTTGTGATAACTGGTCCGGGCGAAATGGTGTTATGCCCGCTTGCCGGGTTTCTGTTGGCTTTCCAGGGAGGGGGCTGCGGTGAGAATGTTTCTTTCTCACCGCCCCCTCGCCAGAAAAAGATTTACCCGGGCTGCCGCCACTGCTTAAGGCTTATCAGTACCCCATGTTTTTCTTCTGTTCTAACGTCTCTTTGGCGGTATCCGGCAGGTAGAGCGTGGATTTGGTGATGGTCAGCTTCTCAGGCTGGGTGCCATCTTTTTTGAATTTTTCCAGCGCGTCGAAGGCCGGGCCCGCCATGTTCGGCGTCAGCTCAACGCTTGCGTTGGCTTCGCCGTCCATCATCGCTTTGAAGATATCCGGCACGCCGTCGATTGAGCCGGTAAGAATATCTTTACCCGGCTTCAGGCCAGCCTCTTTGATGGCCTGGATGGCGCCGATAGCCATGTCGTCGTTATGGGCGTAAACCATGCAAATGTTCTTGCCGTTGCCTTCCGCTTTAATAAAGCTTTCCATCACTTCTTTACCTTTCGAACGGGTAAAGTCGCCGGACTGCGAACGAATGATTTTGATATTTGGCGCTTTGGAAATGGCTTCGGCGAAGCCTTTTTTACGGTCAATCGCCACGCTTGCGCCAACGGTGCCCTGCAACTCCACCACATTACATGGCTTACCGGCGACGGTTTTGACCAGCCAGTCGCCTATCAGCTTGCCTTCCAGCACGTTGTCAGCAGTAACGGTAGTCATATAGAGCGACTTGTCTTTCACGTCGATGGAGCGGTCAAGGAGGATGACAGGGATCTCTGCCTCTTTCGCTTCCTGCAACACAGGCTCCCAGCCCGTCGCAACGACCGGCGCAATAAAGATGGCATCCACGCCCTGGGCGATGAAAGAGCGCACCGCCTTGATTTGGTTTTCCTGTTTTTGCTGCCCGTCGGCAATCTTCAGCGTAATGCCTCGCTTCTGCGCTTCGCTTTTGGCGACGTTAGTTTCCGCCGCTCGCCAGCCAGACTCGGAACCTACCTGAGAAAATCCCACGGTTAACGGGGCAGCCATCGCCATAGACGACATGGCTGCCGAAACTGCTGTGACCAGAAGTAAGCGCTTCCACATAAGTGCATCCTCGTAGGGTTATTGTTGGTTAAAACTCCACCTGCGCCGAAACTATAGACAATACGAGATGTAACTGAATGCGTTACATCACAATTCAAAAAAGTAACGAAAACGTTAAATCCCGTGAGTGACAAAAGGTGACGCAGGACTAGCTCTGGCGCGGCTGCCGCACCAGATGCTACGAAGGGCTTTTTAGGAACAATAAATCTGTCCTGAACCTGCTTTGTAAGCGGTTACATAAATTTATTAAGAAAGCGGCTGGCTTTATGGATTTTCCGGGCGCCTGAAAGGTCTTAAAATCGCCCCGCTGCGCCTGGTCTTCGAAAACAGGCAAAGACATTTACTTCCACCTGGCTATAATACCGGGCACTTGTTTGCCATACATTTTTAAGGAAACAGACATGAGCTTACTGAACGTACCTGCGGGCAAAGATCTGCCGGAAGACATCTACGTTGTTATTGAAATCCCGGCGAATGCCGACCCTATCAAATACGAAGTGGATAAAGAGAGCGGCGCGCTGTTCGTTGACCGTTTTATGTCCACCGCCATGTTCTATCCGTGCAACTACGGCTACATCAATAACACCCTTTCCCTGGATGGCGACCCGGTTGACGTGCTGGTCCCGACGCCGTATCCGTTGCAGCCGGGTTCCGTGATCCGCTGCCGTCCGGTTGGCGTACTGAAAATGACCGACGAAGCGGGCGAAGATGCGAAGCTGGTTGCCGTACCGCACACCAAGCTCTCTAAAGAATACGATCACATTAAAGATGTGAATGACCTGCCGGAACTGCTGAAAGCGCAGATTGCTCACTTCTTCGAGCACTACAAAGATCTGGAAAAAGGCAAGTGGGTTAAAGTGGATGGCTGGGCTGACGCCGAAGCCGCAAAAGAAGAGATCCGCACCTCTTTCGAACGCGCTGCGAAGAAGTAATTCTTCCCGCGTTCTGCTGCACACCGCCTGCGGGCGGTGTGTTTGTTTCTCCGCTCCTCCGCCGCTTTTTACAGCGATCCGCGCGCTTCATAAAACTCTCACGATTCAGTAAATCCCTTCCGGCTCCACCTGTTAAGCCGATCATGTTTATTCTGGAAGCGGCCCGCGCCGGCAGCGAAGGGCGAAGCTTCGCCGTGGCGGCGCAGTCAATGCAGGAGCAGGCGCAGCGGTTGCCTGCAACGGTCAACGTGTTTCGTCCGGGGCTGCGTGACGAAAGCGTGCCTGGCAGAAAGCAAAAAGCCACTCGCAAGAGTGGCTTTTTAATTAAGACTTACTGACTATACCCAGGCCGCGCAACGCGCGAGCGCAAATTATTTTATTTCTTTGTCACGATCCAGCCAGTTGCCGCTGTCGATACGCCTTAAGCCTTCGACCGGGCGCTGGTAAACATACATCCAGGCGCTGCCGTACGGCGTCTGGATCAACTGCCGTTTGTATTCGCCGCCGCTGGTGCGCAGGGCATCCAGTTCGGAAAGCGTCGTGGCGTCAATGCGATAGACTTCCCCCGTTACCGTTCCTTCGCCTGGCACCGCCCCTGGGTAGTGGCCAAGACTGTAGAGCTGGTAATTGTCGATGTCGTAGTCGCCCAGCCACTGGGCGTTGGTCATCCAGTGGCTGTTGCCTTGTTTGCGTCGTAAACTGCCGTAGACAAATATTCGCATTGCTAAAACTCAAACTGATAGAGCAAATCAAGTGCCTGATCTACGCCAGACACCGCTTCCAGATATAGCTTAGGCATAAGGCGGTAGCGCAGCGTGAGCGTTGCCAGCGAGTCGAAAATACCCACGCCATACTTCACCTGTAGACCCGGCAGTACATAGCCGCTGACCACCACCTGGGACGAATCGCCCACCCCTTCGGTATCCAGCGCCAGATTCTTCACGCCAAACGTCTCGCCGATTTTACCCACAACCTGCCCACTTTGTGCAACCCCCAGACCGATCAGCATGGAAGTCATCGCTTCGCTGTCGCTCTGATTGCTCTCAAGCCCTTGTCCCCGAAGCAGATAAGAGAGCGCTTCTTGCTGGGACATAGCCGGGTCAGAGAAGACTTCAACTTTTGGCGCATCCGGCGTGCCGGTGACTTTCACGCCCGCAGTGACGTCGTTCTCGGTGGAATCCGGGTTACGGATAGCTTCGATGTTAAATACCGGCTGGTCTGGCGGGCCGGCGAAGAGGATCTCCCCTTTGCGCACAATCAAATCCTGGCCATAAGCGTGGAAACGTCCTTCGCCGTCCGGAATGTTGATCTGACCGTTAAGCCCCAGCCCCTGTTTATCCTGGCCGACCTTCAGGTCGCCCGTCAGCCGCGCCTTCAGCCCAAAAGCATCTATCCGCACGTTGTTACCTACGTGGACGGTCAGATTACTATTAATTGGAATGGATGCGCTCGGGTCTTTTTCCGGTTTTAGATTTTCATCGAGCATCACTTCATCTTTCGAGACGCCGACCGCGCTTTCCGGTAGATCTTTCACGACGATACGCGCCCAGGGCACGTCGGCGCTGCCGTCAAGCGTAATCAGGTTCGGCGTTGCCTCCAGTACGACGTCCGGCGAAACGTCCAGCCGTACCATCGGCGGCACCGTGATGCGCACCCGGCTGCCTTTCGCGGCGATGCGCGCCCGCCAGTTATCAAGCTGGCTCCAGTCGGCGTTGCCGTTCAGGGCAATCTCGCCCTGCTGCGTGCGCACCACGCCCTGCAAGGTCGAGCTCATGCCATTGAAGTTCATCGCCAGCTGGCTTGGCTGCATATCGAACGGCATAAAATTCCCTTCGATATCCACGCCGTTAAGCTGCATCTGGCCGAAGAGCTGGGGACGTTCAGCGTTACCGGCAAGCCGTAAACTGGCGTTCAGCGTACCCGCGGCTTTTTCACCGCGGGAAAACGCCGGGTTGGCGATCGCCAGCGAGAAGTTGCGAATGTTCACATTCCCCGCCAGGTTTCGACGGTTCTGCGGGTCGCTTATCTGCACCTGTCCATCAAACTGGCCATTGTTAACCAGGCGAATCAGCCAGTTGAGTTCGGCGCGGTTGTTACGCAGCTCCGCGCTCAGGTTGAGCGTGTCGAAAGCGACCGGCAGCGCATTGTCATTAACGATTTGCGTTACGCGTACGCCCCGGCCCGCCAGCTGCACCTTGCCCTGCGGCAACCCTTCTTTGGTGGTATCCCAGCTAACATCCGCGTTGCCGCTGAAGGTGCCGCTTGCCTGGGTCGCTTGCGGCATAAACGGCTTGAGCATAGCGAGATCGAAGCGGTTAAGGTTAACAACCGCATGCCCGGCGGCGCCTGCATCTACCGTTTGCGGCACGCACAGCTCGGCATTCGGGTTCGCCCAGCAGTGCGGTCCAATGCTGACTTTCTGCTCTTCGCCGCGGTAATCCAGCGCGATGGCGCGCGTCAGCGACCATGGCCCAACCGGCGTTTCAAAACGGGTGTTATCCAGCGTGCCGCGCCAGCGGGTGGTCTTGCGATCGAAGCTGCCGCGCAGATCAAGCTGACCGGAAACGGGCTGCCCCTGCGCGCGCAACTGGAGCTGATGCGCTTTTTCACTGCCTTTCGCGTTCAGCGTAATCAGGCGCATATTGATATCGCCCTGCACCAGCCGCTCTACGCGTAAATCGAGATTACCCGCTATCTGATCGGTAGAGGTAATGTCGCCCTGCAAACGCGCATCGGCGACAGAGAGTTCCTGCCAGCGCAGGCCGCGAGCGGTCACATCCGCCTGCACCTGCGGCGCTTCTACGTTGCCGCGAATCTTCACAACGCCCTTCGCCGTACCGCCCAGACCCGGTAGCGCATTATCGAGACCCGGCGCGTCGATGTTGGCGTCCAGCGCCAGCGCTTTTACGCCCAGCTCCCCTTTTACGTCCGCTTTATTGCGGCCAAGCGCCAGATGCAGGCCCGGAATGGTCCACTGCATATAGCTGTTGCCCTTAAGCTTGCCTTCAACGTTCACTTTATTTTGCTTCACGTTGCCGGCAAGCTTCAGCTCTGGCACATCAAGCTGCCAGCTGCTGCCATAGTAACTGCCGCGCAGCTTCATCAGGCCATCCAGCTTCGAAGGCCAGTCCGGGTACTGCTTCGCGGTATTAATGCCGTTGAGCGCCAGTTCACCGCGCCAGCTGATGGCCTGTCGCCAGTCGAGCAGCGCTTTTAGCGTGGTATGGCCCTGCAACGCCGCCACGTCCAGTTTATCGATATTGATTTGCTGTTCGTTGCCCTTGCCGTCAAGCGTAATGGTGGCGGGCGGCAGCTGCTCGCCGCGCACGGCGGTGCGGAACGAGAGCGTGTAGTCCGTCATCTTGCCGGTGAATTTCAGCTTGATGTCATCCGCCTGGTACTGCTCAGGGCCGGTCAACGGCCAGGAAAGCCGTTCGCTGGTGAGATCGAGGTTTAGCGGCAACCCCGGTTCGGCAAGCCGCGTCTGGGCGCGCAGCACCGCATCAAGCGGGCCGGAGAGGTTGACGCCAAGCTCCAGCTGTTCGCGCAGCGCGCCGCCAAGCTTCAGCTTCACTTTCTCGCCTTTAAGCGGCTCCACATTCAGCGTGCTGTTAAGCGTAATGTCTACCGGCCAGCTGTTGCGCAGCTCTGCGGTGCCGGTGGCGTTCACGGTGCCCTGGTTGGAATCAATATCCAGCGCATCGAGCTTCGTCAACCCGTCGACGCTGCTCACTTTCAGCAGCATATTGCGCACGGTAATGTCCGTATCGCCCGTCAGGCGCAGCTGTTCGCCGCGAAATTCCTCAATCGTGAGGTTGAGCGGCAGATGCACATCGGTCATCTCCGGCAGCACCGGTTTTGAGAAAAGGTCGCGTAGCGTTTCGCCAAGCGGTTTCTCCTCCGGGCGCGGCTTATCAATCTTCGGCTCCACCACCTCTTCCTGCGCCACTTCCGCTACCTTCGGCAGCGCGATAAGCAGCCCTTGCAGCGAAGTGGGCATCAGCGTCAGGTCGCGATCTTTCCAGCTTAGCCCGGAGGTAAAGTCCATTACCGAAACGGTGGTATCGTCGATTTTAATGTTGACGTTATTGAGGGCCACACGCGAAAGCGTGATGGGATAAGGCGTTGAGAGGTTAAGCGGCCCGCTGTCTTCTTCCTCGGCTTGCGCTGCGGGCGGCATTTTTTTGGTGTCGACCACGACGTTGATCTCTTTGAGCGACAGGTCGTTCACACACAGGCTGCTGTCACGCAGACAGGCGAGCTTCACCGCCAGATGCAGTTCCCCTGCGGCGACGTTTACGCCCGGCTGCTCGTAGCGCACGTTTTTAAGCGTCAGATTGCGCCAGCCGCCCGTCACGCTGCCTATCTCAAGGCCTGGCACCCAGCGGTTCGCAGCGTTAAACAATAGATGCAAACCCGTCGTGGTGCCCACCAGAAACGCCACTGTGCCCAGCAGTAATAAAACAAAGACCAGCACGGCGAGGCTGATTTTCTTCCAACGACTCATAATTCAGGCCCCAGACCGATGTAAAACTGCAAACCGTGCTCCTCTTTATCGCCAACCGGCACGGCGAAATCGAGCTTGATGGGGCCGACCGGCGACTGCCAGCGCACCCCGACGCCCGCGCCGGTCTTGAAGTTGCTTTGTTTGATGTCGTTCACCGCTTCGCCGGAATCGATAAACGCCGCGCCCCACCATTTACCGGTTACGTTGTACTGGTATTCCAGCGATCCGGTGGCGAGCTTCGACGCGCCGGTCAGCTTGCCGTCGTCATCTTTCGGCGAGATGGATTTGTATTTGTAGCCGCGAATGCTGCGGTCGCCGCCCGCGAAGAAACGCAGATCCGGCGGCACGCGTTCGAAATCGTTAGTCTCGATCCAGCCAAGATTGCCGCGCGCCACAAAACGATGCTTGTCATAGAGCGTGCGGATCCAGACGTTTTGCGCCTGCAACACCACGAAATCGACATCCGAACCCCATGCGGTGTCGGAGTAGTCAATGGAATAGCGCTGTGAATCGCCCCAGGTCGGCATCAGGCCGCCGCGCGAACGGGTGCGGCTTATCATCACGCCCGGGTAGAGCAGCATGGTGGTATTGGTGACGTTTGCCTGCGTAAAGTGGTCAAGGCTCCAGCGCAGGTTGATGGCGCGCTGCCAGCCGCTGGAGAGATCCCAGTAGCGGGAAACCGCAAGCGTGGTGGAATCCGCTTCGGTGTCGTTAAGATCGGTACGCTTGAAGCCGCCCTGCACCAGATAATATTGCTCCAGCGGGTTTTTCAGAAGCGGCACTTTGTAGCTGAAATCAAGCTGCTGTTCCGGCGCTGAGACGCTGGCGGTCGTGGTGAAACTGTGGCCGTAAGAGTTAATCCATGGCTTGCGCCAGGTCGCTTTTACCCGCGGGCCGACGTCGGTGGAGTACCCCACGCCGGTTTCAATGGTGTTCTCGGTGCGCGGCGATACCACGGCGCGCAGCGGCAGCACCTTCGTCTGTCGGGATTTTTCAAACTCCGGCGCCACCACCACGGAGTTAAACCAGCCGGTGGCGGAGAGACGGCGGCTCAGCTCGCCTACGTCGCTTGAGTGGTAATATTCGCCCTCTTTAAAAGGGACGAGGTTTTGCAGATATTCTTCGCGGATTTGTGAATTGGCGAAGGTCACTTCGCCGAAACGGTAGCGTTCGCCGCTGTCGTAGTCGATGTCCCAGAACGCCTGGTGGCGCTCAAGCGAGATCCCGAGCTGGCTTTTTTTGTACTCGCTGTCGAAGTAGCCCCGGCGCAGCGCCACGCTGGTCAGCCCCTTTTTGAAGCTATCGTAATCGTCGTGGTTAAGCACGGTGCCAATGGCCGGGCGCTTTTTTAATAAAGAAAGGTACTCTTCATCATTTCGCGCGCCGCCGCGCAAAATGACATTCGTGCCGCCGACGCGCACCGGCTCGCCCGGCGAAACGCGGGCGATCAAGACTTGTCTGCCGCCATTCGCCGGCGGCGGACGCAGCGTAAAATCAATTTTCGGTTCGTAATAGCCTAGCGCTTTCAGCCCTTCGCGAATGGCGTCATCCACGCGTGCGCGAAAACGCCGGTCTGGTGTCACTTCATCGCTTTCAATGGTGGACAGTTGGGCGCGGACGTTTTTTTGCAGCTCCCCGCTCAGCCCTTCTACCTGGAGCCGGACGCTGGCAGCGTCAACGGCTCCGCCCGCCAGCAGCAGGCTGGCGCAGCATAACATACGGATTCGTGGCACAATTTCTCCTGAATAGCCTTGTTTCCACCCCTGTCAGGAAACTTTAGTGCCGCTCCGCGGCTTAACAAATCTCCAATAATGGAGTTGAAAAAGCGACGACACCCCAAATATTTCTTATGTTTAATCTAGTCGTATTCACCAGATTTATTGTGAGCAAAGAGTCGCTTCGTGACAACCGCCGCGCCGCTTTTGCTCTTCCATCCCATACCTGGAGGCCCTCATTATGAGTATTTTTGATAAGAAACAGCTGGTTACTCAGTCCGAGGCGTTACCGGGACGTAATACACCCATGCCGGTCGCGACGCTGCACGCCGTTAACGGCCATTCTATGACCAATGTACCGGACGGTATGGAGATAGCGTTGTTTGCCATGGGCTGCTTCTGGGGCGTGGAACGCCTCTTCTGGCAGTTGCCGGGCGTCTATAGTACTGCGGCAGGGTATACCGGTGGCTATACACCTAATCCGACTTATCGCGAAGTGTGTAGCGGCCGAACAGGCCATGCGGAAGCGGTACGCGTGGTGTATGACCCGAAAGTGGTCAGCTATGAACAATTGCTGCACGTGTTCTGGGAAAATCACGATCCGGCGCAGGGCATGCGTCAGGGGAATGATATCGGCAGCCAGTACCGTTCGGCGATCTATCCATTAACGCCGGAGCAGGATGCGGCGGCGCATGAAAGCATTAAGCGTTTCCAGGCGGCGATGGAAGCGGCAGGCGACCATCGTCATATTACTACCGAGATAGCTAACGCCACGCCGTTTTACTATGCAGAGGACGATCATCAGCAGTATCTGCATAAAAATCCGTATGGCTATTGCGGCATTGGCGGCATCGGCGTTTGTTTGCCTGCTCAGGCGTAACGCGCAAAAAGGCAGCGTTAAGCTGCCTTTTCTTTCTGCCTTCTGCATGGCTTTTACGTTTCGCGCTGAACACTGAATGAAAAATGTTCATTTCTTTCTGTCACGTTCACCCGGAGTTGGTTATAGTTGGCGCGGCGAACATTATTTAAATGAGAATGCTTATCATCAATTGGCGTACCCACTTTCGCCCACTGGCAGCCTTATTGGGGCTTACGCTATACTAGCCGTTGAATTTGCTGGACTCACACGCTACGAGACAGCATTCACCTGTGTTTTACTCAACCCAAATCCACTTCCCTTCCGAGGATCCGGTCAATGACTGGATAAGATATGTTAAACAGTATCTTGATAATACTTTGTCTGATCGGCGTCAGTTCGTTCTTCTCGCTTTCTGAGATTTCGCTGGCCGCTTCCCGCAAAATCAAGCTCAAGCTGATGGCCGATGAAGGCAACATTAACGCGCAACGCATCCTGAAAATGCAGGAAAACCCCGGCACCTTCTTTACCGTGGTGCAGATAGGCCTTAACGCTGTCGCTATTCTGGGCGGTATCGTCGGCGACGCGGCGTTTTCCCCGGCGTTTTACGGCATGCTGATCAACTTTATGTCACCGGAAGCGGCCGAGCAGGTCAGCTTTATCCTCTCCTTTACGCTCGTCACCAGCCTGTTCATTCTGTTTGCTGACCTGACGCCGAAACGCATCGGTATGATTGCGCCCGAAGCCGTGGCTTTGCGCATCATCAACCCGATGCGCTTCTGCCTGTTTATCTTCCGCCCGCTGGTCTGGTTCTTTAACGGCATGGCGAACGTTATCTTCCGCATCTTCAAACTGCCGATGGTGCGTAAAGACGACATCACCTCCGACGATATTTATGCGGTGGTGGAAGCAGGCGCGCTGGCCGGGGTGCTGCGTAAGCAGGAACATGAGCTGATTGAGAACGTGTTTGAGCTGGAGTCGCGTACCGTGCCGTCTTCCATGACGTCGCGCGAAAACATCGTCTGGTTCGATCTGCATGAAGATGAACAGAGCCTGAAGAACAAGGTGGCCGAGCATCCGCACTCCAAATTTCTGGTGTGCAATCAGGATATCGACCACATTATCGGCTACGTTGACTCCAAAGATCTGCTCAACCGCGTGCTGGCTAACCAGAGCCTTGCGCTCACCAGCGGCGTGCAAATCCGCAATACGCTGATTGTGCCTGATACGCTGACGCTCTCCGAAGCGCTGGAAAGCTTTAAAACCGCGGGCGAAGATTTCGCGGTTATCATGAACGAGTATGCTCTGGTTGTGGGCCTGATTACGCTTAACGACGTAATGACCACGCTGATGGGCGACCTGGTGGGTCAGGGGCTGGAGGAGCAGATTGTCGCCCGCGACGAAAACTCCTGGCTTATCGACGGCGGCACGCCCATTGACGACGTCATGCGCGTACTGGATATCGACGAGTTCCCGCAGTCCGGCAACTATGAAACCATCGGCGGCTTCATGATGTTTATGCTGCGAAAGATCCCCAAACGCACCGACTCAGTGAAATATTCCGGTTATAAGTTCGAAGTGGTGGATATTGATAACTATCGCATCGACCAGCTGCTGGTGACCCGTATCGACAGCAAGCCTACGACGCTTGCGCCAAAGCTGCCGGATGAGCAATCGGCGGCTTAATGATTAAGGGCGGCCTGGCCGCCCTTTTCTTTTGTCCGCGCTTATCGTGGCCTGCCGCCAGAAACATCAACGGCCCCATCGGGGGCCGTTTGTTTTACTGCACTGCATGCACAACCTTTTCGTTAAGCCATCTCAGTCTGGAGACGTATAACCTGACGGTTTACTTCGGACATAACCGATAAATGCTGCTTGTCCTTCACTTTCGGGACCAGGATTTTGCCCTTATCGAACTCGAAAGCGCCAACATCCTTGATGTACAACCGTCCACGAAACAGGATCTTCACGTACTTCGCCACCTGAAGCGGGTTGTAACGTTGGAAAATTTTCATTGTTCTCTCCTGCGTAATCATACGCCCCTGCGGTCCACATTCGGCCCGACATAGTTAAGGCGCAAATTTTGTTGCCAGAAAACTATAGACCAGAAGCTCATTGATGCGCACTTTACCCGGTCTTATTTACGCTTTTATTACAATCTTTCAGAATTATCTTTTCATAACCTTTAAAAGTGCAGAACAACCATACTTTTTTCTTAGGATATGTGGCTTAGCCCGCAAAACTGGCATTTCTGTTGCGGGTAAAGGCGGCCGGGAGCGTTTATGCTTAACGGGCCGGGACCAAGTGGTCCGATCACCTGCAAACCACAAAGATAAGGAATCAAGTATGACCCTGCGCGGAACACTGGCGCTTACCTGCCTGCTGCTGCCTCTGATGGCTTCGGCACACAACTTCGAGAAGAACCAGCGCGTAGCGCCTGTCGGCATCAGCGACCGGGGCGAGCTGCTGTACAGTAATGACAAGTTTAGCTACAAAAACTGGAACAGCGCGCAGCTTTCTGGAAAAGTGCGAGTGGTGCAACATATTGCCGGGCGCGTTTCTGCAAAAGAGAAAAACGCGGCGCTGGTGGAGGCCATCAAAGCGGCAAATCTGCCGCATGACGTTTACCAGACCACCACTATCGTTAATACCGACGACGCCATCCCCGGCTCCGCCATGTTTGTGCGCAGCAGCCTTGAAGATAATAAAAAGCTCTACCCCTGGTCGCAGTTTATTGTCGACAGCAACGGCATAGTGGCCAAAGCCTGGCAGCTGGAGTCAGAAAGCTCGGCGGTCGTGGTGCTGGATAAAGAAGGACGCATTCAGTTTGCGAAAGATGGCGCGCTGACGCAGCAGGAAGTGCAGCAGGTAATGGACCTGCTGCATAAGTTGCTCAGTAAATAGAGACGCGAAAGGCGGGGTTCAGGAAAGATTCGCGCGGCGTATAGTCCAGCGTTTTGCCCTGCCAGTCGTGCACGTGCGCCCCGGCCGCTACCGCTACCGCGTGGCCGGCGGCCGTATCCCAGATATTCGTCGGTCCGAAGCGCGGATAAAGCTGGGCCTGCCCTTCCGCCACCAGGCAAAATTTCAGCGACGAACCGATCGATGTGGTTTGATGCTCGCCCAGCTGTTGCAGGTATTCCTTCAGCTCTTCGTTGTTGCCGTGAGAGCGGCTGATGACCACCAGCGGCGGGCGGGCGTCGCGAATATGAATAGGGTTGCGCACCCCGCACTCTTCTTTCCACGCCTTGCCTTCCGCGGCGCTGTACATCACGTTCAGCACTGGTGCGTACACCACGCCAAGCACTGGCTTACCGTTTTCAATCAGCGCGATATTCACGGTAAACTCGCCGTTGCGCTTGAGAAACTCTTTGGTGCCGTCAAGCGGGTCTACCAGCCAGTAGCGCTGCCAGCGCTGACGAACCTCCCAGCCTGGCGGATCTTCTTCAGAAAGCAGCGGGATGTCCGGCGTTAGCGCCTGAAGCCCGTCGGCGATAATTTTATGCGCGGCAATGTCCGCCGCCGTCACCGGGGAATCATCGGATTTACTGGTGGCCTCAAGCGGCTTTTTCCCTTCGTAGACGTCCATGATGGCGCTCCCCGCTTCGCGCGCCAGTTGGCAAATTTTCTCTAACATCGTCCACCTCTTTTGTGTCGCGACAGTGCATCTGCGCAGATTAACACATTGTTTTATCGATATGATTTTTATATCACACGATGCAGTTTGCGCTATCTGTGAAGCGTTCCCCGGTTCCGGGCATTTTTTTCTGTCAGGATTCACACTTTTGTAAGCAACAGAAGATAGATACATAAACTTTTGTGGCTCTGCTCTTAAAAAAGGACCTGCATGATGATTAAGTTTAGTGCAACGCTGCTCGCCACGCTGGTTGCCGCCAGCGCTCACGCCGCCACGGTGGAGTTACGCATTCTGGAAACCACCGATCTGCACAGCAACATGATGGACTTCGACTACTACAAAGACGCGCCGACTGAAAAGTTCGGGCTGGTGCGTACCGCAAGCCTTATCAGCGCTGCGCGCGCAGAAGCGGCCAACAGCGTGCTGGTGGATAACGGCGACCTTATTCAGGGCAGCCCGCTTGGCGATTACATGGCGGCGAAGGGGCTGAACAAAGGCGATGTGCATCCGGTTTATAAGGCGCTGAATACGCTGAACTACGCCGTCGGCAACCTGGGCAACCACGAATTTAACTACGGGCTGGATTATTTGCATAAGGCGCTGGCGGGGGCGAAGTTCCCCTACGTTAACGCCAATATTATCGATGCAAAAACCCATAAGCCGCTCTTCACGCCCTATCTTATCCAGAAGACTGAAGTTAAAGATAAAGAAGGCAAAGCCCACACGCTGAAGATTGGCTATATCGGCTTTGTGCCGCCGCAAATCATGACCTGGGATAAAGCTAACCTGAGCGGCAAAGTCACGGTGAATGACATTACCGAAACGGCGCGCCAGTATGTGCCGGAAATGCGCGCGAAAGGCGCCGATCTGGTGGTTGTGGTGGCGCATTCCGGCCTCGCCGCCGAACCTTATAAAGCGATGGCGGAAAACTCGGTCTACTACTTAAGCCAGGTGCCGGGCGTAGACGCCATTCTGTTCGGCCACGCGCACGCTGTCTTTCCGGGCAAAGATTTCGCCGCGATTAAAGGCGCCGACATAGAAAAAGGCACGCTCAACGGCGTGCCTGCGGTCATGCCGGGCATGTGGGGCGATCACCTGGGCGTGGTGGATTTAACGCTTAACAACGACGGCGGCAAATGGCAGGTTACGCAGGGCAAAGCGCAGGCGCGGCCTGTTTACGACGCGGCGGCGAAGAAGTCGCTGGCGGCGGAAGACGCAAACCTGGTGAAGGTGCTGAAGGCGGACCATGACGCCACGCGGGAATTTGTCAGCCAGCCCATCGGGAAATCCGCCGATAACATGTACAGCTACCTTTCGCTGGTGCAGGACGACCCAACGGTGCAGGTGGTCAACAACGCCCAGCTCGCTTACGTAAAACACTTTATTCAGGGCGACCCAAACCTGGCGGATTTACCGGTGCTCTCCGCCGCTGCGCCGTTTAAAGCGGGCGGGCGCAAGAACGACCCGGCAAGCTTCGTCGAAGTGGAAAAAGGCCAACTGACCTTCCGTAATGCCGCCGATCTTTACCTCTATCCCAATACGCTGGTGGTGGTGAAAGCGACGGGCGCGGAAGTGAAAGAGTGGCTGGAGTGTTCCGCCGGGCAGTTTAACCAGATTGACGTCAACAGCACGAAACCGCAGCCGCTTATCAACTGGGATGGATTTCGTACCTATAACTTCGACGTGATTGATGGCGTGAAGTATCAGATAGACGTGACGCAACCCGCCAGATACGACGGCGAATGCCAGCTTATGAACAAAGGCGCGGAGCGTATTAAAGATCTCACCTTCAACGGCAAACCCATCGACCCCAACGCAACGTTCCTTGTCGCCACCAACAACTACCGCGCCTACGGCGGCAAGTTTGCGGGAACGGGCGACAGCCACATCGCCTTCGCCTCGCCGGATGAAAACCGCGCGGTGCTGGCGGCGTGGATCAGCGCGGAAACCAAACGCGCAGGCGAAATTCACCCGGCGGCGGACAACAACTGGCGGCTCGCGCCCATTCACAGCGCTAACAAGCCCGACATCCGCTTTGAAACCTCGCCTTCAGAAAAAGCGGCTGCCTTTATCAACGAGAAAGCGCAGTATCCCATGCGGCACGTGGGCAGCGATGATATTGGCTTCGCGCTTTATCAGCTTGATTTAACCGCGCATTAATCTGTACTGGCGTCCTGCTCCGTAGGGCGGGACGCCATCACCTGCGGCAGATTCAGCTCTATCCAGTCGGCCAGCGCCGCCACCTTTTCACTCACTTCCAGCCCAAGCGGCGTCAGGCTGTATTCCACATGCGGCGGTACGACCGGAAACGACTTACGGTTAACGAAGCCGTCGCTCTCCAGCCATTGCAGCGTCTGCGCCAGCATCTTCTCGCTTACGCCGCCCACTTTACGCCGCAGGTCGCTGAAGCGGTGGGTGCCTTCACGAAGCGCCACAAGGATAAGCACGCCCCAACGGCTGGTGACATGTTTAAGCACGTCGCGCGAAGGGCACTGCTCGGCGAAAAGATTGCCGCTGCGCATCTGGTCGCTCAGGCTTGCAGGAAGCGTCGTTTTTTTCATACTTACCTTTTTGTACGTACTTACTAAAAGTTAGTTTGGGTGATAGTGTGCCACAACAGTCACTCAACATGAAGGAATAAACCATGATTGCCATTACCGGCGCTACCGGCCAGCTTGGTCATCTTGTTATCGACGCTTTACTGAAAACCGTGGCGGCAGAACAGATTGTCGCCATCGCGCGCGACCCGGCGAAAGCGGCCGACCTTACGGCAAAAGGAGTACAGGTGAGGCGAGCCGATTACGGCGACGCCACGGCGCTGACCGCAGCGCTCTCTGGCGTGAAAAAATTGCTGCTGATCTCCTCAAGCGAAGTGGGGCAGCGCACGGCGCAGCACCGCAATGTTATCGAGGCGGCAAAAGCGGCGGGCGTCGGCTTCATCGCTTATACCAGCCTGCTGCACGCCGACCGCTCGCCGCTGGGTCTGGCGCAAGAGCATGTCGCTACCGAGCGTATGCTCACGGAGTCGGGTATTCCGTTCGCGCTGCTGCGTAACGGCTGGTATACCGAGAACTATCTGGCGAGCGTGCCGCCCGCGCTGGAGCACGGCGTATTTATCGGCAGCGCCGGAGACGGGAAAATTGCCTCGGCAACCCGTGCGGACTACGCCGAAGCGGCCGCCCGCGTGCTGACGCTGGATAACCAGGCAGGCAACGTTTATGAGCTGGCGGGCGACGAGGCCTGGACGCTTGCCGATCTGAGCGCGCTGTTAAGCCAGCAGAGCGGCAAACCGGTGGTTTACCAGAACCTGAGCGAAGCGGATTTCAAAGCCGCGCTGCTGGGCGCCGGCCTGCCGGAGCCGCTTGCCGCGCTGCTTGCCAACTCGGATGCGGGCGCATCGAAAGGCGGGCTTTTTGACGACAGCCGCCAGCTCAGCGCGCTGATTGGCCGCCCTGCCACTCCCCTTGCCGAAAGCGTGCGCGATCTGCTTGCGGCTAACTAATTCAGAAAGTTAATTCTGGCAGGCTGCGCGCTTTCAGCCTGCCGTATACAATGCGCGCTCTCATTGATGATTCAAGCCTGTGGCTTATAAAAGGAACGTTTCATGAAGGCACGCCTTATCGCTTTTTCTCTGCTGCTTGGCAGCTCCGCCGCCTGGTCGATGAGCTGCGAAAACCCGCGCAGCGCCTACGACATAACCTACTGCGCCGCGCTGGAAATGGTGCAAAGCGATCGTGATTTAAACCAGCAGTACAAAAACACGATGGATGCGCTGACGCCTGCGCAAAAACCCATTGTGAAAAAAGCGCAGATTGCCTGGCTCAAAACCCGCGATCAGGCGTGTGCGGAAGGCTCCACCCTGCTGCTGGGCTGCGTAAATGAAAAAATGGCCTCCCGTATTGCATTGCTGAAAAGCATTGAGCGCGAATGCCGCAACGCAGGCTGCGACAACGCTAATCTCTCCCGCGTTGAGTAACCGAAACGTTAAATAAACGTTAATAACGGTGGCGCCTTTGCGGCTTGTTCTTATAATGAAGCCTCACCCTTAGCGGAGGGCCACCGTGCAAGGCGTACCTGAACATTTTCCCGATGAAAAAGACCGCGCCCGCTTCCGGCAACTGCCGCAACTGCCGGGCGTTGAGCTTTATCACGCCCATATCGCCCGCTACGCCTTTGAACCGCATACCCATGAAGCCTTCGGTATCGGCACCGTTGAGCTTGGCGCGGAGCGGTTTCGCTATCGCGGCGCGCAGCACGTAGCGGCGGTAAATTCGCTTGTCACCATGAACCCGGATGAACTGCATACCGGCGAGGCGGCAACCGAAGAGGGCTGGCGTTACCGGATGATTTATCTGGAGCCGCAGCTTATTGAACAGCTCACCGGCGAGAAAAACTGGTGGTTTGGCGAGGTCGAGCGCCATGATCCGCAGCGCTCTCGCCAGGTCGGACAGCTTATCCATCAGCTCTGGGCGCAGCCGGACCCGCTCGCCTGGCAAGGGCTGCTGCTTGAGCTTATCGACGCTTTTCGCCCCTATGCCCGGCATGCGCCGCCCGGCGCGCCGCAGGGGCAGCAACGCTTTGATCGGGTGCGCGACTATCTGCACGATAACTATATGCAGCCATTAACGCTGGACGCGCTGGCGGACGTGGCGGCGCTGAGCCCGTATCATTTCCAGCGCCAGTTCCGGGCGCGCTTTTCCGTCACGCCCCATCAAATGTTGATGGCCATTCGCCTGTGGCGCGCCAAGCAGTTCCTTGCGCTGGGCATGCCAGCGGCAGAAGTCGCGGCGGCGACCGGCCTTGTCGATCAGTCACACCTCACCCGCACGTTTACCCGCCGCTACGGCATTACGCCGGTGCGCTACCAGAAACAGGTGGCGCGCTGAGACGCGCTTCCCCGCTATACTTCAGGCACATCTTTGGGCGGGGAGCAGATATGGAACAGGCGGAAAGCTGGCGCTGGCTGAATGCGCCGCAGCAGTGGTCGCTACATAACGGCGTGTTGCAGGCAACCACCAGCCAGGAAACTGACTTCTGGCAAAACACCTGGTATGGCTTTCAGCGCCACTCCGGCCATGTCTATGGCGTGGAGGTGAGCGGCGACTTCACTTTTCAACTGCGCGTCGAAGGCGATTTCACCACGCTGTACGACCAGGCCGGGCTGATGTTGCTTATCGACGAACAGCGCTGGCTTAAGGCGGGTATTGAATATAACGACGATGCGCCGATGATAGGCAGCGTGCTGACAAACCTGCATTCCGACTGGGCTACCGGCATTTTCCCGGCGCGGCAAAACCATTTCTGGTTGCGCCTGACCCACCTGAAAGGGGCGCTGCGGTTGCAATATTCCGCCGATGGCCAGACCTGGCCGTTGCTGCGCCTGTGCCCTTTCCCTGAAGCGGCGCGTTATTTTGTCGGCGCGATGTGCTGCTCCCCGCAACGCGGCGGGTTAAACGTCACCTTCAGCGAGATGCGGCTCAGCGAACCGCTGCAAAAAGCGCTGCACGATCTCAGCTGAGAATGCGCAATTTCATACAATACGCCAGCCTGGCCCTTTCCTATGCTGAAAGGCAGTGGAAAAAAGCGAGGTTTCGATGTTAACAGGCGTAGTGTATGCCCTCGTGGCGGGGCTTTTCTGGGGATTGATTTTTGTCGGGCCGCTTATCGTGCCGGAATACCCGGCGGCGCTGCAATCAATGGGACGCTATCTGGCGCTCGGGCTGATTGCGCTGCCTGTCGCCTGGCTTGGGCGCAGGCGGCTGAAGCAACTCTCCCGCCAGGACTGGCTAACGGCTCTGGCGCTGACCATGATGGGCAACCTGATTTATTACGTCTGTCTTGCAAGCGCTATCCAGCGCACCGGCGCGCCGGTTTCAACGATGATAATCGGCACGCTGCCGGTGGTGATCCCGGTTTTCGCCAACCTGCTTTACAGCCAGCGTGACGGAAAACTGCCATGGCGGCGTATGGCGCCTGCGCTCATTTGCACCGCTTTTGGCCTGGTCTTTGTCAATATTGCCGAACTGAACCGCGGCCTGCCCGATTTTAGCCTCTGGCGTTACCTTAGCGGCATTATGCTGGCGCTGGTTTCCGTAGGCTGCTGGGCGTGGTATGCGCTGCGTAACGCGCGCTGGCTGCGCGAAAACCCCGACAAGCATCCGATGATGTGGGCCACGGCTCAGGCGCTGGTTACGCTGCCGGTGTCGCTGGCGGGTTATGTCGGCGCCTGCTTCTGGCTGAATGCGGCCCAGCCTGACTTCACGTTGCCTTTCGGGCCGCGTCCGGGGATTTTTATCATCCTGATGGTGGCTATTGCGGTGTGCTGCTCGTGGATTGGCGCGCTTTGCTGGAACCAGGCGAGCCAGCGTCTGCCGACGGTGATCCTCGGGCCGCTGATTGTTTTTGAAACGCTGGCCGGGCTGCTCTATACCTTCCTGCTGCGACAAAGCATGCCGCCGCTGATCACGCTGGCGGGCATCGCGCTGCTGTCAGGCGGCGTCATCATGGCTGTGCGGGCGCGACCGGAAAAGCCTTCGCTTGCGCCAGCCGCCGCCGGGGAAAATAAACGCGCCGCATAAAGCGGCGCGTTATCATCAGAAGGTTTCCCAGTTACTGTCAGCCGGGCCTGCCGGCCTGGCTTTCAACACGGGCGCCGCAAGCGGCGTTTTGAGCGCGGTTTTCATTTCGCCTGTTGCTGCTGCCTGACGGCGTAATTTAAACACGGCGACCGCTTCGTTAAGACGCGCCGCCTGCTCTTCAAGCGCCGCCGCTGCCGCTGCGGACTCTTCCACCAGCGAGGCGTTCTGCTGAGTCACCTTGTCCATTTCCGCCACCGCCTGGCCGACCTGGTCGATGCCGCGGCTCTGCTCATCAGAAGCCGAGGCGATTTCGCCCATGATATCGGTTACGCGCGTTACTGCGCCGACGATTTCCTTCATGGTATCGCCCGCTTCGCGCACCAGCGTGCTGCCTGCGTCAACGCGGTTGCCGGAGTTTTCGATAAGCGCTTTGATCTCTTTCGCCGCCTGCGCGCTACGTTGCGCCAGCGTGCGCACTTCGCCCGCCACGACCGCGAAACCGCGCCCCTGCTCGCCTGCGCGCGCCGCTTCTACCGCTGCGTTCAACGCCAGGATATTGGTCTGAAAAGCGATACCGTCGATGACATTCGTGATCTGCGCGATCTGGCCGGAACTCGCCGCGATCTCATCCATGGTTTTCACCACGCTGCTGACCACGTTGCCGCCCTTCTGCGCGGTTTCCGAGGCGCTGCGCGCCAGTTGAGTTGCCTGACGCGCGTTATCGGCGTTTTGCTTCACCGTCGCCGTGAGTTGTTCCATGCTGGCGGCGGTCTCTTCCAGCGAGGCGGCCTGTTGCTCGGTGCGCGAAGAGAGATCGTTGCTGCCCGCGGAAATTTCGCCTGCGCCGGTAAAGATAGTGTCGGTGCTGTCGCGCACGGCGCTGACGGTGTTGATCAGCGCCTGCTGCATGTCGTGCAGATTACGGGCCAGCAGCGCCATTTCGTTTTTGCCGTGCGCGTCGATAGTTTGCGTCAGGTCGCCCGCGGCGATAGTGCGGATATGGCCCATAACATCATGCAGGGGCATTAACAGCACCCGGCGCATCGCCATCCAGCTTGCGACAATCACCGCTATCACCACCACCATGATGGCGGTAAGCACCCAAAGAATACGTTTGTAATCTTTTTCGTTGTCTTTAACGCCTGCGCTGGCGAGCTGCGCCTGGGCCGCACGCCACTCGCGATACACCTTCTGCATAGCGACCTGTTTCTGCTCGGCGTTCTGTTTGAACATCTCCTCCAGGTTGCCCTGAGCAAGGAAAGTGTTCATGCGCGCAAGCGTGGCGTGATAAATGCCGTAGTGTTCTTCGAGATTATCAACGAGATGCTCGTCCATCCCCGGTGTTTCCGGCAGCGCATAATATTTATCGTAATGGCTTTGCGCCTCTGCCAGCAGTTTATTGGCCGTCTTTACCAGCTCGTTGAGCTGACCGCCGTTGATCTGGTTCGCCATGCTGCTTTGCAGACGCAGCATGCCGCGGTTAAGGGTAACGCGCGTCTGGTTGAGGCTAATCCAGGCGTCGGTAAACTCCGCCACGTTCTGGCTGGAGATCTGAGACACAGAGAAATTTTCTTTGTCGTTATTAAGCGCGCTGATAAAGATGCCCGCAGAAATGAGCTGCATCGCCCCCAGAACGACCAGAACGGTAATCAAAAGGGTTATAACTTTTATACGTTTAAACATGAATTGCCTTATTGCAGGTGTTGTCAGACGTGTATCTATCGGCAGGCAAAGCCGGTTATTTAATAACCCTCCAGCCGTTCACCTCTGCAAACTGCTTTTTCTTTATGCCAATCAGCAGGTTAAATGCAGAAAATATTTGTGACGCATGTCTCATTTTAATCCCCCACCTCTAAGGGGTTATAGCCTCGCCTGAAAGATGTATTTAAAATGCAACTTATATTCCTGTTGATGAGGTAACGTTTATGGCCTTCCGCGACCAGCCCCTTGGTGAGTTAGCACTTACTATCCCACGCGCTTCCGCCTTGTTCCGTAAATACGAACTCGACTTTTGCTGCGGCGGCAAGCAGACCCTGCTACGCGCCGCGACCCGGCAGAATCTGGATCTGGAGCGCATCGAGGCGGAGCTTGCTTCGCTTTCAGAAACGCCGCTGGAGAAAGCGTGGCATAGCGCGCCGCTGGCGGAAATCATCGACCACATCATCGTGCGCTACCACGACCGGCACCGCGAACAGCTGCCGGAGCTGATTTTGCAGGCCACCAAAGTCGAGCGCGTTCATGCCGACAAGCCTGGCGTACCGAAAGGTCTCGCCAAATACCTGACCATGCTGCACGAAGAACTTTCCAGCCACATGATGAAAGAAGAGCGCGTGCTGTTTCCGATGATTAAACAGGGCATGGGCAGCCATGCGGCGGGGCCGGTCAGCGTCATGGAAAGCGAGCATGACGAGGCGGGCGAACTGCTGGAAGTTATCAAACATACCACCAATAACGTGACGCCGCCGCCGGAAGCCTGCACGACCTGGCGCGCCATGTATAACGGCATTAACGACCTGATTGATGACCTGATGAACCACATCAGCCTGGAAAATAACGTTCTCTTCCCGCGTGCCCTCGCAGGCGAAAAATAAAAAAGGCGCCCATCGAGCGCCTCTTCGTTTGACCCTTCGGGCCCGATACGTGGGCCCTTTTTTTATTTGCGGAAGTTCGCCAGACGTTTCTTGCCGATAAATAACCAGCAGACGCCCAGCACCACAAACCACAGCGGCGTAACCAGCAGCGCCTGACGGGTATCGTCTTCCAGCGTCAGCAATGCGATAACGAAGACGAAGAACGCCATGCAGACCCAGCACATCAGTTTACCGAGCGGCATTTTGTAGAGGGATTTCTCATGCAGTTGCGGGCGCTGTTTGCGATAAACCAGGTACGAGCAAAGGATGATAGTCCAGACGAACATAAAGAGGATCGCCGATACGGTGGTGATCATAGTAAAGGCGGTAATCACGTTCGGATTAATGTAGAGCATAACCACGCCGCCCAGCAGGCAGATGCAGGAGAAGGTCAGCCCTTTTGCCGGCACCGCGCGCTTAGAGAGCTTAGCGAACGCCTTCGGCGCCGCGCCATCCTGCGCCAGGCCGTAAAGCATACGGCTGGTGGAGAAGACGCCGCTGTTTGCTGAAGAAGCCGCGGAAGTCAGCACCACGAAGTTAATCAGGCTCGCCGCCGCAGGCAGCCCCACCAGCACAAACAGCTCAACGAACGGACTCTTCGTCGGCACGACCGAGCTCCACGGGGTCACTGACATGATAATAATCAGCGCGAACACATAGAACATGATGATGCGAATCGGAATGGAGTTAATGGCGCGCGGCAGCGATTTCTCCGGATCTTTGGTTTCCGCCGCCGTGGTGCCGACCAGTTCAATCCCCACAAAGGCAAACACCGCAATCTGGAAGCCGGCAAAGAAACCGCTCAGCCCTTTCGGGAACCAGCCGCCCTCATTCCACAAATGCGTGAACGAGGCTTCAACGCCAGTCGGCGATTTAAAATGCATCAGCACCATCACCAGACCCACGACGATAAGCCCGACGATAGCGACGATTTTTATCATCGCGAACCAGAACTCCATCTCGCCGAACATTTTTACGGTGGCGAGGTTCAGGCTTAGCAGCAGCACCACCACGGCAAGCGAGGCGACCCAGTCCGACAGGCCGGGGAACCAGAACTGGGCGTAGGCGGTTATCGCCACCACGTCCGCCATGCCGGTGACCACCCAGCAGAACCAGTAAGTCCAGCCGGTAAAATAGCCCGCCCAGGGGCCAAGCAAATCGGCGGCGAAATCGCTGAACGATTTATATTCAAGATTGGAAAGCAGCAGCTCGCCCATCGCACGCATAACAAAGAAGAGCATAAAGCCGATGATCATATAAACGAAGATGATCGACGGCCCCGCGAGGCTGATGGTTTTGCCAGAACCCATAAACAACCCGGTGCCGATGGCGCCGCCGATGGCAATGAGCTGAATATGGCGGTTAGTGAGATTGCGCCGTAGCGACTGCTCCTCCGGAGCGGCCGTCGTCCCGGCGACTTTAACCTGATCTACCATGTTTATTTCCTGTACCTGTTGTGTTGTTCAGGCTCTGCTGGCCTCTATATACGCGTTGAAGAGACGATGTCTTTCGCAAAACATCATCGATATTAGGTAAGAACCGGAAGGTTGAATACTGGGTTTTAAATGCAATGTTAAATATATGTTTAAAATGAGTGTCAAATCACTTTCAAGCCGCGAAACGCATCACAAAAATGCCATGCTTATTTACCTGGCCAGAATAATCGCGCGTTTTTCTGTCTTGCTATAAACAAAACCCCCGCCGAAGCGGGGGTTGTGGTTTCCTTTACAGGATTTCCAGCAATTCCACTTCGAATATCAG
This sequence comes from Franconibacter helveticus LMG 23732, assembly GCF_000463115.2. Classification (GTDB taxonomy): domain Bacteria; phylum Pseudomonadota; class Gammaproteobacteria; order Enterobacterales; family Enterobacteriaceae; genus Franconibacter; species Franconibacter helveticus. Next base: position 54,437 of record NZ_AWFX01000007.1, on the reverse strand, counting down.
CGTGCTGAACGGCGGAATGGAAGCACCCGCGCCGCGCTCGCCGTAGGCGAGGTTATACGGGATAGCCAGCTCCCACTTCGAACCGACCGGCATCAGGGTCAGCGCTTCAATCCAGCCGGCGATAACGCCGCTTACCGGGAATTCTGCCGGCTCGCCGCGCGCGACGGAGCTGTCGAACACGGTGCCGTCGATAAGCTTGCCGGTATAGTGCACGCGAACGTGATCTTTACGGGACGGGATCGGACCTTCGCCCTGGGTGATAACGCGGAATTGCAGACCGGATTCGGTGCTGTTCACGCCTTCACGCTGGCGGTTCTCTTCCAGATACTTTTCGCCTTCCACTGCCAGCGCTTTCTGGCGCTCGCGACGCACCGCATCGGCGCGTTCATGAATTTCACGCAGCGCGCGGTGCACTACGTCTACCGGCACGACAGGCTGATTCCCTTCCAGCGCGTCACGCAGGCCCGCCAGCAGCGCTTCCGGCATCAGCCCTTCCAGGCCAGATTCACGCAGTTGCTGACCAACTTGCAGACCAATACCGTAACTTGCTTGCGACTCGATGGTGTCAAAAGAAGGGGTCGTCATGGTTTTTCCTTTCATGAAGTGAAAAAATTCCGCGCAGCATAGCAGCCCAGCCACTCAGGGTAAAACTTTCCGTCGGAAAGATGACAAATTACAGAGAAACAGAAACAATAGCGCCCGGACGTCTGCATTACGACGCTGAAATCACGAAAGATGACATTGCCACAGGCATCAAGCAGTTAGGCAACTATACTGGATACACTTGCGCAGGCGACAGCGCGATGAGCAAAACGGGAGGAAAGCATGCCTGGACGATTCGCCTTTAAACCCACCCTGGCGCGGATTTGGCACGCACCGGACCGGCTGCGGATTATGGATCCTCTGCCGCCTTTGCATCGCCGCGGCATTATTCTCGCCGCCGTGGTGATTATTATCTGCTTTCTCTGGCCATCGCCGCAGGAAACCGCAACCCCGGTAACACGCGACGCCGAGCTTGATATTCGCTCCTCGTCTCAGGCGCCGATGCAGGCGGAGCTGGTTAATCCGCCCGCCAGCGCGCCGCAAAACCAGCCCGTGGAACCGCAGCCGGTGCAGGAGCCTGCGCCTGCCGGTAACCAGGCGGAACAGCCCTTCCAGGCCAATAACAGCGATATCGATCAGCAATGGCGCAGCTACCGCGTGGAGTCAGGCAAAACCCTGGCGCAGCTTTTTCGCGACCATAACCTCCCGGCTACCGACATTTACGCCATGGCGAAGGTTGAGGGCGAAGGCAAACCGCTGAGCAATCTGCAAACCGGCCAGATGGTGCAGGTACGCCAGAATGCCAGCGGCGTGGTGACGGCGCTGACCATTGATGTGTCTGAGAACCAGCAAGTGTTGTTTACCCGGCAGCCGGACGGCAGCTTTATTCGCGTGCGGTAATGCGTAAAAGCCGGGCGATCCTGCCCGGCCCTTCTTTTAAGCGTTTCTTTTATTTACCCACCAGATCCCCGAACAGACCAGCACCAGCGCGATGGCGTATTTAATGTCGAAGATATTTTCGCCGAGGAAAATGGCGGAGAGCACCGTTCCCGCAATCGGCACCACAAAGTTGAACGGCGCTATCATGCTGACGCGGTTGTGCTTGAGTAACACGCTCCATAAAGCGAACGCGACAGACGAAAGCAGCGTCAGATACCCCAGCACCAGAGCCGCTTTCAGGCTATGCAGTTCCAGCGTGCCGCCTGTCAGATAGCCGCCCGCCACCAGCACGCCGCCGCCGAATGCCAGCTGCCAGCCCGTCATGACCGTCGGATCGACGGTCTGTGAAATTCGCTTACCGTAAAGCGTGGCCGCTGAAAGGATAAATGCCGCCAGCACCACGAAACCATCGCCCGTCCAGACAAAAGTAAAATCCACCAGCGAATGGTTGAAGTTCACCAGCATGACGCCTGCGAACCCAAGAATGCAGCCCAGCGTTTTGTTATAGCTCAGCCTGTCGTTCTGGTAGATAAAATGCGCCAGCAACACGCTGAAGAAGGTGCCGGTGGCGTTCATGATCGACCCTTTCACGCCAGTGGTGAAAGCCAGTCCTATGTAGAAAAAGAGATACTGAATAGAGGTTTGCGTCAGGCCCAGCAGAGCAAGCTGACCGTACTGATGCGAGCTAAGCCTGGCGATGGGTTTGCGCTGCGCCAGCGCGAAAAGCAGTAACAACAGCCCGGCAAACAGGAAGCGATAGCCTGCGAACACCACCTTAGAAGGGATATCGTCAGTGGCTATTTGAAAAAGTTCGTATCCGCTTTTAATAGCGGGATAAGAGCTGCCCCACAGCAGACAACAGAGCGTGGCGCCAGCATAAGCAACATTTTTACGGGCAAAGAGCGGGGCCTGAAGCGCGGTTTCCATGGCACATCCCAAAGATAAAATTGCGTTTCATTTTATTATTAAGGAATGCGCAAAAAATAGCTACCATACCAGAGCCAAAGCGGGAGGCAGATCCGTTAGCCGGGAAATAAAAAGCAAAACGCCGGCGCAAGGCCGGCGTCTTTACGTAATGGCGAATAAAAACTTATTCAGCGACTACGTTTACAGTCAGTTTAGCGAATACTTCGCTGTGAACCTGGAAGTCCACTTCGTGCTCGCCAGTGGTACGCAGAACGCCGTTCGGCAGACGAACTTCGCTCTTAGCCACTTCAACGCCAGCTGCGGTTACAGCGTCAGCGATGTCGCGGGTACCAATGGAACCGAACAGTTTACCTTCGTCGCCAGATTTGGACGCGATGGTAACAGAGCCCAGCGCGTTGATTTTCTCAGCGCGAGCTTCAGCAGCCGCCAGAACGTCAGCCAGTTTAGCTTCCAGTTCAGCACGACGTGCTTCGAAGAACTCAACGTTTTTCTTGGTTGCCGGCACAGCTTTGCCCTGCGGAACCAGGAAGTTACGAGCGTAGCCCGCTTTAACGTTTACCTGGTCGCCCAGGCTGCCCAGGTTTGCTACTTTATCAAGCAGAATAACTTGCATTACCTTATCCTCTCAAAGTCGTATTAATGGACCGTGACCGATTACTGATGACGATCAGTGTACGGCAGCAGGGACAGGTAGCGAGCGCGTTTGATAGCGCGAGCCAGCTGACGCTGGTACTTTGCACGGGTACCGGTGATACGGCTCGGGACAATCTTACCGCTTTCGGTGATGTAGTTTTTCAGCGTAGCGATATCTTTATAGTCGATCTCTTGAACGCCTTCCGCGGTGAAACGGCAGAACTTGCGACGACGGAAATAACGTGCCATTTGGCTAGTCTCCAGAATCTATCAATTCAATCTGCTCGGCATGCAACACCATTTTACTCAGGCCATTTCGCGCCTTGTGGCAGCTGATGAAGCCATGAACGGTAATGTGCGTGCCGACCGTTATACTGTGAGTAACGGCCTGGTTCTCGTGCCCGCTAATAATAACTGGCATTTGACACCACGCCTGCCGGTGTAAACCGGCTTCCTCCTGCACGGAACGGTGCTCAAGCACGAACTGGCAGTGAGGAATTCCTGATGGGCTGACCTTTCGAAGGGGTGCCCTGCACACGGTGCCGGACAACACCAGACGGTTGGCCATCAGTAATTACTCTTCAGAATCCCCAGCATCAGCATCATCTGCGGTTTCGTTAGCGAAATCTTCACGACGCTCACGGCGCTCGTCTTTCGCTTTAACCATCGGAGATGCTTCAGTCACGGCGTGTTTGGTACGCATAACCATGCTGCGGATAACGGCATCGTTGAAGCGGAAGTTAGTTTCCAGCTCATCGATAACTTCCTGCGGCGCTTCAACGTTCAGCAGAACGTAGTGAGCTTTGTGCAGTTTGTTGATCGGGTAAGCCAGCTGACGGCGGCCCCAGTCTTCCAGACGGTGGATCTTGCCTTCTGCACCAGTGATAGCACCAGTGTAACGCTCGATCATGCCCGGAACCTGTTCGCTCTGGTCAGGATGGACCATAAAAACGATTTCGTAATGACGCATCGAATTGCTCCTTACGGATTATTCAGCCTCCTGTCTGGGTCAGCCGCGGCCCGGGGAGGCAAGGAACGTGTTAAAGGGCGGCTGAAAAATTGACGCGTCATTCTACTTGCGCCCCTTCGTAAACTCAAGGCAATCGCGCAATTAATTGCCCGCGCTGGTTAACGCGTGTCCAACGTGCTGATTTCGCTCCTTTAATCTTCATTCGCCGCTGTTTTTTGTTGGAGTTGTTCAAAAATGGTCACTTTTTAAACGCCAAAGTAGCATTACACTTTTTGTAAGGGTCATTAAACAAAGGAGGAATAAACCAAACGTAATTAATGAGCTGTAGTGGAGCGTACTTATGAAAACCTTCACATTCATTCTGCTGGCTGCGCTTATTCCTGCCGCAAGCGCAACCGCAGCGATAGAAGTCCAGGGGCCGATGGCCCGAAATATGGATGACGTGCACAGCCTGGGCGTTATTTATATCAACCATAACCGCGCTGCTGGCGACGAGACTGCGCAACGTGCATTTAACGAAGCAGAGTTGATAAAAGCAGAGGCGGCAGCGCCCGTTGAGCCGTGATCAGGCAGCTAATTTATAACGATGCCAAAACGGTATGGTTCGCTTTCCACCAGGATAACCACAACGAAATAGCCATAAACCTTTTGCCCCCGCTCCGGGGGCTTTTTCCTGGTTTACAGATGCTGTAAGAAAAAACCTGTGGCGGACTCCAGCGCCAGCGGCGTGATGCGATGTTTTACTCCCGCCTCCCATACGCAGGTGAGGTTTTTATTCAGCCCCTCGCGCGCCAGCGCATGCTGCAAACGGAAGCTTTCAACCGCAGGCACAACGTCATCTTCCTCGCCATGCCACAAAAAGAGCGGCCTGTTAGAGAGGTTCGCCAGTTGCTGGCTGGCCTCATAGTCCGCGAGGGACGCCAGCACGCCGGCGCTATTTTCCGCAGGCGGGAAAAGCGTTTTTGAAAGCGACCCGTAATAAGCGGAGCCCATCAACGAGGCGACGCAACGCACCTCAGGGTAACGCGCCATAATGCCCAGCGCCGTCATGCCGCCCATAGAGGCGCCGCCTACCGCCAGTCGTCCATCTGCCACCAGATCTTCAGCAAACAGGGCATCCCGCAACGCCGGATACTCCGTTAAATTGCCGTGAAGGATGGGCCAGAAACGCTGAATGCGGCCTGCCGCATCGCCAGTAAAACGCGCGCCGTGCTCCGGCGCATCGGGCATGATCACCCGAAAACCTGCCTGCGCCAGCGCCACAGCAAAGTAGCTGTAAACCGTTTTTGATGATGCAAAGCCATGATAAAACACTACGGTGGGAAGAGGATGACGCCCTTTTCCGGCAGGAGTGGCATGAAGCACTTCGCCTGCGCCCAACCTTTCTGATGTGATTTCAATCATCATAAATTCATCCCTTTCATACTATAAAAGCGCTTATGGACGTTTTTTGTTCTGTAAAGCCGGCCAGTCAATCAGGCAACGGTGTGAGATATACATTACGCTTTTGACACGGGCGCCGACAAAAAGCGCGCCAGAGATAACAGAACGGGAAGCTGCCACACGCTTTCCGTTTGTCCCCAACTACACTAAGGCTATCAGGTTAAAGAGATGGTGATGCAACGAATCGTACCCCTTTTGCTGATTTTTACGCTGAGCGCGTGCAGCGCACTACAGGGCACGCCGCAACCTGCGCCGCCGGTTACGGACCAGCCGCAGGAAATTCAGCGTAACCAGACTCAGGGGCTGGTAAAAATCGGCACAGTTACCTCGCTTGAGCGTGGTTCGCCTGACGACAGCCTGCGGGAATTACGCGAAAAAGCGGCGGCGGCGAAAGCGGATTATTATCAGGTGCTGGTTAACGACGAAACCGTGGTGCCGGGCCGCTGGTATGGCCAGGCCATTTTGTTTCGTAAAGGCCCCTAATCAACAGTAATTAAGCAAATTTACACTGCCTTGCGTACGTTGATCGTTACTTGTGCACAATTATCTCCTGGTAAGCCTGAAGGATCAGGACCCGAACGCGAAGGAATGCCCTGCCCGGACAGGGTAATGTGAGGAGACGATAATGAAACAATCGCTTGCTTTGACTTCCCTGCTGCTCTCGGTAGGGCTTATCACCACCTCCGCCCAGTCGGCGGAAAACGCCAGCGCCGATCGCGTTACCGGCCTGAGTGAAATCGGCACCATTTCCGTGAGCGAAGTCGTCGGCAGCCCGCAGGATGTCGAACGCCTTATTGCCTGGAAAGCCGATGAGCAAGGCGCTTCTTATTATCGCATCGTGCAGATGCACGAAACCCTGCGCGCCGACAGCTGGCAGGCGCAGGCCATTATTTATGCCTGATGGGGAATATCTCGTCATTTATTGACGATTTTTTCCTCACGCAATGATCTGAATCATTATTCGCAGAAATAAATAGTTACATTTGATTAATAAATATTAACCGCGCGCTGCCGTTGAACGAGCCACCCCCTTACCAATAACAGGCTCGTTTATGACACTTTTTTTTCGCCGTTGGGGGCTTGGCGCGAAGCTCTCATTGCTGACCGGTCTTGCCGTTGCCCTGCTTTTTCTTCTCTTTACGCTCGCTTTAAGCCATAAAGCCAGCCAACAGCTGGAAGCGCTGGCTACTGAAGATTTGCATAATCAGACAACCAGCGTGGTAGATATGGTGCAGATGTTCGACAGCAGCTTAAATGCCGAAGTGGCGAGCTACACCACGCTGTTCAACAGTTTTCTGCCGCAGCCCCTTACGCGTGACGCCAGCCAGCCGCAAACCATTAACGGCATCAGCGTGCCGATGCTGAAAGGCGCGGACGTTTCGCTGCATGAAAACAACGCCCTGCCCGATGACTTTCTGGCGCGCACCGGAGCCATCGCCACGCTGTTTGTTCGCAGCGGCGATGATTTTGTGCGCGTAGCCACCTCGCTTCGTAAAGAAAATGGCGAGCGCGCTATCGGCACGCAACTCGATCGCGAAAGCCCCGCCTTCGCTAACGCTCGCCGCGGCGAGGTTTACCGTGGTCTGGCCTCGCTTTTCGGCAAGCGCTACATCACGCAGTACCAGCCGGTAAAAGATGCCACAGGCGACGTTATCGCGATTCTGTTTGTCGGCGTGGATATCACTGACTCCTGGCAAGTGATGCGTGAAAAGATCCTTAACCGCCGCCTGGGCGACAGTGGCCATTTCTATGTGCTGAACGGCGCGGCCGGTAAAAACTACGGCCAGTTCCTCTTTCACAGCAAACAGGAGGGCCAGCTGCCGCAGTGGCCGCAAGCCATCCAGCAAACGCTGTTAAAAGAGGAAACAGGCACGCTGGAGCGCACAAACGCTCAGGGCCGTAAAGTGATTATGAGCTTCACCCATCTGCCCGGCTGGAACTGGGTTATCGTTGGCGAAGCGGATAAAGCGGTGCTGCTGGCAAGCGTAACGACGCTGCGTAATCAGTTCCTGGCTGCCGGCATCGTCATCTCTCTGCTTTTTGCCGCCGCCTTTGTCTGGATGACCCGCCGCCTGTTGACCGCGCCGCTGCGCGAAGCAATAGCGCTGGCGCAGCAGTATGCTGCGGGCGATCTGCGTTCCGCTATTCAGACCAGGCGTCATGATGAGGTCGGCCAGCTGATTCAGGCGCTGAACGGCATTGGCAACGGGCTTCAGGAGATAGTCAGCAAAGTGCGCGACGCCGCGGGCGATATCCGTCAGGGCACCACCACGCTTGCTGCCGACAGCGAAGAGATCAGCGAGCAAATCAACAAGCAGGCAAGCAGTGTGGAAGAGACTTCCGCCAGCATGGAACAGCTCGCCGCCACCGTACAGCAAAACGCGGCAAACATGGCGCAGACGCAAAGCCTGGTGAAAGAAGCCTCGCACGCGGTGCATGAAGGCGGCGAGACCGTCGGTAATGCCGTTGTGACTATGGAAGCGATTCGCGTCGCGTCGCAGCGCATCGCCGATATCACGCAGGTTATTGAGTCGATTGCTTTCCAGACCAATATTCTGGCGTTAAACGCCGCCGTTGAAGCCGCGCGCGCAGGCGAACATGGCAAAGGCTTTGCAGTGGTGGCGCAGGAAGTGCGGGCGCTGGCGGCGCGCAGCGCCAACGCGGTAAAAGAAATTGATGAGCTTATCAGCGACACGCTCGGCAAAGTGAGCGAAGGCCACCAGCTTTCTGAACAGACGCGCCAGGCAATGGAAACCATCATTGGCCGCATTGATCAGATTAACCAGCTGGTGACCGAGATAAACCACGCTTCACACGAGCAGTCTGCGGGTATTGGCCAGGTGAACATCGCGATGGCGCAGATTGGCGAAGCGACGCACATCAATGCCGGGCGAGTCTCCCGCAGCGAACAGACGGCGCAGTCGCTACGGGAAAAAGGCCATCACCTTAACGAGCTGGTGAGCCTCTTTCATCTCAAGGGGTAATTACCCCGCCCCGCCCGTGGCGCGCAGCAGCACATCGCTCAATACCTGTTCAGAGAGCACGTTGCCGCCACGGACATCCAGCGCCATCTGGCACCAGGCCTCCGCTATCGGCGGCGTCAGATGGCGCAAAACCTGCGCGCCAGCGGCAAGCGCGTAAAGCTGCCCGGTCAACAGCCTGCCGGCCGCCTCCTGCGGCTTGCGCAACTGCTGCTGAAGCTGTCGCCAGGCGCGATCAAAGTGGCGGTTTTGTCCTTTCACCTCATCAAATTCCGCATGCAGCATCTCAAGCGCCCCCGGATGGCGTGCAAGCACGCGCAGTACATCAAGGCACATGATATTGCCGGAGCCTTCCCAGATACTGTTGACCGGCATTTCGCGGTAAAGTCGCGGCAGCTCGTTTTCTTCGCAGTAGCCGATGCCGCCCAGCGCCTCCATCGCCTCGGCGACAAACGGAATGCCGCCTTTGCAAACGGCGTATTTCGCCGCAGGGGTAAAGAGACGGCAGTAAGCCGTTTCGCGCTCATCGCCGCGCTTTTCCCACGCCCCCGCCAGGCGGAACAGCAACGCCGTTTGTCCTTCAAGCCGCAGCGCCATGCGCCCTAAAACCTGGCGCATTAACGGTTGCTCGATGAGGTTTTTGCCGAATGCCTGCCGCTGATGCGCATGATAAAGCGCGACTGAAAGCGCACGGCGCATCAGGCCATGGCTGCCGAGCGCGCAGTCAAAGCGCGTCAGCCCGCCCATTTTCAGGATCTGCCTTACGCCTTCCCCCTCTTCGCCCACCAGCCAGCCTGTGGCGTCAAAAAACTCCGCTTCGCTGCTGGCGTTGGAGCGGTTGCCGAGCTTCTCTTTTAACCGCTCAAGGCGCACCGCGTTGCGCTGCCCGTCCGGCAAGAGACGGGGCACGAAAAAGCAGGAGAGCCCGCCTTTCGCCTGCGCCAGTACCAGGTGAGCATCGCTTTGCGGCACTGAGAAGAACCACTTATGCCCTACCAGCCGGTAAGCCTCTTCAGGCCCGCGGCGCGCCAGCGGCTCTGCACGGGTGGTATTGCTGAGCACATCCGAACCGCCTTGTTTCTCCGTCATGCCCATGCCAATCAGCAGGCCGCGCTTCTGCGCGCCGGGCTGCAAATGGGAGTCATAACGGTCGCTTAACAGCGGTTTTAGCCAGTCGCGAAACGGCGCAGGCAGCGCGGTTTTCAGTAAAGGCGTGGCGGCGAAGGTCATGGTGATGGGGCACAGCGTGCCTGCTTCTACCTGGGCATGCAGCACGAAACGCGCGGCGCGGGCGACAAACGCGCCCTGGCGCGCCTCTTCTGTCCAGGGAAGGTTGTGTACCCGGTTAGTGCACAAGCCTTGCATCAGCAGGTGCCAGGCGGGGTGAAAGCGTACATCGTCCAGCCGCGCGCCGCTGGCGTCGTAGCGCAGCAGTTCCGGCGGGTTAGCATTCGCCAGCCGTCCCAGCTCAAGCGATTCCGCTGTGCCGAGCTGCTGGCCGATACTGGCGAGCAGCCCGGCGTCCCAGCCTGCGCCTTCGCGGTTTACCGCCTCGCGCAGAGCGGCGTCGGATAAAAAGAGGTTGCTGTTATTTAAGGGAATGGGTTGATTAAAAACAGTGTGCGTTTGCCACGACATGCGCTCTCCCTCCGTTATGGGCACCGCCACTCATTATGGCAGCGGCGGGAAGGCGCGCATGGAATGCGGTCACAAAAGCGCGGTTAACCCGCGATATAGTGCGGTACAAACCTCGAGGTATCTTTGGTTATCAGGGTACTGTCTTCGCGAATGCCCATCCCCACGGCTTCATCATCCACCACCCAACTGCCAATGAGGGTATAACTGTCGCCAAAGCGCGGCAGCGGCTGGAAAGCCTGCCAGATAACCGGCTCCGCGCCGTAGACGCCGCCCTGCTGGTCAAGCACGCGATGCTGGCCGTCGAAAATCGTGACGTTTCCGCCCTCGCGGGAAAAGAGCGGCTTACGCACATAGCTTTCGCCCGGCGCGACTATCGCCGCTTCGCCATCAAACCAGGCGGGCAGCAGATTAGGATGTCCAGGGAAAAAGCGCCACAGCAGCGGCAAAAGCCCTTTGTTGCTCAGGATGCTTTTCCAGAGCGGTTCAATCCAGCGCTCGTGCCGCTTGCGCAGTAATGGCCCGTTTTCGTCGCGCATCATCCATTCCAGCGGGTAGAGCTTAAACGCCTGACGAATCACGTTATCCTGCAAATCTGTCAACAGCCCGCCTACGCCAAGCCCCAGATCTTCCATGTAGATAAAACGGGTATTAAGCCCCGCCTGCACCGCGCAATCCTCCAGATAAAGCACCGTGCCGCGATCTTCTTCGGTTTCTTTACAGCAGCAAAAATAGAGCGGGTCTGCGCTTTTCAGCTCGGCGAACCGGGCGATAAGCTTTTCCTGGATGGCGTTGTATTGATCGGCATTGCGGGGAATGAAACGATGCGCGCGCGCCTCCTCAAGCCACAGCCACTGAAAGTAAGCTGACTCATAAAGCGACGTAGGCGTATCGGCATTGTATTCCAGCAGCTTTACCGGGCCTTTTCCGCACCAGACAAAATCCATACGGCCATAGAGCGAGGGGTCGTTTTCCTGCCAGCTGCGGGCAATGGCATCCCAGTACAGTTCCGGGATGGCCAGCTGTTCCAGCATAGCCTCGTTACGCAGCGCGCGGTCAACCACATCAAGACACATGGCGTGCAGTTCGTTGGTGGGCTTTTCAATCTGCTCTTCGATTTGCTTAAGCGTGAAGCGATAGGCGCGGCTTTCGTCCCAGTAAATTTCATTATCAATGATATGGAAATTAAAGCCGTGATCGCGCGCAGTGCGCTCAAGCCCCGGGCGCACCGGGACGGCGTGACGCAACATCTAGCCTCCCCAGCGGCCGTGAGCGCCGGAGGAGCCTGCAAAACCGCCGCGCGAAAGCGTTTTAACGCTGCGGGTTGCATAGCCATTCACGCTGGATGTTGAGCGGGAGCGCCAGGCGTAATCGCCTGAGGTATTGCGCCAGACCGGGCGGGAATAATAGAACGAGCTGCCATGATAAGTGCTGGTATGGCTCTCCTGCTCTTCATCCTGTTTCTGCCGTTTCGCCAACAGAAAACCCGCCATAACCGGCATCCATGTTTGTCGCTGCGCATCCCAGATGCAGTTATCGTAACGGTCATAACAGGCAGCCCAGGTTAACGGCAGCGAAGCCTCATTTTCTAAAGCCGTTTTTGAGGCATTCCATGCCTGAGTGCAAACGTCGCGCGGATTGTCGTCCGCGACGCATGACTCGACAGAGTTATAGAAATAGCCGTCGCCATCGTTATCGCTGGCCTTGCCGCCGCTTTTAATTGCGAAAAAGGCCGCGCCGCCCATAATGGCGAGCGTTAAAACTTTCGGCCCTTTACGTTTCTTCGTGTTTTTATAGATATCCAGATCGGCAGAATTCATTACCGGGCTGGGGAGACGGCGTTTTTTTCGCCTCTTCCTTGATGCCGCCATTTTTACCCTTGATTAGCTTTATTCGTTATTGTTTACCAGGTCATGCAGGCTGCGTTGAGAATACCGCCCGCCAGCGACGCCGCGCCCATAAATATCCCGGCCGCTATATTGCCATCCGCAATCTTATTGCTCAGCTTCGGCATATAAACGCGCACGCCAGCGTAGATGATAAGCTGAACGACCAGCGCAATCGCTCCCCAGATGAGATAGTCCAGCAGGCTGACGGAGTTTACCGCCGCGCTGGCCAGCGGAATAACATACCCAAGAATAGCGCCGCTAAAGGCCGCTGCCGCCGAGCTGTTATTTTCTTTAATTAACTGCCATTCGTTGTACGGGGTGATTCGGGTGTAGATAAACATAAAACAGTTAATCATCACCAGCCCGATAAAAAAGTAAGCGCAAAACGCCATCAGTCCATGGAATGTCTGCACGGTCGCTTCTCCCGATCCGGTTAAAAGTAATGGAAGTTAACAGGCCACGCGCCTGTGACGTTTATAGTAGCAGCCTGCGTGGAGCGACTGATTTTCCTGCCAAAACTTTACACTATACGTCTGGAAATTTATCCCCCTGGTTTTTGACGCTGCGGCAAAAAAAAAGCCACCCCGAAAGGTGGCTTTTTTCTTTATTAACTATGCTCAACCGCGCTGGCGCACCGCTTCAAACAGGCAAATCCCCGTCGCTACCGATACGTTCAGAGAAGAGACGCTGCCCGCCATGGGGATGCTGATAAGCTCGTCGCAATGTTCGCGCGTGAGACGGCGCATGCCTTCGCCTTCCGCGCCCATCACCAGCGCCATCGGGCCGGTCATTTTGCTCTGGTAAAGCGTGTGGTCCGCTTCGCCCGCCGTGCCGACGATCCAGACATTCGCCTCCTGCAACTGACGCATAGTGCGCGCCAGGTTGGTGACGCGGATCAGCGGTACGCTTTCCGCCGCGCCGCAGGCCACTTTTTTCGCCGTAGCGTTAAGCTGGGCGGAACGATCTTTCGGTACGATAACCGCATGCACGCCCGCGGCATCCGCGCTGCGCAGGCAGGCGCCGAGGTTATGCGGATCGGTCACGCCATCCAGGATCAACAGAAACGGCTGATCGTACTGGGCGATCAGATCTGGTAGATCGTTTTCCTGATACTGACGTCCTGGCTTCACGCGGGCGATAATGCCCTGATGCACGGCGCCGTCGGCTTTCTCATCAAGAAACTGGCGGCTCGCGACCTGGATCGGCACGCCCTGCGCTTCCAGCGCGTGGATAAGCGGCAACAGGCGCTTGTCTTCGCGTCCCTTGAGAATAAAAACTTCCTGAAAGCGCTCCGGCGCACGCTCAAGCAGCGCCTGAACGGCGTGGATGCCGTAAATCATTTCACTCATGAATAGTACTCATTAGGGGCGGCGAACCGCCTTTTTGACTTGCTTCCCTCCCCGTTCAGGGAGGGATAAAGGTTACTCAGCCTGCTTCTTTTTCGCCGCACGCTTCGCTTTTGTCGCAGCGGCGATTTTAGCGGTTTTTGCCGACGGTGTTTTCCCTTTCGCTTTGCCTTTCGGCTCGTCGCGATCGCTGCGCTTCGCTTTAGGTTTACCCTTGCGGAACGCGCTGTCCGGCTCGAAGTTGACACGCTTGCCGGCCTGACGGCGTTTGCCGCCTTTACCGCTGTTCGCGCCTGCGCCGCGTTTTTCGCGCTCGCGGGCGGTTTTACCGGCGCCGCGCGGCGCGCGTTCGCTGGAGATAAGCGAGAAGTCTATCTTACGCTCGTCCATGTTGACCGCTTCTACCCGCACCTCAACGCGATCGCCAAGCCGGTAGGTCTGCCCGCTGGACTCGCCGATAAGCCGCTGACCAACCTGATCGAAGCGGTAGTAGTCGTTGTCCAGCGACGAGACGTGCACCAGACCATCGATAAAGAGATCGCTCAGGCGCACAAAGAAGCCGAAGCCGGTGACGCTTGCGATAACGCCGGAAAAAGTGCCGCCAACGTGATCCTGCATAAAGTCGCACTTCAGCCAGTCCGCCACTTCACGCGTTGCTTCGTCGGCGCGACGTTCCGCCATGGAGCAGTGCTGGCCGAGTTGCAGCATCTCATCCATGTTGTAGTGCCAGCCGCCCGTTTCGGTACTTTCGCCCTGGTGCCCTTCCTGCTTCGCCACCAGGTATTTCAGCGCGCGGTGCAGCAGTAAATCGGGGTAACGGCGGATCGGCGAGGTAAAGTGCGCGTAAGACTGCAACGCCAGGCCGAAGTGACCGCGGTTTTCCGGATCGTAGATAGCCTGCTTCATGGAGCGCAGCAGCATGGTTTGCAGCATTTCATGATCGGGACGATCCGCAATCGACTCCAGCAGCTCTGCGTAATCGCGCGGCTCCGGCTTGTTGCCGCCAGGCAATTCAAGCCCCAGCTCCGCCAGCACCGTGCGAAACGCCGTGATGGCGTCGTTGGTTGGGCGATCGTGAATACGGAACAGCGCCGGCTCTTTGTTTTTCTCAACAAAACGCGCCGCAGAGATGTTCGCCAGAATCATGCACTCTTCGATGAGCTTGTGGGCGTCGTTGCGCTCGGTCTGTTCAATGCGCTCGATACGGCGTTCGGCGTTAAAGATGAACTTCGCCTCTTCGCTTTCAAAAGAGATGCCGCCGCGCTCGTCGCGCGCTTCATCCAGCGCTTTGTAGAGGTTATGCAGCTCTTCAATGTGGCGCACCAGCGGCTGGTACTGGCTGCGTAAATCCTGGTCGCCTTGCAGAATGTGCCACACCTTGGTGTAGGTGAGGCGCGCGTGCGAGTTCATTACCGCTTCATAGAATTTGTAACCGGTCAGGCGCCCCTTGGCGGAGACGGTCATTTCACAGACCATGCACAGGCGGTCTACCTGCGGGTTAAGCGAGCAAAGCCCGTTTGAGAGGACTTCCGGCAGCATGGGCACGACTTGCGAAGGGAAGTAGACCGAAGTGCCGCGGTTGCGCGCTTCTTTATCAAGCGGCGTGTAAGGGCGCACGTAGTAGCTGACGTCGGCGATAGCTACCCACAGGCGCCAGCCGCCGCCGCGTTTTTTCTCGCAGTAAACGGCGTCGTCAAAGTCGCGGGCGTCTTCGCCGTCGATGGTCACCAGCGGCAGTTGGCGCAGGTCTACGCGCCCCGCTTTCGCCTCTTCCGGCACTTCTTCTTTCAGCCCGGCGATTTGCTGTTCAACCTCTTTCGGCCAGATATACGGAATTTCATGCGTGCGCAGCGCCATGTCAACGGCCAGACCGGTGCCCATGTTGTCGCCTAACACTTCAACGATTTTCCCTACCGCTTTGGTACGCCGCGTTGGGCGTTGGGTCAGTTCGACCACCACCACGAAGCCCATACGGGCGCCCATGATCTCTTCCGGCGGGATCAGGATATCGAAGCTCAGACGGCTGTCATCCGGCACCACGAAGCCAACGCCTGCGTCAGTAAAGTAACGCCCGACAATCTGACTGGTTTTTGGCACCAGCACGCGCACGATACGCGCTTCGCGACGCCCTTTGCGGTCCGAGCCGAGCGGTTGCGCCAGCACGATGTCGCCGTGGATGCAGGTTTTCATCTGTTCGGATGAGAGGTACAGATCGTCTTTACGCCCTTCCACGCGCAGGAAGCCGTAACCGTCGCGGTGGCCGATAACGGTGCCTTTTAAAAGATCGAGGCGCTCCGGCAGCGCGTAGCACTGGCGGCGAGTGAAGACCAGTTGGCCGTCGCGTTCCATGGCGCGCAGCCGACGACGCAGCGCTTCCTGCTGCTCTTCGCCTTCAATGTGCAGCTCCTGCGCAAGCTCTTCCCGGTTGGCCGGTTTTTCCCGTTTCGTCAGGTGTTCGAGGATAAATTCCCGGCTCGGGATCGGGTTTTCGTATTTTTCGGCTTCTCTTTCCTGAAAAGGATCTTGTGACATTGCGGTTCCTCCGTTGTCAGCTGCGGCGCAATGATTATTCCACCAGCAGTAATTTGTAGAGCGGCTGGTTTTCTTCCACTAAATCGGCCAGCGTGTAGTTATCCAGTTCCTGAAGGAAACTTTCCACTGCCTTAGTCAGCGCCTGTTTCAGACGGCAGGCAGGGGTAATATGGCAAAACGCGCTGCTGCAATTCACAACGGACAGCGGCTCCAGTTCGCGCACTACATCGCCGATGCGAACCTGTGATGCAGGCTTGCCAAGGCGAATGCCGCCGTTTTTCCCGCGGACCGCAGTAACATAACCGGCGCGGCTCAGCTGATTAATGATTTTGACCATATGATTTCGGGATACGCCGTAGACCGCCGTTACTTCCGAAATACTGGTCATGCGTCCTTCAGGCAGCGATGCCATATAAATCAAAGCACGCAATCCGAAATCGGTAAAACTCGTTAACTGCACATCAACCTCAGAACAGGGCAGGAAAAAACGCGGATCGCCAGATGGCGAGATATATTGATGATAAACCAGCCAGCGATAAGGCCGCTAATTTATTTGAAAAAGGCGGGTAAAAAGGATGAAAAAAGGGCGCGACAGGCGCGCCCTTAGACGATTATGCGTCGAACGGATCGCGCAGAATCATGGTCTCGGTGCGATCCGGACCGGTAGAAATGATGTCGATCGGCACGCCAGTCACTTCTTCAATACGTTTGATGTAGTTCAGCGCCGCCTGCGGCAGGCCGCTGCGCTCTTTCACGCCGAAAGTCGACTCAGACCAGCCTGGCATGGTTTCGTAAATCGGCTCGATGCCTTCCCAGTCGTCGGCCGCCATCGGCGTAGTGGTGACTTCACGACCATCCGGCATACGGTAAGCGACGCAAATTTTCACCTCTTCCAGGCCATCCAGCACATCAAGCTTGGTCAGGCAGAAGCCGGAAAGGGAGTTGATCTGCACGGCGCGGCGTACCGCAACGGCATCCAGCCAGCCGGTGCGACGGCGACGGCCTGTGGTGGCGCCAAATTCGTTGCCTTTCTTACACAGGAATTCGCCGATGTCGTCGAACAGTTCGGTCGGGAACGGACCTGCGCCCACGCGGGTGGAGTAGGCTTTGATGATGCCGAGCACATAGTCAACATAGCGCGGACCGATGCCGGAACCTGTCGCTACGCCGCCTGCGGTGGTGTTAGAAGAGGTTACGTAGGGATAAGTACCGTGGTCGATATCCAGCAGCGTGCCCTGAGCGCCTTCAAACATGATGAAATCGCCGCGCTTACGCGCCTGATCCAGCAGGTCGGAAACGTCCACCACCATGGAAGTCAGGATGTCGGCGATAGCCATCACGTCATCCAGCACTTTCTGGTAGTCCACCGCGTCGACTTTATAGAAGTTAACCAGCTGGAAGTTATGGTATTCCATCACTTCTTTCAGCTTTTCAGCGAAGGTAGCTTTGTCAAACAGGTCGCCGACGCGCAGGCCGCGACGAGCAACTTTATCCTCATAAGCCGGGCCAATGCCGCGACCGGTAGTACCGATAGCTTTGGCGCCACGCGCTTTTTCACGCGCGACGTCCAGCGCCACGTGGTAATCGAGGATAAGCGGGCAAGCGTCAGAGATAAGCAGACGCTCGCGAACCGGAATGCCGCGATCTTCAAGCTCTTTCATCTCTTTCATCAGCGCGGCCGGAGAGAGCACTACACCGTTGCCGATGATGCTGGTGACGTTATCGCGAAGAATGCCTGAAGGAATAAGATGGAGAACGGTTTTTTCACCGTTAATTACGAGAGTATGGCCAGCGTTGTGGCCACCCTGGTAGCGAACCACATATTTAGCGCGTTCAGTCAGAAGATCAACGATCTTTCCTTTGCCTTCGTCACCCCATTGGGTGCCCAGTACGACGACGTTGTTACCCATTTTTCAAAATCACCGTTTGCTTAAAAATGGATTCTACCACCAGCTTTCAGGATGATCAGCACTTTTTGTATACAAATTCAGGCTAAAACGGCTGAAATTTGCTCAGTTAATCGTTTTCGTCAACATGTAGTAGATGACCACGCCCGCAACCACAAGACCTCCGCCGAAGCGCCGCAATAAGGTATCGGGTAGTTGAGCCATTCCCAGGACCAGACGGCGCCAGATACGCGGAAAAAGCATTGGCCCCAGCCCTTCAAGGACCAGCACCAGCGCGAGCGCCAGTATAATCGTACTATTCATGATTCCCTTTCCTGCTGCATATTAACGATAAAAAAAGAGCCGGTCGAAACCGGCTCTTGTCTGATAAGGCGTGATATTAACGCGTACTGGTCGTCGGCGTCTTCATGTAGCGGAAGAAGTCGCTCTCCGGGCTCAGCACCATCACATCCTGATTGCTCTGGAAGCTGTTTTCGTAAGCGCGCAGGCTACGAATAAAGGCATAGAAGTCCGGATCCTGGCTGAACGCGTCTGCGAACAGTTTCGCCGCTTCAGCATCGCCTTCACCACGCAGGATACGCGCCTGGCGCTCGGCTTCCGCCAGCGTGCGGGTCACTTCGTAATCCGCCGCCGCGCGCAGTTTTTCCGCCTCTTCCTGACCCTGCGAACGGTGACGACGGGCTACCGCTTCACGCTCAGCGCGCATACGGTTGAAGATAGCTTCGGAGACTTCCGCAGGCAGGTTGATCTGCTTGATGCGTACGTCCACCACTTCAATGCCCAGCGCCGCCATACTGTTCGGGTTAATCACCGGCACTTTGCCGTTGGTTTCAGCCTGAACGCGCTCAGCGGCTTTGGCGATGGCGTCATCCGCCGCCGGCGTCGCCACTTCATCTTCCGTACCCGAAGAGCCGGAATTCAGCGCATCGCGGACTTCCAGGGTCAGTCGACCGCGGGAGTCGGTCACAATGTCTTTTACATCAAGGCGACCAATCTCAGAACGCAGACGGTCCGAGAATTTACGCTTGAGCAGCACCTCGGCCTGAGAGACGTCGCCGCCGCCCGTCGCCAGGTAGTAACGGCTAAAGTCGCTGATGCGCCATTTGATGTAAGAGTCGACAATCAGGTCTTTCTTCTCTTTGGTGACAAAGCGGTCGGCCTGGTTATCCATGGTCTGGATACGGGCGTCCAGCGTCTTCACCGACTCGATAAACGGGATCTTGAAATGCAAGCCCGGCTCAAAGACGAGCGGTTTGTTTTCGTTGTCACGTAACACTTTACCGAAACGCAAAGTAATGCCGCGCTCGCCCTCTTTCACCACGAAGATCGAGGTGTAGAGCACTACCAGCACGATAATGATGATTGCAATAACTGACTTACGCATCGTTATTCACCCCCCTGGCGCTGGAAGTCGTTACGCTGCGCGTTGGCGCGGCGCTGGTCCATAATGTCGCCAGCGTTGCCGGAAGGCGTCGTGGTGGCGTTGCTGTTGCTGCCTGAAGCAGGCGGTAAGCGCAGCAGCGAGTTCGGGCTGTCGCTTGTGGAAGCAGGCGCTGAACTGCCGCCTTTAAGCATCTGATCAAGCGGAAGCACCATCAGGTTGCCGCCTTTGTCGTTGACCAGCACTTTACGGGTATGGCTAAGCACACGTTCCATGGTTTCGATATAGAGACGCTCGCGGGTGATTTCCGGCGCGGCTTTATATTCCGGCAGGATCTTAGCGAAGCGGGCGACTTCACCCTGCGCTTCCAGGATAGTTTGCGTGCGATAAGCGCGCGCTTCTTCCAGCGTACGCTGAGCCTGACCGTTCGCGCGCGGCTGCACTTCATTGGTGTACGCTTCCGCTTCGCGAATATATTGCTGCTCGTTTTCACGCGCGGCGATAGCGTCATCAAACGCCGCTTTCACCTCTTCCGGCGGACGCGCCGCCTGGAAGTTTACGTCCAGCAACGTAATACCCATGTTGTATGGACGAATGGTTTCTTCCAGTTCCCGCTGGGTATCGCTACGAATAACGGTACGGCCTTCCGTGAGGATACGGTCCATGGTGTATTTGCCGATAACGCCGCGCAGCGCGCTGTCTGTCGCCTGGCGCAGGCTGTCGTCGGCGCTGGTGACGCTAAACAGGTAACGCTGCGGATCGGTCACGCGGTACTGCACGTTCATTTCAACACGCACGACGTTTTCGTCAGAGGTCAACATGATGCCGGAGGCCGCCAGTTCGCGAACCGCTTCTACGTTCACCGCAACCACGTCGTCAATAAAAGTGGGTTTCCAGTTCAGGCCCGGCTCCACCAGATGGCTGAATTTGCCAAAACGGGTTACCACGCCGCGCTCTGCTTCTTTAATGGTGTAGAACCCGCTGGCGGCCCAGATAATCACGACTGCCGCCGCGACAATGCCAACCACGCGCCCACCCATGTGGCCGCGAGGCCCCTGAGTGGAGCCGCCGGTTCCTTTACCGCCGCCGAAACCGCCAAGCTTTTTGCTTAGCTTACGGAAGATATCGTCCAGATCGGGCGGTCCTTGTTCACGACCGCCCTTGTTGCCCCCAGAGTTGCCGCCTGGCTTGCTGCTTCCCCACGGGTCGCGGTCTTGTCCGTTATTACCGGGCTGATTCCACGCCATGTTTGTGCTCCATATTTGTTATGCGGTGAGATCCCCCAGAGGGGAAAGGTCTTCAGGCTTTGAGCGGCCGGTTAGACAACATAGTCAACCAATGCCGGTTCCTGTTTACAGAGGCGACGCCAGTCCACCACCGGCATGCGCACCTGCATCCCGACGCTACCGTCCTCCTCTACCCACTCTTTTTCTATCGCCTGAAGCTGATAAAAACGGCTCCTCAAGCGGCCCGCCTCGTCAGGAGGAAGGTGCAGCGAATGCTGCGCTATCTCGCCAGAAAGACGCTCCGTCAGGGCCTGGAAAAGCAGTGGTACGCCTGCACCCGTCTGCGCGGAAAGCCAGACGCGTATGGGCAGATTTTCATCATTGCGATCGATACGCGGCTCAAACTCTTCAAGCATATCGATTTTGTTCATTACCAGCAGAGTCGGGATCTCATTGGCCTCGATCTCTTCCAGTACGGTATTCACAGCATCAATGTTTTCCTGCATGCGCAGGTCTGCGGCATCCACCACGTGCAGCAACAGCGTCGCCTGACGCGTCTCTTGCAGCGTAGCTTTGAACGCAGCGACCAGATCGTGCGGCAAATGGCGAATAAAGCCCACCGTATCCGCCAGCACCGTTTCGCCTACATCCGCCACGTCGATACGACGAAGCGTAGGGTCCAGCGTGGCGAACAGTTGGTTAGCCGCATAGACTTCAGCTTCGGTTATCTGGTTAAACAGGGTGGATTTACCGGCGTTGGTGTAGCCCACCAGCGAGACGGTTGGAATATCGGCTTTTGCACGCGACCGACGCCCCTGCTCTCGCTGTTTTTCAACGCGCTCCAGGCGCGAGAGGATCTGGCTGATGCGATTACGCAGCAAACGGCGGTCGGTTTCCAGCTGGGTTTCACCCGGCCCGCGCAGGCCAATACCGCCTTTCTGGCGTTCAAGGTGGGTCCAGCCACGCACCAGACGCGTAGCCAAATGACGCAACTGCGCCAGCTCAACCTGCAACTTCCCTTCGTGGGTGCGCGCACGCTGAGCGAAAATATCTAAAATCAAACCGGTGCGGTCGATAACACGACACTCGCACAAGCGCTCAAGGTTGCGCTCCTGAGCGGGGGTCAACGCATGATCAAACAGCACGACCGACGCCCCAGTAGCTTTCACTGCCTCGGCGATTTCGACTGCTTTACCTTCACCGACATAATATTTTGGGTGCGGAGCTTTACGGCTACCGGTAATCACCTGTAATGCTTCGACACCGGCGGAAGAGACCAGAGATTCAAACTCCTGGAGGTCTTCCATATCTTTGTCTTGCGTAAAGTAGATGTGTACCAGCACCGCCTGCTCACCGGCATCATAACGGTCAAACAAGCGTAAACCCTCTTAAAAGACCAGCGGGGAACACAGATGACCTGGTCCCCCGACATGGAACAACAGCCATCGACTTTATTCGGCGTCTTCGCTGTCTTGCTGCGGCGCAGAAGACTGCGCGTTGTTGCTGTGGTGATAGTTACTGGAACCGCCACCCGCGTTGTTGCTGTGATGAGACACCGGACGAGAAGGCACCACAGTAGAAATCGCGTGCTTGTAGACCATCTGGCTGACCGTGTTTTTCAACAGGATCACAAACTGGTCGAAAGATTCGATCTGACCTTGCAGCTTAATACCATTCACCAAATAAATAGAAACTGGAACACGTTCCCGACGCAGAGCGTTGAGGAACGGATCTTGTAAAGATTGCCCCTTAGCCATTCTATCTTTTCCTTATATGCTTGTTGTTTATACTCATGAGCCCATAGACTCTGAAAATACATAAAATTTTGCGCACGATACAAATTCAATTGTACACATTCGTCAGTGCTTCGCACCAACAACCTGTAATACTTCATTACGCGCTTGTTCCGGTGATTCACTATCAAGCCAGTGAACGCCTTCCCAGCCGCGCAGCCAGGTAATCTGGCGTTTTGCTAACTGCCTCGTAGCGCAAATACCTCGATAAACCATGTCGTCGAACGGGATTTCGCCGGACAGATAAGACCACATCTGGCGGTATCCTACGCAACGAATGGAAGGCAAGTCCGTATGCAAATCTCCTCGGGCGAAAAGGGCCCGCACTTCTGCTTCAAAACCTGAAGCCAACATCTGATGAAAACGCTGCTCAATTCGCTGATGGAGCAGTTCACGGCTCGCCGGGGCGATGGCGAACTGGTGCACCTGATACGGCAGAGCTTCTCCTGACGTTTGCGTCAGTTCCGTTAAAGTTTTACCCGAAATGATAAAAACTTCCAGTGCCCGGGAAAGCCTTTGCGGGTCGTTGGGATGAATACGTGAAGCCGCAACGGGATCAATATCCTGAAGCTGGCGATGCAACGT
Source organism: Franconibacter helveticus LMG 23732 (assembly GCF_000463115.2). Classification (GTDB taxonomy): domain Bacteria; phylum Pseudomonadota; class Gammaproteobacteria; order Enterobacterales; family Enterobacteriaceae; genus Franconibacter; species Franconibacter helveticus. The sequence goes on along the minus strand of NZ_AWFX01000007.1, from coordinate 31,707 downwards.
TTCCCACCCTTGCTCTGCGGCCTGCTGTTCAATCTGCGCCCTTATCGCCGGATCCGCCGACGGCAAGGGAGAAAGCCCCTCAAGTAATGCTTTGAAGTAAAGCATGGTGCCGCCCACCAGCAACGGTATTCGCCCGGCGGCGGTGATTTCCGCCATCGCCTTCAACGCATCGCGGCGAAAATCCGCCGCCGAATACGCCTCGGCTGGGTCCAGAATATCAAGCAGGCGGTGCGGCGCTTCGGCCAACTCCTGCGCGCTGGGTTTAGCGGTGCCGATATCCATCCCTTTATAAATCAGGGCGGAATCCACGCTAATCAACTCTACCGGCAGCGTTTTGCGTAAATTAATCGCCAGCGCGGTTTTGCCCGAGGCGGTCGGCCCCATCAAAAAAATAGCCTTCGGCAGGCCAGCCTTGCTTACTTCAGTCATGTTTCAGGGCATTCATCGCCGGTTGTAAATCAACAGATTGTAATAAACCACCAGGCGGTGACTTCACCAGTTGCGGGCAGAGCCGTTCGACATCAGCCAGCAGCGCGATAGCCTGCGCCACGCTCCACTGTTCATGCTCGCTCGCCAGATGGCGCGCCAGCCACAGCGCAATAGCCGCTGCGTCAATATGACTCTGCTGCGCCAGGTAGCCTATCAGTTCAGGAATCAAGATTTGTAAATTTTGTTGTCGTAAGGGTAAAGGCACTGCCCGAATCGTCACATAATGCGCATCGCTGGCCAGTTCTACGCCCATGCTGGCGAGGAAAGGCTTAGCGTTGACGAGGGTTTCGCGCTCTTCGGCAGAGACTTTGAAACGCACCGGAATCAGCAACGGTTGCGCGCAAGGCTTTTCTTCGCCCGGCAACAGTTGCGCCTGTTTTAGCCAGCGCTCCGCCACTTCAAGCGCCAGCAGCATAAGCTGCCCGTCTCGCTCCAGCAGGGCAAGGTTATGGCGAACTATCGTCAATACGCGCCCGAAACTTTGCGCGTGGCCTTCAAGGGCGGGCTGCGCAGGCGCGAGCGCGGGCTTTTTCATCGCGGGCGGCGCTTGCGGCGTCTCAAGCAGCTGACGATAAATCTCGCCCTGTTGCTTCTGATAACCAGGCGTAGCATGCGGCCAGCTTGCGCCTGCGCTTCTTGAGGCGCCAGCGCCGGATGCGCGCGCAGAGGCGCCGCCGCTGCCTGAAGATACATAGTCTGACGCAGCGCGCTCTTTCGCCGCCGCCGGCTCGGCAAAATGGTTTTTCCCTGCCGCCACGCGGTTTTCAGGCTGCCAGCGCGGCGCCTCTTGCGTCTCAAGCGGCAAGGCGCTGGACTGCTGCGCTTGCAGGACGCTCAACACGCCCTGATAGATAAAATCATGTACCAGCCGCGACTGATGAAAGCGCACCTCATGCTTGGCGGGATGGACGTTGACATCGACCTGATGCGGATCGATTTCCAGATAAAGCACGTACGCCGGTTGTTGATTCGCGCCAGGTTTATCTTCACAGGCCTGACGGATGGCGTGATTGATAAGCCGGTCGCGCATCATGCGGCCATTCACATAGCAATACTGGATTTCCGCCAGCGCCGCCGTGGTGCCTTTCGGGTCTGCGACCCACCCGCGAAGGGTTAAATCGCCATGTTGCCAGTCGATAGCCAGCGCTTGCTCAAGAAATGCGGCGCCGCAGATAGCGCCCAGACGGCGCTCGCGAGGCGCCTCAGGCTGCACGGCGCGATACTGGCGCACCATCTTGCCGTTGTGGTTAAGGTTGATGGTGACGTCAAAACGCGCCAGCGCGATGCGCCGCACCACTTCATCAATATGGGCGAATTCGGTTTTCTCGGTGCGCATGAACTTGCGCCGCGCCGGCGTGTTATAGAAGAGATCGAGCACTTCAAGGGTAGTGCCGACCGGGTGCGCCGCAGGCTTGACGGACACGTCCATATCGCGCCCCTCGGCATAAGCCTGCCAGGCTTCCTGCTGATCCGCTGTGCGGGAAGTCAGCGTGAGGCGCGAGACGGAGCTGATGCTGGCCAGCGCTTCGCCGCGAAAGCCAAGGCTGATAATCGCTTCCAGATCGTCAAGCGTGGCGATTTTACTGGTGGCATGACGCGCCAGCGCCAGCGCCAGTTCCGCTTTGCCGATGCCGCAGCCGTTATCGCGAATGCGGATAAGCTTCGCGCCGCCGCGCTCAATATCAATGTCGATGCGGGTGGCGCCCGCATCAAGGCTGTTTTCGACCAGCTCTTTCACGACCGACGCAGGACGTTCCACCACTTCGCCGGCGGCGATTTGGTTCGCGAGCTGCGGCGGCAGAACCTGAATCGGCATGAAATCTCCTTAGTTGGTCACCGCGACCTGATTGACAGCGTCGCTGGCGGCGCGGGCGGTCTGGCCCGAGCCGCTGCTATTTTTCGGCGCGGATTGTAACGGATGCGCGAGGAAATAGTTGCGCAGGCCTTTATAAATGGCCTCGGCAAGCTGTTCCTGATAGTCACTGCTCGCCAGCAACTTTTCTTCGCCGCTGTTGCTGATAAACCCGGTTTCCACCAGCAAAGAAGGAATATCCGGTGAGCGCAATACGCCAAGGCTCGCATGTTCCGGGCGGCGCTTATGGATATCGCCCACCCTTTGCAACTGGCTCAGAACGCTGGTAGCGACATCATACCCGACGCGCTGCGAATGGCCGAACTGCAAATCGAGCACCGCCTGACTTAAATAAGGGTCCGCCTGGCTGTTTGCAAGCACATCGCCTGCGCCGCCCAGCAGTTCAGACTGTTTTTCATGTTGTTCGAGCCAGCCTGCCATTTCGCTGTTGGCCCGACGGTTTGACAGCACCCATACCGATGCGCCTGTGGCTTCCCGGTTCGGCGCGGCGTCAGCGTGAATAGACACCAGCAAGTTAGCGTTTTGCTGGCGCGCCACGTCTGAGCGCCCCATGACTGAGATAAAGTAATCGCCGTCGCGGGTCAGCACCCCTTTAAACATCGGATCGTCATTAAGCAGCGCGCGCAATTTACGAGCCACAGCGATAGTCACGTTTTTCTCGCGTACGCCGCCCGGGCCGATGGCGCCAGGATCCTGTCCGCCGTGACCGGCGTCGATCGCCACGATAACGCGATCGGAGGAGATAGCCGTATTGCTGCGCGCAGGACGCGTTGCGGTATTGCTGCCTACCACACTGGTTACACGGTTATTTTCCGAGCTGAACGGGTTCTTTGCCGGGGCTGAAGCGCGCGGCGCAGACGGCTCTACGCGTTTCGCTACCACAGGGGGCGGGGGCGGCGGCGCATCGGCGTTAATCGTAAAGACCACCGTATAGCTGGCACCGTTCTGCTGTTTCACGGCGCGGGTTTTGCCGTTCTTTGTTAAATCGACCACCAGCCGCAGTGACTGGTTATCCTTCGGCTGGCCGGAGCGAATGCTTTTCACCAGGTTATTGCCGCTGAACACCAGCGGCAACCCCTGGATAACGCCAGTTTGCTGGATATCCAGCGCCACGCTGCGTTTATCCTGCTGCGAAAAGGCATACTCCGGGTCGCCCATAAAACTCAAGGTGATGCGGGCCTGGTCATCGCCATTGGAAACCTGAATATCGGACAACACTGCCGCTCCGGCCTGCGAACACAGCGCCAGCAGAGCCGCCATCAACCAACCTTTTACGCGAGTCATCATCCCGTCACCCTTGTTATTCGGCTAAGCGAGCCAGTAACGAATTACCTGATGCGGAAACCGCTTTGACGAGCGCTTCGCGCCCCTGCGCCTGATACGATAAATGGATCTCGATATCCGGCTCGGGCAACACGCCAGCCCCCTGCTGCGGCCATTCAACGAGGCAAATGGCGTCATTGGCGAAATAGTCGCGAATGCCCATAAACTCCAGCTCTTCAGGGTCCGCCAGACGATAAAGATCGAAATGATAGACCGTCAATGCTTCTAATGCATAAGGCTCCACCAGCGTGTAGGTGGGGCTTTTCACATTGCCGTTGTGGCCTAAGGTTTGTAAGAAACCACGGCTAAAGGTGGTTTTACCCGCGCCCAGGTCGCCATAAAGATAAATGACGGTTGCGCCTTCGCAGGCCTGCGCCACGCGGGCGCCAAGCGCGAGCGTCGCCTGCTCGTCGGGTAGAGGGATAACACGATTAATCATGGTTTACGTCAATTCACTTCCGGGTTAACAAAACGGTGGAGCGCTGAGAACAGATCGGTCGCCAGCATGCCCCGGGTACCGTAGCGGCTGGCGAGATAATCCGCCGCCGCGCCATGCGCCACACACCCTGCGCAAGCCGCATCATACGGGGTGAGCTTTTGCGCCAGCAAGCCGCCTATAATGCCGCTCAGCACATCGCCCATGCCGCCGCTGCCCATGCCAGCGTTTCCGGCGTCAATAATGCCAGGCCCCGCGTCGTTGCTCGCCACGAGGGTGCCCGCGCCTTTCAGCACGACGCAACCGCCATACCGTTTTACCAGACGATCGGCAGAAAGTAAGCGATCACTTTCAATTTCTGATACGGAAATATTCAGCAACCGTGCGGCTTCGCCAGGGTGCGGCGTGAGAATGCGATTGTGACGTTTATCCGGATTGATTGCCAGCAGGTTCAGCGCGTCGGCGTCCCACAGCATCGGGCCGGTGAAGTTTTCCACTTTTTGCAGCGCCTGCTTGCCCCATGCCTGCTGCCCAAGCCCGGGCCCCACGACAACCACATCGGCCCATTCCAGGCTTTCGCTAAGCGACTGAGGGGTCAGTTCATGCACCATGAGTTCCGGGCGCGCCGTTAACAGGGGGGCGATATTTTCTATGCGAGTAAGTACTCGCACTAGCCCTGCTCCCGCACGTAGCGCCGCTTCGCCCGCCATGCGGATCGCTCCGGCGGTGCCGTGATCGCCGCCAATTATCACCAGCTTGCCGTTGTCGCCCTTATGGCTTGTCGGGCGTCGCGGGCGTAGCCAGTAAGCCAGCTGCGAGGCGTCATAGCGAACAATGGGCGCCTGCTGGCCAGCCAGCCAGGGTTCCAGCCCCAGCGCATGATGATGGAGCACGCCCGTGACATCCCGCGCTTTGCCGGTAAGCAGGCCGGGCTTAAGGGCGATAAACGTAATGGTATGCGCGGCGTGGATTACCGCGCCTGGCGTGGCGCCGGTTTCCGCCAGCAGCCCGGAGGGAATATCAAGCGCCACAACCGGCGCCGGATGCTGGTTAGCGTGTTCAATAAGGCGGGCGACAGGCTCTCTGGGCGCGCTTTTCAGGCCGGTGCCGAGTAAGCCGTCAATAATAAGATCCACGCCGTCCGGCCAGGACATTTGCGCCGAATGAATCATGCCTCCGGCGTTCAGCCAGGCGTCGCGCGCGGCGCTTGCCTCTTCCGGTAAAGGCGAGTCGCTCTCCTGCGCCAGCAGGGTCACGCGAATACCCGCCGCCTGCGCTAGTCTCGCGACCACATAGCCGTCGCCGCCGTTATTGCCGTGGCCGCACAGCACCAGCCAGTGCTGGCTTTGGGGGTAAGCGTCATGGGCGATATGAAAAGCGGCTTCGCCTGCGCGCTGCATCAGCTCGAACAGCGTCAGGCCCATGCTGTCCGCCGCCTCTTTTTCTGCCGCCCGCAGCCAGTCTGCGGGCCAGACAGAGTGTGGTATACTACGCCCGTTTTTCTTCATCTGATGGTCCGTCATGTCTGCTCCCCTCGATCTCAACCAGTTAGCGCTCGATATAAAACAATGGGGCGCGGAGCTGGGTTTTCAGCAGGTTGGTATTACCGATACCGACCTGAGCGCCAGCGAAGGCGCGTTGCAGGCGTGGCTGGATAAACAATATCACGGCGAGATGGAGTGGATGGCGCGCCACGGCATGATGCGCGCGCGCCCGCATGAACTCTTACCCGGCACGCTGCGGGTGATTAGCGTGCGGATGAACTATCTGCCCGCCAACGCCGCCTTCGCCCGCACGCTGAAAGATCCCTCGCTCGGCTACGTAAGCCGTTATGCGCTGGGCCGCGACTACCATAAGCTGCTGCGCAACCGGCTTAAAAAGCTCGGCGAGCGCATCCAGCAACAGTGCGCGTCGCTGAATTTTAGACCTTTTGTCGATTCCGCGCCGCTGCTTGAACGACCGCTGGCGGAAAAAGCAGGATTAGGCTGGACGGGTAAACATTCCCTTATCCTTAGCCGCGATGCAGGCTCCTTTTTCTTTTTAGGGGAATTGCTGATAGACCTGCCGTTGCCGGTGGATAAGCCCGTTGAGGAAGGCTGCGGAAAATGCGTAGCCTGTATGACCATCTGCCCCACCGGCGCTATTGTCGAGCCGTACACGGTCGATGCGCGCCGCTGCATCTCTTACCTCACCATCGAACTGGAAGGCGCCATCCCTGAGGCGTTTCGCCCGCTCATCGGCAACCGCATTTACGGCTGCGACGATTGTCAGCTTATCTGTCCCTGGAACCGTTTTTCTCAATTGACGGATGAAGAAGATTTCAGCCCGCGTCAGGCGCTGCATGCGCCCAGGCTGGTGGAACTCTTCGGCTGGAGCGAAGCGCATTTTCTGAAAGTAACGGAAGGGTCGGCGATCCGCCGCATAGGCCATTTACGCTGGCTGCGAAATATCGCCGTTGCGCTCGGCAACGCGCCATGGGATGAAGCTAACCTGCGGGCGCTGGAAAGCAGAAAAGGTGAGCACCCACTTCTGGATGAACACATTGAATGGGCGATTGCGCAACAAATAGCCAGGCGTAACGCCAATGTCGTTGAAGTGCAATTACCGAAGAAACAGCGGCTGGTGAGAGTGGTGGAGAAAGGGTTGCCGAGGGATGCCTGAGCTTTCCACAGCCTGTGAATAAAATTAAAAAACCCTTGTCATTCAATGCACAAAAAATAAACAGCGTCGCGTATTAATATTTTGAAATCTAATTAACTTCTTAAATAACAATAAGTTAAATAAATAATGTAAACAAAAATAACGTTTTCCAGGCGCGACGGTGCCGTTCCGGATTGTGGATAACTCTGTTCAGAAGTTTTTAACGGAAGTGAAAATCATCAGCAACAGCAGGCTCTGGCGCTGTGGATAATTTATACGTTATGGAGAAATCTGGAGCGGGAAACGAGACTCGAACTCGCGACCCCGACCTTGGCAAGGTCGTGCTCTACCAACTGAGCTATTCCCGCTTGGGTGGTGCTGCCTGACGGCATTTCAAATTTTGGAGCGGGAAACGAGACTCGAACTCGCGACCCCGACCTTGGCAAGGTCGTGCTCTACCAACTGAGCTATTCCCGCTCTGCGTGCTTAACATTTCTGTGTCGTCACGGGAGGCGCATTATACGAGAAATGATTTTCACCGCAACCCCTTAAACGAATTTTTTCGTGCTTTTTGTTTGAATGCTGATTAATTCGCCAGACTGATGATTTTATCGGCGAAAGAGGGGTTAAAACCCCTCTCCCGGTCACAGCTTGATAAAATGTTCGCGGTAATAAGCCAGTTCTGCAATCGACTCGCGAATATCATCCAGCGCCTGATGGGTATTTTGCTTTTTAAAACCGTCAAGAATTTCCGGCTTCCAGCGGCGCGCCAGCTCTTTCACCGTGCTCACGTCCAGGTAGCGGTAGTGGAAATAGGCTTCCAGCTCCGGCATGTACTTAAACAGAAAACGGCGATCCTGCCCGATGCTGTTGCCGCAGATGGGCGATGTCCCTGCTGGCACCCACTCTTTCAGAAACGCGATGGTCGCAAGCTCCGCGTCGCGATCGCCCATCGTGCTCGCCTTCACGCGCTCTACCAGCCCGCTGCCCGTATGGGTGCGCACGTTCCACTCATCCATCAGCGCCAGCTGTTCATCAGACTGATGCACCGCAATGACCGGCCCTTGCGCCAGGATATTCAGGTTCGCGTCGGTCACCAGGGTGGCGATTTCGATAATGCGGTCGCGTTCTGGATCAAGCCCGGTCATCTCCAGGTCTATCCAAATCAGATTGTTTTCAGTTCCACTCATGTTATTTTCCACCCTTCTCGCGTCACCCCACGGTGACTCTCGGTTAATTCGTATAAAATAGCGTGTATCATAGAGGTTTTGCCCATAACGGGCGACCAGGAGCCAGGGCGATTGAGTAAAAATAAACTCTCCAAAGGTCAGCAGCGCCGCGTAAAGGCCAATCATCAGCGTCGGCTTAAGCAATCAACGGAGAAGGCCGATTACGATGACAACCTGTTCGGCGAACCGCGCGAAGGCACGGTCATCAGCCGGTTTGGCATGCATGCGGACGTAGAGTCGGCGGACGGCGCCTTACACCGCTGCAATATCCGCCGCACTATCCGTTCGCTGGTAACGGGCGATCGCGTGGTGTGGCGCCCGGCGAAAGACGCCGCAGAAGGGGTCACCATCAACGGCATCGTCGAGGCGGTGCATGAGCGTACCTCGGTTCTTACGCGCCCGGATTTTTATGACGGCGTGAAGCCGGTCGCCGCCAACATCGACCAGATAGTGATTGTCTCTGCCATTTTGCCGGAGCTGTCGCTGAATATTATCGACCGTTATCTGGTGGCCTGCGAGACGCTGGACGTTGAGCCGCTTATCGTGCTGAACAAAATCGACCTGCTGGATGAAGCAGGAATGAATTTTGTTAATGAGCAAATGGATATCTACCGCGGCATCGGTTATCGCGTGCTGCTGGTTTCAAGCCATGCCGAACATGGACTGGAGGCGCTTGAACAGGCGCTTATCGGCCGCATCAGCATTTTTGCCGGGCAGTCTGGCGTCGGCAAATCCAGTCTGCTGAACGCGCTGTTAGGGCTTAAAGAGGATGAAATCCTCACTAACGACGTTTCAGATGTCTCCGGCCTGGGCCAGCACACCACGACAGCCGCGCGCCTTTATCACTTCCCGCACGGCGGCGATGTGATCGATTCTCCCGGCGTGCGCGAGTTTGGTCTCTGGCACCTGGAGCCGGAACAAATCACCCAGGGTTTTGTCGAATTCCACGACTATCTGGGCACCTGCAAATACCGCGATTGCCGTCACGGCAACGACCCGGGCTGCGCCATTCGCGCGGCGGTGGAGCGCGGCGAAATCGCCGAAAGCCGTTTTGACAACTATCACCGAATCCTGGAAAGCATGGCGCAGGTAAAAACGCGTAAAAGCTTTTCTGAAAGCGACGACTGACAATTAAGCTGGGCGTCGCTAAAATCGCCCCCTTTTTCTGCAATGCCCGCTTCGCCCTACGCGGAACGGGCCAGGACTGGCAATAAACTTAGCCTGGAGGCTATCTTGCTAAACGACATCAAACTTTCGCTTCAATACCTTCTGCCAAAACTGTGGCTCACTCGCCTGGCGGGCTGGGGCGCAAGCAAGCGTGCCGGCTGGCTGACCAAACTGGTCATCGACCTGTTTGTGAAATACTACAAGGTCAACATGCAAGAGGCGCAAAAGCCCGACACCGCCAGCTACCGCACCTTTAATGAATTCTTTGTTCGCCCGCTGCGCGACGAAGTGCGTCCGCTGAATACCGACCCGAACGTGCTGGTCATGCCGGCAGATGGCGTTATTAGCCAGCTTGGGCGCATTGAAAACGATAAAATTTTGCAGGCCAAAGGCCATAACTACAGCCTGGAAGCGCTGCTCGCGGGCAATTACATCATGGCCGATCTGTTCCGTAACGGGACGTTCGCGACCACTTACCTCTCTCCTCGCGACTATCACCGCGTACACATGCCGTGCAACGGTATCCTGCGCGAGATGATCTACGTGCCCGGCGATCTCTTCTCGGTTAATCATCTGACCGCGCAGAACGTGCCGAACCTGTTTGCCCGTAATGAACGTGTTATTTGCCTGTTCGACACGGAATTTGGCCCGATGGCGCAGATTCTGGTCGGCGCGACGATTGTCGGCAGCATCGAAACCGTCTGGGCGGGCACTATCACGCCGCCGCGCGAAGGGGTCATCAAGCGCTGGACCTGGCCGGCAGGCGAAAACGAAGGCGCCGTAGCGCTGCTGAAAGGCCAGGAGATGGGCCGCTTCAAGCTTGGCTCAACGGTTATTAACCTGTTCGCGCCGGGCAAAGTCGAGCTGGTTGACCACCTGCAAAGCCTGTCGGTAACCCGTCTTGGCGAACCGCTGGCGGTCTCTACTGAAGCGGTGGCGGCGGACGTTGCGCCAGCTATCATCCCGGCAGAAGAAGTGCAGGCCGAGCGGGAAGCTAATCCGCTGGTCGATGAGAAAGACGAAGGTTAACAGCACAACGAAAGGTAGACTGACGTGCGCCTGATTATCACTATACTGATGGCCTGGTGCCTCAGCCTGGGGGCGTACGCTGCGACGGCCCCCGATGCAAAACAGATAACCCAGGAACTGGAGCAGGCGAAGGCTGCAAAAGATCAGCCCAACCAGCCGGAAACGGTGGAAACGCTCCAGTCCGCCCTCAACGCGCTTGAAGAGCGCAAAGCCTCTCTTGAGCGCGCCCAGCAGTATCAGGAAGTTATCGATAATTTCCCCAAACTCTCGCAAACCCTGCGCCAGCAGCTTAATAACCTGCGCGATGAACCGAAAAGCGTGCCGGCGGGCCTGACCACCGACGCGCTCAATCAGGAGATCGTGCAGGTCAGCAGCCAGTTGCTGGACAAAAGCCGTCAGGCGCAGCAGGAGCAGGACCGGGCGCGGGAAATCGCCGACTCGTTAAGCCAGCTCCCCCAGCAGCAAACCGACGCCCGGCGTCAGTTGAATGAAGTGGAGCGCCGCGCCGGCAGCCAGAACGGCGTCAGCGGTCCGCTTGCCCAGGCGCAGAATCTTGCCGCGCAGGCGGAATCGGCTCGCCTCAAGGCGCAGGTAGATGAGCTGGAGCTGGCGCAGCTTTCCGCCAGCAACCGGCAGGAGCTTTCGCGCCTGCGCGCGGAGCTGGCGCAAAAACAGGCGGAACAGCTGGATGCCTATCTCCAGGCGCTGCGCAATCATCTTAACAGCCAGCGGCAGAAAGAAGCCGAGCAGGCGCTGGAAAGCACCGAGATGCTCGCTGAAAACAGCGCTAACCTGCCGCCTGAGATCCTCAAGCAGTTTAAAGTTAACCGCGAGCTTTCCCAGGCGCTGAACCAGCAGGCGCAGCGCATGGATCTCGTCGCCTCGCAGCAGCGGCAGGCCACCAGCCAGACGTTGCAGGTACGCCAGGCGTTAACCACGCTTCGCGAGCAGTCGCAGTGGCTGGGCGTTTCCAATGTGCTTGGCGAAGCGCTGCGCGCCCAGGTGGCGCGACTGCCGGAAATGCCGAAGCCGCAGCAGCTTGATACCGAAATGGCCCAGCTTCGCGTCCATCGCATGCGCTATGAGGATTTGCTCAATAAGCAGCCTCAGCTGCGGCAAATCCGCCAGCTGGACGGCCAACAGTTGACCGCTGAACAGAGCCGGATCTTGGAAGCGCAGCTCCGTACCCAGCGCGAACTGCTCGGCTCTTTGCTACAGGGCGGCGACACGCTGCTGCTGGAGCTGACCAAGCTTAAGGTCTCCAACAGCCAGCTTGAAGATGCGCTCAAAGAGGTGAATGAAGCGACCCACCGCTACCTGTTCTGGACGTCGGACGTTAGCCCGCTCACGTTCGCTTGGCCGCTGGAAATCGTGCAGGATCTGCGCCGTCTTATTTCGCTCGACACCTTCGGTCAGCTCGGCAAAGCGGCCATTATGATGGTGACCAGCAAAGAGACGCTGCTGCCGCTTTTCGGCGCGCTGCTGCTGGTGGGCTTTAGCATCAGCTCGCGTCGCCACTTTACGGCTTTCCTTGAGCGATCGAGCGCAAAAGTGGGCAAAGTAACGCAGGACCATTTCCGCCTTACGCTGCGCACCGTGTTCTGGTCTGTGCTGGTGGCTTCGCCGTTGCCGGTGCTGTGGGCGACGCTGGGTTATGGCCTGCGCGAAGCCTGGCCTTATCCCATTGCGGTCGCAGTAGGCGACGGCGTAACGGCAACCGTTCCGCTGCTGTGGGTGGTGATGATTTGCGCTGCCTTTGCCCGCTCCAATGGTCTGTTCATCGTCCATTTCGGCTGGCCGCGCAACCGGGTAGCGCGTGCGATGCGCTACTACCTGATGAGCATCGGCTTTATCGTGCCGCTCATCATGGCGCTTATCATGTTCGATAACCTTAACGATCGGGAGTTTTCCGGTTCGCTTGGCCGGCTGTGCTTTGTGCTGATTTGCGGCGCGCTGGCAATCGTCACGCTAAGCCTCAAGCGCGCGGGCATTCCGCTCTATCTTGATAAAGAGGGCAACGGCGACAACTGGGTCAACCGGCTGCTGTGGAATTTAATGCTGTGCGCGCCGCTGACCGCCATTCTCGCCGCGGCGGTAGGCTACCTCGCGACCGCGCAGGCGCTGCTGGCGCGCCTGGAAACCTCTGTCGCTATCTGGTTCCTGCTGCTGGTGGTCTATCACATTATCCGCCGCTGGATGCTGATTCAGCGCCGCCGCCTGGCGTTTGACCGCGCCAGGCAGCGACGTGCGGAGATCCTCGCCCAGCGCGCGCGCGGCGAAGAAGAACAGGCGCCGACGCACAGCACGGAAGGGGCGGCGGAAGTGGAAGTGGCGGAAATCGATCTCGATACCATCAGCGCCCAGTCGCTGCGGCTGGTGCGTTCGATCCTCACGCTCATCGCTCTGCTTTCCGTGATTGTGCTGTGGTCAGAAATCCATTCCGCGTTTGGCTTTCTTGAAAACATCACGCTCTGGGATGTGACTTCCACGGTGAAAGGCGTGGAGAGCCTGGAGCCGATAACCCTCGGCGCCGTGCTTATCGCCATTCTGGTGTTTATCGTCACCACGCAGCTGGTGCGTAACCTGCCTGCGCTGCTGGAGCTGGCGCTCTTGCAGCATCTCGACTTAACGCCAGGCACCGGTTACGCCATTACCACCATCACTAAGTATCTGCTGATGCTGTTTGGCGGTCTGGTGGGCTTCTCGATGATTGGTATTGAGTGGTCGAAGCTGCAATGGCTGGTCGCCGCGCTCGGTGTAGGGCTGGGTTTTGGTTTGCAGGAGATTTTCGCCAACTTTATTTCCGGTCTGATTATCCTTTTTGAAAAACCGATCCGTATCGGCGATACCGTAACCATTCGCGATTTAACCGGCAGCGTGACGCGCATTAACACCCGCGCCACCACCATCAGCGACTGGGACCGCAAAGAGATTATCGTGCCGAACAAGGCGTTTATCACCGAACAGTTCATTAACTGGTCGCTGTCAGATTCCGTCACCCGCGTGGTGTTAACGGTGCCTGCGCCAGTGGACGCCAACAGCGAAGAGGTCACGCAGCTGCTTTACCGCGCCGCTGAGAAGTGTACTTATGTGATTGATAACCCACCGCCGGAAGTCTTTTTGGTGGATTTGCAGCAGGGTATTCAACTGTTCGAACTGCGTATTCACGCCGCAGAGATGGGGCATCGCATGCCGCTGCGTCACGAAATCCATCAGTTGATTTTGCAGGGTTTCCGCGAGCATGGCATCGACCTGCCCTTCCCGCCTTTCCAGATGCGTCTTGAAAGTCTGGACGGCAAACGTTCAGCGCGAACCTTCACCTCCGCCGGGAAAACCACCCGCGCGCCCGGAAGCATGTAAACAAAAAGGAGCCGAAAGGCTCCTTTTTTACAAGCGATCGTTGATCAGGCCCGATCTACGGTAAAGGCTATCACCTCAGAAAGGCTTTCTGCCCCCAGCGCCAGCATGATCAGGCGGTCAACGCCCAGCGCTACGCCGGAGCAATCCGGCAGCCCCGCTTCAAGCGCCTCCAGCAGGTTATAGTCAACCGGCTGCTGTTCAAGCCCACGCTGCGCGCGCTTACGGTTATCCTGTTCGAAACGCTGGCGCTGCTCGCGCGCGTCCGTCAGCTCGTGGAAACCGTTCGCCAGCTCCATGCCTTTGAAATAAACCTCAAAGCGCTCCGCCACGCGGTGATCTTCCGTACTGATTTGCGCCAGCGCCGCCTGGCTTGCCGGGAAGTGATAGACAAAAGCCGGGCGCTCTTTACCAATGTGCGGTTCCACGCCCATGGTGAAAAGCAATTGCAGCAGCGTATCGCGATCTTCTTCCGTATCGGCAATGTTGCTTAAATCGAGCTTTGCCGCCGCTTCGCGCAGCTGGTTTTTATCCGCCGACAGCGGATCAATATCCAGGTGGCGCAAAAACGCCTGCTGATAAGAGAGGCTTTCCGCAGGCTGGCACTCCAGCACCTGTTGCAGCAGGTCATCCACTTCATTCATCAGCCGGTACATGTCGTAATGCGGACGATACCACTCCAGCATGGTGAATTCCGGATTATGGTGGCGTCCCATCTCTTCGTTACGAAAGCTGCGGCAAAGCTGGAATACCGGGCCGCAACCCGCCGCCAGCAGGCGTTTCATATGGTATTCCGGGCTGGTCATCAGGTAGAGGTCGAGCCCCTGAGAATGGCCCGGGCCCACGAAGCGAGTTTTAAACGGGAACAGGTGAATATCGGTCACCGTCGCCTGGCTCATGCAGGGGGTTTCCACCTCCAGAACGCAACGATCCGCGAAAAAGCGGCGGATCTCCGCCATTATCGCGGCGCGTTTCAACAGGTTGGGGATGGATGCGCTCGGCTGCCAGCTGGCCGTCTCGCTCATGGTGCTTTTCTCCTAAGACAAACAAGGGCACGAAGTCTACTCGTTAGCGCGTCACGAGACAAATTTTGCGCAATAACGTCCTGGCCGGGTTAAACCTCAAGGCCTGGGCAAGCGGTTAAAAGCCCTGGCAGAACGGTAAAAAAATCGATCGGGTCAAATTTCCTTATGATTGCCGCGGTTATACTCACTTACCCACAAAGGAGCAGGGGAATTGCTTCGCAGCGGCGTCAGCGTGTCGTTTTCACTACCCCTGGGCAGTAACGCGTTGCGAAAAAACCATAATCTGGAGGAATGTCGTGCAAATCTTTCAAGCCGATCTTGCCGTGATAGGCGCCGGTGGCGCGGGTCTGCGTGCCGCCATTGCCGCAGCGCAAGCCAACCCCAACGCGAAAATCGCTTTGATTTCCAAACTTTATCCCATGCGCAGCCACACTGTCGCCGCAGAAGGCGGTTCGGCGGCCGTCGCTCAGGATCATGACAGTTTCGATTACCATTTCCACGACACGGTCGCTGGCGGCGACTGGCTCTGTGAACAGGACGTGGTGGACTATTTTGTGCGCCACTGTCCAACAGAGATGACGCAACTTGAACAATGGGGCTGCCCATGGAGCCGTCGCCCGGACGGCTCGGTAAATGTGCGTCGCTTCGGCGGCATGAAGATTGAGCGCACCTGGTTTGCCGCGGATAAAACCGGCTTCCACATGCTTCACACCCTCTTCCAGACCTCTTTACAGTTCCCGCAAATTCAACGCTTCGACGAACATTTCGTGCTTGATATCCTGGTGGATGATGGCCAGGCGCGCGGACTGGTAGCAATGAACATGATGGAAGGCTCGCTGGTGCAGATCCGCGCCAACGCCGTGGTGCTGGCGACAGGCGGCGCGGGCCGGGTTTATCGCTACAACACCAATGGCGGCATTGTCACTGGCGACGGCATGGGAATGGCGCTGGCGCACGGCGTGCCGCTGCGCGACATGGAATTTGTGCAGTATCACCCCACCGGCCTGCCCGGCTCCGGCATTTTAATGACGGAAGGCTGTCGCGGCGAAGGCGGCATCCTGGTAAATAAAAACGGCTATCGCTACCTCCAGGATTACGGCATGGGGCCGGAAACGCCGCTCGGCGAGCCGAAGAATAAATATATGGAACTTGGCCCGCGCGATAAAGTTTCCCAGGCGTTCTGGCACG
The DNA here is from genome assembly GCF_000463115.2 of Franconibacter helveticus LMG 23732. Taxonomy (GTDB): domain Bacteria; phylum Pseudomonadota; class Gammaproteobacteria; order Enterobacterales; family Enterobacteriaceae; genus Franconibacter; species Franconibacter helveticus. Next base: position 15,951 of record NZ_AWFX01000007.1, on the reverse strand, counting down.
AATGGCGCAAAGGCAACACTATCGCCACGCCGCGCGGCGATGTGGTTTATCTCGACCTGCGCCATCTTGGCGAGAAAAAACTGCTGGAGCGTCTGCCGTTTATCTGCGAACTGGCAAAAGCGTACGTTGGCGTCGACCCGGTAAAAGAACCTATCCCGGTACGTCCGACCGCTCATTACACCATGGGCGGCATTGAAACCGACCAGCAGTGCGAAACGCGTATTAAAGGGCTGTTCGCCGTGGGCGAATGTTCAAGCGTAGGGCTTCACGGCGCTAACCGTCTTGGCTCAAATTCACTGGCGGAGCTGGTGGTGTTTGGCCGCCTCGCCGGCGAACAGGCGATGGCGCGGGCAAACGAAGCGCAACCGGCCAACGACGCGGCGCTCAGCGCGCAGGCGGCGGATGTGGAAGCGCGCCTGAACGCGCTGGCCAGTCAGCAAGGCAATGAAAGCTTTGCGAAAATCCGCGACGAGATGGGCCTTTCGATGGAAGAAGGCTGCGGCATTTATCGCACGCCGGAATTAATGCAAAAGACTATCGACAAGCTTGCAGAGTTGCAGGAGCGCGTTAAGCGCATACGTATTACCGATACCTCCAGCGTTTTCAACACCGACCTGCTTTACACCATTGAGCTGGGCCATGGCCTTAATGTGGCCGAATGCATGGCGCATTCCGCCATGGCGCGAAAAGAGTCTCGCGGCGCGCACCAGCGCCTTGATGAAGGCTGCACCGAGCGCGACGACGTTAACTTTCTGAAACATACCCTCGCCTTCCTGAACGCGGACGGTTCAGTTCGTCTTGATTACAGTGACGTGAAAATCACTACGCTGCCGCCGGCGAAACGCGTCTATGGCGCGGAGGCGGAAGCGGCCGAGAAGAAGGAGCAGGCCAATGGCTGAGATGAAAAACCTGAAAGTAGAGGTGGTGCGTTATAACCCGGAAACGGATAACGCCCCGCACAGCGTGTTTTACGACGTGCCTTACGATGAGCAAACCTCGCTGCTGGACGCGCTGGGCTACATCAAGGATAACCTGGCGGCGGACCTGAGCTACCGCTGGTCCTGCCGCATGGCGATTTGCGGCTCCTGCGGCATGATGGTCAACAATGTGCCGAAGCTTGCCTGCAAAACGTTCCTGCGCGACTACCCTGGCGGCATGAAGGTTGAAGCGCTGGCGAACTTTCCCATCGAGCGCGATTTAGTGGTCGATATGACCCACTTTATCGAGAGCCTGGAGGCGATTAAGCCTTATATCATCGGCAACCCGCGCACGCCGGATCAGGGGCCGAATAACCAGACGCCGGCGCAAATGGCGAAATATCACCAGTTTTCCGGCTGCATCAACTGCGGCCTGTGCTATGCCGCCTGCCCACAGTTCGGCCTGAATCCAGAGTTTATCGGCCCGGCGGCCATTACCCTCGCCCACCGCTACAACCTGGATAGCCGCGATCGCGGTAAAAAAGCGCGTATGGCGCAACTGAACGGCCAGAACGGCGTCTGGACCTGCACCTTCGTCGGCTTCTGCTCGCAGGTGTGTCCAAAGCATGTTGATCCGGCCGCCGCCATTCAGCAGGGCAAAGTGGAAAGCGCGAAAGATTTCCTGATTGCCACCCTGAAACCACGCTAAGGAGCGCCCAATGACTACAAAACGTAAACCTTATGTGCGCACCATGACGCCGACATGGTGGCAAAAGCTGGGTTTTTACCGCTTTTATATGCTGCGCGAAGGCACATCCGTTCCCACCGTCTGGTTCAGCATTGTGCTGATTTGCGGCTTGTTCTCGTTAAAAAATGGCCCGGACAGCTGGGCTGCGTTTACGAGCTTTTTGCAAAATCCGGTGGTCGTGATTTTAAACCTTATCACCCTGGCGGCGGCGCTGCTGCATACCAAAACCTGGTTTGAGCTGGCGCCGAAAGCGGCCAATATCATTATCAAAGATGAAAAGCTGGGGCCGGAGCCGATTATAAAAGGACTCTGGGTGGTTACCGTCGTCGTCACCGCTGTCGTGCTGTTTGTGGCTCTTTTCTGGTAAGGAGGATACCGTGATTCATTCAAACCCTAAACGTTCCGACGAGCCGGTATTCTGGGGCCTGTTTGGCGCAGGCGGCATGTGGGGCGCTATTTTCGCGCCGGTTATTGTGCTGCTGGTGGGCATTATGCTGCCGCTCGGTCTTTATCCGGGCGAGGCGTTAAGTTACGAGCGCGTGCTCGCGTTCGCCCAGAGCTATATCGGCCGCCTGTTTATTTTTCTGATGATTGTGCTGCCGCTATGGTGCGGGTTGCACCGTATTCATCACGCCATGCACGACCTGAAAATCCACGTGCCGAGCGGCAAATGGGTGTTCTACGGCCTGGCCGCTATCCTGACGGTAGTCACGCTGACCGGCGTCGTGACCGTCTGAAAAGCCCTCAGCAAAAAGCCCGCGCAAAAGCGGGCTTTTTTATGCGCGCCCTCTTTCTTTTACCTCTCTTTGCCGCGCCCGCCATAAGCAAAAATGCCCGGCTGATTCTACACTTAGCAAAAAGACTAAAAAGGAATACGCGATGAAAATCCTGCCCGTTGTTACCGCCGTTGCCGCTGCTTTTCTGGTTGTTGCCTGTAGCACGCCGACACCGCCACGAGGCGTTACCGTCGTTGAGAATTTCAACTCCACACGCTACCTGGGAAAATGGTATGAAATAGCCCGTTTCGACCATCGGTTTGAGCGCGGGCTTGAACAAGTGACGGCGACATACAGCCTGCGTGAAGATGGCGGAATTAATGTCATCAACCGTGGCTACAACCCCGATCGCGCTAAATGGCAAGATACCGATGGCAGAGCCTATTTTACCGGCAGCCCAAACCGCGCGGCGCTAAAAGTTTCGTTTTTCGGCCCGTTCTACGGCGGCTATAACGTGATAGCGCTTGATAAAGATTATCAGCATGCGCTGGTGTGCGGGCCGAATCGCGACTACTTGTGGATCCTTTCACGTACGCCGACCATCAGCCCGCAGGTTAAGCAAGAGATGCTGGATGCCGCGACGCGGCAGGGTTTCGCTGTAGAAAAACTGATCTGGGTAAAACAGAAGCCGCTTTAATGCGTGCTGAATTTTAACCCGACGATCCCTACCACTATCAGCGCGAGGCTCGCGATTCGGGCGAGACTCGCCGATTCCCCTAGCAACACAATGCCCGCTATCGCCGCGCCAACCGCGCCAATGCCTGTCCAGACCGCATAAGCCGTTCCGGTAGGCAGCGTTTTCATAGCAAATGACAGCATAACGATGCTGATAATCATCGACGTAACGGTAATAAGGCTTGGTACGAGGCGCGTAAAGCCGTGGGTGTATTTCAGGCCGACAGCCCAGACCACTTCAAGCAGACCAGCGATAAAAAGGATAATCCAGGACATAAAGATGACTCCCGTTCGAGCTGGGGTCGTCCCCGTTCATATGACGCGCTTATGGGTCGTCCCATAAGGCCAGTTGAAAAACTTATAAATGATCGCGTTATCAGAACCGGAATGCAACTTACCGGGGCTTAATTTCGGATAAGCAAAGGCTTAAGCGCAGAAATAGAGGCGTTAGAGCGCGTAAATCCGTGATTCAGCGGCGGTAAATCCTTTTATGATGGTTATTCAGTGACCTCTTGTCCGACCGCTCATTACGAAACTGACCATGTATAAAATTTTACTGATTGACCACTGTTATTTTAGCCGTCTTGGCATGGTGGGCTGGCTCAATCACTCTGAGTACTTTGCATCGCCTTTTGAGATAACCGCGACAGACCATCTGCTACGTGCAAGGGAATACATTATGCAGTGGCAGCCGGATATGGTCATCGCTGACCTGCATGGCTTTATGTCGGATATTCATCATATTAGCCAGCTTTCCTCCATTTTTGCCGCCTGCGGCAAGCATACTCGCTTACTGCTGCTGCAAAGCGGTATGTCCGAAGCGCTGGAGCACTATTGCGAAACGCATAAACCGTGGCAAACGGTAGAAAAGTCTATTCCGCTAGGCGACCTGAAGGACGTTATTGAACAGGCGATGCAGACGCGGCCGCAAACGCGCGAAGCGCGTACCGTCACCTCATTGCTTACCTTACGTGAAGAGCGAATTTTGAAATGGTGGACAGACGGAATAGCCAATGAAGTGATTGCCCGCAATATGGGCATCGCGGTAAAGACGGTCTACACCTATAAGCGCAATATCCGCATGAAGCTTGGCGTGGACAACCGGTTTTCGCTTTTTGTCCCCCAGCATGAGCTGAGAGTGGAATAAACGGTACGGCACAGTCAGCCGTACCGCCTACCAGGATTACTGCTGAGCTTTGGTCGCTGCGCCGGAAATGGCGCTGCCGCCGCTCTGAATATCTTCGCCCACGCCGCGAGTCGTGTTGCAGGCCGTCAGCAGAGAAGAAAGCACCAGTGCAGAAAAGAGCGCCGCCATTGTTTTCTTAGCCATAATTTCGTCCTTTTGTTACCAATGTTGTTTGTGTATAGCCACTTAAGCATAGACAAAATCCCGAAAAGCGACGGGAAAGAAGAAATTTTTAGGAGAAGTTGAGGTCAGCTGGCGGCACGTTCTATTGCATTGCCGAGGTGTTGAATATCTTCGCCAATACCGCGGGCGGTATTACAGCCGCTGAGGAGGGCGCAGGCAAAGAAGGTAAGCAGCAGGAAGCGAATAAAGGATTTCATCAGTCAGCCATCCCTGAGGCAACGGTGTGGCAGGCGCCACACCGCATACCAGACGTGAACTTATTTCACGCGAGATACGTATTCGCCAGAGCGGGTATCTACTTTAATCACTTCGCCAATCTGTACGAACAGCGGTACTTTCACCACTGCGCCAGTGGACAGGGTAGCCGGCTTGCCGCCTGTACCTGCGGTATCGCCTTTCAGACCCGGATCGGTATCAACAATTTCCAGTTCAACAAAGTTCGGCGGCGTGACGGAGATCGGCTGGCCGTTCCACAGGGTCACGATGCATTCCGCCTGGTCCAGCAGCCATTTAGCGTTGTCGCCTACGGCTTTCGCGTCTGCTGCCAGCTGTTCGAAGGTTTCGTTGTTCATGAAATGCCAGAACTCACCGTCGTTGTAGAGGTAAGTCAGATTCATATCGACAACGTCTGCGCCTTCTGCGGAGTCGGTGGATTTAAAGGTTTTTTCTACACGGGAACCGGTCAGCAGACGGCGCAGCTTAACGCGCGCGAACGCCTGACCTTTACCTGGTTTAACGAATTCGCTGGATTCAACGGCGTAAGGTTCGCCATCCATCATGATTTTAAGACCGGCACGAAAATCGTTGCTAGAATAAGTCGCCATAAGGCCCTCTGAAATTGTTAACTGGTAGCTAAGCCACAAAATGGCGCATATTGTAACCCTAAATCCCCCATCCAGAGAAGATTGGTTATCGCAACTTGCCGATGTTGTCACCGAGCCTGATGAGTTGCTCCAGCTTCTGAATATAGACGCTGATGCACAACTGCTCGCAGGACGTGACGCTCGCCGCCTGTTCGCGCTGCGCGTTCCCCGCGCATTTATCGCCCGCATGGAGAAGGGCAACCCGCACGATCCGCTTTTGCGTCAGGTGCTTACCTCGCATGAAGAGTTCATCGCCACGCCCGGCTTTTCCACCGATCCGCTGGAAGAGCAGAACAGCGTAGTGCCAGGCCTGCTGCATAAATACCGCAACCGCGCCCTGCTTCTGGTCAAAGGCGGTTGCGCGGTAAACTGTCGTTATTGTTTCCGCCGCCATTTTCCCTACGCAGATAACCAGGGCAACAAGCGCAACTGGCAGGCAGCGCTGGATTATATCGCCGCGCATCCCGAGCTTGATGAAATCATCTTTTCCGGCGGCGACCCGTTGATGGCGAAAGATAAAGAGCTGGACTGGTTGATCGCCGGGCTTGAGGCTATCCCGCATATTAAAAGGCTGCGTATTCACAGCCGCCTGCCGATAGTCATTCCGGCACGCATTACCGATGAACTGGTAGCGCGTCTTGCGCGCTCTTCGCTACAGGTATTGCTGGTCAACCATATCAACCACGCCCGGGAGATTGACGATGCGTTCCGCGACGCGATGGCGCGGCTGCGCAAAGCGGGCGTTACGTTGCTTAATCAAAGCGTGCTGCTCAGGGGAGTCAATGACCGCGCGCAGTCGCTGGCCGACCTCAGCAACGCGTTGTTTGATGCAGGCGTGATGCCTTATTACCTTCACGTGCTGGATAAAGTTCAGGGCGCGGCGCATTTCATGGTGAGCGACGAAGAAGCGCGGGAAATCATGAGGGAATTGCTGACGCTGGTTTCAGGTTATATGGTGCCGAAACTGACTCGTGAAATTGGCGGCGAACCCAGTAAAACGCCGCTGGATTTACAGCTGCGTCAACGCTAAGGCGAGTTTGAGCACGTAAGCCCTGCGCCATTCATAAGCCGGGTTTACACAAAAGCGCGCGCCAGCGGGAGAAACTTTGGGCGGGTAAGCGCAGCGCACCCGCCATAATTAATGCTTAATCAGTTTGGGCACTTATAAACCTGGCCAGTCATTTTGCTGGCGGTCGGCACAAAGCTTGAAAGCAGGTTTTGCGTTGGGCTGCTCACGCCGTAAATCACATTGCCGCCCATCTGCGCCGCCTGGTTGCGCAGATCGTTCGCCGCGCCGCGCATAGAGCCGCCCTCATCTCCCTGTTGGCCGGAGAGCCAGTTGCTCTGCTCGCCCGTAGCGGTTCCCACCAGCTGGCACGCAGCGCCTGGTTTTTCTTCTACGAAACGAACGCCCTGACCTGCCGCTGTCAGCTGATTGCTGGAGCTGGAGCTACATCCTGCCAGCAGCAGTGCTGCCACAACCATTCCTGCTGAGACTTTCACGCGCATGTTATTCCTCATTATCAGTATGCTGGACACAGTCTGCCCGGTAAGACCTTATACTAAAAAGATGACCAAAAGAAAAACCCCCGACCATTTCTGGTACGGGGGTTTACGTATTTCTGGGGACTCGCCCGCCGAAAACAGCGGACGAAGGCGATTACATCATGCCGCCCATGCCACCCATGCCGCCCATGCCGGCAGCGCCTAAATCAGCTTTGTCTTCTTTCGGCAGGTCAGTCACCATGCACTCGGTGGTGATCATCAGGCCTGCAACGGAAGAAGCGTACTGCAACGCAGAACGGGTAACTTTGGTCGGATCCAGGATACCCATGTCGATCATGTTGCCGTACTCTTCGGTCGCCGCGTTGTAACCGTAGTTACCGTCGCCTGCTTTCACGTTGTTAGCAACAACAGACGGCTCTTCGCCGGCGTTGGAAACGATCTGACGCAGCGGGGCTTCCATTGCGCGCAGCGCAACTTTGATACCCACGTTCTGATCTTCGTTCTGACCGGTCAGGCCAGCGATTTTCGCCGCAACGCGAACCAGCGCCACGCCGCCGCCAGCTACCACGCCTTCTTCCACCGCAGCACGGGTTGCGTGCAGGGCGTCTTCAACGCGGGCTTTCTTCTCTTTCATTTCGACTTCAGTCGCTGCGCCAACTTTGATTACCGCAACGCCGCCTGCCAGTTTCGCTACGCGCTCTTGCAGTTTTTCACGGTCGTAATCAGAGGTCGCTTCTTCGATCTGCTGGCGAATCTGACCTACGCGGCCCTGGATTGCAGCTTCTTCGCCCACACCGTCGATGATGGTGGTGGTGTCTTTGTTGATAACCACGCGTTTCGCCTGGCCCAGATCTTCAAGCGTTGCTTTTTCCAGCTCCATACCGATCTCTTCAGAGATAACGGTACCGCCAGTCAGGATAGCGATATCCTGGAGCATTGCTTTACGACGATCGCCGAAGCCCGGCGCTTTAACCGCCGCCACTTTCACGATGCCGCGCATGGTGTTGACCACCAGGGTCGCCAGCGCTTCGCCTTCAACATCTTCAGCCACGATCACCAGCGGCTTGCCAGCTTTCGCTACGGCTTCCAGAACCGGCAGCATTTCGCGGATGTTGGAGATTTTCTTGTCAGCCAGCAGGATGAACGGGCTTTCCAGCTCTACTGCGCCAGTTTCCGGCTTGTTGATGAAGTAAGGGGAGAGGTAGCCGCGGTCGAACTGCATCCCTTCCACTACGTCCAGCTCGTCTTGCAGGCCGGTGCCTTCTTCAACGGTGATAACGCCTTCTTTGCCCACTTTCTCCATGGCTTCTGCAATCAGCGTGCCTACGGTTTCGTCGGAGTTAGCGGAGATGGTGCCTACCTGAGCGATAGCTTTGGAGTCAGAGCACGGTACGGAGAGCGCTTTCAGCTCTTCAACCGCCGCCAGCACCGCTTTGTCGATGCCGCGCTTCAGGTCCATCGGGTTCATGCCCGCAGCCACAGCTTTCAGGCCTTCGTTCACGATAGCCTGCGCCAGTACGGTTGCGGTGGTGGTGCCGTCGCCTGCCGCGTCGTTCGCTTTGGAGGCCACTTCTTTCACCATCTGGGCGCCCATGTTCTCGAATTTGTCTTCCAGTTCGATCTCACGAGCAACGGATACGCCGTCTTTAGTGATGGTCGGCGCGCCGAAGGATTTGTCCAGTACTACGTTACGGCCTTTCGGGCCCAGGGTAACTTTAACCGCATCTGCCAGCACGTTTACGCCGCGCAGCATTTTCACACGAGCGTCGCTACCGAATTTTACGTCTTTAGCTGCCATATCTTTTTTTCCCTTAAATTCGTACGTTCAGTTAGTCGCGCGTGAAATTACGCTTCAACAATTGCCAGAATGTCGCTTTCGGACATGATCAGCACTTCCTGATCGTCCAGCTTCTCGGTTTTCACACCATAGCCATCATTGAAAATCACGATGTCGCCCACTTTTACATCCAGCGGCTTCACTTCGCCATTTTCAAGGATGCGGCCATTGCCAACAGCCAGCACTTCGCCACGGGTGGATTTGCCCGCCGCGGAGCCGGTCAGAACGATGCCGCCAGCAGATTTGGATTCAACTTCTTTACGCTTGACGATCACACGATCATGCAATGGACGAATATTCATTGATAGCTCTCCTTTGAGAAAGTCCGTATCAGTTATGGGTAACGCCGAAGCCTGTATGCTCGCGGCTGGTGCCCTGAGAGATGGGGATGGGCTTTTCCCCCTTCAAGGGGGAAAAATAAAATTTTTTTCGCTTTTTTACCGATCGTCGCGATCGCGCTCTTCCAGACGCTTAGGACCGTCGTCTTTGCGCTGGTATTCGCCTTCGAAAGTATTGCCGTCGCCCGCGCTAAATCCGCCGCCCGGCATGCGGCCAAAGCGCAAATGGGGAAGCAGCTTCAGCGTCAGGTGTTTTTGCACAGGCGGCAACAGAAGCAGCAGGCCGAGGAAATCGGTAAAGAAGCCCGGTAACAATAGCAGGAAACCGGCGATGATAAGCGAAACGCTTTTCACCATCTCCGCCGCCGGGCTTTCGCCCGCCGCCATTTTTTCCTGCATCAGCAGAAAGTTTTTCAGCCCCTGGTTGCGAACCAGCGACATGCCAATCACTGAGGTGAAAATCACCAGCACCAGCGTCAGGAACACGCCCAGCGCATGGGCCACCTGAATGAAAATTGAAATCTCAATGTAAACATAGAGAAAGATAGCGATAAAGGGTATCCAGCGCACCGGCACCTCCTGTTCGGGCGAACGCCTTATAGCGGTCGCAAGTAAACGTTTTTTCAGCAGATTAGTCAGACATGGAGGCGCGGTAGCCAACATTCAATCGCTTTGCCGCGATATTTTTCCTGAAATTAATAAGCGGTGATGCATTTCACAGATTAATAATTGTTATATCCCGACGGCGACAATAAGTGATCCAGATTACGGCTTTTCGCTATCATCAGCATATCATCACGGGCACCAGGCCAAATGAGGCTAAAAATGTTGGTCATCGCGGCTCCATAACCACATATCTCCTGCGTGTTTGGTGCAAACTTAGTCATTAAGCAAAGAAGGTTCACATGTTAAACAACATTCGTATCGAAGAAGATTTGTTGGGTACCAGGGAAGTTCCAGCGGACGCCTACTATGGCGTTCATACTCTGCGTGCGATTGAAAACTTTTACATCAGCAACAGCAAAATCAGCGATATTCCGGAGTTTGTGCGCGGCATGGTGATGGTGAAAAAAGCCGCCGCTATGGCCAACAAAGAGCTGCAAACGATTCCAAAAAGCGTGGCTAACGCGATTATCGCCGCCTGTGATGAGGTGCTGAACAACGGCAAGTGCATGGATCAATTCCCGGTAGACGTTTACCAGGGCGGCGCTGGCACTTCCGTCAACATGAATACCAACGAAGTGCTGGCGAACATCGGCCTTGAGCTGATGGGCCATCAGAAAGGCGAATACCAGTACCTCAACCCGAATGACCATGTGAACAAATGCCAGTCCACCAACGACGCCTACCCGACGGGCTTTCGTATCGCGGTTTACGCCTCCATCGTAAAACTGGTCGACGCCATCAACCAGTTAGGCGAAGGCTTCCAGCGTAAGGCGGTAGAGTTTGAAACGATTCTGAAGATGGGCCGCACTCAGCTCCAGGACGCGGTGCCGATGACCCTTGGTCAGGAGTTCCACGCGTTTACCGTGCTGCTGAACGAAGAGACCAAAAACCTGCTGCGCACAGCGGAATTGCTGCTGGAAGTGAACCTCGGCGCAACCGCCATCGGCACGCGCCTCAACACGCCGGACGGTTACCAGCAGTTGGCGGTGCAGAAACTGGCGGAAGTGAGCAACCTGCCGGTAGTGCCGGCAGAAGATCTGATTGAAGCAACGTCTGACTGCGGCGCTTACGTGATGGTGCACAGCTCGCTGAAACGTCTGGCGGTTAAGCTCTCTAAAATCTGTAACGACCTGCGCCTGCTCTCTTCCGGCCCGCGCGCGGGCCTGAACGAAATCAACCTGCCGGAACTACAGGCAGGCTCGTCCATCATGCCGGCCAAAGTCAATCCGGTCGTGCCGGAAGTGGTAAACCAGGTGTGCTTCAAAGTTATTGGCAACGACACCACGGTGACCATGGCTTCCGAAGCTGGACAGTTGCAGCTCAACGTCATGGAGCCGGTTATCGGCCAGGCGATGTTTGAATCTATCCACATCCTGACTAACGCCTGCTATAACCTGCTGGAAAAATGCGTTAACGGCATCACCGCCAACAAAGAAGTGTGCGAAGGCTACGTTTACAACTCCATCGGCATCGTGACCTACCTCAATCCGTTCATTGGCCACCACAACGGCGATATCGTCGGCAAGATTTGCGCCATGACCGGTAAGAGCGTGCGGGAAGTGGTGCTGGAGCGCGGCTTGCTGACCGAAGCGGAGCTTGACGACATCTTCTCAGTGCATAATCTGATGCATCCGGTCTACAAAGCAAAACGTTATACCGATGAAAGCGAACAATAAGCCCCATTCAGGGTAAACTTAAAAAGGCACGTCCTCAGGGACGTGCCTTTTTCGTTTTGTGGATACCAAATTACAACATTTAATTATCCAACAATTAACCATCAAGGAAGCCACCATGATAGTTGTCGAACTTATCATCGTTTTACTGGCCATTTTTCTTGGCGCCAGGCTTGGCGGGATCGGCATAGGTTATGCCGGCGGGCTGGGAGTACTGGTGCTGGCCGCCATCGGCGTTAAGCCGGGCAATATCCCTTTTGACGTTATCTCTATCATTATGGCGGTGATAGCCGCTATCTCCGCGATGCAAATCGCAGGCGGGCTCGATTATCTGGTTAACCAGACGGAAAAGCTGCTGCGTAAAAACCCCAAATACATCACCGTGCTTGCGCCCATCGTCACTTACTTTCTGACCATTTTCGCCGGCACCGGGAATATTTCGCTCGCCACGCTGCCGGTTATTGCCGAAGTGGCGAAAGAACAGGGAATAAAACCCTGCCGCCCGCTTTCCACGGCGGTTGTGGCGGCGCAGATCGCTATTACCGCCTCGCCGATTTCCGCCGCAGTGGTATATATGTCCTCCGTCATGGAAAACCACGGCGTGAGTTACATTCACCTGCTGATGGTGGTAATGCCCTCCACACTGCTGGCGGTGCTGGTGATGTCTTTTATCGTGTCGATGCTGTTTAACTCGAAACTCTCTGACGACCCGGTTTACCAGAAGCGATTTGCCGAAGGGCTGATTGAACTGCGCGGCGATAAGCAAATTGAGATTAAACCGCGCGCGAAAACGTCCGTCTGGTTATTCCTGCTGGGCGTGGTGTGTGTGGTTATCTACGCCATCGTCAATAGCCCAAGCCTTGGGCTGGTGGCGACGCCGCTAATGAACACCACCAGCGCCATTTTGATTATCATGCTCAGCGTCGCCACGCTTATCACGCTTATCTGTCGCGTGGAAACAGACAGCATTCTCAGTTCCAGCACCTTTAAAGCCGGTATGAGCGCCTGTATCTGTATTCTTGGCGTCGCCTGGCTCGGCGATACCTTTGTTTCCCACAATATTGACTGGATCAAGGCGACGGCGGGCAGCGTGATTCAGGGCCACCCGTGGCTGCTGGCGCTGATTTTCTTTATCGCTTCCGCGCTGCTTTACTCGCAAGCGGCAACGGCGAAAGCCCTGATGCCGATGGCGCTGGCGCTGAACGTGTCGCCGCTGACGGCGGTGGCCTCTTTTGCCGCCGTTTCCGGGCTGTTTATTCTGCCAACTTATCCGACGCTGGTCGCTGCCGTACAGATGGATGATACAGGCACCACCCGCATCGGGCGTTTTGTGTTTAACCATCCGTTTTTCATTCCGGGCACGCTGGGCGTAGTGCTCTCGGTCTGTTTCGGCTTCCTGCTCGGCAGCGTCATGCTGTAACGCTAGTTTAAAGGGCGCTGCGGCGCCCTTTACGTGTTAACCCGCCTTTACATACCGTTGCTAACAAGATGAGAGTAGCCATTGTATAGTAGCCGTTTCCCTTTTCGGGCAATGACTCACGAGGTGCTCATGTCGGACTCGCAAACGCCAGGCTCTTCTCCTCAGAATGCTGTAGTGATCTTATGTACCGCGCCGGATGAAGCCACCGCGCAGGAGCTGGCGGCAAAAGTGTTGGCGGAAAAGCTCGCCGCCTGCGTTACGCTGCTGCCGGGCGCCTCTTCGCTCTATTACTGGGAAGGCAAGCTTGAGCAGGAGTATGAAGTACAAATGCTGCTGAAAAGCGATGCGGCTCATCAGCAGGCATTGTTGACTTGCCTGAAAACCCATCACCCGTACCAGACCCCTGAACTGCTGGTTCTGCCAGTTCTCCACGGAGACAATGATTACCTCTCATGGCTCAACGCATCCTTACGCTGATCCTGCTGTTATGCAGCGCTTCGGCTTTCGCCGGGCTGTTTGACGCCCCGGGCAAAAGCCAGTTTGTTCCCGCAGACCAGGCTTTCGCCTTTGACTTTCAGCAGCGCGGCCAGGAGGTCGTGCTGAACTGGCAGATTAAGCCAGGCTACTACCTCTACCGCCAGCAAATCACCATCGCGCCGGATAAAGCGACCCTTGCGCCCGTCGCAATGCCGCAGGGCGTGTGGCATGAAGATGAGTTTTACGGCAAAAGCGAAATTTATAAGCAGCAGTTAAGCCTGCCCGTTACGCTCAGCCATGCAGACCAGGGCGCCTCGTTAAGCGTGACTTACCAGGGTTGCGCCGAGGCGGGCTTCTGTTATCCGCCAGAGACTCGCGTGGTGCCGGTAAGCGCCGCAGCGCAGTCTGCGCCAGCGCCAGGCGCGAAAACAAAACCCAATGCGCTTATGCCGCCGCTTCCTCCAGCCAGCGCGGCGGCCGGTTCGCCGGAAGCGGGCGCAGAACACGCGCCTTTCGCCGCGAAAGAACAACCTGGCGCGAATAACGAAGCCCCTCCCGCCACGCTCCCCTTCTCCGCCTTATGGGCCTTGCTGATAGGCATCGGCGTTGCGTTTACGCCCTGCGTGCTGCCAATGTATCCGCTTATCTCCGGCATTGTGCTTGGCGGCAGGCAACGGCTTTCTACCGGGCGGGCATTGCTGCTCACCTTTATCTACGTGCAGGGCATGGCGCTAACTTACACCGCGCTGGGCCTTGTGGTCGCTGCCGCCGGGCTGCAATTCCAGGCGGCGCTGCAAAGCCCGTGGGTGCTGATTTCGCTCTCCGTAGTGTTTATTCTGCTCGCGCTTTCCATGTTCGGTCTTTTCACGCTGCAACTGCCCTCTTCGCTGCAAACGCGCCTGACGTTGATGAGCAACCGCCAGCAGGGCGGCTCGGCAGGCGGCGTGTTTGCTATGGGGGCTATCGCCGGGCTTATCTGTTCGCCCTGCACCACCGCCCCGCTCAGCGCCATTCTGCTTTATATCGCCCAGAGCGGTAATGTCTGGCTCGGCGGCGGCACGCTCTACCTTTACGCGCTGGGCATGGGGCTGCCGCTGATGCTGATTACGGTGTTCGGCAACCGGCTGTTGCCAAAAAGCGGCCCGTGGATGGCGCAGGTTAAAACCGCGTTTGGCTTTGTTATCCTGGCGCTGCCGGTATTTCTGCTTGAGCGCGTGCTGGGAGAAACCTGGGGGCTGCGGCTCTGGGGCCTGCTTGGCGTCGCCTTTTTCGGCTGGGCTTTCATCGCCAGCCTGAAGGCGGAAAAAGCCTGGCTGCGCGTAGTGCAAGTTGCGCTGCTCGCCGCCGCGCTGGTGAGCGCCCGGCCCTTGCAGGACTGGGTGTTTGGCGCCTCTGCCGCCACCACGCAGGCGCACCTGAACTTCACGCGCATCAATAATGTCGATGAGCTGAACCAGGCGCTGGCGCAGGCAAAAGGCAAGCCGGTGATGCTGGACCTCTACGCCGACTGGTGCGTCGCCTGCAAAGAGTTTGAAAAATACACCTTCAGCGAGCCGGCTGTGCAGAACGCGCTAAAAAATACGGTACTGTTGCAGGCGGACGTTACGGCTAACAGCGCGCAGGATGCGGCTTTGCTTAAGCGCCTGAACGTCCTTGGCCTGCCGACTATTTTGTTCTTTGACGCGGCAGGCAACGAGCAGCCTGCGGAGCGCGTGACGGGGTTTATGAATGCCGACGCGTTTAATTCGCATTTGCGCAATCTACAGCGGTAAACGACACTTTGAGTGGAAAAAACCGTTGGGATGAACGGAGGAGTGAACCGTGCAACGTGAAGAAGTATTAGAGCACGCCCTGCATGTCCTTGAACAACAAGGGCTTGCTAACACCACGTTCGGGATGGTGGCTGCCAGGGCGGATTACCCGATAGATGAGATGCAGCGTTTCTGGCCGGATCGTGAGGCGCTGCTGTACGACGCGTTGCGCTACCACAGTCAACAAATCGATGCCTGGCGCAGGCAGCTTATCCATGATGAAGAGATGCGCGACGAAGATAAACTGCTGGCGCGCTACGACGCGCTCTCTGGCTGCGTGGATAACGAGCGCTATCCGGGCTGCCTGTTTATCGCCGCCTGCTCGTTCTTTCCGGATGCCTCGCATCCTATTCATCAGCTTGCGGATCAGCAAAAACGCGCCGCATGGGAGTTTACCCACGAACTGCTGACGCGCCTGGAAGTGGACGACCCGGCGATGGTGGCGGAGCAGATGGAGCTGGTGCTGGAAGGGTGCCTTAGCCGTCTGCTGGTTAAACATGACCGCGCGGATGTAGATACTGCGAAGCGGCTGGCGGAAGATATCCTTCGCCTGGCGCTGTGTCGTCAGGGCGGCGCGTTAACCTGAGCGTAGCTTTTGCGGTTTTTGCATGAAAAGCAGGCAGTCGACACAGTTTTACCGATTTTTTATGACAAAGCCGTTGACGCCCCGCAGCCTTTACGGTTTAATGCGCCCCGTTGCCCGGATAGCTCAGTCGGTAGAGCAGGGGATTGAAAATCCCCGTGTCCTTGGTTCGATTCCGAGTCCGGGCACCACTTATTCAGAGAACCCGCCCAAAAGGCGGGTTTTTGCTTTTGGGCTTTCCGGACTCTCCATCGAACTCCGTTCGATTGTTCGCCACCTCCCTGTGGCTCAC
>NZ_AWFX01000006.1 GCF_000463115.2 Franconibacter helveticus LMG 23732 | reverse complement strand
GTGGAGCTGCATGACAAAGTCATCGGGCATTATCTGAACATAAAACACTATCAATAAGTTGGAGTCATTACCAATTTATTATTTATTCCATAAAAAACCATATGCCGCGCATTTCAGATAAAACCTTTTACAATCAACCAATTATAGCAATGGTTAAATTTTAATTACCCACACTTAACTTATTGCGCTTTTTTATTTCCCCGATCTGTTACCGGTAAAACATTTTTTCTTTATAGCCTAAAGTACTGAACACTTTCGCCGAAAATAAAAATAATAAGCAACGTTAATGAAAAGCCCCTGGTGAAATTATGCGCAAGTCTCTCTTCGTAACGGATACAGAATATATTCTGCATGACGATGCGACCTTAATGTCAACAACCGATACCCGCAGTTATATCACTTATACCAATGAGAGTTTTATTGAGGCCAGCGGTTTCGAAAGCGACGAGCTTATCGGACAACCTCATAATCTGGTGCGCCATCCCGATATGCCTGCGCAAGTTTTCGAAGACA
Source organism: Franconibacter helveticus LMG 23732 (assembly GCF_000463115.2). GTDB lineage: Bacteria > Pseudomonadota > Gammaproteobacteria > Enterobacterales > Enterobacteriaceae > Franconibacter > Franconibacter helveticus. The sequence goes on along the minus strand of NZ_AWFX01000006.1, from coordinate 95,419 downwards.
TGTGGGCGACGCTGAAAAAAGGCGAACCCTGGACGGGCCTTGTTAAAAACCGCCGTAAGAACGGCGACTTTTACTGGGTTCGGGCAAATGCCGTTCCCATTGTGCGCAACAATCAAACCCAGGGCTTTATGTCGATTCGCACCAAAGCCAGCCGCGAAGAGATTGAAGAGGCGCAGCGAATTTACCAGGCGATGAACAGCGGTCGGTTAAAAGGCTGGCGTTTTCATCGCGGTTTACTGGTGCGTCGCGGCGCCGGCGCCCTGCTTACGCCTTTCAGAACGCTGTCGCTGCGCTGGCGTCTGCGCGTGCCGCTGCTGGCGCTGCTGGCGGCGAGCGCCCTGGCGCTCTGGTGGGCGGGCTTGCCGCTTTATCTGGCGGGCGCGCTGTTCGGCGGCCAGCTGCTGGCTGCGCTGCTGCTGGGCGTCTGGCTGGAAGCGCAGGTGGTTCGCCCAATGGAGAAAGTATGCCAGCAGGCATTACGCGTCGCGACGGGCGCCAGCCATAGCGTGGATCATACGCAGCGCGCCGATGAAACGGGCGTCATGCTGCGCGCCATCAGCCAGCTGGGCCTGATGTTCCGCTGGCTGATTAACGATGTCTCAAGTCAGGTGCACTGCGTACGCAACGGCAGCGACCGGCTGGCGCAGGGCAATGATGAACTGAACGAGCGAACTCGCCAGACCGCGGTTAACGTTCAGCAAACGCTCGCGACCATGAACCAGATGTCCGCCACGGTACAAAGCAACACGGCAACCGCGCAGGAGGCGAATACCCTTTCCCGCAGCGCCCGCCTGGCGGCGCAAAACGGCGGCGAAGCGATGCAGACGCTGGTAACGACGATGGATCAAATCGCCTCCAGCACGGCTGAAATCAGCAGCATCACCTCGCTTATCGACAGCATTGCCTTCCAGACCAATATCCTGGCGCTTAACGCCGCGGTGGAAGCCGCCCGCGCAGGCGAGCAGGGCAAAGGGTTCGCCGTAGTGGCGGGCGAAGTGCGAAGCCTCGCAAGCCGCAGCGCCACAGCCGCCAGCAATATTCGCCAGTTAATAGAAGCCAGCGCCGACAAAGTGCAGTCCGGCGCGGTGCATGTGCAGGAGGCGGGCCAGACCATGCATGACATCGTCGACAGGGTGAAAAACGTCAGCGGTTTGATTGCCCAGATAAGCGACGCCACCGCGCATCAGGCGCAGGGGCTGAGTGAACTTACCCGCGCTGTGGACGAGCTGGATGATATTACCCAGCAAAACGCGACGCTGGTTGAACAGGGGGCGCAGGCCTCCGCCGCCGTAAAAAGCCAGGCAACCCGGCTTGCCGACGCGGTCGCGGTATTCCGCTGATTTTCAAAGCGGGCTGCCCCGGCGGCCTGCTTTTTCATCGCGCTGCAATCTCAGTTTCACTTAATCGTCATCTTCTGCGCTCAGCATGGCTTTATGGCTGAACCAGATCCCTGCGCTGGCGGCCCCGGTCTTTTCCTGCATGACCATGAGGCACCGCTTACCATGCACTTATCCAGACATCCGACCAGCTTTCCCACGCGCTATCAGGAAATTGCCGCCCGGCTTGAGCAAGAGCTTCGTCATTACCGCTGCGGCGATTACCTGCCTGCGGAAAGCCAGCTTGCCGCCCGCTACCAGGTAAACCGCCATACCCTTCGCCGCGCTATTGATGAGCTGGTCGAGCGCGGCTGGGTGCAGCGGCGCCAGGGCGTCGGCGTGCTGGTGCTTATGCGCCCGTTCGATTACCCGCTCAATGCCCGCACGCGCTTTAGCCAGAACCTGCTTGAGCAGGGCAGCCACCCCACCAGCGAGAAATTACTGGCGGTGCTGCGCCCCGCTTCCTCTGTCGTGGCGCAAGCGCTTGGCGTGGCGGAAGGCGAAAACGTTATCCATCTGCGTACGCTTCGTCGGGTCAACGGCGTGGCTGTCTGCTTAATCGATCACTATTTTGCCGAACTGCGCTGGTGGCCGCAGCTGCGGCAGTTTACCAGCGGTTCGCTGCACGATTTTCTTAACGACCGGCTCGGCGTGGCGCTGATGCGCACCCGGACGCGCATCAGCGCCCGTCCCGCCCAGGCGAAAGAGAGCCGCTGGCTTGAAATTCCCAACCTGTCGCCGCTGTTGTGCGTGCGCACGCTTAACCATCGCGAAGGCGAACCCCGGGCGGCGGAGTATTCCGTGAGCCTCAACCGCGCCGACATGATCGAATTCACAATGGAACACGAATGAGCCAGCCGGCGCGCCCTGCGTATCGCACTGTCCCTTTGACTTTCTGTGTGCCTTTTATCGCCCGGCAAACGCCGCCGGGCTTTTTTTATTGCGCCGATGCGCGGAGAAATTGCATGATCTTGACCCCTGATTACCCTGCCACCCTTCACGATGCGCAACAGAGCTTTCGCCGTCTGCTTAAAGCCATGAGCGAGCCGGGCGTTATTGTTTCGCTTTCGCAGGTCAGCCATGGCTGGCAACCGCTTGGCGTCGCCACCAGCAGCCTGCTGCTGACGCTTGCCGACAGCGCCACGCCGGTCTGGCTCGCCCCGCCTTTCGCCAACGACATGGTGCGCCAGAACCTGCGCCTTCATACTGGCGCGCCGCTGTGCGAAGCGCCTGAGCACGCCATTTTCGCCGTGACCGACGAGAAGATGAACGCCGAAACCTTCGCGGTGCTTGCACAGGCAAGCGCGCGCATGCCGGAAAGCGGCATCACCTTAATTATGCAAGTGGCGAGCCTGAGCGGCGGGCGCATGTTGCGCCTGACCGGCGCGGGTATCACCGAAGAGCGCATGGTGGCGCCGCAACTGCCGGAAAGCCTGATCCATATGCTGGATGAACATCCGTACGCGCTTGCGCCTGGCCTGGATCTCATACTTACCTGCGGCGAGCGCCTGCTGGCTATTCCTCATGCTACCCATGTGGAAGCCTGCTAGTACTGGCGGCCTGCGTTAAGCATTCTGGCGGAGGTTGAACAGCCGGGAGTCTGCTACAGTCAGTCGACGTTTTTTAACCCGGCGATCATCCCTCCAGGAGAAACCTCATGCCAGCTTGTGAACTCCGCCGCGCGACGATTGAAGACAGCGACGCCGTTTACGCTCTTATCTGCGAGCTGAAACAGCACGCTTTTGACCATCACGAGTTTAATGTCGGCTTCGCCGCCAACCTGAGCGACCCGAACCTGCGTTACCAGCTGGCGCTGCTTGAAGGCGACATTGTGGGGATGATTGGCCTGCATCTGCAATTTCATCTGCACCATGTAAACTGGATTGGCGAGATTCAGGAACTGGTGGTGATGCCGCAGGCGCGCGGGCTGGGCGTGGGCAGCCAACTGCTCGCCTGGGCCGAAACGCAGGCCCGGGAGGCGGGCGCTGAGATGGCGGAGCTTTCCACTAACGTAACGCGCGTGGACGCGCACCGTTTTTACCAGCGTGAAGGGTATACACAGAGCCATTTTCGCTTCACCAAGCCGCTGTAAGGAGGGTCGATGAGCCTGAAAATAACCCTGACCGGCACAGGCGGCGCGCAGGGGGTGCCCGTCTGGGGCTGCCGCTGCGCCGCCTGCGAGCGGGCACGCGAAGCGCCTGCGCATCGCCGTAGGCCCTGTAGCGCGGTAGTGAAGTTTAATACGTCGGTTACGCTGCTGGATGCCGGCATGCCGGATTTAGCAGAACGCTGGCAGCCGGGCGAGTTCCGCCAGTTTTTGCTAACGCACTACCATATGGATCATGTGCAGGCGCTTTTCACGCTGCGCTGGGGCGCAGGCGAGAAGATCCCGGTTTACGGCCCCCCTGATGAAGCGGGCTGCGACGATCTTTTCAAACACCCTGGCGTGCTTGATTTCAGCCATACCGTCGAGCCGTTTGTGGTGTTTGATTTGCAAGGGTTGCAGGTGACGCCCGTGCCGCTCATTCATTCAAAGCTTACGTTCGGTTATCTGCTGGAAAGCGCGCATAGCCGCGTGGCATGGCTTTGCGACACCGCCGGGCTGCCGGAAAAATCACTGAAGTTCTTACAGGCCAGTCGCCCTGATGTGATAGTGATCGACTGTAGCCATGAGCCGCGTCCGCAGACGCCGGCTAACCATTGCGATCTGAACACCGTCATCGCGCTTAATGAGCAGATCCGCTGCCCGCGCGTCGTGCTGAACCATATCAGCCACCAGTTCGACGTCTGGATGATGCGCAATCCGCTGCCCGCAGGCTTCGAAGCGGGGTTTGACGGCATGGTGATAGCGCTGGACTAACAAAAAAAGGGGGGATGACTTCTCCTCAGCCTGCATTAAAATGGCCCCGCTTAGCCTCTCTGTATTATCGCGGCTGCTGAACCCGATAAATCTGACCAGAGAGAAAATGATGGAACCATCCCGTACGCGGGCCTGGCGGCTTAGCCAAAAGCGGCGCAACCAGTCCCGTGATGTGCACACCGCCCTGCTGCGCTTTCGCGGCGAAAAGCAGTGGAAGATGCTTTATCTTCGTTCCTGCAAGCTTGCCCGCGCGGCGCAACTGGGAATGACCTACCCGCGCATCACCAACAAGCAACTTGCGCGCGAAGGCCTGGAAGAATACCGCCTCGTTAATGAATGTCCTGTTTATTTGCAGCCGTAATCAATGGCGAAGCCCCACGGCGGAACAGCTGTTCCGCCGTTATCCGGGCCTTTGCGCCCGTTCCGCCGGCACCAGCCGCCATGCCAGAAATGTCGTCACGGCAGAGCTTCTCAAATGGGCCGACGTCATTTGCGTGATGGAGCAAAAGCACAAACAGCGGCTTGTCGCCGACTGGCGTCGGCTCATTGAGCATAAACCGCTGCATGTGCTCGATATTCCTGACGATTACCTGTTCATGTCCACCGAACTTATCGACATCCTGAACGCAACGGTTCCTGCGGTTCTGGGGTTATCCCCTTCCCGCCCGGCGTAACTTAACGGTCATACTCCTCTTCAAGACGACGCTCCTCGCGCTCAAGCTGGCGGCGCTCGTCATCAAGCTGCCGCTGCCGGTCGGCCAGCTGACGACGCCTGTCTTCCAGCTGGCGACGGCGGTCCTCATACTGACGGCGCGCTTCATCGCTGCGGCGATAATCTTCTTCGTCACGGCGACGTTGCTCCTCGTCACGACGGCGGTCGTCCTCTTCATAGCGGTCGTCTGCTGGCGTATAAGCGTCGTTAATCGCCTGCGAGATAGAATTGACGGTGTTATCCAGAATATTGTCGAGATTATCGGCCTGCGCCAGATGCACGGAGCTTAGCGAAAGCGCGCCAAAAAACAGGGCGCGGAGGTAATGTTTCATAGCGTCAGTCTCAGCGGTTGACTGCGTGTGACTTTGCAAAAACCCCGCCGCGTTCTGAAGCGGACGATTCTCAAATCCTTAGCTGGGCTTTTGTTCATGCAGCGCACTTGCCAACGCTTCGCGGGTAAAAGGCTTACGCAGCAGCGTAACGTCCGGCAGGCGGGGCGTGCTGTCGGGGCGCAGATCCTGGCCGCTGATTAACAGCAGTTGCAGATGCGGGTAACGCTCCCGGGCATAATGCATAACGTCCGCGCCGCTAAGGCGCCCCGGCAGCATCAGATCGCTGATAAAAAGCCGGATATCAGGCGCGCTATCCAGCAAGCGTTTCGCCTCTTCGCCGCTTTCCGCCTCAAGCGTCAGCCAGCCGAGCTGATGAAGCTGCTCGCACAGCGTCTGGCGCACGTCAGGCTCATCTTCCAGCACCAGCGCAAGCTGCGCTTCGCCGTGAACGCGCTGCGCGCTTTCTTTGCGGTTTTCCGCTTTGGCCTGCGCAGGCGCGCGCGGCAGTTGCAAACGCACCGTGGTGCCCTGCCGGGGCGCGCTCTCAATCTCCACCCGCCCGCCAGACTGGCGGACAAAACCATACACCATGGAAAGCCCCAGTCCGCTGCCGCTGCCGGTGGGTTTGGTGGTGAAAAAAGGTTCAAACACCTGCGCTTTTACCTCGGCCGACATGCCGCAGCCGCTGTCGATAACCTCCAGCGCCACCATATCCTGACGCCGCCCGTCGCCGCGCGTAACCCGCTGGTTCCAGGTCCGCAGTTTAATGACTCCCTCGCGGCCTTCCATCGCATCCCGGGCGTTCATCACCAGATTGATGATCGCGTTTTCCAGCTGGTTTGCGTCTATCCAGGCGGCCCAGGCAGGCTGCTGCGCTTCGGTTTCAAGCGTTACGGATGCCGGCAGCGAGTGGCGGATCAGCTCCTGCACGTTTTCCAGCAAGGGTTTCATCGCCACCGCCCGCGGGTTCAGCGATTGTTTGCGGGAGAAAGCCAGCAGCCGCGCCGTAAGCTGCGCGCCGCGCCCGGCGGCTTTTAGGGCACGGTTAATGCGCGCCTCTTCTGGCGTTCCGGGCGGGATCAGCTCAAGACTGCCGATAATAACCGCCAGCAGGTTGTTGAAATCATGCGCCAGCCCGCCGGTAAGCTGCCCCACCGCTTTCATTTTCTGGCTGTGCACCAGCGCCTCTTCCAGCCCTTTACGCTCGGTGCGGTCCAGCACCACGTTCACCATGCCGCGCCCCGGCACCGGGCTAAAGCGCAGCTCAATCGTGCGGCCATCGTGCAACCGCAACTCCTGCGGCCTGGGGCGCGGGCGTAAAAAGTTATCCGGCAGCAGCGGTTGCTGCGGCGCGACCTGGCGCAGCAGCGTCTGGTAATGCATGCCGCGTTGCAGCTTATCTGCCGCCAGCCCCAGCAACACCGGATACTGCGGGTTCCAGACCACCAGCACGCCCTGATTGTCAAACAGCGCAAAACCGTCGCGCATGGCGTGGAAGGTGGTTTCCAGCTGCGTGCTTTTCTCCTTAAGCAAGCGTGAGGCGTGCTCCAGCGAGGCCGTATTGCGGGCGAAGACGTTAAACGCCCGTGCCAGCTCTCCGAGTTCATCGCGCCGCTGCTGGGCGGGCACCGTAACATCATGTTCGCCGCGAGCGAGCCGCGTCATCGCCCCGGAGATGGCCGCCAGGCTCGATCCCAGATTGCGGTAGATATACCAGCCCGCAAAACCGGTTATGACCAGCGCCAGTAGAGCAAAGGCGGAAATAAACAGAATGATGGAGCGCAGCTCGCGGTGGCTCTGGGCAGTGCGCGCCTGGGACTCCTGCGCTACCCGCTGCACATAGTGGTTAATATCGGCATTGAGAAAAGCCACCAGCGCTTTGATATGGTACATGTACCAGCTTATCGCCAGGTCGCTGTCGTCCAGCGCTTGCGAAAGCGGCGCCAGGCGGCGCAGTTCGCGGTTGAAGTCCAGTAAAATGGCATTCTGCACCGGATTGCGCGCGCTTTCAGGCAACCCTGCCATCACCTCATTCAACTGTTCAATAGCGGCTTTTGGCGCTGGGGTGCGTATCGATGCCGCAATGAGCCGATCCATTTCGCCGAGCAGGGCTGGCGCGGGCACGTTATTGCCATCGCGCTGGTTGAGCGCCTGAAGATGGCGCAGGTAGCTCTGGTTCTGGTAGAGCGAGCTTAGCAACGCGTTGCGCTCCAGATGACGGCGCTGGCCGCGTTGCAGCATGCCGGTAACGCTACTTTGCAGTTCAATGCTGCGGCGAATAATGCTGGCGACCAGCCGCGGTTCAAGCTGCGCCAGCGGCGCCTCGGCCAGCTGTCGCAGCGACTGTTCCAGCGCCTGCTGGGTCGCCTTCAGGCGCGCCGCCTCGCTCTGGTACTCCAGCGCGCCCACGACGGTGGAAAGGCGTACCGCCGCCGTCGCCACATTCGCCGTATCGCGCGCCAGCGCCAGGCTGCCGCCCATATCGCTTAAGGTCTGCTCCTGCACCTGTTCCTGAAGCTGGCTTGCGTGACGAAAGCCGAACACCGCCACGCCGCTCACCATTAACGTAACCGCCACCACCAGCAGGTTGAAAAACAGCAGCCGTCCGCGGGCGCTGGAAAAAAAACGGCTGCTCGTGCTCATGGGCGGCTCCGCCTGGTGAATTTCCCTCACTATCGGCGAGCCGTATAAAAGTGAAACGCTGTCGTCGCGGTAATGTGATCGCGGTTAACTATTCAACACTATGACAATTATGAACAGCGGATGACATGTTCTGTTTACCGCGCAATGGTGGAGTGGCGCTACGACCTTACGCAGGAGTACGCCATGAGCAGCCCCCCTATTCTTGAAATGCGCGACATCGCCAAAGCGTTCGGCAAATTTTACGCGCTAAAGGGCGTCAGCCTGACGGTTTACCCCGGCGAAATCCATGCCCTGATGGGCGAGAACGGCGCAGGTAAAAGCACGCTGATGAAAATTCTCGCTGGCGCTTACACCGCCACCAGCGGCGACATTTTTATTGATGGCAAGCCGCACCCGATACGTGGCCCGAAAGATGCGCTGGCGGCAGGCATCACCCTGATTTACCAGGAGATGCAGCTTGCGCCAAACCTGACGGTGGCGGAGAACATTTTTCTTGGCAGCGAGCTTTCCCGCGGCGGGCTGGTGCAGCGTAAAGAGATGGTGTTGCAGGCGCAAAACGTCATTAACCGCCTCGGCGCGCAGTTTAACGCCAGCGATCGGGTAATGAAGCTCACCATTGCCGAACAGCAGCAGGTGGAAATCGCCCGCGCGTTGCACCGCAACAGCCGGGTGCTGGTGATGGACGAACCTACCGCCGCCCTCTCCTCACGAGAAACCCAGCGTTTATTTGCGCTGATTATGCGCCTGCGCGACGAGGGCATGGCGATTATTTATATCAGCCACCGCATGGCGGAGGTTTATGAGCTTTCCGATCGGGTAAGCGTGCTGCGCGACGGGCAATACGTAGGCAGCCTGACGCGCGACAAGCTCAACGCCTCTGAACTGGTGCGCATGATGGTGGGCCGCCCGCTAAGCGATCTCTTTAACAAGGAGCGGGATATTCCGCTCGGCAGTCCCCGGCTGGCGGTGCATCACCTTACCGATGATAAAAAAGTGCAGCCCTCAAGTTTGCTGGTGCGCTCAGGGGAAATTGTCGGCCTCGCGGGCCTGGTTGGCGCAGGCCGCTCAGAGCTGGCGCAGCTGATTTTCGGCGTGCGTAAAGCGACCGGCGGCAGCATTGAGATTGACGGCGAGCCGGTCGTTATCCATTCGCCGCGCGAAGCCATCGATCACGGCATCGGCTTTCTGACGGAAAACCGCAAAGAGCAAGGCCTGTTCCTGGAGATGGCGGCGGCGGAAAACATCACCATGGCGACGCTTGAGCGCGACGCGAGCTACGGCCTGCTTGACCGGAAAAAAGCGCAGACCATTTCCGACGACGCCATCGCTTCGCTGAATATCCGCGTACCGCACGCCCAGGTGCGCGCAGGCGGGCTCTCCGGCGGCAACCAGCAAAAGCTGCTGATCTCCCGCTGGGTGGCTATCGGCCCGCGCATTCTGATCCTTGATGAACCCACGCGCGGCGTGGACGTGGGCGCCAAAAGCGAGATCTACCGGATCATGAACCAGATGGCGCGCCGCGGCGTGGCGATCCTGATGATCTCAAGCGAACTGCCGGAAGTGGTGGGCATGAGCGACCGTGTTTATGTCATGCGCGAAGGCCATATCGCCGGCGAGCTGACGGGCGGCGACATTACCCAGGAGAAGATCATGACGCTGGCGACCGGCGTTACCGAAGCGCATCAACAGGCGGTGCAACATGACTAAACTTTCCCCCACACAAAAGAACACCACCGTGACCTCTTCTGGCCGGGAAGCCGTAAAAACCGCTTCGGCGAAGAAAATGCTGTTCAGCGATTTGACGCAAACGGTCGGTATTCTGCCGATTCTTATTCTGATCGTGGCCGTTTTCGGCTTTATCGCGCCGAACTTTTTTACCGAAAGCAACCTGCTGAATATCACCCGTCAGGCCTCCATTAATATCGTCCTGGCGGCCGGGATGACATTTATCATTCTGACCGGCGGCATCGATCTTTCCGTCGGCTCTATTCTTGGCACCACGGCGGTGGCGGCAATGGTGGTTTCGCTGATGCCGGAGCTTTCCATGCTTTCCATTCCGGCGGCGCTGCTGCTGGGGCTCGCGCTTGGCCTGTTCAACGGCGCGCTGGTGGCTTTCGCCGGGCTGCCGCCGTTTATCGTCACGCTGGGTACCTATACCGCCCTGCGCGGAGCCGCCTATCTGCTGGCGGACGGCACCACGGTCATTAACTCCAGCATTAATTTTGAATGGATCGGCAATGCCTATCTGGGGCCGCTCCCCTGGCTTGTGGTGATTGCGCTGCTGGTGATCGCAATCTGCTGGTTCATTTTGCGGCGCACCACCCTTGGCGTGCATATCTACGCGGTGGGCGGCAACATGCAGGCGGCGCGGCTTACCGGCATTAAAGTGTGGCTGGTGCTGCTCTTTGTCTATGGCATGAGCGGGCTGCTCTCCGGTCTTGGCGGGTTAATGAGCGCGTCGCGGCTGTACAGCGCCAACGGCAACCTGGGCGTCGGTTATGAGCTGGACGCTATCGCGGCGGTCATCCTCGGCGGCACCAGCTTCGTCGGCGGCATTGGCACTATCACCGGCACGCTGGTGGGCGCGCTGATTATCGCCACGCTCAACAACGGCATGACGCTGATGGGCGTCTCTTATTTCTGGCAACTGGTGATCAAAGGGGCGGTGATCATCATTGCGGTGCTGATAGACAAATACCGTACCCGACACCATCAAAGTGCATAACAAAAATACCCTACAAACTGAGGAGAACAGCATGCGTTTGAAACCTCTTGTCACCGCCCTGTGCGTCGGCGCGCTGCTTGCCGGCAGCCCGTTCGCCCAGGCAGCAAAAGAGCTGAAGTCAATCGGCGTTACCGTAGGCGACCTCGCCAACCCTTTCTTCGTCCAGATAACCAAAGGGGCGGAGCTGGAAGCGCGCAAGCTGGCGGGCGATAACGTCAAAGTGACGCTGGTTTCCAGCGGCTACGACCTCGGCCAGCAGGTATCGCAAATTGATAACTTTATCGCCGCGAAAGTCGACATGATCATCCTTAATGCCGCCGACTCCAAAGGCATCGGCCCGGCGGTGAAGCGCGCCAAAGAAGCGGGCATCGTGGTGGTGGCGGTAGACGTCGCCGCTGAAGGGGCGGACGCCACGATCACCTCTGACAACACCCAGGCGGGGGAAATGGCCTGCAAATACATTGCCGATCGCCTGAAAAACAAAGGCAACGTGGTGATCATCAACGGGCCGCCGGTCTCCGCCGTGCAAAACCGCGTGGAAGGCTGCCAGACGGAATTTAAAAAACACCCGGACATAAAAGTGCTTTCCTGGAACCAGAACGCCAAAGGCAGCCGTGAAGGCGGGCTTGAAGTAATGACCTCGCTGCTGGCGGCGAACCCGAAGATTGACGGCGTGTTTGCCATCAACGACCCGACGGCGATCGGCGCGGATCTGGCGGCGAAGCAGGCGCAGCGCAACGAATTCTTTATCGTCGGCGTGGACGGCTCGCCGGATGCGGAAGAGGCGCTCAAGCGCGGTAACTCGCTGTTTGTGGCAACCCCCGCGCAAGACCCGCAGGTGATGGCGGCGAAAGCGGTGGAGATTGGCTACGACATCCTGCAAGGCAAACCTGCGCCGAAAGCGCCAGTGCTGATCCCGGTGACGATGATCGATAAAAACAACGTCGGCAATTATAAGGGCTGGACGGTGAAATAAGGCCGCCTCTCCCTCTCTCCCCTGTGCGGGAGAGAGGGAAAAATCAAGAGGCTGACGCACAGAGGAAGCTTTATGAAACGCTCCGCAATCAACGAAATTCTCGGCCATACGCGGCAGTTTTTCTCCCGCCACGACGTGCATCTGCCGCCTTTCGCCAGCTTCAGCCCGGCGAAATGGCGGCAGCTTAACGCCCACGACTGGCGCGAGGTATTTGATCTGAAGCTCGGCTGGGATGTCACCGCTTTCGGCGGCCAGGATTTCGCCGCTCAGGGGCTAACCCTTTTCACGCTGCGCAACGGTTCGCCCGATGGCGCGCCTTACGCCAAATGCTATGCCGAAAAAATCATGCACGTGCGCGACGGCCAGCTTACGCCGCTGCATTTCCACTGGCGAAAGCGCGAGGACATTATTAACCGCGGCGGCGGCAATTTAATTATCGAATTATGGGGCAGCGACGAGTTTGAACAGACCACGGTGAACGACGTGACGGTTGTTATCGATGGCTGCCGACAAACCCACGCCGCTGGCAGCCAGCTGCGCCTTTCGCCAGGGGAGAGCATCTGTCTGACGCCGGGCCTGTATCACAGCTTCTGGGGCGAAGCAGGGTTTGGCGACGTTTTAGTGGGCGAAGTGTCATCGGTTAATGATGATGACCGCGACAACCGCTTCTTAAAACCGCTGGCGCGCTTTAACACAATCGAAGAAGACGAAACCGCCCAGTTGCTGCTGTGCAACGACTATGACGTGTACCGCTAACAGGAGACGACAATGCCGCTGATTTCCCTCGCCGACGGGCTGGCGCACGCCCGCGAACATGGTTATGCGCTCGGCGCGTTTAATGTGCTCGACAGTCACTTTCTGCGCGCGCTGTTTGCCGCTGCACGCGAGGAGCGTTCGCCTTTTATTATTAATATCGCCGAGGTGCACTTTAAATACCTTTCCCTGCCTTCGCTGGTGGAAGCGGTAAAGTTTGAGGCGGCGCGTCACGATATTCCCGTGGTGCTTAACCTCGATCACGGCCTGCATTTTGACGCGGTAGTGCAGGCGCTGAGGCTTGGCTTCAGCTCGGTCATGTTTGACGGTTCAACGCTTGAGTACGATGAAAATATCCGCCAGACCCGCGAGGTGGTGAAAATGTGCCACGCCGTGGGCGTTTCGGTAGAGGCGGAGCTGGGAGCGGTAGGCGGCGACGAAGGCGGCGCGCTTTACGGCGAGGCGGACGAGGCAAAATTCACCGACCCGGCGATAGCGCGAGATTTTGTGGACCGAACCGGCATCGACGCGCTGGCGGTCGCCATCGGCAACGCGCACGGCAAATATAAGGGCGAGCCGAAACTGGATTTCGACCGCCTTTCCGCCATTCGTCAGCAAACCGGCCTGCCGCTGGTGCTGCATGGCGGCTCCGGCATCAGCGACGACGATTTCCGCAAGGCCATTTCGCTCGGCATTCATAAAATCAACTTTTACACCGGCATGTCGCAGGCGGCGCTGGGCGCGGTGGAGCAGCGGATGACAAACCGTCGCCCCATTTATGACGAGTTTGCCGAACTGCTGCTTGGCATTGAAGAGGCGATAACTGACGTTGTGGCCCGGCAGATGCGTATTTTCGGCAGCAACGGCAAAGCGTGAGGAGCCGGTATGAGCGAGCGCAAAGGCATTATCGCGGCGGGCAATATGCTGGTCGACCATGTTCATCAGATAAACGGCTGGCCGCAGCCGGGATGGCTTGCTGAGATAACCCACAGCGAACGCGCCACCGGCGGCGCGCCGCTGAACGTATTGCTGACGCTGGCTAAACTGCACGTCGGCCTGCCGTTGCAGGCGGTGGGGCTGACGGGCGAAGATGCCGATGGCGACTATATTCTGGCGATGCTGGAGCAATACCACGTTAACCGACAGCATGTACGCCGCACCGCCTTTGCCCCGACATCCATGTCGCAGGTGATGACCACGCCGGACGGTCAGCGCACATTTTTTCATTCGCCCGGCGCTAACCGGTTGCTCGACCTGCCAGCGTTCGACAGGCTGGATCCAGGGATGCGTATTTTTCATCTTGGCTACCTGTTGCTGCTCGACAGCCTCGACATGCCCGATGAGCAATACGGTACGCGCAGCGCGAGACTGCTGGCGCAAATGCAGCAGCAAGGGTATGAAACCTCGCTGGATCTTGTCTCCCGCCAGGGCGACCCGCGCTATCAACCGCTGGTGATGCCTGCGCTGCGCTGGCTGGATTATCTGGTCATCAATGAACTGGAAGCAGGCGAGTTTAGCGGCTTGCCGGTACGCCACGCTGACGGTACGCCGCACACCGATAACATTGCGGCGGCGGCAAGCCGTTTGCTGGAAGAAGGGGTGCGTCAGCGGGTAGTGATCCACTGCCCGGAAGGCGCATGGGGCGAGGAAGCAGGCAGCGAAGGCGTCTGGGTGCCATCCTGGAAGCTTGCGAAAGCGGAAATTGTCGGTAGCGTTGGCGCGGGCGATGCTTTCTGCGCGGGCCTGCTCTACGGCTGCCATGAACGCTGGCCGCTGACGGAAAGCATTAAGCTCGCTCACGCCTGCGCGCGCGCCAGCTTACTTTGCGCCAATGCAATTGACGGCGCGAAAACCCTGGCGGAATTAACCGCTTTTATAAGTGAAGCCGGTTAAATAAATCGATTACGCGATGCCGTATTAAAAAATAAATGCGCGGCTTTCATTCCAAAAAAATGCAAACAAGCCCGTTTTGTTTCATTAAATAATTTCATTTCCCCGACACCAGGAATTTATATAGGCTGTGCGACGGGTGCTTAAGGCTTTCTGTCTTAAGCATAAGTGAGGGACAGAAAGAGAAAAGCCCCGGGCATATTTCTATTAACCCGAGGCTATCCCTCAACTCCACACAAGTTGAGAATAGCCAATTACTCGCCGCAAGGCAAGGAGTAAAAGGCATGAAGCCATTAAAATACCGGTTAGCGTATCTGTTAATTATTTGCATAACCGTTCTGTTGCTCTCTTTATTTTATCGCGATTCCCTTTGCGAACTAAGAATAAGGAGCGGTACATAGGAAGTGGCGGCGATACTTGCCTGCGACAGCAGGTGATCCTTCCCGGGCGGGGCCTTCCCCGCCCGGTGGGTCAGTGGATGTGGCCTTAACGCACCCTTTCTTTTCTGCCAGCCCGGCGTTGCTTTCCCTCTTTGTAACAAGAAGGAATTTATCGGTTAATGTCTGCGAGCATTATTCTTAATTTTATTTCTTTTCTTTTTTTGCGAAGTACATTCCAGTGAAATGCAATTAGCAGAAAGAAATTACATCAAACAGATTATTTCTATTTCCAGCGGAACCCCTTATTATAGCGGCGGGTGCTTAAGGCTTTCTGTCTTAAGCATACGTGAGGGACAGAAAGAGAAAAGCCCCGGGCAATATTTCTATTAACCCGAGGCTATCCCTCAACTCCGACAAGTTGAGAATAGCCAATTACTCGTCGCAAGGCAAGGAGTAAAAGGCATGAAGCCATTAAAATACCGGTTAGCGTATCTGTTAATTATTTGTATAACCGTTCTGTTACTTTCTTTATTTTATCGCGATTCGCTTTGCGAAATAAAAATAAAGCATGGCGTACAGGAAGTGGCGGCAAAGTTAGCCTGTTCGGAACATTAACCCCGGCAGGAAACTAAACTCACCGGGCGGGGTTCGCCTCGCCCGGCTTGTTCGGGTTCAGAGGCCTTAACGCACCCTTTCTTTATGCTGCGCGTTCGGTTTGGGTCACGTCGGCGGCAAAGACGTAGCCCAGGCCGCGAATGGTGCGGATCAGCGAAGGCTGATGCGGGTTGGTTTCAATTTTGCGGCGCAAGCGCATCACCAGCACATCAATGGTGCGATCGAACACCTCAAGGCTTTCACTGTGGGTCAGCTCCAGCAGGCGCTCGCGGCTGAGCACCCGCCTTGCATTCTGCAACAGCGCCAGCAGCAGGCCATATTCGCCCTGGGTGAGCGTTACCGGCTGCTGCTGCGGGTTAATAAGCAGGCAGCGGGCGGTATCCAGACACCAGCCGTTAAAATGCATGCCGCTGGCGCGAGCGGGCGCAGGGTCGTTTTGCAGCGCGCCGGTGCGGCGCAGCACCGCTTTTACCCGCGCCACCACAACGCGCGGATTAAAAGGCTTGGCGATGTAATCATCTGCGCCCATCTCAAGGCCCACCACCACATCCGACTCGCTGCCAAGCCCGGTCAGCATGATAACCGGCAGCGTTGGGCGCTGGCGTTGCAGCTGCTGAAGCACCAGCAGGCCGTTAATATCGGGCAGCATCATATCCAGCAACGCCAGCGCGATATCCGGGCGCATTTGCGCAAGGCGCAGCGCATCGCCGCCGTTATGACAGAGGCAGACGTCAAAAACGTGCTCGCTGAAAACATCTGTTAACAGCTCGCAAATCGCCGGGTCGTCATCGACCACCATGATGGCAGGTTTCATCGTTTTCTCCGCCGGGAACCATTTATCCTGCAAAGAGTGTGCGCGATGGCGAGAGCGGTGAGGAAAAATTATTACGGATTGATGCGGGAAGTGTAAGCCGCGTCACAGGCGCGCGTTGCAGGTTGTGAAGGAAAGCCCATAAAAAACCCCGCCGAAGCGGGGTTTGAGGTTAGCGACTGGCCGTTTTATCAAACTTGCCGAGCACGTCGCGCTCGTAGGCCAGCGACTTTTTACGGTCGAATTTGTGTTCCCACTTGGCGATAACCAGCACCGCCAGCGCATTGCCCACCACGTTAAGCGCGGTGCGCGCCATATCCAGGATACGGTCGACGCCCGCAATAAACGCCAGGCCTTCCAGCGGAATGCCGACGCTGCCAAGGGTCGCCAGCAGCACGACAAAAGAGACGCCCGGTACGCCGGCGATGCCCTTTGAGGTCACCATCAGCGTCAGCACCAGGATAATCTCCTGACCCAGCGACAGCTCAATGCCGTAAAGCTGGGCGATAAAGATAGCCGCGATACTCTGGTAAAGCGTGGAGCCGTCAAGGTTGAAGGAGTAGCCGGTTGGCACCACGAAGCTGGTGATAGAAGCAGGCGCGCCATAGGCTTCCATCTTCTCAATGATGCGCGGCAGCACGCTCTCGGAGCTGGCAGTGGAATACGCCAGAATCAGTTCATCCTTCAGGATGCGGATAAGCGTCCAGACACGCAGGCCGCACATCCGCGCCACCGCGCCCAGCACGACCAGCGCGAAGAACAGAATGGCGACATAAACCAGAATCACCAGCTTGGCGAGCGGCCACAGCGACGCAAAACCGAAGTTGGCCACCGTCACGGAAATCAGCGCGAACACCCCCACCGGTGCGTAGCGCATCACCATATGGGTGACTTTGAACATGGTTTCGGAAATGGAGCGGAACACGGTCACCAGCGGTTCACGGTGCGTGGCGGGCAATGAAGAAAGCCCCAAACCAAACAGCACCGAGAAGAAGATGATCGGCAGCATGTCGCCCTTCACCATCGAGGCGAAGATGTTGGTCGGCACCAGCGACAGGATAGTCCCCATCAACCCGTGCGCGTGGCTCTGCACCTCTTCGGTAGTATGCTGATATTTCGAAATATCTACCGCCGCAAGCTGCGACATATCAATGCCGCTGCCCGGCTGGAAAACGTTCGCGAGCGTGATGCCCAGAACGATCGCAACCGTGGTAATGATTTCGAAATAGATAATGGTTTTAGCGCCGATGCGTCCTAACTGCTTCGCATCGCCCACGCCGGCAATGCCGACGACCAGGGTAGAGATAACAATCGGCACCACGATCATTTTAATGAGGTGGATGAAGATATCTCCGGCGGGAGAAAGCAGATTCGCCACCAGCCATTCACGGCTGTCGGTTTGATAGTGGAGGAAACTGCCCAGAAGAATACCCAGCACCAGGGCCAGCAGAATTTGCCAGGCCAGGCTGACTTTACTGTTTTTCATAACGACTACACTTCCTGAATCAAAAGCGCCATTCCCATGCGTACTCGAATGAGAACGTCACAAACTGAAAGGGGTATGACAAACGTTGGGTGATGATGTGGGGTTTTTTAACGCGTTTAATCAGTACCACTTGCACGGCATGCTGCGCAACCCTTCCAGAACAGTCTTATTCACTGAAAATTAGCGATTAACGCCGAGTTTATGACAGTTTTATTTCATAACGCACTGTTATTAAACGAATAAAATATCAGACGCGTTAAATAATCATTCTTATGAATTATTTTCCCTGAAAGATTCGTTTGCTGAATTTTCATACAGCGAAAACTTAGCGTGATCTGTCGCCCAAATAATAAACAAAGCAGGCAATAGCCCTACAATTAACTTTTGCGTGACATATCATTAACATCTTCAAGGAGAAAAAAAGCCATGAGCCAAATACATAAACACCCTATTCCCGCAAACATTGCGGAACGTTGCCTGATTAATCCGGAGCAGTATGACGCTTATTATCAGCAATCTGTTCACGATCCTGACGCTTTCTGGGGTGAACAGGGCAAAATCCTTGACTGGATCAAGCCTTACCAGAAAGTAAAAAACACCTCTTTCGCCCCCGGCAATATTTCCATTAAATGGTATGAAGACGGCACGCTGAACCTGGCGGCCAACTGTCTCGACAGACACCTGCGCGAGCGCGGCGACCAGACGGCCATCATCTGGGAAGGCGATGACGCCAGCCAGAGCAAAAATATCACTTACCGCGAACTGCACCGCGACGTTTGCCGCTTTGCCAATACGCTTGCCGATCTCGGTATTAAAAAAGGCGATGTGGTGGCGATCTATATGCCTATGGTGCCGGAAGCCGCTGTGGCGATGCTTGCCTGCGCGCGCATCGGCGCGGTGCATTCCGTCATTTTTGGCGGCTTTTCACCGGAAGCGGTGGCAGGCCGCATCATTGACTCCAGCTCGCGGCTGGTTATTACCGCCGATGAAGGCATTCGTGCGGGACGCACCATTCCGCTGAAGAAAAACGTCGACGACGCGCTGAAAAATCCGGGCGTGACGAGCGTTGAGCACGTGGTAGTGCTCAAACGCACCGGCGGCAATATCGACTGGCAGCAAGGGCGCGATCTCTGGTGGAACGAGCTGGTGGAAAAAGCCAGCGCTCATCATCAGCCAGTGGAAGTGAACGCCGAAGATCCGCTTTTTATCCTTTACACCTCGGGTTCTACCGGCAAACCGAAAGGGGTGCTGCACACCACCGGCGGTTATCTGGTTTACGCGGCTACCACCTTTAAATATGTCTTCGACTACCATCCGGGCGACGTTTACTGGTGCACCGCCGATGTGGGCTGGGTAACCGGCCACAGCTACCTGCTTTACGGCCCGCTCGCCTGCGGCGCCACCACGCTGATGTTCGAAGGGGTGCCGAACTGGCCTGCGCCGAACCGCATGGCGCAGGTTGTGGACAAACACAAAGTGAATATTCTCTACACCGCACCGACTGCTATCCGCGCGCTGATGGCCGAAGGGGATAAAGCCATTGACGGCACCGACCGCTCTTCGCTGCGCATTCTCGGCTCCGTGGGCGAACCGATCAACCCGGAAGCCTGGGAGTGGTACTGGAAAAAAATCGGCAACGAGAAATGCCCGGTCATGGACACCTGGTGGCAGACGGAAACGGGCGGCTTCATGATTACCCCGCTGCCCGGCGCGACCGAACTGAAAGCCGGTTCCGCCACGCGTCCTTTCTTCGGCGTAAAGCCTGCGCTGGTAGATAACGAAGGCAACCCGCAAAACGGCGCTACCGAGGGCAACCTGGTTATCACCGACTCCTGGCCCGGCCAGGCGCGCACGCTGTTTGGCGACCATGAGCGTTTCGAGCAGACCTATTTCTCGACCTTTAAAAATATGTACTTCAGCGGCGACGGCGCGCGGCGCGATGAAGACGGTTATTACTGGATAACCGGCCGCGTGGATGATGTGCTGAACGTTTCCGGCCACCGTCTTGGCACTGCGGAGATTGAATCGGCGTTAGTTTCGCACCCGAAAATCGCCGAAGCCGCGGTAGTGGGCATTCCGCATAACATAAAAGGGCAGGCGATTTACGCTTACGTCACCCTGAACCATGGCGAAGAGCCAACGCCGGAACTGTATGCCGAAGTGCGTAATTGGGTGCGTAAAGAGATTGGCCCGCTTGCCACCCCGGACGTGCTGCACTGGACCGACTCCTTGCCGAAAACCCGCTCCGGCAAAATCATGCGCCGCATTCTGCGCAAGATCGCCGCGGGCGATACCAGCAACTTTGGCGACACCTCCACGCTCGCCGATCCCGGCGTGGTGGAGAAACTGCTCGAAGAGAAGCAGTCCATCGCCATGCCGTCTTAACTTCTCACCTTAACGCCTCTCCCCGACCGGGGAGAGGAGATAATGACCAACCTGTACCTTGCCCTCCCTGAAGAAGTTGCTGTCGCAGGAAGGCGACGAATGGACGCCGCCTCAACGCAGGCGGCCGCCCGTCGAAGCCGGACGCTGCGACAGGAAGGACCAAGGGGTATACCTCTGGAGATGCTGTGATGAATGAACAAATTTATCAAAGGATAGAAGACAGTACGCATTTCAGGGAGCTGGTGGAGAAACGACAGCGGTTCGCCGGGATTCTGTCGTTAATCGTACTGGTGATTTACGTCAGCTTTATTTTGCTTATCGCCTTCGCGCCCGGCTGGCTCGGTACGCCGCTGTCGCCCGGCAGCAGCATTACCCGCGGCATCCCCATCGGCGTCGGCGTGATTGTTATCTCGTTTATTCTGACCGGGGTGTATGTCTGGCGCGCCAACGGCGAGTTTGACCGCCTGAACCGCGAAGTGCTGCGCGAGGTGAAAGCATGAAGCGTATTCTGACCGCGCTTAGCGCGCCGCTCCTTATGACACCCTTCGCCAGCCGCGCCGCCGATGCCCTGAGCGGCGCGGTACAGCGCCAGCCAACCAACTGGCAGGCGATCATCATGTTTATCGTCTTTGTGGCGTTCACGCTTGGCATCACGTACTGGGCTTCGAAACGCACCCGCACGCGCAGCGATTACTACACCGCTGGCGGCAATATCACCGGTCTGCAAAACGGCCTGGCGATTGCGGGCGACTATATGTCGGCCGCGTCGTTTCTCGGCATCTCCGCGCTGGTATTCACCTCCGGTTACGACGGGCTTATCTACTCGCTGGGCTTCCTGGTGGGCTGGCCGATCATTCTGTTCCTGATCGCCGAGCGGCTGCGCAACCTGGGGAAATATACTTTTGCCGACGTTGCCTCTTATCGCCTTAAGCAAGGGCCGATTCGCGTGCTTTCCGCCTGCGGCTCGCTGGTGGTGGTCGCGCTTTATCTCATCGCCCAGATGGTAGGCGCAGGCAAACTCATTCAGCTGCTGTTCGGCCTGAATTACCATATCGCCGTGGTGCTGGTCGGCGTGCTGATGGTGATGTATGTGCTGTTCGGCGGCATGCTCGCCACCACATGGGTGCAGATTATCAAGGCGGTATTGTTGCTGTTCGGCGCAAGCTTCATGGCCTTTATGGTGATGAAACACGTCGGCTTTAGCTTCAACAATCTGTTCTCTGAAGCCATGGCGGTGCACCCGAAAGGCAGCGCCATCATGAGCCCCGGCGGGCTGGTGAAAGATCCGGTCTCCGCCCTGTCGCTGGGCCTTGGGCTGATGTTCGGCACCGCAGGCCTGCCGCATATCCTGATGCGCTTTTTCACCGTGAGCGATGCCCGCGAAGCGCGTAAAAGCGTCTTCTACGCCACTGGTTTTATGGGTTACTTCTACATTCTGACCTTTATTATCGGTTTCGGCGCCATCATGCTGGTGGGCGCAAACCCGGTGTTTAAAGACGCCACCGGCGCGCTGATTGGCGGCAATAACATGGCGGCGGTGCATCTGGCGAATGCCGTGGGCGGCAACCTGTTCCTCGGCTTTATCTCTGCCGTGGCCTTCGCGACCATCCTCGCCGTGGTAGCCGGGCTGACGCTTGCGGGCGCGTCGGCGGTATCGCATGACCTTTACGCCAACGTATTCCGCAAAGGCGCTTCCGAGCGCGAAGAGTTGCGGGCGTCGAAAATCACCGTGCTGGTGCTCGGCGTCATCGCTATTTTGCTGGGCATCCTGTTCGAGAACCAGAACATCGCCTTCATGGTGGGGCTGGCCTTCTCCATCGCCGCGAGCTGCAACTTCCCTATCATCCTGCTCTCCATGTACTGGTCGAAGCTGACCACCCGTGGCGCGATGGTGGGCGGCTGGCTGGGGCTGCTGACGGCGGTAGTGTTGATGATTCTGGGCCCGACGATCTGGGTGCAGGTGCTCGGCCATGCGGCGCCTGTCTTCCCGTATGAGTATCCGGCGCTGTTTTCAATCGCTGTCGCCTTTATCGGCATCTGGTTCTTCTCAATAACCGACAACAGCGCGTCGGGCAATCTTGAGCGCGAACAGTTCCGCGCCCAGTTTATCCGTTCGCAAACGGGTCTGGGCATTGAGCAGGGCCGCGCGCACTAACCTTCTTCCCCGGTCATTTTGGCCGGGGATCACATTTCCTCCCTCTTGTTCTGTCTCTCTTTCGCCATAGCGCTACATTAGAAAAATGAAACGGTGTTTTTATTTATTCATTCTGTTAATTCATTTTAGCTAACGAGGATGCTATGAAGCACTATGCTCTGGTAGGAACCGGCGGGCGCGCGGGTCTTTACATTGACGCGATCGGCGGTAAATGGCGTGAAAGCGCGAAGCTGGTGGCCTTTTGCGACAGCAACCAGACGCGCATGCAGTACGCCAATGGTCTGCTGGAAAAAGCAGGCGCGCAGCCTGCTTCGCTGTGGCAGGCGGAGCATTTTGAGGCGATGATCCGCGAAACGCGCCCGGAGACGATTATCGTCACCACGATGGATCGCACCCATGATGAGTATATCGTTCGCGCCCTGCGCGCAGGCTGCGATGTCATCACCGAAAAGCCGATGACCATCGACGAGCCGCGCGCGCTGCGCATTCTGGACGCCATCGAAGAGACGGGCCGCCAGGTGCGCGTCGCCTTCAACTACCGCTACGCGCCGCACCACAGCACAGTGCGGGAACTGCTGATGAACGGCACGATAGGCGAGGTCTTTTCAGTTCATTTCGAGTGGCTGCTGAATACCGAGCACGGCGCCGATTATTTCCGCCGCTGGCACCGGGAGAAACGCAACAGCGGCGGCCTGCTGGTGCATAAATCCACGCACCACTTCGACCTGATGAACTTCTGGCTGAACAGCTATCCACAGCGGGTGTATGCCGAGGGCGACCTGCGCTTTTATGGCCGGGAAAATGCCGAAAAGCGCGGCGTAAAAGATTTTTATCCGCGCGCCCACGGCTACGCGGCGGCGAAAGACGACCCGTTCGCGCTGCACATGGCGGATAACCCGCAGCTTAAAGGGTTGTATCTCGATGCTGAACATGAAGATAACTACTATCGCGACCAGAGCGTCTTTAGCGATGGCATTACCATTGAAGATACGATGTCGGTGCTGATGAAATACCAGAACCAGACGCAACTGACCTACTCGCTCAACGCTTATCTGCCGCTGGAAGGGCTTAACGTGGTGTTTAACGGCAGCCGCGGGCGGCTTGAGATGAAGCTGGTGGAAAATTCGTATGTGAATGGCGGAGGCTTGCGCGAGGCAGAGGGAAGCCTTGATCGCTGCGATATCACGGTCTATCCGCTGTTCGGGGCGCCCTGGAAAGCGGAATTCGCGATGGGCGAAGGTGGGCACGGCGGCGGCGATAACGCCATGCTGGCGGATCTCTTCGGCGAGCCGGGCGACGACCCGTTAAAGCGCGCCGCCGATCACCGCGCTGGCGCGCTGTCGATTCTGACCGGCATTGCCGCCAACCGCGCCATCGCGCAACAGCGCCCGGTGCATTTCAGCGAGTTTGAACTGCTTCGCCGGCTGCAAAAATAGCGTCGGTTCAGAACATCAGGCGCGCCACCAGCGGCGCAATAAGCACCATCACCACGCCGGAGAGCATCATCACCAGGCTCGCGATGGTGCCTTCCTGCGGACCAAGCTCATAAGCGCGCGCCGTGCCTGCGCCATGCGAGGCGGCGCCGAAACCGGCGCCCTTTGCAAGCCCGGCGTTGATGGAAAGCCGCAGAAAAAGCACATCGCCGACCGCCATGCCGAAGACGCCGGTAATCACCACAAACAGCGCCACCAGGTCCGCCTGCCCGCCAATCGGCCCGGCCGCCGCCAGCGCGAAAGGAGTAGTGACAGAACGAACCGCCAGGCTGCGCTGGATCTCATCCGGCAATGTAAAAAGACGCGCCAGCCATACCGAACTGGTTACCGCCACCACCGTCGCGGTAATAACGCCTGCGGAAAGCGACAGCCAGTGGCGCTTAATAACCGCCAGGTTGTCGTACACGGGCACTGCAAAAGCGATGGTCGCCGGGCCAAGCAGCCAGAGCAGCCAGTGGGTTTCGCCAATATAGTTTTGATAAGAGATATGGCCGAACACCAGCATCAGCACCAGCAGCAACGGCGTGAACACTAGCGGCATCAGCGGCAGGGCGCGAAAACGACGGTAGAGTTTTTTATTGGCGAAATAGAGCGCGACGGTGACCACCAGGCAGAGCGCGCTTAACGTGAAATTACTCATGGCGCCCCTGTTTGCGCGCCTCGCGCGCCAGCTCAAAGCGGTACACTTTATCCACGACCCAGGCGGTGGCGCCCAGTACCAGCACCGTGCTGAGCGCAATCACCAGAAAAATGCGCCAGCCCTCAACCATCAGCAACTGCGCATAGTTCACCACCGCCACCACGGCCGGCACGAAGAAAAGCAGCATTTCCGCCAGCAGCCAGCGCGCGCCAGCCCGCACCCAGCTCAGCGGCAGCACGCGGAATACAATCAGCGCCAGCATTAACAGCATGCCGACAAGGTTGGCGGGAAGCGGCAAATGCAGCGCGTTCACCAGGCTTTCTGCAAGCAGAAATAGCCCGACATAAAGAAGAACCTGAAGCGCGATTTGCAGCGGGCGGGTCACGGCAGGCGTAAAGCGACGTAACGCCAGGATCATGGTCAACATTCCAGAAAAAACGGCAGAGCGCCAGTATAGGCAGCGCCACTGCGGCGGCGAAATGAATTAAACTCATTGCAGCTATAGTTTGAAGGAATAGTTATGGATATCAGAACGCTGCGGTACTTTGTCGAGGTGGTGCGCCAGCAAAGCTTTACCCGCGCGGCGCAGAATCTTTTCGTCACCCAGCCCACCATCAGCAAGATGTTGCGCAACCTGGAGGACGAGCTTAACTGCACGCTGCTTATCCGCGACGGGCGCAGGCTGCTGCTGACCGACACCGGCCGCGTGGTCTATGAACGCGGCCTCACTATTCTTGCCGAATTTCGCCAGCTCGAATCAGAACTCAGCGACATTAACCACCTCAACAAAGGCGTGCTGCGCCTTGGCATACCGCCCATGGTGGGGATGACGATGGCGGGCCCCATCAGCCTTTACCGCCAGCGCTATCCGGGCGTGGAGCTAAAAATTTCCGAATTCGGCGGGCTGACCGTGCAGCAAGCCGTGCTCAACGGCGAACTCGATCTGGCGATTACCGCGCTGCCCGTTGAGGAAGAGAGCAGCTTCGCCGCCCTGCCCCTGTTCAGCCATCCGCTCTGCGTGCTCGCTCCCCGCTCCGGCATCTGGCTGCGCCGCAAGTCTGTCGAACCGCAGCAGCTGGCGAGCGAACCGCTGCTTATCTACAACGAAGATTTCGCCTTAAGCCGCCAGCTTATGCAGCTTTTTAGCGCGCATGAGATTAAGCCGCGCATTGCCGTGCGCAGCGGCCAGTGGGATTTTCTGGCGGCGATGGTGCAGGCAGGCGTAGGCGTCGCCATCTTGCCCGAGCCTGTTTGTGAAAAGCTCGATAAAACCACGCTGATGTGGCTGCCGCTGGAAAGCGATTTGCGCTGGGAGCTGGGAATGATCTGGCGCGAGGGGGTTTATCTGTCGCAGAGCGCGCAGGCGTGGATAGCCTGCTGTAAAACGTTCTGGCCCGCCGGAGCGGGCCAGTAAGGCTTAGTTTTTCTCGCTTAACAAGGCTTCGAGCAGATCCAGGTCGCGCAGCATTTTCATCAACGTTTCGTTGCTTATCTGCTGCGTGGCGCGCAGGTGATAAAGCTCCCCGCGCTCGGCGTTCAGCGCCGCCAGGCGAAAACGCCGCTCAAGGCTCTCTTCAAGCTCGCTGTTTTCCACATCGTTACGCCCGTCGGCGCGGCGACGCAGGTTGCCGATAACCCTCGAGCTGACTTCGCGCAGCAGGTCGTCATCGATGTTCTCATTAACATCTGCCGCCAGGCGCTCTTCTTTTTTCTGCACAGCGGTGATAGCCACCTCAGCCAGAAGCGATCTGACTTTGCGCTCTTCTTTGCGCGCCAGGGCGTGATCCGCCACTTCCACTTTTTGCAGCAGGATGGGCAGCATAATAACGCCGACGATCAGCGAGAAAAGAATGACGCCCATCGCCAGGAAAATCAGCTCATAGCGCGCCGGGAAGAGCGAACCGTCCGGCAGCAGCAATGGAATGGAGAGCACGCCGGCAAGCGTAATGGCGCCGCGCACGCCGGCAAAAGAGGCGATAAACAGCTCGCGCGTGGTGTAAGAACCAAACTCCATCGGCTTTTTAGTGAGGAAACGACGGCTAAAGCGCTTCATGACCCACAACCAGGCGAAACGCACCGCGATAAGCGCCACGTAGATAAGCACGATGTCGAGGAAGAGCATCCAGACTTCGACATTCGGATCCAGCTCCGCCTGAGCGAGAGAGCCTTCCAGAATGCCCGGCAGTTGCAGGCCCAGCATCAGGAAAACCATGCCGTTAAAGACAAACTCCAGCATCGACCAGACGCTGTTGGCGCGCAGTCGCATGGCGAGCGGCGCACGGCGCAGCACGCCGGAACGGGTGATGGTCATGCCTGCCGCTACGGCGGCCAGAATGCCGGAAACGCCGATGTGTTCGGCAATCAGGTACGAGGCGAACGGTAGCAGCAGCAGCATCAGCGTCTGGGTGGCGGGCTCATCGCCGCCCCAGCGGCTCAGCAGGCGCAGCGAGCGACCATAGAGCCAGCTTACTGCGATACCCGCGAGCAAGCCGCCAATCGCCACTTTGAGAAACTCGACCGTCGCGCCGCCTACGGTGAAGACCATTGTCCCCATCGCCACGGCCACGGCGAATTTCAACGCCACCAGGCCGGAAGCGTCGTTCATCAACGCCTCGCCCTGCAAAATACCCATGATTTTCTTCGGAATGCGCCCTTCGCCCACGATGCCGGACAGCGCCACGGCGTCGGTCGGCGACAGCACCGCCGCCAGCGCAAAGGCCGGGATAAGCGGAATGCCCGGCACCATCCAGTAGATGAGAAAGCCGATGCCGACCACGGTAATAACGACGAGCGCCAGCGCGAGGCCGATTA
The DNA here is from genome assembly GCF_000463115.2 of Franconibacter helveticus LMG 23732. Taxonomy (GTDB): domain Bacteria; phylum Pseudomonadota; class Gammaproteobacteria; order Enterobacterales; family Enterobacteriaceae; genus Franconibacter; species Franconibacter helveticus. The sequence goes on along the minus strand of NZ_AWFX01000006.1, from coordinate 68,376 downwards.
TCTCCCGGCCGTGTTCAAGAAATTCCCGCGTTGGGGTTTTCCAGCCGTCGGCAAACAGCAACGGCGGGATAAAGAGCACCAGAAAGAGTTCTGGGTTGAAATCCACATGCAGGCCAAAGCGCGGCCAGGCAAGCAGCGCCCCGATGGCGATTTGCATGAGCGGGAGCGGGATTTGGAAGGGAAGCACTCGCGTCGCTACCCCGGAGAGGGAGACCACAAGGGTCATGATGAGAATGGTAAAAAAGATTTCCATGCGTTCCTTCGATTACGGTGTGTTTTGTATCAGAAATGCGCTGTTGTGCCCTGATAATAGAACATCGTCATCAATCAAAAGAAAACAAGATGTGCCTTAAAGCGGGAAAAAACGGGCGGCCGATGCCGCCCGTCTGAGAAGAAACGCTTAGATAGCCCAGCCGCCTGCGTAAAAAGCGACCAGCGCAATGGCGATAACTACGGTGCCGATATTGAGCTTGCGGAACTCGCCGGAGACGATGCGGCCAATAACAAGCGAAGCGAAGCCAATCATGATGCCGGTGACGATATTGCAGGTCAGAACGATAAACACGGCGGTAATGAGGCCCGCCATAGCGTCCACAAAGTCCGCGAAATCGATCTTCGCCACGTTGCTCAGCATCAGCAGGCCGACATACATCAGCGCCGGCGCAGTGGCGTAAGCGGGCACCAGATAAGAGAGCGGCGAGAGGAACAGGATGAGCAAGAACAGCACGCCGACGGTCAGCGCCGTCAGGCCGGTTTTGCCGCCTGCCGCCGTCCCGGCTGCGGATTCAATATAAACCGCCGCAGGGGCTGCGCCCACGACGCCTGAGAAGACGCTGGAGAGCGAATCGGTGGTCAGCGCTTTGCCGCCGTCGATGATTTGCCCGTCTTTATCCAGCAGGTTCGCCTGACCCGCCACCGCGCGGATGGTGCCGGTAGCGTCGAATACCGCCGTCATGACCAGCGCCAGCACGCTTGGGATCACCACCGGGTTGAGGGCGCCCATAATATCGAGACTGCCGATAAGCGAATGACCCTGCTCATCTTTCAGCGAAGGCATGGCGAAGATGCCGGAGAAGTGCACCGCCGGGTCGAAAATCAGCCCAACTACCGAGATGCCGATGATCGTCAGCAGAATGCCGCCCGGAACTTTCAGTTTTTCCAGGCCGATGATCACCGCCAGGCCAATCAGCGACATGATAACCGGGAAGCTGGCGAAGTGGCCGAGCGCGACCGGCAGGCCGTCCAGCGGGTTTTTGATAACCAGCCCGACGCCGTTTGCAGCGATGAGCAGCAGGAACAGGCCGATACCAATGCCGGTGCCGTGCGCAACCCCTTGCGGCAGGTTACGCAAAATCCAGCTGCGAATGCCGGTGGCGGAAATAATGGTAAACAGCACGCCCATCAGGAACACGGCGCCAAGCGCGACCGGCACGCTGATCTGCTGGCCGAGCACCAGGCTGAACGCGGTAAAAGCGGTCAGTGAGATAGCGCAGCCGATAGCCAGCGGCAGATTCGCCCACAGCCCCATAATGATGGAGCCAAAACCGGCCACGAGACAGGTGGCGACAAACACGGCGGCAGGTGGGAAGCCTGCTTTGCCCAGCATGCCCGGCACGACGATAACGGAGTAAACCATCGCGAGAAAGGTCGTAAGACCCGCGACCACTTCCTGACGGACGGTGCTGCCGCGCGCTGAAATTTTAAAGAAGGCGTCAAGCGAACCGCCGGTACGCGCTGAAGGCGTAGACATAATGAAACATCCCCTGAGATTTTTATGGTTTCGCTTCTACGCGTGGTGGACAACCCACTGCCGATCAAACGTCAATTCCCTGGCTGAGTGCGTGGCAAAGGTGGGGGCCACGCAAAGCAAACGTTTAACTCCGCGCGTAAAAACGGCTCGTCAATTTAAGGCAAACGATTATCCAGCCTTCCTGCGGGGATTTTCAACATAACTTTCCCGCTTTTCATGAAAAACGCCGCTGGCTGGTTAATTAATCGTCGCGTTATGCGCAAACGATATCGTTAATGCGCAAGTTCGCAACAATTATGCACAATAGCGTTTTTGTTTTTGCCATGCCTCATAGGGTTTTCGCATGCTTCAGGCGCCAGGAAGCGTAAAAGGACCGCCTTTTTCCATGGCGCGCTGGTAAGCCGGACGCGCCTCTATATTCTTTTTCCAGGCTTCCAGCTGCGGCACATCGCTGACCCCGCCGCGCGCGAGCAGCGCGATAACCGGAAAACTCATCTGAATATCCGCCATGCTGAAGGTTTGCCCGGCGAACCAGGGATGTTGTTTAAGATGGTTTTCAATAAATTGCGTATGCGTGGCAATTTGCTTGTTGAGATAAGCCTTTTGCACCCCCTGCCCTAACGCCTTGCCGATGGTGCGAAAGCCAAGCGGCACCGGCTTTTTGCCAAGGCTTGAAAACACCAGCTTCATCATTAACAGCGGCATCAGCGAGCCTTCGGCGTAATGCAGCCAGAAGCGGTAATCGAGTTTTTCCGCCGGGTTCTGCGGCTTTAGCTTCTGTTCGCTGTCGTACGTTTCCTGCAAATATTCCAGAATGGCGCCAGACTCGACCAGCTTATGGCCGTTATCTTCCAGTACCGGCGACTTGCCGAGCGGATGCACTTTTTTCAGCGATTCGGGCGCCAGCATGGTTGCTTCCCGCTGATAGCGCACTATCTGGTAGGGCTGGTTTAGCTCTTCCAGCGCCCAGAGAATGCGCTGCGAACGGGAGTTGTTAAGATGATGGACAGTCAGCATGGCCTAACCTCGTGTTTAATCAGTTAAATACACTATAGGTAACGGGCCGCCATGCCGGAGGCGGCAGTGAATAAAAAAACGCCGGATTTGCCTGAAAAAGGCGGGGATCAACTATACTTGCAGTGTCGGCGCAGCCCGGACCCTCCAGCATGATACTACCGAGGGGCGCGATGTCGGGGGAAACCCTCCCGTGAGACAGCGGGATAGAGCGAAAGACCAAGACCGGAAAACCCGAAAGCGCCCGTTATGGGCGCTTTCGTTTTTTATTCCTCTTCCAGCAAGCGCGCGCCGGTGCCCTGCTCCCCCAGTTTATCGTTCGGGTTACGCAGTGGGCAGTCGCTGCGGGACAAACAGCCGCAGCCAATACAGCCATCCAGATCGTCTCTTAGCGATACCAGCGTTTTGATACGCCGGTCCAGCTCTTCGCGCCACTGCGACGAAAGCTGTTTCCATTCCTTTGCGCTTAGGGTGTGTCCGTCCGGCAGAATGCCGAACGCTTCGCCAACGGTGGCAAGCGGTATGCCGATCCGTTGCGCGATTTTGATAATGGCTACGTAGCGCAGCACATCCCTTGAGTAGCGGCGTTGATTACCTGCATTGCGGGTGCTTTTTATCAACCCTTTGCTTTCGTAGAAATGAAGCGCGGAGACGGCGACGCCGCTGCGCTTCGCCACTTCGCCGGGCGTCAGCAGATGCTTAAGCCGGGGCATTTTCTTATCCATAGGGCTTTACCTCAAGTTAACTTGAGGAATTATACTCGGCCTCATAACGCACGGCTAATCGATAATCAATGAAGAGGATGTCTTATGTCGCACCAGGAAATCATCCACACGCTGACGGAATGGATTGATGAGCATATTGACCAGCCACTGAATATTGACGTGGTGGCGAAAAAGTCGGGTTATTCGAAATGGTATTTACAGCGGATGTTTCGTACGGTGATGCGTCAGACGCTGGGCGAATACATTCGTCAGCGCCGGTTGCTGCTGGCGGCGCAGGAGTTGCGCAGTACCCGACGGCCTATCTTTGATATCGCCATGGATTATGGCTACGTTTCACAGCAAACTTTCTCACGGATTTTCAGACGCGAATTCGACCGTACGCCGTCTGATTACCGTCACAGCGCCTGATGCATGACCCCAGGCGTTGAACAGACTGGCTGAGAGGAGGCGGGACTCTGATTCAGCCAGGCGATAAATTCCGGCAAGGCCAGCGCTTTTGAAAAATACCATCCCTGACAATATTGCACGCCCCGCTTTAATAACCAGCTGACCTGATCGGCGCTTTCCACCCCTTCGGCGACGATCTTAAGCCGCAGGCTTTGCGCCATTTCGATAATATGCTCGACAATAAGATGGCTGGTGCTGTTGGTCGCCAGCGTATCGATAAAAGATTTATCAATCTTCAGAATATCGACGTTCAGCGAATAAAGATTATGCAGGTTGGAATAGCCAGTGCCGAAATCATCAATCGCGACTTCAAACCCGGACTGGCGAAACGCCTGAATAACCGGCGTGGTTTTAGGCACGTCAATAAAGCCCCGCTCTGTCACCTCAATCTTAATTTGCTGCGCACGAACACCATACTGCTTATTTTTTTCTTCAATTAACGCAATCAGGCGCGAGGAGTGAAAATCAGAAGCGGATAAGTTGATTGAGATATAAATTTCCGGATGTGAAGAAAGATAGTTTCCTAAATCGTTGAACAGCTCTTCTACTACGTAATCGGTGACTTTAGCGATTAACCCTTCCTGTTCGGCGAGAGGGATAAATTCCGCCGGGCTCATCACCTGGCCGTTGTAGGCGGGCCAGCGAAGTAGCGCCTCGGCGCCGACGCAAAGCCCGCGCTGAATATCGATAATAGGCTGGTAGTGCAGCCGTAATTGCCTTTTCTGTATTGCGCGCTGTAATAACCGGCGTGGTGAATTAAACTGTTGCAGCGTTCTTGACCATATTAACAAAATGATGGCGCTACAGATGAACCCCAACGGCAACATGAATGAAATTTGTCTGTGCCACTCCTGATAGAATCTTATATCAGAGGTGGAAACGATAATCGCAACCGGACGCTTAGGCGAATGCGCGATGGCGTAAAAGCGAGCATCCTGCTGAAAAACTTCTTCTTTATGGGTAAGCAGCGGCAGGAATTTATTGCTTTGCGCATGATCGCTTAACGAAAAGAATTGCCGCGTCGCTGTATCATAAACACCATAAGTTAAGTCTGCGTCATCGGTCATCACCTCGCCGTAGGCGAGAGGATTTATTACTGCGACATAATTCCCCTTACGCATATAAACCATTTTATGGCCAGCATAGAAGGGCGTGTCACGATAATAGTAGATAGCGATATCACTATTATGAACATAATTCGCCTGCGACATCGTATAAGGCTCGTCCATAACGGTAGAGCAGAGGAAATTATCGCCATCAGCGTAAATAAGATCGTTTACATATAATTGGCCACGCACAATATCCAGCATGTTATTGCGATGCGCAGGCGTACAAACCGCCCCCTGATATTGCTCTGCCTCACTACGCGCCAGATCCGCATCCTGCACAACAACTTCGGTTTTATCGAGTACAAGTTGCGCAAACGAACGCAGGTGATCGCGCGTGTCATTCACTGCGCGTAAATGGGCAAACCATAGCGTCAGCATCACGGGGAGCAAAATCACCATGATGATACCGAAAATTCGCAACGCCTGACGTTGTGCCCTGTGATTCATTATGGCCTCATATCCCTGCTGTCTGTGACACATTTAGGCGGAAAGGACACTTTCGCAAACAGGTGATTACGTTGCATGAATCAACGAACATTGGCAATAGGGATTTCAATTTATAAAGCTAATATTTAAGCCTGGATAACTAAATTTGCCGTAGGGAAAATGGTGGCGGTGATTTAATTTTTCTTAAGTAAAATATTCACCGCATGAGACAGGAGAAATTTCCGCCAATTTGCTGTCAAATAAGTATTTAATGCAAATTTGTTTTATTTGCTGCAAAAATAATCATTATTCGCAGGGCTAAATACTTTACTGCCGCGCAGCAACCGCGCTTCGTCTGTAGCAGGCTCCGATGCGATGAGAACTGACGCCTGTCGAAAAGCGGTAAATGGCCGGAGGTTGTCTCTCTTCTGGCGTGCCGCTTACGTGCTAACGCTAAGCATGGCTAAAGCAACGCCCGTAGCGCCTGCTATGTCCCGGTACGCACTCGCATTTGTGAAAAATGTCATTTGCGCTGGTTTCACACACCTTTTTTATGCGTCGCTTTTGATACAGCAAAGATAGCTTCAGGGAAAACCTGACGGAGCAAATGTAAAACCCGGCGGCGGAACAAGCCGCTCGCCGGGAGAATGTCCAGCCTGGAAAACAATTCAGGTTAGACAGGTCGGGCATACTGCTTTTATTAGGTGCTGTGTGTGTCTTTAACTGCAACCGCTTTTTTACGCACTCGTGGCATGCCCGCAGGCATACTTATTAGTGAATACTAAAAGCGATGCGGATTTACGATAATAAGAATGAAGCCATATATAATATATAGTGTATTTTTAAAATAATCCGGCTCTAACTTGTTAATTTAAAAAGCGAACAAAACAAAGAGCCACAGAAGCATAATCCATAAGAGGTAAACTGTAAATAACACGCCACTAAAGTCTGCTGGTTAATTATCTAACGTCTCTTTAAAAATCCGTTTCCTGCACGTTATTGCAGCCTACTTAAATTTATTTAGCCCATGATCGCTATATTCATTCAAATTTTTTGTTGTCAGGTGATAAGAAATTCAGACTGGTCAACAAAAAAGCAAATGTGATATAGTTCACACTTCTGATGCAAGTCTGCAATTCATTCTTTTGGCCTACGATCGACGCCGCCCTGACGAAGGCGCTGCGCGAACGTAGCAAACGTGTCTTTGAGGAACGGTTGATGGCTACCCTGGCTACCAGTGTTGTACTGATGCGCTGGCAAATTTTAAGCGCGGTATTAATGTTTATGGCAAGCACGCTCAACGTGCAATTTCGTAAATCCGATTATCAGGCGCTGGCCTTTATCAGCAGCGGGCTTGGGATCGCAGCGTCTTGCTGGTTTGCCACGGGTTTGCTGGGAATATCGCTGGATTTTGCCGCCATCTGGACACATACCAAAGACGTTATGCTGGAAATAATGAGCCATACGCCGCCAGAATGGCCGATGGTTATTACCTGATAATAATTTGATATGAAATAAAAGCCTCTGATCAGAGGCTTTTATTTTACATGCAGCCTGCGCAACTGGTGCAACGCCAGTCAGCGCAATTAACTGCCCGCCAGAAAAAACGATAATAGCGTTCCTCCAGTGGAATATGATTTTCATAAAAGCAATCTGTCAGCCAGTCGACGTGTTCCACAATCCATTCATCTTCTTCAAGCCCGTCAGCAAAGGTTTCATCTTCCGGATCAATAATGGAATAGATGCCATACGTTCCCATCGCTTTTTCCTGCCAGCTTTGCGGCAGAATTACGGGTTTACCGGCAAAAGTGATTATCCAGTGGCCGTGACAGAGCAAATTACCGTTGCGGCTCCAGGCGGCAGTGAAAGGGTTAGCCTCCTCAGTCATCCTTCTTTTCCCTTTAGCAGTCATGCCTGCTGGCGGTAGCTGGCGGGATTGTCAGGAAAAACCGTCTGGCAGGCTGGAGGAAAAAGCATGACACCCTGCTGCCTGTGGGGAAATGCTAACTAAGGGGTAGCGCAAGCTACCTCTGCGGTTTTGCAGCCTTACGCGCTTAATATATCTCGCCCATAAAAAAACCCCGCCTGAGCAGGGTTCTTATCGTGACAGCGCATGCGCTTACCTGTCGGTATGCTTGCTGGCTTATCAGAACGGGATATCGTCGTCGAAATCCATCGGCGGCTCGTTGGAGGGCGCCGGAGACTGCTGCGGACGCGACTGCGCGCCGCCGCTGAACTGCGCATTGCCGCCCTGCGGCTGTTGCGGTTGACCCCAGCCGCCTTGCTGGCCGCCACCCTGCGACTGACCGCCGCCCATCGGTGCGCCGCCGCCCTGACGGCCGCCCAGCATCTGCATGGTGCCGCCCACGTTTACCACCACTTCGGTAGAGTAGCGATCCTGGCCGCTCTGGTCCTGCCATTTACGGGTGCGCAGTTGGCCTTCGATATAAATCTGGGAACCTTTACGCAGGTATTCGCCAGCGACTTCCGCCAGTTTTCCGTACAGCACCACGCTGTGCCATTCGGTCACTTCTTTCATTTCGCCGGTTTGCTTATCACGCCAGGATTCCGACGTCGCCAGGCGCAGGTTCGCCACGGCTCCGCCGTTCGGCATGTAGCGCACTTCCGGGTCCTGCCCCAGATTACCGACGAGAATCACCTTGTTTACGCCTCTGCTGGCCATGTTCGTGTCTCCTGAAAATCGTTTCTATATAGTGTAAACAGTCAATTCTAACACGCTAGCCCCCAGGAGTGATACCCGCGAGCCAGCTTCCAGAAATGTTCACCCATTATACACTGTTGCAAATAAATACTGGATATCCATTCAGGTTAAATTGTGTCATAATTAACCGTTTCTGGCCGCCGGTTGTCCTTCAAACACCCAGGCATTAGCGTTCAATCCAGGATAGGTGAATGGATAAGATCGAAGTACGGGGCGCCCGCACGCACAATCTCAAAAATATCAATCTCGTCATCCCGCGCGACAAGCTCATTGTCGTCACCGGCCTCTCCGGTTCCGGTAAGTCCTCACTGGCTTTCGACACCCTGTATGCTGAAGGGCAGCGTCGCTATGTAGAATCCCTCTCTGCGTATGCGCGCCAGTTCCTTTCGCTGATGGAAAAGCCGGATGTCGACCATATCGAAGGGCTTTCGCCTGCGATTTCTATCGAGCAGAAGTCGACGTCGCATAACCCGCGTTCCACCGTGGGGACGATTACCGAAATCCACGACTACCTGCGTCTGCTTTATGCCCGCGTGGGCGAGCCGCGCTGCCCGGACCACGGCGTGCCGCTCGCAGCGCAAACGGTAAGCCAGATGGTGGATAACGTGCTGGCGCTGCCGGAAGGCAAACGGCTGATGTTGCTGGCGCCGGTGATAAAAGAGCGTAAAGGCGAACACACCAAAACGCTGGAGAATCTGGCAAGCCAGGGCTATATCCGCGCGCGTATCGATGGCGAAGTGTGCGATCTCTCCGATCCGCCGAAGCTTGAGCTACAGAAAAAACACACCATTGAAGTGGTGGTGGATCGCTTTAAGGTGCGTGAAGATCTGGCCCAGCGCCTGGCGGAATCGTTCGAGACCGCGCTGGAGCTCTCCGGCGGCACGGCGGTTGTGGCGAATATGGATGATGCGAATGAAGAGGAGTTGCTTTTCTCCGCAAACTTCGCCTGCCCGATTTGCGGCTACAGCATGCGCGAGCTGGAACCGCGTCTTTTCTCGTTCAACAACCCGGCGGGCGCTTGCCCTACCTGCGACGGCCTCGGCGTACAGCAATATTTCGACCCGGATCGCGTGGTGCAAAATGGCGAACTTTCCCTGGCTGGCGGCGCCATCCGCGGCTGGGATCGCCGTAACTTTTACTATTTCCAGATGCTGCGCTCGCTCGCCGATCACTATAAGTTCGACGTAGAAGCGCCGTGGAATACGCTGAGCGCGACAGTGCAAAAAGCGGTGCTGTTCGGTTCCGGCAAAGAGACTATCGAGTTTAAATACATCAACGACCGCGGCGATACCTCGGTGCGCCGTCATCCGTTTGAAGGCGTGCTGCACAATATGGAGCGTCGCTATAAAGAGACGGAATCCACCGCGGTGCGCGAAGACCTGGCGAAGTTTATCAGCAACCGCCCATGCGCAACCTGCGAAGGCACGCGCCTGCGTCGCGAAGCGCGCCATGTGTTTGTCGAAGATACGGCGCTGCCAACGATTTCCGACATGAGCATCGGCCATGCAATGGATTTCTTCACCAATCTGAAGCTTTCCGGCCAGCGTGCGAAAATCGCAGAAAAAGTGCTGAAAGAGATTGGCGACCGCCTGAAGTTTCTTGTCAACGTCGGCCTGAACTATCTGACGCTCTCCCGTTCGGCGGAAACGTTGTCCGGCGGCGAAGCGCAGCGCATCCGTCTGGCGAGCCAGATTGGCGCGGGTCTTGTTGGCGTAATGTATGTGCTGGATGAACCTTCTATCGGTTTGCACCAGCGCGACAACGAACGTCTGCTCGGCACGCTCATTCACCTGCGCGACCTCGGCAACACGGTGATTGTGGTCGAGCATGATGAAGACGCTATCCGCGCCGCCGACCATGTTATCGACATCGGCCCTGGCGCTGGCGTACACGGCGGCCAGGTCGTGGCGGAAGGCCCGCTGGACGCCATTATGGCGGTGCCGGAGTCGTTAACGGGCCAGTTCATGAGCGGCCAACGTAAAATAGAAGTGCCGAAAGAACGCGTGAAGGCGGACCCGGAAAAAGTGCTGAAGTTAACCGGCGCCCGCGGCAACAACCTGAAGGACGTAACGCTGACGCTGCCGGTGGGGCTTTTCACCTGTGTGACCGGCGTTTCCGGCTCAGGTAAATCGACGCTGATTAACGATACGCTCTTCCCCATCGCCCAGCGCCAGCTTAACGGCGCCACCATTGCCGAACCTGCGCCGTATCGCGACGTGCAGGGCATGGAGCATTTCGACAAGGTGATTGATATCGACCAGAGCCCGATTGGCCGCACGCCGCGCTCTAACCCGGCGACCTACACTGGCGTTTTCACACCGGTGCGCGAGCTTTTCGCCGGCGTGCCGGAATCGCGCTCGCGCGGTTATACGCCGGGTCGCTTCAGCTTTAACGTGCGCGGCGGGCGCTGCGAGGCGTGCCAGGGCGATGGCGTTATTAAAGTAGAAATGCACTTCCTGCCGGATATTTATGTGCCGTGCGATCAGTGCAAAGGCAAGCGCTATAACCGTGAAACGCTGGAGATTAAATACAAAGGCAAAACCATTCACGAAGTGCTGGATATGACCATCGAAGAGGCCCGCGAGTTCTTCGATGCGGTGCCTGCGCTGGCCCGTAAACTGCAAACGCTGATGGATGTAGGGCTAACCTATATTCGCCTCGGCCAGTCCGCCACCACGCTTTCCGGCGGTGAAGCGCAGCGCGTGAAGCTGGCTCGCGAGCTTTCCAAACGCGGCACCGGGCAAACGCTTTACATTCTGGATGAACCGACAACCGGCCTGCACTTTGCAGATATCCAGCAACTGCTGGAAGTACTGCATCAGTTAAGGGATCAGGGCAATACCATCGTGGTGATTGAGCATAACCTGGACGTGATCAAAACCGCCGACTGGATTGTCGATTTAGGTCCCGAAGGCGGCAGCGGCGGTGGGGAAATTCTGGTTTCCGGCACCCCGGAAACCGTAGCGGAGTGCAAAGAATCGCATACCGCGCGTTTCCTTAAACCGCTCCTGAAGTAATCTACCCGCGCCGTTGTTTTCAACGGCGCTTTTTTTTACACGGAAAGTTGCTGTCGCGTTTGCTCAGACAGCAGCCCCAGCGCCTGCTGATAAGAGGCATCCACCAGGTAATAAATTTGCGAATCGGGCAAATTACCGTCCAGATAAACGGTGCTCCAGTGCGCTTTATTTAAATGGGCGCTCGGAAAGACGTCTTCATGTTTCTGGCGCAGCAGTTCGGCCAGTTCCGGGCTGCTTTTCAGCGACACCGCCGGACGCCCCTCCACGTCATGAACCATGGCGTAAAGCACGTCCGCTACTTTGATTTGCGTGGCCTTCCAGTCGCTGTGCACGCTTTGTTCGGCGCCAGGTTTATTCATGCAGTATTGCAACAGCTCCGAGTTGGTCATCATTATTCCCCTTGTAGTGTGGCGATAATCCGGCGTGAACCGCCGTCGATCCGATGTTCCCCCAGCCAAATCCCCTGCCATGTGCCAAGCTGCACGCGTCCGCGATGAACCGGCAGCAGCAGAGAAACGCCAAGCGTGGATGATTTGATATGCGAAGGCATGTCATCCGGGCCTTCATAATCGTGTTCGTACGAAGCGCTGTCCGGCACCGCGCGCAAAAAATGGCGCTCCATGTCCCGGCGGACTGAAGGATCGCAATTTTCATTCAGCGTCAGGGAGGCGGAAGTGTGTTGAAGCAGCAGATGAAGTAGCCCAACGTTAACCCGCGAAAGCCCCTCAATCTGGCTGAGGATCTCCTCCGTCACCAGATGAAATCCCCTTGGCTTTGCATTCAGCGTCAGCGTCTGTTGGAACCACATAAGCTACTCCCTTAAAAGCAATCGATTCTGTTAAGTGTGTAGCCTGATGGGCGAAAGGTAAAATCAGGAAGAGGGATTAGTGCAAAAAAGCGGCGTCTGAAGAAAGCGGAAGGCGCTGCGCGCAGCGCCTTCTGAGGATTACATAACAGCGGCAAATGCCTGCGCCACGCGCTGCACGTTTCGGCTGTTCAGGCCCGCCACGCACATACGTCCGCTCGCTATCAGATAAATACCGAACTCCTCGCGTAACCTTTCTACCTGCGCCGCGCTCAGGCCGGTATAGCTGAACATGCCGCGCTGCTTAAGCAAATAGTCAAAATCACGCCCCGGCATCGCCTGCTTCAGAACATCCACCAGCGCCTGGCGCATGGTCAGGATGCGGCTGCGCATGCTTTCCACTTCAGAGAGCCAGCTTGCTTTAAGCTGAGCATCACTGAGCACCGCAGAGACCACCTGCGCGCCAAAATTGGGCGGGCTGGAGTAGATGCGGCGCACCGTGGCTTTTAACTGGCCAAGCACGCGGCCTGCCGCATCGGCGTTTTCGCATACCACGGAAAGCCCGCCGACGCGCTCGCCATATAATGAGAAAATTTTTGAGAAGGAGTTGCTGACCAGCACAGGCAAACCGGCGCGGGTCATTGCGCGAATAGCATAAGCGTCTTCTTCCATGCCAGCGCCAAAACCCTGGTAGGCAATATCAAGGAACGGGATCAGTTCACGCGCTTTCAGCACTGCCGTTACCGCATCCCACTGCGCATCGGTAAGGTCTGCGCCGGTCGGGTTGTGGCAGCAAGGATGCAGCAGCACGATGCTTTGCGCAGGCAGCGTATTCAGCGTTTCAAGCAGCGCCTCAACTCTCACGCCGCCAGTCGCTTCATCAAACCAGGGGTAAGTCTTCACCTCGAACCCAGCCCCGTTAAAAATAGCGACGTGGTTTTCCCAGGTCGGGTCGCTCACCCACACTTGCGAAGAGGGGAAATAACGCTTGAGGAAATCCGCCCCCACTTTCAGCGCGCCGGAGCCGCCCAGTGTCTGGATAGTGGCGATGCGGCCCTCGCGCAGCGCAGGTTCCCCGGCGCCAAACAGCAGCGGCGCGATACAACCGCGGTAGCTGTTCAACCCTTCCATCGGCAGATAAAGCGAGGCGCCGTGCGGTTGAGCATTCAGTCGCGCTTGCGCTTCTTCGACGGCCTGTAACTGCGGGATGATCCCTTCTTCGTTGTAATAAAGGCCGATGCTGAGGTTCACTTTGTCCTGGCGGGGATCTTCTTTGAAACGCTCCATGAGCGAAAGGATGGGGTCGCCGGCATAAGCGTCAACGTTCTGAAACACGCGGAAATCTCCTGGTTTGCGGTGTGATGTTTACCCACAATAAACCGGATAAGTCAGGAGATCGAGAAGGATATTGGCGCGGCGTCTGCCCGTAAAGCTTCACGGCAAACCCGACAGGTTAGCCGGTTTAACGGCATACCGAGCGCCACTGAAACAGGTACCGCAAGAAGGTTAACCAGGCGAACCCGCTTAGCGCGGCTCGCCTTCAGGTTAATCGATATAACGCATGGCGACCCGCGACGTCAGCCGCGTGATAAGTTCGTAAGCGCTTACTTTTGTTATTGCCGCGATGCGCTCGACGGGCAGCTCCTCGCCCCACATCACCACGCTGTCGCCGGCGCGCTCCTGCGCATCAGGGCCTAAATCAACGCAAATCATGTCCATCGCCACGCGTCCTGCGATAGGCACTTCGCGCCCGTTCACGCGAACAGGCGTGCCGGACGGCGCGCTGCGCGGGTAGCCGTCGCCGTAACCCATGGCGATGACGCCAAGACGCGTATCGCGATGGCTTACCCAGGTGCCGCCGTAGCCGACCGGTTCGCCCGCTTTATGCTCGCGTACCGCAATCAGGCTCGAGGTCAGCGTCATGGCTGGCTGAAAACCAAAATCGCTTGCGCGTGAACCCCCTTCAAGGGGCGAAACGCCGTAAAGAATAATGCCCGGGCGCACCCAGTCGAAATGAGACTGCGGCCACAGCAGCAGGCCGCCGGACGCGGCAATCGAACGCAAACCGGGTTTATCGTGGGTGAAGTTATTAAAAATATCGAGCTGACGTTCGGTAGCGCCGCACTCAGGTTCATCCGCACGGGCAAAATGACTGACGATATTGACCGGCTGCCGGACGTTCCTGCACGCCGAGAGCCGTGCATAAAACGCTTCCGCCTCTTCCGTGCGCACGCCAAGACGATGCATGCCAGTATCAAGCTTCATCCAGACATCAACAGGCGAAGGGAGGTCTGCCTGCTCCAGCGCGGCAAGCTGCTCCGGGGTATGGATAGCCGTATGAAGACGTTGTGCTGCGAGGAGGGGCAAGTCGGCGGCGTTAAAGAAGCCCTCCAGCAGCAAGATGGGCTGCGTGATGCCCCCTTCGCGCAGGCGAAGCGCCTCTTCAAGGCGGGCGACGCCGAAAGCGTCGGCATCGGGAAGGGATTGCGCGGTCTCCAGCAGACCGTGTCCATAAGCGTTTGCTTTCACCACCGCCACCAGGCGGCTGGCCGGAGCCAGTTCGCGTAGGCGTTGCAGGTTGTGTCGCAGAGCGCGGCGGTTTACTACTACGGTTGCCGCTTGCATGTTCTTTCCTTGCTGTTGTTTAGGTTTTTGCTTTTACTTTTTAGATCAATAATTTGGCGTTATTGTCGCAGCGAGTTTGGGTGCGACCAGCGCACAGCCACCGGAGCGTACTGAAGTACGTGAGGATGGCGAGCACTGCCCAAGCCCAAACTCGCAAGTAAAATAGCCAAATTACTTATTCGTCGTCGTATTGCGGGCCGGCATAGTTATCAAAGCGAGACCACTGGCCGTTGAACGTAAGGCGAACCGTACCGATGGGGCCGTTACGCTGCTTGCCGATAATGATTTCCGCGATGCCTTTCAGATCGCTGTTTTCGTGATAAACCTCATCACGGTAGATAAACATAATCAGGTCGGCGTCCTGCTCGATAGAGCCGGATTCACGCAGGTCCGAGTTGACCGGGCGCTTGTCGGCGCGCTGTTCCAGCGAGCGGTTAAGCTGCGAAAGCGCCACCACCGGCACCTGCAACTCTTTTGCCAGCGCCTTGAGCGAGCGGGAAATTTCAGCAATTTCCAGCGTACGGTTGTCAGAGAGCGAAGGCACGCGCATAAGCTGTAGATAGTCGATCATGATAAGGCTTAGCCCGCCATGCTCGCGGTAGATGCGCCTTGCGCGGGAGCGTACTTCGGTCGGCGTCAGGCCCGAGGAGTCGTCAATATACATATTGCGCTTCTCAAGCAGAATGCCCATGGTGCCGGAGATCCGCGCCCAGTCTTCATCGTCCAGCTGACCGGTACGAATGCGGGTCTGGTCCACGCGCGACAGCGACGCCAGCATACGCATCATGATCTGCTCGCCTGGCATCTCAAGGCTGAAAATCAAAACCGGTTTATCCTGCAACATCGCGGCGTTTTCGCACAGGTTCATGGCGAAAGTGGTTTTACCCATCGACGGACGCGCCGCCACAATGATGAGGTCGGAACGCTGGAGGCCCGCCGTTTTCTTGTTGAGATCCTGGTAGCCTGTATCAACGCCCGTCACGCCGTCGTGCGGTTGCTGATAGAGCGACTCGATGCGCGCAACGGTGGCCTCAAGGATCTGATCGATACTTTTCGGCCCTTCGTCTTTGTTGGCGCGGTTTTCAGCGATCTGGAAAACGCGGGATTCCGCTAAGTCGAGCAAATCTTCGCTGCTGCGGCCCTGCGGATCGTAGCCGGCATCGGCAATTTCATTCGCCACGGTGATCATGTCACGCACAACCGCCCGTTCACGCACGATATCCGCATAAGCGCTAATGTTCGCAGCACTTGGCGTGTTTTTCGAAAGCTCGGCCAGATAGGCGAAGCCGCCGACGCTTTCAAGCTGTCCCTGCAACTCCAGCGATTCCGACAGGGTAATCAGGTCGATGGGTTTGCCCGACTCCTGCAACCGGTGCATTTCGGTGAAGATGATGCGGTGCTGGCGGGTATAAAAGTCTTCGGCCACGACGCGCTCGGCCACGTCGTCCCAACGCTCGTTATCCAGCATTAAACCGCCCAACACCGACTGTTCCGCCTCCATGGAATGCGGCGGCATTTTCAGCCCGGCGACCTGCGGGTCACGCGGTTCAGTGGGTTTGTTGAAGGGTTTATTTCCTGCCATAGTGAATGGAGTTACCAAAAGTCATCATCTGAGAGAAGGTGAGTATACCAAGCTGATTTGCGTCGCGCAGTGCTCAATTACACTCGCGTACGATACTCCCCCTCCCCCCTGAATAAAACAAGGAGTTACCATGGCGACGCGTATTGAATTTAGCCAGCACGGTGGGCCTGATGTGCTGAAAGCGGCGGAGTTTACGCCCGGCGATCCCGCGGAAAACGAAGTGCAGGTGGAGAACAAAGCCATCGGCATTAATTATATCGACACCTACATCCGCAGCGGCCTCTACCCGCCGCCGTCAATGCCAAGCGGCCTGGGAACCGAAGCGGCAGGCGTTGTCAGCAAAGTGGGCAGCGGCGTTAAGCATATCAAAGAAGGCGATCGGGTCGTCTATGCGCAGTCGGCGCTGGGGGCGTACAGCGAGGTGCATAACGTTCCGGCGGATAAAGTGGCTGTGCTGCCGAACGCGATTTCTTACGAGCAGGCCGCGGCTTCGTTTCTCAAAGGGCTGACCGTTTTTTATCTGCTGCGTAAAACCTACGAAATCAAGCCGGATGAAATGTTTCTGTTTCACGCGGCGGCAGGCGGCGTGGGGCTGATTGCCTGTCAGTGGGCAAAAGCGCTGGGCGCCAAACTGATTGGCACCGCCGGCTCGGCGGAAAAAATGCAGCGCGCAAAGCAGGCGGGCGCCTGGCAGATGATCAACTATCGCGAAGAGAGCGTGCCGGAGC
Organism: Franconibacter helveticus LMG 23732; assembly: GCF_000463115.2. Taxonomy (GTDB): domain Bacteria; phylum Pseudomonadota; class Gammaproteobacteria; order Enterobacterales; family Enterobacteriaceae; genus Franconibacter; species Franconibacter helveticus. The sequence goes on along the minus strand of NZ_AWFX01000006.1, from coordinate 51,426 downwards.
GCGTGCGTGAGCTGACCGGCGGCAAGAAAGTGCGCGTGGTTTACGATTCCGTAGGCAAAGACACATGGGAATCTTCGCTCGACTGCCTGCAACGCCGCGGTTTAATGGTCAGTTTCGGCAATGCTTCCGGCCCGGTGACCGGCGTCAACCTCGGCATTCTCAACCAGAAAGGCTCGCTGTATGTGACCCGCCCTTCCCTGAATGGTTACTTAACCAACCGGGAAGAGATGGAGGAAGCGAGCAACGAACTCTTCTCGCTCATCGCCAGCGGCGTGATTAAAGTCGATGTGACAGAGCAACAACGCTTCCCGCTTGCGGATGCGGCGCGCGCTCACGAAACGCTGGAAAGCCGTACGACACAGGGCTCCAGCTTATTGATTCCTTAGAAATAATGAGGGCTTCCCGCAGGAAGCCCTTTCTTTTTTATTCGCGATGTATGTAGGGTACAGCTGCGATGAATTCGTGTCACAACATTGTCATAGTGACAGATTTAATAAGTAAATAATATGGCCGCTTAGTATCTGGCGCCGGGAAAGTTGCAAGGTTGTGATCGCCCCCGCAACTCTTTAATAACGCCAGCGGTTGGAGCGCGAATAGCGCGGCAGTTTTGGCGCTTTGATTGCCCGAATAGCCCACACCACCGCTACCGCCAGCAGCAGCCAGGGCAGAAGTTTAATCATCAGTGCGAATAACCCGCCGACAAACATCACTAATGTGGCGACGAAAATCGCCGCAATAACGCCAAACAGCGAAACGCCTGTTGCCAGCAGCATCAGAAAAAACGCGACCACAAACAGCAGTTCAAACATGGTTCTCTCCCGAAAATAAAGTAACGCTAAACGGGAATTACAAGATTCATGCCAACTTATAAGCTATTAATTTTAAAAGACAACGCCCCGCTTTTGTTGGGCGGGGCGTGGTTAATTTCACCAGGTTTTGGTTAACTTTCAGCGTTTATTGGCGACCAGTTGCAGCGCCTGCTCCAGCACGTTAATGTCGGCGCCCGCTTTATGGGCGTTCTCGCTTAAATAACGACGCCACTGGCGCGCGCCGGGTATCCCCTGGAACAGGCCAAGCATATGACGGGTGATATGACCAAGGTAGGTGCCGTTGCTGAGTTCGCGTTCAATATAAGGATACATAGCGCGCACCACGGCAACCGGGTCGGCATCAAGACAATCCACGCCAAAAATCTCACGATCCACCGAAGCCAGGATACCTGGATTCTGGTACGCCTCACGCCCGACCATTACGCCATCCATATGTTCCAGATGCGCTTTGGCTTCCTCAAGCGATTTAATGCCGCCGTTGATAGCCATCGTCAGCTGCGGGAAATCACGCTTAAGCTGGTAAACGCGCGGGTAATCCAGCGGCGGTATCTCGCGGTTTTCTTTCGGGCTTAAGCCGGAAAGCCAGGCCTTGCGGGCATGGATGATAAACATCTCGCAGCCGCCTTTTTCCGCCACGGTGCCGATAAAATCGCACAGGAATGCGTAGCTGTCCTGGTCGTCAATGCCGATACGGGTTTTTACCGTCACCGGAATCGAAACCACATCGCGCATCGCTTTAATACAATCGGCTACCAGCTGCGCTTCGCCCATCAGACAGGCGCCGAAACGGCCATTCTGCACGCGGTCGGAAGGACAGCCGACATTAAGGTTAATTTCGTCATAGCCTCGCGCCTGCGCAAGCTTCGCGCAATGGGCCAGCGCCTGCGGGTCGCTGCCGCCAAGCTGCAACGCCAGCGGGTGTTCTTCTTCGCTGTATGCCAGGTAGTCGCCTTTGCCATGAATGATGGCCCCGGTCGTCACCATTTCGGTATAGAGCAGCGTATTGCGCGACAGCAAACGCAGAAAATAGCGGCAATGGCGATCCGTCCAGTCGAGCATTGGCGCGATGGAAAAACGGTGCGGGGGGAAAGGCGATTTTTGTGTTTCAGGCGACATAGTAGCTAAGCGTAGTGTGGTTCAGACAAAAAGGGGCGCTACTATAGCACAAAGCTTGCACAGGGGCGCACTGCCGCGCCCCTGCTGATTATCAGAACGTCAGGCTCAACTGCGCCCCTGCGCCCCAGGTTTCGTCCTCGCCCACAAGGCCGGTGAGGTCAAGGTGCACGCGGTTAAACGGCGCAAAGCCGACGCCCGCCGTAAACACGTTGCTTTCGTTATCCTTAACATCGCCGCGGAAACCGGCGCGTACTGCCAGCCAGTCCAGCGGACGCACTTCCGCCCCTACGCCGACGAATTGCGAGTTACCTTCACTCTTAAAGCCTTTGGTTTCAGTGAGATCGCCATCCGCCGTTACCGTCACCAGATCGTTATGCCACGCCACGCCTGCGGTAACGATCGGGCTAATCTGGTAGGTGTCTTTGTAGTTCGTCACTTCACCGGTGCGCCCGTTGCGGATTTCAATACTCTTGGTATCCAGATCGCGGGATACCAGGTTCTGGCCGGTCAGGCCGACGGTCCAGTTCTGGCCGAAGTCCGCCGCGATGCCGGCGTCAACGTTAAAACCGGTGTCATCTTTACGGTAGCGGCTGCTGTTCCAGTCGCCGGTATCGTAGTCGTAAATAGACGCGGTGTAGTTATAAAGCCAGGTTTTCTGGATTTTCGGCGTCACACCGAAAGAAACCGGCACGCCGCCGAAGTCAAACTGGTGCGCCAGCGCAACGCCGTAATCGGAAACAATCGCCACGCGGCCGAACGCGACGGAGTTCAGGTTACGGGTGATCTCATCGGAACCCAGCAGCGCCCCGCGCCCCGCTTCGATCAAAGCCGTGGTTTCGCTGTTCTGAATGCCGCGAAGGTAAGTAATGTCTTGCGAATCAATCGAGGTGCTTACGCGGGCATGCGCATAGCCCTTAGCAATAAACGCGACAGAGAGCACATCGTTAGGAATGGCGACAGTGACGCCTGCCGCCGCGTTGGCGCTGGCCGTTTTACCGCGCAGATAATCCAGTTTATCGGCCAGTTCGGTTGCCGCGCCCTGGAACTGATCGAGCGTGCCGACCGGATTGAGAAGAATATCCCGTACGGTCAGGTTATCCACCACATCGTCGTAGTAGTCGATGCGGTCATTGATGTCGTCAATTTCATCCCGAAGGTTGTCTTTATCGGTAATCTGCGCGCTGACAGAAGGCAAAATCACCGTAATATCATCTTCCGGTTGCGCTTTGGCTAACAAGGCCGGGTTGATAAACGCCGCGCTGCCATAGTTCGCTGCCGCCACGCCGGTGCCGCCCATTGCATCGTTACGCGCTTCCGCCCAGGTATTCGCCGCGCTCGCCTGAGTTGCCATCAATACTGCTATGGCTGCCACTGAAGGTTTGATTATTTTTTTCACAGTTAACCCGTCTTTTCTCTGATGATAATTTCCCCGCCCGTTATCACATACCGGAGGGTGGTTTATTGCTGTGAACAAGAGGTAATAAAGAGCGCATATTCGCGCATTAATCAATCATCACCATCCATGGTTTCATGTCATTCAATAACTACACAATATTTATAGATGAGACTTTCACTTTCTTGTAGGCAGGCCGTTATGAGGCCCAAAGCGCTGCGGCGGATGATCTATCCATCTGTCCTCGCGGGTAGCGGCATAATTAGCATTAAGTGGGTAATAAATTCGATTTTTAGGTTTATTTGCCTCTCCTAACACCAATAAACGAACTTCGCCTGAAGTGTTATTTATAAAGGTATGGCAGATGCCTGTACCCGCGGGAAACCCTACGCTGTCGCCTGGCTCAAGCGGCCAGAGCTCGCCGTTTATCCAGACATGCGGGTAGCCTTCCAGCACATAGACAAACTCTTCTTCATCGCTTTCGGCATGGGGATAAGAGGTGCGCCTGCCGGGCGGCAGACGTTCGTGATGAATGCCCAGGCGAGTCAGCCCCGTTTCCCGGCCCAGCGGCGCGCCGACAGAAAACAGCTCTTCGCTATCGGGATAGCGTGAATCGTCTTCCCCTTCCACTTCCCGCCAGTGGCGAATAAAGTCTGGTCGTTGCATGGTTTTCTCCTTTTGTGTGTGATTGAGGTATAACACAGAAGGGTGAAGGTCGGCGTTTTGCGCGGTTCATGATAAAATAGGCGTTTCCCCTGACCTGAGAGGATGCCGATGGAAAAAATACTTTCGCAAGAGGTGCTGACGCAGGCTGAAAAGCTCTGTCTGCAACGCAACGTGCGCCTGACGCCTCAGCGCCTCGAAGTGTTGCGTCTTATGACGCTTCAGGAAGGGGCTATCAGCGCTTACGATTTACTCGATTTGCTGCGGGAGACCGAGCCGCAGGCGAAGCCGCCCACCGTTTATCGCGCGCTTGATTTCTTGCTCGAACAAGGGTTCGTGCATAAGGTTGAGTCCACTAACAGCTACGTGTTGTGCCATCTTTTCGACCAGCCAACCCATACTTCCGCCATGTTTATTTGCGATCGTTGCGGCGTAGTGAAAGAAGAGCGGGCTGAAGGAGTGGAAGACATTATGCATGCGCTGGCGGCTAAACGGGGTTTTGCGCTGCGCCATAATGTGATTGAAGCGCATGGTCTGTGCGCGGCCTGCGTGGAAGTGGAAGCGTGTCGTCACCCGGAAAAGTGCGGGCACGATCATAGCGTAGCGATAAAGAAAAAAGCGCGGTAAGAGAGAGTGGGTACATCCTTGTACCTCGGGCAGGATAACCTCAGCGGGATATCACACTTGAGATGGTCGCGGTATTACCAGCGATAGTCGTTACGGCTTTCCCAGTCCGTCACTTCTTTGTCTGCCTGATCTTTTTCGTAACCATAGCGCTCCTGGATTTTACCTACCAGCTGGTCACGTTTGCCTTCGATGATAGTCATATCATCGTCGGTTAATTTACCCCATTGCTCTTTCACTTTACCTTTAAACTGTTTCCAGTTACCGCCGGCTTCGTCTCTGTTCATTGTAAGGTCCTCTTGATCGGTCGTGTAAGTGAAACTCCATTCAACGTCCTGATGAATGCTTAATATCTGCTGGACGTGATAATTATTATAGTTCGCGATGCGGTGATGGCGGATCGATTCAGAATTTTTAACCATCGTTACGACTTTAGTCGTATAAACCCGCTATAAAAAAAGCGGCAGCGCATATTGCGCCGCCGCTGTAGAGTAAAGGCAAGACAGCGTTACCCTTCGTCTGCCGCCTGGAACCAGCTCTGCTCGCGCCAGCGTTTTCGCCAGATAAGCCCGAGCGACACTCCGCGCAGCGCAAGAAAGAGGGTCAGCGCCAGCCATAATCCGTGGTTGCCAAGCCAGGGCAGCGTAAGCAGCGTGACGGCAAACCCCAGCGCCGCTACCGCCATGCTGTTGCGCATCTCTGAAGCGCGCGTGGCGCCAATGAACATGCCATCCAGCAGATAACACCAGACGCCAACGACCGGCAGTATGACTTGCCAGGGAAGATAACTATCCGCCTGTTGCTGCAAGGCAGGCAGCGAAGTCAGCAGTGAAACGACCGTCTCGCCGAAAAAAGCCCAGCACAGGCTAAATGCCAGCGCCACAATGCCTGCCTGACGACACGCCGCCCGCCATACTTCCAGCAACTGACTGCCGTCCCGGGCGCCATAGGCCTGCCCGGAATGCGCTTCTACCGCATAAGCGAATCCATCAAGCGCGTAGGCGGTAAAGGTCAGGAAGGTCATTAAGATTGCGTTTACCGCGACGATTTCGCTGCCAAGACGGGCGCCGAACACGGTTACTGCGCCAAAGCAAAGCTGCAAAAGCAGCGAACGCAGCATGATGTCGCGGTTAAGCGCCAGCAGGCGCCTGAGTTCTTTGCGCCACGCCGTAGCAAGCAGAGAAAAACCAATGCCGCGACGGGTCAGCTCGCGTTTCACCATCCATAGGCCAATGAAAAATGTGGCATATTCGGCAAGGGCGGTGGCCATCGCCGCGCCCTGAACGTTCAGGCGCAGCCCCATAACAAACCATAAATCGAGCGCAATATTGAGTACGTTGCCCACAACCAGCAGGATAACTGGCGCACGGGCATACTGCACCCCAAGCAGCCAGCCCAGCAGCACGAGATTCGCGAGCGAAGCGGGCGCGCTAAGCCAGCGGATCGCTAGAAAGCGTCTTGCCTGCAACAGCACCGCCTCGCTGCCGCCGACAATATGCAGCGCCAAATCGATTAGCGGCGTACGCAACAACAGGATAAGAACCCCCGCCCCCAGTGCCAGCAGCAGCGGCTGCACCAGCGCACGCGCCAGCCGGGTTGCATCCTGCGCGCCGTGCGCCTGCGCAGTCAGCCCGGTGGTACTCATTCGCAGGAAAAGCAGCAGCATAAAGAGAAAACTGGTGGCGGTGGCGCCAACGGCTACGCCGCCCAGATAGTCGGCGCTGTCGAGGTGGCCGATAACAGCGGTATCGACGAGGCCCAGCAGGGGAACGGTGATATTGGAGAAAATCATCGGCAGCGCAAGCCGCCAGAGGGCTCGGTCAGTCTTTGAGAAAAAAAGCATGGAGACGAGGCCGGAGAAAATAAGAGGAATAAAAAAACACCGCAACGAGGGGCGCTACGTTGCGGTGTGATTATAAGGGCGTTAAAGCCATTCGCCGTTGCGGATAACCCCGACGGCCAGTCCTTCAATAGAGAAGTTATGCTCGCGCAGGTCAACCACAATGGGTTTGAATTCGTTGTTTTCCGGCAGCAGTTCTACCTTGTTGCCCTGCTTTTTCAGGCGCTTGACGGTCACTTCATCGTCAATGCGCGCCACGACGACCTGGCCGTTACGAACATCCTGCGTTTTGTGCACAGCCAGCAGGTCGCCATCCATAATGCCGATATCTTTCATCGACATGCCGCTAACCCGCAGCAGAAAATCCGCGCTTGGCTTAAAGAGACCCGGATCGACCTGATAGTGGCCTTCGATATGCTGCTGCGCCAGAAGCGGTTCGCCCGCAGCGACACGCCCCACCAGCGGCAGCCCGTCTTCATCTTCCTGCAACAAGCGAATGCCGCGAGAAGCGCCGGAAACAATTTCAATCACGCCTTTACGCGCCAGCGCTTTTAAATGCTCTTCCGCCGCGTTGGGCGAACGGAAACCCAGACGCTGTGCGATCTCGGCACGAGTAGGCGGCATGCCGGTCTGGCTGATATGATCCCGAATGAGATCAAACACCTCTTGTTGCCTGGTAGTTAATGCTTTCATTCCGCCCCCTGGGTGAATATACAGTGAATGCTGTGAGTATATACAGCTAAAGGCGATTTTGAAACCACCTTGCCTGCAAAAAAGCGCACCAGCGATAAATTCTGGAAAACTTATCGCAGATGCTGCCAGAGCAGCGTGACCCAGGTGATGAGAGCAAGGATAATCGCCAGCAGCACCGCCGCGGACCCCATATCTTTGGCGCGGCCGGATAACTCGTGGAATTCAGGGCCAATTCGGTCGACAACCGCTTCGATGGCGCTGTTGAGAATTTCCACAATCATGACCAGCAGAACGGAGCCAATCAGCAGCACGCGGGTAATGGGGTCGACATCAAGCCAGCAGGCGATGAGCACTGCCAGGATCGTCGCCACGCCTTCCTGGCGAAACGCCGCCTCATTTTTCCATGCGGCGCTTATCCCTTTCCAGGAATAGCCCGCCGCTTTAATGATTCGGGTGAGTCCCGTGGTGTTATTGGCCATGAAAAGAAACCTTTTTGAATTATCAGCGTCAATGCTATTGCGTCTGAACAACGAAGCACCACAGAAATTCCGCATCGTTTCTGCTATTCTGGCGGCGCCATTGCATTATTAACCAGAGGCTTTACATCGTTTATGTCCGGTTGGCCACGAATGTACTACAAATTACTGAATTTACCATTAAGCACGCTGGTAAAAAGCAAGTCTATTCCGGCGGATCCCTGCGCCGAATTGGGGCTCGACACCTCGCGCCCCATCATGTACGTCTTGCCGTACAACTCGAAAGCGGATTTATTAACGTTGCGCGCGCAGTGCCTGGCGCACGATTTACCGGACCCGTTGGAACCGCTGGAGATAGATGGTACGCAACTGCCCCGCTACATCTTTATTCACGGCGGCCCGCGCGTCTTTACCTGGTACACGCCGAAAGAAGAGTCCATTAAGCTGTTTCACGAGTATCTGGATCTGCATCGCAGCAACCCCAGCCTCGATGTACAGATGGTGCCGGTTTCCGTGATGTTCGGCCGCGCGCCGGGGCGTGAAAAAGGCGAAGAAAACCCGCCGCTGCGCCTGCTGAACGGCGTACAGAAGTTTTTCGCTATTTCCTGGCTTGGCCGCGACAGCTTTGTGCGCTTTTCGCAGCCGGTTTCCCTGCGCCGTATGGCGACGGAACACGGCACTGACAAAATTATCGCGCAAAAGCTCGCCCGCGTAGCGCGCATGCATTTCGCCCGCCAACGGCTTGCCGCCGTCGGCCCGCGTCTGCCCGCCCGCCAGGATCTCTTTAACAAGCTGCTGGCGTCGAAAGCCATCGCACGCGCGGTGGAAGACGAAGCGCGCACGAAAAAAATCTCCCATGAAAAAGCGCAGCAAAATGCCGTGGCGCTCATGGAGGAGATTGCCGCTAACTTCTCTTATGAGATGATTCGCGTTTCCGATCGCATTCTTAGCTTTACCTGGAACCGGCTTTATCAGGGGATCAACGTCCATAACGCTGAGCGCGTACGCCAGCTGGCCCACGACGGCCATGAAATTGTCTATGTGCCTTGCCACCGCAGCCACATGGACTATCTGCTGCTCTCCTACGTGCTTTATCACCAGGGGCTGGTGCCGCCGCATATCGCCGCAGGCATCAACCTTAACTTTTGGCCGGCAGGGCCAATCTTCCGCCGCCTGGGCGCCTTCTTTATTCGCCGCACCTTTAAAGGCAATAAGCTGTATTCCACCGTCTTTCGGGAATATCTGGGCGAACTGTTCAGCCGCGGTTACTCGGTAGAATATTTTGTGGAAGGCGGACGCTCGCGCACCGGTCGCCTGCTGGATCCGAAAACCGGCACCCTGTCGATGACTATCCAGGCGATGCTGCGCGGCGGTTCTCGCCCTATTACGTTAGTGCCTATTTACATCGGCTATGAACACGTAATGGAAGTGGGCACTTACGCCAAAGAACTGCGCGGCGCCACCAAAGAAAAAGAGAACCTGCTGCAAATGCTGCGCGGCTTAAGCAAGCTGCGCAACCTGGGCCAGGGCTACGTTAACTTTGGCGAGCCGATGCCGCTGATGACCTACCTTAACCAGCGTGTGCCGGAGTGGCGCGACGCCATCGATCCGATTGAAGCGGTGCGCCCGGCATGGCTGACCCCGACAGTTAACGATATCGCCGCTAAGCTGATGGTGCGAATCAACAACGCCGGGGCGGCAAACGCCATGAACCTCTGCTGCACCGCCCTGCTCGCCTCTCGCCAGCGCTCGCTTACCCGCGAGCAGCTAACGGAGCAGCTTGAGTGCTATCTGCAACTGCTGCGCAACGTGCCTTACGCCAGCGACGCCACCGTGCCGGACGCCAGCGCCAGCGCGCTTATCGACCACGCGCTGCAAATGAATAAGTTCGAGGTGGAAAAAGACACCATTGGCGACATCATCATTCTGCCGCGCGAGCAGGCGGTGTTGATGACGTACTATCGCAACAACATTATGCATATGCTGGTGTTGCCTTCACTGCTGGCGGCCATTATCACCCAGCATCGTCGCATCAGCCGCGAAGCGCTCCAGCGTCAGGTTGAAGTGCTTTACCCGCTGCTGAAAGCGGAGCTGTTCCTGCGTTGGGAAAGCACAGAGTTGCAGACGGTAACGGATGCGCTGGTTGCGGAAATGGCGCGTCAGGGGCTGGTTGTGGAAGAGGCAACGGAAGTGCAGCTTAACCCGGCCCGCTCACGCACCATGCAACTGCTGGCGGCGGGCGTGCGCGAAACGCTGCAACGTTATGCCATCACTTTCTGGCTGTTGAGCGCTAACCCGTCCATCAACCGCGGCACCCTTGAAAAAGAGAGCCGCACTGTGGCGCAGCGTTTGTCCGTGCTGCACGGCATCAACGCGCCGGAGTTCTTCGACAAAGCGGTCTTCTCCACGCTGGTGCTGACGCTGCGTGATGAAGGCTACATCAGCGATACCGGCGACGCCGAACCGGCGCAAACCATGAAGGTTTACCAGCTGTTGGCGGAGCTGATGACCTCCGACGTGCGGTTGACGATTGAAAGCGCCGCCGCACAGGCAGGCGAATAAAAAAAGGCGGGGAAACCCGCCTTTTTTATTTCACGCAGCGACCGTCACAATCGCCAGTAACTTACCGCCAGCCCGATAAACAGCGCCAGGCCTACATAGTTATTATTGAGAAACGCCTTAAAGCAGGCGTCGCGATCGCGTCCGGCAATAAGCTTTTGCTGATACACAAACAGCGCTGCCGCCACGACCATCGACAGATAAAAGGCCATGCCCAGCCCATTCAGCCAGCCGATCACCGCCATCAACCCCAGCACGGCAATCTGCAAAAGGCCGATAATCAGTTTGTCGTACCGGCCAAACAAAATAGCAGTCGATTTCACGCCGATTTTTACATCGTCATCACGATCGACCATGGCGTACTCGGTGTCGTAAGCCACCGCCCACAAGATATTCGCCAGGAACATGAGCCAGCAGCTAAGCGGCACCGACTCGCTTACGGCGGAAAACGCCATCGGAATAGACCAGCCAAACGCCGCGCCCAGCACCACCTGCGGCAGATGGGTGTAGCGCTTCATAAAGGGGTACATCCACGCCAGCGCCAGCGCCGCGACGGAGAGCAAAATGGTCATCAGGTTGAGCGTTAGCACCAGTGCGAACGAGAGCAGCACCAGCACCACAAACAGATTTTTGGCCTCTTTTTCCGTTACCGCGCCGCTTGGCAGCGGCCGGTTGGCGGTACGCTTTACATGGCCATCGAATTTACGGTCGGCATAATCGTTTACCACGCATCCCGCGGCGCGCATCAACCAGACGCCCGCCACAAACACCGCCAGGATCCACAGCGGCGGCACGCCCGGCGTCGCCACCCACAGCGCCCACAGGGTCGGCCACAGCAACAGCAACGCGCCAATCGGCTTGTCGGTTCGCATCAGGCGGTGATAAGCGAGCAGCTTATTGTGCGTCAAACTCCACTCCATTTTTCTTCCTCTTAATACAATGGCGATGCAGGCAAAAACAGTTCAGTGAGCAGTAACGGTTTGCCGGAAAGACGCAGCCGGGAGCGGCGTCCCCACAGGTCGTCGCTGCGGCCCGGATGGATAAAATCCCGCGTCAGGGTCGATGAAGTAAAAAGATAGCGCCCCAATGGCGTTTCCCCCAGTTTTTGCAGGGCTATTTCCGGTCCATTGAGTGTAGACTCGGGCACCACGGTGCGCCCGACGAGCCAGGGCTCGCCGTCGCCGCACAGCACGATTTCCCGCAGCCAGTAGCGTGCTTCCTGCGGCAGCCACTCGCGCTCCTGCGCAATCTCCTGCGAGCCGACAAAACCTTCAAATAGCCGCTCCACGCTTACGCGCCGGCAGTGCTGTTCAAAGCGTTTGGTCATGGAATCTTCCAGCATCAGCCAGTCGAGCAGGTTCTCATCCAGGGAGGCGGTATCGGTTGTAAAAGACAACGCGCGAAGCTGCATCAGCGCGGGGTGGGACATGCATCATTCTCCGGGGCGATTTGACGGGGCATTGTAGCGCAGAAAAAGCGTAAGGTGGCGGCCAAACCCCCTTTGGCGAACAAAAATGCAACAGGAGAGCAACAAAAAGCGGCGGCAATAAAAAAGGTGCGCCGAAGCGCACCAGGTCTTGCAAGCATCAGCAATGCGGGGAGACGATCACCCCTTGCCTTTTACACTGCTGATAAAAGTTTGACGGGCGGAGGTTGAACCCAGACGCTCGGCTTCATTCAGCAGTTTCAGGGCCTTGTCGACATCCCCTTTGGCGACCGCTTGCTTAATGGCCTGATTAAAATAGGTTTCGGTGTCGTTCAGCACCGGTTCGCTCTTCGCCGCAGGCGCAGGGGCCGCGGCTGGCGCCGGAGCAGGCGCGGCGTAAGCCGTTGCTGGCGCTGGCGCAGCAGGCGCCGGAGCCGCATACGCGGTGGCAGGGGCTGCGGTGTTGCCAACCGTGACAGAGGCCTGGCCGGAAGAGCCAAACAGCGGGCCGACCAGAATGCTGGAACCGGAGTTAGTGCTTACTTTCAGCTTCAACGTGCCGTCGGTGGTGTGACGGGCAACCGGGTCGGCGATATCCGGCACCGCGTTGCCCACGCCTTTGGCATAGGCTTTCGCCGGGTTGGTCATCGTCGTGGTGCGCGTTAAATCCTGCGGCGTGGTGAAGACCAGCAGATAAAGTTTTTGCTGACCCAGCGCAGGCATCAGCTTAACGGTGCCTTCAAGACGGTCTTCAGAAACGACGCCCGGCTCTTTATAAGCAAAATAGCTGCTCGGGAAATAGGCGGCAGGCTGAAGGTTTTGGTCCAGCACCAGCAGGTTCGGCGCGAAAATCGATCTTTGTTTTTCGCCAACGCTTGTCAACGTGATAGTCAGTTCGCCGATATTGGCCGGCACGCTGTAAGCCACCACTTTGCCGCTAATGCCCGGCACATTCAGCGTTTGACCCGCCGTCGCAATTTGCGTGGTCTGCGTTTGGGATTGCGAGACCGGCGTCCAGGTCAGGCGCTGTAACTCACCGGCCGGGATAGCCGGTGCGGCGGAGGTGTTCTGCGGCACGATATTGACATCCGCGAAGCTGACGACAGGCGCGCCCGCGAGCAGCCCTGCGCTTAAGCATAATGCGACGAGACGTTTTTTCATTTTTATGACCTCGAATAGAAAGGGAAACGGTAGCCAGGCAATAGCGCGTTTCCCGAAAATCGGTGCTTTCAATGAGGGGTAAGAGGGGCTTTCGCCCCTCTTGTTGCTACGATACCGTGTGATTACCACCAGATTTCCATCTGGGCGCCAAAGCTCCACTCATCGTTATCGCCGCGGCTGCTGTTACCGTACTGAGTGAAAGTACCAGAGGTAACGGCCTCAGTAGTCGTGGATCCGTTAGACGTTTTAACATAACCCCATTTCTCATCCCACTTCGCATAGGTCGCGAACACGCGGAGCGCCGGACGAGACCAGATGCTGTCGCCTGCCTGCCACTGTTGCGCAAGGGTGATTTTGTACTGGTTATTGGTTTCATCAACCTGCTGAGATTTGACGTTGTCATAGCCGACTTCCAACAGGGTACTCATGATTGGCGTCCACTTGTACATTGGGCGAACACCCACAGTCCACCAGGTGTTGCCGCGATTGTTGTCGCGGTCGGTGTCCTGATACATGGCGACATACATCATGTCCCAACGATCGCCCATGGAAATGGAGCCATGGTCAAGAATACGGATCAGGCTGCCGTCATTATCTACCGCACCGCCGCGAGCCTGTCCTTTACCTTGGGAAATCATAGAGTCGGTCGCGTACTGAACCACAAATTTGTTAAAGCCAGTGCCGATAGTCTGGGTATGTTCTGCAGTGAACATCCAGCCATCTTTGGACGCGCCCGGCTGCAGATAGTAGTCATCCGGAATATTGGTATGGCCGTAATCAACCCCTAACTCCAGAGCGCCGTTCGGGTTGGTCTCGATACCAGACCAGCGAACGTCAAAGACATCATTTGGCACTTCGTTATTGTAAGTACGTACGCCGGTATCTGCATTGCGATCGCCAAAGGCTGAAGAACCGCCCTGTTCGCTCGAGCGGGTCGCCGCCAGGGCAAGCTTACCTACACCAACATCGATATTTTCGATGCCTGCGCCCGGGCCAGAGATATCCCAGTAGTAGAAGTCGATCATGTGAACGTCATGACGTTGATAGAAACGCTTACCTGCCCAGATATTGGCACCCGGCAGAGAATCGATCAGGTTTTTACCAACAACGTTAAATTCACGAATCGCAGGAGTTTCACTATTTTCCCAATCGTTAATCTGTGAGGATTTATAAGCGATGTTTGAGTCAAAATAGAAACTCTTATCGCCTTCTTTCCACACTTCCTGCCCTAATTTGATTTCCGCATAGGTTTCACATTCGTTACCCAGACGGTATTTAGCATCAGCACCTGTTGCCTGAAAACATTCTTGCACGCCGCCACTACCTGTCCAGCCAATGCCGGAACGGGCATAACCTTTGAAATCAACCGCGCCTGCCTGAGCAGACAAAATGCCTGCCATAACGGCGACCGCCACGGGGAGTTTGCGCAGAGTAATCATCATTCTATCTCCTGAGATCATTGCTTTTCTTTGTAATCGGAATGCTTAAACACCCGGCTCTTTATGAAGCCGACGACAAGCGGTGCCATCTTCTCGGAACAGATGGCAACGCTCCGGCGGTAAGCCGATGGCGAATGTGGCACCCTCTTGTACCAACACGACGTCGTTCTGGCGGTAAACCAGGTTCTGACGCAGGGCCGGGATCTGGATATGTATCTGAGTCTCATGGCCGAGTTGTTCGACCACCTGCACTTCGCCTTCAAGCGTTACGTCAGCAATATCGCTTGGCAGCAAGTGTTCGGGGCGGATGCCAAGGGACATATTGGCGCCCACGTTCACTCCCTCGCTGTCTACCGGTAGCCAGACATGCTGGCGGTTCGGCAGTTCCACCTGCACCTGATCGATGGCGGTGGCGGTGACTTTCACCGGCAGGAAGTTCATTTTCGGCGACCCGATGAAGCCCGCCACGAAGCGGTCCGCCGGGTAGTGATAAAGTTCAAGCGGTTTGCCCACCTGGGCGACGCGGCCGGCGTCGAGCACCACGATTTTGTCGGCAAGCGTCATCGCTTCGACCTGGTCGTGGGTGACGTAAATCATCGTGCGCCCCAGGCGCTTGTGCAGGCGGGAAATTTCAATGCGCATCTGCACGCGCAGCGCGGCGTCCAGGTTGGAAAGCGGTTCGTCGAGCAGAAACACGCCCGGCTCCGCCACCAGCGTACGGCCAATCGCCACGCGCTGGCGCTGGCCGCCGGACAGCGCTTTCGGCCGACGGTCAAGCAAATGCGCAAGCTGCAACACTTCGGCGACCTGCGTCACCTGCTGGTTGATGGTCGCTTTCTTAACGCCCGCGAGCTTTAAGCCAAAGGACATGTTTTCAGCGACGGAAAGATGGGGATAAAGCGCATAGGACTGAAACACCATGCCCACGCCGCGCTCAGATGGCGGCACGTCGTTCATCCGTTTTTGCCCGATATGCAAATCGCCGCTGGTGATGGTTTCCAGCCCGGCTATCATGCGCAGCAGCGTTGATTTGCCGCAGCCGGAAGGCCCGACAAATACCACGAACTCCCCTTCGGCGATATCGAGATTGATGTCTCTGGACACCACCACATCGCCCCAGGCTTTAGTTACATTACGCAACTGAACGCTTGCCATCCCTCTCTCCCTTTTAACTACCAATTTTTCACTGAAAACAGCCAGGATGGCGTGACTATGCGGTATTCACAAAATGGATAAATCCTCCACCCCCTGGCTTTTTTATGGGGGAGGAGACGGGAGGATGAGGGCTTCGGCTCTGCCACGCCAGGCCGCGGCTGGCGGGCTTTTTCGTGATGCAGCCTTCAAAAAACGAGGCGCATTTGCGTGCGCTGCGCCACATAACCTGAATTTATGCAATCGCGATCACACTCTGAGGGGGTGGGGCGTAGAACAAAGGAGGATGAGAAGCGCTTGTCAGATGCCCAGACTGGTACAGGTAAAGCCATTACGTGTATCCACGCGCAAACCCTCAAAAAGGATGGGAGTTATGAAAATTAAAACCGGCGCACGCATCCTCGCACTTTCCGCATTAACGACGATGCTGTTCTCTGCCTCTGCACTCGCCAAAATTGAAGAAGGCAAACTGGTCATCTGGATCAACGGCGATAAAGGCTATAACGGCCTGGCCGAGGTCGGTAAGAAATTTGAAAAAGACACCGGCATCAAGGTGACGGTGGAACACCCGGATAAGCTGGAAGAGAAATATCCGCAGGTGGCCGCCACGGGCGACGGCCCGGACATTATCTTCTGGGCTCATGACCGTTTTGGCGGTTACGCGCAGTCTGGCCTGCTTGCGGAAGTCAGCCCGGATAAAGCGTTCCAGGACAAAATCGTACCGTTCGCCTGGGATGCCGTGCGCTACAACGGCAAAATCATTGCCTACCCGGTAGCGGTGGAGTCTTTGTCGCTCATCTATAACAAAGACCTTGTGCCAAACCCGCCGAAAACCTGGGAAGAGATCCCGGCGCTGGATAAAGAACTGAAAGCGAAAGGCAAGAGCGCGCTGATGTTCAACCTTCAGGAACCCTATTTCACCTGGCCGCTTATCGCCGCGGATGGCGGTTACGCCTTTAAATATGCCGACGGCAAATATGACGTGAAAGATGTGGGCGTGGACAGCGCGGGCGCCAAAGCGGGCCTGACCTTCCTGGTCGACATGATCAAAAACAAAAACATGAACGCGGACACGGATTACTCCATCGCCGAAGCGGCCTTTAACAAAGGCGAAACCGCGATGACTATCAATGGCCCGTGGGCGTGGACCAATATCGACAAGAGCAAAGTGAACTATGGCGTGGCCGTCCTGCCGACGTTCAAAGGCAAGCCGTCCAAACCGTTTGTCGGCGTGCTGAGCGCGGGCATTAACGCGGCAAGCCCGAACAAAGAGCTGGCGAAAGAGTTCCTGGAAAACTACCTGATGACCGACGAAGGGCTTGATCAGGTCAACAAAGACAAGCCGCTCGGCGCCGTGGCGCTGAAATCTTTCCAGGCGAAGCTTGAGAAAGATCCGCGTATCGCCGCCACCATGAAAAACGCCGAAAACGGCGAAATCATGCCGAAC
Source organism: Franconibacter helveticus LMG 23732 (assembly GCF_000463115.2). Classification (GTDB taxonomy): domain Bacteria; phylum Pseudomonadota; class Gammaproteobacteria; order Enterobacterales; family Enterobacteriaceae; genus Franconibacter; species Franconibacter helveticus. Next base: position 34,607 of record NZ_AWFX01000006.1, on the reverse strand, counting down.
GTGCCGCAGATGTCCGCGTTCTGGTATGCCGTTCGTACCGCTGTGATTAACGCGGTAAGCGGCCGTCAGACCGTCGACGCGGCGCTGAAAGACGCGCAGGGTCGTGTCGCTAAGTAACTTGCCCCTGGCGGGCGGCGCGTTGTCCGCCCGCATTAACCCGACGGCCAGATGCCGTCGCTCAGGCAACACAAGTATTCATTGCTGTTGAGGAAGAACCCCATGGATGTTGTTAAAAAGACCCACTGGTGGCAAAGCGATGCGCTGAAATGGGCGATTGTCGCGCTGCTCGGTCTGCTGGTGGCTTATCTTGTGGTATTGATGTACGCCCAGGGGGAGTACCTGTTCGCCATTATGACGCTGGTGTTGAGTTCCGCCGGCCTTTATATCTTTGCAAACCGTCGCGCCTACGCCTGGCGCTACGTCTATCCCGGCTTTGCCGGCATGGGGCTGTTCGTCCTCTTCCCGCTGGTCTGCACTATCGCCATCGCGTTTACCAACTACAGCAGCACCAACCAGCTCACCCAGGAGCGCGCGCAGGAAGTGTTGATGGACCGCAAATACCAGGCGGGGAAAAGCCTGAATTTCGGCCTCTATCCACAGGGGGACAAATGGCAGCTGGCGTTAACCGACGGCGAAAGCGGCAAAAATTATCTCTCCGACGCCTTCAGTTTTGGCGGCGAGCAGAAGCTTGCAATGAAAGAGGCGCAGGCGCTGCCCCAGGGCGAACGCGCGACGCTTCGCGTCATTACCCAGAACCGCCAGTCGCTGAACCAGATAACCGCCGTGCTGCCAGACGACAGCCAACTGGTGATGAGCTCGCTGCGCCAGTTCTCCGGCACCCGGCCGCTTTATACGCAGGCTGAAGACGGCACGCTCACCAACAACCAGAGCGGCGTGAAGTATCGTCCAAACAACGACATCGGTTTTTACCAGGCGATCAACGCCGACGGCAACTGGGGCGATGAAAAACTCAGCCCTGGCTATACCGTCACCATCGGCTGGGATAACTTTTTGCGCGTCTTTACTGATGAAGGCATCCAACAGCCCTTCTTCGCCATCTTCGTCTGGACGGTGGTGTTCTCGGTGCTGACGGTGCTTTTAACCGTTGCGGTCGGCATGGTGCTGGCCTGTCTTGTGCAGTGGGAAGCGCTGAAAGGCAAAGCGGTATACCGCCTGCTGCTGATACTCCCCTACGCCGTGCCGTCGTTTATCTCTATCCTTATCTTCAAGGGGCTGTTTAACCAGAGCTTCGGCGAGATAAACATGATGTTAAGCGCGCTGTTCGGCATTAAGCCCGCCTGGTTTACCGACCCGACCACCGCGCGCACCATGATCATCATCGTCAACACCTGGCTTGGCTACCCGTACATGATGATCCTCTGCATGGGCTTGCTGAAGGCTATTCCGGACGACCTTTATGAAGCCTCGGCGATGGATGGCGCCGGTCCGTTCCAGAACTTCTTTAAAATCACGCTGCCGCTGCTGATTAAGCCGCTAACGCCGCTGATGATCGCAAGCTTCGCCTTTAACTTTAATAACTTCGTGCTGATCCTGCTGTTAACCAACGGCGGGCCGGACCGTCTCGGCACCACCACCCCCGCAGGCTACACCGACCTGCTGGTGAGCTACACCTACCGCATCGCCTTTGAAGGCGGCGGCGGTCAGGACTTCGGCCTCGCTGCCGCCATCGCCACGCTGATCTTCCTGCTGGTGGGCGCGCTCGCGATTGTTAACCTCAAAGCCACGCGCATTAAGTTCGATTAAGGAGGACGACACATGGCTATGGTTCAACCGAAATCCCAGAAGCTGCGCCTGCTGGTGACTCACCTGCTGCTGCTGGCGTTTATCGCCGCCATTATGTTTCCGCTGCTGATGGTGATCGCCATTTCGCTGCGCCCCGGCAACTTCGCCACCGGCAGCCTGATCCCGGACCAGGTTTCCTGGGAACACTGGAAACTGGCGCTCGGCTTTAGCGTGACGCATGCCGATGGCCGCGTGCTGCCGCCCCCCTTCCCGGTGCTGCTGTGGCTGTGGAACTCGGTGAAAATCGCAGGCATCACGGCGGTGGGCATCGTGGCGCTCTCCACCACCTGCGCCTACGCTTTTGCCCGCATGCGCTTCGCCGGGAAATCGGCGTTGCTGAAAGGGATGCTGATATTCCAGATGTTCCCTGCGGTGCTGTCGCTGGTGGCGCTCTATGCGTTATTCGACAGGCTCGGTCAGTACATTCCGTTTATCGGCCTGAACACGCACGGCGGGGTGATCTTCGCCTATCTGGGCGGCATTGCGCTGCACGTCTGGACGATCAAAGGCTATTTCGAAACCATCGACGGGTCGCTTGAAGAAGCGGCGGCGCTGGATGGCGCGACGCCGTGGCAGGCTTTCCGCCTGGTGCTGTTGCCGCTTTCGGTGCCTATCCTTGCGGTCGTGTTTATTCTGTCGTTTATCGCAGCCATTACCGAAGTACCGGTCGCCTCGCTGCTGCTGCGTGATGTGAACAGCTACACGCTGGCGGTGGGAATGCAGCAATACCTCAATCCGCAGAACTACCTGTGGGGCGACTTTGCGGCCGCGGCGGTGCTTTCCGCTATCCCTATCACTGTGGTCTTCCTGCTGGCGCAGCGCTGGCTGGTTAGCGGCCTGACGGCGGGCGGCGTGAAAGGTTAAAAAGTTTCATCATTGTTGTGCCACTGTAACCCTCAGTCTTATCCCTGACTTGTGATGTTTTTTGGCGGCCCGCGGGCCGCCATTTTTATTCCCGCTTCAGGCGTTTCGAGTTACACAGCCACAAGGCCAGCACCAGCAGCAGGATGGCGCCGGAGTAAACCAGCACGTCCATTGGCGATTTATGGTCGACGATAATCAGCCGCACAATGGCGGTAATGCCGATGTAAACAAAATAGCGCAGCGGAAAGTGAAAGCCGGACTGGAAATATTTCACAATCAGGGCAATAAACTCAAAGTAGAGAAAGTAGACCACCAGCCCTTCCACCAGCTCATATTTGCTGGCCTGCTCGTTGGGCGAGAAAAGCACATCGGCAAGGTGCAGCGTCTCCTTGCCAAGAAAAATCACCAGTATCAGCCCGAGGCTTAGCAGCCCCAGGTTAAGCACCGTCTGAAGGATGGTAGAGATAAGCTCCACCCGTGCACGCGAAGAGATGAACATCATGGCAACACCTCGTTTTCTGCGATCCCGAGGCTGTTATACGGGAAAAATGTGACGTAGATCCATATTTTTTGTTTATCTTTTGCGCAGGCCGTTTCGCTCTACCACAGTTAATGGTTTTGTTACGCATTATTTTAAAAGGGAAAACGATGAAAATTGCCTGTCTGCATACGGCGCAAAGCAACGTAGACGTTTTTGAACACGCGGCGCGGGAAGTGGGTATTCCGGCAGGAACGTTGAGCCATCAGGTTATGCCGCACCTGCTTGCGCAGGCGGAAGCGGCGGGCGGCATGACGCCGGAGATTGAAAAAGAGACCATCGCCGCGCTGGCGGAGCTGCGTACCGATGCTGATGTGGTGTTGCTCACCTGCTCAACGCTGGGTTCGGCGGCAAACTACCTGGCGCAGGATCCGGGCATTGTGCGCGTTGACCTGGCGCTGGCGCAGGAAGCGGCAGCGGCACGCGCGGGCGGGCCTGTCGTGGTGCTGTGCGCCGCCCCCACCACCATCAAACCTACCGCCGCGCTGTTTCGCGCCGTGGCGCCGAACGCGCCGCTGGCGGTGGAGCTGATTCCCGGGGCCTGGGATGCATTTAAAGCAGGCCAGCTTGAAGCGTACTTTGCAATGATAGCCGAACGGGCGCAGCAGGCGCTGGATGAAGGCGCAGGCTGCGTGGCGCTGGCGCAGGCTTCTATGGCTGGCGCAAAAAGCCGGATTACGCACCCGAAAGTGCTGACCAGCCCGCACAGCGCGCTGCATCGCGAGTGGACGCGGCTTCAGTCTATTTTCGGTGCGCAGGCCTGATGGAACTGCTATTTCGCCGCGCCACTGCCAGTGACGCCGCGCTGCTCAGCGAGATGGGCTTTCGCACCTACCGTCATCATTTCGCGCATCTGTGGAACAGCGAAAACGAGCTGAGCGCGTTTCTTGAGGCGGAATATAGCGTGGCGGCGCTGCAACAAAGCCTGAACACGCCCGGTGTGCGCTGGCTGATTGCCGAAGCGGCGCAGCCGACAGGCTTCGCGAAACTCTCCTGGCGCAGGCCCGTGCCGGAGCGTAACCAGACCGGCGCGTTGCTGCACAAGCTCTATCTGATGCCTGGCGAAACGGGCAAAGGCTACGGCGAAGCGTTCTGGCAGGCGATCCTTCGCGAAGCGCGGGCCGAAAATGAGACCTGGCTCTGGCTGGAGGTGCTGGAAGCGAATGCGGGCGCGCGCCGCTTTTACGAGGCTCGCGGTCTGAAGATGCTCACTCAGACCCTTTTCAGCAGCGCCACGCAGCAGAGCGTGCTGTTTATTATGGGGAAAGCGCTTGATGACAATGCCTGAGACACCCACGCGCCGCAGCGTCGGCGTGAAAAACGTTACCGTGGGCCGCGACGTGGTGATTTACGAGCCAGCTAACCTTTACGGTTGTGAACTGGGCGATGGCGTATTTATCGGGCCGTTTGTCGAGATCCAGAGCCACACCCGTATTGGCCGCGGCACCCGCGTCCAGTCGCACGCGTTTATTTGCGAGTCGGTGACCATTGGCGAACGCTGTTTTATCGGCCACGGCGTGATGTTCGCTAACGACATGTTTCGTGAAGGCAAGCCCAACCCGGACCGTGAAAGCTGGGGGAAAATCGTGATTGGCGATGAGGTGTCGATCGGCAGCGGCGCGACCATTCTTGCGGTTTCTGTCTGCGACGGCGCGGTAATTGGCGCGGGCAGCGTAGTCACCAAATCGATTAGCGAAAAAGGGGTTTACGCTGGCAACCCGGCCCGGCTTTTACGCCGCTTGTAGCGTTATCTGAAAGCGAAACGGCTTGCTGACTCTCCCCTCTCCCCGGCGGGGAGAGGGTCAGGATCAACGGCTGCGTCGCCTTAACGGAAGTTCACGCTCTTATCGCTGGTCATGCTGTAGAGATCAAACTTGCGTCCCAGCATCTGGCCGCCGTCACGGGTAAGCGGGGTCCAGCCAATCGCTGCGCGGCTGCGCGTGGCGCCGCCGGAGAAGAGATCGAACGGCACCGAAACGTATACCCCTTTGGTGAAGTCCCCTTCGCCATATTCATCCGGCGAGACGTTAGTGATAGTGGCGTAAGCGCCCACCACAATGCCGCTGTCGAAGTGCTTAGCAACCTCCAGCGTGCCGCCTTTATCGCCTGCCAGATACTGGCCGACGCTCGCTTTAATCAGCACGTCCTGCGCAAATGACGGCGTCCAGTAAGCGGTCAGATGCCCGGTTTTCACGCTGTAGTCGGTAAACTTCATCATGTTCTGCGGACTGGTCCAGTCGCGCTGCTTCACATAGTTTGCATCCAGACCGAAGGCCCAGTTGCTGTCTACCGGACGGTAAAGCACTTCCGCGCCCGCGCCGCCGTACATGGTTTCCAGATAACCGCCATAAACCTGGCCGTACCAGCTATTGCCCAGGTACTGGAAGTAGTTCGCCTGCGCGTTGTTCACGTAATAGTTATTTTCTACGTAATCACGCACGTGGGTACGCACACGCGGCAACGCCGAGTCGTTCGGCGGGTTGGTGTAGTTAAATTTGTCGTAGTTATTGGCGATATTGGCGAACAGGCTGCCGGTCGTCAGCAAGTGATCGGTAAGCCACAAATCTGCCGTCGCCATCACGCCGACCTGGTACATGTAGAAGCTTTCCGGCCCGCCGAAAGACTGGTTCAGCACCGGGTTGAGCGAGAAGTTAAAGCGCGATTTCTCAATGTACCAGCCCTGCTCGGTGCTCTGCGGCACTATAGGCTCCATGCGTTTTTGCGCCAGCTCGGTTTCATGGCCGAGCGGCTCGCCCTCCAGATGGCGTTTCAGGCTCGCGACGTCTGTTTCCGTGGTTACCTGCGGCATATTCAGGCGCGTTTCGGTTACGCGAATGGTGCGCACCCCTTCTGGCAGATCGTTCATGATGATGCGGTTCGCGCGCTCGATGCCTTCCTGCGAGTCGCGGTATTTGAACTGCTCGCCGGTGACATAAAGCGTGTCGCCTTTCACCTGGATCTGCGGGTTGTTCAGCCCGGCGTTGTATTTGAGCGAGGTAAGCTGGTTCGCCACCACGCTGTGCTGAAGGATCTCCTCCTGCGGCTGCGGCTGGTATTCCGGGCGGCGATTATCGTTGTAAGAAGGGCGCAGATCGTTGAAGTTAGTGCGTAATGTAAAGCCGAACATCAGCGTGTTGCCGCGCTCATAGCTCAGGTTTACGTCCGCCCAGTCGGCGACGCGATAAATCGCGCCGACGTTAAATTTGCTCTTCTGGTCGATTTTACCGGCAAAATCTTCGCTGTAGTTGTTGCCTTCGTACTCAAGCTTCAGGCGCAGCGGCTGCCACGGCGTCTGGTACTCCACGCCGCCAAAGATTGCCGCCGGGCCATGGAACATGGCGCTGCCGTCGATGGAGCCCGCTTTCTGGTAGCTCGGGTCGCGGTAGCAGAACTTGTCGTCATATTCGCAGAACGGGTTTTTAACGTTGCCGCTGGTGCCAAGGTAGCCCCAGCCCAGGCCGAGCGAGAAATCAAACGGCCCCCAGGCTTTATTGGCCACGATGTATTCGCCGTCGAACAGCCCCGTACCGCCCAAATCTCGCGCCCCCACCGCCACCTGCGGCAGAAAGTAGCTCTCTTCCCACAGCCGCAGCTTCACATCGAAGGCTTTATCTTTATAGGTCTGGTTGCCGGAAAACGACTCGACGCTGCTGTAGTTTCTGGTTCGAACGTCCGTATAGCGCAGCGTGGTTTCCAGCCAGGGGAAAAGCTGAACAGAAGCCGAGTAATAGCGGTACTGGTCGTTATCACGGTAGTTGAGACTCAACTCCCCTTCCCGCGCCATGCGCGCCGTGGGAGTTTGCATCAGGCCCACGCCGCCGAAGTCGGACTGCGAAGGGCCGACCGGCGCGGGGTACGTTTCGGCATGACAGGCGCAGGAGACCGACAGCGCCAGCAAACTGTAAAAATAGCGTTTCTTCATCAATCCGGTATCCGCTGCGTCAGGGAGCGAAGTATTTGCTCGTTCAGATCGTCATAAGAAGAGGTAAAAGTGTGCTCTGCGAAACCCAGGTAGATAATGCTGCCGGGCATCGGCTCCACGTGACGTTTGTTCCAGTAAGCGACGGGGACGTTTTGCGTGCGTCCGTCGGGGTAGACCACCCAGGCGTAGCTGCGCTCGCCGCCGCTAAGCCGGCTGACTTCATCCAGATAATCGGCCACCGACTTTCCCGGCGTGAACGGTTTCGGGCCAGGGGAACTTACCAGACCCATTAGCGTAACCGTGGTGGGCTGCGGCCCGACCCACAGCGAGTATTCGCCTTCCAGCGGCACATTGTTGCTCGGGCTTACCCGCACGCTGTCCGGATCCAGATTAATAAACTGGCGGCCTGTCACTTTCAGCGCAGCGAGTTGCTGGCGCACGCTGTTGATGGCGGCGGCGTCATCCGCGTCTTCATCAGCCGCGAGCGCCGCCAGCCTTCCCAGCAGCGCCTGATGCTGCTGCTGCGCGACGGCGCTGGCCTGACGTTCGCTAATCACCGCGCCCGGCCACCAGCTTTGCGCAAGCTGCGGCTGGGTAACGAGGTCAGCGAGCTTCTGCGCGCCGGTCACTTTCAGGGGCTGTGTGTGTTCGGGATAAACCGTAATGGTGCCTGCGGCGAACGCCGACAGGCTGCCGAGGCTTAAAATCAGTGAGGCGAGGGCTGCTATTTTCATTCTTTTGCTGCCTTCAACAGGATGGTGGTAACCGGGAAATAACCTGCGCCAAGGTACTGTTTCGACTGGCGTACAACGCCTTCGCTGTCGACCCAGTAGCGGTTATGCCAGCTTGCCGCTTGCGTGACGACCTCTTCGTCCAGCACGCGGACCGGCGTGGATTCGCTCCCCACCTGCACGCTGTCTGTGCCGTCCCAGGTAAACGTGGAGCGCGCCGTGGCATAACGCGTCTGGCCGTTCTCCGTCCAGCCCATCACGCGCGTCCAGCCTGCACCGTCAATAATCTGGTTCGCTTTCAGTAAAGGATCGTCGCTGATGTTCGTTACGCTTATCAGGTTGTCGCGCAGATTAACGGTTTTCACCAGCCGCCCGTGCTGGGTTATCAGCGTGGCGTGGTCCTGGGTCACCCATTTTTGTTGGCCGTTTTCTGAAAACGCCAGCACCACAAACAGCTGCGGACCGTTGTTTAGTGTCATGTACTGGCTGGCGTAAGGCATATTTTGAATATCTTCGTCTGTCAGATGGACGCCATCGGCGCCCGTGACGCCACGCCAGAAAGAGGTTGCCATTCCTTTGATATTGGAGGAACAGGCCTGGAGAAGCAGGCAGAGCATCACAATCGCGAGTCGCTTCACGACATTTCCTCAGGGTCAAAATAACCACACCGTAGTGTGGTTATGGTTAAAGCACCGAAGGTTACTGCGTGGTGCTGGTGGTGGTTGTGGTGGTGGTCCCGGTGTTAGAACCGTCGCCGCCACCGGTCGCAGCGAGCGCTACGCCGACAACCGACCCGACAGTGCTGGTTGTCGTTGCAGTAGACGTACCTACCGACACCGACGTCGCCGCCGCACCCGCCGCGTCACCGGTGGCTACCGGCTCCGCGTTGGCCGCAGTCGCGCTCAGCGCTGCTATGGCAAAAATGCCATAAACGATTTTTTTCATAACAATTTCCCTTCATTGAATGAATGGAGATGTGCCCGAAAGGGTTTCAGGCGCCATCGAGTATACACAACAACGCGCGCAGGTTTATGGCATCGGGAAATAGGCGGCAGGTTTTAGGATAAATAGATAAAATCAAAACGCTGGACGCAAAAATTTAATTAAAAAATAATTATTTTCAGTGACTTAAAATATATTCCAGGCACGGGCTTATCCGGATATTCCTAAATCGCCAGGATAAACGGAAAGCGTGAAAAGACTTTTTCAGATTAACCTCAAAGCTCACCGACGGCAAAAGGCGCGCAACGGGATTTATCTGATAAAAAAAATGCCGGCGCTCAGGCCGGCATTATTTCGCATAACGCGTTAATTACGCGCGCCACGCTTTATAACGGTTAATCAGGCCGTTGGTAGAACTGTCGTGGCTGTTGATTTCCTGGCTGTCGCCAAGCTCCGGCAGGATACGGTTGGCAAGCTGTTTGCCAAGCTCCACGCCCCACTGGTCGAAGGTAAAGATATTCAGGATCGCGCCCTGGGTGAAAATCTTATGCTCGTAGAGCGCAATCAGCGCGCCCAGGCTGAACGGGGTGATTTCACGCAGCAGGATAGAGTTAGTCGGGCGGTTGCCTTCAAACACTTTAAACGGCACCACGTGCTCAAGCTGCGCCGGGTCTTTACCCTGGTCGCGGAATTCCTGCTCCACAACGTCGCGGGATTTACCAAACGCTAACGCTTCGGTCTGCGCGAAGAAGTTAGAGAGCAGCTTCTGGTGGTGATCGGAAAGCGGGTTATGGGTGATAGCCGGCGCGATGAAATCGCACGGCACCAGCTTGGTGCCCTGGTGGATCAACTGGTAGAAAGCGTGCTGGCCGTTGGTGCCCGGTTCGCCCCAGATGATAGGGCCGGTCTGGTAATCCACCGGATTGCCGTTGCGGTCGACAAACTTGCCGTTGGATTCCATGTTGCCCTGCTGGAAGTAAGCGGCAAAGCGGTGCATGTACTGGTCATACGGCAGAATGGCTTCGGTTTCGGCGCCAAAGAAGTTGTTGTACCAGATGCCGATAAGCGCCAGCAGCACCGGCAGGTTTTGTTCAGGCGCGGCGGTGGAGAAGTGTTTGTCCATCTCATGCGCGCCGCTGAGCAGTTCAACAAAGTTGTCGAAGCCCACGGAGAGAATGATAGAAAGGCCGATAGCAGACCAGAGCGAGTAGCGCCCGCCGACCCAGTCCCAGAACTCGAACATGTTAGCGGTGTCGATGCCGAAATCGCCAACCGCTTTGGCGTTAGTGGAGAGCGCGGCGAAGTGTTTCGCTACGTGCTGCTGGTCGCCTGCGGTTTTCAGGAACCAGTCGCGCGCGCTGTGGGCGTTGGTCATGGTTTCCTGGGTGGTGAACGTTTTAGACGCCACGAGGAACAGGGTAGATTCCGGGTTCACTTTCTTCAGCACTTCGGCGATATGGGTGCCGTCTACGTTAGAAACAAAGTGCATGTTGAGATGATTTTTATACGGGCGCAGCGCTTCGGTCACCATGAACGGGCCTAAGTCGGAGCCGCCGATGCCAATGTTCACCACGTCGGTAATCGGCTTGCCGGTATAGCCTTTCCACTGCCCGGAGATGATAGCCTCAGAGAAGGTTTTCATCTTCTCCAGCACCGCGTTCACTTCCGGCATAACGTCTTTGCCGTCAACCAGGATCGGGGTATTGCTACGGTTGCGCAGCGCGACGTGCAGTACGGCGCGGTCTTCGGTGCGGTTAATCTTTTCACCGGAGAACATCGACTTGATGGCGCCCGCCAGATCGGTCTCTTTCGCCAGCGCTTGCAGCTTGCTCAGGGTCTCTTCGGTAATGCGGTTTTTGGAGTAATCGACCAGCATCAGGTCGTTGAAAGTGGCGGAGAATTTGCTGAAGCGGTCGGCGTCTTTCGCGAACAGATCGGCGATTTTTACATCTTTCATCTCGGCATAGTGCTGCTCTAACGCCTGCCATGCGGAGGTCTGCTTCGGATTGATGTTTTTCATAGCAATACTCTTGTGATTTGAGAATTGAAACTGCGGTCGATTGTAGCGCTTGTGGCTGGAATTGTGATGATTTTTATCATGACGCGGCCAGGCGCCGCCGTGCCGGCTAAGACGAAAGTATAGCCGTTATAAGTTATTTTCCTGGCAGGCGGCGCAACATGAAAAATCCCCATGACCGTATCGTTGACAATAACCCCGCCAACCCTTTATTTATGAATAAGTCCCGGCGCGATGCGTGTCATCGGCCGGTAAGTTTTAGGTTGTTTCGGTGTCACGCTGTGCCCACTGAACAAACCTGATACTCCAGCATTTCGTTTTGCCGCAAGACGGCGACGCAGCGAATCCCCAGGAGCATACAAAAGTATGTGACTGGGGTGAGCGAGGAAAGCCAACGCCGCGGCAGGAAAAAGCGAAGAGTATCCTGATACTCCAGCATTTCGTTTTGCCGCAAGACGGCGACGCAGCGAATCCCCGGGAGCATACAAAAGTATGTGACTGGGGTGAGCGAGGAAAGCCAACGCCGCGGCAGGACGAAAGGCGCAGAGTATCGCCAGAAGAGGCGCGTCGCCCAGGTACCGTGTCTGAGGAGCCCATCCGCAGACGGCACGAGAGGGGGAGCGACGCCGAGGTAGCGTGGCGTCTGGCAACGTTCGCTATCGGCTACAGGGGCTGAATCCTCTGGGTTGTCACCCGAAACGTCCGCAGTCGAACGTTTCGCAAGGTGGAGCGCTTCTGGGTGTATGTGGTTGTGGTTTTCCCGCCTGCGTCCGCCCCCTTACCGCTCTCTCCTTGTTCCAGGGCTGAATACTTTATACGCCATACGCTATGGCCCCCTGACACGAGGTTGTTATGACAGATTCTTTAGTGGTCGCTAAATTTGGCGGCACCAGCGTGGCCGATTTCGACGCCATGAACCGCAGCGCCGACGTGGTGCTTTCCGACGCCGCCGTGCGCCTGGTGGTGCTTTCCGCTTCCGCAGGCGTTACCAACCTGTTGGTGGCGCTGGCCGAAGGGCTGGAAGCGACCGAGCGCTTCGTAAAGCTCGACGCCATCCGCAAAATTCAGTACGACATTGTCGATCGCCTGCAAAACGCGACGGTTATCCGCGAAGAGATTGACCGCCTGCTGGAAAACATCGCCACGCTTTCTGAGGCCGCGTCGCTCGCCACCTCCCATGCCTTAACCGACGAACTGGTCAGCCACGGCGAGCTGATGTCCACGCTGCTGTTTGTTGAGATCCTGCGCGAGCGCAACACAGAAGCGCAGTGGTTCGACGTGCGTAAAGTGATGCGCACCAGCGACCGCTTCGGCCGCGCCGAGCCGGACGTGGCGGCGCTGTCAGAGCTTGCGGCTTTACAGCTTAAACCGCGTCTGGCTGAAGGGCTTATCATCACCCAGGGCTTTATCGGCAGCGAAGCGAAAGGGCGCACCACCACCCTTGGCCGCGGCGGCAGCGACTACACCGCGGCGCTGCTTGGCGAAGCGCTACAGGCGAGCCGCGTCGATATCTGGACCGACGTGCCGGGCATTTACACCACCGACCCGCGCGTAGTGCCTGCGGCGAAGCGCATTGATGAAATCGCCTTTGAAGAAGCGGCCGAGATGGCGACCTTCGGCGCGAAAGTGTTGCACCCGGCCACGCTGCTGCCCGCCGTGCGCAGCGATATTCCGGTATTTGTCGGCTCCAGCAAAGATCCGAAAGCGGGCGGCACGCTAGTGTGTAACGAAACCGCCAACCCGCCGCTGTTCCGCGCGCTGGCGCTGCGCCGCAAGCAAACGCTGCTGACGCTGCACAGCCTGAACATGCTGCACTCACGCGGTTTTCTCGCCGAGGTGTTCAGCATCCTGGCGCGCCACAATATTTCCGTTGATCTCATTACCACGTCGGAAGTGAGCGTGGCGCTGACGCTGGATACCACCGGCTCCACCTCAACCGGCGATACGCTGCTGACGCAGGCGTTGCTGACGGAGCTTTCTTCGCTCTGCCGTGTGGAAGTGGAAGAGAACCTGGCGCTGGTGGCGCTGATAGGCAACAACCTCTCCAAAGCCTGCGGCGTGGGCAAAGAGGTGTTTGGCGTGCTGGAGCCGTTCAACATTCGCATGATTTGCTACGGCGCCTCCAGCCATAACCTCTGTTTCCTGGTGCCGGGCGCTGAAGCGGAACAAGTCGTCCAGAAGCTGCATCACAACCTGTTCGAATGATAAAAAAATGGCCTGACAGCGTCAGGCCATTACCGTTTGATAAAGCAGTCTGTCTAATATGCCCGCTTGCGCACGCTCGCTTTGCGGCAGTTCTGAAGGCGTCTCTCCACGCGCCAGCTCTGCGGCGATAAAAGCGTGCAGGCGGGGCATCGGCAAGCCATATTCCGCCTCGCCCGCACGCTGTTTCCTCGCCAGCAATTCGTCTATTTCCCGGCGCAGCAGCGGGTCATCCACCGTCACGTCCAGCAGGTCGGCAAACCGCATCGGCGGCGCGCCCTTTCCTGCCTCAATCCAGCGAACCGCCAGCAGCGGGCGCAGCACATAGAAGTATTTCTTCAGCCGCACCTGTTCGCCCTGTAAGTAGCCGCGAAAGTTTTTACGCGCCATGGAATAGTAATGCCAGCGCGCCCGGTCGGCGGAGAACCACAGCGGCACCTGTTCGCGCAGCGCGCCGATGGAGGTTTCATCCTGTTGGTAGACGATGGGCGAATCAAGCCACTCGATAAGCGTCGGGTTGGCGCGTTTGAGCAGCCCCAGCGCTTTCCGCCACTCCCAGCCGCAGACATCCAGCGTGTCGTCTATCGGCAACTCAATAACATCGCGCGGCGCGTCGACCCGCAAATACCACTCCGGCGGGTGAACATAGAGAAAACGCACGTCGTAGTCGCTGTCCGGCGAGGCGAAGCCCCAGCCCCGGCTGCCTGATTCGCAGGCGTAAAGCACCTTTACGCCATATTGCTGTTCCACTTCTTTCAAAACCTGCCGAACGCGTTCGCGCATGGCGGTACTCACGCCGTTGTGTTCCATTTTCTTATCCTTTTACGCAAACCACCTGGCGCAGCGTATGCACTATCTCCACCAGTGACGACTGGGCGGCCATCACCGCGTCGATATCTTTATACGCCATCGGGATTTCGTCGATAACATCGCTGTCTTTACGGCACTCTACGTGCGCCGTGGCGCGGATCTGGTCTTCCACGGTAAAGCGCTTTTTCGCCGCCGTTCGGCTCATGGTGCGCCCGGCGCCGTGGCTACAGGAGCAGAAGCTCTCTTCGTTGCCGAGACCACGGACGATAAAGCTTTTCGCGCCCATCGAGCCTGGAATGATCCCCATCTGCCCTTTCTGCGCGGAAACGGCCCCTTTGCGCGTTACCAGCACATCTTCACCGAAGTGACGCTCTTTCTGCACATAGTTATGGTGGCAGTTAACCGCCTCCTGCTGCGTCATGAACGGCTTGTTTATCACCTGCGACAGCGCCGCCAGCACGCGGGACATCATCACTTCGCGGTTATGGCGTGCGAAATCCTGCGCCCATTCGACAGCCTCGATGTAATCCGCGTAGTGCTTGCTTCCCTCTTCAAAATAGGCAAGGTCGCGGTCCGGCAGATTCGCGATATGGCGCTGCATGTCTTTCTGGGCCAGCGCAATAAAATGCGTGCCGATGGCGTTACCCACGCCGCGTGAACCGCTGTGCAGCATCACCCACACCCGCTGCTGCTCGTCCAGGCAAACTTCAATAAAGTGGTTGCCGGTCCCGAGCGTTCCCAGATGCTGATAGTTATTGGTTTTCAGCAGCTGCGGATATTTATCGGTGATGCGCTTAAAGCGCGGCGCAAGGTGCGCCCAGTGCGTATCGACTTCCTGCGGCGCGCGGTTCCACGCGCCTTTATCGCGCTGGCCGCGTGCGCTGGTGCGCCCGTGAGGCACGGCGCGCTCAATGGCGCTGCGCAGCCCGCTGAGGTTATCCGGCAGATCGCCCGCCGTCAGCGAAGTGCGCACCGCAATCATCCCACAGCCGATATCCACCCCTACCGCTGCGGGAATAATAGCCCCTTTGGTTGGGATAACGCTGCCGATGGTCGACCCTTTCCCGAGATGCACATCGGGCATGACCGCCAGGTGACTGAAGATAAAAGGCATCTTCGCGGTTTTCAGCAGTTGTTCGCGCGCTTCCGCTTCTACCGGCACGCCGTTGGTCCACATTTTTACCGGCGCGCCGTTTTCACGCGCCAGCAGTTGGTAATCGTTATGCTGCATTTGAATTTCCTTTAATGTTTACAAGGCCGTGCAATACCTGGTCCAGACCGCCGAATACCGAGATTTTATCGATGCGCTCCGCCACTCTTTCGAGCGTTTCCAGCTCTTTTAAGCGCAGCGCCACCGGGTTGTTCTCCATCACTTTGGCCGTATTCAGCAGGGAGCGCGTCGCCGCCGTCTCTTCACGGCGTCGGATAACGTTGGCCTGCGCGGATTTCTCCGCCTCCACCAGCCGCGACAGAATGGTTTTCATATCGCCTGGCAACACAATGTCTTTCACGCCTGTCGACGCCACTTCGATGCCGAACGGCGCCATGCGCGCCACTACCTGCCCGCTCACCACGTCGTCGATTACCTGCTTGTTCTCCAGCAGCTCATCAAGGGTGCGGGTGCCTACCGCTTCACGCAGCGCAAACTGCAATTCGCGATACAAATGCTCCAGCGGCTTCGCCAGCTGGCTGTATGCCTGCAATACGTCGTGATAGCGCCAGTTTGCGCCAAGGTTAATGCGCAGGTTTACTTTATCTTTGGTGAGGATCTCCTGGCCGGAGACTTCCATCGCCTGCAAACGCGTATCCACCACTTCCGCTTCCACCAGATGGTTGATTTTCCAGTATGCGCTCAAGCCGGGCGGCAGAAGCGCCTGGGTTTCACCGTCGATTTTCAGCACGCCGACGTGCCAGGCCGGCACCTGCACCGTCAGGATCGCCTCACGGCCTTTCACCGCCTCGTTGCGTCCGCGCGGCTGCAATACGGCATTCATTACGTCGCCAGGGAGATGAACATCCCGGGTATCCATACGCTTGACGTGCAGGCTGTCGCCATCGCGCCAGAACAGACGGCGCGCGCCAGGCGGGATAATTTCAAGCAGTACGCCATTGCGATAAAGCGCGGCGGTTTCCTGCTCAGCGGTATCTACCGCCAGCGCATATTTCTCCACCCACTCCGGCTTAAAGCGGCGCAAATAGTCGCTAAGATCCGGCGCCACGTCGTCGCCGTTCAACGCCACCAGCGTGACGTCCGGACGGGCGAACCAGGGCAGACGATGCTCGCCTGCTTCCAGCACCTGGTAAAAATCGCCCTGTTTCGCCAGTAAACCTAACTGGCCTTTTCGAATAGTGATTTTGTTATTCATTTTTATCTCCCTGTTTTTTTCACTTACTGGCGCGGATGCGGATGCGGAGCCGCAGGGAAACACGCCGTCGCTGCCTGCGCGTTTTGCCTGCGACCCGGCGTCGTTACCGGCGCCAGTTCGGGGCGGCCATAAACAACCTGACCACCGGGCACTGCTTTCATAGCTCTCTGGAGAAGAGGTGGCGAATTCAGGATTCGAACCTGATAAAACCGACTTTTCGCAAAATGTCTTTCCACTGGCGGAACGCCCCCTGGATAACGTTTTACCGTTCCCGGTGCGCCGGCGAAGGCGATACCTTCTGCGAGCCCAGCGTGCTGACATCATAGTTATTGCCAGAAGCGTGCCAGTTTCGGATAAGGCAGAAATAAAAAATTAACGCATTGATTTTTAATGGTTAAAAAAATAAATCGTTACACGTGAACAGGCACCAGTAAGCTGGTAATTTATATTTAAATATCGGCTTTTATTTTTCAGGATAAACATGCAAAAGCGGCGGGTGGTGATTGGCGTGCTGGGCACGGTGCTGGATAAACGCGGCAAGCGGGAGAACCGCTGGAAAAAGTGGCGGCCTACCGTCGGCCTTTGCCAGCAGCCGGGGTTTACTGTCGACCGGCTGGAATTGCTGCATCAGCCGCGCGATAAGGGCATGGCGGAACAGCTTAGCGAGGATATCGCTGTGGTTTCGCCGCAAACGGACGTGCGCTGTCACCCCATCACTATTCTCGACCCGTGGGACTTCGAAGAGGTGTATGCCGCCTTTCTCGACTTCGCTACGCACTACGCTTTTGATACTGAAAATGAAGAGTATCTGGTGCACATCACTACCGGCACGCATGTGGCGCAGATCTGCTGGTTCCTGCTGACCGAAGCGCGCTACTTGCCTGCCAGCCTGTTGCAAACCAGCCCGGCCCGGGGCGAGGCGACGGATGCCGAAAAAGCGGCGGGCACCAGTTCGGTTATCGATCTGGATTTGAGCCGCTACGCCACGCTCACCAGCCGCTTTCAGCGCGAACAGCAGCAGTCGGTCTCGTTTCTGAAATCAGGCATCGACACCCGCAATGCAACCTTTAACCGCCTTATTGACCAGATAGAGCGCGTGGCGCTGCGCTCCACCGCCCCCATTCTGCTTACCGGCCCCACCGGCGCAGGCAAGTCGTTTCTGGCAAAGCGTATCTTCCAGCTGCGCCAGGCGCGCCACCTGGTGCAAGGACGGCTGGTGGCGGTGAACTGCGCCACGCTGCGCGGCGACAACGCCATGTCTACCCTGTTCGGCCACGTCAAAGGCGCCTTTACCGGCGCGCAGCAGGCGCGGGCAGGCTTGTTGCGTGAAGCGGACGGCGGCGTGCTGTTTCTGGATGAGATAGCCGAACTGGGCCTTGATGAGCAGGCGATGCTGCTGAAGGCCATAGAAGAAAAAACTTTCCTGCCATTTGGTTCCGATAAAGAGGTTCGCAGCGATTTTCAGCTTATCGCCGGGACGCATCGCGATATGACGAAATGGGTTGCCGAAGGGCGCTTTCGCGAAGATCTTTATGCCCGTATCAACATGTGGGCTTTTGCGCTGCCGGGCCTTGCCGCGCGGCGCGAAGATATCGCGCCGAATGTGGAATATGAATTGCAGCGCTTCTGCGCCGAACAGCAATCGCTAATCCGCTTCGATAAACCCGCCCGCGAGCAATACCTCGACTTTGCCTGCTCGCCCCAGGCGCGCTGGCCGGGCAACTTCCGCGAACTGGGCGCGTCGGTAGCGCGCATGGCGACGCTGGCGGACCAGGGACGCATTACGCAAGCGGTGGTGGCGGAAGAAGTGCAGCGGTTGCAGCAAAACTGGCGCGCTACGCCCGGCGGTGTTGATCTTCCCCTCGACCCGGCGACCCTTGATCTCTTCGACCAGGACCAGCTGGCGGCGGTGATTGCCGTCTGTCGCCGCTGCGACTCGCTTTCGCAAGCGGGACGGGAGCTTTTCGCCGTCTCGCGGCAAAAAAAGACAAACCCTAACGATGCCGATCGCTTGCGCAAATACCTGGCGCGTTTCGGACTTAGCTGGGAGAGTGTGAAACGCGCCGAATAACGGCTTTTTATCCGCGCTTTTAAATACGCTGTTTCTGCGTTCTGGCAGTAAAGCCCTGTTTCCCACAGAAACATCGTAAGTGTCATGGCAGGCTTCTGAGCAAACTAAAAAACGAAAACACCTTAAGTGAAATTTCGTTAAGCGCGGGCGCGGCCATGAAGTATGCAAGCGCGTGCGTATAGCGGAATTACCCTTGAAATCGCCGCGGAACTGATAATTTTATTGAATAACGTTTCCTTGCACGATACACAATACCTATGGCCGGGCATGCTCCCGGCTTTTATCCCCGTATAGCGATAACGCAACGCCGCGCTCACAGCGGCAGGGGAAACACAACGACGCAACCTGCAAGGAAAAGAACCATCATGCTCGCAACATTTACGCGGCTGTTCCCGCTCTGGGCGCTGCTGCTCTCGGTTATGGCTTATTACACCCCTTCCACCTTTACGCCCATCGGCCCCTGGGTCAGCACGCTGCTCATGCTCATCATGTTCGGCATGGGCGTACACCTGAGGCTGGATGACTTCAAACGCGTGCTGTCGCGCCCCGCGCCGGTGGCGGCAGGCATTTTTCTCCACTATCTGGTTATGCCGCTGGCTGCCTGGCTGCTGGCGATGCTGTTTCATATGCCGCCCGATCTTTCCGCCGGCATGGTGCTGGTAGGCAGCGTGGCGAGCGGCACGGCGTCCAACGTGATGATCTATCTGGCGAAGGGCGACGTGGCGCTTTCGGTAACCATTTCGTCTGTGTCCACGCTGGTAGGCGTCTTCGCCACGCCGCTGCTGACGCGCCTTTATGTGGATGCGCATATCCAGGTGGATGTGATGGGCATGCTGCTCAGCATTCTGCAAATTGTGGTGATCCCGATTGCGCTGGGTCTGGTGGTGCACCACCTCTTCCCGCGATGGGTGAAAACGGTAGAGCCCTACCTGCCAGCGTTCTCGATGGTTTGCATCCTGGCGATAATCAGCGCCGTGGTGGCGGGTTCCGCTTCGCATATCGCTTCCGTTGGGTTGATGGTGATAGTGGCAGTGATCCTGCACAACAGCATTGGGTTGCTCGGCGGCTACTGGGGCGGGCGGCTGTTCGGCTTTGACGAATCCACCTGCCGCACGCTGGCGATTGAAGTCGGCATGCAGAACTCCGGGCTTGCGGCCGCGCTCGGTAAAATCTATTTCTCGCCGCTGGCTGCCCTGCCCGGCGCGCTCTTCTCGGTATGGCACAACCTTTCAGGCTCGCTGCTGGCGGGTTACTGGTCCGGGAAGCCGGTAGAAAAGCGCAAGCGGGAAACCGCGCAGGAAAATTAATTCACAATGCCGGGACCTGCCCGGCATTTTTATTTCAGCGGGCTCGTCACTGCGTTTTTGACCGCGAGCGCGTACACTGAATGTCCTTTTCCAGAGAGGTAGCCGCCATGTCCACCGCCAGACTGACGCAAAAAGAGATGACCGAAAGCGAACAACGGGAATTAAAAACGCTGCTCGACAGAGCCCGCATCGCCCATGGTCGCCCGCTGACCAACTCCGAAGCGAATCACGTTAAGAAAGAGTACATCGACAAACTGATGGCGCAGCGCGAGCAAGCAGCGAAGCAGGCGCGCAAAATAAAGAAGCAGCAGGCTTACAAGCCTGACAGCGAGTCCACCTTCTCCTGGTCCGCCAGCACGCCAGTGCGCGGGCGAAGGTAATAACCTTTGCATTCACATGCCGCGTGGTCGCTAAAAAATGGCTACAGATCAGTAGCCATTAAGCAAAAAATCGACTGCATCGCGTAATGGTTGTCGAGAGTGCGCAAAATCAAAAACTTCACCGCCAACTTCCTTAATTGGCACGCCCGCCATCACAGGCGTCATCGCCACATAAGCGCGCCCTGCAATCTCAACCAGAGTACATATTTTTGCCGACAACGGGGTACCGGGCAAAAGTGTCCTGTCAACCACGGGCACAACCAGCACATGCCGAAGAGTATTAGCGACAGGCTGTTGAATAATAATAAAATAAGGGTAAGCGTGCTTGCCTGCCCCTTCGTTCTGATATAGCCGGAACGGTTCCATCAGAATGACCGTTGAAACTCACTAAACGCGCCATGCTCCTCAATAAAGTGGTTAATGGCTTTGAAGGTCTGCTGATATTCCCGACGTTCTGCTTCGGTATGATGCTGACCTTTTTCTTGCTGGCTTATACCGTCAGACACGACGGAGGATTCGTTTTCTTGCCTTCTGGCGTGACTTGTCATTTTTATTTCCAGCGGGCTGCGGGCAGCAGTGATAACCGGAACTGTGGTGCGCACGATGCCTCCTTTGATCTGCGGTACTGCACGGATTTTCCCATTCCCGGCGCTTCAGGTTTTGCGCTGTATCAGAAAGTAAAGTTTGAGGGCCGTGTTGTCACGAAGCCAGCGCGCGCTTTGCGAGTTGCTTTCCGGTAAATCGTGCTTTCGCCTTAATAGCAGCAAGCAAATTGTTAATAGCCTACAGGTGAGAGGTTATTCGCTTCTTTCAGCGACAAAGGAAACCCAACGCGTAAAACCACCCTGGCGGTGGTGAAAGCGTTGGATCCCGGGTTAACCATCAAACGCTAATGCGTTATTCCACTCGCTCGTCATCGTCGTCCGGCTGTTCCAGCACGCTGTAAGCCACCGCGCAGAACAGCGAGTTAAGCCGCTTCATATCGCCAAGCAGGCTCAGGTGCAACGAACTGGTTTCGATGCTCTGCACGTTTTGCTGATGCAGCCTGTCAACGTGCGCGTGCGAATAGCGGCGGTTAAGAATGCGAAAGCGGTGCTTGTAGCGGCGCAAACGGCGGGCGCTCGGCACATCGCCGGAGAAAAAGACCGACAGGCTGAGCTTGAGGTTGGCGGTAAGCTGATTAAGCAGCGTGTCCAGCTCCTTAATGCCTTCCGGTGAAAAAGCGCGACGCGCGGCGAGCGATTTATCCGCGACTTCGCTGCCCATTCTTTCAAGAATATCCGCCGCCTGATCAAGGTTCAGCGACATCTCGATAATCTCCGCCCAGCGTTTGGCTTCCGCTTCCGGCAAATCTTCTTTCGGCATACGCGCCAGGTAGAGCTTGATGGCGGTGTAAAGCACATCCACATCATCGGCAATCTTACGCAGCTCTTTTTCCTGGCGCGGCTCGCCGTGCATCACTTTGCCGTAAAGCTCCAGCATATGCTCCAGCGCGTCGCCCATGCGCAGCGTCTCCCGCGCCGCGTTGGCAAGACCCAACGCTGGCGTATCCAGCGCGCTGGTATCAAGGTGGCGCGGCTTCAGGCGCGCATCGGTTTGCGGGTCATCTTTAATCATCCGCTGGCAAAAACTCGCCATCATCCTGGCGAATGGCACCATCACCAGGCAGCGAATGAGGTTGTAGAAAACGTGGAAATAGATGACCAGCTCCGATTCCGGCAGCGAGATTTTATCAAGCCATGCGGCGATAAGATGCACAAACGGCAATACCAGCAGGCTGCCCACCAGCTTGAACAGCAGGCTGCCGAGCGCCACACGCCGGGCGGCGGCGTTCGCAGCGCTGTTGTTGAGCATAGCCAGCAGGCCTGAACCCAGGTTCGCGCCAATGACCAGGCAAAGCGCCACATCAAAAGGAATAACGCCTGTGGCGGTTAAGGTGGCGGTCAGCAGCACGGCGGCAAGGCTTGAATAGCTGATAATGGCGAACACCGCGCCTATCAGCGCATCAAGCATGATATCGCCGGTGAGTGAAGCGAAGATAACCTTAACGCCAGAGGCTTCGGTGATCGGCGTGACCGCCTGCACGATAAGCTCCAGCGCCTGCAAAATCAGCCCAAGGCCAATAGCGACGCGCCCGAGTTGCCCCGCCCGGGTTTGCTTGCGGCTTAAAAAGAAGATAACGCCGACAAAAATCAGCAGCGGCGAAAGCCAGGAGAGGTCGAAAGTCAGTACCCGCGCCATCAGCGCGGTCCCCACGTCGGCCCCCAGCACAATCACCAGCGCAGGCGTCAGCGCCACCAGATCCTGGGCGACAAAAGAGGTGACAAGCATGGTAGTGGCGTTGCTGCTCTGCACCAGCGCAGTCACGCCAATGCCCGCACAGAAGGCGAGCGGTTTTTTCTCCACGCTTTTGCTCAGCACGGTTCTTAACCGCGCGCCAAAGACGCGCATTACGCCGGTACGTACAATGTGGGTGCCCCATACCAACAGCGCCACCGCAGACAGCAGGTGTAACAGCGTTAACACGGCTTCTCCTTATAGTTTGACGTTTTCCTTAGCGAACTGAGGTGCGGCTGGAAGAGGGAAAAACCGCACCACCCTTCCCGCCGAGGGAAAGGGATTGCGTTATCAGTTGATGACAGCGGGCTGAAACGCCCGTAAAAGGCCGGGCGCAGGCACCCGGCGGGTTTTAGTTAAGTGTGGCAGATTTATGACGTTTTGTTGCACGCCTTGCGAAAACTGCGCGGTTAATCCGCATCGTACCCCAGGTTAGGCGCAAGCCAGCGCTCCACTTCCGTCACGCTCATGCCTTTGCGCTGCGCGTAATCGTCTACCTGATCGCGCTGGATTTGCGCGACGGCGAAATACTTGCTGTCCGGATGACTGAAGTACCAGCCGGAAACTGACGCGCCCGGCCACATGGCGTAAGACTCGGTCAGCTTCATGCCGATATGGGTTTCCACATCCAGCAGCGCCCAGATGGCCGCTTTCTCGGTGTGATCCGGGCAGGCGGGATAGCCGGGCGCCGGGCGAATGCCCTGGTAGTTTTCGCGGATGAGCTCCTCGTTGCTGAGGTTTTCATTGGGCGCATAGCCCCAGTAGACCTTACGCACGCGCTCATGCAGATATTCAGCGAAGGCTTCCGCCAGACGGTCCGCCACCGCTTTGACCATGATTTTGTTGTAATCGTCATGCTGCGCGTCATAGGCTTGCGCCAGCGCATCTTCTTCCAGCCCGCCGGTCACGGCGAAAGCGCCAATGTAGTCCGCTTTGCCGCTGCGTTTGGGGGCGACGAAATCAGCGAGGCAATAGTTGGCGAAACCGACTTTTTCCGTTTGCTGGCGCAGATGATGGCTTACCGCCAGGACGTGGGTGCGCGTTTCGTCGCGGTAAATTTCCACGTCGTCCAGCACGCGGTTCGCCGGGAAAAGCCCCACCACGCCGCGTGGGTTCAGCGCTTTGTCCGCGCTGAGCTGGTCGAGCATGTCGTTGGCGTCTTTAAACAGGCGCTGCGCCTCAACGCCTACCACCTCATCTTCCAGAATGCGCGGGTATTTGCCGGCCAGCGACCAGGTCATGAAGAAGGGCGTCCAGTCGATGTAATTGCGCAGCGTTTCGATGCTGGCGGTCACTTCCTGCACGCCCAGCCGGTGCGCTACGGGCGGCGTGTAGCTTTCCCAGTCGAAAGCGAGATCGTTTTCCCGCGCGGCGGCAAGCGTAACCGGCGGAGTACGGGGCTTTTTACGGCCATGTTGGATACGCACGGTTTCATACTCCTTACGGGTACGAGCGACAAAGTCGTCGCGCAGGGTGTCGGAGAGCAGCGACGAAACCACGCCAACCGTGCGCGAGGCATTCTGCACATAAACCGTCGGGCCGCTGTAGTTCTGCTCAATTTTCACCGCCGTATGGGCCTTGGAGGTGGTGGCGCCGCCAATCAACAGCGGCAACGTAAAGCCCTGACGCTCCATCTCTTTGGCGACGTTCACCATCTCATCAAGCGACGGCGTAATCAGCCCGGAAAGGCCGATAATATCGGCATTCTCTTCACGCGCGGTTTTGAGGATTTTATCCATCGGCACCATCACGCCGAGATCGATGATTTCGTAATTATTACACTGCAAAACCACGCCGACGATATTTTTGCCAATGTCGTGCACGTCGCCTTTGACGGTAGCGAGAACGATTTTTCCGTTGCTCTTGCCCACCTCTTTACTGGCCTGAATGTACGGCTCAAGGTAAGCCACCGCCTGCTTCATTACGCGGGCGGATTTCACCACCTGCGGCAGGAACATTTTCCCTTCGCCGAAGAGATCGCCGACCACATTCATGCCGTCCATCAGCGGCCCTTCTATCACTTCAATGGGGCGAGCCGCCTGCTGGCGCGCTTCTTCGGTATCCTGCTCGATAAACTCGGTAATGCCTTTCACCAGCGAATATTCGAGGCGCTTCTTCACGTCCCACGAGCGCCATTCCGCCTGCTGGGCATTCGCCCCCTCGTCGGTTTTGCTGCCACGGTATTTTTCGGCCAGCTCCAGCAGCCGCTCGGTGCCGTCGGCGCGGCGGTTGAGGATGACATCTTCCACCGCGTCACGCAGTTCGGCGGGCAGGTCGTCGTATATCGCCAGCTGGCCGGCGTTGACGATGCCCATATCCATGCCGTTACGGATGGCGTAGTAAAGGAACACCGCGTGGATGGCCTCGCGCACCGGGTCATTGCCGCGAAATGAGAACGACACGTTCGACACGCCGCCGGAAATTAACGCATGCGGCAACTCGCGCTTAATGTCTTCGCAGGCGCCGATAAAGTCCTGGGCGTAGTTGTTGTGCTCTTCAATGCCCGTCGCCACGGCGAAAATATTCGGGTCAAAGATAATGTCTTCCGGCGGAAAGCCTACCTCTTCGGTGAGGATCCTGTATGCCCGGCGGCAAATTTCGATTTTGCGCTCGCGGGTATCGGCCTGGCCCACTTCGTCAAAGGCCATCACCACCACCGCCGCGCCGTAACGACGCACCAGCTTCGCGTGATGGGTAAAGGTCTCAATCCCCTCTTTCATGGAGATGGAGTTAACAATGCCTTTGCCCTGAATGCATTTAAGGCCCTTTTCGATGACCTCCCATTTTGAGGAGTCAATCATGATCGGCACGCGGGCGATATCCGGCTCGCCGGCAATCAGGTTGAGAAAACGCACCATCGCCGCTTCGGCGTCGAGCATCCCCTCATCCATATTGATGTCGATGATTTGCGCGCCGTTTTCCACCTGCTGGCGCGCCACGTCCAGCGCTTCGCTGTACTTCTCTTCTTTGATAAGGCGCTTGAACTTAGCGGAGCCGGTGACGTTGGTGCGCTCGCCTACGTTCACAAACAGCGAGTCGTCGCCAATGTTGAGCGGCTCCAGGCCCGCCAGGCGGCAGGCAACTGGAATCTCCGGCAACTTGCGCGGCGGTAAACCTTCCACCGCGCGGCTCATGGCGGCGATGTGTTCAGGCGTGGTGCCGCAGCAGCCGCCGACAATGTTCAGAAAGCCCGACTCCGCCCATTCGCGGATTTGCCCGGCCATCACGTCGGCATCAAGGTCGTATTCGCCGAATGCGTTCGGCAGGCCGGCGTTGGGGTGAGCGGTGACGTAGCACTCCGCAATACGCGAAAGTTCCGCCACGTACTGTCGCAGTTCGTCCGGCCCCAGGGCGCAGTTAAGGCCGAAAGAGAGCGCGTCGGCGTGGCGCAGAGAGTTATAAAACGCTTCCGTCGTCTGGCCCGAAAGGGTACGCCCGGAGGCGTCAGTAATGGTGCCGGAGATCATGATCGGCAGATCAACGCCCAGCGCCTCGAACTCCGCTTTCACAGCGAAGATGGCGGCTTTGGCGTTAAGGGTATCGAAAACCGTCTCGATGAGGATCAGATCTGAACCGCCTTCCACCAGCGCGCGGGTGGATTCGCGGTAGGCTTCCACCAGCTGATCGAAAGTCACGTTGCGGTAAGCCGGGTCGTTAACGTCCGGGGAGATAGATGCGGTGCGGTTGGTCGGGCCGAGGACGCCTGCGACGTAGCGCGGTTTTTCCGGCGTGCGCGCCGTCCATTCGTCGGCGCAGGCGCGGGCGAGCTTTGCCGCGGCAAAGTTAATTTCCGCCGACAGCGACTCCATCTGGTAATCGGCCATGGCGATGGTCGTTGAGTTGAACGTGTTTGTCTCAACGATATCCGCGCCCGCCTCAAAGTAGGCGTAGTGAATGGCGGCGATGGTTTCTGGTTTGGTCAGCACCAGCAGGTCGTTATTGCCTTTTAAATCGCACGGCCAGTCGGCGAACCGCTCGCCGCGATAATCCTGCTCTTCCAGACGGTAACTCTGGATCATGGTGCCCATGCCGCCATCGAGCACCAGAATACGTTCGGCTAGCTGCTGGCGCAGCTTCTCAACTTTGCTACTCACATTCACTCCCGGCTACACACAGAGGCCCAAAAGGCCAGCAGACCATACTGGCATAAACCGCCAGGGCGGAAAAGGCGAGCGAAGGCAACTTGAGACATGTTCACTATCCACTCCTCCGATGAGTGGCGCAGCGGTTGCATTATCGGCAAATAAAACGAAAATTATTTCCACGATACAGAAAAGGAGGCCGCCATGGTCGCTGCTGTTCCCGCTAAACGCGGCAAGAAACCCCGCGCCGCCGCCGCTGCCGCCGCGCCGCAGGCTACCGGCCAGGTGCAGTCGTTGACGCGCGGGCTGAAATTACTGGAATGGATCGCCGAATCACAGGGCAGCGTAGCATTAACGGAACTTGCCCAGCAGGCAGGCCTGCCCAATTCCACCACTCACCGGCTGCTTACCACCATGCAACAGCTGGGCTTTGTACGACAGGTTGGCGACCTCGGCCACTGGGCTATCGGCGCGCACGCGTTTATTGTCGGCAGTAGCTTTTTGCAAAGCCGCAACCTGCTCGCCATCGTGCATCCCATTCTGCGCAAATTGATGGAAAGCTCCGGCGAAACGGTGAACCTCGCGGTGCTGGATAAAAACGATCATCAGGCGATTATTATCGACCAGGTGCAGTGTACCCAATTGATGCGCATGTCTGCGCCTATCGGCGGCAAACTGCCAATGCACGCCTCTGGCGCGGGCAAGGCGTTTTTGTCACAGCTGAGCGATGATGAGGTTACCCGCCTGCTGCACCGCCAGGGGCTGCATACTTACACCCACGCGACGCTGGTTTCGCCGCTGCATCTGAAAGAAGATTTAGCGCAGACCCGTAAGCGCGGCTATTCGTTTGATGATGAAGAACATGCGCTGGGGCTGCGCTGCGTGGCGGCCTGCATCTACGACGAGCATCACGAGGCGTTCGCCGCTATCTCTATTTCCGGCCCGGTTTCCCGTATTACCGACGACCGCGTAACGGAGCTGGGCGCGCTGGTAATTAAAGCCGCCAAAGAAGTGACGCTGGCCTATGGCGGCGTGCGTTAACGAAGAGCGCGAAACGCGGCGACCTGAAATGTGCCGCGTTGCTTTTATTGCCGCATGCAAAAGCGCTGGCGTTTGCGGTAAGCATAGACATCCTCCACATGCCCTTCGCGAATGCGCGCCTGTAAGGAGCGCCAGTAAGCGGCGCTGAAAAGCTCGCTGTGCATCTCTTCAAAAAGCGGGCCGATTTGCGGGTCGGCGCAAAGCCAGTGGCGAAACTCCTCGGGAAAGACATCACCCGGCGCCACGCTGTACCAGGGCTCGGCGCTCAGCTCATCTTCCGGGTAGCGCGGCGGCGGAATATCCCGGAAATTCACTTCCGTCATGTAGCAAATCTCGTCGTAATCGTAGAACACAACCCTTCCGTGGCGCGTGACGCCGAAATTTTTAAACAGCATGTCGCCCGGGAAGATGTTTGCGGCGGCCAGCTGTCGGATGGCGTTGCCGTATTCTTCCACCGCGTCGCGCAGCTGCTGGCCTTTGGCCTGTTCGAGCCAAAGATTTAGCGGCACCATGCGTCGTTCAATATAAAGATGGCTGATGATTAGCCGGTCGCCGGTGTCCGTAAGCTTACGCGGCGCCTCCTGCTGCAACAGCGCCAGCAGCGGCGGGCTTATCTGTCTTTTATCCAGCACGAAGTTTTCGAACTCCTGCGTATCAGCCATGCGCCCGACGCGATCGTGCTCTTTGACCAACTGATAGCAGGCGCGCACATGCGCCTCGCTCATCTCCTTTTGCGGCGCGAAGCGGTCTTTAATCACTTTAAAAACCCGATCGAACCCGGGAAGCGTAAAGACCAGCATCACCATGCCGCGAATGCCCGGCGCTTCGATAAACTGCTCGTCGGTGCGGGTGACGTAGTTGAGATACTCGCGGTAGCTCTCGGTTTTGCCATGTTTCTGGCAGCCTATCGCCATATAAAGCTCAGCGGTGCTTTTACCCGGCAGGATGTCGCGCAGCCACTCCACCAGCGCGGCGGGCAGCGGCGCATAGACCATGAAATAGGAGCGGGCGAAGCCGAAAACAATGCTCGCTTCGGCGCTGGTGGTCAGACAGGTATCGACAAACAGTTCGCCCTCATCCGAACGGTGAAGGGGCAGCAAAAACGGTAGCCTGCCGCCGGGCAGCACCAGCTTGCCCACCAGCCAGGCCGCCTTATTGCGATAAAAAAGCTCGTTCGCCACCTGTAAGTGGACTTTTTCCAGCATCTGCGAACCCAGTGTTTCGGTCAGGTGCTTAATGATGTACTCCACGTCGCGCGCCAGATCCTGCCAGCGCAGGCGCAGCGGCAAGTCGCTAAGCAGCGTGGTGAGCAGTTCCCGCCACCCCTGACGGGGGAAGTAATCTTTCGCCAGCGGGCGGGGAATAGCGCGAAAACGCCGCTCGGGCTGCGAGCTGAAGATAAACAGCCGCTCGGGGCTGAGCGAGCGATGGTCAAAAAGGCGGCAGTAAACGGAGTTGAAAAAGCTTTCGGCGATTTCAAAGCGCGGGTAATCGGGCAGCAGCGCGGTATAGTGTTGCTTTACGCGCAGCAGAAAAGCGGCGTCGGCGCCTTTTCCCTCAGTGATACATTTAAGCTGCTCCACCACCAGCCCAACATGATGATCGTACAGATGGATGCGCTGCTTCATCGCCTGCTGGACTGCGTGCCAGTCGGCCTGCTCGAAGCGCTGCTGCGCGCCGGAGGTGACTTCCAGAAAGCGCCCGTACTGGGCGTCGAACCCCTGCAAGATAGTTTGTGCGACAAGCAATTCCAGTCCGCGCGGCATAGGCAGGCTCCGGGTTGGAAGACAGGCTTGGTGACGGCGTGCGCCTTTCCCTGTCAGGAGAAAGGCGCTACAGGCCGGTGGCAACAGCAAGCACGGCGGGCGGCGGTTACGCTTACCCACCGCGCAGGCTGGCGCGCGCGCTTCAGAATTGCGCTTCTTCGGTTGATCCCGTCAGTGCAGTGACCGACGACGCGCCGCCCTGAATGATGGTCGTCACGCTATCGAAATAGCCGGTGCCCCCCTCCTGCTGGTGAGAAACAAAGGTGTACCCTTCTTTTCCCGCCGCGAACTCGGGTTGCTGTACCTTTTCCACATAGTGTTTCATCCCTTCCCCCTGCGCATAGGCATGTGCAAGGTCAAACATGTTGAACCACATGCTATGAATGCCGGCGAGCGTGATGAACTGGTATTTGTAACCCATATCCGCCAGTTGCTGCTGGAAGCTGGCGATCGTTTTATCATCCAGCTTTTTCTGCCAGTTAAACGAAGGGGAACAGTTGTAGGCGAGCAATTTACCCGGGAAGCGGGCATGAATCGCGTCGGCGAAACGCTTCGCCTGGTTAAGATCCGGCGTGGAGGTTTCACACCATACCAGGTCAGCATAAGGGGCATATGCCAGGCCCCGGCTGATGGCCTGCTCCACGCCTGCGCGGGTGCGGTAAAAGCCTTCGCTGGTACGCTCGCCGGTAATAAATTCGCTGTCGTACGGGTCGCAGTCAGAGGTGATGAGATCTGCCGCGTCAGCGTCGGTACGGGCAATTAAAAGCGTCGGCACGCCCATGACATCTGCCGCCAGACGCGCCGCCACCAGCTTCTGGATAGCTTCCTGCGTCGGCACCAGTACTTTTCCGCCCATATGGCCGCACTTCTTCACCGAGGCGAGCTGATCTTCAAAATGGACGGCCGCCGCGCCAGCTTCAATCATCGATTTCATCAACTCGAAAGCGTTTAACACGCCGCCAAAACCCGCTTCGGCATCTGCCACGATCGGTAAAAAGTAGTCGACATAACGCGGATCCCCCGGTTCGATGCCCGCGGACCACTGGATCTGATCCGCCCGACGAAACGTGTTGTTGATCCGCTCAACCACGCATGGCACGGAATTCGCCGGATAAAGCGATTGATCCGGGTACATGCTGGAGGCCAGGTTTGCATCCGCCGCTACCTGCCAGCCTGAAAGATAGACTGCTTCAATGCCCGCTTTAGCCTGCTGCAACGCCTGGCCGCCAGTCAGGGCGCCAAGGCTGTTGATGTAGCCCTTTTTTGACTCGCCGTGCAGCAAACGCCACATTTTCGCCGCGCCAAGCTGCGCCAGCGTACATTCCGGGTTTACCGAACCGCGCAGTTTTACCACCTCTTCTGCGCTGTAAGGACGGTGGATGCCATCCCAGCGCGGCTGCCGCCATTCCTGTTTCAACTGCTCGATTTGTTGGGTACGTGTCGTTTTCATAGGCAGATGCTCCTTATTTTTAGCGTGGCGTAGGGTCAGGCCAACAGGCGGTAGCCTGGCAGAGTGAGGAAATCGATAAGCTCATCCGAGGTGGTGATCTGCTCCATCAGGCGCGCGGCCTCCACGAAGCGGCCGTGGCTGAAGCGCTGTTCGCCCAGCTCTTCCTGGATAACCTGCATTTCTTCGGCAAGCATCTGGCGGAAAAGATCTTTTGTTACCGGCTTGCCGTTGCTTAAGGTTTTTTGATGGTGGATCCATTGCCAGATTGAGGTGCGGGAGATTTCCGCCGTGGCGGCGTCTTCCATCAGGCCGTAAATCGGCACGCAGCCGTTGCCGGAGATCCAGGCTTCAATGTATTGCACCGCAACGCGGATATTGGCGCGCATACCCTCTTCCGTACGTTCGCCTTCACAGGGCGCCAGCAACGCTTCAGCGGTAATGGGCGCATCGTCTTCGCGGGTGATGTGCAGCTGATTTTTATGTTCGCCAAGCGCCCTGTCGAAAACCGCCATGACCGTATCGCCCAGGCCCGGATGCGCTATCCAGGTGCCATCGTGCCCGTTAGCCGCTTCAAGCTCTTTATCGGCCTTCACTTTATTCAGCACCCAGTTATTACGCTGGGTATCTTTGCTGGGGATAAACGCCGCCATACCGCCCATTGCGAAAGCGCCGCGGCGATGGCAGGTTTTGATAAGCAGGCGTGAGTAGGCGTTGAGGAAAGGTTTCTCCATCGTCACGCTCTGGCGGTCCGGCAGAACGCGGTCGGGGTGATTTTTCAACGTTTTTATGTAGCTGAAAATGTAGTCCCAGCGGCCGCAGTTCAGGCCCACGATGTGGTCGCGCAGAGCATGCAGGATCTCATCCATCTGGAAAACCGCCGGCAGCGTTTCAATCAGCAGCGTGGCTTTGATGGTGCCGCGCGGCAGGCTGAAGCGCGTCTCGGCATAACTGAACACTTCACTCCACCAGGCCGCCTCCTGCCAGGACTGCGTTTTTGGCAGATAAAAATAGGGACCGCTGCCTTTGGCAAGCAGGGTTTTGTGATTGTGGAAAAAGTAGAGGGCGAAATCGAACAGGCTGCCGGGAATCGCTTCGCCACGCCAGGTTACATGTTTTTCAGGCAAATGCAGGCCACGGACGCGGCAGATTAATACGGCGGGATTAGGCTTAAGCTGATAGATTTTCCCCGCTTCGTTAGTCCAGGTAATGGTGCCGTTAACCGCATCGCGCAGGTTAATTTGTCCGTCGATCACTTTCTCCCAGTTCGGCGCCAGCGAATCTTCGAAATCGGCCATGAACACCTTCACATTCGCGTTCAGAGCGTTGATCACCATCTTGCGTTCTACCGGGCCGGTGATCTCAACGCGACGATCCTGTAAGTCATCAGGAATACCGCGTATTTTCCAGTCGCCTTCTCTTATGGAAGTGGTTTCCGAAATAAAATCCGGCAATGTTCCGCTATCGATTTCCGCCTGTACCTGCGCCCGCGCGGCCAACAGTTTGTTGCGCTGCGCAGTGAAACGGGTAACCAGTTCGGTTAAAAACTCAACGGCGTCAGGCGTCAGGATTTGTCGCTCCTGCTCGTTAAATGGCTGGCTGAATGCCAGTTCAGTGGTGGTAGCCTGCTGATTCATGACTGCGATCCTCTTTGTTGATCCGGGAAAGAAAGAAGCGATCGCGAACGAAACCAAAGATGGGCGTTTTTCGTTCAGCAGAAGTAAGAGTAATCAATCTATTTTCAAAATCAAAAACTATTTCCATTTTAATAAGAAATATCTAATAAGCGTTTGATTATTAAAGATTTAAAATGAATGGTGAAAACGGGCTGAATTTTAAAATAAAAAAAGCGCCCGGAGGCGCTTAGGTTGGCAGGCTGAATCGCTTAATCCAGGGTAGGATTCATATGGCGAAGATCGTATGGCGTGATCTGGTAAACAAAATAATTAAGCCAGTTGGTGAAGAGCAGATTCCCATGGCTGCGCCAGGTTGCGCGGGGCTTGTTTTGCGGATCGTTGTTCGGGAAATAGTTGTAGGGCACCTGCGGATCCAGACCTGCCTCGACATCACGAAAATATTCGCTGGCGAGCGTACCGGCGTCATATTCCGGATGACCGGTAACAAAGGCGATGCGTTTATCTTTGCTGGCGAACAGGTAGGCATCCCCCTCTTCCGATTCGGCGAGTATATCGAGATCGGTGTAGTCGCGTATAAGGGAAGCCGGGAAGTCAGCATAGCGCGAATGCGGCGCAAGGAAGGTGTCATCAAAACCTTTGGTCAGCAGAGCGTGCGGCTGTGTGATGTGATGCTCATAAACGCCAGAAAGCTTCTCTTTCCGGGTTTGCTTCGGAATACCGTAGAGAATATTCAATGCCGCCTGTACTGCCCAGCAGACGAACAGCGTCGAGGTAACGTGATCCTTCGCCCACTCCAGCACCTGCTGTATTTGCGGCCAGTAAGCGACATCATTAAACTCTACCAGGCCCAGCGGCGCGCCGGTAACAATCAGTCCGTCGAAGTTCTGGTCGCAGACGTCCTCAAAATTGCAATAAAAGTTATTCAGGTGTTCAGCCGGCGTGTTGCGCGACTCGCGGCTATCAATACGCAAAAGCTGAATATCCAACTGCAACGGGGAGTTAGAGAGCAGACGCAGGAACTGATTTTCTGTCTCAATCTTTTTCGGCATCAGATTAAGTATCAGTACCTTAAGCGGACGAATTTCCTGGTTGATGGCGCGTGATGTGGTCATCACAAAGACATTTTCCTGACGCAGGAAATTGACGGCTGGTAACTCATCAGGTACCCGAATAGGCATAACCTTATATCCTCACTGCATACGTTTAAACGTTTAGACATCCAGATAGCTGACAATAACCAGGTTCAGCCTGAATGTCGAGGCTGCATGCTGAAGGTGAGAAAGTTTCAAGAACCGGGAAAGGTTAGAACAAAAAAGCAAATAGCAGGAGTGAGGATGATAAAGATACGCCGTGCCAGACGGGAAGAAAGCCAGGCGCTGGGAGATATATGGTGTCGTTCGGTCGATGCTACGCACGACTTTCTACAGGCGGCGGACCGTATTGCTATTGAAAAGCAGGTAAGGGCTTTTCTGCCGGATGCTCCGCTTTGGGTGGCGGTAACGGCTGATGATCTTCCCGTGGGATTTATGCTTTTGGCAGAACAGCATCTTGAAGCGCTTTTCGTCGACCCGGATTTTCGTGGCGCCGGGGTGGGCCGTTTGTTGATTACGCATGCGCGCGCGCTCGCACCGCAGCTCACAACAGACGTTAACGAACAGAATGCGCAGGCAACAGGCTTCTATCTAAAAATGGGGTTCTGTGTAACGGGGCGCAGCGAAAAGGACAGCGAAGGCAGGCCTTATCCGCTGTTGCATCTTCGCTATCAATGCTAATTCTGGCTTAGCGCAAGTAATGCCTTAACCTCATCATCGGTTCGCGGCTGAGTTGCACAGGCGACGACCATTTGTCGGTATTTCATCGACATTGCGCCTGCCGCCATTTCCATTATGGCGCGCTCTTCTACCTGCGATAAACCCCCTTCGTTCATCTCCAGCGCATCGATAACCATATCATAGCGCGGCCATTTGAAAAGCCGGTACAGTAAGCCCGCTGGCTTAACCTGAACAACCAGATCGCGTAATACTTTTTCTGCGGCAAAGAAAGCGCCGATAAGTATACGTTCATTACTGAAGTTGCCGTGGCCTACGACTTCTTTGCCGCTCTTAAGCTCGCGAAGGCTCATACGATTTTTACGAAGGGTCACATACAGAATATTCACAAGGCTGGCCTGGTTATGGTTAGTATTTTAAGGCACCGATTGTATCGGCTGGCTGGATAGCGAGAAAAGCATTAATGCTTGATTGCATTATGTTTGCAGAGAAATCGTTTAGCGCAGAAATGCAAAAAGCCCATCCGTGAGGATGGGCTCTTGCGTTATTTGATGCCTGGCAGTTCCCTACTCTCG
>NZ_AWFX01000005.1 GCF_000463115.2 Franconibacter helveticus LMG 23732 | reverse complement strand
GATGTCACCGACAGAATATGAAAACCAGTATTATCAACGGCTCGGAAGTGTCTAGATTATCCGTGGCGATTCAGTTTGACGCCAGCCCTGGCATGAACAACAGGTTTTCCCTGAATAGCTCTATAGGTTAACTGCCCCCGGGTTTTCATGGCGATAAGCTGGCTGACCTCATGCTTACATGTCAACATTGATGAACCCGGATCAACAATATCGCACAGCGACTGGAAGCGGGAAGACAGTGGACCGCTCATGTTTATCTTGTTAAGTGGGCAATTTGTCAAAAAGCCATCGGTTGTGACGCTGACAACCGATGAATCAGAAGGCAAAGCATTCATGAGTTCCCCGACAACGGCGCGGATAAATCCCGTCACATGCGCAGCAAAGAATGGCTGAGTAACCGATGATGGTGGGAGGGATCTGTTTAATCCACGGGCAGTATCAAAGGCGGTTTTGGCGCGAAGGCCCTGAGCAAGTTTGCCATAAAGCGAGTTGCCAATTTCTTTCCAGAATTTCTCCTCCAGAGAACCTTTAATATGGCGATTACGGTTCTCACGGACCTGTTGAACAAAGGGAAGAAACACCGATGTTGATTCGCTGTTATGTGGGGAGGTGTCACAGATCCAGGGGACGATGATCCCATTATGGATCGTCATCTCTGCCCCGAGCGACAGAGCAAGTTCGATTTCAGGTGCCGTTGCCCATGATTCGCCACTTAATGGAAAGAATAACCCATATTGATCGGTCCGAACCGGCAGGCTGGGATAGGGAACTGATTCCGGGAACCGAAATGTGACAAGCGCAAATCCCATTACATGCCCACAGTAATCGTTCGGATTTTTACTGAGGCGGATGTTCCCGTAATCGGGTGTGAGGATATCTAATAGCCCGGTGGTATACGCTCCAGCCAGATCGTAGTCATACCAGTGATCAGACGGTGTAACCCCCATCATAAAACACTCATTGCGTCCGCCGTGGTAACAGTTGATCGGGAACGTTTCAAACAGCTCTCTTGAAGGAACACTGGCGGGGTTTTTAATCGTCCGGAATGCCTGTTTCTCCGTGAGCCAGAGTTCACGGGTTTTAATGTGTGTCCCAAGGCAGACTTCAGGAGACATATTGTTTTCTTTAAGTGTTTTGGTGAACCGTGAAACTGCCATCGCCCCGATGGTGGCGGGGACACGATCAATCATCAGCTCCCGGGCGCAAAAATTGCGAACCTGTAAAGCATAACGAACCGCAATCTCGGCATCCCGCAGAGCATAGGCTTCAAACCCTGCTCTGTCGCCCAGAAGATATTCACGCATATTGGTTATGGAATAAGGTGCAGGAATGGTGAGTTTGGGAAGACCCAGTAATTCACCACATTCAGCCAGACCCATACCCCCGGGAGTGATAAGCAGTGTATCGATGAAAGCTACGTTACTGCAACGCGGAGGGGAAGTTCGTTTGTCAAACATTATCTGTTCAGTCTTTACGCGACGTTCCTGCTGTTCATCAAAATCGATACCGTAACGATTTTTGAAGCTGCTGACAGTACCGCGTATTCCTTTCAGAAGAATTTTGTAGTCTGACCAGAAATTGGCAAAGGAGGCGATATCCGCACGAATGAAATGCGCATATATATTAATAATACCGGGCCATTTTGTAATCACACCCGTTTCAAGAAGCGGTGTAATCGTTTGAAAGAGAAATTCCTTAAAAGACAGCCGGGATTTTTTCTGTGAGTCAGGTGGATAGATAATGTTCGATATACCAGTGTTATCGGGTAAGACGACATAACTCTGATATGACAGAATATCATTCTGTCGTGTTTCAGGGTTGAAAACATATTCGGTATCAAAACCGATATGGAGCGTCAGGTCGTTTGAAATCACAGACACGTTTTTTGATGCAGGTGGCATCACAGGATAATCATCAAGCGTTTTAGGTCTTTTACGATTGAGCGCTGGCTCTGAAGTCACGGACTGATACCCCGAGGCGGCAGCGAGGATATCCTGCAAATTATGGCTCATAGTTAACTCCGAAAAAATGCCGGGAGCTGTGTCCCGGCATAAAGAATCAAGATTTAATAACATTTACTACAGCTTTGAAAATATCGGTTTTGTGTGATTCATCATCTGCATGGATAAATGAAACGAGGTTCCTGCCTGCTTTAATCAGGATGCCACGTTGCGTCTTTTCCACAGACGGGGTAACGTGTGCAGATAACAGACAATGTTCATGTAAATGAAGAAACTTTTTTGAGGCGTAGCCGCCATGTAATCGGGCTTGAATGTCAAGATACATATCATCAAGAGAACCGGGTTCTCCTGATTCACTCAATACCGGATAACCCTTCTTATCAAAGAGGTTAAGGATAGATTTACTATCATGTTCGAATAGGGTAACACCGTAAATGTATTTCATTCGAAAGGTGAGGGAATCGGTGGTGTAGACCTCCTCCTGACGATTGAAATTTTTGAGACGCCTGGCTAATTCATTAAAAACAGCACGAGCAGTAGCCGTGTCCTGCAGGGTGTAGGTATAAAGTACGAAGCCATCTGTGCCGATGAGCTTTACTAAGTTGCCCATAATCGTGATAGCGAGAACTAATGCAAAGGACAGATATTTTTCATCGTTGTCTACAGCTGTGTTTGCTGCTTCAGGAAGAATGTTCAGTGCATTATTAGCATTATTTGCTGTGTTCTTAGTAACCATTTATATGACCTTTAAGTTTGTTTTGACGATGTGCATTTTCCCACTCAACAATATCATCAAGAGAGAATCGTATAGCCCGCCCAATTCTGATGAAGGGCGGGAGTTTTCCTGGGTTGCGCGATATATCTGACGCAACCGTGGATGCGGAAAGATTAAATCTTTCTGCAAACTGCTTAATGGTTAAATACATAAACCTCCGGTTTCAGAGAATAAGAAGCCACGCGGATTTAATATCAATCCACATTCTTTGATGACTTAATGCAGGGCCCTGCAGAAGCATGCAATGACAATACCGTCCTTAAACGAGTGTTGCATCAATCACGAATCACAGATCATAGGTTCATTTTTGTGTCATAACTTTCTATGACCTGAGAAACCACTGCGTGCGATGTCGCTGCATTGTGAAAAGCGTAGCGACGGGTCGCCGTGAGTGAATGGTGATTTAGCAGATGGGAAGCGATTGCAATATCCCCGGTCGCCTGTAGTACCCGGGTGGCAAAGGTACGGCGCAGGTCATGCATCCGCAGGTTATCAATGTTGGCATCCCGACAAATACGGGCAAAGGTTGCACGCGGATATGCCAGAGGGCGGGCATTGTCGGTTAGTTGTGGAAAAATGTAAGTTTTGCTGAGCATCAGGTCCTGCTGGCACTGGACAACTGCAATGGCTGGAGGTGCAAGTGGGCAGGTGAAAGGGTGTCCGGACTTTGTATCAGGCAGTATGAGTTGATGCATATCCGGGTGCCAGTACTCCCATTTCAGGGTACATACCTCTCCAATACGCATCCCGGTATAAAGAGCAAGCAATATAGAATCAGCTGCCGGTGTTTGCAGCGCTGTTGCCGCGTCAATAAAGCGCGGGATTTCTGTCGGTGATAGTGTGCGATAGCGAATGTTATTTTCTTTCAGATAGCGGACATGTGACATCGGGGAATGTGTGATCCATCCAGCACGTACTGCCAGAGAGCATATTTTGGACAATATTGCGAGGATACGGTTTACTGTTG
This sequence comes from Franconibacter helveticus LMG 23732, assembly GCF_000463115.2. Classification (GTDB taxonomy): domain Bacteria; phylum Pseudomonadota; class Gammaproteobacteria; order Enterobacterales; family Enterobacteriaceae; genus Franconibacter; species Franconibacter helveticus. The sequence goes on along the minus strand of NZ_AWFX01000005.1, from coordinate 139,453 downwards.
ACGGACGTAATTTTTCCCGTAAGCCAGCAGCATATTGTTCTAGTTCTCCTGCCGTGATGTCGCGAAGTTGCCGCTTGCCCCAGAACGGGCGAACGTAGAGGTTGAGTTTTGACAACTCTGACTGAGGACTCTTTTTATACAACTGCAAATCCGGTAGCCACAGGTCATTGATGGCCTGTTCCACAGTGAATCGACGGGACTGAACCGCAAGACGATTTTTATCAGCAAGCAGTTTCATCACATGCTGACGGGCATCCTCAACGCAGAGCTGAGGGAACTGACCCAGGGTTTCATATATACGCTGATTGTTTATAGTGGCACGAAAGGCCAGCGTGATCCGATTGGGATACACCAGAGCACGCAGGTTTTGGCAGTGAATATCACGGTATTCCTGACAGCCCGTGAGGGGATGGGGAAGTTGGTGAAGTGATTTGTTGCTGAAACGCAGTTCCAGAATAGGCATCGTATTTCTCCTGTAAATGACACTGGAAAAATACGATGTGAGGTTATAGTCTGCCAGTTACAGCTTTCACAGTTCATCAGGTGAAAAAACGCAGATTCGGATATAATGGCAACAAGATTCCATGCTGCCATTATATTGAGGAATTACGACTTCACGACTTCACGACTTCACGACTTCACGACTTCACGACTTCACGACTTCACGACTTCACGATTTTACTCGTTATTTTTTCGAAATAAACCTCATTCTTAAGAAGAGTTATATTGTTTGTTTGAACACCCAGACCACTGGAGGTTGACTGGAAGTTGAGTGAACCACTTATCACGGTGGACTTTCCTGATAAAAATGAAATCAACTCCTTGGAAGATGGTGCCCACTCAGGGTTTAAGAGTAATGCAATGTAGATATATGTCTTACGAAGCAATTGTTCGATATCTTTTTTATGCCCCGTAGTGTTTTGCTTACCTTTAATGCAAATTAATTTGATTATGAACTCATCAGGGCTGGTTAAAGGCGTTTTAAACTTATTCAGTGATCCATCGTTATGAATGACTTCATAAGGCAGCATAGATAAAATGACCAATGCAATCATTTTAGGATGATAGAGGTAATCCTCCTGAATGATCTTCTCGGCTTTCATTTTATTGATAGTCGTTTGGATAAATACAAAGAGATATTCAGTGCAAAAATAGCAAAACACAAGCCAGGATAGATCAATGGCTGGAATGTTAATATCCTTAGGTAGTTTGTTTAGCCAGTATTCAGACTTCAAAAAAGTTCTGATTTCTGCAGTGTATGTACATATTTTTGCGCTGAAATCAAGCATTGCTACTTGACCTGATTGTTCCGTAACTGTGGGGTCTATAAATGTTAAAGTATTGCACATTTTATCCAGCGTGTTTAGAAAACACGAAAGGAGTTCGGCATTATTATTACCATTAACCGCAGATGAAAGTTCAATTTCAATAAATGCATCCAGTAGCATACAGATTTCTTTCGGAATTACATTTTTACGGGATTGCTGTGAATAGAAATGTACTGCCAGTAAATTAAAGGCAGTGCACTCCTTTTTTAACCATTGTTCGAGCACTGGGACGTGCTGAAAAAAATTGATATGCTTAGCAGTAGATGCTGATGGAGATAGTACATGAAGAATATCTACAGCAGGCTTCATTTGCAATATTTGATCGGATTCGGTAGTCGTCATTAGTTCCAGTAATTGCTGTTCAGAAAATAGTTTAGACAGGTGATCAATGTCTTTTTGGTATTGATTAAGTTTTGTTAAATTCCCCGGTACACGGGTTACATTGTTTTTCATTTTCTCGAACATAATTTTATCCTCGTTTGAATTAATGCACTGATTTAAAAAGTAGCATGTCGTGTTAGCGAGGTAATCCTAAATCGTGAATGGCAGCAGGGGCAAGCTTGAATCTGCGTAAGGATATGGCTTGAATTTAATGGTGTAATCAGTGAGTTAGAGGCTTATAGCTATTTAAATACAATAAGTTATGACGGTATGTGGCGGGTGTAAATCGGTTAGTTTTTATGGTCAAAATATGAGCATTGTGAGGTTTGAGATATGATGGTTTTTAAATTACATACAAGTTACCCCTTATGATCAGTATTAATACCAGAATGATACATGCGAGCAGCACCCAATCCTGTACTATTGATGATGACTATACAAGGCTGAAACTTTGAGTCGTATGTTGCCAGGAGGATTAATATCCACAAGGCCCAGATAGAATGATTTCTCAGATATTAAAGTTGAAACTTATTAACTATGTGAGAGGCTGATATTTATTCAGTCTCTCATTTGTTTTTATCGTTTTAAAGTTAAAAGGAAATAAATAATGCCTTCCGCCGATGAATCAGTGTGCTGATTTCCCTCAAATCAGCCTCAATACTACCAACATCACCAAAGACTTCACCTCTAATCTCACTTCGATTTTTCATGAAATTGGTGCTTAATAAGCTTTCTTTTTTTAATGCCATTAATTTTGGTTTTATATCGTTATAGAAGTGCTTATGGCTTACCCTGATGTTATGAATCGAGTAGTAAACTGTTTTATACATCAAAAATATAAGTAACTGGCCGAGAAGATATTCTTTTTCAATGTATTTATATTGAGAGGATTTTTCGCGTTTCGCCAGGTAGAAAACATGAGGTGCGATGATGGTGGGGATAAAATCCAGTGCTGGAGAGGTTTTGGTTTTTTCTGTTTCTCTTCCGGATTGAAGATGTTGAAGTACAGAGTATGCAATGCTTAATATTATGGCATTGCTTATATTATTAATTTCAGTTGGGTAAATATGCAGGTTGCTTATCAATTCTGAAAGGCAAAGTAAAACACCAGTGATGTTAGGTTTTCTGCCAGATATTGTGGTGGTGTTGAAAATGTGCCGATTCTTACGACTTATATTGACAAATTTATGAGTGCAGAACTCTATATGTTCGACGATTTTATCTTGACTATTTTTAATGTATTTTGAAATGTTAGTGATTCGCCCATTCAACGTTAGCTCATCAAGTAATATGTTATTTTTAATACTGCGAATTTCATCGCAATGTTTAGATTCAAAAACTATCTCATGTAATACATAACTCGACGTATTGCGGGGTGATGCTGATATGTAATCTAAAATAGAAGGCTCGATTCTGATTTTTTGTTTGTATTTTTTAATGCACTGTTTGATTGTTTTTTGTAGAGTATTTGAGATGTGTTTTTTATATTCTTTTAGAAAATCATGCTCTAAAAAGAGTGAGGAGAAGATCAACTGCTGGCGAGATAATTTAATCTCAGGCTTGATCAATTTAATCCGAAAAACTCTTCTCTCCAACTCATAGCTGAACATGGAAGATAAGTCATAGTGGGGTGATAAATGTTCGAGTAACGACATTCGTGTATTCATTAGCCGCTTGAATTTATGGTCAGCATACATAAGTGTTTTTTTTATTTGCTCATCATAAAGTGGGCCGATAGCGCAGTTGGCAATACTCATTCTATCCGGAGACCTCCAGTCAGCAGGGGAATCACATTGACGGTCATCATTACTATCAAAGGGCATCAACGTTGCCGATTATGGATGATGTCAGCTTCACACACCAGAAAGGGTGATATATGGATCATCATTACCCCAACGGCAGTTTTACACCATGGCTAATATGGATGCTATCTTACTAAGATAATTGGTTTTTAGCGAGTGACGAGCCAGGTTGTGTCAGTCTGTCTCATGTCGATATTACGGGGATGATGCAAACCTGAATGCTGCGATATTGGCGTGTCAGGGGAGGCATCTTACGGTATCATTTACCGCAATTTTTAAGATGCAAAGCCCTGCATCGCTAGCTTTTTCTTTAGACCAGGATGATTCATGAACGACAAAATCAGTCAGGACACGATCAACAAAGCCCTGTGGGCCGCCTGTGATACGTTCCGTGGCACCATCAGTGCTGATACCTATAAAGACTTTATCCTTACCATGCTGTTTCTCAAGTACATTTCAGATGTCTGGCAGGATCACTATGACGAATACAAAGAACAGTATGGCGATGCGCCGGAACTGATTGAAGCGATGATGGCCAACGAGCGTTTTGTACTGCCAAAAAGTGCCAGCTTTTATGCGCTGTACGAACGCCGCCATGAGCCGGGTAACGGTGAGCGTATCGATCAGGCTCTGCATGCAATCGAAGAAGCCAACGGAACCAAACTGAAAGATGCCGGGAAAAGCGTGTTCCAGGATATTTCGTTTAACACCGATCGTCTTGGCGAAGAAAAACAGAAAAACACCATCCTGCGTCAGCTACTGGAAGACTTCGCTGGTGAAGATCTCAACCTGAAGCCGAGCCGTGTAGGTACTCTGGACGTTATCGGTAATGCCTATGAATATCTGATTAAAAACTTTGCGGCCAGCGGCGGGCAGAAAGCCGGGGAGTTCTATACTCCGCCGGAAGTATCAGACCTGATTGCTGAACTGCTCGACCCACAACCCGGTGATACCATCTGCGATCCGGCCTGTGGTTCCGGTTCGTTGTTGATGAAGTGCGGACGTAAAATTGTCTCCGGGCATGACAGCCGTAACTATGCCTTGTTCGGTCAGGAAGCGATTGGATCTACATGGTCGCTGGCGAAAATGAATATGTTCCTTCACGGCGAAGATAACCACAAAATCGAGTGGGGCGATACCATTCGTAACCCGAAGCTGCTCGATAAAAATGGCGACCTGATGCTGTTTGATATCGTGACCGCAAACCCACCGTTCAGCCTGGATAAGTGGGGTCATGACGAGGCCGAGAATGATAAGTTTGGTCGTTTCCGTCGCGGTGTACCGCCGAAGACTAAAGGAGATTACGCCTTTATCTCACACATGATAGAAACCCTAAAACCGGGGACTGGTCGTATGGGCGTGGTGGTGCCACACGGTGTGCTGTTCCGTGGCTCCAGCGAAGGCAAAATTAGGCAGAAACTGATTGATGAAAATCTGCTGGATGCGGTGATTGGTCTACCAGAGAAATTGTTCTACGGTACGGGGATTCCGGCTGCGATTCTGATTTTCAAAAAGCAGAAAGTGGATGACAAGGTGCTGTTTATCGATGCCAGCCGCGAATTCAAGGCAGGTAAAAACCAGAATCAGCTCAGCGAAGAAAACATTGAGAAAATCGTCAAGACCTACCGTGATGGCGATAACGTCGAGAAATACGCCTATCTCGCCAGCCTGAAGGAGATTCAGGACAACGATTACAACCTCAATATTCCGCGCTATGTCGATACCTTTGAAGAAGAGGATGAGATTGACCTGGTGGCGGTGCGAGCAGAGCGTGAGCAACTGAAGGTGGAACTGGCGAAATTGGAAATGCAGATGGCGGGTTATCTGGAGGAGTTGGGTTATGGTGCCTAAGGGGTGGACGCTTGGAACCTTAAATGATTTGGCAGATACAATTATGGGATATGCCTTTAGAAGTGAAGATTTTGTTCCAACAGGTATTCCTTTGCTTAGAATGGGCAATCTATACCAGAATTCGTTAGATTTAAACCGTAACCCTGTGTATTTACCGGACTCCTTTAAAGTTGACTATAAAAGGTTCTTGGTGAAGCCAGGTGATTTAGTCATGTCTATGACGGGCACAATGGGAAAACGTGACTATGGTTTTACAGTTGAAATTCCTTCAAACACTCAATACACATTGCTAAACCAGCGGGTACTAAAGATAGTTCCTAAAAATAATTCGAACTCTGGTTATATTTTGAACCTACTCCGGAGTGAGTTGATTCTATCTGTATTGTATTCATTTCCAGGTGGAACGAAGCAAGCTAACTTATCCGCTAAACAGGTACAGGAGTTACCAGTTCTTATCCCCCCATTGGCGGAACAAAAAAAAATCGCGGAAATCCTGTCAATCTGGGATAAGGCGATTTCGGTGACGGAAAAGCTGCTCGCCAATAGTCAGCAGCAGAAAAAAGCCCTGATGCAGCAATTGCTTACCGGGAAGAAACGGTTGCTGGATGAGAATGGGGTGAGGTTTAGTGGGGAGTGGAAAATTACTAAACTAATACAAATGGGCAAAGTTGTATCCGGTGGAACACCTGATACAAACATGGCCATGTATTGGGAAGGCGATATTCTATGGCTTACCCCAACTGATGTTACTGCATTAACGGGTAGGTTCGTTAGCAATACTAGTAGAAAAATTACTCCTGCGGGATTACTAAATAGCTCAGCTGTTCTTTTGCCAAAAGGTAGTTTGATGGTATGTACAAGAGCTACCATTGGTGCTTTAGCAATTTCGACATCGGAAATTTGTACCAATCAAGGTTTTAAAAACATCATTCCGAATGAAGGGTTTAATATCGAATTTATTTATTACTTGTTGCAAATGAACACAAATGAGATGATCAAAAAATCATCTGGCTCAACATTTTTAGAACTTTCCAAGAAAGATTTTGAAACTTTAAGCTTTTCTTGCCCATTTATTAAAGAGCAACAAAAAATCGCCGCCGTGCTGTCCGCTGCTGACACCGAAATCTCCACGCTGGAGAAAAAACTCGCCTGCCTGAAAGACGAGAAAAAAGCCCTGATGCAGCAGTTACTGACCGGCAAACGTCGTGTTAAGGTCGATGAGGCAGTTGCCGCATGAAACTGACGAAAAGTGGTCCACTGACTGACCGGGAAATCGACTGGCTGGAAGAGGTGTTGATGAAATACGGCAATGATGACTCTGTGCTCTGTTTCTCTGAGCTGGATGGCTTTCTGACAGCGATTGTCTCTGGCCCGAATACGATTTCCCCTAATACCTGGCTCAGTGCTATCTGGGGGCGAGGTGATTATCACCCTCGCTGGACCACCGAAAAAGAGATGACGCGTTTTGTGGGGCTGTGTTTTCAGCATATGAACGATATCGCTGGCTGCCTGTATGAGGCCCCTGAACAGTTTGAACCGATTTTCAATAGACGTGAGGTGAAGGGGAAGACATATACAATCGTCGAAGAGTGGTGTTTCGGGTATATGAAAGGCCGGTCTCTGGATGACTGGTCAGCCTTGCCAGAGGCCTTACGTCCCTCGCTGGAGGCGATAGCCCTTCATGGCATCGAAAAGAACTTCCCAGTGGTTGAGAAAATGTCATCTGTTCAATTTGAACAGAGTATTACTCTCATTCAGCCTGCGGCACTGGCGCTTTACCAGCACTGGTTGTCGGTGAGAATGTCAGAGGCATCATCCCGGCCTGTTCCCGTGAAGGGGGCAGAAAAACTGCCCGGTCGTAATGACCCGTGTCAGTGTGGCAGTGGTAAAAAATTTAAAAAGTGCTGCCTGCACTGACAAAGCGGAAGGGGGCTTGCTCATGGCAGTGAACAATCTGGATCGTTCCCGGTGGTACATGGGAAATGTTCTCTGGTTCGGAGGCTACAACAGCAAAACGGATCGGGAGAATAACTTTGGCTTTCTCTTATCAGAGAATGGTAATGAGCTGTTTTTTCATAAGAATGAGATAAGCCGGAACTATACACCCGCTGACAATACACCGGTGCTGTTCAGGGAAGGTACAGGTAAAAATGGTAAGCCTACGGCTTTTAACGTTCACATTCTTGATAAAACAGATGAGGAGACGGCTGAGCTCCTCATTGAATATCTCCGGGCTATTATTGAGGAGGGCGTTGATTTCGCTCGTTGGCGTTATCGTGACTGCGTTATTAATTTCCTCACTCAGTCCTTTGGCGAAAGGGCTATAATTCAGTTAGTTACCAGTGATATAGCTGTTACAAAAGTCTTACCGCTATTTTTAAAATCACGTAACTACAATAACCAGTTTGCACTTTTCGCCTCTGATAAGAATTTTGATGATTTGACCGCACAACAAATATCTCCTGCGGTCATGCCTTCGTCATTTATCGATAATAACATTGATCAATTCGCTGTTTGGGTGAAAAGATGTTCTGCGGCTACGGATTGCCAGGGGGCTTCAACATCGGACATTATCAATGAATTACTCAGCCATATATCTATAAGTGCTATTCTCTACCTGGCTTTTTACGATTGTATAAGTAGCGAGCGGATTCTTGAGCATCGGCATGATGATATAGAGAATTTTGTTCGACGTAGTTTCACAAAAAATAAAATGGATATACAACCATTTGTCCGTGATGCCTATCAGCAGAAATTCTCATCGAGAGAGCAATTTTATAAACATTCCGTGATTAGTCCTTTTATCAATACGTATTTGATTAAACAGAAGATGTTCAGGAAAGATTTCAGTTTTGTTAATGATATCGAGTCGAATACTGAAATTTCTTCTGATCCTGAATACTTTATTCTGAGTAAATTGTTACCGCTGATTAGGCGTAACGATGAACAGTCCGTTCTGAGTATTATTCTGCATGAGATATGGCAGGGAGTGTTGTCGGGTAAAATTCTGGTAAATCATCCTTCTGTTTTCAAATTGTTCCCACAGTGTAGTTCATTACAAATTCGTTTCCCGAATTTAGAATTATCCTGTGAGGCGTTTCACTGGAATGCAAAAAAGCCTGATGGAACTATAGAGAAAAAATTTCTCTGCCGTTCAAAAGTTTGCCGTGATCCACAGGTACTACCTGATCTCAAAAAAGATTTCATCGACTTCACTATTTATGACTGGCTCGCCCACTATGGCATGACCTATCTGGTTGCTGGCGAACCTTCTAAGCGAGATTTCCCGATTAAACTGGCCGGGTATTTCAACCGTATTAGAGAGTTACATTCCCGTTTGCATTGCCGCAGTTGTGGGGTGCTGATGGTTCCAGATATGAAATATGCTCGTGTCGAGGCCATAGTCTGGGATGCGAAGTCGAAAGGATTTGTGAAAAAACCTTTACAGGCCGCGTATCGCCTGACCGTTTTTAAATGTGCCAGTCATTCCTGCGAACAGTTTGGTATCGGGCATTACATTAATCACTGTATTGGTTACAAATGCAGCGAAATAATTGACGGCAGAGATTTACATGAAAAATGTTCAGAAGGACGATTTATTTGTGCATCCTGTGGTTCCTGCTGTACGACGCATCAGGAGAAATTTGGTAATGTAAACAAGGGCGAAACAGAACAGGTCAAGTACAATCGCCTTTATCGGAACTCGCCGTTCTTTTCATCATAAGTCTTCGTTCATTTTGAGTATGTCCGTACGGACATACAGTTTTACCTCTTAGCCAAGAAGGATTACCGGGTGGATAAGCACTACCAACCTAAATTCCAGGAAGAATACAGCGCCAAAATTCCGGCGCTGACATTACTGACCAGCCTTGGCTGGACGTTTTTATCCCCGAAACAGATTATGGACTGCCGGGGCTATAAACAGGACGAGGTGGTGCTACGCCCGATTCTGCGTGAAGTGTTGTCGGAGCGTTACTTTATGGTGGGCGGTAAAACATGCCGCTTATCGGAAAAAGCGTTGGATAACCTGATATCGCAGGTCTGTTCCCCGGCGCTGAACGAAGGGCTGCTGAAAGCCAATGAACGGATGTATAACCATCTGCTCTACGGTATCGCTGTCACGGAGTTTGTCGACGGCAAGAAAGTGAACCCCACCATTGCGCTGATTGACTGGGAACATCCGAAGAATAACCAGTTCCACTTTGCCGAGGAGTTCTCGGTGCTGCGCTCAGGTGGTGTCGAAACCCGCAGACCGGACATCGTCTGCTTTGTGAATGGTATCCCGCTGGCGGTTATCGAGGCGAAAAGCCCGGTCGGCCACGGTAAAAAGGGGCCTACCATTGACGAGGGGATATCACAGAGTATCCGCAATCAGCTCAACGATGAAATCCCACAACTGTTTGCCTACAGCCAGTTGCTGCTGTCTATTAACGGGCATGACGGACGCTATGGCACTTGTCATACGCCGATGAAATTCTGGGCAGCATGGCGTGAAGAAGATATTACCGATGCGCAGATGTACGCCATCCGCAATCATCCGCTATCTACTGAGCAAATTGATGCGTTGTTTGCCCATCGCCCGCCTGCCGATCGCAACTGGTATCAGCAGTTAATTGCTGCCGGTGAACTGGCCGTCAGCGGGCAGGACAAACTGCTAATCAGTCTGTTGTCGCCAGAGCGTCTGCTGGAGATGACCCGCTTCTTTACCCTGTTCGACAAAAAGAACGGCAAAATTGTCGCCCGCTATCAGCAGGTATTCGGTATTAAAAGACTGCTGGAACGCATCAGTACTCGCAGGTCAGACGGCGGCAGGGAAGGTGGTGTTATCTGGCATACCACGGGTTCCGGCAAATCTTACACCATGGTGTTCCTCAGTAAGGCGCTGATTCTACATGACAGCCTGAAGCAGTGTCGTATCGTTGTCGTGACAGACCGCATAGATCTTGAGGAACAGCTCAGCGGTACCTTTGCGTCCGGCGGTGAATTGGCCGGGAAAAAAGACAAAGCCAATGCAATGGCGACATCCGGGCAGATGCTGGCGAAACAGATTGGCTCCGGTAAAGAACGTATTATCTTCACCCTGATCCAGAAATTTAATTCAGCGACAAAACTTCCTGAATGCGTCAATACCAGCCCCGACATCATCGTACTGATTGATGAAGGACACCGGAGCCAGGGTGGCGAAAACCATGTGCGTATGAAACTGGCCCTGCCGAATGCTGCTTTTGTGGCATTTACCGGTACACCTTTGCTGAAAGAAGATAAGACCACCAATAAATTCGGGCCGATTGTCCACGCTTATACCATGCAGCGAGCAGTAGAAGATCAGGCTGTGACGCCTCTGCTTTACGAGGAACGTATTCCTGATCTTGAGGTAAACGACCGGGCAATAGATGCATGGTTTGATCGTATTACCGATGGGTTAAGCGAAGCGCAAAAAGCCGACCTTAAGCGTAAATATGCCCGTAAGGGTGAGGTTTATAGTGCAGATGACCGCATCCGGCTGATTGCATTAGATATCGCCATGCACTTCTCGAAGAATATTGATGAGGGGCTGAAAGGCCAACTTGCCTGCGACAGCAAGATTTCCGCCATCAAATATAAAAAGTATCTTGATGAAGCCGGGTTGTTTGAGTCAGCAGTAGTTATCAGCCCGCCGGATACCCGGGAAGGGAATACCGAAGTGGATGAAAGCAAACTGCCGGAAGTGACGAAATGGTGGAAGGATAATGTCGGCACGCAGGATGAGTCTGTGTATACCCGTAATGTCATCAGTCGTTTCGATACCGATGAGAAGCTCAAATTGCTGATAGTCGTCGATAAACTGCTCACCGGGTTTGATGAGCCGAAGAATACCGTGCTGTATATCGACAAGCCGCTTAAGTCCCACAACCTTATCCAGGCGATTGCGCGGGTGAACCGACTGCATCCACTAAAAAAGTTCGGTCTGCTGATTGATTATCGCGGTATTCTGGCTGAGCTGGACACGACTATCGGCAAATATCAGGACCTCGCCTCCCGAACGCAGGGAGGATACGACATCAAGGATATTGACGGGCTGTACAGCGCCATGAGCTCTGAATACAAGCGTCTACCGCATCTGTATAACCAGCTGTGGGCCATATTTGCCGGTGTTAAAAACAAAAATGATACTGAGCAGTTACGTGCGGTACTGGTGCCTAAAATGGAAGAACGTGACGGAGAGATGGTCGATATCCATCAGAAAACCCGTGATGATTTCTTCGAGGCGTTAACGGCCTTTGCCGGATGCCTGAAAGTGGCACTGCAGTCCGCTACCTTCTTCACCGACAAGAGCTTTACGGAACAAGACCGAAATCTCTATAAAGAAACCGTAAAACAGATGTCCAGCCTGCGCCAGTGGGCGATGCAGGTAAGTGGAGAGCAGGTCAATTATGACGACTACGCTGAGCAGGTGAAAAAACTGCTGGATAAGCATGTCACCGGCGTTGAGGTTCGTGAACCGGATGGCGTGTATGAAGTCGGTAAAATGGGCAAGAGCGAAAAGCCCGAAGAGTGGGACAACAATAAAACCCGCAATGAAACCGACATCATTAAAACCCGTGTGACAAAGATGATTGAGCAGGAGCTGCGTGATGACCCGTATGCTCAGGAAGCCTTTTCAAAACTCCTGCGTATGGCTATTGAAGAGGCTGAAAAACTGTTCGACCATCCGTTGAAACAGTATCTCTTGTTCCGTGAATTTGCGGAAAAAGTGGAAGCCCGTAAACTCAGCGATATTCCGGAGGCACTGGCGGTAAACAAGCATGCTCAGGCGTATTACGGTGTATTTAAAAAAGAGCTACCTGAGGTTTTTGCGGTAAACGACGATCAGGTGCAGGAGAAGTGGACGAAGCTGGCCTTTGAAGTGGACAGCATTATCGTCAAAGCGGTGGCAGAAAACTCCCTGAACCCACAGGATATTGAAAAAGCCGTTAAGACAAGTCTTTTGCCGCTGCTGTTTACGGCCTGCCGGGAGATGGGTGCCGGAATGAATCAGGTAAACCGTATCGTGGAAACCATCATCCAGATCCTGCGTGTTGGTTTGATGAAATCATGAGTGAAAAAGAGTCGCCAGCAATGAAAACGTTACGCATTGTTTATGGTGATGAGGTCATCGTCGTACAGTGTGTTCCGCGTCAGGTCGTAAAGGGCAGGGTGCTCATCAAGGTGCATCCCGACTGCCGGGTAGTGGCCTCTGTACCGCCAGAAACACCGGAGCACGAGGTGTTGTCTGCGCTGAAAAAACGAGGGCGCTGGATATACCAGCAACTGCGTGATTTCAGGGAGCAACAGACACACATTGTTCCGCGTCAGTATGTCAGCGGAGAAAGCCATTATTATCTCGGTAAGCAATATCAGTTGAAAGTGACAGAAGACGCTACTGTGCCGCAACGAGTGAAAATGTTGCGTGGGCGTCTGGAAGTGACTGTCAGACACAAATCGGCAGAAAAGATTAAAGCCTTGCTGGCTGAATGGTATCGGGAACGTGCCAGAGATGTTTTTCAGCGCAGGCTTGATTTACTGATTCCGCAGACCCTTTGGGTCAGTGAGCGTCCTCCGATACGTCTGCGGGCGATGCAAACGCAATGGGGCAACTGTTCAGCAAAAGGCTGTCTGACCCTGAATCCATGGCTGGTTAAGGCATCCTCAGAATGTATCGATTATGTTTTGCTACATGAGTTATGCCATGTGGCTGAGCACAACCACAGTGAAGAGTTTTACCGCCTGATGGGGCAGGTTATGCCTGGGTGGGAAAAGATCAAGAAACGGCTGGATGGCATGGCTGGGATGTTGTTGGCTGATATGTAGTAAGAGCCCAGCTAAATTAACATATTACAGAACTATTTAAGAAGGGGTTTTATGTTTTTCAAAATTGTTAGAAACTTTAAAGCCAAGATTGGACCGTTCTTATTAACCCTGTTTTTGGCTCCAGGTTATGTTCATGCCAATACGTGGGAAATAAATGTCACAAGAAAAGATAGTAATTTATATCAAATTACTGGGAAGGATTCTTTTGTTAATACTAAATATTGTTATGTTTATGCTTATTCTGAAGACGCATATCTCAGGGTTGATGGCTATGATAAAAAAATAATTTTTACAGATAGCAAGGATTCATGTGATGTAGATAATGTATTTAGCATGGTTAATATTGACTCAGGAAAGTATGAGGTAGAGGTTTCTAAAAAAGAAGATAACTGGTATGAGATTTATGGTACAGATAATATGATAAAAACATCAATGTGCCTTAGTCTGGCACTCAATGAAAAGGCTATTTTATCCATGGATGGTTATAGTGCAGGAGAGTTGATTTTTGATGACGGAGATAGCTGTAATGTAGAAGGGGTCTACTCTCCTGTTCGTTTGTGAATTGGATCTGGGATCAGTATGATCTGTGGTGTTCATCCAGCTATGTAAGGATATAAAATGAAAATAGAAGCCGATGTAAAAAATATATCAAAATTAAGCGATTATTATTTTTTAGTTCCCGATTATCAACGTGAGTATGTATGGAAGGTTGATGATCAGGTTGAACAGTTTCTCATGGATTTAGACAATGAATACCAACCAGAGCAGAAAGATCAAAATGGTTATTTTCTCGGTTCTGTTATTATCGTAAAAAATGGGGAAAAGCATGATGTCATTGACGGACAGCAGCGGTTGACCACTATTGTCATCACTATGTGTGCCTTACGGGATCTATTAAAAGATAGATTGGATACACTTGACAAAAAAGGGCTGGAATATCTGAAAACTATTGAGGAATGGCTCTCTAGTTATGATATTAATAGTGAGGAAAATCTAATTAGACTAGATCTTCAATATGAAGAAAGTCGAGGATTTATTTCGCGGTTAATTGAAGGGCAAACCAATACCTTTGCGGAAACAGCTTCAGTAAAAAAAATGGCTGACGCGTATGATCACATTCGTGATTATCTTAAATACCAATTGCAAGATAGCTTGAATGGATTAATCTCCTTCGCTCGCTTTTTTTTAACAAAAGTTGAGCTGGTTGTCATTGAATCAGAGAACTTAAGTAGCGCATTAAAGATCTTCGAAACGATCAATCAGCGTGGTGCCAGCCTTAATGCTATGGATCTTGTTAAAAATTTGATTTTCAGTCAGATAAAAGAAGAACAGTTTTCGGCAATAAAGACAACATGGAAATCCATCACTAATAACCTTGAGTCTTGCGGCGAAAGTGATAACCCGCTTCGTTTTTTACGTTACTTTCTGATGGCACGATATCATCACGGGATTTTGCGTGAAGATGATATATATAAATGGATCATTTCAGCTGAGGGGGAACTGTCGTTGCAGTATAAGACACGCCCTATGGTCCTCGTCAAAGAATTGGAAAAATTATCAGAACGATACGCTAACCTGGTCAATGCAACAAATGAAGCAGCCTACTGGCGTGAAAATATCCGTTTTCCAAACGTAAGTAACATTGGATATATTAATAAATATCGCTCACGTCAGCATTTGGTTTTACTAATGGCATTGGATATTAGTTGTTCAGATGATGTAATGGATTTCTTAGGTGCTCAACTTGAGAGCTTTTTATTCTTTACAAATACAATGGCTATTCAATCGAAGACATATGAGCAACGCTTTACTCAATGGGCTGTAAAGCTTCGGGATGTGAAAACGAAAGCAGAGGTTGCAAATGTTGTTTCAGCAACACTTATACCTTTTGTTGTGGAGCGTTTAGATGAATTTAAAGAACGATTCTCAATTATTAATGACTATAATTTTACGCCTCAGTATCGCCAACGTTATGTATTGGGTAGATTAGAGAATCATATCCGCCATCTTTGCGGTTTTCCGGAAAAGAGCCAGCAGGCTATTCAGCAGATGCAAATTGAGCATATTCTTCCTCAGACGGTACGAAACGCCCCTGAAAACGGGGAGTTCTCTGATGTAAATCGAACAAGTTATCTCTACAAACTTGGTAATGTAACATTATTAGAGGGTACAATTAACCAGTCTGTCAATAACTGCAATGATTTGAGTGAAGACTGGTTTTTGAAAAAACAAACAGAATATTTAAACTCTGAAATCATCATGACTCGATTACTCCACTCCCAGTACTCAATTGGTGATAACACTGCATTAAATCGCTTTAAGCTGAAATATGGATATGAATATCAAGACTGGTCTGCGGAAAGCATCACATCAAGGCAACGCCTGCTGATGGATCTTGCGATTGACTGCTGGCGATTTAATGATCAGAGAATAGATGCTTATATAGTAAATAACCTGGGCACTGGACCCGGAAACGAATTTACGCTGTAAAAATATCCTTCATCGCAAAGTACCCCCTGGAACGTTATGTTTACCAGGTGCTGGGTATTCAACCTCTAAAGGTAGCGCTGATTATGAATGGATCACATTCAGAGAGCGGTTCACAGAACAGATATTACTAACTGACAGTTGTACCGAATACTGGGGGCAGGTCAAGCGCTTTAGCTTGTGTGGCAACAACCTCCTTTACAGGACCAAGTAGACGATTACCCTGTGCTGTTTCTGTGCTCAACGCAATCTACGGCTATCCATTTTCTGCCAGTGGTTGCAAAGACGACCATTCAACGTCAGCAAAGTTTCGCAATGCACTGCTATGTAACTCATTGATCTTGCGTAGAATTTAAAATCCCTCGGCGTTCGCGCTGTGCGGGTTCAAGTCCCGCTCCGGGTACCACTGGGAAAGACAAGAATAATCAAAGCAATAAGCAGTGTCGTGCAAAACCACCGAAAGGTGGTTTTTTTATTTCTGCGCTCCGCCTCTCGCTCTTTTTCCGCTGTTATAAATTTATTCGCGGATCAATAAAAAAGCAGACGCTCTGTGGCATCTGCTTTTAATAGCCGTATGTTGATGTTTACGCTGTTAAGCCTGCGCATCCAGCGTGGCGAGTTCTTTATCGATAAAGTAGAGCGCTTCGCCGCTTTTACCGACCAGCGTCAGCTTATCAATAACCGATTTAAATAATTTCTCTTCTTCATGCTGTTCGGCGACATACCATTGCAGGAAATTAAAGGTTGGATAATCCTGGCTGGTCATTGCCGCATGGGCCAGCTCATTAATTTTATGGGTAATCAGCTGTTCATGCTCATACGTCGCTTTAAACAACTCGTCCAGCGAAGCATAGTGGGCAAAGGGTGATGCAATGGCATTAATTTGCGGCAGGCCGCCAGTATCTGTCAGGTAATCAAACAGACGCTGCATGTGTGTCATCTCTTCCTGAGCGTGGCGGCGTAAAAAAGCGGCGGCCCCTTCAAAGCTATGATAGCTGCACCATGCGCTCATTTGCTGATAGAGCAGCGAGGAGTAGAGCTCAAGGTTCATTTGCTCGTTAAGTTTATCCATCATATCTGATTTAAGCATGTTGCCGCTCCGAAAGCTGATTAAGAGAAACGCACTATAATTTGTTATTTATCTATTTGCAAAAAGTAAAATAAATAAAGCGTTTAAGTAAAAATGCAAATGGAAATCAGACTCATTAATATAAGTAAAACGTTCTTTTTAAGATCGAAGAAATAAAAGTTAAAAAGCGCAATTAAAAGCAGGCGGCTTTTTATGTCGGGTTAATAAATATAAATTTATATCGCCATAAGGGGTTCGTTGCATAAAGCCAGCATATCGGCTTTTTCTAACGGCTGGCTGAAGTAAAAGCCTTGTAATAACGGCACGCCGAAATTGCGCAGCGTTTGCGCCTGGCGTACGGTTTCTACCCCTTCCGCAATCACATCGTAACCAAAAGTGCCAGACATAGTCAGTATGGCTTGCACCACAGCCAGCCCTTTATCATCAATGTTATTCACAAAAGAGCGATCGATTTTGACGAAATCGATACGCATGTTCTGGATGACAGAGAGGCTGGAATAGCCTGTGCCAAAATCATCGATGGAAATACGCACCCCTTTATTTTGCAGGTAGCTGACTTTGGCGTAAATCTCGCCCTGGCTTTCATGAAACAGCGATTCCGTCACTTCCATATGCAGACGTTCCGGCGCGATAGCGTAGTTAGTTAATAGCTGTTCAACCTTTGCGATAAACGCGGCATCCTGCAACTGCACTATTGAAACATTAACGGAAAGCGCAATATGGCTCGCGGCGGGCGGTAATTCGGCAAGTGTTTTGCAAGCCTCTTCCAGGATCCAGTACCCGAGCAGTACGATACTGCCGTTTTTTTCCGCGACCGGAATAAAATGCGCGGGTGAAATTGCCTCTTCGCCGCACTGCCAGCGTAAAAGCGTTTCGAAAGCCACAATATTACCGCTTTGCGCCTCAACGATAGGCTGATAAACCAGGCGCATCTCATTTTTCGCCAGCGCGCTTTTCAGCGCTTCCTGTAAATAGATCTGATTTAACAGCTGCGCTTCAAGCTCGTGGTTATAGAAAGCCACGCGCTGAGGCTGCTTACCTTTCAGGGAATACATGGCGATATCGGCGAGTTGAATAAGACGGGTTATCGCCTGGCTGTGTCGCGGACAAACAGCAATGCCGATAGTCGCGCTCAGAAATATCTCCTGCCCGTGCAAGGCCCAGGGTTTACTGAAGCTTTGTCTCATTTCTTCGGCCAGCCGGCCAAGCGCGGCGCGGTCGCACAGGGGCGTGCAAAAAATAAATTCATCGCCACCCCAGCGGCAGAGCAGGGCATTGCCATCCTGGTTGAACGCTTTTAAACGATCGCTGAAGGCCAGCAGGATTTGGTCGCCGGCATCGTGGCCGAGCGTATCGTTAATGGTTTTAAAGCCGTCCAGATCGATAAAAAAGAGGCTGAAGCCCGGGATCTCATTTTGCTTATAACGCATTACCAACCCATTAGCGGCGCGCAGAAAAGCGACGCGGTTATGTAAACCGGTTAACGCATCGGTGTGTGAAATAGCATAAATTTCCTGGGTACGCGTGCGAATAGTCTCTTCCATACGCTCCAGCAGCTGGCTGTTTTTGTATTTCAACAAAATGGCGCTTTTTACGTAGCGCGCGGCGCGGCCAGCCGAAAAGAGCATGATGGCGGTAAAACAGAGGCCGAGCATGCCAAGATTGCTTTTATATTTTTCGCCATCGAACAGAAGCTCAACCGAAAAAGGCACCAGAACGATGACGGGATAAAGCGTGCCGATAAAAACATTGCCGGAAAGAATGCTGGTCGCACCGCCTGCCATAGCGGAGAGGATCACCATCGAAAACGTAAACTCCTCCGCGCTAAACCCTTCGCTAAAGAGCACACACCAGCTGCTCCATAACGCGGCTGTTAATAAACAGCCAGCGCTGAAACGCCAGTAGTAATGATTTTGTTTACGTTGGTAGCTGTTGGCGCGATACCAGAGAAGCGTGTCAACCAGGCGGATAGCTAAAACGAGGCAGATTGCTGCCCACCAGAGGAGTTTGCCTGTGCGATTATCGTGATCGATAAAAGTAAAAACCAGGCCGGTCGCAACGATAAAGGTAATCAAAATGCCGGGAAGCGCGTTGCTGTACAAAAGCTTGATGCCTTCCGCGCGGTAAAGTTTCTTTCTGTCCCGTTTATCTCTCATACAGCGCTCACGTCATTGGGTGTTTATTCCGTCTGGCCTGCTTCAGGCATGAAGCGAAGCGGCGTGAGGAGTTAAGCATGTGCGCAGGAAAAGCGTCCAGAAGATTATTGCGAATAAATCATTCGTTACGCTTATTACTTTAGCCAGCACACCGGCTGGTTGCCGGGGAAATCACCAGCCGGAATGGGGCGGTATGGCAAATCCGCGACACTGGTATTCCAGAATCACAGACTCATTCAAACATTGCGTCCCGCTGATAACGGAACAGGTTTTGATGGGCTGGCCGTAGCCTTCAGCGGTGGCAAAGCCCCACTCCTGGCATTGGCGCGTAGCGGTGGCTTGCGCGAGATAAGGGTCGGCTTTCGCGTCAAACAAGGCGGGGTCGCTAAAGCCCAGTCGCACCATGCCGGTCAGCTTGTTGCCGCCTACTACTTCAGGATCTTTGGTTAGGGTACAGCCAGCCAGCAGCAGGGCTGCAAGAAGTATCGCGTTGCGCATGTCGGTTTCCGCAGAATGTCGTCTTTGCCTATGATTACATAGCCCCGCTTTCTGCAATCGCCCGAAAAGCCTATATATCGTTGCCTTACCCTGGCGATTTCACCATTCCCCGTCTAAGTTTAGTGCTCCTTAATTTCATTGTTCAGATACTTAAGTTTATGCGGCTCATGCCGATATAACGATACGACACGTTTCAATTCGTCCCACAGAAAGACGAATGAAGCAGGGACGGTGTGTCGTCATGTCTGTTCAGGGATGGCGTATTTACACACCAGGAACTCATTATGAACTTCATTCGTAACATCAAAATTCGCGTAATGGTGGTTTTGATACTCTGCTTTTCCACGCTCGCGTGGATTGGCGTCGCCGGGCTAACGCTCTGGTTTCTCCATCATCTTGAAGAGAGTCTTACGCTTACCGCGGCGCAAAAGTCGTGGGTAGACGGCGCCCAGACGCTGTTGGTTATCTCGGTTTTCGCCAGTATTGCTATTACGCTTTTTACCGAGCGCTATCTCTATTTCTTCCTGGTCAAGCCAGTGGACATTATCCGCGGACATTTGCACGTGCTGGCGCAGGGCGACCTCTCTGCGCCGCTGCGCGATCTTGGACGCAACTGTATCGGGCTAATGGTGCCGCATATCAGAGCCATGCAGGGGAACTGGGAAAAAACCGTCTCGGATATTCGCCGCAGCGCAGACGCTATCCGCTCTCATGCAGGCGAGGTAACGGGCATCAACAACGATCTTTCGAGCCGTTCTGAGCAACAGGCCGCCGCGCTTGAAGAGACCAGCGCCAGCATGGAGCAGCTCAGCAGCACGGTTAAACTTAACGCTGAAAATGCCAGCCATGCCAGCCAGCTTGCGCAAAACGCCACGCAAACCGCTATTGAAGGCGGACAGTCTGTCGATCAGGTCATGAAGACGATGTCGGTTATCAGCAGCAGTTCGCACAAAATTGTTGATATTACTACCGTTATCAACAGCATCGCTTTTCAGACAAACATTCTGGCGCTGAATGCGGCGGTTGAAGCAGCGCGTGCGGGCGAGCAGGGTCGCGGCTTCGCCGTAGTCGCAAGCGAGGTGCGCAACCTGGCGAGCCGCAGCGCCCAGGCGGCGAAAGAGATAGAAACGCTGCTTAACGAGTCGGTCGGCAACATCAACACCGGTTCGGATCAGGTGAAGAAGGCGGGCGAAGCGATGTCCAACATTCTGCGCGCCGTACAGCAGGTGAATGACATTATGGGCGAGATTGCCAGCGCCTCCGGTGAACAGAGCAAAGGGATTAGCCAGGTAGGCATTGCCGTTAAGGAAATGGACAGCGTGACGCAGCAGAACGTGCATCTGGTTCAACAATCCGTGCTTTCGGCGGTCGATCTCGAAAAGCAAGCGGTACGACTGAACGACGTGTTATCGGTGTTTCGTATCACGCAGCCTGCCTCTCAGGTTCGTGAAGAAAAGGCGCCGGCGCCTGCCGTTTCGATCCCTCTCGCTGCGCGCCCGCTTGCGGCGGCGCAAGCGAACTGGGAAACATTCTGACGCGCTCAGTAAGGACGGAAAGTAAAACTGTGAGGCTTACATACTTTTATAAAACATTTTTTCATTTAATTTGAAAGTGTGTTTGCTGGATAGTATGTTTACCTCACGGTTTGCTATTCGTGGCGGGGAAACCCGCGTACCCTTCAGGAGGACAGAATGAAAATTGCACTGATGATGGAAAACAGTCAGGCGGCGAAAAACGCCATCATCTATAAAGAGCTCAAGACGGTTGCGGATGAGAAAGACTATCCGGTTTACAACGTCGGCATGAGCGACGAGCAGGATCATCATCTCACCTATATCCATCTTGGGATCATGGCGAGCATCCTGCTGAACTCGAAAGCGGTAGATTTTGTCATTACCGGTTGCGGCACCGGCCAGGGCGCGCTGATGTCGCTCAACATTCACCCGGGCGTAGTTTGCGGCTACTGTATTGACCCGGCGGATGCTTTCCTGTTTGCGCAGATTAATAACGGCAACGCGCTGGCGCTGCCTTTCGCGAAAGGTTTTGGCTGGGGCGCGGAGCTTAATGTGCGCTTTATCTTTGAAAAAGCGTTCACCGGCCGTAAAGGCGAAGGCTATCCGCCGGAGCGTAAAGAGCCGCAGGTTCGCAACGCAGGCATTCTTAACCAGGTGAAAGCCGCTGTGGTGAAAGAGAACTATCTGGATACCCTGCGCGCTATTGACCGTGAACTGGTGAAAACCGCCGTCTCTGGCGAGCGTTTCCAGAAATGTTTCTTTGAAAACTGCCAGAACAAAGAGATTGAAGCTTTCGTACGCGAAGTGCTGGGCTGATATCTCTGTCACATTAAGAACCAGCGCCCCGGCGCTGGTTTTTTTATGCCCGTTTTTCTGAAACCGCCGCCCCGGCGCGGCTGGCCAGACGCAGCGTATCCACTAACCCCACCAGGCAAATTATCGCTATCCAGACAAACGCCAGGCGAAAGCTGACGCCTGCTACGCTTTGCAGCGAAAGCCAGTGGCTGACTTGCTCGCCAAGCCGGATGCCTATCGCCCCAAGCGTAATGCCGAGCCCGACCGCCAGCTGTGTGGCGGTGCTGAACAAAGTGTTGGCATAGCTCATTTGCTGAGAAGGCACATCGGCGAAGGCGAGGGTGCTGATACCGGTAAACTGAATCGAGCGAAAAACGCCGCCCAGATAAAGAATAACCAGAATGAGCCAGACAGGGGTTTGCGGCGTCAGGAACGCGCAGGCGAGCAGCGCCGCCACGTTCAGTACGCCGTTTATCAACAGCAATTTTTTAAACCCCAGCGTGCGGATAAGCGGCGTTGTGGCGGGTTTTATGGTGAGGTTGCCAGCGAAAACCGCCAGCACCAACAGGCCGGAGTGAAACGCATCCATGCCAAAACCCACCTGGAACAGCAGCGGCAACAAAAACGGGACGGCGCTAATAGAAGCTCGAAACAGCGAGCCGCCATACATCGTCACGCGGAAGGTTTGCACCCGCATCGCGTCCAGCCGAATCATCGGGTAGCGTGTGCGCTGGAAATGGCGAAGCGCATACCACAACGCGCCGCCGCCCAACAGCAGCAGCGCGCCGGCCATCGCCATATCTGGCCGCTGTGCGCCGAGCAGCTCCATCATATAAACCAGCGAAACCATCGCGACGGCAGTCGCCACAAAACCCGGCGTATCGAATGGTCGCCGTTCTTCTTCACGAATGTCAGGGATAATGCGCAGCGCAAGCCACATTGCCAGCAGCCCAAGCGGCAGATTAATAAAGAAGATCCAGCGCCAGTTGGCATAGCTGGTAATAAACCCGCCAAGCGGCGGGCCGATAATGGGCGCCACCAGCGCCGGCCAGGTGAGCGTTGCGATGGCGCCTATCAATTGATGCTTGGGCGTAGTGCGCAGTACGGCCAGTCGCCCCACGGGCACCATCAGCGCGCCGCCAACGCCCTGTAAAATTCGCATAGCGACAAACATTTCAAGGCTGGTGGCAAGCCCGCACAGCACCGAGGCGGCGGTAAAAATGGCCAGCGCCAGCGTAAAAACCGCACGAGCGCCGAAGCGGTCGGCAATCCAGCCGCTGGCGGGAATTAACACCGCAAGCGTTAGCAGATAGGCGCTGATGCCAATGTTTAAGTCAACCGCCTGCACGCCAAAGGTACGCGCCATTTCCGGCAGCGCAGTAGCAATGACGGTGCCGTCGAGAAACTCCATAAAGAAGGCGCCTGCCACCAGCAGGGCTGCCGGCGAAAGACCGCGACGCGTCGCCGCGCTATCGTTACCGCTCATTACCACCGTCCCGTTTAAAAAAAATCAGTAATTTTTTAACTTTCAGTTAAGAAGGTAACTGTTGGATTTATATATAATTTATTAACAAATGCGCGCAAATCGTTAACTTATTTGATGTGATATTCATCACAAACTGGTTGATTTTTGTGATGCAGGTCATATTATAGGCTCATCGCAACACGTTACCTGCAAAAAAACAAAATCGGAGCACATCAATGAAATTCCGTAAGATCCTGAAAAGCATGTTCGAAAACTACTGCAAAACCTTCAAAGACGTACCGCCTGGCGCTATGTTCTGATAAAAAAACCTGCTGCGGCAGGTTTTTTTATATCCCCACTTTATCCCTCCTTTCCCGTTTCGACTACCTCTGCGTTTTACTACCGTTTTGCGATTCATGCCGTTACTATGGCGGCCACAAAACGTGAGGAATGAAAAATGTCGAAAGTGTTTACCGCCGAAGAAGAGTTGCAGTCTGATATCGTGGCGTGTCAGCTGGTGATCAAGCAGATCCTGGATGTCATTGACGTGATAGCGCCTGTTGAAGTGCGCGACAAGATGGCGACGCAGCTTAAATCCATTGATTTCACCGGCCATCCGGCAGCGGATGCGGTAACGCTGCGTGCGGTGCAAAAAGCGGTCGCGCTCATTGAGTTAAAATTCACGCCGCAAAACGAAGCGCATTAAAATAACGGCCTCCTGCGAGGCCGTTTTGCTTTTCCTGAGGTGCGTTAAAAAAACAGCCGCACCAGCGTGTAGCTGGCCGCGCAGGCGCAACTCACGCCAATCAGTCCGGGCAGAATAAAACTGTGGTTGAGGATAAATTTGCCGATACGCGTGGTACCGGAGCGGTCAAACCCAATGCAGGCGAGGTCGCTTGGATAGGTTGGCAAAATAAAATAGCCGTAAGAAGCAGGAAAAAAAGCGACCAGCATTTTGGGCTCAACGCCCAGCATTAACCCCATCGGCGCCACCGCGGTCAGCGCCGCCGCCTGGCTGTTTACCAGCTTCGAGACCAGAAAAAGCACCAGCGCATAAGTCCACGGGTGGCTTTGCACCACGCCCTGTAGCGCCGTTTTTAACCCTTCAAGATGCGCCTGGAAAAAGGTATCGCTCATCCATGCCACGCCAAATACGGAGAAAATCGCCACCATCCCCGCCTTAAACACCGCGCCGCTGGAGATAGCGGAAGCGTTTACCTTACATGCAATCAGCATAACCGCGCCGGCAATCAGCATCATCATCTGAATAACCAGGTTCATGGAGAGCGGTTTGAGCGCGCCTTTCACCTCGAACGCCGGGCGCAGCGCGGGCAACGCGCCGAGCACCACCACCACCAGGATGCCGGTAAAAAAGATCCAGGTTGACCAGTATGCTTCGCGAGGAAAACGCTGATCCATCAGCGTTTCGCTGGCGCCATAAATGTAATCACGCTGTTTCGGGTCGCTTAGGCGGGCCTGAAATGCCGGGTCATCGGCCAGATCTTTACCACGCCGCAGGCTCCAGAGGGCGGCTATCAGCACGCCGAAGAGGGAGGCAGGCACCGAGACGGCGAGAATTTCCAGGATCCCCCAGGCTTGCCCGACGCCATGATGCGCGCCAATTATCGAGACCAGCGACACGACCGCCACGGAAACCGGCGAGGCGGTAATCGCCATTTGAGAGGCTATGGAAGCCACTGCCATAGGACGCTCCGGGCGAATATGCTTTTTCAGCGCGATATCCGCAATGATGGGAAACATGGTGTAAACCACATGCCCCGTGCCGCAAAGAAAAGTCAGCGTCCAGGTGGTAAAAGGGGCGAGCAGGGTAATGTGTTGCGGATGGCGGCGCAGCAGCTTTTCCGCGAACTGCATCATCACATTCAGGCCGCCTGCCGTTTGCAGCGTGGCGGCGCAACCAATAACCGCGAGGATGGTCAGCATCACATCTACCGGCGGCTTGCCCGGTTCCAGTCCAAACACAAATGTCAGCACAAAGAGCCCGACGCCGCTGATTAAGCCAAGCCCCATGCCGCCAAAGCGCGTTCCCACCAGCAGGCACAGAATAATGACGATAAATTCAATGGTTATCATAACAATCCCTGGTTTAGAAAAACGAAACGGCTTAAATCATTACATAGAGTGTGGTTAATCAATGGGAGCCAGATCAGATTGTCAGCACGCTTCGGCTTCAATTAGTTACAACATACTATACAGAGGATGAGACAAAGCCAGGCGCAGCGGTCAGGCGGCAGGCCCGGCTTAAGCCAGGCCACGCAAGCGGAAGGGTTAATGCTGTTCGTAATTAATAAGATTAAAAAAGCAGCGGTCGGTCTCGGTCAGCGGCACGCCATCGCGCGAAGCGGCGCGGACTTCATCCAGCACCCCTTGCAGAAACTGTTTATCTTCGGCGTGACGGGCGCAAAGGGCGCTTAACAGACTAAACGTTGCATCATCGTGACACGCATCGGCCAGTTGGGTCAGCTCGTTAAGGCTCGCGCTACGCTGCCTGAGATCTTCTATGGTGTGGAGAAAAAGCCCTTCGAGGGAATCGCAGTCGCAGGCAGGCGGCGCAATAGCGCTAATGATCGGGTTAGCTCCCTCGTTTTTCATATGCTCAAACAGCGACATCATATGAGTCAGATTATTTTGCGCCTGGTTACGTAAAAAGGTGGCGGCGCCATTCAGGCTGTGTTCGGTGCACCAGTCGCCAAGACGAAGATAAAGATGAGAGGCATAAAACTCGCTGTTCACCTGCGCATTGAGTTTTTGCAGCATTCCTGGGGTGGTCATAATAATATCCTTATTTACTAAACAAATTAAATTCAACTAAATATTTATATCATGAATGTATTCAGCCTCCTTTTTGATTAATTCATTGATATGTAGAGATAAAATAAATGCGAAACGTCCCGGTAATACGCAAGCTGTTCCCTGGCGGCATCAATTTAAAATTGAGAATACTGCGTATTGAAAATGAAACAACTTGAGTGAGGCGTGTTTTTACAACTGCTTACACTTACTTTTTGTGTGTATTTTTAAGAAGTGAAAATTAATGGGTTCTTTTATTACACGCAACTAATCCTTAACTGTTTAATTCATTTTTGATAAAGCCCCTTTTACCCGCAGGCGAAACGCTGACTCGTTCAGGAAAAGTGCTCCCCCACGCCAATCAAATGAAACATTGTTTTAATAATGTGAAGGGGCTAACAAAGCTTCGCAGGCGTTTACGGTTAGGCTGCATAGCGCACCTTATCAACCACAAGGATAAAAGAAGATGAAACGAATCGCCGTATTGTTGGCGCCGGGGTTCGAAGAAGCGGAGGCTATTGTGACCCTTGATATTCTGCGTCGCATGAAGCTGGACGTGGAAACGCTGGCCTGCGCTGAAAGCCGCGCGGTGGAAAGCTATCATGCCGTTCCCATGGTGGCTGACCATACCCTGCAAGAGCGGTTTGACGTCACTTACGACGCCGTCGTTTTGCCAGGCGGCCCGGAAGGCAGCCGAAACCTGGCGGCAAATGAAAGCGTGCTGGCGTTTGTTCGCCGTCATGATGAAGCCGGTAAGCTTATCTGTCCCATCTGTTCTGCGGCGGCTCGCGTGCTGGGGGCGAACGGGTTATTAAAGGGGCGGCGTTACGTTTGTTCAGGCGATCTCTGGCGGGATATTGATGACGGCGTTTATGTCGATGCTCCGGTTGTGGAAGAGGGCAATTTGCTCAGCGGCAAAGGGCTTGGGCATGTTTTTGATTTCGCACTTACTCTTGCCGCGCGCCTGCTGGAGGATGAAGCGCCCGTACGCGAGCATGCGGAACATATCTATTATTCCTGGTAATCCGCCGCCCCCGCGCCGCTGGCTATACTTTTAATTTTAAGCGAGCAGGGGGCTCTATGAACCATTACGAAACGCACTTCCTTTCTGAACCCAGCGGCGGCGTGCCTAATAATCCGTTGCCGCTTTTGCTTTATCGTCAGGCCATGCCGGCAGAAGTGGAAGATGGCGCCGCCTGGTTTGAATCCACTTTTGATAAGCACGCCTGGCCGCCTCGCTGGCGCTACCCGGTTTTTACTTACACCCATTTTCATACCAACACCCATGAAGTGTTGGGCATTTATGCGGGCGAAGCGGACATCCAGCTTGGCGGCGAAACCGGGCCGGTCATTCATCTCATCAAAGGCGATGCGGTGCTTATTCCGGCAGGTGTTGGCCATAAGCAAATTCACGCGAGCGACGATTTTATGGCGGTCGGCGCTTACCCTGCGGGTCTCTCACCAGACAAATATCTGGATCAGCCCGAACAGCTTCCGGAAACCTTAAAAAATGTCGCCCGGGTTTCCATTCCGGATAGCGACCCGCTTTATGGCGACGCAGGCGGTTTGCTGCAAGCGTGGCAAGCGCAGCACTGAGACGCTGAGGATATGGATATTCCTGTCACTCACCATCTCATTCATCATACATATATGAGCAAAATTATGCCTTAAATTGCTGAATCTATGCACAGGCTGACTGTAATTCTGCGGTGTGATTTTGCTCTCCTATGGAGGATTGATTTCCTTATTAAACTATCTCCAGCAACGGCCATCGCCGGGAAGGCGAGGCTAATGCCTTGTTTTATGTCCGATTAAAAGAACCCTAACGGTTTTTACCCTGCATAAAAGAAAGCTAAAGCTGGAGTCAACCATGCACAAATTTACTAAAGCGCTGGCAGCGATGGGTCTTGCTGCCGTTATGTCACAATCCGCTATCGCAGAAACCATGAAGCTCGGTTTCCTGGTCAAACAGCCTGAAGAACCCTGGTTCCAGACGGAATGGAAGTTCGCCGACAAAGCCGGGAAAGAGTTAGGTTTTGAGGTCATTAAAATCGCCGTGCCCGACGGGGAAAAAACGTTAAACGCTATCGACAGCCTGGCGGCAAGCGGCGCTAAAGGTTTTGTTATCTGTACGCCCGATCCCAAACTTGGCTCGGCGATTGTGGCGAAAGCGCGCGGCTACGACATGAAAGTCATCGCGGTTGACGATCAGTTCGTGACGGCCAAAGGCAAGCCGATGGAAACCGTGCCGCTGGTAATGATGGCGGCGACCAAAATCGGCGAGCGTCAGGGCCAGGAGCTTTATAAAGAGATGCAAAAGCGCGGCTGGGATGTGAAAGAAACCGCCGTCATGGCTATCACCGCAGATGAACTGGATACGGCGCGCCGTCGCACCACCGGCTCCATGGACGCGCTTAAAGCCGCCGGCTTCCCGGAAAAACAGATCTACAAAGTTCCCACCAAATCAAACGACATCCCCGGCGCTTTCGACGCTGCGAACTCCATGCTGGTTCAGCATCCTGAAGTTAAACACTGGCTGGTGGTCGGCATGAACGACAACACCGTGCTTGGCGGCGTGCGCGCTACCGAAGGGCAGGGCTTTAAAGCACCGGATGTTATCGGCATCGGCATTAACGGCGTGGATGCCGTAAGCGAGCTTTCCAAAGCGCAGGCTACCGGCTTCTACGGCTCCTTGCTGCCAAGCCCGGACGTTCATGGCTATAAATCCAGCGAAATGCTCTACAACTGGGTCACCAAAGGCGCCGAGCCGCCGAAGTTCACTGAAGTAACCGACGTGGTGCTTATTACACGCGATAACTTCAAAGATGAGCTGGCGAAAAAAGGGCTGGGCGGCAAGTAATGCGCGGTTCGATATCACACGGGCGTGCAACGCGCCCGCTTCCGGAGTCGATTGTGGAGGCGTTATGCAACAGACAGCACCTTATCTCTCATTTCGCGGCATAGGGAAAACCTTTCCGGGCGTGAAAGCGCTTTCCGACATTAGCTTTGATTGCCATGCCGGCCAGGTTCATGCCCTGATGGGGGAAAACGGCGCCGGCAAATCGACCTTGCTGAAGATCCTGAGCGGCAACTACACCCCCACCACCGGCACCATCGCCATTAAAGGGGAAGAGGTCGCGTTTAACGATACGCTGGCCGCGCTGAACGCCGGCGTCGCCATTATTTATCAGGAGCTGCATCTGGTGCCGGAAATGACGGTGGCGGAAAACATCTACCTTGGGCAAATCCCCCATAAAGGCGGCATCGTTAACCGCTCATTATTAAATTATGAGGCAAAGCTGCAACTTGAGCATCTGGGGCTCGATATCGACCCACAAACGCCGCTGAAATACCTTTCAATCGGTCAGTGGCAGATGGTCGAAATTGCCAAGGCGCTGGCGCGCAATGCCAAAGTCATCGCCTTTGACGAACCCACCAGTTCGCTCTCGGCCCGGGAAATTGAAAACCTCTTTCGCGTGATCCGCGAGCTGCGTAAAGAAGGACGCGTGATCCTCTATGTTTCGCACCGCATGGAGGAAATTTTTGCGCTAAGCGACGCGATTACCGTCTTTAAAGATGGCCGCTACGTTTGCACCTTCAGCGATATGCAGCAGGTGAATCACGACAGCCTGGTGCAGGCGATGGTAGGGCGCAATCTGGGCGATATCTACGGCTGGAAGCCGCGCGCATATGGCGAAGAGCGTTTACGTCTGGACAATGTCAAAGCGCCTGGCGTGCGCATGCCGGTCAGCCTGAGCGTCAAAAGCGGCGAAATCGTCGGGTTGTTCGGGCTTGTAGGCGCCGGGCGAAGCGAATTAATGAAAGGGTTATTCGGCGCCACCCGCATCACTGACGGCCAGGTCTGGATAGACGGCAAGCCGGCCGCTATCCGTACGCCTGGCGACGCCATTCGCGCAGGGATGATGCTCTGCCCGGAAGACCGTAAAGCAGACGGAATCATTCCGGTTCACTCGGTGCGGGACAACATCAACATCAGCGCACGACGCAAACACATCAGCGTGGGTTGCCTCATTAATAACCAGTGGGAAGCGACCAACGCCGAGCACCATATCCGTTCGCTGAATATCAAAACGCCCACGGCGGAGCAGCTGATTATGAATCTCTCGGGCGGCAACCAGCAAAAAGCCATTCTTGGCCGCTGGCTTTCGGAAGAGATGAAGGTGATTTTGCTCGACGAGCCGACGCGCGGCATTGATGTCGGCGCGAAGCATGAAATTTATAACGTGATTTACGCGCTGGCCGCGCAGGGCGTGGCGGTGCTGTTTGCCTCCAGCGATCTGCCGGAAGTGCTCGGCGTCGCCGACCGCATCATCGTCATGCGCGAAGGCGAGATCGCCGGAGAACTGTTGCATGACCAGGCCAGCGAACAGCAGGCATTGAGTCTCGCTATGCCCAAAGTCAGCCAGGCGGTTGCCTGAAAGAGGAGTGAACATGTCTTCATTAACTTCATCCGGCGCCCGCAAGTCGCCGTTTAGCGTGGGTCGTATCTGGGATCAATACGGCATGCTGGTGGTTTTCGCGGTGCTGTTTATCGCCTGCGCCATTTTCGTTCCCAACTTCGCCACCTTTATCAATATGAAAGGCCTCGGGCTTGCCATTTCTATGTCGGGCATGGTGGCCTGCGGCATGCTCTTTTGCCTGGCCTCGGGGGACTTCGATCTTTCCGTGGCGTCGGTTATCGCCTGCGCCGGCGTTACCGCGGCGGTGGTGATTAACATGACCGAAAGCCTGTGGCTTGGCGTGTTCGCCGGGCTGATGCTGGGCGTGGCAAGCGGGCTGGTAAACGGTTTTGTCATTGCGAAGCTGAAAATCAACGCGCTCATCACCACGCTCGCCACGATGCAAATCGTGCGCGGCCTGGCCTATATCATCTCCGACGGCAAAGCGGTAGGGATTGAAGATGAGCGCTTCTTCACCCTGGGCTATGCGAACTGGCTGGGGCTGCCTGCGCCTATCTGGCTGACGGTCGCCTGTCTGGTGCTGTTCGGCTTTTTGCTGAATAAAACCACGTTCGGGCGCAACACCCTGGCGATTGGCGGCAATGAAGAGGCGGCGCGGTTAGCGGGCGTACCGGTAGTGCGCACCAAGATTATTATCTTCGTGCTCTCAGGCCTGGTGTCTGCGGCGGCCGGGATTATTCTCGCCTCGCGCATGACCAGCGGCCAGCCGATGACCTCTATCGGCTATGAGCTGATTGTTATCTCCGCCTGTGTGCTTGGCGGTGTTTCGCTCAAGGGCGGCATAGGAAAAATCTCGTATGTGGTGGCTGGCATATTAATTCTGGGCACCGTAGAAAACGCCATGAACCTGCTGAACATCTCCCCCTTCGCACAGTACGTGGTGCGCGGCCTCATCCTTCTCGCAGCGGTGATTTTCGACCGTTACAAACAAAAAGCGAAGCGTACGGTTTAACCGTTTTTCGCCTGTTATTTGCGCACTTCGCCAGCCTTTTACGGCTGGCGAAGCTGTTGTCGAATGGCGACACTCGTCACACTGTCTATACTTACATGGCTAATGTACAACCCAGGATAACCGAAGCGGTTATTCACTAAACCTGTAAGGAGGAACTCGGGTGGCTGAAGTTTTGTCTGTACCGCCGCTGCTTTCCGGTGACCATGCCTTCTTTTTTGACCTGGACGGCACGCTGGCTGAAATCAAACCGCATCCGGACCAGGTTTCCATTCCCGCTGAGGTACGTAGCCTGCTGCAAAAACTCTCCAGCATGAGTAACGGGGCGCTGGCATTGGTCTCAGGACGTTCGATGGTTGAGTTAGATAAACTCGCCACACCGTTCCAGTTCCCGCTTGCCGGGGTACACGGAGCGGAACGTCGTGATATCAATGGAACCCGCCATGTCGTGTCGCTTCCGCAAGCGCTGGTGGAGTCGCTGCATCAGCGCCTTGAGCAGGCGCTGGCGAAAATGCCGGGCACCGAGCTTGAGCCGAAAGGCATGGCGTTCGCGCTGCACTACCGTCTGGCGCCGGAATATGAGCAGCAAGTGCTGCAACTCGCCCATACGCTGGCGCAGCAACACGAAGAGCTTGCGCTCCAGCCGGGTAAGTGCGTGGTTGAGCTAAAACCAAAAGGCATCAACAAGGGCGCCGCCGTCGCCGCGTTTCTTACTGAAGCGCCGTTTGCGGGCCGCACGCCGGTCTTTGTCGGGGACGACCTGACGGATGAGGCGGGGTTTCATACTGTTAACGCCATGAATGGCGTATCCATTAAGGTCGGGCAGGGCGAGACGCAGGCGCAATGGCGTCTTTCCACTGTACAAGATGTGCATGCCTGGCTTGAACAACTCGTACAACACTTAGAACAAGAAAAAAAGCACTTGACTGAAAGGAGAGAAGGCTATGAGTCGCTTAGTCGTAGTATCTAATCGTATCGCCCCGCCTGATGATAAGAAAAGCAGCGCCGGGGGCCTCGCGGTAGGGATACTGGGGGCGCTGAAAGCCACAGGCGGTCTCTGGTTTGGCTGGAGCGGGGAGATTGGCAACGAAGACGCGCCGCTAAAAAAAGTGACGCGTGACAACATTACCTGGGCGTCGTTCAACCTGAGCGAAGAGGACCACGAGCAGTATTACAACCAGTTTTCCAACGCCGTTCTCTGGCCCGCCTTCCACTACCGTCTGGATCTTGTTAATTTTCAGCGCGACGCATGGGAAGGCTATCAGCGCGTTAACAGCCTGCTGGCGGATAAGCTTAAACCGCTGGTGAACGAGGATGATATTCTCTGGATCCACGATTATCATCTGCTGCCCTTCGCCGCCGAACTGCGTAAACGCGGCATCAATAACCGCATCGGTTTCTTTTTGCACATCCCGTTCCCGACGCCGGAAATATTCAATGCATTGCCGCCGCACCAGGAATTACTGGAGCAGCTTTGCGACTACGACCTGCTGGGCTTTCAGACTGAGAACGACCGCGTGGCGTTCCTGGACTGCCTGGCTTCCCAGACGCGCCTGACCGCGCAGGGTGAAAATACCCATTCCGCTTACGGTAAAACCTTCCGTACAGAAGTTTACCCCATCGGCATCGAGCCGGATGAAATCGCTGAGCAGGCCGCAGGGCCGCTGCCGCCGAAGCTTGAACAGCTTAAGCGCGAGCTTGGCAGTATTAAGAACATTTTCTCGGTAGAGCGACTGGATTACTCCAAAGGTCTGCCGGAGCGTTTTCAGGCGTTTGAAGCGCTGCTTGAGAAATTCCCTGAGCACCACGGCAAAATCCGCTATACGCAGATTGCGCCCACCTCACGCGGCGACGTTCAGGCCTACCAGGATATCCGTCACCTGCTGGAAACCGAAGCGGGGCGTATTAACGGCAGATATGGTCAGCTCGGCTGGACGCCACTTTATTATCTCAACCAGCATTTCGACCGTAAGCTGTTGATGAAAGTATTCCGTCATGCGGATGTCGGTTTGGTAACGCCGCTGCGCGACGGTATGAACCTGGTGGCGAAGGAGTATGTAGCGGCACAGGATCCGAAAAACCCCGGCGTGCTGGTGCTTTCCCGCTTTGCCGGTGCGGCGAACGAACTCACCTCGGCGTTGCTGGTTAACCCTTACGACCGTGATGAAGTAGCGGCGGCGCTGGATCGGGCGCTGAAGATGCCGCTGGCTGAGCGTATTTCCCGTCACAGCGAAATGCTGGAGATTGTGCAGAAAAACGATATCAACCACTGGCAGGAGAGCTTTATCGCTGACCTAAAGCACGTTACGCCACGCAGCGATGAAAGCGAGCTGCAAAGTAAAGTGGCGACCTTCCCGAAACTGGCTTAACGGTTAAAAAAAGCCTGCCAGATCTTTCTGGCAGGCTTTTTTTTACTTGAGCGGTACTAATAGAACATCTACTTTGCTGTGGCTGACAACCGTTTTCGCTGAGCAAAGCGCTTTACTGAAAAAGCTTTGGTTATGATTTCCACATATAACCAGGTCAATATGCTCTTTGCGGCAAATACCCAGAATATGATCGCTTAATTCGCCGGTGGCGATATGCGTCTTAAAGATGGGATATTCGGCGCGCGACGTAATCTCTTCTAAAAAAGCCTGCGTTTCTTCTAAAACTAATTCCCGTAAATTTTCCAGCATAGGCGCGGCGAATTGGTTATAAAGCTCCGGATCTGCAGCAAGGGTTAGCAAGGTAATACGTCCCTGATAAGGCTTAACCAGCGAAACCGCTTTTTCAACAAGCTGAAGGCTTTCCGGCGTCATCGCAACTGCAACAAGAACATGGGCATAGCTCATGTTTATCTCCTTAAAAAGCTTATAAACGAAGCCATACCTTGCTCTTACGCCTGTGAAAGGGGTTGCGCAAGCATTACGTATGAAAGAAGTGTGAATGATCTCATAAAAATACATTAATTATTCTTATGAATGGAATCAGTACACAGGAAAGATGTTAATGAGACGTAACAGGTGGGCCTATTTTATCGCAATTTTTTGACAGTTAAGTGGCAGTAAAACGGTAAAAAAATGAAAAAGCACGTTACGCGTAACTAAAAGATAAGTTATTGAATAATATGGATTATATATGACTGGTCCAACATCACCTTAATGTTTCTAACATAGAAATAAACAGCGTTGAATGAATGTAAAATAATTGCTGATAGTAAGTATTACAGCCGTCACTATTTGAAACATTGACGCATTAATATTCGACTTAGGGCGCTTATTATGAGCCTGTTTTGGTTATTTTTTGAGCAAATAAACACTGTCACTTATGCTTTCGTGTGATTTATAGATTGAAATTATGTGACGTACATCACATAATTCCTAAAATCTCAGCGCAACCACATTGTATGTGCCAGGGGTGACGAGTACAGTTTGCGCGAATTAGGAAAAATCTTAGGAATTTGTAAAGAAGTCTTAAATGCGTAAGGAAACGCTACAGGGAAGCAACTATTTAAACCGGGATTGTTAACCGGTCAGCACAGCGTACTACCAATTATTTTTTTACCATTACGGTTTTATTTTTTACCGGAGCTTATCCGGCGACATCACGGGGTGCGGCGACGCCGCATTTAATAAAATTGGTTATTCGGGATGGGAAAAATGCACGCATCCGAGTTGCTAAAACATATTTATGATATCAATTTGTCATATTTGTTACTGGCGCAAAGGCTGATCAGTCAGGATAAGGCTTCGGCTATGTTTCGTTTAGGTATTAACGAAGAAATGGCTACCACGCTTGTGGAATTAACGCTGCCGCAAATGGTGAAACTGGCTGAAACTAATCAGCTCGTTTGCCAGTTTCGGTTCAACGATCACAAAACAATCACCCGTCTGACGCAGGAGTCCCGCGTCGACGATTTGCAGCAGATCCACACCGGTATTCTGCTCTCTACGCGACTGCTTAATGAAGTCGCCAGCGCTGATGACGCACCGAAGAAGAAAAGGGCTTAAGTCATGAGCGAAAAAAGCATTGTTCAGGAAGCTCGTGATATTCAGCTGGCGATGGAGTTGATTACGCTCGGCGCGCGTTTGCAAATGCTCGAAAGCGAAACGCAGCTTAGCCGTGGCCGTCTGATTAAGCTTTACAAAGAGCTGCGCGGCAGCCCGCCGCCTAAAGGCATGCTGCCTTTTTCCACCGACTGGTTTATGACCTGGGAGCAAAACATCCATGCTTCGATGTTCTGCAATGCCTGGCAATACCTGCTGCGCACGGGGCTGTGCAGCGGCGTGGATGCGGTCATCAAAGCCTACCGTCTTTACCTTGAACAGTGCCCGCAGCAGGAAGAAGAAGGTCCGCTGCTTGCATTAACCCGCGCATGGACGCTGGTGCGTTTTGTCGAAAGCGGTATGCTGGAGCTTTCACGCTGCAACTGCTGCGGCGGCAACTTTATCACCCATGCGCATCAGCCGGTTGGCAGCTTTGCGTGCAGCCTGTGCCAACCGCCATCCCGAGCGGTAAAAAGACGTAAACTTTCCCGGGAAGCTGCCGATATTATTCCACAACTGCTGGATGAACAGGTCGATCAGGCCGTCTAACCGGTTCGGTGTGGAAACTCACTCCAGCAGCGGCGATTTCGCCGCTGCTTTTTTATTCCCTCCGTTCCGCTAAACGTCTCTCCATCTGCGCATCCTCACTTTCGTCAACAGCAGAAGGATGATGTCGTGCTGATTTTATTAGGTTACCTGGTCATTCTGGGGACCGTGTTCGGTGGTTATATGATGACCGGCGGTCACCTGGGGGCACTTTATCAACCCTCTGAGTTCATTATCATCGGTGGGGCGGGCATCGGCGCATTTATCGTCGGTAACAATGGGAAAGCCATCAAAGGCACGCTGAAGGCGTTGCCGCTGCTTTTTCGTCGCTCGAAATACACAAAAAGCTTGTATATGGATCTGATGGCGCTGCTGTACCGCCTGATGACCAAATCCCGCCAGCAGGGCATGTTTTCGCTTGAGCGCGATATCGAAAATCCGAAAGAGAGCGAAATTTTCGCCAGTTATCCGCGCATCCTCGCCGATGCGGTGATGCTCGACTTCATTACCGATTATCTGCGCCTCATCATCAGCGGCAACATGAACACGTTCGAAATCGAAGCGCTGATGGATGAAGAGATTGAAACCCACGAAAGCGAAAGCGAAGTGCCGGCCAACAGCCTGGCGCTGATGGGCGACTCGCTGCCCGCTTTCGGCATCGTGGCGGCGGTCATGGGCGTGGTTCACGCGCTTGCCTCAGCAGATCGCCCTGCGGCGGAGCTTGGCGCGCTTATCGCGCACGCCATGGTGGGAACTTTCCTTGGCATCCTGCTCGCTTACGGGTTCGTTTCGCCGCTCGCCACCGTGCTGCGCCAGAAAAGCGCGGAAACCACCAAGATGATGCAGTGCGTAAAAGTCACCCTGCTCTCAAGCCTGAACGGCTATGCGCCGCCTATCGCCGTCGAGTTTGGCCGTAAAACGCTTTACTCCAGCGAACGTCCTTCCTTCACCGAACTGGACGAGCATGTGCGCGCAGCCAAAGCGTCTAACCAGCAAAAGGCGACGGAAGAGGCATGAAAAACCAGAATCACCCCATCATTGTCGTAAAAAAACGCAAGCACAAAGGGCATGGCGGCGGTTCGCATGGCTCCTGGAAAATCGCCTACGCCGATTTTATGACCGCAATGATGGCGTTTTTTCTGGTGATGTGGCTCATCTCCATTTCCAGCCCTAAAGAATTGACGCAAATAGCCGAATACTTTCGCACGCCGCTTTCCGCCGCCATTACGGGCGGTCATCGCATCGCCGACAGCGAAAGCCCGATCCCGGGCGGTGGTGATGACTACACCCAGCAGCAGGGCGAAGTGAAAAAGCAGCCGAATATCGACGAGTTGAAAAGGCGCATGGAACAAAGCCGTCTGAAAAAACTGCGCGGCGATCTCGACCAGCTGATCGAGGCGGATCCGAAACTGCGTGCGCTGCGCCCGCACCTGAAGATCGATCTGGTGCAGGAAGGGCTGCGCATTCAGATTATCGACAGTCAGAACCGGCCCATGTTTAAAACCGGCAGCGCCGACGTGGAGCCGTATATGCGGGACATTCTGCGGGCCATCGCGCCAGTGCTGAACGGCATTCCGAACAAAATCAGCCTGTCGGGCCATACGGATGACTTCCCTTACGCCAATGGCGAACGCGGTTACAGCAACTGGGAGCTTTCCGCCGACCGCGCCAACGCTTCGCGTCGCGAGCTGGTTGTCGGCGGGCTGGATGAAGGCAAGATGCTGCGCGTCGTGGGCATGGCCGCCACCATGCGGCTGGCGAATCGCGGCCCTGACGAAGCGTTAAACCGTCGGATCAGCATTTTAGTGCTCAACAAGCAGGCGGAAGACGCCATCGTGCATGAAAACGCCGAAAGCGAGAACGAGCCTCTGAGCGTGTTACAACAACCGGGCGCCGTGCCCCCGGCCTCCAACCCAACACCGTCGCAACCGGTTATGAGGTGATAGCGTGAGTATGGATATCAGCGATTTTTATCAAACATTTTTTGACGAAGCCGACGAGCTGCTGGCCGACATGGAGCAGCATCTGCTGGATCTGTCGCCCGAGGCGCCGGATTCCGAGCAGCTCAACGCCATTTTCCGTGCGGCGCACTCCATCAAAGGCGGCGCAGGCACCTTCGGCTTCACCATTTTGCAGGAAACCACGCACCTGATGGAAAACCTGCTTGATGAAGCCCGCCGCGGTGAAATGCAACTCAACACCGACATCATCAACCTGTTTTTGGAAACCAAAGATATTATGCAGGAACAGCTCGACGCTTATAAAAGCTCACAGGAGCCGGATGCTGCCAGCTTTGAATACATCTGTCAGGCGCTGCGTCAGCTGGCGCTGGAAGCAAAAGGCGAAGCGCCGGTTGCGCCTGCGGCCAGCACGCATCTTACTGTTGTAGAGAAGCCGCAGGCCGCGCCGGTGGTGCAGAATGGCGGCAGCCTGCGCATCCAGCTCAGCAAGCTTAAGACGAACGAGCCTGACCTGCTGCTGGAAGAGCTGAGTAACCTCGGCGCGTTAAGCCAGGTGGAGAAGGGCGCCGATACGCTGACGGCAACGCTTGAAACCAGCGCCAGCGCCGACGATATCACCGCCGTGCTCTGCTTTGTTATCGAGCTTGACCAAATCGCGTTCCTCGAACCGCTCGCCCCAGCCGCCGCGCCGCAAGCTGCTGCCCAGCCCGAGCCTGAAGCCGCGCCTGCGCCGGTAGCGGCGCCTGTCGCCGTTGCCAAAGCGCCAGCGCCAGCGCCTGCCCGCGCAGAGCGTGAAAAACCCGCGCGCGAAAAAGAGTCCACCAGCATTCGCGTTGCAGTAGAAAAAGTCGATCAGTTGATAAACCTCGTCGGCGAACTGGTTATCACTCAGTCAATGCTGCAACAGCGCTCCAACGAACTCGATCCGGTTACGCATGGCGACCTGATTACCAGCATGAGTCAGTTGCAGCGTAACGCGCGTGATTTACAGGAATCGGTGATGTCCATCCGTATGATGCCGATGGAATACGTATTCAGCCGCTTCCCGCGCCTGGTGCGCGACCTCGCCAGTAAGCTAAACAAGCAGGTTGAACTGACGCTGATGGGCAGCTCCACCGAGCTTGATAAGAGCCTGATCGAACGCATTATCGATCCGCTTACGCACCTTGTGCGCAACAGCCTCGACCACGGCATTGAATCGCCGGAAAAACGCCTGGCGGCGGGCAAATCGCCGGTCGGCAACCTGATCCTCTCGGCAGAACACCAGGGCGGCAACATCTGCATCGAAGTAACCGACGACGGCGCCGGGCTTAACCGCGAGCGCATTCTGGCGAAAGCGATGTCGCAGGGGATGGCGGTCAGCGAAAGCATGACGGATGACGAAGTCGGCATGCTGATTTTCGCGCCGGGCTTCTCGACTGCCGAGCAGGTCACGGATGTTTCCGGTCGCGGCGTAGGCATGGATGTGGTGAAGCGTAACATCCAGGAGATGGGCGGCCACGTTGAGATCCAGTCGAAGCAAGGGCAGGGGACCACCATTCGCATTCTGCTGCCGCTGACGCTCGCTATCCTCGACGGCATGTCGGTTAAAGTAAATGACGAAGTCTTTATTCTACCGCTGAACGCCGTGATGGAATCGCTACAGCCGCGCGAAGAAGATTTGCATCCGCTGGCGGGCGGCGAGCGCGTGCTGGAAGTGCGCGGCGAATACCTGCCGCTGGTGGAACTGTGGAAAGTCTTCGACGTACAGGGCGCGAAAACCGAAGCGACGCAGGGCATCGTGGTTATTCTGCAAAGCGCGGGCCGCCGCTACGCGCTGCTGGTAGACCAGCTTATCGGCCAGCATCAGGTGGTCGTGAAAAACCTTGAAAGTAACTATCGCAAAGTGCCGGGTATTTCGGCCGCCACCATTCTGGGCGATGGTAGCGTGGCGCTGATTGTTGATGTATCAGCGCTGCAAAGTATTAACCGTGAACAGCGTATGGCGCAGACTGCCGCCTGATCCCACAAGCGTAAAAAGGTATACAAATGACCGGTATGAGCAACGTAACTAAACTGGCCGGAGAGCCGTCAGGTCAGGAATTTCTGGTATTTACCCTCGGCGATGAAGAATACGGTATCGATATTCTTAAAGTGCAGGAGATCCGCGGCTACGATCAGGTAACCCGTATCGCCAACACGCCTTCTTTCATTAAAGGGGTAACTAACCTGCGCGGTGTGATTGTGCCTATCGTTGACCTGCGCGTGAAGTTCAACCAGCAGGATGTGGAGTACAACGACAACACCGTGGTGATTGTGCTGAACTTCGGCCAGCGCGTGGTGGGGATCGTGGTGGATGGCGTCTCCGACGTGCTGTCGCTCACCGCCGAACAAATCCGCCCGGCGCCGGAATTCGCGGTGACGCTTTCTACCGAGTATCTGACCGGCCTCGGCGCCATTGGCGAACGCATGCTGATTCTGGTGCACATCGAAAAGCTGCTTAACAGCGAAGAGATGGAACTTATCGACATGGCCGCCACGCGTGTAGCCTGACCCGCTTTTCGGGGCGCTTTTGCGCCCCGTTTTACCTCGCCCATCCCCGCCAAAGTAATTGCCCGCCGCTACTGTGTAGCCTCTCTAACATAGTGCTTTAGCATTACTCATCAATCTGTCAATTTTTAATCACCTGATACGCCGCGGTTTTAGTGATGTGAATCACAAAAATATCAATATATTCATTTCATTTTACATTCGTTAACGAATTTACAACTGTTAACATCCTGTATTTAAATGTTTTTATTTGTCAATAAGCCATGTTTATGAATGTGTTGTTAGTATTTGGTTAAATTCAGACACATAAACTAAATTTCAGTTTAAGGCCGCCGGCGCTCCGGTTAAGGGCCTTAACAGGCTGATCATTTTAGAAAACAGGATGCTTCGCGACAGCGCAGTCAGAGGAAAGCACGATGAAAAAGAATCTTTTTGTTGTGATCTGCGGAGGTGGGTTACTGCTCGCTTCTTCAATGAGCCACGCAGTAACCAGTAGCGGCACTATCGGCGCAACCTTAACGCTGACTAACGGCTGCCTGATTAACGGCTCCCCAAGCCAGAACGGCATCAACTTCGGTACGCTGGACTTCGGTACGCACCCGGCCACCTTCGACACCCTGACCACGCAGCTAACCGGCGCGGCGGGCGGCAACAGCTTCGCCATCCAGTGCACCACGGCGGATTACACCGTGCAGGTAACCGGCAGCACCAACCAGGCGCCAGGCACTATTATCGGCACGCCGGGCACGCCGGGCCGTTACCTCGTCAACACCACCAACGCCACCCAGGGCGTGGCTTACAGCCTTTACAGCGATGCGGCATTCAACAACGTCATCGCTAACAACACGCCCATTCCTCGCGCATCTACAACCGGCGGCGTGGATAACTACACGCTTTACGGGCGTATTCAGGGCGGTGGAAACAGCGTAACGGTCGTGCCGGGCACTTATACCGACACCATTAACGTGAGCGTTATTTACTAACCTCAGCCGCCTCTTTGACCAAACGCAACAGGGCAGCCCGCCGGGCTGTCCAGGGGAAAGCTGTGCGAAAAAGCTGCGGTTTCGTTCTGGCGTTGGCTTTTATCAGCCTGACGGCGCAGGCCGTGACCACGCAGTCGTTTCAGGTTAACGCCACGATCGCGCCGGGCTGTTCAGTGACGAGCGGCACCGGCGGGGTTTACGGCACGCTGGATTTTGGCACGCGCAGCGGCGTGGACCGTTCGCGCGTCACCACCAGCTTTGTGCCCAACAGTGGCCTGAGGCTTGCCTGCACGCCTGGCGTGGCGATCAGCATGAGCATTGACGGCGGGCAAAACTATTCCACGGTGCGCAACATGGCGCGCAGCGGCGGAACAGAACGCGTGCCCTATCGCCTTTACAGTGCAAGCTCGCTCTCCGCCGCGAGCGAAATAGGCGTTAACCAGGCGGTAACGGTGACTTACAGCAACAGCAATAACATTACGCTGCCGATTTTCGGCGCAGCGCAGCTGACCGGCTTCAGCCCCGCAGGGAGCTACAGCGATCGGCTCACGGTGACTTTGTCATGGTGATTCAGGGAGAAGTGACATGATAACAAGCGCAGCGCGCTTCCATTCTTACGGTTTACTCATCGCCCTCGGGCTTTTTTCCAGCGCTTGCCAGGCGGCAAGCAATATTCTTATCTGGCCGATCGATCCTTATCTGCCCGCAGGCGAAAAAGCGGCGGAACTCTGGGTACAAAACCAGGGCGGCACTGCTACAACCATGCAGGTTCGTGTGGTGCGCTGGCGTCAGGAAGGCGGCTTCGAACGCTATGAAGCGCAGCAGGATGTGGTGGCAAGCCCGCCGATTGTTACGATCGGCGGCGGTAAAAAAACAGCTTATCCGTCTTATCAGCCAGGCGCAGATCCCCATGGGGGTCGAGCAGGCTTACCGGGTGGTGGTAGATGAAATCCCGCAACCGCAGGACAACAGCAAACCGCAGCTCGGCATCAAGCTGCAAATGCGCTATTCCATTCCGCTGTTTGTTTACGGCCAGGGAATTGAAACCCAGCGCTCCGGCGCGCACCACGCGTTTGTCGACCCGACCAAACTAAGCTGGCGGATGGCCCGCGACAACGGCCAGCCGGCGATTGAAATT
Source organism: Franconibacter helveticus LMG 23732 (assembly GCF_000463115.2). GTDB lineage: Bacteria > Pseudomonadota > Gammaproteobacteria > Enterobacterales > Enterobacteriaceae > Franconibacter > Franconibacter helveticus. Next base: position 96,830 of record NZ_AWFX01000005.1, on the reverse strand, counting down.
ACCAACAATGACGAGGTTCATGTCCGCCTCAGTAAAGTGTCGGTGCGCCAGAACGGGCGCCAGCGCGAACTGGCAAATGGGCTGTGGGGTTATGTGTTGCCACGCAGCACAAGGCTTTTTCCTCTCCCGCCAGGCGTAACGTCGCCTGCTGAAATCTCGGCTTCCCTTAATGCGCGCGACTCGCAATGGCTCGCTTCTCCGCGCTAGGCCGCTACAGGGCGATGAGCGTAATGTCGATGGCCGGACTGCTTAGCGTCGCTGCCGACCGCGCCATGGCGCAGCCCGGCGACGACGCCTTACCGCCGCCGCCGGATGTCCGCGCCATTAACGATCGGGCTATTTTTCATCTCTCGCTGGTGTTGAACCATTACGACACCGGGCTGGTAGTGCCGGTTACGCGCAGGGCGGGGAGCTTCTGGGTTTCCAGCGCCGATTTGCAGCGCGCCGGGTTGCCGGGCGACCGTCTGCCGCAGGGGGAGGTGAACCTTTCCACGCTCAGCCAGGTGCGCGCCGAGTATGACAGCACCAGCCAGCGCCTGCTGCTGACGGTGCCGAAAGCGTGGGTGCCGGAGCGAGAAATCACGCTTGGCGATGGCACGCCGCGCATCCGCGCGCGTAACGGGCGCGGCGGACTGCTGAACTATGATTTCTATGCCAACCACACCGAACACAGCGGCAGCCAGGCTTCGCTGTGGCATGAGTTGCGGCTGTTTAATGATTACGGCGCCTTTTCCACGACCGGGATAAACCGCGAGGTGCTGGACGGCTATCCCGGGCAGACCGAAGGGTATCGCCGCTATGATTCGACGTTTACCGGCACGCTGGATGACGCGGCGCTGAGCTGGTCGGTGGGCGATGTGGTGACGGATAGCTTAAGCTGGACCAACAGCGTGCGCCTCGGCGGCGTATCGTTCGGCCGCGCCTTTTCGCTGCGCCCGGATCTCGTCACTTATCCGCTGCCTGCGTTTTCCGGCGAGGCGGCGGTGCCTACCACGGTTGACGTATTTATTAACGGTTACCGCTCCGGCTCCACGCAGCTGGAACCGGGGCCGTTTACCCTGACCAACCTGCCTTATATCAATGGTTCCGGCGATGCGGTGCTGGTGACCACCGACGCCCTGGGCCGCCAGGTGACCACCACGCTGCCTTTTTATGTCGCAAGCGACCTGCTCAAAGCGGGGCTAAGCGACGGCGCTTTCACGGCAGGCGCTATCCGGCGCAACTACGGCATAAAGAATTTTGACTATGGCCCGGCGGCGGCAAGCGGCTCTTACCGCTATGGCGTTAACGATTTCTGGACGGTGGAAGCGCATGGCGAAGGGGCGGAATCGCTGGGGCTTGGCGGCATAGGGTCGATGGTGAAGCTTGGCAACGTCGGCGTGGTGAACGGCGCGGTGGCGTACAGCCAGATGCGCGGCGAGCAAGGCCAGCAGTGGACCTTTGGCTATCAGTACAACACCGACTACATGTCCTTTACGACGCAGCACACGCGCCGCGAGCGCGGTTTCGGCAATCTTGCGCTTTACGATCAGCCCGTGATGTATGACAGCGACCGCCAGCCGATAGTCAGCCTCAGTCGCAACGTCGCGCAGTACTCGCTCTCTTTTAATATGGGACGTTTCGGCAACCTGGGCGCGGCGTGGCTGGATGTCGAAAGCTTCAACAGCGACAGCACCCGGCTGCTCAACCTTTCATGGAGTAAAAACCTCTGGGGCAGCAGCAGTTTCTATGTGGCCGCCAGTCATGACCCGGATGATAAAGCGTGGTCGGTGGCCCTTTCGCTGCAAATTCCGTTCGGCTTGCAGGAAAGCGTGGCCTTCAGCGTTGAGCATGCGCCGGAAGGCGGCAGCGCGCAGCGCGTTAACTACAGCCACGCCATGCCGAGCGAAGGCGGCTTTAGCTGGGATCTCGCGTACGCCCACCAGACGCAGCAAAACGATTACCAGCAAGGAACGCTGGGATGGCGCAACAACCATATCGAGTTGCAGGGCGGTATTTACGGCGAGCGCGACGGCTATACCCACTGGGGCGAGGCGACCGGGTCGCTGGTGCTGATGAACGGCGCGCTCTTTACCGCGAACCAGATAAATGACGCTTTTGCGGTGGTCAGTACGGGCGGCCAGGCGGATGTGACCGTGAATTATGAAAATCAGCCGGTGGGGCAGACCGATGAAGACGGCTACCTGCTGATCTCCGGCGTCACCTCCTATTACCCGGCTAACTACAGCATCGACACGCTCAATCTGCCGGCGGATACCCGCATTCGCGAAACCGAGCGGCGCCTGTCGCTGCGCCGGCGCAGCGGCTATCTGATTGAATTCCCCATGGAGCAGGAGCGGGTGGCGAGCGTTATCCTGCACGATGAAAATGGCGAGCCGCTGCCGGTATCAAGCCAGGTCTTTCGCAGCGGCCAGCCGCCTGCCGTTGTCGGCTATGACGGCATCGCCTGGCTTGAAAACGTCGGCGAAGTTAACCACTTAACGGTCTCCACGCCAGACGGGAAGCGTTGCACCGCCACGCTGACCCTTGCAGCCACCCGCAGCCACCGGCTGGAGACATTCGGGCCGCTTATCTGCCAGGGAGCGCAACAATGAAACGCATGTTGCTGTTGCTGTTTTTGCTGGTCGTCGGCGCGCCCGCGCTCGCCGCCTGCCGCGTCACGCTGGGTAACGCCGCCCTTGGCACCCAGACCTCGTTCGTCATCAACAGTACCGTACAAACCACCAGCACCAACCTGTTGGTGGAGTGCGATACGGTACTGAACCTGCTCAATACCACCGATTTCGTCAACGCCACCTTTACGACGGCGAGCGCCAGCGCCAGCAACCGCGCCATTCTCAGACGCACCGACAGCACGACATCGACAGACACGCTGCCTGTTCAGCTCTGCGCCCAGAGCGGCTGTCCGGCGAACAGCGAAATCGCGCTTGCAGGTTCGTACCGCTGGAGCGGCGGCACGCTGCTGGGGCTGCTGACCAGTTCGCGTTATACGTTGCCGCTTTATATCCGCACGGTTGCCGGGCAAAACCTCAGCGCCGGAACGTATCAGGCTACGCTGACGCTGACCATCAACTACAGCGTCTGCGCGGTGGGCGTGGCGGCCTGCCTCTCGGCGCAGACCGGCACCGTTGCGTTGCCGCTTAACGTCACGCTCACCGTCACCAATGACTGCTCCACCATTAGCGCGCCGAACGTAAACTTCGGCAGCGCGCCGCTGCCGGAAAATTTCGCCCCGGTTTCGCAAAGCATCGCTATCACCTGCACGAAAGGCAGTGTTTATACCGTCGGCATTAACAACGGCAGCTACGCCAACGGCAATGTGCGCAATCTGGCGAGCGGCGCCAACCGCCTGAGCTACGACATTTATAAAGGCACCACCACCAACCGCTGGGGCGTAAGCGGCACAGAGCGCTGGGCCAGCGCCAGTTCGTCGCAGGTCAGCAGCGACGGCCTGCTGCGCACCTATAACTACACCGCGCGGATACTTTCCGGCCAGAGCGCGCTGCCTGCCGGCAGCTACAGCGACACCCTGGTGGTCGATATCGCTTTTTAGTGAGCCGGCGCACCTTTCCACGCTAACGCAAATTCCTCGCGCGGAACGATAAAGTTCCCGCCCCCGTTGCCGATAACCTCAACAGTTAGTCAGAGGTCTGGGGGTGTTGAGTGAATCGTATTCGCGTGGTCACAATGCTGATGCTGGTAGTAGGCGTGTTCGTCCTGCTGCAATTAATTTCCGGCAGTTTCTTTTTCTCTTCATTAAAAGAGAACCAGCAAAGCTTTAGCTCATCACACCAGTTACGCCTGCAACAGGCGGAGCTCAACCACACCTGGGACATGCTGCTGCAAACGCGCATCAACCTGAGCCGCTCTGCGGCGCGGATGATGATGGACGCCAGCAACCAGCAAAGCAGCGCCAAAACGGATTTGCTCAACAGCGCCAAAAAGACGCTGGCGCAGGCGCAAACGCACTACGCGGCGTTTAAAGCGGTGCCGGTCGACGAGCCGGAAATTCAGGCCATGAATGGCCAGCTTGAGGCGGCTTATCAGGATTACTACCAGGCGCTCGGCGAACTGGTGCAGTACCTGGAAAGCGGCAACCTTGACCCTTACTTCGCCCAGCCAACCCAGGGCAAACAGAACGCGCTGCAAAAGGCGATGGACGATTACGCGGCGAAGAACGTGCGCATCGCCCAGGATGCCTGGCAGGAGAGCGCGCATGATTACCGCTTCGCTCAATGGCAAACCGGCGCGCTGGCGCTGGCGCTGCTGGCGGCGATCGCGCTGGTCTGGTACGGCCTGCGCCATGTTCTGCTCAATCCGCTTGCCACCATTATCGGCACGATCCGTGAAATCGCCGCGGGCAACCTGACCGCGCGTATCAACGTAAGCGGGCGCAATGAAATGAGCGAACTGGCGCAAAGCGTGCGGCATATGCAGCAGGAGCTTATCGACACCGTTACCAGCGTGCGCGAAGGCACCGACGCGATTTACACCGGCACCCGCGAAATCGCCGCAGGCAACAACGATCTTTCATCACGAACAGAAGAGCAGGCGGCCTCGCTGGAAGAGACCGCCGCGAGTATGGAACAGCTGACGGCGACCGTGAAGCAGAACGCCGATAACGCCCGGCAGGCTTCGCAACTGGCGCACACCGCCTCGCAAACCGCCCAGCGCGGCGGCAAGGTGGTGGATGGCGTGGTGAATACCATGCATGACATCGCCGCCAGTTCGAAAAAAATCGCCGATATTACCGGGGTTATCGACGGTATTGCCTTTCAGACCAATATTCTGGCGCTTAACGCCGCCGTCGAAGCGGCGCGGGCAGGGGAGCAGGGCCGCGGCTTCGCCGTGGTGGCAGGGGAAGTGCGTAACCTGGCGAGCCGCAGCGCCCAGGCCGCCAAAGAGATTAAAGCGCTGATTGAAGATTCCGTTACGCGTGTGGATACCGGCTCGGTGCTGGTGGAAAGCGCGGGCGAAACCATGCAGGACATTGTCAGCGCGGTGACGCGGGTAACCGACATTATGGGTGAAATCGCCTCGGCGTCTGATGAGCAGAGCCGGGGTATCGACCAGGTGGCGCTGGCAGTCTCTGAGATGGACCGCGTGACCCAGCAGAACGCCTCGCTGGTAGAGCAGTCCGCCGCGGCCGCCGCCGCCCTCGAAGCGCAGGCGAGCCGACTGTCGCAGGCGGTCGCCGCGTTCCGTCTGCATGCCAGCCAACCGTCTGGCGCCGCGCAAAAGCCGAATTTGAGCAGCACATTGAGTACGACCCTGGCGCCGGCCTCCAGCCCGGCTTCGATCCCACGTGAAACGGCCGCGGTTGGCCATAACGATAACTGGGAAACTTTTTGACCACTCAAGCCGGCAGCGATGCCGGGTAAGGGAGCGTTAATGTTTAACCGTATTCGTATTTCGACCACGTTGTTTTTGCTCTTGATTCTCTGCGGCATTTTGCAGATTGGCAGTAACGGTTTGTCCTTTCTCGCTTTTCGTGCCGATTACGGCAATCTGAAACGGGTCGAGGTAAGTAACCAGCAACGCGACACGCTGACGCAAACGCGCGCAGCGTTGTTACAAGCGAGTACGGCATTAAACCGCGCCGGTACGCTCACCGCCCTGAGCTATCCGCCGGAAGAGATTAAAGCCCTGATGAACGGCGCGCAGGAAAGCCTGAAACAGGCGGATTCACTGTTTAAGCAGTTCGCCGCGATTGAACCAGCAAGCGAAGAGGCAGCGCAGCTGCTTGGCGCAACGAAGAAAAGCTTCGCCGCTTACCGGGAAGATCTTGAACACCAGGCGACCTGGCTTGCCAGCAACCAGCTTTCCGATTTCCTCACCGCGCCGGTGCAGAAGTCGCAGGATGTGTTTGATGCAAGCTTCAACGCCTGGCAGCAACACATTAACGCGTTTGTGAGCAGCGCAAGCGAAGAGAGCAAAGGCTGGTATCACCTGTCGGGATTGATTTTCGCTGTCGTCAGCGTGGTGGCGGTACTGCTGGTTATCGGCTCGCTGTGGTGGTCGCGCCGCATGCTGGTGATGCCGCTTGCGATAATCCGCAGCCATTTTGACAGTATCGCCGAAGGCCATCTGGCGCGCCCGATTGCCGTCTATGGCCGTAACGAAATTTCAGAGATTTTCGCAAGCCTTAAGACGATGCAAAGCGCGCTGCGGGAAACCGTTAGCGAAGTGCGCAACGGCAGCCTCACGATGCATACCGGCATCAGCGAAATCGCCGCAGGCAATAACGATCTCTCTTCGCGTACGGAAGAGCAGGCGGCGTCGCTCGCGCAAACTGCCGCCAGCATGGAGCAGCTAACCGCGACGGTCAGCCAGAACGCCGACAACGCCCGTCAGGCTTCGCAGCTGGCAAGAAGCGCGGCGGAGACGGCGAAACGCGGCGGCGAGCAGGCTTCGCATGTGGCCCAGACGATGCATGAGATTGAAACGAGTTCGCAGAAAATCGGCGACATTATCAGCGTCATCGACGGCATTGCTTTCCAGACCAATATTCTGGCGCTCAATGCTGCGGTAGAAGCGGCGAGAGCCGGCGAGCAGGGGCGCGGTTTTGCCGTGGTGGCGGGCGAAGTCCGCAACCTCGCAAGCCGCAGCGCCGAGGCGGCGAAAGAGATCAAAGCGTTAATTGAAGAGTCGGTTTCCCGGGTGCAGGAAGGCACCACCCTTGTGGACAACTCCGCGCAAACCATGGCGGAAATTGTCCGCTCGGTCACCCAGGTAAACGACATTATGGGCGAAATCGCCTCCGCTTCGGACGAGCAGCACCGGGGCATTGAGCAGGTCGCTCAGGCGGTAAGCCAGATGGATCAGGTGACGCAGCAGAACGCCGCGCTGGTGGAAGAAGCGGCAGGCGCCGCGGAGTCGCTGGCAAGCCAGGCCGATCGCCTGACGGCGGTTGTGTCGGTATTTAATCTTGAAGAAAAGCAGGAAGTTGAGCGTGATAAACCGATCCCGCTCAACGCCGTAGCCGTATCCCCCTGACTGTGAGTAATAAGGCGCTATGACAACATCCATTCCAGGTGGGCAACCGTCGTTCCTGTTGCCCATGACGCAGCGCCTTGCGCTGTCCGACGCGCATTTTCGTCGGATATGTCAATTGATTTACCAGCGCGCCGGGATCGTGCTGGCGGACCATAAAAGAGACATGGTCTACAACCGGCTGGTGCGTCGGCTGCGCACGCTCGGGCTTGATGATTTTGGCCGCTATCTCAGCATGCTGGAAGCGAACGCTAACAGCGCCGAGTGGCAGGCGTTCATCAACTCGCTGACCACCAACCTGACCGCTTTTTTCCGCGAGGCGCACCATTTTCCGGTGCTGGCGGAACATGCGCGCAAGCGCAGCGGCGAATACCGGATCTGGAGCGCCGCGGCCTCTACCGGAGAAGAGCCTTACTCGCTGGCTATTACGCTTGCCGATACCCTCGGCACCGCGCCGGGTCGCTGGAAGGTTTTCGCGAGCGATATCGATACAGAAGTGCTGCAAAAAGCGCAAAGCGGCATTTACCGACAGGAAGAGCTGAAAACGCTCTCGCCTCAGCAATTGCAGCGCTATTTCATGCGCGGCACCGGCCCGCATGACGGCCTGGTGCGGGTGCGTGGCGAGCTTGCGAACCATGTAGAGTTCGCGCCGCTCAACCTGCTGGACAAGCAGTACAACGTTCCGGGCCCGTTTGACGCCATATTTTGTCGAAACGTGATGATCTATTTCGACAGAGAGACACAGGAGGCGATCCTCAAGCGCTTCGTGCCGCTGCTTAAACCTGGCGGTCTGCTCTTTGCCGGGCATTCGGAGAATTTCAGCAATCTCAGTCGCGATTTCTGGCTGCGCGGTCAGACGGTATATGCCCTGAGTAAGGAAAGACAATGAGTAAAATCAGAGTGTTGTCAGTGGATGATTCAGCGTTAATGCGCCAGATCATGACGGAAATCATCAACAGCCACAGCGACATGGAGATGGTGGCGACCGCGCCGGATCCGCTGGTCGCCCGCGATCTGATTAAAAAATTCAACCCGGACGTGCTGACGCTTGACGTTGAAATGCCGCGCATGGACGGCCTCGATTTTCTCGAAAAATTGATGCGCCTGCGTCCGATGCCGGTGGTGATGGTCTCCTCCCTGACCGGCAAAGGGTCTGAAGTTACGCTGCGCGCGCTCGAACTGGGCGCGGTAGATTTCGTGACCAAGCCGCAGCTTGGCATTCGCGAAGGTATGCTGGCTTACAGCGAGCTGATTGCCGAGAAAGTGCGCACCGCGTCCCGCGCCCGGCTTTCCGCCCGCGCGCCTGTCAGCGCGCCTGTGACCTTAAAAGCAGGCCCGCTGCTCAGCTCGGAGAAGCTGCTGGCCATTGGCGCGTCGACGGGCGGCACCGAGGCGATTCGCCATGTGCTGCAACCGCTGCCGCTCTCAAGCCCGGCGGTGCTGATTACCCAGCATATGCCGCCTGGCTTCACCCGTTCTTTCGCCGAGCGTCTGAACAAGCTGTGCCAGATAACGGTGAAAGAAGCGGAAGACGGCGAGCGCGTGCTGCCGGGCCATGCTTATATCGCGCCGGGCGATAAGCATATGGAGCTTGCCCGCAGCGGGGCGAACTATCAAATCAAAATCCACGACGGGCCGCCGGTTAACCGGCATCGCCCGGCGGTAGATGTGTTGTTTCACTCCGTCGCCAAACATGCGGGGCGCAACGCGGTGGGGGTGATCCTCACCGGGATGGGCAACGACGGCGCGGCGGGGATGCTGGCGATGCACCAGGCGGGCGCCTGGACCATTGCGCAGAATGAAGCAAGTTGTGTGGTGTTCGGCATGCCGCGCGAGGCCATCAATATGGGTGGCGTCAGCGAAGTCGTCGATCTAAGCCAGGTCAGCCAGCAAATGCTGGCGAAAATCAGTGCCGGACAGGCAATACGTATTTAAAGAGGAGTGCAGTTTTTATGGCGGATAAAGAGCTTAAGTTTCTGGTTGTGGATGACTTCTCCACCATGCGTCGCATCGTACGCAACCTGCTCAAAGAGCTGGGTTTTAACAACGTGGAAGAGGCCGAGGACGGCGTGGACGCGCTGAATAAATTGCAGGCTGGCGGTTTTGGCTTTGTGATCTCCGACTGGAACATGCCGAACATGGATGGCCTGGAACTGCTGAAAACCATTCGCGCCGACGGCGCGATGGCGGCAATGCCGGTTCTGATGGTCACCGCAGAAGCCAAAAAAGAGAACATCATCGCCGCAGCCCAGGCAGGCGCCAGCGGCTATGTCGTTAAACCTTTCACCGCGGCGACGCTGGAAGAAAAACTGAACAAGATATTCGAGAAACTCGGAATGTGAGGAGCTCCCGATGATTCATTCTGCAATGAAACCCACTGAAGAACATTCCGCAGCCGATATCATTGTTCGTATTGGTAGCTTAACGCGTATGCTGCGTGACAGCCTGCGTGAGCTTGGTCTGGATCAGGCGATTGCGGAAGCAGCCGAGGCTATCCCGGATGCCCGGGATCGTCTTGATTACGTTGTGCAAATGACGGCGCAGGCCGCAGAGCGGGCGCTTAACAGCGTTGAAGCTTCGCAGCCGCATCAGGATGAACTTGAGAAGGGCGCCAAAGCGCTGAGCAAGCGCTGGGACGCATGGTTTGAAAACCCTATCGAGCTGAGCGATGCGCGTGAACTGGTGACCGACACCCGTCAGTATCTGTCGGACGTGCCAGGACACACCAGCTTCACCAACGCGCAATTGCTGGACATCATGATGGCGCAGGATTTCCAGGACCTTACCGGCCAGGTTATCAAGCGCATGATGGATGTGATTCAGGAAATCGAGCGCCAGTTGTTGATGGTGCTGCTGGAAAACATGCCGGAGCCGGCTGCGCGTCCGAAGCGGGAAAATGAAAGCCTGCTTAACGGCCCGCAGCTTGACGCCACTGCCGCAGGCGTTGTCGCAAGCCAGGATCAGGTTGACGACCTGCTGGACAGCCTGGGCTTTTAATGGCGGGGTAAACACCATCCTGTAAGGGTGGTGTTTACTTATCCTGGCAGGAGAGCAAAACGGGCATGGGCCTGTAAACGCGTTTCCCGCTTCCTCAGTTATCTTCCCGTGTCTCAACAGCAGACCGAGCGGAAAAAGGGGAGCGGCACTAACCGGCATGTCGCTGATCTCTATCCACTTACGTGAACAGAGCGCATTTTTTGCGCCACAGCAAGCCATGCTTGTTTTGTGCCCGCCACCGCATCGGTGAAAAGCTAAAGCCAGAAAACCCGTCATTAACCTTCTTTTATTCCGCCATTAGCTTTTTGTAGCTCTGTCATGCTACTCACGAAAATTTACCTGTGAGACGACGAGCGTGGCTGGAGATAGCGACGAGGACAAAACAGAAGCCCCCACACCCCACCGACTAGAAAAGGCGCGTGAGGAAGGGCAAATCCCCCGTTCCAGAGAGCTGACCTCCCTGCTAATGCTGCTGGTAGGGTTAAGCGTTGTCTGGATGGGCGGGGAGTCGCTCGCCCGTCAACTGGCCGCGATGCTTTCCGGCGGCCTGCATTTCGACCACAGCATTATTAATGATCCAGGGTTAACCGTAAGCTTCATCAGCACGCTGATTAAACAGGCGCTACTGGCGCTGATGCCGCTGATGATAGGCCTTGTCATGGTCGCGATTGGCGCGCCGATGTTGCTGGGCGGCGTACTGTTCAGCGCGAAATCCATCGCCTTCAACCTCGGCAAGTTGAACCCCATCTCCGGCGTTAAGAAGCTTTTTTCCTCGCAGGCGCTGGCGGAGATGCTCAAAGCGCTGATGAAAGCGACGCTGGTCAGCATTGTGACGGGCTGGTACCTCTGGCATAACTGGCCCGATATGCTGCGGCTGATAAGCGAGCCGCCCATCGAGGCGCTTGGCAACTCGCTTAATCTGGTCGCGCTGTGCGGTTTGCTGATTGTCATGGGCCTGGTGCCTATGGTGGGCTTCGACGTGTTCTGGCAGATCCACAGCCATGTGAAAAAACTGCGCATGTCTCGCCAGGATATCCGTGATGAATTTAAAGACCAGGAAGGCGACCCGCACGTTAAAGGGCGTATTCGCCAGCAGCAGCGTGCTGCGGCGCGCCGTCGCATGATGGCCGATGTGCCTAAAGCGGACGTTATCGTCACTAACCCGACACACTACTCTGTTGCTTTGCAGTATGACGAAAACAAAATGAGCGCGCCGAAAGTGGTGGCGAAAGGCGCGGGGCTTGTGGCGCTGCGCATTCGCGAAATTGGCAACGAGCATCGCATTCCGATGCTGGAAGCGCCTCCGCTGGCGCGTGCGCTCTATCGCCATGCGGAAATTGGACAACAGATCCCAGGCCAGCTTTACGCCGCAGTGGCGGAAGTGCTGGCCTGGGTTTGGCAGATTAAACGCTGGCGTACCGCTGGCGGCATGATCCCGAAAAAACCTGAAAACCTTCCGGTGCCTGCCGCACTGGATTTTATGAATGAGAAGGACACTGATGGCTAATCTGGTGGCTATGCTGCGCCTGCCGGGCAATCTGAAAACGACGCAATGGCAGATCCTTGCCGGGCCGATACTTATTCTGCTGATCCTGTCGATGATGGTGCTGCCGCTGCCAGCCTTTGTTCTCGACATGCTCTTCACCTTTAATATCGCGCTCTCCATCATGGTGTTGCTGGTAGCGATGTTCACCCAGCGCACGCTGGAGTTTGCGGCGTTCCCGACCATTCTGCTCTTCACCACGCTGCTCCGTCTGGCGCTGAATATCGCTTCCACGCGTATTATTTTGCTGGACGGGCATACGGGCGCGGCGGCGGCGGGCAAGGTCGTGGAAGCCTTCGGCCACTTTCTGGTGGGCGGCAACTTCGCCATCGGCATCGTGGTCTTTATCATTCTGGTCATCATCAACTTCATGGTCATCACCAAAGGCGCCGGGCGTATTGCGGAAGTGGGCGCGCGCTTCGTGCTGGATGGCATGCCTGGTAAACAGATGGCTATCGACGCCGATCTTAACGCCGGGCTGATTGGTGAAGATGAAGCGAAAAAGCGCCGCTCGGAAGTTACGCAGGAAGCGGACTTCTACGGTTCGATGGACGGTGCGAGTAAATTCGTGCGCGGCGACGCCGTCGCCGGTCTGCTCATCATGGCCATCAACATTATCGGCGGTCTGCTGGTTGGCGTGATTCAGCATGGCATGCCGGTAGGCCAGGCGGCGGAAGCGTATACCTTGCTGACCATTGGCGATGGTCTGGTAGCGCAAATCCCGGCGCTGGTTATCTCTACCGCCGCAGGCGTTATTGTTACCCGCGTCGCCACTGAACAGGATGTTGGCGAACAGATGGTCACCCAGCTGTTCAACAACCCGCGCGTTATGGTGCTGAGCGCCGCGGTGCTCGGCCTGCTTGGCATGGTGCCGGGCATGCCGAACTTTGTTTTCCTGCTCTTTACCGCCGCGCTGCTGGGCCTCGCCTGGTGGATGCGCGGGCGTGAAACGGCGAAAGCGGAAGCGCCGCAGCCTGTGAAAGTGACAGAAAACCCGCAGGTCGTAGAGGCCACCTGGAGCGACGTGCAGCTGGAAGACTCGCTGGGCATGGAGGTGGGCTACCGGTTAATTCCTATGGTCGATTCCCAGCAGGATGGCGAGCTGCTTGGCCGTATCCGCAGCATTCGTAAGAAATTCGCGCAGGAGATGGGCTTCCTGCCGCCGGTCGTGCACATCCGTGACAACATGGATCTGCCGCCTGCGCGCTACCGCATTCTGATGAAAGGCGTGGAGATCGGCAGCGGCGAAGCGTATCCGGGGCGCTGGCTGGCGATTAACCCTGGCACGGCGGCAGGCTCGTTGCCGGGCGAGCAAACCGTCGATCCCGCTTTCGGTCTTGCCGCCATCTGGATTGAAAGCGCGCTCAAAGAGCAGGCGCAAATCCAGGGCTTTACGGTCGTTGAGGCAAGTACGGTCGTGGCGACCCACCTTAACCACTTAATCGGGCAGTTCGCGCCTGAGCTGTTTGGCCGTCAGGAAGCGCAGCAGTTGCTCGACCGCGTCTCGCAGGAGATGCCGAAACTGACCGAAGATTTAGTGCCGGCCATCGTCACCCTCACCACCCTGCATAAGGTGCTGCAAAACCTGCTGGCGGAGAAAGTGCCGATTCGCGACATGCGCACCATCCTTGAGACGCTGGCCGAGCATGCGCCGGTGCAGAACGATCCGCATGAACTCACCGCGGTGGTGCGCGTGGCGCTGGGTCGGGCCATCACGCAGCAGTGGTTCCCGGGCAACGGTGAAGTGCAGGTTATTGGGCTGGACACGTCGCTTGAGCGTTTGTTGCTGCAAGCGTTGCAGGGCGGCGGCGGTCTTGAGCCGGGGCTGGCTGACCGTCTGCTTGAGCAGTCCCAGGCGGCGTTGCGTCGCCAGGAGATGATGGGCGCGCCGCCGGTGCTGCTGGTCAACCATGCGCTGCGCCCGCTGCTGTCGCGCTTTTTACGCCGCAGCCTGCCGCAGCTGGTGGTGCTCTCGAATATGGAGCTTTCGGATAACCGCAATATTCGCATGACGGCGACCATCGGAGGCCAGTAATGCGCAGGTTATTGTGGTTGCTGATGCTGCCCTTACTGGCTCACGCCGCAGGCGAAGGCGCGTGGCAGGCAAGCAGCAAAGGCATCAGTCTGGGCTATCGCGGACAGGTTATCTCTTCGTTGCCGCTGGCGCCTGCGCAACCGCCAGACGGCCTGATGACGCTGGTCGCCTGGCGTTATGAGCTCATCGGGCCGACGCCCGCCGGGCTGCTGGTGCGCCTGTGTTCGCAATCCCGCTGTACTGAAATAGAGGGGCAAACGGGCACGACGCGCGCTTTCGCCAACGTGCCAGCCAGCGAGCCGCTGCGTTTCGTCTGGGAAGTGCCAGGCGGCGGCAAGCTTTTCCCGCCGCTGCGGGTGCTCAGCAATCAGGTTATTGTTAACTACCGCTAACGGCGCTTTTCTTTATTCTTCAACGTCCTCTCACGGGCCTGCTAAATATGACGGCTGGCCCGCATTTTTAAACTCTCGCTTTGAACCCTGTGAAACGCTGTTTTATAAATCGGTGAAGCCGATAACGGAACTCTTTGTATTTTTGCCAGTTCCGACCGGGCGGTGGCAAAAAGAAAAAGGTTTCCCCTGCGCCTTACTTTTACTTTAGCCGTGACAGCGTTAATGGCGCCTCTGCCTGGCCGGAGGCTTCCAGCATAAAACACAGGGTTGACGGCAATGAAAACGCGTAAAATTGGACTCGCTAATTACCTCGCTTATGGTTCAGGCGATTTCCTCGGCGCAGGAACCACCGCGCTGACGGCGGCCTGGCTGCTTTACTTCTACACCACCTTCTGCGGGCTGACGCCCATCGAGGCGACTTTTATCTTTGCCATGGCGCGCGTGCTCGATGCCGTGGTCAGCCCGCTAATGGGCTTCCTCACGGATAACTTCGGCTCTACCTGGCTTGGCAAACGTTTTGGCCGCCGCAAGTTCTTTATTCTGCTCGGCATTCCCTGCGTCTTTAGCTACTGCCTGATGTGGGTCGGCGGCATGAACTACTGGTATTACCTGCTGACTTATCTGGTGTTTGATGTGGTCTACACCATGATTCTGGTGCCTTATGAAACGCTGGTGCCGGAGATGACCGACGACTTCAAACAGAAAACCAAATTTTCCGGCGCGCGCATTTCTATGGCGCAGATGTCCGCCATCCTCGCTTCCTTCCTGCCGGGCATCCTTATCAATCACTTCGGCAAAGACAACGCCGTCTCTTTCTTTTACGCGAGCGTGGTCTTTGCGGTGCTGTGCGCCATTATGCTGACGCTGGTCTGGATCTTTACCTGGGAGCGGCCGCGAGAAGAGTGGACGCAAGCCGCCTTGCGGGCGGAAGAGGAGAAGAAAAGCCTGACGCTGCGCCAGAGCCTGAGCCGCCTGACAACGGAATTAAGCTCAACGCTGCGCATCAAGATTTTCCGCCAGCATCTTGGCATGTACCTCGGCGGCTATATCGCCCAGGACGTGTTTAATGCGGTGTTCACTTACTACGTGGTTTTCGTGCTGATGCAAAGCCCGTCGATGGCGTCTAACCTGCTCGGCACCATGGCTATTCTGCAATTCATCGCCGTTATCGGCATGATCCCGCTCTGTATTCGTTTCGGGCCAGCGCCTTCTTACCGTCTGGTGGTGGTGCTGTTTGGCTTAAGCTCCATCTCTTATGCGGTGCTTTATTACGCCGGGCTGAGCGACGTTTACTCTCTGCTGCTGCTGGTTTCGGCGATGGCCGGGCTGGGGCGCGGCGGTATCAACTACGTGCCATGGAACACTTATACCTATATAGCGGATGTCGATGAAGTGATCACCGGCCAGCGCCGCGAAGGGATTTTCGCCGGCATCATGACGCTCACCCGTAAAGCGTCGCAGGCTGGCGCAGTGATGCTGGTAGGCATTGTCATGCAGTTGTCCGGCTTCGTTTCCGGTCAGAGCAGCCAGCCGCCTGCCGTCAGCCATACCATTCTGTTGATCCTGAGCGTTGGCACCGTGCTGGTGCTGGCCTGCGGTTTTCTTGTCTCGCTGCGCTTTAAGCTCAACCTGAAAACCCACAGCGTGCTGCGCGAAGAGACCGCCAAAATGCGGGTCGCCAACCGCGCGGTGCCGGAATCGGCTACTCCGCAGGCGCGTGCGACCGTAGAGATGCTGGCCGGCATGCCGTATGAAAACCTGTGGGGCAATAACAACATCGGTTTTCTCAATCGCCATAAGCCCGCGGCGCCTTCGCTTAAAGAGGAGCGCGATCTGAATTCGTCACCCATCAGAGGATAAGTAAATGATTGTCTATCCTGTCAAACACAGCGCGCTGCTGCGCCAGCCGGAACGTTTTATCGCCCGGGACGAGCTAAAATCCCTCATCCGCAAGATGACGGATAATCTGGTCAATATTAAGGATGAAACCGGTCAGTTTTTGCTGCGCCTGGATGACGGGCGGGTGATAGACACCAAAGGCTGGGCCGGCTGGGAATGGACGCACGGCGTCGGGCTTTACGGCATGTATCACTATTATCGCCAGACGGGCGATGAGCAGATGCGCGATGTCATCGACAGCTGGTTCGCCGACCGTTTCGCCGAAGGCGCGACCACCAAAAACGTCAATACCATGGCGCCGTTTTTGACGCTGGCGTACCGCTATGAAGAGACGGGCAACCCGGCGCTGCTCCCCTGGCTTGAAAGCTGGGCGGAGTGGGCAATGTATGAGATGCCGCGCACTGAACACGGCGGCATGCAACACATTACCCTTGCTGAAGAAAACCATCAGCAAATGTGGGACGACACGTTGATGATGACGGTGCTGCCGCTGGCTAAAATCGGCAAGCTGCTCGGCAAACCGGAGTATGTGGAAGAGGCGGTGTATCAATTCCTGCTTCACGTGCAGAACCTGATGGACCGGGAGACCGGGCTCTGGTTCCACGGCTGGAGCTACGAGGGCAACCATAACTTCGCCAGCGCCCGCTGGGCGCGCGGCAACAGCTGGTTGACCATCGTCATTCCTGATTTCCTGGAACTGATGGACTGGCCGGAAAACAACGCCACCCGCCGCTACCTGGTTCAGGTGCTGGAAAACCAGGTCGCGGCGCTGGCGAAGTGTCAGGACGACAGCGGGCTCTGGCATACGCTGCTTGACGATCCGAAATCCTATCTGGAAGCCTCTGCGACAGCCGGGTTTGCTTATGGGATTTTGAAAGCGGTGCGTAAACGTTACATCAGCAAGGCGTACGCGCCCGTAGCGGAGAAAGCCATTAAAGGCGTGATCGCCAATATCTCGCCGCAGGGTGAGTTATTGCAGGTTTCATTCGGCACCGGAATGGGGCGCGATCTTGAGTTTTATCGCCAGATCCCGCTGACCTCGATGCCTTACGGCCAGGCGATGGCTATTCTCGCCCTGACGGAATTTCTGCGGGCTTATTTGTAAAAAAAAGCCCGCCGGAGGGCGGGCTGTTTCACTGTCAGAACCGGAAAACGCCCGCCGCAAGCGGGCTTTTTCGTTTATTACATACGCTCGACGGTTTCGATACCGAGTGTATCCAGACCCAGTTTCAGCGTTTTCGCCGTCAGCAGCGCCAGCTTCAGACGGCTGTTGCGAACCTCGATGCTTTCCGCGCTCAGGATCGGGCAGTGCTCATAGAAGCCGGAGAACAGGCCCGCCAGGTCGTAAAGGTAAGCGCACATAACATGCGGCGTGCCTTCGCGCGCGACCACAGCCAGCGTCTCTTCAAATTGCAGCAGGCGGGCGGCGAGCTGCGCTTCGCGATCTTCGGTGATAACCACCGGCGCGCTGAGCAGAGCGCTTTCGTCAATTTCCGCTTTGCGAAATACAGAGAGCACACGGGTATAGGCATACTGCATATAAGGGGCGGTATTGCCCTCAAACGCCAGCATGTTATCCCAGTCGAAGATGTAGTCGGTGGTGCGGCTCTTGGAGAGATCGGCGTATTTCACCGCGCCAATACCCACCACGTGCGCCAGTTTTTCCAGCTCTTCGGCGGACATGTCCGGGTTCTTTTCGCTCACCAGACGGCGTGCGCGATCCAGCGCTTCGTCCAGCAGTTCGGAGAGCTTGATGGTGCCCCCGGCGCGGGTTTTGAACGGTTTGCCATCCTTGCCGAGCATCATGCCGAACATATGGTGCTCCAGCGGCACGGATTCTGGCACATAACCCGCTTTACGCACGATGGTCCATGCCTGCATCAGGTGCTGGTGCTGGCGGGAGTCGATGTAATAAAGCACGCGGTCGGCGTGCAGCGTCTCGTAGCGGTATTTTGCGCAGGCGATATCCGTGGTGGTGTAAAGGTAGCCGCCATCCTTTTTCTGGATGATGACGCCCATCGGCTCGCCTTCTTTATTCTTGTACTCGTCGAGGAAAACAACCGTTGCGCCTTCGCTCTCTACCGCCAGACCTTTGGCTTTGAGATCCGCCACGATGCCCGGCAGCATCGGGTTGTAGAGGCTTTCGCCCATCACGTCGTCGCGGGTCAGCGTCACGTTCAGGCGTTTATAGGTTATCTGGTTCTGGGTCATGGTGATGTCGACGAGCTTGCGCCACATCTCGCGGCAGTATTCGTCGCCGCCCTGAAGTTTCACCACGTAGCCGCGCGCGCGCTCGGCGAAGGCTTCGTCTTCGTCGTAGTGCTTTTTCGCTTCGCGGTAGAAGCCTTCGAGATCCGCCAGCGCCATTTCGCCGGCGTTTTCCTGCTGCTGTTTCTCAAGGTAGGCGATCAGCATGCCGAACTGGGTGCCCCAGTCGCCGACGTGGTTGGCGCGAATGACTTTATGGCCGAGGAATTCCAGCGTGCGCACCGCGGCGTCGCCGATGATGGTGGAGCGCACATGACCCACGTGCATCTCTTTCGCCACGTTCGGCGCGGAGTAGTCCACCACAATGGTTTGCGGCTCGGCGGCTTTCGCTACGCCCGCGCGTTCAGACGCCACGGCGGCGTCGATGTTTTTCGCAAGGAACTGCGGGTCGAGGAAAATATTGATAAAGCCCGGCCCGGCGATTTCCACTTTGCTGGCGATCCCGGTGAGGTCGAGATGGGCGATGACCTGGTCTGCGAGTTGTCGCGGCGCCATGCCCAGTTTTTTAGCGACTGCCATCACGCCATTGGCCTGATAGTCGCCGAACTGCACTTTGGCTGACTGACGAACCTGCGGTTCGCAATCCGCAGGCGCGCCTGCGGCAATCAGTGCCTGACTGACTTTATCGGAGAGAAGAGCCTGAATATTCACCGGGATACCTTACGTTACGCTCGCCGCCTGTTTTTATCCGCCAGGGCGACGACAATGGAAAAAATAAGGCGGGAAGTATACTGCATTTGACAACAGGCGTCAGCCCGGCTGTGACAGGGGTTATCATGCGCCGCTCGCCAGGGTAGATTAGCGCCTTTTGACGCACAGAGAGAAGCCCATGAACTGGCAGGCCATTGACGAACTGACTGACATCGCCGGGGATTTGCCCCGTTTCACCACCGCACTGACCGGCCTTGCCGCACGACTGGGGCTGGATCTCGCCCCGCTGAACGCCGACCACATCTCCCTGCGCTGCCACCAGAACGCCACGGCGGAGCGCTGGCGCGACGGGTTTTTGCAGTGCGGCGAGCTGCTCTCAGAAAATATCATTAACGGGCGGACTATCTGCCTGTTCCGCCTGCATGAACCCGTTTGCGTCGACCACTGGCGCTTTCATATCGTCGAGCTGCCCTGGCCTGGCGAAAAACGCTATCCGATTGAGGGCTGGGAACATATTGAGATCGTGCTGCCGGGCGCGCCGGAAACCTTAAACGCCCGCGCGCTGGCGCTGCTTTCTGACGAAGGGTTAGCCCAGCCGGGCATAGCGGTAAAAACCAGCTCGCCGAAAGGGGAGGGGGAACGCCTGCCTAATCCCACGCTCGCCGTAACCGACAAAACGGTCACCATCAAGTTTCATCCTTTTTCCATTGAAGAGATTGTGGCGAGCGAACAACAGGCGTAGCTGCGGCGTAACAGGGCGGCCCGTCGGCGGGCCGCCCTGTTTTTGCACTATAGTTAATGAGGACTTTTCACAGGAGAACAACGAAAAGGAAAGCGCATTCCATCGACCTGACGGGAGAGACCAATGCAGCAGAACGCAGAGAATACCCGGACCGACGCCCGGCAAGAGGAGCAGGGCTTGCGTCGCTCCATCCTTATTCACCGCTCCCCTGAGGAGCTTTATCACCTCTGGCGCGATCCCGGCACGCTGCCGCGCATCATGCATCATTTCGCCATTATCACTATTCTGAGCGATACCTCCTCGCGCTGGCAGGTGAAGCTGCCCCTTGGCCGCAAACTTGAGTGGGACGCGCATATCGTGGACGAGCAGCCCGGGCGCTACATCAGCTGGGCGTCGGACGACAAAGCCAGCGTGCCTAACGCCGGCAGGCTCTCTTTCCAGCCCGTTTCCGACGAGCGGGGAACCGAAGTGACGCTCGCCATGCATTTCGACCCGCCCGGCGGCTTTCTTGGCGAATGGCTGTCGAAAAAAATGGATGTGGTGCCGGAGGCGATGTTAAGCCAGGCGCTGCGTCGGTTTAAAAGCCTTGCCGAAACCGGAGAGATAGCCACTAACGTGCCGCAACCTGCGGGGCGCCACGGGGGAATGGATAAAGCGGAGGAGTAAGCGTATGCGAGCACTATGCTGGAACGGCGTAAATGATTTAAAAGTGGAAACGGTAGCGGACCCGGTTCTCGTTAACCCGCACGACGCCAT
The DNA here is from genome assembly GCF_000463115.2 of Franconibacter helveticus LMG 23732. Lineage (GTDB taxonomy): Bacteria > Pseudomonadota > Gammaproteobacteria > Enterobacterales > Enterobacteriaceae > Franconibacter > Franconibacter helveticus. Next base: position 76,554 of record NZ_AWFX01000005.1, on the reverse strand, counting down.
TATTAAAGTAGGGTTGACCACGACCTGCGGTTCGGATTTACACGTTATTGACGGCCTTATCCCCAGCATGGAAGAAGGGGATATTTTAGGCCATGAGTTTATGGGCGAAGTGGTGGAAGTCGGGCCGGAGGTGAAACATATCCGACGCGGCGACCGGGTTGTGGTGCCTTCTTTTATCGCCTGCGGCTCCTGCTGGTACTGCCAGCACCATCTCTATTCCTGCTGCGATAACACCAACCCTAACGCCCACATGCAGGAAAAAATCCTCGGCTACCCGACAGCGGGCATCTATGCCTACAGCCATGCCTTTGGCGGCTATGCGGGTTCACATGCGGAATATGTGCGTGTGCCTTTTGCCGATAACGACTGCTTTGTGGTGCCGGATGCGGTTTCCGATGAGCAGGCGCTGTTTTTATCCGATGCCGCCCCGACGGGCTATATGGGCGCCGACTTTTGCAATATCCACCCGGGCGACACGGTGGCGGTCTGGGGCTGCGGCGGCGTGGGCTTAATGGCTGCGCAAAGCGCGTACCTTATGGGCGCGGAAAAAGTGATTGCTATCGACCGCTTCCCGGAAAGGCTGGCGATGGCGCGCGATCTGGTGGGCGCCATTGCGCTCGATTACACCAAAGTGGATATCTATGAAGCGCTGCTTGAGATCACCCACGGACGCGGGCCGGACAGCTGCATTGATGCCGTCGGCATGGAGGCGCACGGGGAAGGGTTGCAGTACGCCTATGATAAAACGAAGCAAACGCTGCGTATGCATACGGACATCGGCACCGCGCTGCGCCAGGCTATCTACTGTTGTCGCAAGGGCGGCACGCTCTCCATTCTTGGGGTTTACGGGCTGATGGATAAATTCCCGCTCGGCGTGGCGATGAACAAGGGGTTGACCATCCGTACCGCGCAGCAGCATGGCCAGCACTATATGAAAGCCTTGCTGACCCATGCCGAGCGGGGCGAGTTGCGTACTGACTTTCTCGCGACGCACCGCTTTTCGCTGGAAGACGCGCCGCGCGGCTACGAAATGTTCAAAAGCAAAGAAGATGGCTGCGTGCGGGCCATCTTCAAGCCTTAACGGCGGCCTGCAAACGGCGTATCGCCTCGTCAAGCGTGGCGGCGGTGCAGCCGAAGTTAATGCGCACAAACTGCGCTTCGCCGAAGTCCTGGCCTTGCGAAAACCCTAACCCGGCGTCGTGGAAAAAGCGCGTCGGGTTTTCTGCCTCCAGGCCGCTGGCATCCACCCAGGCAAGATAGGTGGCTTGCGGCGGCGCCACGCGCAGGCCGGGCAGGGCGTTTATCGCGCTGCATAACCTGTCGCGGTTGCGGCGCAGGTAGTCGCACTGCGCCGCAAGCCACGGCTCGCCGTCGCGCCAGGCGGCTTCAGCAGCGGTTAACGCCAGCACATCCACATGCGGCACAATACCCGCCATCGCCTGGCTAAAGCGTTTACGTAGCTCAGGGTTGGGAATAATCGCCACCGACGCGCCCAGTCCTGCGATGTTAAAGCTTTTGGAAGGCGACATCAGCGTAATGCTGCGCCGGGCCGCCGCTTCATTAAGCGAGGCAAAAGGCGTATGGCGCACGCCCGGCTCAAGCAGCAGATCGCAGTGGATCTCGTCGGAACAAACGATCAGATCATGCCGCTCGGCAAATTCCAGCTGCGCGAGCAGCTCTTCGCGGCTATAAACCGTCCCGCCGGGATTTTGCGGATTACAGAGCATCAGCAGTTCTTCCCGGCCGGTAAGCTTCTCTTCAACCGCCGCCAGATCGATAAGCCAGCGGTTATCGATAAGCTGTAATGGCGCAAGCAGTTGCTGACGCTGCGCGAGCGCGGCGGCCCGGCGAAAAGGCGGATAGATGGGCGTGGGCGCGATGGAAAGCGCATCGCCCTGCGTAAACGCCCGGACGCAAAGGTTAAGGGCGCTGACAACGCCCGGCATAAAAACCAGCCATTGCGGCTCCACTTTCCACCCGTAACGCCGCTCGCACCAGTTAATCGTGGCTTCTTCAAGCCCCTGCGGATGAGCGCCGTAGCCGAAAACGCCATGCGCAACCCGGCGCTGCAACGCTTCTGTAATGCAGTCTGGGGCGCGAAAATCGGTGTCCGCCACCCACATGGGCAACACGGCTTCGCCATATTTATTCCACTTCACGCTGTCGCTGTGACGGCGGTCGATACCCTCATCAAAATTGAATGTCATGATTTGCTCCTGCTTAACGGTTACTTCAGACTAGCACCAGGAAAAATCGAGACAACTGCTGACAGTATCAAGGGAGAAATCAATGGCTTTGCTGGAAATTTGCTGTTACAGCCTGGAGTGCGCCATGACTGCTGAACAGGCCGGGGCAGACCGGATAGAGCTTTGCGCTGCGCCTGCGGAGGGGGGGCTTACCCCCTCGCCCGGAATGCTGCGGCGCGTACGCGAAAGCGTAAGCATTCCGGTGCATCCGATTATCCGTCCACGCGGCGGCGACTTTTGCTACACCGATGAAGAGTTCGCCGTGATGCTGGAAGACATCGCCTTTGTGCGCGAGCTTGGCTATCCCGGCTTGGTGACTGGCGTGCTGAATGAAGAAGGTGAAGTGGATAGCGCGCGTATGCAAAAAATTATTTACGCGGCAAATGGTATGGCGGTCACGTTTCACCGCGCCTTTGATATGTGCGCTAACCCGTTGAAAGCGCTTGATGAATTATCGGATTTAGGCGTTGCGCGCATTCTGACTTCCGGCCAGCAGCCGACAGCAGAGCAAGGACTTTCATTATTAAGGGAACTAAAAGCACATTCCCGTGCTCCAATCATTATGGCCGGTGCAGGTGTACGGCTCAGCAACCTCAGCGCATTTATCGCCGGGGGAGTTGATGAGCTTCATAGCTCAGCAGGTAAGCATGTGGCTTCGCCAATGCGCTATCGCAACGCGAATGTCTCTATGTCTTCCGGCGCCCATGCCGATGAGTACTCCCGCTACGTGGTGGATGGCGAAATGGTCGCCGCCATGAAAGCAGCGCTCACGCCGACCCGCAATTTTTCATAACGCCCGTTTTTTACCGCGCATCATGTCGCCCAATATGATGCTTGCTCGTACCAGGCCCCAATGTGTTGTTGGGGCTTTTTTTATTGTTTTTTGCCGCTGCGCCACGTCACGCCCCAGGCTTTTTGTTTAACCCCCCTTATTTTAGCTTCATTTTCAAAAAGTACAGGCGAAGAATCAAAATGGTGTTTTCGTGCGGTGTTGTCTTCTGACCAGGCATATTTCGCCAGAATGTACTAGCTTTATTGTGAAACATGTCACATGAGGAGACTGATATGAAGAAAACACTCGCAATGGGCGTACTGGTAGGGATGTCTTTATTTCTTTCGGCGTGCTCAAGCAGCAATTATGCCATTCACACTAACGACGGCCGCACGATTGTAAGCCAGGGCAAGCCCGAAGAAAGTGAGGCAGGGCTGCTGGGTTATAAAGATGCCAACGGCGTGAAGCAGCAAATTAATAAAGCCGATGTAAAACAGCTGGTTGAGATTAAACACTGAGTGGGCTGTTCGCATAAAAAATAACCGCCGTAAGGGCGGTTATTCTTTTTGCAGGCGTTACAGAAACAGGCCGACGCTTAATTTTTCTCGCCGATGAAATAAACCCAGAATGTGGCGGGAGTCCAAACCCGAAAAAGCAAAATTGTTGCCGTAAGAAACAGATCAATTTGTACGGTTGATAACGGCGGAAATAAAGGCGCTGGCCAACATATGGTGCGCGAAAATACGCTGCTCAAAGGGCGCTTTGCCCGGCGTTTTAATTCTTGCGGCGACCGCCGCGCCCTCGCTAACAAGCCAGGCGGCGAAGCTCTCATCAAAATAGTTATGAATTATTCCCTGTCTGCAACGGCAACCTTCGAGCGTGGCCTCGTCATGCAGAGGAAAACAGTCCGCCAGTTCGTCGCGAAGCGTCAGCGAGAAGGCGTCCGGCTCGCCGCCAGGCTCCCAGCTGTAAAGCCAGGCGCGGTCAGCCTCCAGCGCCTCGCCGCAGCAGAGCAGGCCGTCTCGCGCGGCCGCTTTTAACAGCGGCAGGCTCGCCTGCAACAGGTCCGCTTCCTGCGAGGCGGGCGGCTCGGCGCCGTAGCCCTGCGCCATATCATTGCCGTCAGCGGTAAGCCGCAGGCCGTTGCGCATGCCGCTGAAATTCACCAGCGGCAGAAAAGTCAGGCGAATTTTATCGAGCAGCAACGGCGAGTTGTGCTGAAGAAAATTAAGCAACCCCCAGCTTCCGGCCGGCTCGTCGCCGTGAAATCCGGCAGCGAGCAGCACGTGCGGCAGGTTTTTATTTGCCGCCACAGACTGCCAGAGCGAAATCATGCCATGCCCGGCGCTGCCCAGTTCCGTTTCCTGTAACCCCCAGCGCGCCGCCTGCACCTCAAACAGGTGCTCGAAGTGGTCGATATCGTTGCTGTAGCCGTTGATGGCAGGCAGGGGCCAGCGGTGGCCGGTTTCGGTAGTCATAGCGGGCGCTCCGGAAAAAGGCTCTGTTGCAAGCGTAGTCCAGGCGCGCGGTTTTTGTCTTAGCGGGGGGCGTTTCCCCCGCTTGTCAGGGCTTGCGGGCCACCAGTACGGCGCGCAGCGGGGCGGGGTAGCCTTCCACGGTTTTGCTGCTGTCCTGCGGATCGAGGAAATCCGCCAGCGATTCGCTGGTCATCCAGTCGGTGCGACGCTGTTCTTCACTGGTAGTCAGACAGTGGTCGGCGATGCGAACATCCACGAAACCGCATTTCTCCAGCCAGTTTTTCAGCGCCAGCGCGGAGGGAATGAAGTAGACGTTACGCATTTGCGCATAGCGCTCGCCCGGCACCAGCACAGTATTGGCGTCGCCATCCACCACCAGGGTTTCCAGCACCAGTTCGCCCTCTTTAACCAGTTGATCTTTAAGCTGCCAGAGGTGCTCAAGCGGTGAGCGGCGGTGGTAGAGCACGCCCATCGAAAAAACGGTGTCGAACGCGTTCAGCGCCGGCATTTGCTCAATGCCAAGCGGCAGCAGATGCGCGCGCTGGTCGTCGCCGAGCAGCTTGCGCACCGCTTCAAACTGGCACAGGAAGAGCTGGGTTGGGTCAATGCCCACCGCGAGCTTCGCGCCCGCGCCAATCATGCGCCAGAGGTGATAACCGCTGCCGCAGCCAACATCCAGAATAGTGCGCCCGGCAAGCGAGGAAATGTGCGGCAGTACCCGCTCCCACTTGAGATCGGAACGCCATTCGGTGTCGATATTCACGCCATACAGCGAGAAAGGCCCTTTGCGCCACGGCATCAGGGTGCGCAGCAGCTTTTCGATGCGCATTTGCTGCCCTGCGGCCCGCGGTTCGCGCATATCGGCGGTGACGCTATGCAGCAGGTCCAGCCGCTCTGGCGTTAAGTCGGGCAGGTTCTCCAGCGAATTCGCCCATTGCTTAAACTGACCGTGCAGCGATTCACGCTGCCAGGCGGCAATCTGCGCAGGCAGGGTTTCCAGCCACGGGCTAAGAGGGCTACAGGCAATCTGCTGATAAAAACGGCCAAAGTCGATCATGCCGGGCTCCCGCTTTTTACCGCCACCAGCGAGCCGAAGTTAAAGCACTGAAACCAGAGTTCGCTGTGTTCAAAACCAGCCTGATGCAGCCGCGCTTTGTGCGCTTCGACGGAGTCGGTCAGCATCACATTTTCCAGCATGCTGCGCTTCTGGCTTATCTCCAGTTCGCTGTAGCCGTTGGCGCGCTTGAAGTCGTGATGCATGTTGAACAGCAGTTCGCCCATCTCTTTATCTTCGAAGCTGAATTTTTCAGAGAGCACCAGCGCGCCGCCCGGGTTCAGCCCCTGGTAGATTTTCGTCAGGAGGGTAAGGCGGTCGTCGGGGTTGAGGAATTGCAGCGTAAAGTTCAACACCACCAGCGAGGCGTTCTCAATCGCGATGTTGCGAATATCATCCTCAACGACTTCAACCGGCGTTTGCGCCTTGAAGGCGTCGATATGACGGCGACAACGTTCAACCATCGCCTTTGAGTTATCCACGGCGATGATTTTGCAGCCGTCGTGGTGAATGTTCCGGCGTACGGAAAGCGTTGCCGCCCCAAGGGAACACCCGAGATCGTAGACCTGGCTTGCGGGCTGGACAAAGCGTTCCGCCAGCATGCCAATCATCGAGATAATATTGGAATAGCCTGGCACTGAACGCTGGATCATATCGGGAAAGACTTCAGCCACCCGCTCATCGAAAGTCCAGTCGCCCAGGCGGGCGATGGGAGCGGAGAACAGCGTGTCGCGGTTAGACATAGCGTTTTGAATCCGAGGAAAAACGAAAGGGGCGTATTTTGCGCTAATGAAGCGCGAAAACCAACTCCCACGGCATATACCAGAGATTCGCCAGCACCATTAGCACCAGCGCGCACCAGGTCGCGCTCATGCCGGACCGCCGCCAGCGTATCAGCCGGTTATGAAAACCGTAGTAATGCATCAGCCGTCCGAGGATCAGCAAAATGCCGCCAACGTGAACAAGCCAGGTTTCGGCGCCGTTCATCTCCATCAACAACAATAGCAGCAGGGCGACAGGAATGTACTCAACGGCGTTGCCGTGAACGCGGATAGCGATTTGCAGTTCGCTAAAGCCGCCATCGCCATACGCCACGCGATACTGCATGCGAAGGCGCACCACATCTATTGAAAACTTAAGCAGCAACAACGCACCCAGAACAGCATACAGCGCGCTTACCATAGCAACTCCCTTAAACACCCATCCGCAGGCCTGCCTATGATAGCGTGAGCCGGGCGGCTTGTCGCTCTGCTAAAAGAGCGTGTTTTGATGAGGGATGGCGGGTTCCGGGCCGAGCGAGGGGATAACGCGCTGCAACGCAGGCCAGAGCGTATGCACAATCTCCGGCGCCTGGGCGATGTCCGGCGTATGCAAAAAGAGATAAGGAGTGGTGGTTTGCTCCCAGCCGGGGAGCTTTTTCAGCCAGTCCTGAAAGAAGCTGACGTTTTGTTCCATTTCATCGCTGCCGATAAAGCGCACCAGCGGATTCTTCGCCGTGACCAGCGCATGCACCGGCACAATCGGCTTTTTGCGCTGGGCGTCGCGCACCGCTTCGCTGTGCGGCTTCGCGCTGTGCACCGGGCGGCTGTCAAGGATAACGCGATTCACCCCGCGCTGGTGCAGGCCGCGGTTAAGCGCTTGCTCCGCTTCGCCTTTAGCGAAAAATTCTTGATGGCGCACTTCAACACCATAGGTAAATTCTTTCGGCAGCGCATCGAGGAAGGCCCACAGCGCGGGCATGTCGCGCGGGCCGAAAGCGGCAGGCAACTGCAACCAGTACTGGCCGATGCGCCCGGCAAGCGGCGCCATGCGGCTGAAGAATTCCTGGGTTAACTCGTCGCAATGGCGCAGCGCCGCCTGGTGGGAAATCGTGGCCGGAAATTTAAAGCAAAAGCGAAAGGCGTCCGTAGTTTGCGCTTTCCAGCGCTCGACAATTTCCGCCTTCGGCAGCGCGTAAAGCGTCGTATTGCCTTCCACGCAGTTAAAGTGGCGGGCGTAATCTTCAAGTGAGGTGATGCCAAGGCGCACCCATCCCGGGTGCGACCATTGCGGCAGGCCGATATAAAGCATAAGCACGCGGCTTAAAGCGCCGCGATAATCTCCTCAGTGCTGCGCACGCGAGCGATGCGCGGGAAAATATGGGTCATGCTGCCCTGATGCTGTTCGGCGCTTGCGGCGCTGCACGCGTCTTCTGCAATCACCAGCGAGAAGCCAAGCTCCCAGGCGTTGCGGGCGGTAGACTCCACGCCGATATTGGTCGAAATGCCGCACAGCACGATGGTATCGATGCCGCGACGACGTAATTGTAGCTCCAGATCGGTGCCGTAGAAGGCGCCCCACTGGCGTTTGGTCACTTCAATATCGCTTTCGCGTTTGCCGAGCGCGACGGGATAGTGCCACCATTCATCAGGCAGGGCGTGCGCTGCGATGGCGGCGTCTACCGGCTGTTTCAGCGCCTCGCTGAAATCTTTCGACCAGCCTACGCGCACCATGACAACCGGCGACTGGCTTGCGCGGAATTTTTCCGCAAGGCGCGCCGCGCGGGAAACCACTTCATCGGCGGTATGCGGGCCGCCGGCGAACGGCAGAATGCCTTCCTGAAGATCGATAACCACCAGCGCGGTGGTAGCACTATTAAGTTTCAACATCGTGACTCCATAATTTTAGTAGCAGGCTCCGTACCTTACGCTCCAGAGCGCGGCATGCGGTTTACTATTTTTGTTAATTTTTGTGAGAATAAGCAACATCACGCGCGACAATCGCGCGGGCAGGCGGCGCCGGGCTTATCGCAGCCCGGAATTTCCAGTATAATGGCCGCCTTTTTTCATCAAGATAAATGCTGCGACACCAGAGCCTGCACGGCAGGTGACCAACGGCCTGCGGCAAACTTAAGGGATATCTCATGCGTACAGAATATTGCGGGCAGCTCAATAAGTCCCACGTGGGGCAACAGGTAACGCTGTGTGGTTGGGTAAATCGCCGTCGCGATCTCGGCAGCCTGATTTTCATCGACATGCGCGACCGTGAAGGCATTGTGCAGGTTTTCTTCGACCCGGATCGCGCCGAGGCGTTTAATCTGGCTTCCGAGCTGCGTAATGAGTTCTGCATTAAGATAACCGGCACCGTACGTGCGCGTGACGACAAAAACGTAAACCGCGATATGGCAACCGGCGAAGTGGAAGTGTTCGCCACCGAGCTGACTATTATTAACCGCGCCGAGCCGCTGCCGCTCGACTCCAACCAGGTCAACAGCGAAGAAGCGCGTCTGAAATACCGCTACCTCGACCTGCGTCGCCCGGAAATGGCCCAGCGCCTGAAGACCCGCGCCAAAATCACCAGCTTCGTGCGCCGCTTTATGGACGACAACGGCTTCCTCGACATCGAAACCCCGATGCTGACTAAAGCCACGCCGGAAGGTGCGCGCGACTATCTGGTGCCTTCGCGCGTGCATAAAGGCAAATTCTACGCGCTGCCGCAGTCCCCGCAGCTCTTCAAGCAGCTGCTGATGATGTCGGGCTTCGACCGCTACTATCAGATTGTGAAATGTTTTCGCGACGAAGACCTGCGCGCCGACCGCCAGCCGGAATTCACGCAGATAGATGTGGAAACTTCCTTCATGACCGCGCCGCAGGTGCGTGAAGTGATGGAAAACCTGATTCGCCAGCTGTGGCTGGAAGTAAAAGGCGTGGATCTGGGCCAGTTCCCGATCATGACTTTCGCCGAAGCGGAGCGCCGCTATGGTTCCGACAAACCGGACCTGCGCAACCCGATGGAGCTGGTGGACGTTGCCGACCTGCTTAAAGACGTTGAGTTTAAGGTTTTCTCCGGCCCGGCTAACGACGCCAAAGGCCGCGTTGCCGCGCTGCGCGTACCGGGCGGCGCGCAGCTCAGCCGTAAACAAATTGACGACTACGGCAAATTTATCGAAATCTACGGCGCTAAAGGCCTGGCTTATATTAAAGTCAACGAGCGCGCTAAAGGGCTTGAAGGCATTACCAGCCCGGTAGCTAAGTTCCTGAACGCGGAAATTGTAGAGGCTATTCTGGCTCGCACTGACGCGCAGGACGGCGACATGATCTTCTTCGGCGCCGACAACAAGAAAGTGGTGGCGGATGCCCTTGGCGCGCTGCGCCTCAAGCTCGGCAAGGATTTGAGCCTGACCGACGAAAGCAAATGGGCGCCGCTGTGGGTTATCGACTTCCCGATGTTTGAAGATGACGGCGAAGGCGGCCTGACCGCTATGCATCACCCGTTCACCTCGCCGAAAGACATGTCCGCCGCCGAGCTGAAAGCGGCGCCGGAAGAGGCGGTGGCCAACGCTTACGATATGGTGATTAATGGTTATGAAGTCGGCGGCGGCTCGGTGCGTATTCATAGCGGCGAAATGCAGCAGACCGTGTTCGGCATTCTCGGCATCAACGAGCAGGAGCAGCGCGAGAAGTTCGGCTTCCTGCTGGACGCGCTGAAGTTCGGTACGCCGCCGCATGCGGGCCTGGCGTTCGGTCTTGACCGTCTGACGATGCTGCTGACCGGCACTGACAACATTCGCGACGTTATCGCCTTCCCGAAAACAACGGCGGCGGCGTGCCTGATGACTGAAGCGCCAAGCTTCGCTAACCCGGCTTCCTTAACTGAACTGGGTATTCAGGTGGTCGCGAAAGAGAAGCCGCTGGAGAACAAGTAATATGCCATTCAAGCACCCTGTTTCGGTACTGGTCGTCATTTATGCCCAGGATACCGGACGGGTGCTGATGTTGCAGCGGCGCGACGACCCCGAGTTCTGGCAGTCGGTCACCGGCAGCCTGGAGGCGGGGGAGAGTCCGCGCGAAGCCGCGCAGCGTGAAGTAAAGGAAGAGGTCGATGTGGACGTTGCCCTGGAGCAACTTGAGCTAATCGACTGCCAGCGCTGCGTGGAGTTTGAAATCTTTCCTCATTTGCGTCATCGCTACGCGCCGGGAACGATGCGCAATACCGAATACTGGTTCTGTCTTGCGCTGCCGAACGAGAGGCCGATAAGCATCAGCGAACATCTGGCTTATCGGTGGGAGGAGGCGCAGGCCGCCGCCGCCCTGACCAAGTCGTGGAGCAACCGGCAGGCGATTGAAGAGTTTGTAATTGATGCCGCCTGATTAAGGCGCTTTTGGAGATTGTTATGGCAGGTCATAGTAAATGGGCCAACACGAAACACCGTAAAGCGGCACAGGATGCCAAGCGCGGTAAAATTTTCACTAAAATCATTCGCGAGCTGGTTACAGCGGCGCGTCTGGGCGGCGGCGACCCGGGCTCTAACCCGCGTCTGCGCGCGGCCATCGATAAAGCGCTGTCTAACAACATGACGCGCGACACCCTGAACCGCGCTATCGCGCGCGGCGTCGGCGGTGACGAAGACGCGAACATGGAAACCATCATTTATGAAGGCTACGGCCCGGGCGGCACCGCCGTGATGGTGGAGTGCCTCTCCGATAACCGTAACCGTACCGTGGCAGAAGTGCGTCACGCTTTCAGCAAGTGCGGCGGCAACCTCGGCACCGACGGTTCTGTTGCTTACCTGTTCAGCAAGAAAGGGGTTATCTCTTTCGAAGCGGGCGATGAAGACACCATTATGGAAGCGGCGCTGGAAGCGGGCGCGGAAGACGTGGTGACTTACGATGACGGCGCTATCGACGTTTACACCGCCTGGGAAGAGATGGGCGCAGTGCGTGACGCGCTGGAAGCAGCGGGTCTCAAAGCAGACAACGCTGAAGTTTCCATGATCCCTTCCACCAAAGCGGACATGGATGCGGAAACCGCGCCGAAACTGCTGCGTCTTATCGACATGCTGGAAGATTGCGACGACGTGCAGGAGGTCTACCACAACGGTGAGATCTCCGACGAAGTCGCGGCCACCCTGTGACGGTCGCCCGCTTAATGCTGGCGGGCGCTGGCCTGTTCCCTGAGCGCGGCCTGGCCGTACTCAGGGAGCGGCAGCAAAGCGCAACCTTGTCTCCCTCGCACGGCCGCAGCAAAGAGGCGTAATGTCCATTATTCTCGGTATTGACCCAGGGTCGCGCATCACCGGTTATGGCGTTATTCGCCAGACCGGGCGGCAACTCACCTACCTCGGCAGCGGTTGTATCCGCACGAACATTGCCGATCTTCCCTCGCGCCTGAAGCTGATTTACGCAGGCGTCAGTGAAATCATCACTCAGTTTCATCCGGACTACTTCGCTATTGAGCAGGTCTTTATGGCGAAAAACGCGGATTCCGCGCTGAAGCTTGGGCAGGCGCGCGGCGCGGCGATTGTCGCGGCGGTTAACCAGGATCTGCCGGTATTCGAATACGCGGCGCGTCAGGTAAAACAGACGGTGGTGGGAATAGGCAGTGCGGAAAAGAGCCAGGTGCAGCACATGGTGCGTACGCTGCTTAAGCTGCCCGCCAACCCGCAAGCGGATGCGGCGGATGCGCTGGCTATCGCCATTACGCACTGTCACGTTAGCCAGAACGCGGCCCAGATGAGCGAATCGCGGCTGAATCTGGCGCGAGGACGTCTGCGCTGAACCGGTAAAAAGCGCGTTGCCGCAGTAAAATCTGCTGTCTGCGTACGAGTGCGCGCTTTTTCACGGTTTGTTTTTTATCTGAGGCTGGATACCCATCCAGCCTTTTTTATATGATAGGCTCACTTTTTTCGCCGTTTAACGCAGGAGCGCATCGTGATAGGCCGACTCAGAGGCATCGTACTGGAAAAACAGCCCCCGCTGGTATTGCTGGAAGCGGGCGGCGTCGGTTATGAAGTGCATATGCCGATGACCTGCTTCTATGAACTGCCGGAAACCGGCAACGAAGCCGTGGTGTTCACCCATTTTGTGGTGCGCGAAGATGCGCAGCTGCTGTTTGGCTTTAACAATAAACAGGAACGTACGCTGTTTCGCGAGCTTATCAAAGTCAACGGCGTCGGGCCGAAGCTGGCGCTCGCTATTCTTTCCGGCATGTCGGCGCAGCAGTTCGTTAACGCCGTCGAACGCGAAGAGCCGGAAATGCTGGTTAAACTGCCGGGCATCGGCAAAAAAACCGCTGAACGACTGGTGGTAGAAATGAAGGACCGCTTCAAAGGTCTGCATGGCGATCTCTTTACGCCAGCGGCGGATCTGGTGCTGACGTCGCCTGCGGGCCCGCAGCCAGACGACGCCGAAGCAGAAGCGGTTGCCGCGCTGGTGGCGCTGGGCTATAAACCCCAGGAAGCCAGCCGTATGGTCAGTAAAATTGCCCGCCCGGACGCTGACAGCGAAACGCTGATCCGCGAAGCGCTGCGCGCGGCATTGTGAGGTAGAGGATGATTGAAGCAGATCGCCTGGTCGCGCCGGGCAGCAGTGTGGCGGAAGAGGTAGCGGACCGCGCTATCCGTCCCAAGCTACTGAGTGAGTATGTCGGCCAGCCCCAGGTGCGCTCGCAGATGGAGATTTTTATCCAGGCGGCGAAGCTGCGCGGCGACGCGCTGGATCATCTGCTGATTTTCGGCCCGCCGGGCCTGGGTAAAACCACGCTCGCCAATATTGTCGCCAACGAAATGGGCGTAAACCTGCGGACCACTTCCGGCCCGGTGCTGGAAAAAGCAGGCGATCTGGCGGCCATGCTCACCAACCTTGAGCCGCACGACGTATTGTTCATTGATGAAATCCATCGTCTTTCGCCGGTTGTTGAAGAGGTGCTCTATCCGGCGATGGAAGATTACCAGCTCGACATCATGATTGGCGAAGGACCGGCGGCGCGCTCGATTAAAATCGATCTCCCGCCCTTTACGCTCATCGGCGCCACAACGCGCGCCGGGTCGCTCACTTCGCCGCTGCGCGACCGTTTTGGCATCGTCCAGCGCCTTGAGTTTTATCAGGTGCCCGATTTGCAGCACATCGTCAGCCGCAGCGCCCGTTATATGGGGCTTGATATGAGCGAAGAAGGGGCGCTGGAAGTGGCGCGCCGCTCGCGTGGCACGCCGCGTATCGCCAACCGCCTGCTCAGGCGCGTGCGGGACTTCGCCGAAGTGCGTCACGACGGCGTAATTAGCCAGGATGTCGCGGCGCAGGCGCTGGATATGCTTAACGTGGATGCCGAAGGGTTCGACTACATGGACCGCAAGCTGCTGCTCGCGGTTATCGACAAATTCTTCGGCGGCCCGGTGGGGCTTGATAACCTTGCCGCGGCGATTGGCGAAGAGCGCGAGACGATTGAAGACGTGCTTGAGCCGTTCCTGATCCAGCAAGGCTTTTTACAGCGCACGCCGCGAGGCCGCATGGCGACGACGCGCGCCTGGTCTCACTTTGGCATTACGCCGCCCGCGATGCCGTAATCAACAAACAAAAAAGGCGCCCGATAAGGCGCCTTTCTTTTTTTTCGGCTCAGGCCGGCATGCGCTTTGTCATGGTGAGAATAAACAACAGCGCGGCGCAGAGAACCACTGACGGCCCCGCCGGCGTGTCGTAAAAAGCGGAGAACGTCAGCCCGCCTGTCACGGCCAGCATGCCGATAACGACCGCGAAACCGGCCATCTGCTCCGGCGTGCGGGCGAAGCGACGCGCCGTAGCGGCAGGAATAATCAGCAGCGAAGTAATAATCAGCGCGCCGACAAACTTCATCGCCACGCCGATTGTCAGCGCCGTTACCAGCATCAGCAGCAGTTTTACGCGCTGTAAGCGCACGCCATCCACAAACGCCAGGTCCGCGCTGATGGTCATGGCGAGCAGGCTGCGCCACTGCCAGCAAAGCACGCCTACCACAACCACGACGCCAAGCGCGATAGAGACCAGATCGGCGGGCGTGACCGCCAGCAGGTCGCCAAAGAGATACGCCATCAGATCCACGCGAATGTTGGACATCAGGCTGACCACCACCAGCCCGAGCGACAGGGCGCTGTGCGCCATGATGCCGAGCAGCGTATCAATCGCCAGATGCGGGCGTTTCTCAAGCCATACCAGCCCCAGCGCCAGCAGCAGCGTTACGGCAATAACCGCATAAAACGGATTGACATCAAGCAACAGGCCAAAGGCTACCCCCAGCAGCGAGGCGTGCGCCAGGGTATCGCCGAAATAAGACATTCTGCGCCAGACCACAAACGAGCCAAGCGGCCCGGCGGCGCAGGCAAGCAGCATCCCGGCAAGCCAGCCGGGAAAAAGAAGTTCAATCATGGCTGGCCATTTCCTCTGCGTAAAACAATCCGTCCCTGAAGATCGTGACGATGGTTATGTTGATGGCGATAAATACCAAGCTGCTCGGCGCCGCGCGGGCCGAACATAGCGATAAATTCCGGATGGGTAGAGACCACCTCCGGCGTGCCGGAGCAGCAAATATGGTGGTTGAGGCACAGCACGTCGTCTGTTTTCGCCATCACCAGATGCAGGTCATGCGAGACCATGAGCACCGCGCAGTCGAGCTCCTGGCGAAGTTTATCAATCAGATCGTAAAGCGCCACCTGACCGTTAACGTCCACCCCCTGGGTTGGCTCATCAAGCACCAGCAGCTGCGGCTTGTTGAGCAGGGCGCGGGCCAGCAGCACGCGCTGCGTTTCCCCGCCGGAGAGCTTTTGCATCGGCGCGTCAATTAAATGGCCCGCCTGAACACGCTTGAGCGCAGGCAGAATATCCGCTTTACGGGTGCCTGGACGCAGGCGCATAAAGCGGCTGACAGTCAGCGGCAGCGTGGCGTCCAGATGGAGTTTTTGCGGCACATAGCCAATGCGCAGATTTCTGTCGCGCTTGATAACCCCTTCGTCGGGTGCTACGAGGCCCAGCACGACGCGCACAAGCGTTGATTTGCCGGCGCCGTTAGGCCCAAGCAATGTGAGTATTCTTCCGGGGCGCAATGACAGCGAAACGTCAGACAGGACGCGGCGTTGGCCAAACGAGACGGAGATCTTTTCCAGTGAAACCAAATTAGTCATAGTCAATAAGGCGTTGCATAAGCGTTAGAATGTTATAATATCACACTTCTTTCATTCATCACGACGATAAGACGCATTATGTTACATAAAAATACGCTTCTTTTCGCTGCTGTTTCAGCAGCTTTATGGGCAGGGGCCACCGCCCCTTCACAGGCCGCCGTAGTCGCTTCGCTTAAGCCTTTGGGCTTCATTGCGGCCGCTATCGCTGACGGCGTCACTCCAACGGAAGTCTTACTGCCCGATGGCGCTTCTGAGCATGATTACTCATTGCGCCCATCCGATGTAAAACGTATGCAGAACGCGGACTTAGTGGTCTGGGTAGGGCCGGAAATGGAAGCGTTCATGCAAAAAACGGTCGGCACGCTGCCTGCGCAAAAACAGCTTGCCCTGGCCGGGCTTGAAAGCGTCAAGCCTGTGCTGATGAAAAGCAGTGAAGAGGACGAGCACGACCACGATGAGGGACATCATCATGGTGAAGAAAGTGACGGGCATCACCACCACGGCGACTATAACCTGCATATCTGGCTCTCGCCTGAAATAGCCAAATCCTCGGCGGTTGCAATCCATGAAAAATTAGTGGAACTTATGCCGCAAAGTAAAGCCCAACTGGACGCGAACCTGCAACGCTTCGAAGCGGAACTCGACCGCACCGACAAGCAGGTGTCCACCGTGCTGACGCCACTGAAAGGTAAAGGTTATTTCGTTTTTCACGACGCTTATGGCTACTTTGAAAAACACTACGGATTGACATCTCTGGGTCACTTTACCGTTAACCCCGAAATCCAGCCTGGCGCTCAGCGTTTACATGAAATCAGAACACAGTTGGTTGAGCAAAAAGCGACCTGCGTTTTTGCTGAGCCACAGTTCAGGCCAGCGGTCATCGAAGCCGTTGCCAGGGGGACGAAGGTTCGAATGGGAACTCTGGATCCACTGGGAACAGACATAAAGGTAGGGAAGGAGAGCTATATGCAGTTCCTGACCCAGCTATCGAACCAGTATGCGAGCTGCCTGAAAGGAGATTAACGAGGAAGTGAATTTGTGCAACAGATAGCCCGTTCTGTCGCTCTGGCATTTAACAATCTGCCCCGGCCTCATCGCGTCATGCTGGGGTCGCTTACCGTTCTTACTCTCGCGGTCGCCGTCTGGCGGCCGTATATCTACCACCCCGAATCTGCGCCCATCGTTAAGACCATCGAGCTTGAGAAAAATGAAGTGCGCTCTTTGCTGCCGGAGGCGAGCGAGCCGATAGACCAGGCTGCGCCGGAGGCGGAAGACGAAGCCATTCCTCAGGATGAGCTTGATGAAAAAACGGCGGGTGAAGCGGGCGTGCATGAATATGTCGTTTCTACCGGCGATACCCTGAGCAGCGTGCTTAACCAGTACGGCATCGATATGGGCGAAATCAGTCAGCTCGCCGCTGTCGACAAAGATTTGCGGAATCTGAAAATCGGTCAGCAGATCTCCTGGACGCTGACCCCGGAAGGCGAACTGCAACGCCTGACGTGGGAAATGTCGCGCCGCGAAACACGGACGTACGACCGCCAGGCAAACGGCGGCTTTAAAATGAGCAGCGAAATCGCGCAGGGCGACTGGGTGAACAGCGTAATGAAAGGCACCGTTGGCGGCAGCTTCGTTGCAAGCGCCAAAGACGCTGGCCTGAACAGCGCTGAAATCAGCGCGGTTATCAAAGCGATGCAGTGGCAGATGGATTTTCGCAAGCTCAAGAAAGGCGATGAGTTCTCTGTGCTGATGTCCCGTGAAATGCTGGATGGCAAACGAGAGCAAAGCCAACTGTTGGGCGTGCGCCTGCGCTCTGACGGTAAAGATTACTACGCGATCCGCGCTGAAGACGGCAAGTTCTACGACCGTAACGGCTCCGGCCTTGCAAAAGGCTTCCTGCGCTTCCCGACGTCGCGTCAGTTCCGCGTCTCTTCGAACTTTAACCCGCGTCGACTCAACCCGGTAACGGGCCGCGTGGCGCCGCATAAAGGGGTGGATTTCGCCATGCCGCAGGGTACGCCAGTGCTGGCGGTGGGCGATGGCGAAGTGGTGATGGCCAAACGTAGCGGCGCGGCAGGCTATTATGTCGCAATCCGTCACGGGCGTACTTACACCACCCGTTATATGCACCTGAAGAAACTGCTGGTGAAACCGGGCCAGAAAGTGAAACGCGGCGATCGTATCGCCCTTTCCGGCAATACCGGGCGCTCTACCGGCCCGCACCTGCACTACGAAATCTGGATAAACCAGCAGGCGGTAAACCCGCTGACGGCGAAGCTGCCGCGTACAGAAGGGTTGACCGGCTCCGATCGTCGCGACTATCTGGCGCAGGCGAACGAGGTTATCCCGCAGCTGCGATTTGATTAACGAATCCGCGGTTAACAAGCCGGCGCTCTTCGCGCCGGCTTTTTCTTTTGTCTGGCGGTCCGCCCGCCGCTAAACTATTTGCTTAATTTATATTGAACAGATGACGCCCCGAGAGCAGGCATGGAAACCAAAACAACGAACAACGAATACATCCCCAAATTTGATAAAGCCTTCTTGCATCCGCGCTACTGGGGCACATGGTTAGGCATCGGCGCTTTCGCCGCGCTGGCATTAACCCCGCCGGCGCTACGCGACCCGTTGCTGGGTAAAATCGGGCGTATTGGCGGCAGGTTTGGGAAAAGCGCCCGCCGCCGCGCGCGCATCAACCTGTTTTACTGCTTCCCTGAACTTTCGGAAGCGCAGCGTGAAAAGATTATCGACGATATGTTCGCTACCGCGCCGCAGGCGATGGTCTTTATGGCGGAACTGGCGCTGCGCGGGCCGGAAAAACTGCTTAAGCGGGTCGACTGGCATGGCGAAGAGATCCTGAGGGAGATGCTGGACAAAAAAGAGCGAGTCATCATGCTGGTGCCCCACGGCTGGGCGATAGATGTTCCCGCTATGCTGCTGGCCTCACGAGGCGTTCAGGTGGCCGGCATGTTCCATAATCAGGGCAATCCGGTATTTGATTATGTCTGGAACAAGGTTCGTCTGCGCTTCGGCGGCCGTTTGCATCCGCGTAACGATGGCATCAAACCCTTTATTAAATCCGTACGCGAAGGGTACTGGGGATACTATTTGCCGGATGAAGACCACGGGCCTGAACAGAGCGAGTTTGTGGATTTCTTCGCGACGTATAAGGCGACGCTGCCTGCGGTAGGCCGCCTGATGAACGTCTGTCGCGCGCGCGTTGTTCCGCTGTTTCCGGTTTATAACGGCAAAACTCACCGTCTGGACGTGCTGGTTCGCCCGCCAATGGACGACTTGCTGGATGCCGACGATGTAACCCTGGCGCGCCGGATGAATGAAGAGGTAGAGCATTTCATCGGTCCGCACCCGGAGCAATATACCTGGATCCTGAAGCTGCTTAAGACCCGCAAAGCGGGCGAAAAAGAGCCTTACAAACGTAAAGAGCTTTATCCGAAGTCATAAAAAAGCCGCTCATAGCGAGCGGCCTGAAAACAAAAAGGGGCGCTGGCCCCTTTTTTATTCCACGGTCAGAATGCGCGTGGTGTTGGTGGTGCCGATGGTGCCCATTACGTCGCCCTGGGTCACGATAACCAGATCGCCTGTTACCAGGTAGCCTTTATCGCGCAGCAGGTTTACCGCGTCCTGCGCAGCGACGACGCCGTCGTTGGGGCTGTCGAAATAGACTGGCGTCACGCCACGGTAAAGCGCCGTCAGGTTCAGGGTATGCTCGTGGCGGGAGAGCGCGAAAATCGGCAGGCCGGAGCTGATGCGCGAGGTCATCAGCGCGGTGCGGCCGGACTCGGTCATGGTGATGATAGCGGTCACCCCTTTCAGGTGGTTCGCCGCGTACATCGCAGACATGGCGAGCGCCTCTTCCACGTTGTCGAACTGCACATCCAGACGGTGTTTGGAAACGTTAATGCTCGGAATTTTTTCCGCGCCGAGACAAACACGCGCCATGGCCGCGACGGTTTCCGCCGGATACTGCCCTGCGGCGGTTTCAGCAGAGAGCATTACGGCGTCAGTGCCGTCCAGCACGGCGTTCGCCACGTCCATGACTTCCGCGCGGGTTGGCATCGGGTTGGTTATCATCGACTCCATCATCTGCGTTGCGGTAATGACGGCACGATTCAGCTTACGGGCGCGACGAATCAACGTTTTCTGGATGCCTACCAGCTCCGGGTCGCCGATTTCAACGCCCAGGTCGCCGCGCGCTACCATCACGACATCGGAAGCGAGAATGATGTCATCCATCGCCTCTTCCGTGCACACCGCTTCGGCGCGTTCCACTTTGGCGACGATTTTCGCGTTGCAGCCTGCATCCCGCGCCAGACGGCGGGCATAGTTCAGGTCTTCGCCGCAGCGCGGGAAAGAGACCGCCAGGTAATCCACATCAATGGCGGCAGCGGTAACGATATCCGCTTTATCTTTGTCGGTCAGGGCTTCAGCGGAAAGCCCGCCGCCCAGTTTGTTGATGCCTTTATTGTTGGAAAGCGGGCCGCCGACGGTCACTTCGGTGAAGACTTTCATGCCTTGCACTTCCAGCACCTTCAGCTGTACGCGCCCGTCGTCGAGCAGCAGAATATCGCCTGGCACCACATCCGCCGGCAGGCCTTTATAGTCGATACCAACTTTTTCTTTGTCGCCTTCGCCTTTGCCGAGGTTCGCATCAAGCAGAAATTTGTCGCCGATGTTGAGGAAAACTTTCCCTTCTTTAAAGGTGGATACACGGATCTTCGGCCCCTGCAAATCGCCGAGAATAGCGACGTGGCGGCCCAGTTTCGCCGCAATTTCGCGGACTTTATCAGCACGTAATTTATGATCTTCTGGCGTGCCGTGAGAGAAGTTCATGCGCACTACGTTGGCGCCCGCTGCGATAACTTTTTCCAGATTATTATCGCGGTCGGTTGCCGGGCCTAACGTGGTGACGATTTTGGTTCTGCGAAGCCTTCTGGACATGTCGTACTCCGTTGACTGAAACGTTTTGGTGTTGCTTGAATAAAACTCAGCGGATCGGATGCTCCCCTGGAGCAAGGACCTTAACTGAATAGATGAATGTGTGACAACTTTGTTATCAATTTGATTACTGTTGGCCTGGAATTAAAAGCTCTTTATCAAAACGCGATTCCTTTAGCGCTTCTTTGACTCGCTTCAAGTTATCCCGGAATTTTGCGCCGCGACGCAGGGTAAAACCCGTCGCCAGCACATCAATAACCGTTAGCTGGGCAAGCCGCGAGACCATCGGCATATAAATATCGGTATCTTCCGGCACATCCAGCAGCAGCGCGAGACTGGCTTCTCGCGCCAGTGGGCTACCCTGAGAGGTAAGGGCCAGCACCATAGCGTCATTTTCCCGGGCGAGGCGCGCCAGCTCCACCAGGCTTTTCGTGCGCCCGGTGTGGGAAATCAGCACAACGACATCGTCTGCGCTGCAATTCATACAGCTCATTCGCTGCAAAACGATGTCGTCGGAGTAAATGACCGGCACATTAAAGCGAAAAAATTTGTTCATGGCGTCGTGCGCCACGGCGGCTGAGGAGCCAAGCCCGAAGAAAGCGATTTTTTTCGCCTGGGTGAGCAAATCGACCGCGCGGTTTACGGCGTTCATGTCCAGCGACTGGCGCACATGATCGAGGCTCGCCATGGCCGATTCGAAAATCTTGCCGGTATACGCCTCCACGCTGTCATCTTCATCGACATTGCGATTAACATAAGGCGTGCCGTTGGCGAGACTCTGCGCCAGCTGGAGTTTGAAATCAGGAAAGCCCCGGGTTTCGAGGCTTCGGCAGAAACGGTTCACGGTAGGTTCACTGACATTCGCTACGCTTGCCAGACGGGCGATACTGGAGTGAATGGCCCGGGAGGGGGATTCCAGGATCACTTCGGCGACTTTGCGCTCAGATTTGCTTAAATTTTCCAGTTGAGACTGGATCTTTTCCAGCATGTTCATCGCTAATATGGACTCATGGAAAGGGCGAAGACGCCAGAAGCGTCATCGCGATGCGTTTAAGCCAGAATATACTCCCGTGAAGAAAGCAGGAGGTAACATCCGCCCAGGAATGTTGTTGTTTTTTTTCATAACTTGATCGCTGTCTGATTTTAACGGCAGGCGAAAAGCGTGAGAAATCATCAGTGAAGGGTAACGGTGGCCGATTATTTACCACTGTGTGCCTTCACTAATCGTTTCTTACGATGAGTGCTACGGTAAAGAGTTCCGTGAAAGCCGTAAAAGCAGTACAGTGCAATGTAAGAAAATTACAAATAAACCTGGCAGACCAGGTTATCCGAAACGAAGGAGAATGACATGGCGGTAACGCAAACAGCCCAGGCCTGTGACCTGGTCATTTTCGGCGCGAAAGGCGACCTCGCACGCCGGAAACTGCTGCCCTCCCTGTACCAGCTGGAAAAAGCCGGGCAAATCCATCCTGAAACCCGCATTCTTGGCGTCGGCCGCGCCGACTGGGATAAAGCAACCTATACCAGCGTAGTGCGCGAAGCGCTCGAAACCTTCATGAAAGAGAAAATCGATGAAGGTTTATGGGATAAGCTGAGCGGTCGTCTCGATTTCTGTAATCTGGATGTGAACGACACCAGCGCCTTTAGCCGTCTGGGTAAAATGCTCGACCAGAAAAACCGCGTCACCATTAACTATTTCGCCATGCCGCCAAGCACCTTCGGCGCTATCTGTAAAGGCCTTGGCGAAGCGAAGCTTAACGCCAAACCTGCGCGTGTGGTGATGGAAAAACCGCTCGGCACCTCTCTTGAAACGTCGCGCGAAATCAACGACCAGGTGGGCGAATATTTTGAAGAGTGCCAGGTTTACCGTATCGACCATTATCTGGGCAAAGAGACCGTTCTGAACCTGCTGGCGCTGCGTTTTGCTAACTCGCTCTTCGTCAATAACTGGGACAACCGCACTATCGATCACGTGGAAATCACCGTGGCGGAAGAGGTAGGCATTGAAGGCCGCTGGGGTTACTTCGACCAGGCGGGCCAGATGCGCGATATGATCCAAAACCACCTGCTGCAAATTCTCTGCATGATTGCGATGTCGCCGCCGTCCGACCTGACGGCCGACAGCATTCGCGATGAAAAAGTGAAAGTGCTGCGTTCGCTGCGCCGTATCGACCGCTCCAACGTGCGTGAAAAAACCGTACGCGGCCAGTACACCGCCGGTTTCGCGCAGGGCAAAAAAGTGCCGGGTTATCTGGAAGAAGAGGGCGCCAACAAAACCAGCAACACAGAAACTTTCGTTGCTATCCGTGTTGATATCGATAACTGGCGCTGGGCTGGCGTGCCTTTCTATCTGCGTACCGGCAAACGTCTGCCAGCCAAGTGTTCTGAAGTGGTGGTTTACTTCAAAACCCCGGAGCTTAACCTGTTTAAAGATTCCTGGCAGGATCTGCCGCAGAACAAGCTCACCATTCGTTTGCAGCCGGACGAAGGGGTGGATATCCAGGTGCTGAACAAAGTGCCGGGTCTTGATCACAAGCACAACCTGCAAACCACCAAGCTTGACCTGAGTTACTCCGAAACCTTCAACCAGACGCATCTCGCAGATGCCTATGAGCGCCTGCTGCTGGAAACCATGCGCGGCATTCAGGCGCTGTTTGTGCGCCGCGACGAAGTGGAAGAGGCGTGGAAATGGGTAGACTCCATTACCGAAGCCTGGGCTGCGGACAACGACGCGCCGAAGCCTTACCAGGCGGGCACATGGGGCCCGGTGGCATCTGTGGCGATGATTACGCGCGACGGACGTTCCTGGAACGAATTCGAGTAAGCCTGCCTGCGACCTCTGTTACTGACTTTACCGGTAACATGATCTGGCTCAGCAGAGTGTGAAATATTCTCTGATAAAGCCCTGACTGGATTCACCAGCAGGGCTTTTTTCATTACACTGGCCGCAGCGATTTTGCCCCTGTGGTCGCTCGCCTGATGACTTTTCCGTGCATTGCAGCTTCATTATCTCATCACGCCAGCGACAGCGAACCAAGAGGAAATTTTATGCACCCTGTGATGTTACGCGTAACAAAACGCATTGCTGAGCGCTCCCGCGACAGCCGCCAAGCCTACCTGGAAAGGATCACTAACGCCGCCAGCAACACGGTACACCGTTCGCAACTGGCCTGCGGCAACCTGGCGCACGGCTTCGCGGCCTGCCAGCCGGAAGACAAAGCCGCGCTAAAAAGCATGCTGCGTAACAACATCGCCATTATCACCTCCTATAACGATATGCTCTCGGCGCACCAGCCTTACGAAACCTACCCGGAACAAATCCGTAAAGCGTTGCACTCTGTGGGCGCGGTCGGGCAGGTGGCGGGCGGGGTGCCAGCAATGTGCGACGGCGTAACCCAGGGGCAGGATGGCATGGAGCTTTCTCTGCTGAGCCGCGAAGTGATCGCCATGTCCGCCGCAGTCGGCCTATCGCATAACATGTTCGACGGGACGTTATACCTCGGCGTGTGCGACAAAATCGTGCCGGGGCTGGTGATGGCCGCCCTGTCATTTGGCCATCTTCCGGCGGTATTTGTGCCTTCAGGCCCCATGTCGAGCGGGCTGCCGAACAAAGAAAAAGTACGTATTCGCCAGCTTTACGCAGAAGGAAAAGTAGACCGTATGGCGCTGCTGGAATCGGAAGCGGCTTCTTATCACGCGCCAGGCACCTGCACATTCTACGGCACCGCCAACACCAACCAGATGGTGATTGAGTTTATGGGCATGCAACTGCCGGGTTCCTCTTTCGTGCATCCCGACGCGCCGCTGCGTGAAGCCCTGACGGCCGCAGCCGCCCGCCAGGTGACTCGCCTGACCACCAACGGCAACGAAGGGTTGCCGCTCGGTAAAATGATTGACGAAAAAGTTGTGGTAAACGGCATCGTCGCGCTGCTGGCGACCGGCGGTTCGACTAACCACACTATGCACCTGGTGGCGATGGCGCGCGCCGCGGGCATTATCATCAACTGGGATGACTTTTCTGAGCTTTCAGACGTCGTGCCGCTGCTGGCGCGCCTTTATCCTAACGGCCCGGCGGATATTAACCACTTCCAGGCGGCGGGCGGCGTGCCGGTGCTGATGCGCGAACTGCTTAAAGGCGGCCTGCTGCACGAGGATGTGCATACCGTGGCGGGCTTTGGCCTGAGCCGCTATACCCTGGAGCCGTGGCTCAATAACGGCGAGCTGGACTGGCGCGACGGCGCCGCGGCAAGCCTCGACAGCGATATTATCGCGCCCATCGAAAAGCCGTTTTCTCACCATGGCGGCACGAAAGTATTGAGCGGCAATCTTGGACGCGCGGTGATGAAAACTTCCGCCGTACCGCAGGAAAACCAGATTGTGGAAGCGCCAGCTGTGGTATTTGAAAGCCAGCATGATGTGGTTCCCGCCTTTGAAGCCGGTTTGCTGGACCGTGACTGCGTCGTCGTCGTGCGTCATCAGGGGCCGAAAGCCAACGGCATGCCAGAATTACATAAACTTATGCCGCCACTTGGTGTATTATTGGACCGCCGTTTCAAAATCGCACTGGTGACAGATGGCCGCCTGTCGGGCGCTTCCGGCAAGGTGCCTTCCGCCATCCACGTGACGCCTGAAGCCTGGGATGGCGGGCTGCTGGCGAAAGTGCGCGACGGCGATCTGATCCGCGTGAACGGACAAACCGGCGAGCTAACGCTGCTGGTAGATGATGAAGAGCTGGCGCGCCGCGAGGCTTATCATCCCGATCTCAGCGCTCAGCGCGTGGGGACGGGCCGGGAGCTGTTTGGCGCGCTGCGTGAAAAATTGTCCGGCGCGGAGCAGGGGGCAACCTGCATCGCTTTTTAACACCGGGTGCGCGGCAGACCGCACCACACCGAATTTAATTAAATGGCGTGAGAGATCCACTGATGAAAAACTGGAAGACAAGTGCTGAACAGATCCTGAAGTCCGGTCCGGTTGTGCCGGTAATTGTGATCAACAAGCTGGAACATGCTGTGCCAATGGCGAAAGCGCTGGTAGCGGGCGGCGTGCGCGTGCTGGAAGTGACGCTGCGTACTGAATGCGCGCTGGAAGCTATTCGCGTTATCGCCAAAGAAGTGCCGGAAGCGATCATCGGCGCGGGCACCGTGCTCAATGCACAGCAGTTGAAAGAAGTGACAGACGCAGGCGCGCAGTTTGCCATCAGCCCTGGCCTCACCGAGCCGCTGCTTAAAGCCGCCACCGAAGGCACTATTCCGCTGATCCCGGGCATCAGCACGGTCTCTGAACTGATGCTGGGCATGGATTACGGCCTGAAAGAGTTTAAATTCTTCCCGGCGGAAGCCAACGGCGGCACCAAAGCGCTACAGGCTATCGCAGGCCCGTTCTCCCAGGTGCGTTTCTGCCCGACAGGCGGTATCTCTCCGGCTAACTACCGCGACTATCTGGCGCTGAAAAGCGTGCTGTGCATCGGCGGCTCCTGGCTGGTGCCAGCGGACGCGATGGAAGCGGGCGACTGGGATCGCATCACAAAACTGGCTCGTGAAGCGGTTGAAGGCGCAAAATAATTTTTAGCGCGCGGTTAAGAAAAAAGCCCCGTTTAACGGGGCTTTTTGTATGCCTTCACCTGGACTGCGGCGGCGGCCGCTTTGGCGCGGGCAATCGCCTCGTCGACGGTTTCGCCTGTGGCTAACGCCACGCCAAGACGGCGCGTGCCGTTAATTTCCGGTTTACCGAACAGGCGCAGCTGTAACCCTGCGCCCAGCGCCGCGTCGATATTGCCATACTGTACGTTGTCGCTTACCAGCTCAGGCAAAATCACCGCCGAGGCGCTCGGGCCATACTGGCGAATGCCGCCCACAGGCAGCCCGAGGAAGGCGCGCACATGCAGCGCGAACTCCGACAGATCCTGGGAAATCAACGTCACCATCCCCGTATCGTGGGGGCGAGGAGAGACCTCGCTGAAAATCACGTCATCGCCGCAAACGAACAGCTCAACGCCAAACAGGCCATGGCCGCCCAGCGCCAGCACCACTTCACGGGCAATATCCTGCGCGCGGCGTAGCGCGGTTTCGCTCATCTGCTGCGGCTGCCAGGACTCGCGGTAATCTCCCTCTTCCTGACGGTGGCCCACGGGCGCGCAGAAATGCACGCCATCAACGGCGCTCACCGTTAAGAGCGTAATCTCGAAATCAAACTTCACCACGCCCTCGACAATCACCCTTCCGGCGCCTGCGCGTCCGCCCTGTTGGGCATACTGCCAGGCCTTTTCAAGCTGTTCAGGCCCGCGAATGAAGCTCTGGCCTTTACCCGAAGAACTCATCACCGGCTTTACGATGCACGGGAAGCCAATTTCATCCACAGCAGCCTGAAAAGCGGTTTCGCTGTCGGCAAAACGGTAAGCTGAGGTGGGAAGCTTCAGCTCTTCGGCGGCGAGGCGGCGAATGCCTTCGCGATTCATGGTCAGTTTCGTGGCGCGGGCGCAGGGCACCACGCGCTGGCCTTGCTGCTCAAGCTCAATCAGCATATCGGTTGCGATGGCTTCGATTTCCGGCACGATGAAATCCGGCATCTCCTGCGCCACCAGCGCTTTAAGCGCAGCAGCATCAAGCATATTGATAACGTGGCTACGGTGAGCGACATGCATGGCAGGCGCATCGGCGTAACGATCTACGGCAATCACCTCAATGCCCAGCCGCTGGCATTCGATAGCCACTTCTTTGCCTAATTCGCCGGCACCCAGCAACATAACGCGCGTCGCAGCAGGACGCAGTGCGGTTCCTAATAAAGCCATAAGGGTTTTTCTCGCTATGCAGAAAGTTGGCCGGAGTATAAACGAAAACGATTGCGCGTGCAGTAGCGGCCGTTTGCATATCGAAGCTGGCAGGAGTATACTGTATATATACACAGTAATGAGGGTTCAAAAATGGCGGTAGAAATTAAATACGTCGTAATCCGTGAGGGTGTGGAAAAAATGTCATTTGCCAGTAAAAAGGAAGCCGACGCCTGGGACAAAATGCTCGATCTCGCAGAAGCCCTGGAAGGCTGGCTGCAACAGGCGCCGATAACCCTGGAAGAGGGGCAGACCGAGCAGCTCGCGCTGTGGATGGCGGAAAACAAAGACAGCCTGGGCACGATTGTGCGCACCGGCCGTCTGCCGCAGGAAAATAGCGAAGCTGCGGAAGCTGAAAGCGATGAAAACGGCGCAGTGGCGCTGAGCGCGGCGCGTAAGCGTACCAAAGCCGCCTGAAAACCCGCAAGGCATAGCGCGCTGCGGCGCGCTGGCCTGCTTCTGTTACACCCGGCCGTTCCTTTCTTTAGAACAGCCCTGTCTCGCCCCTGCATTTAATGCGGTTATTTCCTAAAGCTGCCTCCTTTCTCTTGCGCTCCGTTGGTTTTATACCAGGCTTTCTCTGTCCCTGTTATGGAGAGAATAACGATGAAAAAGAGGAACGTGATAGTCAGCGCCTTGCTGTTAAGCATCGGTTTTGCCGTTCATGCCGCCGACCCGCGCGATGTCCATTTTCCGAAATGTGAAGGCGCGAGCGCCGAAACCATCGCCGCAAGCGTGAAGCGTGATTATCTGCAAAACCGTATAGTGCGCTGGGCGGACGATCAAAAAACGCTGGGCCAGGCTGACCCTGTCGCCTGGATAAACAGCAAAGAAATCACCGGTAAAGAAGATAAGTGGAAAGTACCGCTGACGGTGCGCGGTAAAAATACCGACATCCACTATATCGTGACCGTGGATTGTAAAACCGGCAAAGCCCACTACCAGCTTTAACCGTGCGGCAGGGGCGCAGCCCTTGCCCGATTCTTTTCCCTCTCTTTTCCCTTCCAGACATTTCTTGACGCCTGCTCGCTTACGCTTTGCGGATAACCCCACGAAAGCGAGGACGGACATGTCTAACTGGATGAATCAAATACAGTCAATGCTTGGCAATATCAGCAACAGTAATAAAACGCAAAGCGGAGAGAGCGGGCTTGGCAAACTGCTCTCGCCGGGCGCGCTCGGCGGGCTTGCGGGGTTACTGGTGGCGAGCAAATCGTCCCGCAAGCTGCTGGCGAAATATGGCACCGGGGCGCTGATGGTGGGCGGCGGCGCGGTGGCCGGCACGGTGCTATGGAATAAATACAAAGACAAAATCCGTGCCGCGCATCAGGGCGAACCGGGTTATGGTCAGCCTGCCGCCTCGCTGGATCGGCGGGCCGAGCGTTTAATAACCGCGCTGGTTTTTGCCGCCAAAAGCGACGGCCATATTGACGATCGGGAGCGTGCCGCCATCGAACAGCAGCTTCGCGAAGCGGGTATTGAAAGCCAGGGCAGGGCGGTAGTACAGCAGGCCATTGAGCAACCCCTCGACCCGGCACGCCTCGCCCAGGATATTCGCGACGAAGAAGAAGCGCTGGAGATCTGGTATTTGAGCTGCGCCGTTATCGACGTCGATCACTTTATGGAACGCAGCTATCTCAACGCCCTGGGCGACGCCCTGAAAATCCCGCAGGAGGTGCGCCAGGAGATAGAAAATGATCTTCGTGAGCAGAAAAAAGCGCTGCCGCCATCGTAAAGAAGTCTTAATCTTCGGCATGTTTCGCTTGCAACACGCGTGGGTTTTGCCACCCTTACAGTGTGTTAACCGAAAAGAAAAACGACATGCCACCTCAAGCAAAAAAAATAGCTCATGCCATATCGCAGCATGGCGACACAAGAATCGATAACTATTACTGGCTGCGTGACGACACCCGATCCGACCCCGATGTACTGGATTACCTGCGTGCGGAGAACGATTACGGGCGAAGCGTAATGGTGACGCAGGAAGCGTTGCAGGAACGGTTGCTCCGTGAAATGGTCAACCGTATCCCGCAGCGCGATGTCTCCGCGCCCTACATCAAAAATGGTTATCGCTACCGTCAGGTGTACGAAACCGGCTGCGAGTACGCTATACATCAGCGTCAGTCCGTTGTGCTCTCAGAATGGGAACAGTGGGAAGTGCTGCTGGACGGCAATAAGCGCGCCGCGCACAGCGAGTTTTATACGCTGGGCGGTTTCGACATTACGCCGGATAACACCACTATGGCGCTGGCGGAAGATTTTCTCTCGCGCAGACAATATGGCCTGCGGTTTCGCAACCTCGAAACCGGCAACTGGTACCCGGAAGTGCTGGAGAACGTAACGCCCAGTTTCGTCTGGGCGAACGACTCCCGTACGCTTTATTACGTTAAAAAGCATGCGAAAACGCTGCTGCCTTATCAGGTATGGCGGCATACGGTGGGTACGCCAGCAAGCCAGGACGAAATGATTTACGAAGAAAAAGACGAGACGTTTTATGTCAGCGTGCATAAAACCACTTCGCAGCATTTCATCGAAATCTACCTGGCCAGCGCCACCACGGCGGAAGTGTTGCTGGTGGACGCCGAGCTTCCGGATGCGCCGCCGCTCTGCTTTCTGCCGCGCCGTAAGGACCACGAATACAGCATCGATCACTTCCAGCATACGTTTTACATTCGTTCTAATCGCGATGGTAAAAACTTTGGCCTGTACCGCAGTAAGGTACGCGATGAGAAGGCATGGGAAGCGCTTATCCCGCCGCGTGAGCACATCATGCTGGAAGGCTTTACGCTTTTCACCGACTGGCTGGTGGTTGAGGAGCGCCAGCGCGGCCTGACCAGCCTGCGCCAGATAAACCGTAAAACGCGGGAAGTGACCGGCATCGCCTTTGATGACCCGGCCTATGTCACCTGGCTTGCCTTTAACCCCGAGCCGCATACCGCGAAGCTGCGCTATGGCTACTCTTCTATGACCACACCGGATACCCTGTTCGAGCTTGATATGGATACGGGCGAGCGAAGGGTGCTGAAACAGACTGAAGTAGCGGGTTTCGACGCCGGTAATTATCGCAGCGAACATATCTGGGTTACCGCCCGCGACGGCGTGGAAGTGCCCGTCTCGTTGGTCTACCACAAAAAACATTACCAGCGCGGGCGTAACCCGCTGTTGGTCTATGGCTACGGCTCTTACGGCACCAGTATTGACGCTGATTTCAGCGCCAGCCGCCTGAGTCTGCTCGATCGCGGCTTTGTCTATGCTATCGCCCATATTCGCGGGGGCGGGGAGCTGGGGCAGCGCTGGTATGAAGAGGGTAAGTTTCTTAAAAAGAAAAATACCTTTAACGACTATCTGGACGTGTGCGACGCGCTGGTGGAGCACGGCTATGGCGATCCGCGTTTTCTGTTCGGCATGGGCGGCAGCGCGGGCGGCATGCTGATGGGGGTAGCGATTAACGAAAGGCCGGAGCTGTTTAAAGGCGTTATCGCCCAGGTGCCTTTTGTTGACGTCGTCACCACGATGCTGGACGAATCTATTCCGCTGACCACCGGCGAGTTTGAGGAGTGGGGCAATCCGAAAGAGGAAACGTATTATCACTACATGAAAAGCTATAGCCCTTATGACCAGATCAAAGCGCAGCGCTACCCGCACCTGCTGGTCACTACGGGGCTGCATGATTCTCAGGTGCAATACTGGGAGCCGGCAAAATGGGTAGCGAAGCTGCGTGAATGCAAAACTGACGATAACTTATTGTTGCTCTGCACGGATATGGACTCCGGCCACGGCGGCAAGTCGGGCCGGTTCAAATCTTACGAAGGCGTGGCGATGGAATTCGCCTTTCTGGTCGCGCTGGCGCAAGGCACGCTGCCAGGCAACCCGGGTTAGGCCTGTTCGAGATAGTGCTTTAGCGTCATGCGCAGATCCGGGTTGAGATCTTTTACGTTATTGAGCATCCAGCGCAAATAACCCGGATCGCGCTCGGCGATGGTCTCTACCGGCTGACCGCGGTATTTACCAAAAGGCAGCGAGGCGACCAGCGCGGGTCGGCCGGTGATGTTCACCATCTCTTCAGGCGTCCAGCCGCTGACGTTCATGATTTCAAGCAGCAGCGCGGCGGTGATGTAACAGTCAAACAGTGCGCGGTGATGATGCAGCCCGGCGGGCGTCTCGACGCTTAGCTTACGGGATTTATACAGCCCCATGTTGCTGTAGCTGATGCCAGGCCACAGGCGGCGCGCCAGCTTAACGGTGCAAATCCACTCGCCGGGCATTTCCGGCAATACGCGTCTGTCGAAACTTGCATTATGCGCTACATACCACGGGCTGCCGTGATAGCGCGGGATCACCTCTTCAATGACGGGTTTGTCCGCCACCATCGCCTCGGTGATTTTGTGGATCGCCATCGCCTGATGACTGATGGGGCGGTCAGGGCAGACGAGATCGCTCATCGGATTGACGATGCGGCCATCGATAATATCGACCGACGCCACTTCCACAACGCCACCCTGTAAACCGCAGGTTTCGGTATCAATTACGCGCAGCATGGTTCTCTCCGCCTGAAATAATGCCGGCCCGCCCCTGGGGCAAAAGAACGGGCAGGGCCTGTAAACGTAAGACTGATAGTTTAAGCGTATGAAAAAGCGCGTGCAGCCTTATTTTACCTTTGGCTCGTAAGGCAGACGTGAAAGGTTAACCGAGGCGAGACGGTGGGCTATCAGCCGTTCGCGAAACCAGCCCCGCAAATGTTCAGGCTGCTCGCGCTCAACCGCTTCGGCAATCACCGGCATGTTATAGCGCTCTTTAAAGGCGACGCCTGCCGCCGCCAGGTCGACGTTGACTTTATCCATCTCATCCTGGGGAAGTTGGGCAAGATTGTGCTTCATAACGAACTCCTCTCTGAACCGCGTGAAGGTACTGCGACCTGGCGAAGATGACAAGTGCTTATGTAGCATTGCGTGCCTGTCTGCTCGACTTGACCAAAAGCCGGGGTTATTCTTTGCGCCAGTGACATAACTAAAAGGAATGAATAGTATGGCTTTTTCCGCTTCCCGCGCCGCCTCTCTTTGCACCTTTGTGGTTTCTCTTTTCGCCGCGCCCGTTGTTTTCGCGCATGCGCATTTACAGTCGCAGATGCCTGCCGCTAACGCTACGGTAGAGCAGGCGCCGCAGGCGCTGCGCCTGCAATTTTCAGAAGGTATCGAACCTGCTTTCAGCGGCGTGAAAATAACCGGCCCGGATGGCAAAGCTATCAGCACGGGTAAAGTTACGCGCGATGCGAAAGATGACAAAATCCTGACCGTGCCGTTAAACGAAACGCTCAGTGCGGGCGAGTATCAGGTGGCATGGCATGTGGTCTCTGTCGACAGCCATAAAACCCAGGGCCAGTACCGCTTTACGGTTAAATAACGCCGGTGTTGCCAACCGCTTTTGTCGCGTTGCGATTTGTCCACTTCGCTGCGCTGATGCTCGCTCTGGGCGCCACGCTGTGCGTCAGCCTGCTGGCGCCTGCGCCGATTCGCAAACCGCTGGCAAAACGGCTTATCGCCTTCTGGCGCGTGGCGCTGCTGTGTAATGCGCTGAGCGCGCTTATGATTCTGGTCGTGCAGGCGGGGCTGATGGGCGAGGGGATAAAAGACAGCGTCAACCCGCAAATCTTGCTGGCCGTGCTGACGACGCGGTTTGGCAACAGCTGGCTCTGGCAAATAGCGCTGGCGGTTGTGGCGCTGATTGCGGCGTGGCTGAGGCCGAAAGGCAGCGCCGCGCTGTTATCAATGCTAACGGCGATTCAACTGGCTTTGCTGGCGGGCGTGGGACATGCCGCTATGCATGAAGGGTTGACCGGCGCGCTGCATCGCCTGAACCACGCCGTGCATCTGCTGTGCGCCGCCTGGTGGCTTGGCGGACTGTGGCCGCTGTTAATCTGCATGCGTATGGCCCGTCATGCGCACTGGCGTGAAGAGGCCATCGTCGCCATGATGCGCTTTTCGCGTTACGGCCATCTTGCGGTGGCAGGCGTCGTGCTGACGGGGGCGATAAACGCCATGTTTATTCTCGGGCTGCGCTGGCCGCTGGAGAGCGGTTATGTCCGGTTACTGTTCGTGAAAATAGCGCTGGTGGCGACGATGGTGGCAATCGCGCTCTGGAACCGTTATTTTCTGGTGCCACGATTTCGTAACGGTCAGGGCGAGGCGCAGCGGCGCTTTGTGCAACTGACCCAACTGGAAATGGCGCTGGGTGCGCTGGTGCTGGCGGCCGTCAGCCTGTTCGCCACCTGGGAGCCGTTCTGAATGCTTAGGTGAAACATCAATGAAAAAAACGCTACTCGCGATGCTGCTCTTTTCCTGCTCGGGAATGGCGCTGGCGACGCAAATCATTACCGTCAGCCGCTTTGAAATGGGCAAAGATAAATGGGCATTTACCCGTGAAGAAGTGATGCTGACCTGCCGCCCCGGCAATGCGCTGTTCGCCATTAACCCCAGCACCCTGATGCAATATCCGCTTAATGATATTGCCGAGCGTCAGGTAAAAGAGAAGAAGACCAGCGGCCAGCCTGTCACGGTCATTCAGGCTGACGACCCGGCAAAACCGGGCGAGAAAATGAGCCTGGCGCCTTTTATCGAACGCGCGCAAAAACTCTGCTAAGCCTCCTTCGCCCGAAAAAGATAAAAAAAACCGCAACGTTAGCCCCAGGGCCGTTGCGGTTTTTCTATAAATAATCACGTTACGTGAGGTTTTTTTCAGGCAGCTTTTGTCACGGACTGGAAAACCTGACGTCGTAATCTATTCTTAAAGTGCAAGGCGACTTAGCCTGCATTAATGCCAACTTTTAGCGCACGGCTCTCTCCCAAGAGCCATTTCCCTGGACCGAATACAGGAATCGTATTCGGTCTTTTTTTATCCGCCTTTCAGCGAGGCGGTGCGAATTATCCCGGACCCCGCGGTTTAGCGCACGACTCGCCGCGCTCTGGCCCTTTCGCTTTGTTTAGGCAATCTAAACGTTTTTACGCGCCGCTCCAACTCTTTTTGCTTTTTTTTGAGCTTTTTTTTGCTGGCTAAAGTTAACGAAACGGCAGGCGCTGACGCCGAAAAGCCGCGTCGTAAGACTACCGCAGTTTGACGCTAAACCGGGGCCTGGCAACGGGGGAGTGTAAGCATAAAAACAGACACGCAAACCTGTGCAATCACCTGTTGATCCTGTTGGCCAGGGTTTTCGGCCGCTTCGTTTATAACGCAGCGGCTCACACCAGGCTCAGGGAAATATAATCCAGGCGGCGGTAAGGTCTTTCTGAATATAACCTGTAGCCAACTGGCGCGGTTATTTTCTGCTACGCTTTAAGCGTGTTCACTGGATATAAGCGAGGTAAATAATGGGTCTTTTTAATTTTGTAAAAGAGGCGGGCGAAAAGTTGTGGGATACCGTTTCCGGCAATCATGACAAAGATGAGCAGGCAAAAAAGGTACAAGACCATTTAGCGAAAACCGGTATTCCTGATGCGGACAAAGTCAACGTTCAGGTTGCAGACGGCAAAGCCACTGTCACCGGGGATGGCCTGTCTCAGGAAGCGAAAGAAAAAATCCTGGTTGCTGTGGGTAACATTGCCGGTATCGCAAGCGTTGACGATCAGGTAAAAGCTGCCAGCACGGCCAAAGAAAGTAAATTTTATACGGTTAAATCAGGCGATACGCTGAGCGCAATTTCGAAACAGGTTTACGGCGATGCGAATCAGTATAATAAGATTTTTGAAGCCAACAAACCTATGCTGAGCAGTCCGGATAAAATTTATCCCGGCCAGGTTCTGCGTATTCCGGAATAAATAAACCCGTAGTGATAATTCGCATTATGCCCCGGGATTCTTATGCCGGGGCTGTTTTATTAATGCGCTCTGCTCGTAGTTAACAGCGAAATAATCTTTTCAACCAGCTTCAGTTTCTCTTCCTGCGCTTTCAGCCCAGCTACCGCCTGTACATAACTATACTTGCCTTACGATGAGGAGGGTTTATGTATCAGCGTATTGATGGTTCGCAATGGCGGCATATTTTTATCGTCGGCGACCTCCACGGTTGCCTGCATCAATTCGCCGCCGCGCTGCGCGCGCAACGTTTTGACCCCTTGCAGGATGCGGTTATCTCTGTAGGCGATCTGATCGATCGCGGGCCTGACAGCCCCGGCTGTCTCCGGTTGCTCGCCCGCCCCTGGTTTTTCGCGGTACGCGGCAACCATGAAGAGATGGCGATTGAAGCGTTGCGGGAAGGGGACAGGCAGCTATGGTGGCTTAACGGCGGAGCATGGTTTGCCAGGCTCTCCGAAACAGCGCAGGGCAATGTTAAAACGCAGCTGCTTGGTTGCGAAAAGCTGCCGCTGATTATCGAACTGCATGCAAGTGGGAAGACTATCGTCATCGCCCATGCGGATTATCCTGACGCCCGCTACTGTTGGCTGCAACCGGTGGATAAGCATGAGGTCGTGTGGAGCCGCGAGCGCCTTAACCGCCATATGCGAGGCAAAAGCCAGGCCATTGAGGGGGCGGACGCGTTTTACTTTGGCCACACGCCGCTGAAAACGCCGCTCGATTTCGCCAATCAGCATTACATCGATACCGGCGCGGTATTCGGCAACCGGCTGACGCTGGTTCAGGTTCAGTAATTAAAAATCGCTGTATTCCTGCGCCGGGCGCCAGAAGCCGTCAATAAAATCTTCAACCGGATAACAGCCGCCGTGGCGTAACCGCTGCTCGTCCATCGCATGCAGGCACTGCTGTTCAGTGTTGAAAACGTCGACGACTATATCGTCACATCCCCCGTCGAGATAACAAATAAAAAGAACCAAAGCGAACATAGCGTCCTCAAATCAACAGCATATCTTATAAGTGTAGGGGAAGCGGGAGAAGGCGGGGAAAATGTCGGATTAAATAACCCGTCTGGGCGACGGGTTCTTTTGGAATCAGGCAAGACGCATGATCCAGGCATCAGCTTGTTGATCGTAATGTACACGGTATAGCACGGAGTGTTCGCCGTTGAGCAGGGCGGGAATGCTGGTTTCGGCGTCCCATGCATCAAGCTGCATGCAGAGATCCGGGTCCGATTTACAAGGAATGCTTAACGTTCGATCGCCTTGCTGCTCGCCGTGCAGTTCGGCATCATCGATTTCAAAAGTGCCGATTTTTACACTGGTTTTTGTCATAACGCTCTCCCTTGGGCAGTTTGCAGGTGGTATGACCAGTAAAGGTCCCCCTTTTCAGGGTAGACCTTTGTGCAAAAAGTGCCAAATGAACAGCGTCGATTTTTCAGGCGAATCAGTTCAGCGCGCTGAATAAGATACCGTCGCGCACCAGTTCGCGCGGATAACTGTTTTTAAGCCTTGAACCCACTCGCTTCGCTAACCCCAGAGGTTGTCCCTGAAAGGTCACGATAACTTCATCCGCCTGAGGCAGTGCGGCAGGCCAGATATCGCGACCGCGATACCATTCGCCCGCTTCTTCTAAGCTAAGCTCAAAAGCGAGTTTATTGCCAGTACCGGCGAGCGCCACCACGGCTTCATGTTGCCAGCGAAAACCCTTGTTGAAGCGTTCGGCGAGCCGCAACCCGATGCGGGAAAAGCGTACCCGGCCGATAAGCGGTTCAATATCCGCCGGAAAAAGCCACACTTCTTTATCGCGCTGCCATAACCGCAGCGTTTCATCCCACGCCAGGCCAACCTTTTTCGCCGCATCGACAATTTCTCGCGCATCGCGTCCGTTAAGCGGGCTGAAGGGGAAAGTGCCTGTTTTATATTTCGGCGTCGGCAACGCTTCAACCGCAGCGGTCTTGCGCAGTCGGGCGACAAAGAACCCTTCGCAGTCGTAAATTTGTGGAAAAACGTGCAAAAACCCTTCAGGGGTTAACGCGTCTCTGGCACCGGGGAAAAGCGTCTCCAGCGGCAGGATCTCAACCGCGCCCGGATAGCGCTCCAGTAGCCACTGGCACACTTCCTGGTTTTCTTGCCGGTTCAGGGTACAGGTGGAATAAACCAGCGTGCCGCCCGGCGCGAGCGCGTGAAAGGCGCTGTCGATAAGTTCGCGCTGGGTAGCCGCGATCTCCTGATTGCTTTCAGGCGACCAGTTGCGCAGCGCGTCAGGATCTTTACGCACCACGCCTTCGCCGGAGCAGGGCGCGTCCAGCAGAATCGCGTCGAAGGCTTCCGGCAGGGCTGCGCCGAAAACACGGCCATCAAAATGGGTCAGCGCCACGTTGGCAATACCGCAGCGGCTGATGTTCGCGTGCAGCACTTTTACGCGGCTGGCGGAATACTCGTTGGCGAGAATGGCGCCCTGGTTGCCCATCCGGGCCGCAATTTGCGTGGTTTTCGAGCCGGGCGCCGCCGCCACGTCCATCACGCGCTGCGGCGTATTGCCTTCGGCGAAAAGCGCGGCGACGGGCAGCATCGAGCTGGCTTCCTGAATATAAAACAGCCCGCTCAGGTGCTCCGCGGTGCTGCCAAGCGGCAAGGCGTCTTCATCGTCACGCTCTATCCAGAATCCCTCTTCGCACCACGGAACCGGCGTCAGCTGCCAGTGATACGGGGCGACCAGTTCAAGAAAATCGCTGACGCTGATTTTTAACGTGTTCACGCGGATGCTGCGGCGCAGCGGGCGCTGGCAGGCAGCGATAAAGGCGTCGAGCGATAGCCCTTCAGGCATCGCTTCGCGGATAACAGAAAGAAAAGCGTCAGGCAGATAAGCGGAACCGGATTGCGCCACAGTTCACCCCGTAGAGAGAAAAAGAGGGCGCGAAGTGTAGCACAATCGCCCCGGCGTGACACCGGGGCGAAAGGGTTAGCGGGGCAGCGCGGTACCCCAGCTGCGCCACTCTTTCGGTTCACTCTGCTCCAGCAGGAAGTGCTTGCCAGCCTGCGCTTTAGGCGAAAGCGGGGTGCTTGGCGGCGTGGCGAAAGCGATGCCGCCGCGAATGAACTGATTAAAGGTGCCGGTTTTCACTACGCCCCCCGTCAGGCCGAAGTCGAGGCTGTAACCCGAGGCGAGCCAGAAGACGGAGTTTTCCCTTACCAGATGCTGATAGCGCTTGCTGATACGCATCGAGACCATAACGCGATCGGAAAGATTGCCAAGCGCCAGCCCGGTAACCGTACCCACCTCCATACCCCGGAATAACACTGGCGTGCCGATATTGAGCGAGCCGGCTTCCGGCGCTTCCACCACAATGCTCAGGCCATCAAGATAGCGCGAGTCGGTAATGGTGGTTTCCTGCAACTCAAAATCACGCAGCGCTTTGCCGCGGCCTGGCTCCACGTTGATATAAGGCTGCAAAATGGTATCAAGATGCTCGACGCCCGCAGCGGATATCTGCGGCGTGACCACAGAGAAACGCGTGCCTGCGCGGGCAAAGGTCTTCACATACTCCGGGTAAAGCACGGCGGTGGCCTGCACTTCGCTGCGCTCGGTGATCAGATCGAGCGATTCAATCTGGCCGATATTAATGCCGAGATAGCGAATCGGCATGCCTGCCGCCAGCTTGCCGGCGTCAAAGGCGTGAAGCGTTATCTGGCTGCCCACCGCGCGCGCGGCGGTTTCTGAAGGGTACAGGATACGTTTGTCGTTTTTCGACATGCCCGCGCCCGCGCCGCTCAGGTTATCAAAGCTGATGGCGCCTTTGATGGCGCGCGAAAGCGGCGAGGCCTGTACGGTTAACCCGCTGCCGTTAAGCTGTACCTTGGCGCCGCCTTCCGCCCAGAACACGCTGTTCTGGGTCAGCAGGTGTTTGTATTCCGGCTTGATATGCACTTCGATATCAAAAGCATTGGCGCGCGGACGCACGGTGATAATTTCACCTACCTGAAACTTGCGATAAAGCACCACTGAACCTGGCTGAACATCCGGCAGGCTGTCGGCCGTTAAGGTAAGCGTGGTGGTGGGCAGGTCGCTCAGGCTGTTTTCCACCGCTTTTTCCAGGTTGGCGAAAAGCGGGTAGCTCTCTTTCATCTCGCCTTTGCTGCCCGGCAGTACGCGGATGCCGCCGTTGATCCACTCCGTCGCGCTGGCGCCAAGGAACTCCACGCCATCGAGGCCGACTTTGACGTCCACGCGGCTGTTGACCACAAACTTGCTGTCGCCTTTAACCAGTTCGCGATACTGCGGGTCAATCGCCGCAGAGAAGCTAACGCCTTTCGCCGAAAGCGAGCGCTCCAGCACCTGGCCTATCTGAATGCCATGCAGGATAAGCGGCTGTCCGGCGTCAATACCGTAGCTTTCCGGCGCGGTCAGCGTGAATGTCAGCACATTAGGCTGTTGCAAAGGCGTTTTATCGGCAGGCAGCACGACAAAATGGTTGCGCGGTTTACCCTCGCCCGGCACCAGCTCGAAGGTACTGCCGGTAAGCAGGCTGCTGACGTTGGGGTTGTTCAGCGAAAGCCGGGGGCTTTTAAGCTCAATGCGGGTGCCGTCGCGCAGCAGGTTCACCACGCTTGGATCGACGGTCATTTCGCCGGTTACCGCGCCGCCCGGGTTAAGGTTTAACTTCGTCAGCGTGCCCACTTCCAGGCCCTGGTACATCAGCGGCGTGCTGTCGGCCTTAAGCCCGGCGCCGCTCGGTAAATCAAGCCTGACGATAACCCCGCGCTGGCTGTGCGCCAGGTCCTCATACAGGCCAAACTCATCGTTTTGCTCGGCGCGAGCGGAATCGGGCGGCGAGTCGAAAGCGATGGCGCCGTTAACCAGCGCCGCCAGGCTTTCCAGCTGCACCTGCGCGCCGCTTAAGCCGACATCGGCTTTGACCCCTGAGACATTCCAGAAGCGGCTGCCTTTTTTCACAAGGTTGGTGAAGCGTCGTTCTATCAACACATCGATAGTCACGCCCTGTTTGTTGGTATTAATGGCGTAATCGTAAACGCGGCCGACCGGAATTTTGCGGTAATAAACCAGCGAGCCGCTGTTAAGCGAACCGAGATCGGGCGCCTGAAGATGGATCATCAGCTCGCCATTATTGAGTCGGTACTTGGGCTGGGTATCAAGCGCGGTAAAGTGATCCTGCGGCTCGCCTTTGCCGGGCATCATGCCGATATAGTTACCGCCGACCAGCGCGTCGAGCCCGGAAATCCCGGCAAGCGACGCTTTGGGCGTAACCAGCCAGAACTGCGTCTGGTCGCGCAGCGCATCTTTCATGTCGCTCTTGATGCTAACCGTGACCTCGATTTTATTCAGGTCATCGCTTAAGCGAATATCCTGCACCGTACCGACTTCAACCCCCTGATACCGCACAGGGGTGCGCCCGGCGACGATGCCGTCAGCAGACATAAAATCGATAGTGACAGTGGTGCCGCGTTCTTCATAGGTAGTCCAGATAAGCCAGCCTGCGATAAGAAGCGCAATAACCGGCAGCAACCAGAACGGCGAAATACGGCGTTTTGTTTTAATTCGCGCTTCAGTCTGTGAAGCGGGCATTTCCTGACTCATGTGCGTCCCAAAGTAAGCGGCTATCCAGCCATTCAACTGCAAGAATAGTTAAAATCACCGCTGCGCCGAAATAAAACGCAGCGGGTCCCATCGTAAACGCCAGCAGCTGGTCACGGTTAACCAGCGACATGGTGATAGAAATTACAAACAGATCGAGCATGGACCAGCGGCCGATCCAGGTGACAAAACGCAGCAGCTGTATGCGGGTTCGCAACCCCTGCTGGCATTTAAAGTGGATGCTGACAAGCAGCGTCAGCAGCACAATCACTTTCGTAAACGGCACCAGAATACTGGCGATAAACACGACGCCTGCGACCGCGATATTGCTGTTCGCCAGTGAAATAATGCCGGACATGATCGTGTCCTCTTGCCTTGCGCCGTTGATATAAATCACCGAAATAGGCAGCAGGTTAGCAGGCAACAGCAACACCAGCGCGGCGATAAGCGCGGCCCAGCTTTTCTGTAAGCTATGGCGGCGGCGAGCCCGCAGCGGGATGTGGCAGCGCGAGCAGCGCCCCCGTCTGTCCGGCACGCCAGTATAGTGACAGCCTAAGCAAACGCGGATGTTTTCCTGTAGGCGTGTCGTAGGACGCTGGGGATAAAAGCGCTCCCAGAGCTGCTCAACGTTCAGGTGAATGATCGTCATGACGCTTAAGATAACCAGCGCGACGAAAGCAAGCAGGCCGATCCCGGGTTCAAGCCAGGCGTAGTCCTGCACTTTGATTGACGCCACGCCTATCCCCACCAGATAAATATCCAGCATCACCCATTCTTTTAGCCGCTCCAGCATCAGCAACACCGGACGCAGGTTCATGCCCAGGATATTCCCGAACCATAAATAGGCGATGGCGGCCACAAGCGTTGCAGGAGCGCCGACGGCGCAGAAAAGCACCA
Source organism: Franconibacter helveticus LMG 23732 (assembly GCF_000463115.2). Lineage (GTDB taxonomy): Bacteria > Pseudomonadota > Gammaproteobacteria > Enterobacterales > Enterobacteriaceae > Franconibacter > Franconibacter helveticus. The sequence goes on along the minus strand of NZ_AWFX01000005.1, from coordinate 34,985 downwards.
TTGCGGCAGTCAACGTGTCGCCCTGGCGCGCCATCTGCCAGATCCCCTGCATAAGGTTGGCGTCGATACGCGTGCCGAGCAGATAAAGGCGCAACAGCGGTTCGCCCCACGCAAAGGGCATGAGCAGCAGCATGGTGATAGCCATCGCCGCCAGGCGCGTCAGCGACCAGTCGCGGCCGTCGCGGATTTTCGCGTCGCAGCGCGGGCAGTGCGCGGTCTGGCGCGATGACACTACCGGCAACAAAAAAAGCATGTCGCACTGCGGGCAACGCTGATAGTGTTCATAAGGCAACGGTTCGCCAATAGCGCGAACCTGTAATTTCCGGCGAACGGGCGCCGCGGTAGATTTAAGAGCCATCAAGGTCAATTCTTTTTATCAGTTTTCTATATATTAACTCATGAAATGATTCATCTTGAGCATGAAGGCATTTAATGCTTATTTTAATAAGCCAGCAATTCAGTAAGACACTAAGTGAACAAACAATGAACAAAACAGAATTCTACGCGGATCTGAACCGTGATTTTCAGGCATTAATGGCAGGGGAAACCAGCTTTCTGGCCACGCTCGCCAATACCAGCGCATTACTTTTTGAACGTCTCGAAGGCGTTAACTGGGCCGGTTTTTATCTGCTGGAAGGCGATACGCTGGTTCTGGGGCCGTTCCAGGGCAAAATCGCCTGCGTACGTATTCCTGTAGGGCGCGGCGTATGCGGCACAGCGGTTGCCACCGGCGAAGTTCAACGCGTCGACGACGTTCACGCTTTCGATGGGCATATTGCCTGCGATGCGGCCAGCAATGCCGAAATCGTACTTCCGATTAAAGCCGGAGAACAGGTAATCGGCGTGCTTGATATCGACAGCACCCTCTTTAATCGCTTCGATGCGGACGATGAACAGGGGTTACGGGAGCTGGCAGGGCACCTTGAAAAGGTCATTGCCGGCACCGATTTCAAAAAATACTTTGCAACGTTCGCATGATAAACAACGGATAACGTGGCATTTAGCGATGGCGTCATTATAATGACGCCTGTTCATGCCTGCGGCTTGTTGGCAACATCCGTTGTAATCAGGAAATTTCATGGAAAATCAACCTAAGTTGAATAGCAGTAAAGAAGTTATCGCCTTTCTGGCTGAGCGTTTTCCTCAGTGCTTCAGCGCCGAAGGTGAAGCGCGTCCTTTGAAGATTGGTATCTTCCAGGACCTGGTCGCGCGCGTTGAGGGCGAAATGAACCTCAGTAAAACGCAGCTTCGTTCCGCATTACGCCTTTATACTTCCAGCTGGCGTTATCTGCACGGCATTAAAGCGGGCGCTACCCGTGTCGATCTCGACGGCAACCCGTGCGGCGAACTGGACGAACAGCATGTTGAACATGCTCGCCAGCAGCTTGAAGAAGCGAAAGCGCGCGTTCAGGCACAGCGTGCCGAACAGCAGGCGAAAAAACGGGAAGCCGCTGCCGCAGCGGGCGAAGGTGAAGAAGCGCCGCGCCGCGAGCGTAAAGCGCGCCCTGCGCCGCGTCGTAAAGAAAATACCGAGCGTAAACCTCGTGCGGCAAAGCCTGCGGATAAAGCGCCTCGCGCTCCGCGTGAAGAGCGTCATACTCCCGTATCCGACATCACTGCGCTGGCGGTTGGTCAGCCAATCAAAGTGAAAGCGGGCAACAATGCGATGGATGCCACCGTGCAGGAAATCACCAAAGATGGCGTCCGTGTACAGCTGACTTCTGGTATGTCGATGATTGTACGCGCAGAACATTTATTGTTCTGAAACGGAGGTCAACCTGGGCATGAACACTTTTTTTAAGCTCACCGCCGTCGCGGGCCTGCTGCTTATGGCAGGCCAGGCGCTGGCTGTGGACGACATCACTCGTGCTGACCAGATTCCGGTTTTAAAAGAAGAGCCTCAGCACGCTACGGTGAGCGAGCGAGTCACTTCTCGCTTCACCCGTTCCCATTATCGCCAGTTCGATCTCGACAACGCGTTTTCAGCCAAAATTTTCGACCGCTATTTGAACCTGCTGGACTATAGCCACAACGTTTTGCTGGCGAGCGATGTCGAGCAGTTCGCGCAAAAGAAAAATGCCATTGGCGATGAGTTGCGCACCGGGAAATTAGATGTCTTTTATGATCTCTATAACCTTGCGCAAAAACGCCGGTTTGAGCGTTATCAGTATGCGTTGAAGGTGCTGGAACGTCCGATGGATTTCACCGGTAACGACACTTTCGACGTCGACCGCAGCAAAGCGCCGTGGCCGAAAAGCGAAGAGGCGTTAAACCAGCTCTGGGATAGCAAAGTAAAATTCGACGAGCTAAGCCTGAAGCTGACCGGCAAAACGGACAAAGAAATCCGCGAAACGCTGACTAAGCGTTACAAGTTCGCCATTCGCCGTCTGGCGCAAACGAACAGCGAAGATGTGTTCTCACTGGCGATGACCGCGTTCGCCCATGAGATAGACCCGCATACCAACTACCTTTCTCCGCGCAATACCGAGCAGTTCAACACGGAAATGAGCCTCTCGCTTGAGGGCATCGGCGCTGTGCTGCAAATGGATGAAGATTATACAGTCATCAACTCCATGGTAGCAGGCGGCCCGGCGGCGAAAAGCAAGGCTATCAGCGTTGGCGACCGTATCGTCGGGGTAGGGCAGGTGGGCCAGCAGATTCAGGATGTGATCGGCTGGCGTCTTGACGATGTCGTCGCGCTCATCAAAGGGCCGAAAGGCAGCAAAGTGCGCCTTGAGATCCTGCCTGCCGGTAAAGGCACCAAGACCCGCATCATTACGCTTACGCGTGAGCGGATTCGTCTTGAAGACCGTGCCGTTAAAATGACGGTGAAAACGGTAGGTAAAGAGAAAGTCGGCGTGCTGGATATCCCAGGCTTCTATGTCGGCCTGACGGACGACGTTAAGGTTCAACTTCAGAAGCTTGAGAAGCAGAACGTCAACAGCGTGATTATCGATCTGCGCTCTAACGGCGGCGGCGCGCTGACGGAAGCGGTTTCGCTCTCCGGCCTGTTTATTCCAGGCGGTCCGGTGGTGCAGGTGCGTGATAACAACGGCAAAGTTCGCGAAGACAGCGATAACGACGGCGTGGTTTATTACAAAGGTCCGCTGGTGGTCATGGTTGACCGCTTCAGTGCGTCCGCTTCGGAAATCTTTGCCGCAGCGATGCAGGACTACGGCCGCGCGCTGATTGTTGGCGAGCCTACCTTTGGCAAAGGCACCGTGCAGCAGTACCGTTCGCTGAACCGCATCTACGATCAGATGCTGCGCCCGGAATGGCCGGCGCTGGGTTCTGTACAGTACACCATCCAGAAATTCTACCGCATCAATGGCGGCAGTACGCAGCGTAAGGGCGTAACGCCGGATATCATGATGCCGACCGGCAACGAAGAGACCGAAACCGGCGAGAAATTCGAGGATAACGCGCTGCCATGGGATAGCATCAACGCCGCAACCTTTGTGAAATCTGGCGATCTCGCGCCGTTTGGCCCGGAGTTGCTTAAAGATCACAACGATCGCATCGCCAAAGATCCTGAGTTCCAGTACATCATTAAAGACATTGCGCGCTTTAATGCGCTGAAAGAGAAGCGTAACCAGGTTTCGCTGAATCTTGCCCAGCGTGAGAAAGAGAACCAGGAAGAAGACGCGACGCGGCTGGCGCGAATTAATGACCGCTATCAGCGGGCAGGTAAACCGCCGATTAAGAAGCTTGAAGATCTGCCGAAGGATTATCAGGAGCCGGATCCGTATCTGGACGAAACCGTCCATATCGCCCTGGACCTGGCGCATCTGGAAAAAGCGAAAACGCCGGAAAAACCCGCCGCCAGTAAGTAATCTCTCCCCAAACAGGCACATAGTTATGTGCCTGTTTTTTTACCTTTCTATAACCGCAGTCAGTTAAATGCTACAAAATGTAAAGTTACGTATTTTTAGGCACTTGCTTTCACGCTGTGCTTGAAAATGGCGCGCGGGACCCTACGATGTGTGTAATCGCATAAGGCGTATTGTTAAACCGAGGTAAAAAGAAAATTATGATGCGAATCGCGCTCTTCCTGTTAACCAACCTTGCCGTCATGGTTGTCTTCGGGCTGGTGCTCAGCCTGACAGGAATTCAGTCCAGCAGCGTGCAAGGGCTGTTGATTATGGCGCTGTTATTTGGTTTTGGCGGCTCGTTTGTTTCGCTACTGATGTCCAAATGGATGGCGCTGCGTTCGGTAGGCGGCGAGGTTATTGAACAACCGCGTAATGAAACCGAGCGCTGGTTGATGGATACCGTTGCGCAGCAGTCTCGCCAGGCGGGTATTGCCATGCCGCAGGTGGCTATCTATCACGCGCCAGATATTAACGCCTTCGCAACCGGCGCGCGTCGCAACGCTTCGCTGGTGGCCGTCAGCACCGGGCTTTTGCAAAACATGAGCCGCGGCGAAGCCGAAGCGGTTATCGCGCACGAAATTAGCCACATTGCGAACGGCGATATGGTGACCATGACGCTAATTCAGGGCGTGGTGAACACCTTCGTTATCTTTATCTCTCGTATCATTGCGCAGATCGCAGCAGGTTTCCTCGGCGGCAACCGCGACGAGGGCGAAGAGAGCAACGGCAACCCGCTGATCTATTTTGCTGTCGCAACGGTACTGGAACTGGTGTTTGGTATTCTGGCGAGCATTATCACCATGTGGTTTTCCCGCTACCGTGAGTTCCACGCCGATGCGGGTTCAGCGAAACTGGTGGGCCGCGAGAAGATGATCGCCGCGCTTCAGCGCCTGAAAACCAGCTATGAGCCGCAGGAAGCAAGCAGCATGATGGCGTTCTGCATCAACGGGAAATCAAAGTCCCTGAGCGAACTTTTCATGACTCACCCGCCGCTGGATAAACGTATCGAAGCGCTGCGCAGCGGGCAGTATTTGAAATAAACAAAACGATAGACAGAAAGCGCGCCTCAGGGCGCGCTTTTTTTTTGCTTACTGCACAGGCCGCTAATCGTCTGAACTCAGGTTGCTTATTGATTACGCGAAAGGTCGTTACGCCACATCGCCATCCAGTATCTACCCCGCCAGGGCGATAGCCCTGACTTTTGCAGTTGCATCAACTCCCGCTTTTGCCTCATCTGACCCATCGCATTACGCTGTTTCCCGATGCATCCCGGTAATAATCATGTAAAAGAAGAGATTGGCCTGCTTTATTTCGGTTTTATGTCGCAGATTTGCCACCAACAGGCAGAGATTCATTGCGGCGCAAGTGGTGCGAAATTATAATAAAAACCGGTTCTGATTTTTATAAAACAAATGCGATCTGAGGTGATCAATGGCAATCGCAGATTTGGATAAACAACCGGACTCCGTCTCTTCGGTTCTGAAGGTTTTTGGCATTCTTCAGGCGCTGGGCGAAGAACGTGAAATTGGTATCACCGAGTTGTCGCAACGCGTCATGATGTCGAAAAGCACGGTTTATCGCTTTTTACAAACCATGAAATCGTTGGGTTATGTTGCTCAGGAAGGCGAGTCGGAAAAATATTCTCTGACCTTAAAACTGTTTGAGCTGGGCGCGCGCGCATTACAGAATGTCGATCTTATCCGCAGTGCGGATATCCAGATGCGTGAACTGTCGCGCCTGACCAAAGAGACAATCCATCTGGGCGCGCTGGATGAAGACAGTATTGTTTACATCCATAAAATCGATTCCATGTATAACCTGCGCATGTACTCGCGTATTGGTCGCCGCAACCCGCTTTACAGTACGGCGATTGGCAAAGTTTTGCTGGCCTGGCGCGACCGTGAAGAGGTTAAGCAGATCCTTACCGGCGTTGAGTATACCCGCAGCACGGCCCGCACTATCACCAGCACTGAAGAGCTATTAAGCGTGCTGGATAAAGTACGCGAGCAAGGCTATGGCGAAGATAACGAAGAGCAGGAAGAAGGGCTGCGTTGTATCGCCGTACCGGTATTCGACCGTTTTGGCGTAGTCATTGCGGGGTTAAGTATCTCTTTCCCGACGCTGCGTTTCTCTGAAGAACGTCTCCACGAATATGTGGAGATCCTGCACAACGCCGCGCGCAAAATCTCTGAGCAGATGGGCTATAACGCTTACCCGTTCTGATGCCGCAGGCCGCAGCCTGGCTGCGGCCTGTTCTTTTAATCGACCACGTTCTCCACTTTATGCAGCACCGGGCAGGCGGAAACGCCAATCACACCGCTGTCGCTATGAATAAATTGCCTGTTGACGACATCCCGCGCAGTAAGATATCTGCACTCCAGACCCATTCCCGCTGCGTTTTCAGTGCTGGATATGATGATGCCGTATCCGCTAAACAGTAGCGCAAGCCAGGCTAAAGCCAGTATGCCTGCCACTCTTAACGCTAAGCGCATCCTTGTCTCCTTTCTCTGTTCTCACTGATTTAGCCTGCTGCGCTTTACGTTGCGTAACAAGTCAATGATTCCTAAATTAACGACTTAGCTATAGAGTGACGTTTGGTTTAAGGTGCGCGAGGTACACTAAACCGGTAATGCGCAGAAGCGGAGAGGGTAGTGAAAAAATTCAGATGGGCTATTTTGCTGGCCGTGCTGGTGGCCTGTTTACTGTTATGGGCGCAAATGCTTAATGTCATGTGCGATCAGGATGTTCAGTTTTTCAGCGGCATCTGTACGATTAACAAATTTATTCCCTGGTAGGCGCATTTTTTTCTGAAATGATATCCTTCGCTGCGGGCAATGGTAGAATAGCCCGTCTTTTTGAGGTGGTAACATGAACGAATTAATGAATTCTGGCGCGTTAAATATTGCTGCGCTCGTACTTTCTTTGCTGGTTACGCTTGTCGGTCTGGTCGTCTGGTTCTTTGTTAATCGCGCAAGCGTCAGAGCCAATGAACAGATAGCGTTGCTCGAAGCGCTGCTTGAGCAGCAGAAACGACAAAATGCGCTGCTTCGCCGCCTTTGCGACGCCAACGAGCCGGAGGCTGCCTCAGCGGCGCCTGCTGAAAAACCGCAATCGCCCGCCGACGATTTTGTCCGTCTGGTTGCTGAACGCTAACGCAATCGGGCACAGCGAATATGGCCTGGCGCAATCCCTTTTTCGATCCTGCCAAACCCCATCACTTGCCTGGCGGTTTTCGTAATCTTTCCCCTGTTGGTCATGGGCCGGGTGACGTTCAACGCTGGCAAAATGAGCGAAAAGCGCAGGGGCTGCCTCATGCGCCGCAGGGCGGCTACGCCGCATTTATTGAACAGTGGTGGCAGCCAGCAGAAATTAGCGGCGATGAGGACGGACTCTGGTGGCTTGGTCATGCCTCGTTATTGCTGCGCATTAACGGGCTTTATATTCTCACCGATCCGGTTTTTTCAAACCGCGCGTCGCCATTACGTTTTTATGGGCCGCAGCGCAGAACCCCGCCCGCGTTACGGTCCGCAGATCTCCCCGCGCTGGACGCCGTGTTTATCTCGCACAATCACTATGATCATCTCGACAGAGCTACGGTGCGCGAGCTTCACCGGCGTTTCCCGCAAGTTCAGTTTTTTGTGCCGCTGGGATTGAAGCGCTGGTTCGCCCGGCTTGGTGTTAAACGCGTCACTGAGCTGGACTGGTGGCAAAGCGTGAACTGGCAGGGACTGACGTTGACTTGCGTACCGGCGCAACACTGGAGCATGCGTACGTTGTGGGACAGGGATCGCACGTTATGGTGCGGTTGGGTTGCCCAAAGCGAAAGCCTGCGCTTCTGGTTTAGCGGCGATACCGGCTATATGCCGGAGCTCCTGCAAATTCCTGAACGGCTTGGCCCGCTCGATGCGGCAGCTATTCCGGTTGGCGCATATGCGCCGCGCTGGTTTATGTGGCCGCATCATATGGACCCTGAAAACGCGGTTCGACTCTGGCAACAGCTTGGGCGACCCCTTAGCGTTCCTGTTCACTGGGGCGTTTTTGAACTGGCGGATGAAGCGCTGGATGCGCCCCCTCGTGAACTACTGGCGGAACTCCACAAACAAAATGAAGCTATCGAAACGTTTTCCCCGCTTAAAATTGGTCAATATTTATCCCTGACTGGCAATAAGCTTTAATTATTATATTAACCTGCATACATAATAATTGCGTGCTTTACAGACTGTCTGTTTTATATTCGAAGCGAGATTTCCGCCCCGTTTTGATGCAACGTCATTAAATCGTCATTATTTTAGTGCAGCCTGTATTAAAAAATTGTACAAGCTTTATTCTTCTGTACATATTAGCCAGACTTACCACTCTTTAAGTGGGGCATAAGAAATTACTTATTTTTCTTTTTTCATATTTGAAGATGCGATAAAAATTATAACCATATGCTTTTTTTGGTTTAAGAATGTTCTTAGTCGTCTGGACGAACCGAAGTTGTTGAGCTATGGTAAAAAAGTCCTTTACGGACATCTTCTTCTGCATAACGAAAATCGTTAAGCGGCAGAGTGTTAGCCGCAAAAACAGGCTTCCATGACAGAGGCTTTGTTAGCTGGCTATGAATATGTGCGTTAGATCGATACACGTATAAAAATGGCTTGCCATTATTTACGTTGTATGTGATAACAGCTTGTGGGTCAAACGAGGTACAGTTCTGTTTATGTGTGGCATTTTCAGTAAAGAAGTCCTGAGTAAACACGTTGTCGTTGAATACCGCTTCTCTGCCGAACCTTATTTTAGTGCCTCATGCAGTAATGTCTCAGTTTTATCTCAGTAATGCCTGCGGGCGATGAAAATACTCTTAAGGAATTTGCAAAATGGCAAAGATCAAAGGTCAAGTTAAGTGGTTCAACGAGTCTAAAGGTTTTGGTTTCATTACTCCGGCAGACGGCAGCAAAGATGTATTCGTACACTTTTCTGCAATCCAGGGTAACGGCTTCAAAACTCTGGCTGAAGGCCAGAACGTAGAGTTCGAAATTCAGGACGGCCAGAAAGGTCCGGCAGCAGTTAACGTAACTGCTATCTGATCGCATAAGCGCTGACCTTGTGTTGCCTCGCGCGCACAAGTCAGACAGAGTCTAAAGCCTCGCGTTTGCGGGGCTTTTGTTTTTCTTCCTTCCTTTATTGCCCTCTTTGTATCGTTTCCCCTTACGCTGAATCGCGTTACACTTGCGGCCTTTTACAGGTGCCGGAGTTTTTATATCTTTTATCTGTCCGCTTTGCCACGCCCCGTTGAAGATAGCGGCGAAAAGCTATCGTTGTCCGCAGGGGCATCAGTTTGATATGGCGAAAGAGGGATATGTAAACCTGATGCCGGTACAACATAAGCGTTCAAAAGATCCGGGCGATAGCGCTGAAATGATGCTGGCCCGTCGCGCTTTTCTTGAGGCCGGGCATTACGATCCGCTGCGAAAGGCGGTGGGGGAGTCGCTTGTAACTTTTTTGCCGGAGCAGGCGGAAGCCATACTGGATATTGGTTGCGGCGAAGGATATTACACGGCCTTTTTTGCAGATCTTGTAGCAGGAAAAGGCGCCTGCGCTTACGGGCTGGATGTTTCTAAAACCGCCATCCGTTTTGCCGCGAAGCGTTATCCGCAAGCGAAGTTCTGTGTTGCTTCAAGCCATCGCCTGCCGTTTGCTGATGCCTCGCTGGATGCGGTTATTCGTATTTACGCGCCCTGTAAAGCGCAGGAACTGGCCCGCGTGGTTAAACCGGGTGGGGTGGTTATCACCGTAGCGCCTGGGCCGCGTCATCTGGTGCAGTTAAAAGGGTTAATTTATGAAAACGTGCAGTTGCACGCGCCGGATAACGAAACGCTGACAGGTTTCCATCTCGCCCAGCAGCATGCTCTGGCATATCCAATGTCGCTTACGGGGGCGGAAGCTGCCGCGCTATTGCAGATGACGCCGTTTGCCTGGCGAGCGAGAGCGCAAGTGCGCGAGCAGTTAACCCGGCAAGAGGCTTTTGATTGTGAAACCGATTTTTGTATGCGCGTGTGGGTGCGTGAACATTAAGAGGCGAAATGGCTCCAGAGGATCTGGCAACCGATACCAATCAACACCAGTCCGCCTAAGATCTCGGCCCGCTTGCCCAGCAGCGGGCCAATGAACCGACCTACCATGATACCGAGCGTGGACATAACCAGCGTGGCGCAGCCAATCGCAAGCGCAGTATAGAGAATATTCACTTGCAGGAAAGCCAGACCCACGCCGACCGCCATGGCATCCAGGCTTGTGGCGAAAGCCGTAGTGACCAGAAGCCAGAAGCTGTGACGACGCAGCGGCGCTGTCGCTTCCTCGCCGCCGCCGCGCACCCCTTCGATAACCATTCGCGTACCCAGAAAAGCGAGTAAAACAAAGGCGACCCAGTGGTTCCATTCCATCACGAAATGCGTCGCAACTTGGCCCAGCGCCCAGCCAACCAGCGGGGTAATCGCTTCGATAACGCCAAAGATGAGGCCTGTGCGTAACGCTTCGCCAAAGCGGGGCTTGTGCAACGTAGCGCCTTTACCGATAGAAGCGGCAAACGCGTCCATCGACATGCCAAAAGCGAGAAGAAGAGTGGCGGAAAGATTCATTGCTACGTCCTGACCGGGAGGATCCATATACACGCCACTGCCCCCAGTAAACAGCAGTTAGCGTGCCTATGGTCTCGCCTGACTGACGGTTGTCAGTCCGTACGCGCCACGTTTTTCAACGAGTATGTTGACGCGTACATTTCCGTTTGCAGAAATCGGCTACTCCCCAACGACGGGCGCAACCTTAACATAATTAAGCGCGCGGAGACAACAAACGAAAATAGTATTTTATTATGTTGGCGATAACGATTTTCATTTATCTCGTTGTGAATAAATTGTAGCGCAATAAGAAAACGAAAATTTAAACAAATATAGCAAAGGCTATAATGCAGGCTGTTTTTTATACATAAGAGATAGCCGGAGCTATATATTTATCTCATTGAGTTTTAAGTAAAAGATGGTAGATGCTTTCCAGGTCGTCGATATTTCTTACGCGAACAAGCAGCCGCCGATGTTCTAATTCCATTACCAGCACGCCATCTTCAGATAAATTCATAGCTTTAATGCGGTTATATTTCACCCAAACCCCGGACAAGAAAAACCCCTGTGGTTTAAAGCGAATTTTAGGAATGCGGATCCAGAAAAGGTAAATAACCACCAGCGCGAGCGCGCATAGTAGCCATAAGGTCAGCGGCGCGCCCTGTTGCGTAACGTTTTGATAGATAAGAATGGCGATAAGGCCAACGAAAATGAGGCTGTCGACGCGGCTGCGGCGCAGCAAGGGCACCGCCAACAACGTCTTGCCGCAGCGTTTATCCAGTATCCATTCGTCGTAGATAGCCCAGACAAGCAGCGCGAGCGTAAACAGCAGTAAAACTCCATCCGTAAGCGTCATACTTTCCCCATAAAAAACGGGGGCAAAAGCCCCCGAAAGTGCGTGAAAATTTACTGGCCGAGTAAGCCAACCGCATAACCGGCGATGCCGATGATGAAGAAGCCCACGATGATCCACAGCGGGTTGACCTTCTTGCGCAGGAGCCACATACAGGCGAAGGTCAGCAGCAGCGGCACCAGTCCCGGCATCAGCTGGTCGAGGATAGTCTGCACCGTGGTGACCTTTTCAGCCCCCGTCTGGTCGGTAATACGCGATACCACAAGAGGAATGTTGACGTGGGTCCACTTGTTAACCAGCGCGCCCATGACAAACAGGCCCAGTATCGACGCCCCCTCCGTCAGCTTCTGCAAAAATCCGCCGCCCATATCTTTTACAATATCCACCCCTTTACGGTAGCCGTAAGCGACGCCGTAGTAGCGTGTGGCGAGACGGATAACATTGAAAAGTACGAAGAAGAGCAAGGGACCAAGCAAGCTGCCGCTCATGGCGATGCCTGCGCCAAGCGCGGCAAAGACCGGACGCACGGTGCCCCAGAAAATCGGGTCGCCCACGCCGGCGAGCGGCCCCATCAGGCCGACTTTGATACCGTTTATCGCACCGTCGTCTATCGCGGCGCCGTTGGCGCGCTGTTCTTCCATCGCGAGCGTTACGCCAAGCACCGGCGCGGCGACATACGGATGGGTGTTAAAAAACTCCAGATGGCGCTTGATAGCCTGGCGGCGCGCTTCGTTGTTTTCCGGGTAAAGACGCTTGATGACCGGCACCATTGAGAAGCAGAAGCCCAGCGCCTGCATACGTTCGAAGTTCCATGAACCCTGGAAGAGGTTAGAGCGAAGAAATACGCTGCGAACATCGCCAGGAGTGAGTTTTTTCTCGCCTGTTGTTTTTGTCATATCAACCATTTCGCTCACCTGTTAATCCAGTTCGTTATCAAGATCGTTAGCACCGCCGGCCTGCGCAGGGGCCGCCGCGGAACGGTTGTATTTCGGGCTCAGTTGAATATAAAGCACCGCCATCACCGCGCCGATAACCCCCAGCGCCACCAGGTTAAAGTCGGTAAACGCCGCGGTGACGAAGCCCAGATAAAAGAACGGCATCAGGTAGCCTGCGCGCATCATGTTAATGACCATCGCATAACCTACGACCACAATCATGCCGCCGGCGATGTTAAGCCCGCCCGTGACCACTTCCGGAATGGCGTTCAGCATGTTCTGCACTTCGCTGGTGCCGACGGAAATCGCCACAATAACAGCCGGAATAGCGATGCGCATCGCCTGGAGGAAGAGGGAAGAGACGTGGATCCACGAAAGCGCCGTCAGATTGCCTTTCTCCGCCGCGCTGTCCGCCGCGTGCTGAAAGCCCACGGTGATGGTACGAACGATGATAGTCAGCACCTGGCCCGCTGCCGCAAGAGGAATAGCCAGCGCGATGCCTGCGCCTATGCTCTGATGGCCCGCGATGACCAGGATGGTGGAAATGATGGAAGCCAGCGCCGCATCGGGCGCCACGGCGGCGCCGATGTTCATCCAGCCGAGCGCTATCATCTCCAGCGTACCGCCGATGATAATGCCGGTTTTCATATCGCCCAGCACGGCGCCCACCAGCGTACAAGCCACCAGCGGCCGGTGGAACTGAAATTCATCCAGCACCGATTCCATACCGGCAATACAGGCGACGATGAACACCAGCACAATCTGAAGAGTGGTAATCTCCATTGTACTTCTCCTATGCCATTAACAACGTAAGTGTGAACTGAATAAAGGTCTTCAGGGCAGCGCCGCTTTAGCGCGCCACTTTGCTGATTAAATCCATCATTTTCAGTTTGGGATCGTTGGAAACTTTACGAACTTCCAGCTCAATGCCGCGCTCGTTAAGCTTGCGAAAAGCGTCGATATCTTTTTCATCCACCGACACGGCGTTATTGACCTGGGTTTTACCCTGCCGGTAAGCCATGCCGCCGATATTGACTGAGGTGATTTTCACGCCGCCTTCGACAAGACGTTCCACGTCGGTCGGGTTTGTGAAGAGCAACATAACGCGCTCGCCTGCATATTTAGGGTTGTTATAGACGCGAATCATTTTGGCGACGTCGACCACATGCGCCGTCACGCCGGGCGGCGCGACCTGCGTCAGCAGCGTTTTACGCACCGTGTCGGCGGCCACTTCGTCGCTGACCACAATGATGCGCGAGACATTCGTCTCTTTGGTCCAGCGCGTCGCTACCTGGCCGTGAATCAACCGGTCATCGATGCGCGCAAGACCTATCACCATGTAATCATTCGGGCCCATGGGCTTAGCCGGCGCGGCTGCTTTTGGCGCAGCGGCGACAGGTGCGGCGGGGGCCGTTTTTTCTGCCGGCTTCGCTTTAAGCGCCTTCACGCCTTCCCGGCCCGTTTCGACCGCCAGCGCCACCAGCTCGTCAAATGCAGGGTTGTCGTCGCGGGCCATCAGGGTTTCGACCAGCATGGGAATATTGACGCCAGCGACAACTTCATAATGCTCTTTATCGACGACAATACGGCTGGCAGCGTTGAACGGGCTGCCGCCCCAGGTATCGACGAGAAACAGCACACCGCCTGTTGTATCCAGCTTCTGTAGTTGGGCGTTGTATTTTTCAATCAGCGTCTCGGCATTTTCGCCGGGAACAAAATCAATCCAGCCAACATTTTCCTGCTCGCCTAACAGCATCTCGGCGGTTTTCAGCAGTTGTTCCGCAGCCCAGCCATGTGTGCCTATAACAATAGCAATAGTCACTTGCTACCTCCTTTGTGAGTCCTCATGCGCCTTTATGACGCCTCAGGAACGCGTATCGGCGTACCGAATCAATGCAAAAAAAGGGGTTTATTAATAAAAAGAACCTGTTACGTGAATTATTTTAGACAGTGAAAAAATAATTTATGTGACGAAGCTCTGTTATTGAGGCATGTCTCCCGTCTGTGCCACGATGGGCTAAAATATGGGCGAAGAAAGTGTCAGTGTAATTGCAAATTCTGGTAAATCTTTGCCAAAGCCGTTATGCCTTTGTTAATGTAGCCGTCTGTTTAATTTTAAGGAGTAGCGGGCAGCAGCCCACCCTATGGACCGTCACCGACGCCGTTTCACCTTCTGGCCCAACGCGGCCGTGCGCCAGCCTGGCGTTTTTCAGCTTTATTCCTCTGTTTATTCTCTTTTAGCGCCCACACAGTCTGGGGTGCCGTTTAGTCATTCCTTCAGCAGGAGCAACGCATGGAATTCTTAATGGACCCCTCTATCTGGGCGGGCTTATTAACGCTGGTTGTGCTGGAAATTGTTCTCGGCATCGACAATCTCGTGTTTATCGCCATTCTTGCCGATAAACTGCCGCCTAAACAGCGTGACAAAGCGCGCCTTATTGGCCTTTCACTGGCGTTGTTTATGCGCCTCGGCCTGCTGTCGCTTATTTCGTGGATGGTGACGCTAACCCGCCCGCTGTTTACCGTCTGGGATTTCACCTTCTCAGGGCGTGATTTAATCATGCTGCTCGGGGGTATTTTCCTGCTGTTCAAGGCGACGACCGAGCTGCACGAAAGGCTGGAAAACCGTCAGCATGACGATACCCATGGCAAAGGCTACGCCAGCTTCTGGGTGGTGGTGCTGCAAATTGTGGTGCTGGACGCCGTGTTCTCGCTGGATGCGGTCATCACCGCCGTCGGCATGGTTAACCACCTGCCAGTGATGATGGCGGCAGTGGTTATTGCGATGGGCGTGATGCTGCTCGCGTCGAAACCGCTTACGAACTTTGTTAACCAGCATCCAACCGTCGTCGTGCTCTGCCTGAGCTTCCTGTTGATGATCGGCCTGAGCCTGGTGGCGGAAGGGTTTGGCTTCCATATTCCGAAAGGTTACCTCTACGCGGCTATCGGCTTCTCTATCATCATTGAGCTGTTTAACCAGATTGCGCGCCGCAACTTTATCAAGCATCAGTCGCGCCTGCCGCTGCGCGCCCGTACGGCAGAAGCTATCCTGCGCCTGATGGGCAACCGTCGCCAGAAAAGCGCGCAGCCGGAGCAGGAAAGCCACTCTTCCGTGGTGCCGGTGCACGATGAGGCTTTTGCAGAAGAAGAGCGTTACATGATCAACGGCGTGCTGACGCTGGCTTCCCGTTCGCTGCGCAGCATCATGACGCCGCGCGGTGAAATTAGCTGGGTAGACGCCGACCGCAGCGTTGATGAAATTCGCGAGCAGTTGCTCTCTTCCCCGCACAGCCTGTTCCCGGTCTGCCGCGGCGAGCTGGATGAGCTGATTGGCGTGGTTCGCGCGAAAGAGTTGCTGATGGCGCTGGAAGAGGGCGTGGATGTCGCGGCTATCGCTTCGGCTACGCCAGCTATCGTCGTGCCGGAAACGCTGGATCCGATCAACCTGCTTGGCGTGCTGCGCCGCGCCCGCGGCAGCTTCGTTATCGTTAATAATGAGTTTGGCGTAGTACAGGGGCTGGTGACGCCGCTGGACGTGCTGGAGGCGATTGCCGGTGAATTCCCGGACGCCGACGAGACGCCGGAAATCATCCGCGACGGCGACGGCTGGCTGGTGAAGGGCAGCACCGACCTGCATGCGTTGCAGCAGCATCTTGAAATCAACACGCTGGTGAATGACGAGGAAGATATTGCTACCGTCGCCGGTCTGGTGATTGCGGTAAACGGCCAGATCCCGCACCCGGGTGACGAGCTTGAAGTCGCGCCGCTTCGCATTACCATTGTTGAGGCGAACAAGTATCGCGTCGATTTAGTGCGGGTAGTAAAAGAGACGCCGCACCACGACGAAGAAGAGTAATCGCTTTAGCGCAACGGCACCGCACGCACTGCGGTGCCGTTTTCCTTTGCCGCTTCAGGCTGATTAGCAAACCACGCCGGGAAAGCGTGCAGCGGCATCGGTCTGGCATAGAGATAGCCCTGCAAAACCGCAACGCCATTACGGCGCAGCCAGGCTGCCTGTTCGGGCGTTTCCACGCCTTCCGCCACTAAATCAATATTCAGCCGTTTCGCCAGCGCGATAATAATATCGGTAACGGTAGAGTTCACGGCGTCAGTGCCAATGGCTGCGGTAAAAGTCTTATCGATTTTCAGCACGTCCGGGTGAAGCATTTCCAGATAGGAAAGCGAGCTCTGGCCAGTGCCGAAGTCATCAATGGCAAGCTTTACGCCCAGACTATGCAAATCTTTAACCACGCGGTAATCGACATCCGGCAGGGCATCCCGCTCGGTCAACTCCAGAAAAAGCGGCTGCACGGGCTGATACGTAAACCAGAATTGTTTTAAATCCTCCACGATTTTACCGCGCCGAAAATGGCTTGCCGCGACGTTAATGCCAATATGAAAGCGCGATGAATCGGGAAAATAATGAAGCTGGCTTGCGGTTGCTTCCAGTACGTAGCGGGTAAGCGGCGCAATCAGGCTTTCCTGTTCAGCGAGCGGAATAAACACATCCGGCGAGATAAACCCCTGACGCGGGTTATTCCAGCGCAGCAAAATTTCCACGCCCGCGCACTGCTGGCTTTGCGCGTTTACCAGCGGTTGACAGTAAACTTCAAACTCCCGTGCCGCCAGACCCAGGTTTATTTCATGCGAAAAGCTCATTCTGCCTGCGGTGGCAAGCCAGGCGATATAACCAATCAGCAAACTTAAAATCAGCGCCAGCGGCAGCTGGCTGGGCAGGAATTTTAAAGCAAGACGATCGCCCGGCGGCCCAATAACCGTCACGGAAAAAGGAAAGCGGCCGGAGACGCCGTCACGCGTTTCAAGTCCGGGTTTGCCAGGCAGGGTTTGCACCACGCCTTTGCCATATTCAAGGTGCGCATCGCCTACGTTCAGCACCACATGGTCAACCCACGGGCGCGCAGGCTCCAGCATCAGCCGCGAAAGCAGTTCGATATTCAGCGCCTGAAGCATGCCATCCTGACCGTCGGCAGAGGTTGGCGTCCAGATAAGCAGCACCGAACTGCCTTTTATCAGCGAATTATCCCGCGTTAACAGCATTTGCGGGAAGGGTGAGGGGAGCTTCGGCTGCAATTGTCGCAGCGTTTCGTTACGGTTGCCGAAGATGCTGGAACAGTAAACGGTGCCGGATTTTACCAGCGCAATGGCACGCAGCGTTTGCAGCCGCGCGCTTTCTATCCGCAGCGGCTCCACCGCCTGCTCACAGGGCTGCCCCACCAGCGGGAACAAGGCGCTACGGCTTGCCGCCAGCGGTTCCAGCAGGCTTTCCACCGTCGAGACGGCGCGGGCAGTAAACAGCGTCACGCGCTGCTCGTTGCGGTTGCGCTCGGTAAGGTAGCGCACGCCTGTAGTCAGCAGCAGCGTCGCAATAGCCAGCGAAAGGCAGACAATGATTCTTTTCCGGCGATAGGTTTTCACTATGCGCTGCGCAGTGAGCATCCCTGGTTGCCCCTTAAGAGAACTGGCTGAAGGTGATTAATAACATAGCAAGTGTAGAAGGGTTCGCGTAGAGAACGTGACGGGCAAACAAAAGAAAAGCGCCGCTGGCGCGGCGCTTAAGTAAAATTAGTCGCACTGGACCTTGATGGCCAAACCCCCGCGCGACGTTTCGCGGTATTTGGCGTTCATATCTTTACCGGTTTCGTACATGGTTTCGATAACTTTATCGAGCGAAACGCGCGGCTCGCTGGTGCGGCGCATCGCCATGCGCGCGGCGTTTATCGCCTTCACGGAAGCAATAGCGTTACGCTCAATGCACGGTACCTGCACCTGGCCCGCGACCGGGTCGCACGTCAGGCCAAGGTTATGTTCCATACCAATTTCCGCCGCCACGCATACCTGTTCCGGGCTGGCGCCAAGCAGCTCGGCAAGGCCTGCGGCAGCCATAGAGCACGCCACGCCCACTTCGCCCTGGCAACCCACTTCCGCGCCGGAAATAGAGGCGTTCATCTTGTAGAGCGCGCCAATAGCGCCCGCTGCGAGGAAATAGCGGATATAAATATCGGGGCTGACGGATTCAATAAAGTGATCGTAATAAGCCAGCACCGCCGGAACGATGCCGCAGGCGCCGTTAGTAGGGGCGGTAACTACGCGTCCGCCTGCGGCGTTTTCTTCATTCACCGCCAGCGCGAACATGTTCACCCAGTCAACCACGATCATCGGGTCGTTAGAGAGTTTGTCGCTTGAGACCAGCATACGGCGCAGCGCAGAGGCGCGGCGCGGCACGCGTAGCGGTCCAGGCAGCACGCCTTCGGTATTCATGCCGCGATCGATACAGGCGCGCATGGTCTGCCAGACATTCGCGAAATAGTCTTCAATCTCTTTTTTGCTGTGCAGCGCCAGTTCGTTTTGCATAACCAGGCCGGAGAGAGAAAGCCCCGTTTCGCGGCAGTGCGCCAGTAACGCTTTGGCGGAATCAAACCCGTAAGGCACGGTCACTTCGCTGGCGGCGTCTTTGCCAAAGTGCTCTTCATCGACAATAAACCCGCCGCCGATGGAGTAATAGGTTTTGCTGTATACCAGCTTGTCGCCGCTGAATGCGTGAATTTGCATGCCGTTCTCATGCAGCGAGAGGTTATCGCTGTGAAAACGCATGCCGTTGTCTTTCGGGAAATCGACTTCACGACGCCCCTGCGCCAGCAGCAGGCGACCACGGGCTTCTACGTCGCGAATAAAAGCGGGAATGGCGTCGATATCCACCGTCGCCGGCTCGTTGCCCGCGAGGCCCATAATAATGGCGATATCCGTATGGTGCCCTTTGCCGGTCAGCGACAGGGAACCGTAGACGTCCACCGCAACGCGGGTAACGTCTTCGAGTAATCCTTTTTCGACCAGATCATCGACGAACTGCTTCCCGGCCTTCATCGGGCCTACGGTATGGGAAGAGGAGGGACCAATGCCCACCTTAAACATGTCGAATATACTAATCACTCTCTAACTCCTGACAGGGTCATTGTTGCGCAATGACGATGTGAAAACTGCGCATAGTGTAAGAGGTTATTGTTCTGCACTGTTAACTATTCACATGAATTATACTAATGCATAACGCCAGTTAACCTAATAAAGTGCTGCGGATCGCAAAATCTTACACACAATGATAGTCAGGGTTTGAAGCCAATCTGGAGAGCCAGCTCACGAATAATGCCCGCCGTCATTCCCCAGACAAAATAGTGTTCATACCAGGAGAGCCAGACGCGGTGACTGTTGCCCCGGCGATGAATATCCAGCGGATGATAACGTCCCAGCCGCAGCGCTTCGGCAAGCGGCATTTCAAACACCGCCGCCACTTCATCTTCGCTCGCATGGTAATGCAAATCTGGCGGAATAATCCCAACCACCGGCGTCACCTGAAAGCCGGTCACGCTGTCCACGGGCGGCAGCACGCCGATAACCTCAACGGCTTGTGGCGAAATGGCCACCTCTTCGTGCGCTTCGCGAAGCGCCGCGGCAATCAGCGAGGCGTCGGTCGCGTCCACCGCGCCGCCCGGAAAAGCGACCTGGCCTGCATGCTTGCGAAGCTTCGCCGAGCGCTGGGTCAACAATAGCCCCGGCTCAGGACGGCGCACTATCGGCACCAGCACCGCCGCCTGGCGTTGATTAAGCGATGCGTGATTAACTGTCGGGCGCAGCAGTTGAAAGCGAGATAAAAACGTGTCCAGCGTCAGTTCCGTCGGCTGCATCATTCCTCCTCAAGGTTGCGCAGAATACGATTAACTTTATCAAAAGTTTCCTGATATTCCGCAGACTCGTCGCTGTCCGCCACAATGCCGCCGCCTGCGGAGCAGTAAAGCTCGCCGTTTTGCGCCGTAAGGGTACGAATGGTGATGCTGGTGTCCATGTTGCCGCAACAACTGATATAGCCGATGCTGCCGCACCAGGCGTTGCGCCGCTGCGGCTCCAGCTCTTCGATGATTTCCATTGCCCGCACTTTAGGCGCGCCGGTGATCGAACCGCCCGGGAACGCCGCGCGCAGCAGGTCGGTCGCGTGCAGGTTTGCAGGCAAGGTCGCGGTAATGGTGCTCACCAGGTGATGCACCGCCGGGAAAGGTTCGACGACGAACAGTTCCGGCACCCGCACGCTGCCAGGTACCGCCACGCGGCCTATATCGTTACGCAGCAGGTCGACAATCATCAGGTTCTCAGCGCGATCTTTCGGCGAGGTCGCCAGCCTTTGCGCCTGTTTTTCGTCCGCTTGCGCATCGGCGAGGCGCGGCAGCGTGCCCTTAATAGGCCGCGTCTGAATCGCATTTTGCTCAAGCCAGATAAAACGCTCCGGCGAAAGGCTCAGGATGGCGTGCTCAGGCAGGCGCAAAAAGGCGCTGAAAGGCGCGCGGTTAACGTTATTCAACGTGATAAAGGCCTGCCACTCGTCCCCTTCATAGCTGGCCTGAAAACGCTGCGCCAGGTTGACCTGGTAGCAATCGCCGCTCAGCAGCCAGGCCTGTATGCGGCGGAATTTTTCGCCATACTCCTCGCGCGTCATGTTCGCCCGCCAGGGGCTGGTAAGACGAAACGGCGCGGCATGCGCTGGCTTTTGCGCTTCAAGCCAGTCAAGCCGCGCCTGCGCGTCGCCGTGACAAACCAGCGTCAGGCGCTCAAGCTTATGATCGGCGATAAGCGCCCAGTCATAGAGGCCCACCGCCATATCGGGGGCGTGAACGTCTGCCTGCGCTTGTTGCGCCAGTTTCTCGAAACGGCGTCCGAGATCGTAGCCGAACAGCCCAAGGGCGCCTCCCAGAAAAGGCAGCGCCGGGTGAGGCTCAGGAGAGAGGCCGAGGCTTTCCAGTTCGCGCTGAAGGCATGCCAGCGGGTCGTCACCTGTAGTTTCACAAACGCCCGCGCGGCATATCGTCGTTTCTTGCCCGCGCGTTTCAAGCGTCGCCAGCGGTTGCGCCACAAGAATATCGAACCGGTTGTGCGGGTGTTCGGCAAAGCCGGAGTGCAGCAGCATCGCCCAGGGCTTACCGCTTAGCGGGGCGAAATAGTCAAGCAGCGCATCGCGGCGCCAGGGGAGCGTAAGCAGGGTGGGGGAGGAGTGGGTTTTCATCGACATCTACACCGCTATGCCACGGAGCGACGTCTGGCGTCCGCCCTCGCGGCGTGAAATAATTAACGGCAGCAATGTAACAGGAGTTAACGATGTTTGCAGGTTTACCTTCGCTGACGCACGAGCAGCAGCAAAAAGCGGTCGAACGCATTCAGGAACTGATGTCCCAGGGGCTGAGTAGCGGACAGGCTATTGCGCAGGTGGCGGATGAGATCCGCGCCAGCCATCAGGGCGACCGTATCGTCGCCCGTTTTGAGGATGAAGAAGAAGACGAATAACGCGGGGCGACCCGCGTTTTTTTATACGGCGGCGATAATTTTAATTTCAACTTTATAAGCCGGGTTCATCAGCTTCGCCTGCACCGTGCAGCGCACCGGCGCATGTCCTGCCACTACCCACTCATCCCACGCGCGGTTCATGGCGGCGAAGTCGTCGCCGTCGGCCAGAAAAATGGTTGCATCAATCAGCTGCGTTTTATCGCTGCCCTGCGCCTTCAGCGCTTCGTCAATCTGCGACAGCACGTTGACGGTTTGCTCCCAGGCATCAGCATCGAGATTTTCCGGCACGCCCGTGTAATAGAACGTCTGATTATGGATAACCGCGTCGGACCAGCGCGCTTCCGGGTTGATTCGCTTAATCGTCATGACATTTTCCTTTTCATAAGATTCGCCGCAAGCCTGGCATACTCCATCGCCGTCGTCACCTCTTCGGCTGGCGAAAGGTAAGCGGCCCTGACATAATCACTGGCAATTTAACCAGGGGGTAGTGTGACGGACGATTTTGCAGCAGATGGCCAGTTAGCCAAAGCGATACCGGGCTTTAAGCCTCGCGAGCCGCAGCGCCTGATGGCCGATGCGGTAACAGCGGCTATCAGCGCCGCCGAACCCTTAGTGGTGGAAGCAGGCACCGGCACCGGGAAAACCTATGCCTACCTCGCGCCCGCCTTGCGCGCCGGCAAAAAAGCGATTATCTCCACCGGTTCGAAAGCGTTACAGGACCAGCTCTACAGCCGCGACCTGCCAACCGTGGCGCGGGCGCTGGAATATAAAGGCAAGCTTGCGCTGCTGAAAGGGCGTTCCAACTACCTTTGTCTTGAACGGCTCGAACAGCAGGCGCTGGCGGGCGGCGATTTGCCCGTGCAGACGCTGGGCGACGTCATTAAGCTGCGCGGCTGGGCGAATGAGACGATAGACGGCGATATCAGCACCTGCGGTCAGGTGGCGGAAGATGCCGCCGTCTGGCCGCTTGTCACCAGCACCAACGACAACTGTCTTGGCAGCGACTGTCCGCTTTATAAAGACTGCTTCGTGGTGAAAGCGCGTAAAAAAGCGATGGATGCCGATATCGTGGTGGTAAACCACCACCTGTTTCTCGCCGACATGGTGGTAAAAGAGAGCGGGTTCGCGGAGCTTATCCCCGAAGCGGAAGTCATGATCTTCGATGAGGCGCACCAGCTTCCCGATATCGCCAGCCAGTATTTCGGCCAGTCGCTTTCCAGCCGCCAGCTGCTCGATCTCGCCAAAGACATTACTATCGCTTACCGCACTGAGGTAAAAGATACCCAGCAACTGCAAAAATGCGCCGATCGCCTGGCCCAGAGCACGCAGGATTTTCGCATGCAGCTTGGCGAGCCGGGCTTTCGCGGTAACCTGCGCGAACTGCTGGCCGATACCGCCATCCAGCGCGCGCTTTTGCTGCTCGATGACGCGCTGGAACTGTGCTACGACGTGGCGAAGCTGTCGCTTGGCCGCTCGGCTTTGCTGGACGCCGCTTTTGAGCGCGCCACGCTGTATCGCGCCCGCCTCAAGCGCCTCAAGGAGTTCAACAAGCCGGGCTACAGCTACTGGTATGAATGTAATTCCCGTCATTTTACGCTCGCGCTGACGCCGCTTACGGTCGCGGATAAGTTTACCGAGGTAATGGCGCAGAAAGCGGGCAGTTGGGTGTTTACCTCTGCGACGCTGTCGGTGAACGACGACCTGCGCCATTTTACGGCGCGGCTTGGCATTGACGGGGCGAAAACCCTGCTGCTGCAAAGCCCCTTTGACTATGCCCGCCAGGCGCTGCTTTGCGTGCCGCGCGGCCTGCCGCTGCCGAACCAGCCTCATGCCGGCCGGGCGCTGGCGGCGATGCTGCGACCGCTTATTGAAGCCAACAACGGCCGCTGCTTTATGCTTTGTACCTCCCACGCCATGATGCGCGAGCTGGCGGAACAATTCCGCGCCACGCTCTCTCTGCCGGTGCTGTTGCAGGGCGAAACCAGCAAGGGGCAGTTGCTTGAGCAGTTCGTTACAGCGGGCAACGCGCTCTTGGTGGCGACCAGCAGCTTCTGGGAAGGGGTGGATGTGCGCGGCGACGCGCTGTCGCTGGTTATTATCGACAAGCTGCCGTTTACCTCGCCGGACGATCCGCTGCTTAAAGCCCGTATGGAAGATTGCCGCCTGCGCGGCGGCGACCCCTTTGACGAAGTGCAACTCCCGGATGCCGTCATCACCCTGAAGCAGGGCGTAGGGCGACTGATTCGCGACGTCGACGACCGGGGCGTGTTGGTGATTTGCGATAACCGGCTGGTGATGCGCCCTTACGGCGCGGTCTTCCTGAAAAGCCTGCCGCCGACGCCGCGAACCCGCGACATTCAACAGGCGGCGCGCTTTCTGGCCGACGGCGGCGCGCAGTAATTTATGCCAGACTATGGTAAGATGCGCGCCTTTTTTGAATAGATAACTCGCGAGAGTGCAACTTAGCTATGCGAATTCTGGCCATTGATACCGCCACCGAGGCCTGTTCGGCCGCGCTGTGGGACGACGGTGCCACCCATGCCCATTTTGAACTTTGTCCACGTGAACACACCCAGCGCATTCTGCCGCTGGTGCGCGAGATCCTGAACCAGAGCGGCGTCTCGTTGTCTGAACTCAGCGCGCTGGCCTTTGGCCGCGGGCCGGGCAGCTTCACCGGCGTGCGTATTGGCATCGGCATTGCGCAGGGGCTGGCACTGGGCGCGAACCTGCCGATGATCGGCGTTTCGACGCTCGCCACCATGGCGCAGGGCGCCTGGCGTAAAACCGGCGCAACCCGCGTGCTCGCCGCCATCGACGCCCGGATGGGCGAAGTTTACTGGGGCGAATACCAGCGCGATGAACAGGGCGTCTGGCATGGCGAAGAGACAGAAGCGGTACTGAAACCCGAAGCGGTTGCCGAACGGTTGAAGCAGCTGGATGGCGAATGGGCTACCGTGGGCACGGGCTGGCCGGCGTGGCCGGATCTGGCCCAGGGGAGCACTCTGACGCTACGCGACGGCGACACGCTGCTGCCGGCCGCGGAAGATATGCTGCCGCTGGCGTGTGAGCTTTTCACTGCGGGCCGCACCGTCGCGGTTGAAAACGCCGAGCCGGTTTATCTGCGTAACGAAGTGGCGTGGAAAAAACTGCCCGGCAGAGAATAGTCACTCAGCGTAGCCGCTGGGTTAAGGAGTTGCGGTATGGCGAAACAAATAAAAAGAGGGGGCTGGCTGGCGCTGTTCGCCGCGCTGGCCCTGAGTGGTTGCGTCAGCGTGCCGGATGCCATTAAAGGCACCAGCCCAACGCCGCAGCAGGATCTGGCGCGGGTGATGAACGCGCCGCAGCTCTATGTGGGTCAGGAAGCGCGCTTCGGCGGCAAAGTGGTTAACGTGAAAAACGAGCAGGGAAAAACCCGGCTTGAAATAGCCACCGTGCCGCTGGACGAAGGGGCGCGGCCGCTGCTCGGCCAGCCTTCGCGCGGGCGCATCTACGCCGACGTTAACACGTTCCTCGACCCGGTTGACTACCGCAACCAGCTTATCACCGTGGTGGGGCCGATAACCGGCACTGCCGAAGGCAAAGTAGGCGACGCCGCTTATAAATATATGGTGATGCAGGTGAACGGCTTTAAGCGCTGGCGCGTGACGCAGCAGGTCATGATGCCGCCGCAGCCTGTCGATCCCTGGTTCTGGGGGCCTTATTACCGTCCCTGGGGTTATGGTCCCGGCGTCTGGTACAACCCCGGCCCGGCGCCGGTGCAGACCATCGTAACCGAGTAACAGACTGAATTTTAAATAAAAATAAACAGCGGCCGGTCCGCTGTTTATTTGTTTGTAATCCATAACAAAAATAATTAGTGACGCGCTTCGCAACCTGAAATCAGCTTAATTAATAAACTGGTACGCTGAGTTAAAATAATGTTAAAAACATGTTTAATGCTGCGGGGTTGTGATGACGACGAATACGATTTTCAGAGGTGACGCATTGAAGAAGGTTTGGCTTAACCGTTATCCGGCCGACGTTCCGGCAGAAATCAATCCCGATCGTTATCAATCCCTGATTGAGCTGTTTGAGCACTCCTGCACCCGCTACGCCGACCAGCCGGCGTTTATCAATATGGGCGAGGTGATGACGTTCCGTAAGCTCGAAGAGCGCAGCCGCGCCTTCGCCGCCTACCTGCAACAGGGTCTGGGCCTGCAAAAAGGGGACCGCGTCGCGCTGATGATGCCAAACCTGCTGCAATACCCGGTGGCGCTGTTCGGCATTTTGCGCGCCGGCATGATTGTCGTTAACGTTAACCCGCTCTATACGCCCCGCGAGCTGGAACATCAGCTTAACGACAGCGGCGCCAGCGCCATTGTTATCGTCTCTAACTTTGCCCACACGCTGGAAAAAGTGGTCGATAAAACCCAGGTCAGGCATGTCATATTGACCCGTATGGGCGACCAGCTTTCCGCCACGAAAGGCACGCTCGTCAACTTCGTTGTGAAATATGTGAAGCGACTGGTGCCGAAATACCACTTGCCGGACGCCATTTCATTTCGTCGCGCTCTGCACGCCGGTTATCGCCTGCAATATGTGAAGCCTGAAATATTGCCCGAAGATCTCGCGTTCCTGCAATACACCGGCGGCACCACTGGCGTTGCGAAAGGGGCGATGCTGACGCACCGCAACATGCTCGCGAACCTGGAGCAGGTCAACGCCACTTACGGACCGCTGCTGCACCGGGGCAAAGAGCTGGTTATCACTGCGCTGCCGCTTTACCACATCTTCGCACTGACGATGAACTGCCTGCTGTTTATCGAGCTGGGCGGGCAGAACGTGCTGATTACCAACCCGCGCGATATCCCGGGCCTGGTGAAAGAGCTTTCAAAATACCCTTTTACCGCCATGACGGGGGTAAACACGCTGTTCAATGCGTTGCTCAATAACAAGGATTTCCAGCAGCTCGATTTCTCCACGCTGCACCTTTCCGCTGGCGGCGGCATGCCGGTGCAGCATGCCGTGGCGGAGCGCTGGGTCAAACTCACTGGCCAGTATCTGCTGGAGGGCTACGGCCTGACGGAGTGCGCGCCGCTGGTGAGCGTTAACCCGCACGATATTGACTACCACAGCGGCAGCATCGGCCTGCCGGTGCCGTCGACGGAAGTGAAGCTGGTGGATGACGAAGGGCGCGAAGTGGAGCCGGGCCAGCCGGGCGAACTGTGCGTTAAAGGGCCGCAGGTCATGCTGGGCTACTGGCAGCGTCCGGATGCGACGGATGAAATCATCAAAGACGGCTGGCTTCACACGGGTGATATCGCGGTCATGGACGAGCAGGGTTTCATGCGCATCGTCGATCGTAAAAAAGATATGATCCTGGTCTCGGGTTTTAACGTCTATCCTAACGAGATTGAAGATGTGGTAATGCAGCACAGCGGCGTGCAGGAAGTGGCGGCAGTGGGGGTGCCTGCGGGCGTGAGCGGCGAAACCGTGAAGATTTTCGTGGTGAAGAAAGATGCCACGCTCAGCGAAGAGGCGCTGATCACCTTCTGCCGTCGTCACCTTACAGGCTACAAGGTGCCGAAGCTGGTTGAGTTCCGTGAGGAGCTGCCAAAATCCAACGTCGGCAAAATTTTGCGGCGAGAACTGCGTGACGAAGCGCGCCGCACGGGTAACAATACCGCCTGAGTTGCGAAGAAGTCGTCCAGACGCCGGTTCCGCCGGCGTTTTTTATGGGCGCAAACTGAAGAGAGAGTAATTTGAATTATCAGATGATCACCACCAACGAGGCGCTCATGCAGCTTTGCGAAGCGGCTCGTCAATTCCCGGCGCTGGCGCTGGATACCGAATTTGTCCGCACCCGTACTTACTACCCAAAGCTGGGTCTAATTCAGCTTTACGACGGCGAAACCGTGGCGCTTATCGATCCGCTGACTATTACCGACTGGGCGCCGTTCCAGGCATTGCTGCGGGATGAAGCGGTAACCAAATTTTTGCATGCGGGCAGCGAAGATCTGGAAGTGTTCCAGAACGCTTTCGGCATGATGCCGCAGCCCTTTATCGATACCCAGGTGCTGGCCTCTTTTGTCGGCAATCCGCTCTCCTGCGGTTTTGCCACGCTCGTTGAGAAATACACCGGCGTGGCGCTTGATAAAAGCGAATCGCGCACCGACTGGCTTGCGCGCCCCTTAACGGCGCGCCAGTGCGATTATGCCGCCGCGGATGTCTGGTACTTGCTGCCGATAGCGCGCCAGCTGATGGACGAAACCGCCGAAGCGGGCTGGCTGGACGCGGCGCTGGACGAGTGCCGCCTGATGGTGTTGCGCCGCAGCGAAACGCTGGATCCTGAAGAGGCCTGGCGCGAAATCGGCAACGCCTGGCAGCTTCGCCCGCGCCAGCTCGCCTGTCTCAGACTGCTGGCGGCCTGGCGGCTTCGCAAAGCGCGCGAGCGCGATCTGGCGGTGAATTTCGTGGTTCGTGAAGAGCATCTCTGGCAGGTTGCGCGCTATTTGCCTGGCTCGCTCGGCGAGCTGGACGGGCTGGGGCTTTCCGGCAGCGAAATCCGCTTTCACGGTAAAACCCTGCTGGAGATGGTAAGCGAAGCGCAGGCGTTGCCTGAAGACGCTTTGCCTGCGCCGCTGCAAAACCTGGTGGATATGCCGGGCTATCGCAGCGCGTTCAAAGCCATCAAGGCGCTGGTACAGGATGTGAGCAAAGCGAAAGGCGTCAGCGCGGAATTGCTCGCCTCACGTCGGCAAATTAATCAGCTGCTTAACTGGCACTGGCAGTTAAAAACCCAGAATCTGTTGCCGGAATTAATCAGCGGCTGGCGGGAGAAATTAATGGGCGATGAGATTAAAACGCTGCTACGGGAATATACTCGGTAAGACTGTATATATTTCCAGGCAATGAGCGTGTTCCGAAAATAACTTTTTGACCACGCTTAAGGCCGACTTAAAATAAAAAGCCCTGGATATAATTCCAGGGCTTTTTGTTATTTTGACTCTTCAGCTTCAGGTAATGTTACGTTGAGCTCAAGGACTGAAATATCGTCGCCTTTTTGATCGAGCTGGACGGTAACCATTTCCGGGTCGATCTGCACATATTTGCAAATGACCTCCAGAATATCCCTTTTCAGCTGCGGCAAATAGTGCGGCTCGGCGTCGCTGCGCCGGCGTTCCGCCACGATAATTTGCAGTCGTTCTTTCGCGATGTTCGCGGTGCTCTTTTTTCTTGAGAGAAAAAAGTCAAGTAAAGCCATGAGTTATCCTCCGAACAGGCGTTTGAGGAAACCTTTCTTCTCTTCTTCAATGAAGCGGAAAGGACGTTCTTCTCCCAACAGGCGTTCAACGGTATCGGCGTACGCTTTGCCTGCGTCCGAGGCGGTGTCCAGGATAACCGGCTCACCCTGGTTCGACGCGCGCAGCACGGACTGATCTTCCGGAATCACCCCAACCAGCGGAATACGCAGGATCTCCAGCACATCTTCCATGCTCAGCATGTCGCCTTTGCTGACGCGGCCCGGGTTGTAACGGGTCAGCAGCAGGTGTTCTTTAATCGGATCCTGGCCGTTCTCGGCGCGGCGAGATTTCGAGGCCAGAATGCCGAGAATGCGGTCTGAGTCACGTACCGAGGAGACTTCCGGGTTGGTGGTGATCACTGCTTCATCCGCGAAGTAGAGCGCCATCAACGCGCCGGTTTCGATGCCGGCAGGGGAGTCGCACACGATAAAATCGAAATCCATCTTTTGCAGATCGTCCAGGACCTTCTCTACCCCTTCACGCGTCAGCGCGTCTTTGTCGCGCGTTTGCGACGCCGGGAGAATGTAAAGGTTGTCGGTCCTTTTATCTTTAATCAGCGCCTGATTAAGTGTGGCATCGCCCTGGATAACGTTAACGAAATCGTATACGACACGGCGTTCACATCCCATGATCAGGTCAAGGTTACGCAGGCCAATATCGAAGTCGATAACGACGGTTTTTTTTCCCTTCTGGGCCAAACCCGTAGCGATGGCCGCGCTGGAGGTGGTTTTGCCAACGCCCCCTTTACCTGATGTAACTACAATAATGCGTGCCATAAAGGAATTCCTTGTGAAAAGGGCTTAAATCAAAGGTTGAACAGACAAAGCGCCATCAGCCAGCTTCAGGCGGGCAGCTTTGTTATAAAATTCGGCCGGGATTTGGTCGCTCAGCCAGTATACCCCTGCGATAGAGACCAGCTCCGCCGCAAGGCTTGTGCAAAAAATCTGCGCTTCTCGCTCGCCGCTGGCGCCCGCCAGCGCGCGTCCCCGCATCACGCCGTAAATATGAATATTGCCATCGGCGATAAGTTCCGCCCCCGCGCTGACGTGACTGGTAACAATTAAATCAGAGTGCGGGGCATAAATACGCTGACCAGAGCGGACAGGCGCATCAATAATTCGCGTTTTTGTGACGGGGATAACAACAGGCTCGGCAGGCGTTTCAGGCGGGGCGGGCGGCGTCGGGCGGGCTTTCTCTTTCCCTTCGTTCAGCAAAGCGATGCCCGCGCGGGCTATCTCTGCTTTCAGCGTATCGTCCTTACAGCCGCTAAAGCCCACCAGATGCAGTCCGCTTGCCTTCACAACGCGATGGATTTGCTGCCAGTCCACTGGCCCTTCCAGTCCGGCGATATTCACAACGACAGGCGCGTTTTTCAAAAAAGCGGGTGCCTGAGCTATTTTGTCTTCCAGCGCTTTGCGAATAATTTCCGGGTGAGCGTCATGCAAATGAACCACTGATAAGGTGAAACTGCTGCCTTTAAGCTCGATGGGCGTGTTTGACATCCTGGCCTTACTCAATTCAGTTTGAACCACCCACCGGGGTGGGATGATATTCCGTAGCACGTCAGGCATGTTATAGTCCCCGGTATATTGAGGCAAGTCGCCAGCTGACTAAACAGAGTAAAAACATGTTTTGTGTGATCTATAAAAGTTCCCGTCGCGATCAGACTTATCTGTACGTTGAAAAAAAAGACGATTTTTCCCGGGTGCCCGCTGAATTAATGGAAAGTTTCGGCACGCCCATTATGACCCTGTTATTTCCTTTAGACGGCCGTAAAAAATTAGCCCATGCCGATCTGGAGAAAGTAAAACAAGCGCTTCAGGAGCAAGGGTATTATTTGCAGTTGCCGCCGCCGCCAGAAAATTTGTTAAAAGCGCACCTCGAAGCGCAAAAAAAAGCCTGACCCCTTGCGACGCCGCGTCCTGCGGCGTCCTTCATTATTTCCCTTTGTTTTTGCGAACGCTCTCACCTGAAAGTGCTACTTTTTAGAGCATTGACTCGCGCCTTGCTGGCGGAGATAGTGCTTTTTCGGACAATTAGCTCGATTCAGGGGAAAGACATGTACCAACATCATAACTGGCATGGCGCGCTGCTCGATTTTCCGGTCAGCAAGGTGGTCTGCGTAGGAAGCAATTACGCTAAGCATATTCAGGAGATGGGCAGTGCGACGCCCGAAGAGCCGGTGCTGTTTCTCAAGCCCGAAACCGCGCTTTGCGACCTGCGCCAGCCGCTGGCGCTGCCGCAGGGGCTTGGCGAAGTGCATCATGAAGTGGAACTGGCGGTGCTGATTGGCGCGACCCTTAAGCAGGCTACGCCCGAGCATGTCGGCAAAGCGATTGCCGGTTACGGCGTGGCGCTGGATCTGACGCTTCGCGAGCTGCAAAGCAAAATGAAAAAAGCGGGCCAGCCGTGGGAGAAAGCGAAAGCGTTTGATAATTCATGTCCGGTATCGGGATTTATCCCGGCCGCCGAGTTTCAGTCCGACCCGCAAAACACCCCGCTGAGTCTTATCGTTAACGGCGAAACGCGCCAGAACGGCACCACTGCCGATATGATCCACAAGATCCTGCCGCTGATCGCCTACATGAGCCGCTTCTTTACGCTGCGCGCAGGCGACGTCATTCTTACCGGCACGCCGGAAGGGGTAGGGCCGCTTGCCAGCGGCGACGAACTTGAGGTGCGCTTTAACGGCGAAAGCCTCGCCACCCGGGTGCTGTAATCTTCCGCCGTCCGCAGGGGCGGCAAAACTTGCATCAGGCGTCCATACTGTTTATAAGGTGCAGCTTAATTTGCTTTGCGGACACCGCTATGAACGAGACGCCTTTCTGGCAGCAAAAAAAACTGGACGAAATGAGCGACGCGGAGTGGGAATCGCTTTGCGACGGCTGTGGCCAGTGCTGCCTGCATAAACTGATGGACGAAGACACGGATGAAATTTATTTCACTAACGTCGCCTGCCGTCAGCTAAACATAAAAACCTGCCAGTGCCGCAACTACGAACGACGCTTTGACTATGAGCCAGACTGCATCAAGCTGACGCGGGAAAACCTGCCGACCTTTGAATGGCTGCCGCCCACCTGCGCCTACCGTCTGCTCGCTGAAGGGAAAAATCTGCCGCTCTGGCACCCGCTGCGCACCGGCTCGAAAGCGGCTATGCACGCCGAGCGCATCTCTGTGCGTCATATCGCCGTACCTGAGTCGGTTGTGAACGACTGGCAGGACCACATTTTGAATAAACCCGACTGGGCTAGTTGAACCGTTGATACAGAAGGGAAAAGCTATTGCTGGCTTGCGACCTGGGGCATCAGTGGGGCATCGGAGCTGAAATTAGCGTTCAATATGCTCATCTGATCCACGTTGTTATCGGTCATCCATTTACCGTAAACGTTGTAAACCATCTGCGCCGATGTGTGACCCATTTGCGAAGCGATAAAGTTAGGGTTAGCGCCTGCACTTAACGCCCAGCACGCGTAAGTATGCCTCGACTCGTAAGCTCGTCGGTGACGGATGCCGGCCCGTTTGAGTATGTCGTTCCATGTCGCACCGAAAGACCCGGGAGCATACCAGTCACCGCCCATTCCATTTCTTGCCGTCAGGCGAGGAACAAAGACAAATGTGCATTGGTCTATCCTCTCTCTGCCGAACTCCCGAAGGTTAACGCTGATTTCATGCTGCTTACCCATCCTTGTGTAAGCCATCTGACTCTTAAGGGCCTGAATGGCTGCGTCAGTAAGGTTAATGACCCGGTTGCCGCATTCTGTTTTGGGCGGAGTAAAGTAACCCTTTATCGCTATATTCCGGCTGATCGTTATCGTCCAGTCACGGGTGTCAATATCCTCCCATGCCAGAGCGCTTATCTCTCCGTGTCTCATGCCAGTATTAATAGCCAGCACCCATAAATTTCGTATCTGCTCAGAAGGGCAGGCATCGAGAAACCGCTGATACTCTTCTTTTGATAGCGGGTCAGGGTCTGAGCGACTTTTGCGCAATGGGTCGATGCCGCTCATTGGTGATTTCTCAATGTATCCGTTGAGTTCGGCAAAACGTAAAAGCCCACCCAGGCAATTCATGTAGACGTTAACCGTTCTTACCGTGCGTCCCTTCTTAATTGATCTGTTCTTCTGATGGATGCCGCATATCTGATAGCCAGTCAGAAGCTCCTTTCGCACCTTCAGGATGTCCTCGTTATTAAAACTGCTCACAGGCTTGTCCGGGCCCATTATTTCAGTGCAGATTTTGATATACGAAACATACCTGGAGTGTGCATTCTTCGTTATCTCCATTCTCTTTAGCTCAAGCCAGTTTTTAGCTACCTCGCTCAGTTTTACGCCAGGCTTGATAAAGCCAAATCGTCGAAGGTTAGGAGATGATGGAAATCGGGATGCGTAGTTAAACGTGCCTGTTTTTATTTCGTAGGTGACAGAAGTGCGCAGCTCACCTGCTATCTTTCTGTTCTTGGGGGTATCAGGAACTCCAAGGTTTTCCCTTACCCTGGCGCCCTGATAGATGAACCATATCCGCAGCGTTCCGCCGTGATTCTCCACTCCTGTGGGATATTTGCTCATAACGATTCCTCGCTAATTAATGGGGAAGGCTATTTAAGCAGATTTCTGGCGGGGAATCGCCGGGCGCTGACGCTCAACCCATGCATCAACCTCGTGACGGTTATAGAGAATAGGTGAGTTGTCCTTCGGCTGTAGGTCGCTTGAGTAGTGCCGGTACTCACGACCCTCCATCCATGAATTGGTGCGGGCCGCTTTAATGGCGTTTTTTGTTAAACCGGTGATCGCCATCAGCACCTCTTCCGATACCCATTTGTTCGGCACGAGTTGAATCACATCTGTCATTTGCTTTCCTCCACGTATTAAAAAAGCCGCTGATTAGCGGCCTTTTGTGCAACAAAAAACCCGCCGAGGCGGGTCGTTGTCATTTTTTCTTGCTCATAATCTTCTCGAGCTTTGCCAGATTTTCTCTCGCTCGCTCTGGGCTTGTTCCTGTTCTTCGCGGATCTCCGTTAATCACTTCTTCCAGCAGTTGCTTAGTCAGCTCGTTTACCTCATCCATGATATCCTTGCCTTTCTCTTCCATACGCACCTCCATTTGGGTTGAGTAGTCGTCAGATAATACTACTCTGCCGCGTTAACTTAGCTGCGTGGATCAACATTTCAGAAAAAGACAACGCCTTCGTTAAAAAGCCGCTGTT
This sequence comes from Franconibacter helveticus LMG 23732, assembly GCF_000463115.2. Taxonomy (GTDB): domain Bacteria; phylum Pseudomonadota; class Gammaproteobacteria; order Enterobacterales; family Enterobacteriaceae; genus Franconibacter; species Franconibacter helveticus. The sequence goes on along the minus strand of NZ_AWFX01000005.1, from coordinate 898 downwards.
TTAGCGGCTCATTAGTCAATCATTGCTATCATTCCAAGCACAAAGCTCGCCCATATGCAGATGACAACCAGCGCTCCTGTCAAACCGCCTATCCCCATGCCAACGCCGCAAGCCAGGCCGACTGTCATCATGCAGCACATTTTACCTCTCACTGCTCACCTCCTTTCCCCAGCGCTTCATACTGGTGAGATGTTGTGTCGATGGGGTGGTTAGATGGTGGGGAGGGGAGCGGGTTTAGGTATAGCTTTGTGCCTTCAGGGAAATTCTCCCAATCAGCCTGATCATGCAGGCAAACCACTCTCGCATCGGGATGGCTACCAGTATCATCATGCTCACCCAACTGCACCTCGCCGATGGGCTTCTGCTCATCATTAAGCGCCTCCCTGCTTGCCTGCCACCACGCCCACCATTCATTCAGCGGCTGCATAACGCTCATGCTGTCGAATGCGTGAAGATATCCGACGCCATTCCTTGCTGACCTGATAATCTCCACAGGCAGGCGCAATTTCTTCGCGGCTATCGCCTCAAAGCTCTCTCTTTCGCTCATTTGGCCTCCTGCATCATCAGGTAAGTAATCATCGCCGACCGTAGTGGATTGGCATGCAGAGTAGAATGACTGAATGCGCTATGGTCACAATAATCCTGCACCAACGCGGTAGACCACTCGGTGCAGGTGTCATCAATCATTATGCTAATTTTGTTTTCGACGATAATCGCCCATGCGTCGGCGGGGTTGTTGCAGTAGTCATTTATAGCGACATATTTTGCCGATGGATTTTCTGACTTACTCAGCATCGCCATTGATACCGCCCTGTTAATCTCAATGAATCGCCACGGGTTTAACAGACACCTCAGAGTCATTTAAGATGGCTTAAAGAGAGGTGCCCATGAGCGGTAA
>NZ_AWFX01000004.1 GCF_000463115.2 Franconibacter helveticus LMG 23732 | reverse complement strand
TACCGCTCATGGGCACCTCTCTTTAAGCCATCTTAAATGACTCTGAGGTGTCTGTTAAACCCGTGGCGATTCAGAGTGCCAGTTTCAGGTCTGATGGCTTGCAGTTTGCAATTAGCGAAACCTCCGCTATGAACTGCACGCACGCCATCTTCTTATGCATCTGGTTTGATTCCTGAAATGTCATTTTCCCTCCCCAATCTTTACTGTGTATTTATACAGTATCACAGCATTTATAAGTAGAGAAAGAAAAAAACCGAGCCATCCTCATTTTTTATCTGGCTGATAAAAAAAGACTTTCTCTACCTGTTAGCACTGTGTACGAATGAGCGCCGAACATAATATTCAGGCTATCAGTTATTCAATAATCATTAACCTTAGCCCATTATTGATTGTTTTTTGCTCTTGAAATCTGCGCCAGATGGTTAAAGCGTTCTAATGGACCTGGCTTTTTCGGCTCCAGTATTGGCCGGAACAGGTCGCCATAAGCCGAGCTGCGGAACATACGGCCGCCGATTTTGGTCTGCGTGCCGCCAATCAGGCGCACGGCCAGCCCGCGACTGATGGTTTCACCGCATAAATCTTTCACCTGGCTTATCACGTTGTCGCACGCGGCCTCGATTTTGTCTGACCGCCTCAGCTTCAGATGCCGCTTTTCAGGCTCCTGCGCTCTGATCCGGCTCAGCAGCTGTCGCCGTTCTCGTCTGCTCATGCCGCCCAGGTCGATATTGTCGAAACTTTCCGGCGGGTTCGAATCCTCAGATCTCAAACCTCCCGTACAGTTATTGACAGAACTCCGAGAGGGCGCAGGAGCGCCCTTAACTTCAAAACCTTCGGCCTGCGGCCGTTTTGGAACAATCTTCCATTGCACCAGGCGCGTGATTATCGGCGTATCGTCACCAACTTCCGTGTCATAAACCCCACGAATGCGCACGCATTCTTCGCCGTAGTCATTAACCTTGTCGGTGCTTTCGTACCAGGTACGCACCTGCAATTCATCGCGGCGCACGAACGGGCCGCCTTGGGCGTTAACGTATCCGGCCCAGTCGCCCGAGTCGGCGGCGTCATGAACCAGCGCAAACTCAACGCTAAGCCCGCGTGCCGTTTCCGCATCAGCCATGCGGCGTAGCTCGCGGTAAACCGTCACCGGCGCGCCGCCCACAAACTGAAACTGGCGGATATGCCAGCGCGCCGCCCAGGCAGAAACAGCGGGCGCGTTTTCCTTCAGCATTTCGCCGCTCTCGTCGTCTTTCTCATCGTCCAGGGCATAGCCGTCAATATTCTTGCTGATGTACTTCGCCACATAGCCGGTAGCGCTGCCCTTATCCGGGTCAATAGCTTCGGCATGAAAACGAGCCTTGCGGGCCTTCTCGCTTTTCAGTTCGTGGCGGTCTTCCTTGCGGGCGTATTTACCGATAACGGCGCGCACGCGGGCGGCATCTTCCGGCAGCATAAACATCAGCATGTGCCAGTGTGGCGTGCCGTCGTGATGCGGCTCCGCTACACGAATACCGAAAACGCGGATTTCGTCACGGTGCAGCTTGGCGCGGATGCGTGCCCACAGGCCGGTAAGGTAGCGCTGCGTGTCTGCCGGGCTTGCGCCGTTCCACCTGGTGTTACGGTATCCGGCCTTTGTGGTGGCGTGGAATTTAGACGGGGCGGTAAGGGTGTAGAACTCGCCGACATACCCCAGCTCGTTGCAGATATTTTCAAAGCCGCGAATACGGGTCATCAGCTCGCAACGGCGTATTGCCGGGTTAGCGACGCTGCCGTCGTATTTCTCAATCAGGCTGATGCGGTTGCCTTCCTCGTCTTCCAGCTCCATGCCTTTCAGGAACTCACGGGTGCGGCGCTTCTGCTCGCGCCACTCAGCCACGCAGCTTTTGCTGGCATAGGCGGTTTTCTTTTTGCTGACGTTACCCAGGGCAATTTGCAGGTGTTCGCGCCATTCAGCGGCAACACGGCGCAGGCGGCCTGTCCACCATTTCTCTGTCGCCATGCGCAACACCGCCGGGCCGACATCCTCAGCGGTTACGTATTTTGTAGTAATCCTTTCCCACAGCGGCGGCGCGCTTCTGAAATGACGGGTAATACGGGCGGCGCACATGTAGGAAGCGTGCAGCGCTTTTAGCTCGCTGCCGTCCTGCACTTCAACCGTTCCCAGCTCAGTGACAATGAAGTTAGCGATATCACCGGCAAGCAGTTCAATATCGGCTTTCGACATATCCGGCAGGCGGTTGTAACGGGCGGTCATGTTCACCAGGCGGGAAGCCAGAAAGCGCACATCGGCAGCATCAAAGCGGCCACCGAAAACCGGCACGGACACTTCCGACCCGATACCCTCAATGCGGAATTTTTTAGCGACCAGCTCAAGGCGTGGTAATGCCCTCCGGGTGAAATTCACCAGAAAGGCATTAGCCCGCTGAACATCGTGATGCCGCTCCAGCTCATCGGCGCGGCGGCGCACATCGTAGCGCACGCAGTCGGGCTGTTTTTCCAGCTCGCCGCGTGCATGCAGCAGCGCCGCAATCTGCTGATCGCGGCGGCGCTGTTGTTCGTAGGTCAAGTAGGGGCTGGCAATGGCCTTCCGTGGCGCATTGAATGCATAGGCGTAATCGTTCGAACTCACGCCCGCACCTCATGGATTGCGGAGTAATCGCGGGCGCTGGCAAAGTCACAACCGAACCAGGCAGCGGGCTTTGATACGGCAATGATTTCCGCAGCGGATTTCCCTTCGCCAGGAGCAACACCAATGCTGCGAGCTGCCGTAATGTTATGGCAGTCAAAAGCGCGGTACAGAGAACGGGAAAGCATTGAATCACTGTTTGAAGCCACAATGCGATAACCTTGCTGCGCGCGGCGGGTCAGAATTGAAGCGAGGCGATACTGGTCATCCTCGGTAAACCCTTCGGTGTGGTAGCAAGTAAAAACAACTCCATTGTCTGAGGCGTAAGGCGGATCGCAGTAGAGCACGTCGCCCGGCATAAGCATGTTCAGGGTTTCTTCGAAGTGGGTACAGATAAAGGTTGCGCGCTTTGCTTTCTCTGCGAAGGCACGAATTTCTGCCTCGGGAAAATACGGCGCCTTGTAATTACCGTATGGCACATTGAAATAGCCGCTTTTGTTATAGCGGCACAGGCCACGGTAGCCGTGACGATTCAGATAGAGAAAGAAGATTGCGCGCCAGAAATTAGTTATCTCGCGTGAATGATTAAAATCTTCCCTTACTTTGTAATAGGCGCTTTCGTTGTTGGCTGTTTCAAAAAAGCCCATAGCTGAAGCAATGAAACTTTCGCTTTTATCCTGTACCTGGCGATAAAGGTTAGTCAGGTCCGGGTTAATATCTGCGACAAGATAATGAGGATAATCTGTCGCCATCATCACAGCGCAGGAACCCGCGAAAGGTTCAACCAGTCGCGGGCCTTTAGGTAAGTGCTTTAACAGTTCAGGCATAAGGGCGGATTTATTACCCGCCCATTTCAGTATTGTCATACAGCACCCCCGTTATAATGCCTGCCTTTCAGTTCAGAGATTTCCTGACAGGTAACGCAGCATTGCACGCCCGGAATAGCGCGGCGGCGGGCTGGCGGAATCGGTGCATCACAATCAATGCAAAGCACGCGGGAAACGCCCGGCGCTTTGTTCCGGGCGGTATGGATTTGGCGCTCGCGCTCTTCTTCAACGCGCTGCTGTACGAGGTCCATAGAATCAGCCATCAGTGCAGCTCCTGCGCTTCGTTGACAATTCTCACCGCTTCATCGCGCAGCAGTTCAGCAGCTTCGGCGCTGGTCAGTTTGCCGTTGGCGATATGGTCGGCAAGATTATCGAGGCGGGAGGCCATCACATCAGCACGACCGCGACGCTCATCAAGGCGCGCAGCGGTCAGCATTGAATTAAGCCCGGCATCATCGGGGCCAATCTGGGTTTTACGGGTCTGCATATTACGCATACTGTTTTCTCCTGAATTTGGGCAGTAAGAAGCCCGGCGGGTTTACGCCAATAATTTGTTTAGGGGTTAATTACTCGGGTAAAAACGATTCATGATGCGAGAAACGACGGGGAAGAATTTCACCCCAGCGCGTTATCTCGTTCATGGCCTTAATAAGCAACAACCGGCGGGGCTGGTCGAAATACTCGAAAGGCTGTCCAACTTCATCATTTTTAAAACTTCCCGGCTCCATGCGGTTAGCCAGCGTCATAACAACAAACTTAAAATTACCTTCAAGCTTGTTGAAATTACGCAGCGCACCGTTCTGTGTTGCTTTTAATTTCTGATGAAAACGAGCAAAGCATTCATCGCTGGTCATTTTTTGTGGCTGAGCGTCAGCACAACCAGCATTATTAAACGGCTTCGCACCTGTTTTGCTTGGTGCGGATATGTTGCTTTGGTTCATATCGACTCCAGAAAAACTTTTAACCGACTAACCAGTGATTTTTTCTTCCCGGCGCGCAGGCTATTTAATAATGCCGACTGGTCGCGGCTCGGATGCCAGCGCCTGCCGTTTTTTCCGACTATCCAGCCGTGTCCGTAATGCATGGACGGGCTTTGTTTTACTAACAGCGATGCTAATGAAGGCTCCATGTATAACCTCACATCAGGCCGAGCGTGGCACTAATACCGCTGACGGTATCAACTGCGCTCGCGACTGCCGGGCTGCTCTGAATACGATGCTGCACCGCCATTGCTGCGAGAATCAGGCAACGAACCCCCGTATTTACGTTTGTGACCAATGAATTTTTACGGCACGTTGTCATGCGCTCCGGCGAAATCGCGCCTGCTGCGAGCTGGCCCACTTCTGCTGTTGCTTTCATGACATAAACCGGCAGCTTTTCGGTTGCCAGTTCGTTAACCGGCACGCATGGCATGCAATGCATCTGAGCAAGAAAGCCATCAACCAGGGTTGAATCTTCAGTGATGTCGGTCAGCAGCATGATTTCCGGCGCGGTTAACTGGTGCGGCTGTTCCGGGTTCAGCTTGTTGCGCAGCGTCTGTGGGTTGATGCCTGCCTTTTTTGCCAGCTCAGTAATGTTGTGGCGCGCCGCGAATGCCTGGCAGGCTTCGTCGTAATGTGGGTGTATGGAAACGCGAAAATCAAACATGCGTGAAGTCCCTTTTAACTTGCATAATCAAGCTGCTTAGGCGGCAACGTATTTGCAGTTCAGCCCCTGAGCCAGGAGGCGGGCACGAAAAGCGACCATATTTATGCGAGCTGCGCCACCCGCTTTCTTGCGAGGCATGAGGATAAGATCCCCATCTTCAACCATTTGTTTTACTGTGCGGACGCTGTAGCCGTACTGTACTGCAAACTCTTCGTACGTCATCAGGTCTGGTCCTGACGGGATTGCAATTTGAGGTGTCATAGGTGAACATCTCCGGTTAAGTGTTGATTTAGTGCATTGGCGTGCATTTTTAAGATTCAAGCAAAATCTAACCTCAAAAAGTCGAGGTGTCAATTTGGATTTTTGCGATTACTTGGAAAAATGAGATGAAACTAGAGGAACTAGAAGGTGGAAAAGCGGTGTTGCAGCGTATGCTGGATGCCTACGGTTTCACTATGCAAAAGCAGCTGGGTGATATGCATGACCTTTCATCTGGCACGATAAGCACATGGATTAGACGTGATTATTTTCCTGGAGATGTTGTAGTTGCTTGCGCGCTAGATACAGGTGTTTCTTTACGCTGGCTAGCAACCGGTAAAGGAGAGAAGTACGAAGCAGCGAAAACAAATGATTCAACTTCGGCCATCCCGTGTTTTTCTCTAACTTCTGGAAAACTGCAGGAGAACGGACGTTGGCAAGTTGATGCTGATTTTATACCCAGCCAAACTAGTACCCCCGCATACGTGAAAGGCCATGCTTACGCTTGGGTAATCGATAAAGAGAAGCGGGATGTTTCTAACGGACGGTGGATGTTAAGTATTGATGGCGTTCATGATGTTTATGATGTTGCCCGGATTCCATCTAATAAGATTCAAGTTAAATTAATTAGCTCTGATACCAGCTTTATATGCAATGCCGATGAGGTCGAATGCATTGGGCAGGTTGTGTTAACTATTGAAAAAAATATTTAAGGGCAATGGCATGCTTAATAAAAAATGGAAGTTATTAATTTTAGGCTCTTTATTATCTACATCGCAAGCGTGTTTATCTAAACCAATTCCGCATCCTATTATTGACAGCCTATCTGGTTTAAGAATTGAACGTGTAAGTTTAGAAAATCAAATTCTAACGGTCATTTATAAGGATGAAGACGTTAGTGATCTGATGGCATTAACGGCGGCCGAAAGTGTTTGTTCGTCCCGTTTTAGAGGTGAACCTAAATGGCCTCAAGAAACTCTAAAAAGCGTAAGAGTGTTAAACCATTGGCAAATGCAAGGCTTTGAATTTTCGTTAGATGCAAGGATTTGCGATAGCTATGGCTCATCTGTAGGAATCAACGCAAATGAATTCTTCAAGCAACGGATGAAAAAATACCCTTAAACATTTTTTTGTAGCAGAGATAAGGCCATATGACTGCAAAAAAACTTCCATCTGGCGAATGGCTTGCTGACTTTCGTCCTGGCGGCAGGGAAGGCCGCCGTATTCGTAAAATCTTTGCCACAAAGGGAGAAGCGGTTGCATATGAACAATATCATCGCGCTGAAGCAGAAGAAAAACCATGGCTTAACGAAAAGGAAGATCGCCGCCGCCTGAGCGAGGTAATAAAACTGTGGCATGACCTTCACGGGCAGGCGCTTGTTGCCAGCGACTCACGCTTAGCAAAACTCGAGATTGTTTGTCGCGGTTTATGTGATCCGATTGCTTCACAGCTTACGGCTAAGGATTGGGCGCATTATCGTGACCGGCGGCTAAGTGGCGAAATTGATAACGGCTATCACTCCAATCCTGAAAAATGGAAGGTTAAGCCCATAACAGTTAACCGCGAGCAACAATATCTTGAAGCGGTTTTTAATGAGCTTAAACGTCTCGGGGAATGGTCCTTACCCAATCCCCTTGAAGGTATCAGAGTTTTCAAAGAGTCCGACAAGGAAATGTCCTGGCTAACACAGCCGCAGATTTTACAGCTTCTTGATGCCTGCGAGCGCTATGGAAAGGAACATCTGACACTTATTGTAAAAGTTTGCTTGGCCACTGGCGCAAGATGGGGTGAGGCCCAACGATTAACGCGTTCCCACCTTTCGCCATATAAGCTTACGTTCACAAAAACGAAAGGGAAAAAGAATAGAACGGTCCCTATTCCGAGATGGCTGTACGATGAACTTGAAAGTCGGCAGGGTGTTTTTTTCAAACCGTGTTATCAAGAGTTCAAAAAGATGCTGGCACTTACAGATATTCAGCTTGTTGAAGGCCAAAAAACGCACGTCTTACGCCATACGTTCGCATCACACTTTATGATGAATGGAGGCAATATTTTGGTTCTTCAGCGTATATTGGGACATTCAAATATTCGTGAAACGATGCGGTATGCTCATTTCGCTCCGGACCATCTTGAAGAGGCCGCAGAACTCAACCCAATAGCCTCACTAGTGTCCACATAGTGTCCACGCAGCATGTTTTTGACAGCACTGAGTTGCACTAGAGATACACTTAACTAGTTGTTTTAGATATAAATGTTATATTTATCAATGGGGTATGTAAAAAGCGTCTTAACTAAGATTCGCTGTCGCGACATCCCAGTTAAAAAGGCCTGGCATCTGCCAGGCCTTTTTTATTGCCCTCGACTGTCTACGCGCGTCTCTTCACTCTTAACCTTTACGTTATAAATCCGCTACACTACAGGCCAGTTACAGGGGAGATCGCTGGCGCGTGCATTCTTTTTCATCAACAACAACGATTCGGGCAGCATGGCTGGCGCTCATTGCCATGGTGCTGATTGTTGTTGCGCCCCTTATCTCCATTACCCTGCAAAATAATGCCGCCAGCAAGAACATGGGTTTGATGCATCATGACATGCCGGAAATGGCTTCCCATGGCATGGAGAACAATGCGCCGCAAACGGCGCACATCGATCACGCTGAGGCATGTGGATACTGCGTACTGCTGACGCATGTGCCGGGTCTCATTCTTCTTGCAATAGTGATGGCCTTTGGCTGGCTGCGCCAGCGCGTTGTCCGGCGTGCCGTTAGCGTTGAACCACTCTGGCTGTTTACCCTCTGGTCTCGTCCCCATACCCGCGCGCCGCCGCGGCTGTCTGCTGTTCTTTAATCCCTTAAGACGCTTTTTGCGCCGCTGGCGGCAAAAGGCGAGGCTTTATTCTGTTTAAGGAAAAGTATGACAACCTCATCTGCACGCGCGGCCTGGCTTACCCTGCTGCGTCGATTTCATTTCTATATTGGCCTGTTTGTCGGCCCGTTTATTTTTATCGCCGCGCTTTCGGGCACGCTCTATGTGGCGACGCCGCAGCTTGAAAATGCGGTTTACGCTTCCGCTTTGTATAGCGATGCGCAGGGCGAAGCGCAGCCTCTGGCACGACAGGTGGCTGCGGCGCAAAAGGCCGCAGGAGAAAATCTGCGCCTCTATGCTGTTCGTCCCGCTTCTGAAGCCGGCGAAACGACGCGCGTCATGTTTGCCGACCCGGCGCTTGGTCCCTCAGAAACCCGGGGGATTTTTATCGATCCGGTGACGCTTGCGGTAAAAGGCGATATGACCGTGTATGGAACCAGCGGAATTTTGCCGCTGCGCCAGTGGATTGACTATCTGCATCGTTCGCTATTACTGGGCGATATGGGCAGGATCTACAGTGAGCTGGCGGCTTCATGGATGTGGGTAGCGGCACTCGGTGGTATTGCGCTCTGGTGGCTGACGCGTCCGAAGCGTCAGTTGCGTCCGGCAAAAAAGAATGCCTTCGCGCGCGCCCGAGGCTGGCATGTCACGTCCGGCTGGCTGCTAATGGCGGGGCTGCTGCTCTTTTCAGCAACCGGCCTCACGTGGTCGCAGTGGGCTGGCGCTAATGTCGATAAATTACGCGCCGCTTTGGGCTGGCTGACGCCGCAGGTCAGCACCGCGCTTATTGCAGGCGAGGCGGCGCCCGCCGACCCGCACGCTGAGCATCATATGCATCATGAGCATATGGCGATGACGCCGCAAATCGATCTCTCGCGGCTTGATGCCGTGCTTGCTGTCGCCCGCCAGACCGGGATCGATGCGGCGAAAGTGGAAATTCGCCCCCCTCGCGACGCGCAGCAGGCGTGGACGGTAACGGAAGTGGATCGCCGCTGGCCTACGCAGGTTGATGCCGTCGCCATCGATGGCGGGCAATTAGCGGTAGTGGACAAAGCCCGTTTCGCTGATTTTCCGCTTATGGCGAAGCTCACCCGCTGGGGTGTCGACTTTCACATGGGCGTGCTGTTTGGTTTGCCTAACCAGCTGGCGCTTATCGCGTTCGGCCTGGGGTTATGCTTCGCCATTATCATGGGCTACCGGCTGTGGTGGCTGCGCCGCCCGAGGGGCGCTCAGGTAAACCCGGCAGCTACGCTGAGCGAAGCCTGGCTTTCTCTTGGCGGCGCGGGCAGAGGCGTAACGTTGCTGGCTGCGCTGCTGCTGGGTTTTGCGCTGCCAGTAATGGGAGTCAGCCTGCTGCTTTTCTTTGTTATCGATATGCTGCGCTGGCAGAGCCAGAAGCGTCGCCTTGCCAGCTTAAACGGCTAATTTAAAAACGCCCTGTATGCAGGGCGTCATCCATTTAACCGGGACGCGCTGGCGCCTTCATCCATGCCTTTCTGCCATTGCTGGCGCAGTAGCGGCGCGTCTTTAACGTCATCACACCCTGCCGGGAAAATCTTCCCGGCTAAGCCCCAGGCGTAAAGTAAATCGGACCGGCATATTTTATTTTGCCCGCTGGAGTAGCCCCGTAAATAGGCCTGACGGTCGACCTTTTTATTATTGAAGTTAGCCGCGAGCGTTTCGTCATTCTTTGCTTTTGCGCCCGCCGTTGCGTCTTCGAAACCAGTCTGATACCAGTCTGTGGCGCCGCGCGCGGGCGCGTGAGTATAAGGATCGACCTGACAGCCGGTAAGCAGTACGGCAAGTAAAAGCGGAAAGAGAGGTTTCACAAGCGATAGCCTTATGCAGTTGAGTCTTCAGAGCATAGCTTGCCGCTGCGTTTCCTGCCGCCCTGTAAAGTTAACAGACCGCTCCAGTGATAGAACAACTGCGATTGTAACTTTATCTTTACGGATTAATGGCTGTGTGAGGCTATTTAAATTGGTGTTGTAACGTTTTATTTACGTATTTCGTCTTGAAAACTTTACCCTCTATGGTATGGTGATGCTACCCGGTTGGGTAACGACTATCGCAACGAGCAAACTAAGGATCGCCATCATGCAAAAAGACGCGCTGAATAACGTACATATCGCCGATGAACAGGTGTTGATCACGCCCGATCAACTCAAAGCCGAATTCCCGCTTTCCACTGAACAGGAAGCGCAAATCGCCCGTTCTCGTCAGACGATCTCCGATATTATTGCCGGTCGCGATCCGCGTCTGCTGGTGGTTTGTGGACCTTGCTCGATCCACGATCCTGAAGCTGCGATTGACTATGCTCGTCGTTTTAAAGCCCTCTCGGAAGAGGTCAGCGATACGCTTTACCTGGTTATGCGCGTCTATTTTGAAAAGCCCCGTACCACCGTGGGCTGGAAAGGGCTGATTAACGATCCGCACATGGATGGCTCGTTTGATGTGGAAGCGGGGCTGAAAATCGCCCGCCGCTTGCTGGTGGAACTGGTGAGTCTTGGGCTGCCGCTGGCGACTGAAGCGCTGGATCCCAACAGCCCGCAGTATCTGGGCGATTTGTTTAGCTGGTCGGCTATTGGCGCCCGCACAACGGAATCGCAGACCCACCGCGAAATGGCTTCCGGTCTTTCTATGCCGGTAGGCTTTAAAAACGGCACGGATGGCAGCCTCGCGACAGCGATTAACGCCATGCGCGCCGCCGCTATGCCGCACCGTTTTGTCGGCATCAACCAGGCGGGCCAGGTTTGTCTGTTGCAAACCCAGGGCAACCCGGACGGGCATGTGATTCTGCGCGGCGGTAAAGCGCCGAACTACAGCCCGGCAGATGTCGCGCAGTGTGAAAAAGAGATGGAACAGGCGGGACTGCGTCCGGCGCTGATGATAGATTGCAGCCATGGCAACTCCAATAAAGACTACCGTCGCCAGCCGGGCGTAGCGGAATCCGCCGTCGCTCAGATCAAAGATGGCAACCGTTCTATTATCGGCCTGATGATTGAAAGTCATCTGCACGAAGGCAACCAGTCTTCTGAGCAGCCGCGCAGCGAGATGAAATACGGCGTATCTGTAACAGACGCCTGTATTAGCTGGGAAACCACCGAAGCGTTGCTGCGTGAAATTCATCAGGATCTGGACGGCTCGCTGACGGCGCGTCTCGCATAAGAGGTTAGTTATGGTGGCTGAATTGACCGCCCTGCGCGATCAAATAGATGAAGTGGATAAGGCGCTGCTGGATTTGCTGGCGCGCCGGCTGGAGCTGGTGGCGGAAGTCGGTGAAGTAAAAAGCCGTTACGGGTTGCCGATTTATGTGCCGGAGCGTGAGGCGTCTATGCTCGCCTCTCGTCGTCATGAAGCACAGGCGCTCGGCGTACCGCCTGATCTCATTGAAGATGTGCTGCGGCGCGTGATGCGCGAATCGTACTCCAGCGAAAACGATAAAGGTTTTAAAACCCTCTGTCCGAATCTGCGCCCGGTGGTGATTGTCGGCGGCGGCGGTCAGATGGGGCGGCTGTTTGAAAAAATGCTGACGCTTTCAGGCTATGAGGTTCGTATTCTGGAGCAACAGGACTGGCCGCACGCCGAAGCGCTGCTTTCCGATGCGGGTATGGTTATCGTCAGCGTGCCGATTCATGTAACAGAACAGGTTATCGCTAAGCTGCCTGCGCTGCCGCAGGATTGCATTCTGGTGGATCTCGCTTCGGTGAAAAACGGCCCGCTACAGGCGATGCTCTCATCGCACAAAGGACCGGTGCTCGGTCTGCATCCGATGTTCGGCCCGGACAGCGGCAGCCTCGCCAAGCAGGTTGTGGTGTACTGCGATGGCCGGCAGCCGGAAGCTTACCAGTGGTTTCTGGAGCAAATTCAGGTCTGGGGCGCACGGCTGCATCGCATCAGCGCCGTCGAGCACGACCAGAATATGGCGTTTATTCAGGCGTTGCGCCACTTTGCCACCTTTGCGTATGGGTTGCACCTGGCGGAAGAAAATGTCCAGCTGGAGCAGTTACTGTCGCTCTCATCGCCGATTTACCGGCTGGAGCTGGCGATGGTAGGCAGGCTGTTCGCACAGGATCCGCAGCTTTATGCCGACATTATTATGTCGTCGCCAAATAACATTGCGCTTATCAAGCGCTACTATCAGCGCTTCGGCGAGGCGATCGGCCTGCTGGAGCAGGGCGATAAACAGGCGTTTATCGATAGCTTTCGTAAAGTTGAACATTGGTTCGGCGATTACGCGAAGCGGTTCCAGGCAGAAAGCCGCACGCTGTTGCGCCAGGCCAACGACAGCCGCCAGTAAGTCAAAAGCGACTTATACTCAAAAGCCAGTGAGAAACTTCACTGGCTTTTTTCATGGCGACAAAAGGATGGCTGACATGACGGAACCGAAACCGTTATTCGACTACACCGGCGAACTGCCGGAGGGTCCAACCTGGGATGCGGAAGAACAGGCGCTTTACTGGACCGATATCAACGCAAAAGAAATTCACCGTTATCAGCTGCAAAGCGCAGAGCATCGCGTCTGGCAGTTCCCGGAAGAGGTAGGCTGCTTTGCGCTGCGTGAAAAGGGCGGCTTTATTGTGGCGCTGCGTAACGCCATCTGGCTTACCGATGAACATGGCACGCTGACCCATAAAGTGTGCGATAACCCCAGCAACCCGACGCTTGCGCGCTTCAACGACGGCGGTACTGACCGTGCCGGACGTTTTTATGCCGGCACTTTCTGGGCGCCTGGCGATTATAACGGCGCGCTGCTGGTGCGGGTTGACCACGATCTTAAGCCGAAGATTATCCATAGCGATATTCTTGGCGCGAACGGTCTGGCTTTCACAGCAGATGGACGATGGATGTACACCTCTGATACCCCAAACAGCGTCATTTACCGCACGCCGCTGGATGAACAGGGCGAGCCGGGCAAGCGTGAGGTATTTAAGCGTTTCGCTGAAGGCGAGGGGGGACCCGACGGCGCGGCAATAGATGAAGAGGGATGTTACTGGACGGCGCTGTTTGACGGCTGGCGTATTGCCCGCTTTTCGCCGCAGGGGGAACTGCTGGAAGAACACCGTTTGCCGGTACGCTGCCCGACCATGGTCTGCTTCGGCGGACCTGAAATGAAAATGCTGTTTATCACCACATCACGAGAAAATATGGAACCGCAGGAGCTTGAAGAGCGCCCGCTTTCTGGGGCGATCTTTACGCTGGAAGTGGACGTGGCGGGGATTGAGAAGCCGAAATTTAAAGAGACGGCTTCCCAGTCTGTCTAGAGCTTATCGTCAGGCCGGGTCGACCGGCACTACATTTTCGCTCGGGTAGCAGCCCAGCACCTTCATGGAGCGGGTGATCTCCGCCAGTTCGCGGAGCGCCTGCTGCATGGCGGGCGCTTTTACGTTGGCCTGAATGTCCAGATAAAACATCTCTTCCCATGGGTTGCCATGGATCGGGCGCGACTCCAGACGCGTCATAATCAAACTGTGATTACGCAGCACTAGCAGCGCTTCTACCAGGGCGCCTGCCTGCTGCCCTGTGGCCATCAGCAGAGTCGTTTTTGCCGGCACCTGTTCGGAAACATCAATGGCTTTGCGAGCCAGCACCACGAAACGGGTAATATTTTGCGTCTGGTTGGCGAGGTTGCGCTCCAGCACCTGCAAACCGTAAAGCGCGCCGCCCGCTTCGCTCCCGAGTGCCGCGACGCGAGGCGATTTAGCCTGAGCCACTTTCTCCATCGCCGCCGCGGTACTTTCGCAATATTCAATCTTCCAGTGTGGATAACGGTTAATGAACTGGCTGCACTGCTGGAATGGCTGCGGATGGCTGTAAACCGTCTCTATCTGTTCCAGGTCTGTTGAAGTGGCGACCAGCACGCAGTGATCAATCGGCACCGTCATCTCGCCAACGATAGACAACGACGTATGTTGCAGCAGATCGTAAACGTCGTTAATGGCGCCAGAGCTGGTGTTTTCCAGCGGTACTACGGCGTAATCCGCCTGGCCAGTCTCAACCTGATTAAAAATCTCCTGGAATTTGGCGCAGCCGCTTTCAATAAAATGTTCGAAGTGACGGGCCGCGTACTGGCGCGCAGCAAGGTGAGAATAGGACCCTTTTGGACCGAGAAAGGCGATGCGCGCAGAATGCGGATTGGTGTTATTAAGGTGCTGCTGCAATAGCGCCTGCTGAGTAAGTACGGAATCTTCAATAATTAACTGGAATAGGCGAGTAATATAATGCGCATCAAGGTGGTGCGATTTGCCAAGCGCGATAAGCCGCTCCAGCAAATCGCGCTCGCGATCGATATCTCGCACCGGGCGGTGAGAGGCAAGCTTTGCTTTACCCACTTCCACCGCTAACTCACGGCGCTGCGCCAGCAACGCCAAAAGTTGTTCATCCAGAGCGCTGATCTTATCGCGCAGGGCTAATAACGGGTTTTCCGTAGTCATAACGCACCTTTTCGTTATCCATAAAAAAGGCCCCCCGGTTTGGGAGGCCTGTTAGTTCGTCTTCGCTTGCTTTCTTACATGACGAAACGCCTCCCGTTCAGGGGAAGGTAAAAAAGAAAGCGAAGAAGAACGGTAGAAGTTTCATTACTGTTTCCTGTGCAGGGTTACAGGTAAAGTACCTGTACCGTTTTTGTTCTGTCAATAAAAAACGCGCCCTGAGGCGCGTTTCTGAAGCGGTGGCGATTATTCTTCTTCGGCTTCAACGAAGCTTGCATCTTTCACCGAGGTAGTGGCGCGGCGCGCTTCCCCCTTATGCTGCACTTTGTTGAGCTGGCGCTCCAGTTTGTTAATCAGTTCATTAATGGCGGTATACATGTCGTCATGTCTGGCACTGGCGACAAGCTGCCCGTTAGGCGTATTGATAGTCGCATCGGCGACAAAACCCTGCGGTTCTTTGGATAAAACGATATGTGGGTTTATCAGATGCGTTTGCCATTTATCGAGTTTGGCGAGACGGTCGGTGACATGCTGGCGGATGGCCGGAGTGATATCCATTTGTTTGCTGGTAATGTTCATTGTCATAAATCTTACCTCTTGTCTTTCCGTCTTGGTAACTTCAGCATAACGCCTCGGGTGTCAATTTGTGTGATTGAGATCACTTAAATTTGTCACTTTTTGTCAATGCAGCGCTTTTGTGAGGCAGAACAGGAAGACGGCATTTACCGCTTGTGGCTTACGGTAAAAGCGGTCATAGTTGATGAGTTAACCCTTCCGGCTTGTCTGAATCTTTTTTCGTCACCCCGCTTTTCCTGCTTGTTTTTTAAACACTTTATGCGGCTTACCTTTTCCAGGTGCTCCTCGAAAACTTACGCTTCAGTAATAATGGCGACATGACGCTCGCCAGAACCCGGCGGGGTTATCACGTTAAAAGGATGATTATGAAAATGCCCTTACGGCTGACAGCGCTTTGTCGGCTCGCCGTATACATTGCTTTTGCTTGCGGCGTAAAGCCTGCTTTCGCCGCCTCGTTCGACTGCACAAAGGCGGGCAGCGATATTGAACACGCTATCTGCGATACGCCCGCGCTGAGCGAACTGGATTCCACGCTGGATAATCATTACGCGCGCGCTATGGCTGACCTGCCGGTCGATCAGGCTTCCGCTCTGCGTGTTGAACAACGCGCCTGGCTCAAAAAACGCAATGCCTGCACGACTAATGCCAGCGAGCTTAAAACTTGCCTGGAAACGACAATGAAAGCCCGCGCTACGGCGCTTGAGGAGGTTCGGCATCGCGCCGCCAGCGATTTTGATGCTGCTGTTAGCTTGATTCCTGATTCCCCCGTCAACGCTGCCGACAAGTTGCGCCAGTATCAGACGCCGCTTGCATCAGCGTGGCTGGTCTATCTCAATCATTTTGTACCGGCAAGCGGCGTAACGGCGCAGGAAGCGCGCAAGTATCATCAGATGGCGCTTGAAGGGCTGCGGGATGATGATTTTGCTTATTCGGTAATGAAAGATATCGACAGCGATCCCAAAGAGAGCAGAGACCGCGCCGTGCTGACGCTGCTGCGTATGAACATTGAGCGTGTCGATTATCAATATGACAGCGATGATGACCGCCCTTATGTGCACTGCTTTTTGTTTAAAACCCACGGCGAGGTGGCTTATACCGCTTTCGGCGGCATGTATGGCTCTTCCCGGGATGGCGGCGCGCCGATTTGTAAACCTCAGGATATTATTTTCGATACCCCGGAATGGACTGCGCTGGATAATGCTTTTTCCGATGTTCTGGCGAAGGTCAGCCAGGATGCCGGCACCATTCAGTATTCCAGCTATGCCGAGTGGCGCATTTTTGATTTACACGTCACTGTGGCGCCCGAAGATTATCTGACCGTAACCAATCATTCTGGTAAAGACAGAGATCCGATTGCGGAAATCCAGACCTGGAAAGAGGATAACATCTGGCCGAAGGCGCAACGCGATAAAGCGCTGGCGGCAATTAAGCCTGCTAAAAAAGCAACGGCAGAATGGCTGCAAAACGACAAAGGATGGACGGCGGATAACGCGCGCAAGGGCGCAGAGAATATGGTGCGCCTGTGGCTTGATGACCGGATAATGTTTATTGACGGCTCCGCCTGGACCGGCGAGTAGCGCGCTGCGGCAGTAAAAAAGCCAGCCCGAAGGCTGGCTTTTCAGAAAACGCTTTGCATCAGGAGCCGCTGTTGTTGGCGGCAATAATCTTCGCGACTTTATCCGCCTGCGCAGTGAGCTGAAGCTTGCGGTAGGCGTTTTCCATCAGGCCCAGCCCTTCACGTGTAGCCTGAGTATCCGGGTAGTCGCGCAGCATGCCTTCTACGCGGTTAACGACTGCAACCCATGCGCCGCGGCGGGTATAATACTCGGCAACGGAAAGTTCATATTTCGCCAGACGATCTTTCAGATAAACCAGACGTTTGCTGGCATCGGTAACATACTGGCTGCGAGGATAGCCGCGCACCAGTTTAGAGAAATCGCGGAATGCGTCGCGGGCGTGCTGCGGATCGCGGTCGCTACGGTCAACGCCAAAGAAGCCCTGCAACGCGCTGTCGTCCAGCGCCATATTCGTTAAACCGCGCATGTAAATAACATAATCGATGTTAGGATGGGTCGGATTGAGACGCATGAAACGGTCGATAGCGGCCTGCGCAAGCGGCAGATCGGCGTTTTTGTAATACGCATAAATCAGGTCAAGCTGCACCTGCTGGGAATAAGGCCCAAATGGATAGCGATTATCCAGCGCTTCCAGTTGCGTTATCGCCGCTTTCCAGTTACCGTCCTGCAACTTTTGCTGAGCAGTCGCGTAGATTTCAGAAGGCGGATTATCAGGAACCTCGTCCTTAGAACCGGAGCAACCCGCCAAAGCCAGGCTCAACGTGGCGGCTGCCACCAGATATTTCATGCGCGTCATGACTATTTGACTTTCCTCAGATGTTTGCGGGAGGTTCTGTTCCAGCTCCCGATTAAGACCAGCTACAATAGCACACTATATTAAACGGCAAAGCCGTAAAACCCAACGTTAACGAAGAAGCTGTATATGGCACAACTAGTACAACTCACCGCAACGGTGTCCGAAAAACAACTCGGCCAACGCTTAGATCAGACTTTGGCTGAATTGTTCCCGGATTATTCGCGCTCACGCATAAAAGAATGGATTCTGGACCAACGCGTGCTGGTCAACGGCAAAATTTGCGATAAGCCGAAAGAGAAAGTGTTGGGTGGGGAGAGTGTCGCCATCAATGCTGAAATAGAAGAAGAAGCGCGCTTCGAGCCGCAGGATATCCCACTGGATATCGTCTATGAAGACGAAGATATTCTGGTTATCAACAAGCCGCGCGATCTGGTCGTCCATCCTGGCGCAGGCAACCCTGACGGCACCGTGCTGAATGCCTTGCTGCACTATTACCCGCCTATCGCGGACGTCCCGCGCGCGGGTATTGTGCATCGTCTGGATAAAGACACGACCGGCCTGATGGTGGTGGCGAAAACCGTTCCGGCGCAAACCCGGCTGGTTGAAGCGCTGCAATTGCGCGAGATTACCCGCGAATATGAAGCCGTGGCGATTGGTCATATGACGGCGGGCGGTACTGTGAGCGAGCCTATCAGCCGCCATCCTACCAAACGCACCCATATGTCTGTGCATCCGATGGGGAAACCTGCTGTGACGCATTATCGCATCATGGAACATTTTCGGATTCATACCCGGCTGAGACTGCGTCTTGAAACGGGGCGCACCCACCAGATCCGCGTTCATATGGCGCATATCACTCATCCGCTGGTGGGCGATCAGCTCTATGGCGGCCGTCCGCGCCCACCGAAAGGCGCTTCTGACGATTTTATTCAGGCGTTACGCAAGTTTGACCGCCAGGCGCTTCACGCCACTATGTTGCGTCTCTATCACCCCATCAGCGGCATCCAGATGGAGTGGCATGCGCCTATTCCGCAGGATATGGTGGAGCTTATTGCGCAGCTGCGCGCTGATTTCGAAGCGCATAAAGATCAAGTGGACTGGCTATGAGCAAACTGATTATCCCGCAATGGCCGCTGCCTCCCGGCGTGGCGGCATGCAGTAGTACGAGAGTGGGCGGCGTGAGCGTAGCGCCGTGGAATTCCCTCAATCTGGGCGCGCATTGCGGCGATGATCTGGCGCATGTGGAAGAGAATCGCAATCGTGTTTATGCGGCGGCGAATTTTCCTTCAAAACCTGTCTGGCTCGAACAGGTTCACGGCAAAACGGTGTTGAAGCTTACCGGTGAACCTTACGCTTCTAAACGAGCGGATGCCTCTTACAGCAATACTGCAAGCGCCGTTTGCGCGGTAATGACGGCCGACTGCCTGCCCGTTCTGTTCTGCAATAAGAGCGGCACGGAAGTGGCGGCGGCGCATGCAGGCTGGCGTGGTTTGTGCGAAGGCGTGCTGGAAGAAACAGTCGCCTGCTTTCAGGATGAGCCGCAAAATATTATGGCCTGGCTTGGACCTGCCATTGGCCCGCAGGCTTTTGAAGTCGGGCCTGAAGTGCGTGAAGCGTTCATGGAAAAAGACGCTCAGGCGGAAAGCGCTTTTCGCCCTGTAGCGGGCAAATATATGGCCGACATTTATCAACTGGCCCGTCAGCGGCTGGCTAATGTGGGCGTGCAACATGTCTATGGCGGCGACCGTTGCACCTTTACTGAAGAGCACGATTTTTTCTCCTATCGCCGCGACAGAACAACAGGCCGTATGGCAAGTTTTATTTGGCTGATATAACCTATTGAATCAAGGCGATCCAGTACGCGTAATTCCAACTCTTCATATTTCAGGTCATTCACCTTGAATAATTGAGGGATGACCTCATTTAATCTCCAGTAGCATTTTGACCTGTTATGGGAGGAGTTATGCGTCTGGATCGTCTTACTAATAAGTTCCAACTCGCCCTCGCCGATGCCCAGTCTCTCGCACTCGGGCACGACAACCAATTTATCGAACCTCTTCATGTGATGAGCGCGTTGCTCAAGCAGGAAGGCGGCTCCGTACGACCTTTGTTAACTTCAGCTGGCGTAAATGCAGGCCAGTTGAGCACCGCTATTGAGCAAGCGCTGAATCGTCTGCCGCAAGTTGAGGGCACCGGCGGCGATGTGCAGCCTTCTCAGGATCTCGTCCGCGTACTGAATTTGTGCGACAAGCTCGCGCAGAAGCGGAACGACAATTTTATCTCGTCAGAGCTTTTCGTTTTGGCGGCGCTGGAGTCGCGCGGTACGCTTACCGATCTGCTGAAAAGCGCGGGCGCGACAACAGCTTCTGTTACTCAGGCTATTGATCAAATGCGTGGAGGCGAAAGCGTGAACGATCAGGGTGCCGAAGACCAACGTCAGGCATTAAAAAAATATACTGTCGACCTTACCGAGCGCGCCGAACAGGGCAAGCTTGACCCGGTAATCGGCAGGGACGAAGAGATTCGCCGCACTATCCAGGTGCTGCAACGTCGTACTAAAAACAACCCGGTGCTGATTGGTGAACCGGGCGTAGGTAAGACTGCGATTGTGGAAGGTCTGGCGCAGCGCATTGTTAATGGCGAAGTGCCGGAAGGGCTGAAAGGCCGGCGGGTACTGGCGCTGGATATGGGCGCGCTGGTGGCGGGCGCGAAATACCGCGGTGAGTTCGAAGAGCGTCTGAAAGGCGTGCTGAACGACCTGGCGAAGCAGGAAGGCAATGTCATCCTGTTTATTGACGAACTGCATACTATGGTGGGCGCAGGTAAAGCCGACGGCGCTATGGACGCCGGCAACATGTTGAAACCTGCTCTTGCCCGTGGCGAACTGCACTGTGTAGGCGCCACAACGCTTGATGAGTATCGTCAGTATATTGAAAAAGATGCTGCGCTGGAGCGCCGTTTCCAGAAAGTGTTTGTCGCGGAGCCAACCGTTGAAGATACCATCGCCATTTTACGTGGGCTCAAAGAGCGTTATGAACTGCATCACCATGTGCAGATAACCGACCCGGCCATCGTCGCGGCGGCTACGCTTTCGCACCGCTATATTTCAGACCGTCAATTGCCGGATAAAGCCATCGACCTTATCGACGAAGCTGCATCAAGCATCCGCATGCAAATTGACTCTAAGCCGGAAGAGCTGGACCGTCTTGATCGCCGTATTATCCAGCTGAAGCTGGAGCAGCAGGCGCTGATGAAAGAGTCAGACGAGGCGAGTAAAAAACGGCTCGATATGCTGAATGAAGAGCTGGCGGATAAAGAACGGCAGTACTCCGGGCTGGAAGAGGAGTGGAAAGCGGAAAAAGCTTCGCTTTCCGGCACCCAGACCATTAAGGCGGAACTGGAACAAGCGAAAATCGCGATTGAACAGGCGCGCCGCGTGGGCGACCTGGCGCGGATGTCTGAGCTGCAATACGGTAAAATTCCGGAGCTTGAAAAACAGCTGGCGGCGGCGACCCAGTCTGAAGGGAAAACCATGCGTCTGCTGCGTAACAAAGTCACTGATGCGGAAATCGCCGAAGTGCTGGCGCGCTGGACCGGTATTCCTGTTTCCCGAATGATGGAAAGCGAGCGCGATAAGCTGCTGCGTATGGAGCAAGAACTTCATCAGCGCGTGATTGGCCAGGATGAAGCGGTTGAAGCGGTATCAAATGCGATCCGTCGCAGCCGCGCGGGTCTTTCTGACCCGAACCGCCCAATTGGTTCCTTCCTTTTCCTTGGTCCGACCGGTGTTGGTAAAACGGAGCTGTGTAAAGCGCTGGCTAACTTTATGTTCGACAGCGACGACGCGATGGTGCGTATCGACATGTCGGAATTTATGGAGAAACATTCGGTTTCTCGTCTGGTGGGCGCGCCTCCGGGATATGTCGGTTATGAAGAAGGCGGTTATTTGACGGAAGCGGTACGCCGTCGGCCTTATTCCGTCATTCTGCTGGATGAAGTGGAAAAGGCGCACCCGGATGTGTTCAATATATTGCTGCAAGTGCTGGATGATGGTCGTCTGACGGACGGGCAGGGCAGAACGGTCGATTTCCGCAATACGGTGGTCATTATGACCTCGAACCTGGGATCCGATTTAATTCAGGAACGTTTCGGTGAACTGGACTACGCACATATGAAAGATTTGGTGCTGGGAGTGGTGAGCCAGAACTTCCGTCCTGAATTTATCAACCGTATAGATGAAGTCGTGGTGTTCCATCCGCTTGGTCAACGTCATATTGCTTCGATTGCACAGATTCAGCTGCAACGGCTTTACAAACGTCTCGAAGAACGTGGATATACCATCCATATGTCTGATGAGGCGCTGCGGCTGCTCGGCGAAAATGGTTACGATCCGGTGTATGGCGCGCGTCCGCTTAAACGCGCTATTCAACAGCAGATCGAAAACCCGCTGGCGCAACAGATTTTGTCCGGGGAGCTGATTCCGGGCAAAAAAATCGAGCTGCTGGTAAAAGACGACAAAATTACAGCTGTGCAGTAAATCGCAAAAAAGCAAAAACGAGCCCTGCGGGGCTCGTTTTTGTTTAAAAACCAGGCGATGATGGCGATCTTTTCGACGCAATGTTTGAAAAAGAAGCAGGCGGTAAATTTTTTCTAGTTTTTGCTTGTCAGCCATAAAACAGGCCCTATAATGCGCCTCCATCGACACGGCGCTGATGAAGAACATCACACAGCGACGGTGAGTCGGAAGAGAAAAATCCTGAAATTAAGGGTTGACTCTGAAAGAGGAAAGCGTAATATACGCCACCTCGCGACAGCAGGCTGAA
>NZ_AWFX01000003.1 GCF_000463115.2 Franconibacter helveticus LMG 23732 | reverse complement strand
GTGGAGCTGCATGACAAAGTCATCGGGCATTATCTGAACATAAAACACTATCAATAAGTTGGAGTCATTACCGCCGACTGGCAGGGCTGTTTGACGACGCGCCGATCCCCTTTCGCTCACAAAATGGGGGCAGTTACCCGGACAAACATCTGCTGGCCGATCATATCGCGCCGGAGCAGACAGGGCTGGCAGCGCACATTGCCGATGCTAAATAACCGCGAAACAAGCCTTATGTGATGTCAGAGTTGCGCTTCAGATTCCTGATCAGGCAAACGGGCAGGAGCATCAACAGAAGCGTGAACGAGGGTAAAGCTTGTGACCATATGGCAGCCTCTGGTGAGCAGAATTTTATCCATCCCCAAAAAGACCAATCCCGACGCATGATTGTGCAGACGCGGTTGAAAGCTACAACGTGCGGTTACGTGCTTCGACAATTTAAACGATTGCTTTACAGCTTATTGGACAGTTAGCGCCTTTCCACAGGATATGCAATACCACTCGCAACGTGCTTTTGATAATACGGTCTTGCAAAAAACGACAACAACGGATTAATGCTCTTTGATATTAACGCGGTTCACCTGATGGCCTCTTCGGCCAGGGATTAATTGAGACAAAAGCGGCGCGGGCTGAACGCGCCGCTACTCACATTATGAGTTTTTTCTGGTGCAGGCGGCGACGACCAGCCAGATAAATACACAGTTAATAAAAACAGATATCAGCATCAGTAGTCATGTGTACCCGTCATACCATTGATTCTCCATCCCCCCCTGCCATCATCCCCGCCGGGCGGCCTGAAAAGCGACTCCGGCATCTCTTCGCAGCGGCTTGATCTCTGTAACGCTTCGCGGCCGATTAAAGGCAAGAAAGAAGCCAACCGCGTGGGCGAAACGCTGCTCACCAGCCAGCATTATCAATTCGAAGCGGGCATCGCTGCGGGGTTTGCGCGCCGCCCACGTTGTTTTTTCTCGCTTTTCAACTAAACAGTACTTTTACCTTAGTGAAGGATCGCTGATGAAATCCCGACCGTTTTATTTCACCGCCGGCGTGGCGCTGCTGGCGCTGCTGTTGATTATCACCGCCCTTACGACAGAGCGCAGGCTCACCTGGCTGATGGAAGTAATGCCGATTTTCATTATCGTGCCCATTCTCTGGGCCACCGCCAGGCGCTACCCGCTTACGCCTGTGCTTTATTCGCTGATTTTTGTCGGCTGCGTTTCGCTTATTGTCGGCGGCATGTATTCCTACGCTCGCGTGCCTGTTGGTTTTTATGTTCAGGAGTGGCTGGGGCTTGCGCGCAACCCCTACGACCGCTTCGGCCATCTGCTTCAGGGGCTGGTGGTGTCGCTTTCGGCGCGGGAAGTGCTGGCGCGCGGCGGTTACCGGCTGGGCGCGAAGATGCTGGCGTTTCTGGTCTGCTGCGTCACGCTCGCCATCAGCGCGTTTTACGAACTGATTGAGTGGTGGGTCGCGCTGGCGTTGGGTAAAGACGCGGACGATTTTCTCGGCACCCAGGGCGACGAATGGGATACCCAGGCCGACATGCTTTGCGCGTTGCTGGGGGCAGCCTTCACCGTGTTTGTGCTGGGGCGCTGGCATTCACGGCAGATTGAAAACGTTATGAAACGAACCCGCCAGTAAGGCGGGTTTACTGGCAGTGAAAAATAGTCAAAAAGACAATTTTCAGTGTCAAAAAGACTATTTCTAACAACGTCAAAATGACAGCATGCGTGATGCCATCATTTTAAAAATATTTTAATAACAAGAACTTAAAAAACTGGCACGCCTTTTGTAATAGTCCCCGCAAAGCTTACATTCTGCGGAGATACATCAATGGCTATTCACGTTAAAAATAATATTCACTGGGTTGGACAGCGCGACTGGGAAGTACGCGATTTTCACGGCACGGAATACAAAACGCTGAAAGGCAGCAGCTATAACAGCTACCTCATCCGTGAAGAAAAAAACGTGTTAATCGACACCGTCGACCACAAGTTCAGCCGCGACTTCGTGCAAAACCTGCGCGCTGAAATCGACCTTGCCGATATCGACTACATCATCATTAACCATGCCGAAGAGGACCACGCGGGCGCGCTCTCCGAGCTGATGAACTGCATCCCGGATACGCCGATTTACTGCACCGCCAACGGCATCGACTCCATCAACGGCCACCACCATCACCCGGAGTGGAACTTCAACGTGGTGAAAACCGGCGATACGCTGGATATCGGCAACGGCAAGCAGCTTATCTTCGTCGAAACCCCGATGCTGCACTGGCCGGACAGCATGATGACTTACCTCACCGGCGACGCGGTGCTTTTCAGCAACGACGCCTTCGGTCAGCACTACTGCGATGAACACCTGTTTAATGACGAAGTGGACCAGGCGGAGCTGTTCGAGCAGTGCCAACGCTACTACGCCAACATCCTCACGCCGTTCAGCCGCCTGGTGACGCCGAAAATTACCGAAATCCTCGGCTTTAACCTGCCGGTGGATATGATTGCCACCTCCCACGGCGTGGTGTGGCGCGAAAACCCGACGCAAATCGTCGAGCTTTACCTGAAGTGGGCGGCGGATTATCAGGAAGATCGCATCACTATCTTCTACGACACCATGTCCAACAACACCCGCATGATGGCCGACGCCATCGCCCAGGGCATTGCGGAAGTGGACCCGCGCGTGGCGGTGAAAATCTTCAACGTCGCCCGCAGCGATAAAAATGAAATCCTTACTAACGTCTTCCGCTCTAAAGGCGTGCTGGTCGGCACCTCCACCATGAACAACGTGATGATGCCGAAGATCGCAGGCCTGGTGGAAGAGATGACCGGCCTGCGTTTTCGCAACAAACGCGCCAGCGCGTTCGGCTCCCACGGCTGGAGCGGCGGCGCGGTAGACCGTCTCTCCACGCGTTTGCAGGACGCCGGGTTTGAAATGTCGCTGAGCCTGAAGGCCAAATGGCGCCCGGATCTCGACGCGCTGGAAGCCTGCCGCGAACATGGCCGGGAGATTGCGCGTGCCTGGGCGCTCTCGCCGCTGCCGGAAAAAGCGCAGCCCGTGAGCGCCGACGCCGCGCCGCTTCAGGCCGCTATCCCTGAAACGGCGGCGCCCCAGGCGCAAAGCGCCGACCTCGGTTGCTGCATGCAGTGCAGCGTTTGCCAGTGGATCTACGACCCGGAAAAAGGCGAGCCGATGCAAAACGTCGCCCCCGGAACGCCGTGGAGCGACGTGCCGGACAGCTTCCTCTGCCCGGAATGCTCGCTTGGCAAAGAGGTCTTTGAAGAACTGGCGGTGGAGGCGCAATGAAAAACGGCATTGTAATCATCGGTTCGGGCTTCGCCGCCCGCCAGCTGGTGAAAAATCTGCGCAAGCAGGATCCGAACGTGGCGATCACGCTTATCGCCGCCGACAGCATGGACGAATACAACAAGCCGGACTTAAGCCATGTGATAAGCCAGCAGCAGCGGGCGGATGACTTAACCCGCCAGCGCGCCGGGGAGTTCGCCGAGCAATATAACCTGCGGCTCTTTCCCGCCACCTGGGTGACGGAAATCGACCCGCAGGCCCGCCTGGTGAAAAGCCAGGCGCAAAGCTGGCAGTACGACAAATTAGTGCTGGCGACCGGCTCCAGCGCGATCGCGCCGCCGATTGAAGGGCGTGAGCTGATGCTGACGCTCAACAGCCAGCAGGAATATCAGGCGTGCGAATCGCAACTGCGTGACGCGCAGCGGGTGCTGATTCTGGGCGGCGGGTTAATCGGCAGCGAGCTGGCGATGGACTTCTGCCGCGCCGGGAAGCAGGTCACGGTGGTCGATAACTCAGCCTCCCTGCTCTCCTCCCTTATGCCGCCGGAAGTAAGCGCTCGCTTACAGCACAGGCTTACGCAGATGGGCATCGAGCTGGTGTTCAACCAGCAACTGGCCGCGCTGCGACAGCAGGAAAACCAGCTACAGGCGACGCTTGCCAGCGGCCGTACGCTGGAGGTAGACGCCGCCATTGCGGCTATCGGCCTGCGCCCGAATATCGACCTAGCCCGCCGGGCGGGGCTTACGGTAAACCGCGGCATTGTGGTTAACAGCCAGCTTCAGACCAGCGACCCGCACATTTACGCGCTGGGCGACTGCGCGGAGATCAACGGCCAGATTATGCCGTTCCTGCAACCTGCTCAGCTAAGCGCCATGACAGCGGCGAAGAACCTCGCGGGCGGCAGCCAGCCGCTGAACCTGCCCGCTATGCTGGTGAAAGTGAAAACACCCGAGTTGCCGCTGCACCTGGCGGGCGATACGCGCCGCACGGATCTCGACTGGCATATCACGCTCGCAGGCGAAGGCATGGTGGCGAAAGGCGTCGACGGCGAAGGCAACCTTAAAGCCTTTGTGGTGAGCGAAGCCTGCATGCCGCAAGCCTTTGCGCTGTTAAAAGCGCTGAACACGTAGAAACCTCGCTGCGCCGCAAGGCGCAGGCATAGCTTGCCCGCACAGGCGGCGGGCGTCTGCAATACTTGCCCTGTCGGCTTCATGCAGGGCCTTTTTTCCCGAGGAGAAGATCATGGCGCATCAAATCCCTTTCCATTTTCGTCACACCCGTTCCACCCCGTTCTGGAATAAAGAGACGGTGCCACAGGCGCTGCTCACCCACCACAACACCAAAAAAGGCGTATATGGCCGCCTTTCGGTGATGGCGGGCGCGGTGAAATACATCGGTTTTAACAGCGAGCACGACGAAACGCCGGAAATCGAAGTGGTGATCGAGGCCGGGCATTTTGGCATTAGTCCGCCGCAGTACTGGCACCGCATTGAGCTGTTGACCGATGAAACCTGCTTTAATATCGATTTCTTCGCCGACCCGAACGAGGCGCTTGAAGGCAAAGGCATCGGCCAGGTGGTTAACACCCACAAAAGCGAGGCGTAACCCGCTTTACCAGGCGAAGGCGGCAGAGAACGTTATCCTTTAACGTTCACCTTCACCGTCGCCACCGACTCGCGAAGCTTCATCTCCACCTGATACGTCTGCCATGAGACGGGCAAATCTGTCTCACGTATGCGACGGAAGAGTAATTCGGCGGCGTGCACGCCCATATGGTGGATTGGCTGCGCGACGGTGGAGATGCGCGGCGTAGTGAGTGTCAGCCAGTCGAGTTCGTCGAAGGCGAAGAACGAAAGCGCGCCGGGTACGGCGATATCGCGCTCGCGCACCGCCCGCCAGGCGCCCTGGGTCATGACGTTGTCTACCGCAAAAACGGCCGTCGGCGACGCTTCCTCCAGCACCGCCAGCGTCTCTTCAAAGGCGCGCTGGGCGCAATATTTACCGGTGCGGCGTATCAGCGTTTTATCCACCGCCACATTCGCCTCATGGTGCGCCAGCAGGTAGCCCAGCAGACGCGCGCCGCTGGAGTTAAGCCGGTCGGCGTTTATCGTGGCGAAGCTCTCCGGCTCAAGCGCCAGCCGCGTATCGTAGTCCGAACTTAATTCCGTGATGATGGCGATGCGCCGGTGTCCGCAGCCTAACAGGTAACGGGTGGCCTCGCGGCTGGCGTGCACGTTATCAATAAGCACCGCATCGGCGGCGAGCGTGGGCAGCTTACGGTCGAGCAAAACCACCGGAATGCCCTGGGCGATAGCCTGGTCAAGGTGGCGGCAGTTGTTGATATCGGCAGGAGAAACAATCAGCCCGTCCACCTGTTTTTCCAGCAGAATGCGCACCGCTTCCTGCTCGCGCGGCACATCTTCGTCACTGCTGGTGATCAGCACGCCGAACTCGTGGCGGCGCGCGATATCGCTGATGCCGCGCAGCGCTTCAGCAAAAAAGGGGTTGCTGATGTCGGCCCCCACCACGCCGATAGTCTGGCTTTTGCCGGTTATCATGGCGCGCGCCACCTGGTTTGCCACATACCCAAGCTCTTCGGCGGCGCGCATGATTTTCTCGCGCAATTCTTCGCTGACGTAGCCGTAATTCCCCAGCGCCCGGCCCGCCGCCGCGGTGGATACGCCCGCCTGGCGCGCCACGTCTTTCACGGTGATTCGGTTATTTTTCTTGTTCATAAGACGTTTTGTCGTCTCCGCTTTTGGTTTCCCGGAGGTTATCGATTTCCGGCGGATTCATAAGAAAAAGATCATTGACAATTTTTTAACACCGGCGAATTATTCACCGTGTGATAACGTTCTCTCATTTTAGGATAATCCACCCGCTGCTGTAAATCGCGGGTTATTTTTAAAGCATGACTGATAACGTTATCACATCCATAACAACCGAGACGGACAGGTAACCCAACATGACGCAAACCACTACAGCTTCACTGCCGCTGCGCCCGCTGGAAGCGGATTTCATCCCAACGCTTGAGAAAGTGCTGGCGCAGAAAAATGCCATTGCCGGCATCGCCGACGCGGTCGCTTCTCGCCCGCTGAAAGATATCTATTTTGTCGGCTGCGGCGGCTCCTTCTCCTCTTCCGTACATGCCCACGCGCTGCTTTGCCGCCACAGCAAGCAGCTTCAGGCGTGGAACCTGAACGCAGCGGAGTTTATGGCGCTGCCGCCTGCCCGCCTGGGAGCAACGTCGCTGGTGATCCTCTCCTCCCACTCCGGCGCCACGCCGGAAACAGCCCGGGCGGCGGATTTCGCCAAATCGTACGGCGCTTATGTGGTTTCCCTGAGCCAGGAACTGAACACCCCGCTTGCCAACACTGCCGATACCGCGCTGGTTTACCACAGCCCGCGCACCGTCACGCCCGGCAAACAATTACTGCTGCTGCAACTGGTGATTGAATTGCTGGAGCGTGTGGAGGGGCAGGATCTCAGCGCCTGGCGCGCCGCGCTGCCCGCCTTGCCCGCCGCGCTGCAACGGTTCCTTGAGGATCAGGAAAACGCTGGCGACGCCATCGCCGCCGCCATCGCCCGGGGCGGCGATATCTACGTCACCGCCGCAGGCGCCAACTATGGCGCAGCCTATACGCTCTCCTACTGCTACCTGATGGAGATGCAGTGGCGCAACGCCACGCCAGTGCTGGCAGGCGATTTCTGCCACGGCCCTTTTGAGATGATCCTGCCGGGCGCGCACCTGGTGGTGTTTCACGCCGACGACGACAGCCGCGCCATGACGCAGCGCGCCATCGACTTCGCTCGCCGCTATACCGAAAACGTCCATGTGTTTGACGCAGCCAGCTTCACCTTGCCGGATGCAGCGCCGCAAGTGAAGGCTCACTTCGCGGCTATCGCGCTGGGGCTGATGGGCACGCGTCTTGCAGATCATCTGGAGCACCGTACCGGCCACTCTCTGGATGACCGTCGTTATATGCACAAAGTGGAATATTAATCGCCATGCGAATTTGTGGAGTAGGTGACAACGTGATTGACCGCTACCTGCACTGCGACCGGATGTTCGCAGGCGGCAACGCGCTTAACTTCGCGGTTTTCGGCCGCATGGCAGGCGCCGAGGCGGCCTACCTGGGCATCACCGGCAATGACATTCCGGCAGGCGTTATCCGTTATGCGCTCTGCTCAGAAGCGGTGGATATCAGCCGCGTGCGGGTCAATGACAGCTTTAATGCGCTTTCGCAGATAGATATCGATGCCGAAGGCAACCGCTTCTTCGTCGGCGCCGTGCCGCCGCCCTACCAGCTTCGCCTGAGCGAGGAAGATCTGGCGTGGCTGCAAGGGTTCGATCTGCTGCACACCAGCGATTACAGCGGGCTGGAAACGCAACTGCCTGAACTTGCCGCCTGCGCGCCGCTCTCGTTCGACTTCGGTTCGCGCGACGACGCCTGGGCCGAGCCGCTGCTTCGCTGGGTGCAGGTCGCCACCTTTTCGCGCAGCGGCAGCGCGCCGCAGGACGTTGCGCAGCTTATCGAAAAAGCGCACGCCGCAGGCGTCGTCACCGTGCTGGTTACCCAGGGCGCGGACGGCGCGCTTATCAGTCACCGGGGCGAGCGCTATCGCCAGCCCGCGCTGCCGACGCAGATTGTCGACAGCCTGGGCGCGGGGGATGCGTTTATCGCCACCCTGCTGGTGAAACTGGGGCAAGGCGTGGCGCTGGCGGACGCTGCGCACAGCGCGGCGCACGCCTCAGCGCGAGTCTGCGAGCGCCTCGGCGCATTCGGCTACGGCGTGCCGCTCACGCCGCTGCCGCCGGAGGCGAAGCAACAGCCGTAACCATGCCGTGCCATAACGCGCCGCCGCTGGCGGGCCATAACCCTTTTTTACGTGGAGCAAGAGATGAAGATAAAAACGTTAGCCTGTTCAGTCGCGCTGTTGGCCACTCTTTCTTTTACCTTACCTGCCGCCGCCGAAAAGCTGGTGGTCGGCACCGAAGCCAACGGCATTCCTATCTCCTTTTTAAACCCGAAAACCCACGAGCTTGACGGCTTCATGCTGGATATCGCACGCCAGGCCGCAAAGCACGCGGGGTATGAAGTGGAGTTTAAGGCGATGGATTTCTCGGCGCTTATCCCGGCGCTGCGCACCGGCAAGATAGACATGATCGCCACCGGTATGTACATCACCGAGCCGCGTAAAAAAGTGATCGATTTTACCGAACCGGTTTACCGCTACGGCGAAGGCATGATCGTTCGTAAAGAGGACACCAAAGATTACACCTCTTTCAACGAGCTGCCGGGCGCGGTCGTCGGCGCGCAAATGGGTACCATTTTTATCGAGCCGCTCAAGCAGGCCAATATTTTCAGGGATGTGAAAGCCTACGACACCCTTACCGGCATTATGAAAGACGTTAACGCCGGGCGCATCAAGGCAGGCTTTGGCGATACCCCGTCGATGGCTTATTACCTCTCTCTTGGCGAGTACCCCAACGTGCGGCTGGTGAAAAGCTACAAGCCGGTGCTGCCAGGCTCGCTCGGGCTTGGGGTGCGCAAAGAGGAAGCGCAGCAGTTGGCGAAGCTGAACGAGGCTATCGCCACCATGCAGAGCAACGGCGAAATTACGGCGCTGCTGGAAAAGTGGAAGCTTAATTAAAACAAGGGGCACAGCCCCTGATACTCCGTGACAGGAACCGCGATGAACGACTTTTTTACCTTCAGCGCCACCGCCCTTCCCATTCTGGTGGAGGGGGTGAAATACACGGTACTGGTTACCTTTTGCTCGCTTATCCTCTCGACCCTGCTGGGGCTGGCCTGGGCGCTGATGCGCCTTTCAGCCAACCGCCCGCTGCGCCTGGTAAGCAGCGCGGTGGTCAACGTGCTGCGCGGCATCCCGATGCTGGTGCAACTTTTCTATATCTACTTTGTGTTGCCCGACATCGGCATTGAGATGTCGGCGCTCACCGCCGCCATTATCGGCCTCGGCATCGCCTATTCCGTTTACCAGGCGGAGGATTTTCGCGCCGGCATTCAGGCTATCGACAAGGGGCAGATAGAGGCGGCGCAGACGCTTGGCATGTCAAAGCGGCTGATGATGCGCCGCATTATCCTGCCGCAGGCCATCAAAATAATCTGGCCTTCTTACGGCAACACCATGGTGATGATGCTTAAAGACAGCTCGCTTGCCTCTACCATCACCGTGGCGGAGCTTTCATTGCAAGGGAAGCTGCTCGCCTCGGCGACCTTCCAGAACACCACCGTTTTCACGCTGGTCGCCCTGCTTTACCTGGTGATGTGCTGGCCGCTGATGTGGCTGTGCCGCCGGGTGGAACACGCCATGCATAAACGTCGGAGCCACTGATGATTGACTATCGCAACGTTCATAAAAGCTACGGCGCGGTGCACGTGCTGAACGGCATTAACTTAACCATTAACCGTCAGGAAGTGGTCTGCATTATTGGCCCTTCCGGCTCCGGAAAATCTACCCTGCTGCGCTGCATTAACGGGCTGGAGGATTACCAGAGCGGCGAGATTATTTTCGACGGCGTGCGGGTGGACGGCAGCGCTCACGCCTTAAGCCAGGTGCGCGGCGAGGTGGCGATGGTTTTCCAGCGCTTTAACCTCTTTCCCCACCGCACGGTGCTGGAAAATGTCACAGAAGGGCCGATTTACGTCAAAGGCGAACGTCCCGGCCCTGCCCGCGAATATGGCATGGCGCTGCTTAAGCAGGTGGGCATGGACCATAAAGCGCACGCCTGGCCGCAGGATCTCTCCGGCGGCCAGCAGCAGCGCGTGGCGATAGCCCGGGCGCTGGCGATGCGCCCGCGGGCGATTTTGTTCGATGAACCCACCTCGGCGCTTGACCCGGAGCTGGTGGGCGACGTGCTCAACGTGATGCGCGAGCTGGCAAACCAGGGGATGACGATGGTGGTGGTGACGCATGAAATCGCCTTCGCCCGCGAGGTGGCCGACCGCGTGGTGTTCATCGACGGCGGCGTCGTGACCGAAGAAGGCCCGGCGCGCCAGGTGTTGACCAACCCTTCTCACCCGCGCACCCGGGAGTTTCTGCAACGCGTGCTCAACCCCATCAGCGAGGAATAATCATGCTTAACGCCAGCCATATCTGCGCCACTAACTTTACCTATTCGCATTACCGTCTGACCCGCTGCCTGGACGATGTCGCCGCCCTCGGCGTGCAATGGTTCGAACTCTGGGGCGTGGCGCCGCACCTGCATATCGACACCGTGCAGGAGGCAGATTTGCAGTCGCTTAAGCGAGAGCTGGCGGCGCGCGAGCTGAAGCTCGCCTGCTTTACGCCGGAACAGTGCGTTTATCCGGTGAATATCGCCGCTGAAAACCCGCAGCAGCGGGCCTACAGCATGAACTATTTTCACCGCAGCCTGGAGATTTGCGAAAGCCTTGAGTCGCCGCTGCTGTTTATGACGCCGGGCTGGGGCTATGAAGACGATGAGCCTGACGAAGCGAGACGCCGGGCGGTGGACGCGCTGAGCACACTGGCGCACAGCGCTGAAAAGCGCGGCGTGACGCTGGTGCTGGAAGTGCTGCAACCGCGCGAGAGCAACCTTGCCAGCACCGTGCGCGAACTGGCCGGGCTGGTTAACGAGGTCAGCTCGCCCGCGCTTGACGCGGCGCTGGATATTGTCGGTATGGCGGTAGGCGGCGACAGCGTAACAGATTACCTCACCGCTTTCGGGCCGAAGCTGCGCCATTGCCATTTTATTGACGGCACGCCAGCGGGCCATCTGGCCCCCGGCGACGGCAGCCTGCCGCTGAAAAGCTATCTCGGGGCGCTGCGCGATGGCGGCTATAACGGGCTGCTTTCGCTGGAGATCGCAGGCGGACGCTACTGGCAGGAGCCGCTGGCGCCGATGCGCCAGGGCATTCAGTTCCTGCGCGAAGCCCTCGCATGATGGCCCGGGGCGGCGCGGCCATGCTGCCTGCACGCAAGAGCGAAAGCCTGCTGCTGCTGGTGACGCTTTGCGCGGGGGCGGGCTGGATCTTCTCTAAAGAGGCGCTCGGCGCGCTGCCGCCGGTCTTTTTTATCGCCGTGCGCTTTCTTGTGGGCGGGCTGCTGCTCGCCCTCGCCGCGCCTGCCGCCGACCGCCGCGCGTGGCGGCGCAGCCTGTGGCCCGCTTTCGCCATCGGCAGCCTGATTTGCGGTTCGATGATGTGCTGGATTGTGGCGTTGCACCTCACCACGGCGCTCGGCGTCGGCGCGTTTCTTACCTGTCTCGGGCCGCTAATGGTGCCGTTTGCCGGGCTGCTGCTTTTTCGCCAGAAGCTCTCCGGGCGCATCTGGCTCGCGCTGCTCATCGCCCTGCCCGGCATCGCGCTGCTGGTCGGCAACGGCTTTCGCGAGTGGCGGCTTGAGGCGGGCCAGCTCTGGTTTTTCGGCGCGGCGGCGATTTTCGCTTTCTACTTTAGTCTGAATAACCGCTTCGCCGCCGACCAGCCGGTCGTCCTCTTCGCCGCCATGCAGATGATGGCGGTGGGACTGCTGGCGTTGCCGGTGAGCCTGTGGCTGGAGCCGTGGCCCGCCGCGCTCGACGCGCCCGCATGGACGTGGCTTGCGCTCAGCATTCTTATTCCCACCTGCCTGCGCTTTTTATTGCAGAACTACGCCCAGCGGCTGGCTTACTCCCCTAATGGCGGGCTGATTATGCTGATGGAGCCGGTGTGGGCCGCCCTTTTCTCGGCGCTGTGGTATGGCGAAACCATGACGCTGGCGCAAATGGGCGGCGCGCTGCTGATCCTGCTGGCGCTGACGGCGGCAAGAGAGCGCAGCGTCCGGGCGTAGCTTTTGCCCGGACGGCCAGCTTATTTCGCGCGCCATATTTACAAGCTGAATCACTCCTGCCAAAAATGGGCATTATTTATTCACAATTTTTATAGATGTCCGAACTCGCGCTAAAACAACAGATCCAGAACCTGAAAAAGCACAACGCCCGGCTAAAGCGTATCGCGCACGATGCCCGCCATAAGCTCAGCGCCGCGCTTGACGGCACCGGGCTGTGCCTGTGGCAGCTGGATATTCCCAGCGGCAAGTTAATTATTTACAACCGTCGCTGGGGTTCGATGCTGGGCTATCAGCCAAAAGAGCTGAGCGCGCACTTTGATGTCTGGCGCGAGCATCTGCACCCGGAAGATAAAGAAATGGTGCTGTCGGCTTTTTATAACCATCTGGCGGGCAACACGCCGTTTTATGAGGCGTTGCACCGCATGCAGCACAAAAACGGCACCGTGACCTGGGTGCTGGATCGTGGTCGCGTCAGCGAATGGGACAGCGACGGCAAGCCGTTGAAGGTGACCGGCACCCACATCGATATGACGAAAGAGAAGCAGTATGAAGCGCAGCTCGCAAAGCTTGCCAACCACGACCCGCTAACCGGCCTCACCAACCGCCATGCGCTGCAAACCCGCTTTGAAACCTTAAAGCAGCAGGGGCCGCTTTGCGTGGCGTTTATCGATCTCGATGATTTTAAAAACGTAAACGACACGCTCGGCCACCGCAGCGGCGACATGGTGCTGGTTGAGCTTGCCGGGCGCATGCGCGAAGCCTGCCCGCCTGGCGTGGAGATTGGCCGGCTCGGCGGCGACGAATTTATCCTGCTGCTGCCTTTTAGCCTGCGCCATCCGCTTACAGAGAGCGCGGCGCGCGGCTGCCTGAAAGCCGCGCTTGACCCGTTTGAGCTGGATAACGGCAACGCGCAGATTGGCGCGTCGATTGGCATTCATGAGGTGCGCGGTGAAGATGATTTTAACGAAGCGCTGCTGCGCGCCGACGAGGCGATGTATCGCGTGAAGCACGCAGGGAAAAACGGCGTGGCGCTGGCGCAGCGGTGACATCCCCTGTCATTTATTCGGGTTACTTTCAGGGGTCTGTTCATTTTCCGCTAAATAAAACGCACTTCTTACCGATAATGACGTTAACGGGTACATCCCCGCTGTCCGCCATTTAACAGGGTCCTCATAATAATGAATGAAGAAGAGAGTCTCAGACTCACCCTCCTTAATGAAAACCAGCAGCCCATTATTGTTGCGCAGCCGCTGGATGTTTTCCCGAATGACGCCAGTCAGTTTATTACCGAGCCCCGGGAGTTATCCCGCGTTGCCGATCTTGCCGGGCAAATCTTTTCCGGTTACGCCAGTGTCCCCAACCGCACCGTTGAGCTGCTTTTCAAACCGGAGATCAAAAAAGGGCTTGAGAGCGGCGCATATAAAATGATGCAAACCACAACCGGCGAAACCCTGGCCGATGTGGTGGATAAAGGCAGCCGTAAGATTGTCGGCAAAGCGCGGATTATCGAAGGCGGCAAGATAAAACAGCTGGCTGCCGGCTCGTTTCAACTGCTCAGTATTATCGTGGCGCAGTCTCATCTGGCGGATATAAACCGCACGCTTAATGATATTCAGGCCTCGCTTAGCGACCTGCGCACCACCATTGAAAACGAGAAGTTAGCGAAAATTCATGGGCGCATTGAGTATCTGCAAGGGCTTATCGTTAAGCTGAAAAACGGCGATTTCGACACGGAAACTTCTCAACAGATAAAAAACAAGATTGAAGACACCGTTACGGATGCGAACGAATGGCAATCCAATCTTTTCTTTGACGTTAAATCACTTATAGACGCCATTAACAACCAGCAGGATGCGGACCGCTTCGGTACAGGCGACACCTATAAAGCCCTGCTCGCCCACGTTGAAAAAATTAACGCTTTAGCGCTGCGCCACAACCTGATTCTTAAGCTGGCGTTGCTGTTGAACTACCTGGGCGCCTGTCTTGATCCGACCAGTAAATCCTTTAGTCAGTTCCGGGTTAAATCTGACGGATGGCAGCAGATCATGGCGCTTTTGCACAGCGCTATTGTTAGCCGTAGCGAAGCGCTGTTGAAAAACGCCCGCTTTAACAGTGATGAGCTGCTGGAATTACGCCGCTTTAAGCTGATGCAAACCGTAAGCGAATCGGTAAACGCTGCGCAATATGCGCAGGCAAACTTCGATATCGAATACCTCGGCTTACAAAACAATCTGCAAAAAGTGGTTTCTGGCAGCGGCAAGTTTCGTCTCGCTATCGCTTTTGATGAACAGGGCGGCGTAAGCAAAGCGGCAATCGTAAATTAAGCCTCTCCCGCCGACGGGGCCGTCGGCGGGATCATGCTGGCAACGGTCTGGCCTCAGGCGCGCAGGCGCTCTTGCTCCTGCGGCTCGTCCTCCGGCTGTTCTGCCGGAATAATAATCCGGCTCGGAATAGCAAGCTTAACGCCTAACTCTTCAAGCTCTTCCATAATGCGCAGGTTAATTTCCTGCTGAATATCCATATATTGATTGTAATCGGCTGTATTAAGAATATGCACCACTTCAAAGGTCAGGCGATCCTGATCAAATACCGAGAAGTGGGCGCGATCGAATTTCGTCTCCTTAATACTTTCAATAACGCGTTTAACCATCGGGCCGATTTTACGGATTTTATCCGGCGGCGTGGAATAAGCGATGCCGAAGGTAAATACAATTCGGCGCGTCTGCATACGCTTGTAATTATGAATAGTCTGCTGCAATAAAAGGGCGTTCGCGCAAACTATTTGCTCGCCGCTTAAGCTGCGAATACGCGTGGTTTTTAAACCAATATGCTCAATGGTGCCGGATACATCGTTAAAGACAATAAAGTCGCCAATTTCAAACGGTTTATCAATACCGATAGAGAGCGAGGCAAACACATCGCTTAATACGGTTTGCACCGCCAGCGCAATGGCGATACCGCCGACGCCAAGGCTCGCCACCAGCGCGGTAATATCTACCCCGGCGTTTGCCAGAATAGAAAGCAGCATAATCGACCAGATAAGCGCGCGGATCATCAGCCCGAGAATGATAAGCGTAACCGGATTGCGGTGCAGGCCCGGCCTTAACAGCGAATTACGCATCCATGACTGAACGGCCTGGTCGAGCCACATGGCGATTTGCAGCGCCAGCACCAAAAACCAGGCGTGGGAAATCAGGCTATGCAGCCGGTCTGAAAGCGTGACGAATTGCAGGCTGAATAAGAAGGCGGCAACGAGAATTAACGCCTTACGGGTTTTACTGATAACGTCGAGAAAAACGCGGTAGAGCGTGGCGCTCTCATGATCTTTCGTCCAGTTGGCGATTCTTTTATGCAATACCGCCAGGATTTTATTTGCCACCCAGTACGTGACTGCGGTAATCACCACCACCAGCAGCACATTAGTCCAGAATGACGGCGAGGTCAGTAACCGTATGAAATTGGTTTGCTGAAGTATCTCCATTCTGTTCTCCCTTAATTTATAAAAAAGCAGGCTCAGGCCAAACGCGCCTTTTAGTATAGACAATGGGATTTTTGTGCCGCTGAGACTCGGCTTATTTCGCAGAAATAAACAGAATTGTCATAATAACTTCACGTAACTATTCCCTGC
The DNA here is from genome assembly GCF_000463115.2 of Franconibacter helveticus LMG 23732. Lineage (GTDB taxonomy): Bacteria > Pseudomonadota > Gammaproteobacteria > Enterobacterales > Enterobacteriaceae > Franconibacter > Franconibacter helveticus. The sequence continues at coordinate 188,662 of NZ_AWFX01000003.1, read as the reverse complement.
CCGCTCGATATAGCGCAGGCAGGGCAAAACATTTTTTTACACCAGATATTTGTTAAACCAGGCGATGGTGCGGCTCCAGGCAAGATCGGCGGCGGCTTTGTCATAACGCGGCGTCGAGTCATTATGAAAGCCGTGGTTTACGCCTGGATAAATATACGCTTCATAGGTTTTTCCCGCCTTTTTCAGCGCCTCTTCGTAAGCAGGCCAGCCTTCATTGATGCGGGTATCCAGCTCAGCGTAATGCAGCAACAGCGGCGCTTTAATGTTGGCAACCTCCTCCAGAGGCGCCTGGCGGCCATAAAATGGCACTGCGGCGGCCAGTTCCGGGTAAGCCACCGCTGCGGCATTGGCTACGCCGCCGCCGTAGCAGAAGCCGGTAATGCCCACTTTTCCGCTCGCGCCTTCATGCTGCATCATGAATTCAATGGCGGCGAAAAAATCGTTCATCAGCTTTTGCGGATCCACTTTCTGCTGAAGCTCGCGCCCTTCATCGTCATTGCCCGGATAGCCGCCCACGGAGGAGAGCCCGTCCGGCGCCAGCGCGATAAACCCCGCCTTTGCTACGCGGCGCGCCACATCTTCTATGTACGGGTTCAGGCCACGGTTCTCGTGCACGACCACCACCGCCGGCGCTTTGCCGTTCATTTTCTTTGGCAACACCAGATAGCCGCGCACCTGCCCGTGACCGTTGGGCGACGGGTAATGGATGTATTGCGGATAGATATCCGGGTCGGTGAACTCTACCTGCTGCGCCAGCGCATAGTTGGGTTTAAGCAGGTCGAACAGCGCCAGCGCGGTCATGCCGCCTACGGCGTATTTCGCCGCCAGCTGCAAAAACTCGCGTTTGCTGATTTTGCCGTGGGCGTAGTAGTCGTAATAATCGAGCAGTTCCTGCGGAAAGTCTTTGGCGGTCAGGCGGGTCATGGCGGCTCCCTTTCTGGTATGCGATTCGGCCCTATAAGCGAAGCACAAGCGCCGGGAATTGCCTAAAAATCGGACAAATTATCAGGCAAATGTATGACGCTGCGCGCTTGTCCTCTGACGGTGACTCGCTAATATAGAAACGGCGTTTCAAATAATGACTCTATACAAGGAGAAACCATGCCGTACCTTGCCGACCCCGCCCGCTACGAGCGGATGCAGTACCGTTTTTGCGGCCGCAGCGGGCTACAGCTGCCTGCGCTGTCGCTTGGCCTGTGGCACAGCTTCGGCCACGGCAGCACGCTGGATTCACAGCGCGCTTTGCTGCATAAAGCGTTCGATCTGGGCATAACGCATTTCGATCTCGCCAATAACTACGGTCCGCCTCCCGGCAGCGCGGAAGAGAATTTTGGCCGTCTGCTGAAAACCGATTTCGCCCCTTATCGCGACGAGCTGATTATCTCCACCAAAGCGGGTTATGACATGTGGCCTGGCCCTTACGGCGCCGGCGGTTCGCGCAAATATCTGCTGGCAAGCCTTGACCAGAGCCTGCAACGGCTGGGCCTGGAGTATGTCGATATCTTCTATTCGCACCGCGTGGATGAAAGAACGCCGATGGAAGAGACTGCCTCGGCGCTGGCTCAGGCGGTGCAGAGCGGCAAGGCGCTTTATGTCGGCATCTCGTCATATTCGCCCGAACGCACGCAAAAAATGGCGGAGCTGCTGCGCGAGTGGAAAATTCCGCTGTTGATTCATCAACCCTCTTATAACCTGCTGAACCGCTGGGTGGATAAAAGCGGGCTGCTCGATACCCTTGAGCGCAACGGCGCGGGCTGCATCGCCTTTACGCCGCTGGCGCAGGGGCTGTTGACCGGCAAATATCTCAACGGCATTCCGGAAGGCTCGCGCATGCAGTATGAAGGCAAAAAGGCGCGCGGGCTGACAGAAAACATGCTGACCGAGCAAAACCTCAACAGCCTGCGGCTGCTGAATGAAATGGCGCAAAAGCGCGGCCAGAGCATGGCGCAAATGGCGTTAAGCTGGCTGCTGAAAGATGAGCGCGTTACGTCGGTGCTGATTGGCGCAAGCCGCCCCGAACAGCTTGAAGAGAATGTACAGGCGCTGGCGAACCTGCAATTTACGGCTGAGGAGCTGGCGAAAATCGACGAGCATGTGGCGGATGGGGCGTTAAACCTCTGGCAGGCTTCGTCAGACAAATAAGACGGGCGCAGAACGCAAAACCCACGGCGCGGGCCGTGGGTTTTTATTAGTGGTCGTGGCGCGTGAGCTTATCGAGGTAGCCCATCACAAACGCCGAGAGCACAAAGGTGAGGTGGATAATGACATACCACATCAGCTTGTTGTCCGGCACGTTTTTGGCATCCATAAACACCCGCAGCAGGTGAATGGAAGAGATAGCGACAATCGATGCCGCCACTTTGTTTTTCAGCGACGTGGCGTCCATTTTGCCAAGCCAGTTCAGCTTTTCTTTATGATCGGCGATATCAAGCTGTGAAACGAAGTTTTCATAGCCGGAGAACATCACCATCACCAGTAACCCGCCGACCAGCGTCATATCCACCAGCGACAGCAGCATCAGGATGAGATCGGCTTCCGCCATGGTGAGTACGTTTGGCAGAACGTGGAAAATTTCCTGAAAGAACTTGATGGTCAGCGCCAGCAAGGCCAGGGATAAACCGAAGTAAACCGGGGCGAGAAGCCAGCGCGAGGCGTACATTGCGTTTTCTAAAAAGCGTTCCATAACGTCCTGAAAGATGACTTAAAAGAAGTTCAGTATAACGCAGAAAGGTGAACGCCAGGCAACCTGGCCGCCGTCAAACCTCGGAAAGCGTCACCTGCGGGCGCTGGTACTGCGGCCAGACGATAGCGACCAGCGCAGGATACGCCTCAATGCTAAACTCCTGGAAACAATGGCGTAAATTCAGCACTTCAATATCAGAGAACATCACTAACTCGCCGTTCAGACAACGCTTTTTTAAATTATCGTAATATTTATAAACTGCGGAATTAAGGTTGCTGCACCGACGCTGCGCCTCAAATAACCCCGGCGTCGCGTTAAGTTCTTCAAAACTCATTTTTTTAATAGTCGCGTTAATAAAATCGCTATATTCATGATTAACGCGCCAGTACCAGCCAGGCGTAATGGCATTAAGCAATACGGAAAAATGCTCTTCGCCCTTTTGGCGGTTTTGTGGCGAAGGCGGGTTCGCGCCAGCCGCGTTTTCACTATTATTGCTTTCGCTCTCTTTCATTAATAAAAGGACGACGCATAAAAGTAACAGCAGAGTGATGACACAATAAAAAATAGTGCTCATGTGCAGGCTCCGTTTTCTTTGATTTTAATTTTGCGGCATGTTATTGTCAACGCAAACCGCCCTGCCATCCAATTTACCTTTCTGATTTTAAAGGAAATATTATTATGTTGCCCGACAATATTGTGCCGGCGCGCTATCATATTCCCACTCCTGACACGCAGCCGGCGGCCGATGAAAGCAGTGAAAATTTAACTAAAGGGCAGCCAACCCTTGCCGACTATGAAAGCGATATATTAACCAGTAAATCACGAGCGGGCCAAAGCGGCAACATGCTGCTTGAAGAACATGACCGTCATATAAAAGAACGCCTGTTCTGTGTGGTTAAAATCGAAACTTTCGCTAAAGTATTGAATGGCCTGGTCGAAGATAAAAGCATAAGCGCGGAAGAACTGGCGGAACTGATAGCGGCAAAAACGGCCCATATCAACGAAGCCGGTAATAAAATTTGGCTTAATCTCATTACCCGGGAAAAAGCGACGCCGCTATTTTATCAGTTCGAGGATTAACAGGCGTGGCCGAAATAAGCAATAACGATATTTATTTCGCTTTAGATAAACAGGTTGAGCAGAAATTTATCTTAAGTCAGAATCAGCAGGCATTAATATATGCCCGCGATCTGGCCATTGCTGAGTATACGCGGGCGATGGTCACTATCCCCTCTGCGCTGGTTAATCTTAAATGGCAAAACCGCCGCGACATTTATCCGCTGCGGGTAAAAGAAGAAGTCTACGGCGCGGTGATAATGGAAATTATCAGCCGCTACCCTGAGTTGAAATCGCAAATTATGGTGCAACTTGAGGCAAATTATCAGCACATTAAGGCGCAGGAAGCGCAAACGCTGATGCTGAGCCGAACGCTTGCCGACGGCACCTGTAAAACCGCCACGGTGAAACCTGGCGCTGCTGCGCCAGCGGCAACCCCAGCCATTACGCCGCAAGCGGTGGCGTCGCAGCCTGTTGCGCCTGCTGAGCCTGTGGCGCCTGTTCCCGGCGCGGCAGACCTGCCTGCCTTAGAGACGCCCCCGCCCGCGCCACCTCTTCAGGCGCCCTGGTCCGCCACTTACTCAAAACCCGTTACCGCTCCTGCGCTGATCGTTCCTGACGCGCCGCCAAAATCCTGATGCAGTAGCGCTTTTTTATTCTCTTTCAGCCTGTTGCCATTTTCGCCTGAAGAAACGAGTCAGCCTGCCGAACGGCCGGGATTACCGGAATATCCTGATAATTTTCGACAGCACAGCAGAAGGCACTACCCTTAAGGGGAGACTTTCAAACAGAGGAGCGATCTAATGGCAAACGATCAGACGAAAATTCAGGACCCCACCACCCAGTTCTACACCGGCGAATATCCTCAGCAAAAACAACCCGCGCCGGGCGTACAGGCGAAAATGGATCCGGTACCGGATTGCGGTGAGCAGAGTTACGTCGGAAGCGGGCGCCTCAAAGGTCGTAAGGCTCTGGTAACAGGGGGCGATTCCGGCATTGGCCGCGCCGCTGCTATTGCCTATGCGCGTGAAGGCGCAGATGTGGTTATCAACTATCTGCCTGCCGAGCAGGAAGATGCTGAAGAGGTGAAAAAGCTGATTGAAGAGGCGGGCCGCAAGGCTGTGCTGATCCCGGGTGATTTAACCGACGAACAGTTTGCCCGCGACCTGGTGCGCCGCTCCATTCAGGAACTGGGCGGACTGGATATTCTGGCGCTGGTTGCCGGTAAGCAAACCGCCGTTGAGCAGATTGCCGATCTTACCAGCGAGCAGTTCCAGAAAACTTACGCCACCAACGTTTTCGCGCTGTTCTGGATTACCCAGGAGGCGCTGCCGCACCTTAAGCCGGGCGCCAGCATTATCACGACGTCGTCCATTCAGGCTTATCAGCCAAGCCCGCACCTGCTGGATTACGCTTCCACTAAAGCCGCCATTCTGAACTACAGCCGCGGCCTTGCGAAACAGGTAGCGGAGAAAGGCATTCGCGTGAACATCGTCGCGCCGGGTCCAATCTGGACGCCGTTGCAAATTTGCGGTGGGCAGCCGCAGGAGAAAATCCCGCAGTTCGGCCAGCAGACGCCAATGAAGCGCGCCGGTCAGCCAGCGGAACTGGCGCCGATTTATGTTTACCTGGCAAGCCAGGAATCGAGCTACGTGACCGCCGAAGTACACGGCGTAACGGGCGGCGAACACCTGAGCTAACCTGCACATCCGCATCAGAGCCGGGCTTTTGCACGGCATCGGCCCGAAGCGCATAGTGTAACGGGCTGTTGCCCTTGCGGGATAAGCGCCCGCAGCCGCATGCAGCCTCTCTTTGCCTTTACCGCTTAAAACAGCCATAAAAAAAGCGCGGCTTGCGCCGCGCTTTTTCTGCTCCACGAGATTACTTCTTCGTGGTTTCCTGGCCTACCAGGCCAATCTTCAGATATCCCGCCTGATGCAGCGTATCCATTACGTTCATCATCGTTTCGTAATCCACGGTTTTATCCGCGCGGAAAAAGACGGTGGTGTCTTTCTTGCCGGCCGTTGCCGCGTTCAGCGCGTTGATCATGGTTTCTTCGGTCACCTGATCGTTGCCAAGATACATGGTTTTATCCGCTTTCACCGACAGGTAAATCGGCTTCTCCGGACGCGGCTGCGGCTGGCTGGTGGAGGCGGGAAGGTTCACCTTTACATCCACCGTGGCAAGCGGCGCGGCCACCATGAAGATAATCAGCAGCACCAGCATTACGTCGATAAACGGCGTAACGTTGATTTCGTGCATTTCGCCGTTATCGTCGAGGTTTTCGTTAAGACGCATCGCCATGGGGCATTAACCTACACGCAGTTTCTGGGCCGGACGCACCGGATGAGCCTGTGAACTGGCGGCTAAGTCCAGGTCGCGGCTTTGCAGCAGCAGCACCTGCGCGGCAACGTCGCCAAGCGTGGCTTTATAGCTGCCAATCATACGGGCGAAAATGTTGTAAATCACCACCGCCGGGATTGCGGCGACCAGGCCAATCGCGGTGGCGAGCAGCGCTTCGGCGATGCCTGGCGCTACCACGGCAAGGTTGGTGGTTTGCGTCTGGGCGATGCCGATAAAGCTGTTCATGATGCCCCACACGGTGCCGAAAAGACCCACGAACGGGGAGATGGCGCCGATGGTGGCGAGATAACCGTTGCCGCGGCCCATATGACGCCCGACAGCCGCGACGCGGCGCTCAAGGCGAAAACCGGTACGCTCTTTAATGCCTTCGTTATCTTCGCTGCCTGCGGAAAGCTCCAGCTCGTTTTGCGCTTCGTTAATCAGCTGCTGGCTGAGGCTTTTCTTATGGAAAGATGCGGCCTTTTCCTGCGCTTCGCTCAGGGAGCGGGCAGAAGCGAGCTCTTGCTGCTCGCGCTTCAGACGGCGCTTCTGACTTAACAGCTCGGCGCTTTTGCTAAAGAAGATAGCCCAGGTGATCACTGACGCCAGGATCAGGCCAATCATCACAATCTTTACCACGATGTCGGCGTGATGATACATACCCCAGACGGAAAGATCCGTCTGCATCAAATTATTTCCCACTCTTCATCTCCAGGACGAAAAAACATCAAAACTGTCGTAATAATACCAAAACGACGCCGAATTGATAGTAGTTCTCATTAGTATTTACAGAATGCCCTGGCACAGTAAAAATTTCTTTGCGCTTACGCAGTAAAGCGGGCCGGGCGGCGATTTTTGCGCTTTTTTTATTGCCGGGCGCACCAGCGGCAAAGAACCGTGTTAACGTATGTCCAGACATCCAGACGTACAAACAGGATAAGCCAGATGACAGAAAAGCACATCGAGACGACGCTTGTGAACGCGGGGCGCAATAAACGTTACACGCAGGGATCGGTTAACAGCATTATTCAGCGCGCCTCTTCGCTGGTGTTTGAAAGCGTGGAAGCGAAAAAACAGGCGACCGCGAACCGGGCGAAGGGCGAGCTTTTCTATGGCCGACGCGGCACCCTCACCCACTTTTCCTTGCAGGAAGCGATGTGCGAACTGGAAGGCGGCGCAGGCTGCGCCCTTTTCCCCTGCGGCGCGGCAGCCGTCGCCAACACCCTCCTCGCTTTTGTCGAACAGGGCGACCATGTTCTGCTGACCAACAGCGCCTACGAACCGACCCAGGATTTCTGCACAAAAATTCTGGGTAAACTCGGGGTGACTACCAGCTGGTTCGACCCGCTTATTGGCGCGGATATCGCGACCCTGATACAGCCCAACACCCGCGTGGTGTTTCTGGAATCCCCTGGCTCCATCACCATGGAAGTGCACGACGTGCCCGCCATTGTGGAAGCCGTGCGTCGCGTGGCGCCGCACGCCATTATCATGATCGATAACACCTGGGCGGCGGGCATTTTGTTTCGCGCGCTCGATTTCGGCGTGGACATCTCCATTCAGGCGGGCACGAAATATCTGATTGGCCATTCCGACGCCATGGTGGGCACGGCGGTCGCCAACGAACGCTGCTGGGCGCAACTCAGGGAAAATGCTTACCTGATGGGTCAGATGCTTGATGCCGATACCGCCTATATGACCAGTCGCGGTTTACGCACGCTGGGCGTACGCCTGCGCCAGCATGAAGAAAGCAGCCTGAAAATTGCCGAATGGCTCTCGCAGCATCCGCAGGTAGCGCGTGTTAATCACCCTGCCCTGCCCGGCAGCAAAGGGCATGAGTTCTGGAAACGGGACTTCACCGGCAGCAGCGGGCTTTTCTCATTCATTCTGAAAAAGCGCCTGAGCGAGGCGGAATTTGCGAGCTACCTCGACAATTTCCACTATTTCAGTATGGCCTATTCCTGGGGAGGCTATGAATCGCTTATTCTGGCGAACCAGCCCGAAGAGATAGCCGCGCTACGCCCGGCCGGCGGCGTGGATTTCACCGGCACGCTGGTGCGGGTGCACATCGGTCTGGAGAACGTCGGCGATCTCATTGCCGATCTCGAAGCAGGTTTCCAGCGCATTGCATAACATTCCTTAATATAATGTGGACACCCAGGCTGACAGAAATCCCGGCGTTTACTACGCCTGCATCAAGATGTTGCGGGCGTTTGCGATTACAATAAGTCTACACAGGCTGTTCCACAGGATTATTCATGGCTGTTATACAAAATATTATCGCTGCGCTCTGGCAACACGACTTCGCCGCGCTGGCGGACCCGCATATTGTCGGCGTCGTCTGGTTTGTGATGTTTGCGACGCTGTTTCTGGAAAACGGCCTGCTGCCGGCCTCTTTCCTGCCGGGCGACAGCCTGCTGCTGCTTGCGGGCGCCATGGTCGCTAAAGGCGTAATGGACTTTGTGCCGACCATGATTATCCTCACTTCCGCCGCGAGCCTCGGTTGCTGGCTGAGCTATATACAGGGACGCTGGCTTGGCAATACGCGCCTGGTGAAGGGCTGGCTGGCGCAACTGCCGCAAAAATACCACCAGCGGGCGACCTGCATGTTCGATCGCCACGGTCTGCTGGCGCTGCTGGTTGGGCGCTTCCTCGCCTTTGTACGCACTCTGCTGCCCACCATGGCGGGCATTTCCGGGCTCTCTAACCGTCGCTTTCAGTTTTTTAACTGGCTGAGCGCCCTGCTGTGGGTTGGCGTGGTGACAAGTCTCGGCTACGCCCTGAGCATGATCCCGTTCGTGAAGCGCCATGAAGACCAGGTGATGACATTTCTGATGGTTCTGCCTGTCGTGCTGCTGGTCGTGGGCCTGCTTAGCGCCGTGATTGTGGTGCTGAAAAAACGCGCTGCCTGAGGTTCCCGCCCCGCAATACCCTGCGGGGCAACGCTTAACGGGGCTGCATCTCCAGCCCCGACGAAAGGCGCATCCGCGCGACATCTTCCCCCGGCGTTACGCCAAAATAGCGTTTAAACTCCCGGCTGAACTGCGAGGCGCTTTCATAGCCCACCCGCAGCGCCGCCGCGCTCGCCTTCATGCCGTCGTGCAGCATTAACATCCGCGCCTTATGCAGCCGGAAAGTTTTGATGTACTGCAATGGCGAAGTGCTGGTCACCGCCTTGAAGTTATGGTGAAAGGCCGACACGCTCATGTTCGCTTCCGCCGCCAGTTGATCCACTGAAAGCGTTTCGGTGTACTGCGATTCAATGCGCCGCAGCACGCGGCTTATCAGGCTAAAGTGCGTCTGGCGGCTCACCAGCGCCAGCAGCGCGCCGCCGCGCGGCCCCATCAGCACGTGGTAAAGGATTTCCCGGATGATGTGCTTGCCAAGGATGCGCGCATCCAGCGGCCGCTCCAGCACGTCAAGCAGCCGCTCGGCGGCGCAGAGGATCTCTTCAGAAAGCGTGGCGGAATTAATGCCGCTTGACGACGTAGCCGGGCGAAAGCGCTCATCCTCGCCAATTTCCATCACCAGTTCCTGCAATTGCAGCAGATCGACATTAATACGCAGGCCAGCCAGCGGCGCTTGCGGCGTGGCGAACGTTTCGCATTCAAAAGGCAGCGGCACCGTCAGCAACAGGTATTCGTTCGCGTCATAGCGAAAAACGCGATCGTTGAGATAGCCCGTTTTGTGCCCGGAAAAGAGAATTATTATCCCCGGCTGGTACATCACCGGCGTGCGCGGATAAGGCTCAGTGCCGTAGAGTAACCGCACCTCCTCCGTTAGCCCTTCCGGAATTTCTCCATTCATCTTCAATAACTTAATTTTTTCTGCCAGCTGCTGGCAGATAGCCTGACGATGCATTTCACGCTGCTCCGCTTAACTTTTTCAGCACTGACAGTGTGCTTAAAAAGCGTCGTTTTCTCCAGCTGCATGGAGAAACAGGCAAGACAAAGGCAGGAATGAGCATTGAGCCTTTCGTCTGCCCGGGCGGACAATACTCGCCAGCAGGCAGCCCCGGGCCGCCACGTTTTATCTGTTAAGAGGGCATCTGATAATGAATAATTTTAATCTCCATACGCCTACCCGCATTTTGTTTGGCAAAAACGCCATTGCCGACCTGCGCGAGCAGATCCCGGCTGGCAGCCGCGTGCTGGTGACTTACGGCGGCGGCAGCGTGAAAAAAACCGGTGTGCTGGATCAGGTTTACCAGGCGCTGGAAGGGATGGACGTGCTGGAGTTCGGCGGCATTGAGCCAAACCCGACCTGTGAAACGCTGATGAAAGCCGTTGAGGTGGTGCGTAAAGAGAACGTGACATTTTTGCTGGCGGTCGGCGGCGGCTCGGTACTCGATGGCACCAAGTTTATTGCGGCGGCAGCGCACTATCCGGCAGAAATCGACCCCTGGCATATCCTGCAAACGGGTGGTCGCGACATCAAAGCCGCCGTGCCGATGGGTTCCGTGTTAACGCTGCCCGCCACCGGTTCTGAGTCCAACCAGGGCGCGGTTATCTCCCGTCGCGCCACCGGCGATAAACAGGCGTTTAGATCGCCTTTCGTACAGCCGGTTTTCGCCATACTCGACCCGGTTTACACCTATACTCTGCCGCCGCGCCAGGTGGCGAATGGCGTAGTGGACGCTTTTGTTCACACCATCGAGCAATACCTGACTTACCCGGTTAACGCCAGCGTGCAGGATCGTTTCGCTGAAGGGCTGCTGCTGACTCTGATCGAAGAAGGCCCGAAGGCGCTGAAAGAGCCGGAAAACTATGATGTACGCGCCAACGTGATGTGGGCGGCGACCATGGCGCTGAACGGCCTGATTGGCGCGGGCGTGCCGCAGGACTGGGCGACCCATATGCTCGGCCATGAGCTGACCGCCCTGCACGGCCTTGACCACGCGCAGACGCTCGCCATCGTGCTGCCGAATTTGCTCAACGAAAAGCGCGAGCAGAAGCGTGAGAAGCTGTTGCAGTACGCGGAGCGCGTCTGGAATATCCGCGAAGGCAGCAGCGATGCGCGTATCGAGGCCGCCATCCAGGCCACGCGCGATTTCTTCGAACAAATGGGCGCGCCGACCCGCCTTTCCGCTTACGGCCTTGACGGCAGCACCATCCCGGCGCTGCTTGCCAAACTTGAAGAACACGGCATGACTCAGCTTGGCGAGCATAAGGACATTACGCTTGATGTCAGCCGCCGCATTTACGAGGCGGCGCGTTAAGCTTTTTGTCTCCGGCCTTTCGTTTTTGACTATTTCGTCCAGACTTAATCTCACGTGACTTTCGCCGGGGTTTCCCCGGCGTGTTAGCTCAGAAGGAGACATGCATGGCAAATCCAACCGTAATCAAGCTGCACGACGGCACTATCATGCCCCAGCTCGGCCTCGGCGTCTGGAAAGCGGGCAACGAGGAAGTGGTGAACGCCATTCACAAGGCGCTGGAGGTGGGGTATCGCTCCATCGATACCGCAGCGGCCTATAAAAACGAAGAGGGCGTTGGCAAAGCGTTAAAAAGCGCAGGCGTTCCGCGCGACGAGTTGTTCATCACCACCAAACTGTGGAATGACGATCAGCAACGTCCTCAACAGGCGCTTGAGGAGAGCCTTGAAAAACTCCAGCTCGACTATGTGGATCTTTATCTGATGCACTGGCCCGTTCCTGCCATCGACCATTACGTGGAAGCCTGGCAAGGCATGATTGAGCTGCAAAAGCAGGGGCTGGTGAAGAGCATCGGCGTCTGTAATTTCCAGGTGAACCATCTTCAGCGCATTATTGATGAAACGGGCGTCACGCCGGTTATCAATCAGATTGAGCTGCACCCGCTGCTGCAACAGCGCCAGCTCCATGCCTGGAACGCCACGCACAAGATCCAGACCGAGTCCTGGAGCCCGCTGGCGCAGGGCGGCGAAGGGGTCTTCGACCAAAAAGTGATCCGTGAACTGGCGGATAAATATGGCAAAACCCCGGCGCAGATTGTCATTCGCTGGCACCTCGACAGCGGGCTGGTGGTTATCCCGAAATCGGTAACGCCGTCGCGCATTGTGGAAAACTTCAACGTCTGGGATTTCCGTCTTGATAAAGACGAGCTGGGCGAGATCGCGAAGCTGGATAAAGGCACGCGCCTGGGTCCGGACCCGGATCAGTTCGGCGGATAAAACCGACAAAAAGCGCAGCCCGGGCTGCGCTTTTTTATTCCCGCTTAAACACTCGCCTGCTGCGTCTGTAACTTCGGTTCGGCTGGCGTTTCGGTCGCGGGCAGGGTCAGCGTTTCTCTGTCCACGAACGGTTCCTCTTCGGTCGCCCGCGCTAACGCCTCGTCAATCTCTCTTAACAATCGCGCTTTTTCCGCTTCGTCGCAGCCCGCCAGGTTGTGCGAAAGCGTTCTTATCTGCGCAAGCCCCGCCGCCATCCTGAGGTTAACCAGCTTAAAACGATGGGCATACTGGCGGAAAAGCTCGACTTTTCCTTTGCTCTCTTCCAGCGCGTCTTCAAGCTTATCCACCTCCCGCGACAGCCGGGAAACCATCTTAAAAAGCACCACCACCGCCAGCAGCAGCGGCACGATTAACCACCATGAAAGGTACATTGATGCCTCCCCAGCCGTTCAAGATACCTCTAGTTCTATAAGCTGGCGAAATAATGACCATCGGAAGAAAGGCTTATCTCTTTCGCCTGGCGCACGCCATCAGGCTTACCTTTCCCCGGCGTAATTCTGACTCTCCGCTTTCTCCACAACATTCATCTGTATTCGACAATGGTCACGGCGCACAATAGTAACCTCTTGTTTAAAAAGGTTTTATTCAAGAGCCGAATGATTGAACTCTTCCAATAATCTGCATAAATAGGGGTACGATTGTGGCTACTTCATCACCGGCAGGGGTACGCTGGCTGCCGTTAATCATTATTACGCTCTGCGCGGCAGCGCTCTGGCAGCTTACGCCGCCGCAGGGCCTCACTGCTCCCGCCTGGCGCTCCGCCATTATTTTTGTCGGCACCATTGCGGCTATTGTCGCCAGGGTGCTGCCGATAGGCGCCGTCGGGATCCTCGGCATTACCCTTTTCGCGCTCACTTATGCCGCAGGAGACACCAAAGCGAGCGACGCCATCGCCACGGCGCTAAGCGACCTGAACAGCTCGCTTATCTGGCTTATCGTGGTGGCGTTTATGATTGCCCGCGGTTTTATCAAAACCGGTCTTGGCAGGCGCATCGCATTACAGATGATCCGCCTGCTGGGCAAGCGTACGCTGGGGCTGGCTTATGGCCTCGCCTTTGCCGATCTGGTGCTCTCCCCCGCCATGCCGAGCAATACCGCCCGCTGCGGCGGCGTGATTTATCCCATCGCCGATTCGCTGGCGCGCAGCTTCGACTCCCGCCCGGAGGATGATTCGCGTAAAAAGATCGGCACTTTTCTTATCACCTGCATCGGCAACGTCAACGACGTGACCGCTGCGCTGTTTATGACGGGCTACACCGGCAATCTGCTGGCGGTGAAGCTCGCCGCCAACGCCGGCGTGTCCCTGAGCTGGGGCGGCTGGTTCCTGGCCGCGCTGGTTCCCTGTCTGGCGTCGCTGGCGGCGGTGCCGCTGCTGGTCTACTGGCTCACGCGCCCGGAAATCAAACACACGCCGGACGCGCCGCGCATCGCCCGAAACGAGCTTTCACAAATGGGGCCGATGAAACGCGGCGAATGGTTGATGCTTGCTACCGTCGTCACGTTGCTGGTGCTGTGGATTTTTGGCGGCCAGCTCGGCGTGGACCCGACCACCGCCTCGTTTGTCGGGCTGTCGCTGCTGCTGCTTTCAGGCGTATTAAGCTGGGAAGATGTGAAGAGCGAGAAAGGCGCCTGGGATACGCTTATCTGGTTCGCCGCGCTACTGATGATGGCGAACCAGCTGAAAAAACTCGGTTTTACAGGCTGGTTTGGCAACCTGATTGGCGACAGCATCGGCCATATGATGCAGGGCACCAGTTGGGTGCTGGTGCTGCTGTTGCTCAATGCCGCCTATTTCTATACGCACTACTTTTTTGCAAGCGGCAACGCCCAGATCGCCGCGCTCTATGCGGTGTTTCTTGGCGTGGGGCTGAACCTGAATATTCCTGCGGCTCCCATGGCGCTGATGCTCGCCTTCACCAGCAGCCTCTACTGTTCGCTCACGCAGTACACCCATGCGCGCGGCCCGATTTTATTTGGCGCAGGCTACGTGCCGACCGGCGTCTGGTGGCGCGCCGGTTTTGTCATCAGCCTCTTTAACCAGGCGATTTTTCTGACGCTCGGCCTTGCCTGGTGGAAACTGCTCGGACTTTACTGATCGCCAACAAAAACCCCGCCGAAGAGGGGTTTCTTTTACTGCGCTTTCGCGCGGCGCGTTTTTTTCAGCGCCGGCTGCTGGCGCTGATGCGCAACCGGCGTGTGCTTGGTCAGCGCAGGCCGGGTGTTGCGGTTCTGGCGCTTCGCCTCGCGCATTTCATCAAGCGTGGGCGCAGGCACCAGGCAGTCGCGGCGCGAACCAATCAGGTGTTTTTTGCCCATCGCTTCCAGCGCTTCGCGGATCAGCGGCCAGTTGGCCGGGTCATGGTAGCGCAGCAGCGCTTTATGTAAACGACGCTGGCGATCGCCGCGCGGCACAACCACCTCTTCGCTTTTATAACCAATTTTCCCGAGCGGGTTTTTACCGGTGTAATACATGGTGGTCGAATTGGCGAGCGGCGAAGGATAGAAGTTCTGCACCTGATCAAGACGGAAGCGGCGCTGCTTGAGCCAAAGCGCCAGATTCACCATATCTTCATCGCGCGTGCCAGGATGCGCGGAGATAAAATAGGGGATCAAATACTGCTCTTTGCCCGCCTCTTTCGAGTAAGTATCAAAAAGTTCTTTGAAGCGATCGTAGCTGCCCATGCCCGGCTTCATCATTTTAGACAGCGGGCCTTCTTCGGTATGCTCCGGCGCTATCTTCAGATAACCGCCAACGTGATGGGTCGCCAGCTCTTTAACATAGCGCGGATCCTCTACGGCAAGATCGTAACGCACGCCGGAGGCGATCAGGATCTTTTTGATGCCCTTCAGATCGCGCGCGCGGCGGTAGAGATTGATCGTCGGCGTATGATCGGTATCCATATGCGGGCAGATATCCGGATAAACGCACGACAGGCGGCGACAGGTTTGCTCCGCGCGCGGCGATTTGCAGCGCAGCATATACATGTTCGCCGTCGGGCCGCCAAGATCGGAAATCACGCCGGTAAAACCGGGCACCGTGTCGCGAATCGCTTCGATCTCGTTGATGATTGACTCTTCGGAACGGCTCTGAATTATTCGCCCTTCGTGCTCGGTAATAGAGCAGAACGAACAGCCGCCGAAACAGCCGCGCATGATATTAATGGAGAAGCGAATCATCTCATACGCCGGGATGCGCTTTTTACCGTAGGCCGGGTGCGGCACGCGCTGGTAAGGCAGCGCGAAAACGCTGTCCATCTCTTCGGTTGAAAGCGGGATAGCGGGCGGGTTGATCCAGATATAACGATCGCCATGCTTTTGCATCAGCGCGCGGGCGCAGCCGGGGTTGGTTTCATGGTGCAGAATGCGCGACGCGTGCGCGTAGAGCACTTTGTCCGCTTTCACCTTTTCGAACGATGGCAGCAACACATAGGTTTTCTCCCACGGCTTCGGGCGCGGCGGCTGCACGGTTACCGCTTTGGCTTCCTGCTTCTGCACGGCGGGCTTGCCTTTGTCAGCGCACGGCAAATCTTCGCCATAGGGGTGGGGAATGGGGTCGATGCGCCCTGGCGTGTCAAGGCGCGTGGAATCAACGCCCGCCCAGCCCGGCAGCGCCTCTTTCAGCATAATGGCCGTGTTGCGCACGTCGCGAATTTCGCTCACCGCCTCCCCCGCCGCCAGGCGATGCGCCACTTCCACCAGCGGGCGTTCGCCATTGCCGAAAATGAGCATGTCGGCTTTGGAATCCACCAGCACCGACCGGCGCACCGTATCGGACCAGTAGTCGTAATGCGCGGTGCGGCGCAGGCTCGCTTCAATGCCGCCGAGGATAACCGGCACGTCGCGCCAGGCTTCTTTACAGCGCTGGGTATACACCAGCGTGGCGCGGTCCGGGCGCTTGCCCGCTTCGTTATCCGGGGTATAGGCGTCGTCGTGGCGCAGCTTGCGGTCAGCGGTGTAGCGGTTGATCATCGAGTCCATGTTGCCCGCGGTGACGCCGAAGAACAGGTTCGGTTTGCCAAGACGCATAAAGTCTTCTTTGCCCGACCAGTCCGGCTGGGCGATGATGCCCACACGGAAGCCCTGCGCTTCCAGCATGCGTCCGCAAATCGCCATGCCGAAGCTCGGATGGTCAACGTAGGCGTCGCCCGTCACCAGGATAATGTCGCAGCTGTCCCAGCCAAGTTGATCCATCTCTTCACGTGACATGGGTAAAAACGGCGCCGGGCCAAAACAGGCGGCCCAGTACTGCGGCCACGAAAAGAGATCGCGGTCGGGCTGGATAAGGCTAAGGGAACTCATAGTGCTTCCGGAAAGTGGTTAAAAAGTAGCAAAGGGCGGGGATTATACGTCCGGAAGCGTTAAAAAAAGAAGGGGTATTGGCGGGAAAAAGCGTACGGCTTTTCCCCGCTGTGAGATCAGTCGTTTTTGCTGTGCCAGTAGGCCTGCGCGCGCAGCAGTTGGGCGTCCACTTTGCCTTCAAACGGCTCGCACAGGCGTTTTACCACCTTGCCTTCGCCGGTTATCCAGAGGAAGTAATCCTGCTGCGGCACGTTCAGGGCCGCCAGCCGCTGCGCCACTGCCTGTTCATCGTGGCCGATAACCCAGTCGATATCAAACTGCGTCAGGTGCGCCAGGTAGCTTTTCAACGCCGGGTCGCTGAGGGTAACGATGGCTTTCACCTTCACCGCGTTGTTCAGCGCGCTTAAGGTTTCCAGGCGACGGCGCAGGGCCGGCATGCCGGATTCATCACAGACGTAAAGCTGCCAGCCGTAATTTTCCGGCACCACCAGCGAGCCGCGCGGGCCGCCGATACAGAGTTTATCGCCAGGCTTCGCCTTCACCGCCCAGTCGCTCGCCGCGCCCGCGTCATGCACGTAAAAATCGATGGTGAGTTCCTGCCGCTCTGCGTTAAACAGCGGCGTGTAGTCACGCGAAGGCGGACGCACATCGCCAGACCAGACAATCCCTTCGTCAGTGACCTGCGGCGGCACAAATTCTGTACCCGGCTGCGGGAAAAAGAGTTTGATGTGGTCGTCGAAGCCGCGAGAGGTAAAGCCCGCCAGCGACTCGCCGCCAAAAACAATGCGCTGAAAACCGCTTACGCGCTCCGTGCTAAGTACGGTTATTTCACGAAAACGCAGTTCGTTGCGTACGCGCTGCGGATAAGGAGTAACCTGGTTCATGTCTGACCTGCCAGTGTGAAGGTAAAGAGATTACGATATATCTAAAATTGTCGTAAATGATAATGGTTGCTATTAAGCAGCATTGCAAGTTTTTTTTAGATAGCATGCTGGCTTCACGGCACAGAATGACAATCAACAAATAAAAACAAATTAAAATCAATGAAGTAGTAGGATATTAATACTTTTAACCTTTGTGAAATTTGCAAAAGCCTTACTATTCGATATAAATAGATATATCTAAATTATATGAGAAACAGACATGCGACACTTTCATCACTATCACGCTCATCATAACGACGCGCACGGCCTGCGCCGTGGCCGCCACGGGCATGGAGGGCATGAAGAGAGCCACTCTCGCCGCCCGCGCTTCTTTGGTCACGGCGAGCTGCGCCTGGTCATGCTGGATATTTTGACCCGCGGCGCCAGCCACGGTTATGAATTAATTAAAGAGATAGAAGCGTTAACGGGCGGCAACTATACCCCCAGCCCCGGCGTCATCTACCCGACGCTGGATTTTTTGCAGGATCAGCAGCTTATTTCACTGAGTGAAGAGGAAGGCGGGCGCAAAAAAATTGTGATCACAGAAACAGGCCGAGCCTGGCTTGCAGAGAACAGCGATCACCTTGAGCATATCCATGCGCGCGTAAAAGCCCGCATAATTGGCCACGAACTGCGTAAGAACCCGGAGATGAAACGGGCGCTGGAAAACCTGAAAGCGGTGCTGGATTTGAAAGTAAACCAGGCGCCCATTGAACCCGCCACGCTGAAAAAGATTGTTGGCCTGCTCGACAAAACCGCGCTGGAAATTTCACAACTCGATTAAGGGCTTCCTGAAGAAGCCCTGCATCAACGTGCTGTTATACGTTAAGCGCCCGATTAACGCGCTGCTGGCGTCACCGGGCAGTAACCCGTAGCGATAATGCCCCGCGGGTTGCCAGGGCGCAGTCGCGGCGCGCGCCATCAAAGCGCATTCTGTCGGCCGGATTAGTACGGCGCAGGTTGACTGGCGCGCCATCAACGCGGCCACGCTTATGTGGCCGCGCCTTCAGAGCGCCCCGGTCAGGCGGCGCGCAGACGGAACACCTTCACCAGCGCTTTTAACTGATGCGCCTGGTCGTTTAGCGACGCGGCGGCGGCGACCGACTCTTCCACCAGGCTGGAGTTTTGCTGCGTGGTGGTGTCAATCATGCCGATGGCGGTATTGATTTGGGTAATGCCGTCGCTCTGCTCGCGGCTCGCCTGGGCGATTTCATGCAGGATATGGTTCATCTCCTCCACGTTTGTCACCATGCCGTTTAGCAGCCCGCTCGCCTGCTCAACCAGCCCCATGCCTTCTCGTGTCTGGCTGGTGGAGTTCTCAATCAGCGTACGGATTTCGCTCGCCGAAGAGGCGCTTTTTTGCGCCAGCTGGCGCACTTCGCCTGCCACTACGGCAAAGCCGCGCCCGTGTTCTCCTGCCCGCGCGGCTTCTACGGCGGCATTAAGCGCGAGGATGTTGGTCTGGAAAGCGATGGCGTCGATAAGATTAATGATTTCCGACATCCGGTTTGAGGTCTCGTTAATCAGGCGCATTTTATCCGTCACCTGGCGCATCATCTGACCATTGTTTTTCACCGTGCTGGCCGCCTCGGTTGAGAGCTTTGTCGCAACACTGGTGTTGTCGTAGGTATTTTTGATGGTGGAAGTCATCTGCTCCATCGACGCCGCCGTCTCTTCTACCGAGCTTGCCTGTTCTTCAGTGCGCGCGGCCAAATCCTGGTTGCCGGCGACAATCTGCGAAGCGGCGGACGAAATGGTTTCCGCGCCGTTTTGCACCTCTTCGACAATCGCCTGTAGCCGCGATTTCATCTCCATCAGCGCGTTTAGCAGCAGGCCGGTTTCATCGCGGCGCTGCGTCTCTACGCTGCGGGTTAAATCCCCTTCGGCAATCGCTTCGGCAAAACGCACCGCCTCGCCGAGCGGCGCGGTAATGGCGCGAATAATCAGCGCCGCGATAGCCGTGCCGAGCACGATAGAGAGCAGCGCAAGGCCAATCAGCATAGCGCGGTTGTTACTGTAACTTTTCGCCACATGCCCGCCCGCTTCAACCATCTGGTGGTTCTGGATAGCTATCAGCGACTGCACTTTCTCTTTGTAGCTGAGCTGTAAGGCAAGCGTGGTGGACATCATCTCCTCCAGCGCCGCGTCGCGGTTATTGTTTTGCACCGCAGTGAGAATGCGCATACGGGAGTCAATGTACTGCTGGCGAATCTCGCGGATTTGCGCCAGGGCGCGCTGCGACTCTTCATCCGGCAGGCTCTTTTGCAGCTCGGCAAGCAGTGCGGTAATGCGGGCGCTCAATGCGTTAAGCTGCTTTTCCGAATCCTGCGCCCAACGGCGATTTTCATCCAGCAGCATCAGCTGTTGCGTGCTGACAAAAGTCTGAAAGGTTTCTATTAGCTGGTTAGCTTTTACCGTGGCGGGATAATCCTTATTCACAATGCCCTGAATATTGTTATTCGCCTGACTGAGGCTCAGCAGTGAAAGAGAAGCGCTCACAATCAGCAGAATAATTAAGAAAGCGAAGGCAAGAATTAATTTAGTGCTTATTTTTACATCGCGGAAAGACATATTTTCTCCGTTAAGCGGGTTAATTAAGCTGACGGAACGGGAATGCCGCGCAAGACAATGCGGTCAGATAAGCGGCAATTCACCGAACAGGGGAGCGACAGAAGGTTTATCGGTAACATTCCGCCCGGCTTTACGTTTTTGATCGTTTTTTTCTTGCTTACCGCTTCGCTTTGATAGCTGGAATCTATTGATTTTTGGCTATTGATCGACCAGTTTATTTATTTCCATAATGATTTTAAGGTTTCTCAAATAATAATTAGCCATACTTAAATAAGGTATATTATTTACCGGGCCAGGGCTGACGCGCCTGTTGAGTAAAGCGGGCTTTTTTATTTAAAGATTTATTAACAACTTTAAAATAATAAATTCACAATATGGCGGGCGGTTATTTAAAACCGTGGTGAAGAAGAAAAAAGCACAAAAGGAAAATAAGGGCGGCGGCGCGCCGCCCGAAAGGGTTAATGCAAAACGGTGACCGCGTCTTCCAGACGGGCGGCGCGGTGTTTCACCATCGCAGAGACCTGAGCGCTCTCCTCCACCAGGCCTGCGTTTTTCTGGGTAATGGCATCCAGCTCCGTGACGGCGCGGGTAAGATCGGCCAGGCCGCCAGCCTGTTCCGACGTCGCCTGGCTTATCTGGCTGATAAGCTGCGTCACGTTTTGTACCTGGTTGACAATATCCTGCATCGTGCGGCCAGCCGCATGCACCTGAACCGCGCCGGACTCCACCTTGCTGGAGCTTGCTTCTATCAGCTTGCGAATATCATTCGCCGCGTTAGCGCTGCGGCTCGCCAGATGGCGCACTTCGCCTGCCACTACAGCAAAGCCTTTGCCCTGCTCGCCGGCTCTGGCGGCTTCCACTGCCGCGTTAAGCGCCAGAATGTTGGTCTGGAAAGCGATGTCGTTAATCAGTGAGGTGATGGAGCCGATACGCTGGGTGCTGTCGGCAATCTCATCCATGGTATTCACCACCGTTTCCATCGCCTGCCCGCCGTGCATGGCTGCTTCGCTCGCCGCGCTGGAAAGCTTATTCGCGGCGACCGCTGTTTCGGAGTTGCTCTGTACCGAAGCCGCCATCTGGTTCATGGTGGCGACGGTCTGCTGCACGTTCACCACCGTCTGGCGGGTACGCTCATTTAAATCGTCATTGCCGCGGGCCAGCGTTTCGCTGCCGCTGCGCACGTTGACCACCTGGCTTGACACGTCGTTAATCAACCAGCGGCACATCAGGCCAAGCTGACCTACGGCGCGCAGCGTTACGCCAATCTCATCGGCGCGGTTGAGCTGATCAATGCTCTGGCGCTCGCCGGTCGCCACGCTCAGCGCCTGCCGCGCCACGTTGCTTACCGGGCGGACTATCTGCCATTCAAACGCGGCGCAGCCCAGCGCCATCAGCACGGCGCTAACGATAGCGGAAACCAGCAGCGAACCGCCGCTCTGCCCGGTAAGCAGCATGGCGGCGAACCAGACGAGAAAAATGGCGCTCATCACGCCGCGCACGCGCCAGCGCAGCGGCAGCGTCGGCAGCGTGCCGAGCCACCCTTTACGCAGCACCAACCCTTTATAGAGCCGACGGTTCGCTTTGCCTTCGCGTAATGCCTTATAAAGCGGCGTGACGGCTTCAATCTCCTCGGCAGTGGCTTTGGTGCGTATCGACATATAGCCGGTGGTTTTACCGTTGCGCACAACCGGAATGGCATTTGCCCGCACCCAGTAGTGGTCGCCATTTTTACAGCGATTTTTTACGATGCCGGTCCAGGGTTCGCCCTGCTTCAGCGTGTACCACATGTCGGCGAACGCCGCTTTAGGCATATCAGGATGACGCACCAGGTTATGGGGGCTGCCGGTCAGTTCTCGCAGCGTGTAGCCGCTCACCTGCACAAAAGTATCGTTGGCGTGGGTAATGTAGCTTTGCAGATCGGTGGTAGACATGAGGGTGGTATTGTCATCCAGCGTCAGCTCGCGCTGGGTGACGGGGGGCTGTGAAGACATAGCAGCTTCCTTAGGCAGGTTATCCAATTGTTAATATTTTTTCTGCCTTGTTATTTCGGCGCTGCGTGAATTTACTTTAACGATAAAGTCCGGCAAAGCGCGTAATTTGTGCTATCAGCCGCATTTTTTCTGCGGATTTAGCCGATTGTTCCGCGTCGACACTATTTACTTGCGTAATTATTACGTTAATTGCGCCGGGTTACGTTTACTTTAGCTGCTGTATATCGCCGTTCTGGTGGATCATCACGCACTGGTTGCGTCCATTATTTTTGCCAAAATACATCGCTTTATCGGCGCGCCCGATGGCCTGATGCAACGTCTCATTACCACCGACCCGCGTTAATCCGCCGGTCACGGTGACGGTGATAATATCCTCTTTAATACCCGCCGGGTGGCGCGCCAGATAATGACAAATACGGGAACCCGCCTGCTGCGCTTCATTTTCTCCCGCCACTTCCAGCAGCATAATAAATTCTTCGCCGCCAAAACGGTAAATACGCTCATTTTTGCGGGCGCACTTTTTTAATGTCGCCGCCACGCTGCGTAATACATCGTCGCCGGCATTGTGTCCCCAGGTGTCATTAATGGATTTAAAACGATCGATATCCATGATTAATAGCCACAGCGCCTGTTGGCTTCGTTCACAGCGGGCGCGAATAAAATCAAAATCCTGATAGAGCAAATGGCGCAACGGCAGGCCGGTCAGGGTATCGTGCATATTGCGGAACAGCAGTAAGCATTCACGATATTTATCAATGCAGCCAATAAACGCCTGCTGGCTCTGGTAAAAATGGCGCAGCACAGGCGCGTTAACCGACCTGAGGCTGATTGCGTACATCAGTTCCCGGGCGTTATCGTGCATGGTTTTATGCGCGGTTTCGATGTCGTTGATATAGCCGCTGTGCTGGGCGTGCTGGTTCTGGTGGTTGCGCAGCCAGCGGCTGAAGTGGCACAGATGATGGGCGCGGGGATGAATGATATCCGCATCCGGCTCGCCGCCCAGCAGGCTTAGCTCCAGCAGTTTGCTCAGCCATGCAAAATGCGCTTTTTGCGCGGCGCTTAATTCAATTAACGCGAGATCCAGATCGGCAATATTCATAGCGTAATAACGTAAGCCAACGTTAGCGTTACGTTGGCTTTATGGATTAATAAAAAAGAGAGGCAGCGATAATAACGCAATTAACGGCCGGGCGGGATAAAATATAAACTTTAATTTTGCGAATAATTAAATTTATCAAAACTGAAAAAAGCACGTTTATATTCAATATATGAATGTAAATTGCCGCGCCGCAGGGTAACGCACCATGCTGGCGCAAAACGCGCCGTTATCGCGCACCCGCTGCGTTATTACCTGCCGCGTCGTTAGCGGGCGCGCAGCATTAAAGTTTGTTCCTTTCTGCGCAAAGCGATTAAGTTTCGCGCGATCGCGAGGTTACCTTGCGTTTATCCCGATTTTTGTTAACGGCCCTGATGTGGCGTAAAGACTGCAATACTTAAATCGGTATCATGTGATACGCGATCGCCAGGAGCATATTTTGAACAGGTTACCTAACAGCGCTTCGGCTCTTGCCTGTACCGCGCACGCACTGAATCTCATCGAAAAGCAAACGCTGTCGCATGAGGAGATGAAAACACTCAACCGCGAGGTTCATGATTACTTTCAGCAGCACGTCAATCCAGGATTCTTAGAATATCGCAAATCTGTAACCGCCGGCGGGGATTACGGAGCCGTAGAGTGGCAAGCGGGAGGGTTAAATACGCTTGTCGACACCCAGGGACAGGAGTTCCTCGATTGCCTGGGTGGATTCGGCATCTTTAACGTGGGGCACCGTAATCCAACAGTGGTTTCCGCCGTACAAGCTCAACTCGCTAAACAACCCCTGCACAGCCAGGAACTGCTTGATCCTTTACGTGCAATGCTGGCGAAAACGCTCGCCACGCTGACGCCCGGTAAACTGAAGTATAGCTTTTTCTGCAACAGCGGCACCGAATCGGTAGAAGCAGCGCTGAAGCTTGCTAAAGCCTACCAGGCCCCGCGCGGTAAGTTTACGTTCGTGGCGGCCAGCGGCGCGTTCCATGGCAAGTCCCTCGGCGCCCTTTCCGCCACAGCCAAAGCGGCGTTCCGCAAGCCGTTTATGCCGCTGCTGCCCGGCTTCCGCCATGTGCCGTATGGCAATATTGCCGCTATGCGCGAGCTCTTTACGGAATGCCGTAAGACCGGAGACGATATCGCAGGCGTGATCCTCGAGCCAATCCAGGGCGAAGGCGGCGTTATTCTGCCGCCTGCGGGTTATTTGCCCGCGGTACGCCAGCTTTGCGACGAATTCGGCGCGCTGTTAATCCTTGATGAAGTACAAACCGGCATGGGCCGCACCGGTAAGATGTTCGCTTGTGAACATGAGAATGTGCAGCCCGATATCCTCTGCCTTGCCAAAGCGCTCGGCGGCGGCGTTATGCCGATTGGCGCAACGGTCGCCACCGAAGAGGTGTTCTCCGTTCTCTTCGACAACCCTTTCCTGCATACCACCACCTTTGGCGGCAACCCGCTGGCCTGCGCCGCGGCGCTCGCCACCATTCATGTACTGCTGGAAGAGAACCTGCCGCAACAGGCGGAGCAAAAAGGCAACATGCTGCTCGACGGTTTCCGCCAGCTGGCGCTGGAGTTCCCGGCGCTGATCGTGGAGGCGCGCGGTCAGGGAATGCTGATGGCGATTGAGTTTAGTGACAACGAGACAGGCTATACCTTCGCCAGCGAAATGTTCCGCCAGCGCGTGCTGGTAGCGGGCACCTTAAACAACGCGAAAACCATTCGCATTGAACCGCCGCTCACGCTGACCATCGAGCAGTGCGAGCAGGTGCTTAAGGCGGCGCGTACTGCGCTCGCGGCGCTGAACGTGCCGGTAGAAGAAGCGTAATCTTTGCCCCTCTCCGCCAGGAGAGGGGCTGTTTTATTAGCGCAACAGGCAAGCTTTTTTAGCTACCGTATTATTCCCTCGTGAACATTACTTTTTTAATTAATTACTTAATCTATTTCCGGAACAGCGCCGTGGTTATTAGCTGTTATTATAACCGCCTGAAAACAAACGCTGAATAAGATAAATGCTGCGTATAACGCTGCTTTCACCCCAGGCAACATTCAGTAACAACCAATACACAAAATTAGAACAAACTTAATTCCAGTCCATAATTAGACCACTTTTCCTTTTATTGTTTTACTCCTGTCCATTTGTAGACTAAATATAAAATTGCAAAAAATTTAACCCCTGGAGAAAATAACCTCACTTTAGTAGGAGCATGAATTGTTCGCCTCTGCAAAATTAAATGTTAATCGCCCCCCTGCGTTTAATTAAAATTTAATTTTTTAAAGCGCGATTCAACCCGCCCGCTTTAAGTCACTGGAAAATAAAAGTCTGCGCCATAAATATTGACGTGATTTTTATCTTCTAATTAATGGAAGTTTTATCAAGATATTATACGGAGATTGAAAATGAATAAGCACGTTTTAGCAATGGTAGTAACGGCTCTGTTGGCAGGCGGCGTAATGTCTGCTGCACAGGCAGATGTGACGGTTAACGGCGGCACCATTAATTTTAAAGGTGAAGTAGTTAACGCCGCATGCGCGGTATCCGCCGATTCTGTTGACCAGACCGTGACCCTGGGCCAGGTGCGCACTGTCCGTCTGGCTACTGCGGGCTCTGCGGCTAACCAGAAAGAAGCGTTTAACATCAAACTGGAAGACTGTGACACTACCGTTGCCACTGCCGCCGCGGTAATTTTCAACGGCCAGGAAGATGCTAACGTTGCCGGTACCCTCGCTAACACCGCCGGTGCTGGCGCCGCCAGCCACGTTGCGCTGCAACTCTACGGACCGGACGGCAACAAACTGGCAATTGGCGACACCTCTTCCAAAGTTACGCTTGTTGATGGTTCGAACGTAATCCCGCTGAGCGTGGATTACATCGCGACCGACGCCGCCGCAACACCGGGTAACGTTGCTGCTGTCGCTACCTTTAACATGGTTTATTCCTGATATAACTCAGCGAGCGCTGCACGGCTCCGGTTTTTTACGGAGCCGTTTTTTCTCCTTTCGCAGTGGAGGCGTCATGCGGCAGAAAAAGCGTCCCGACCTTTGCAGCACGTTGATTTTATCTGGTTTTCTTCTCTCGCTTCCCGTACAGGCCATAACCGATTACGGCGGATTTCGTGATGGCGATGTCCGTTTTTTCGGTGAAGTGGTTAATGCAGCGTGCGCCGTTGCGGTGGATAGCCAGGATCAAACAGTCCTGATGGGACAAGTACGAAGCAACAGCTTCACCGATCTTGGGGAGTGGACAGATCCTCACCCCTTTCGCATCAAGCTGGAGGATTGCTCCACCAACGTCAGCCAGAACGTTGGCGTGATGTTCTCTGGTGAAACCGACGGCAAAGACCTGCTGGTGTTCCGCACCGGTAACGGCGCCGGGGCAGCCGAAGGCATTGGCATTGGCATTACCGATGCCACGGGCCAGTTAATTATCCCTAATACCGCGCCGGCAAGGTACGCCCCCATTCAGGAAGGGGAAACCGTGCTGCATTACACCGCCCGTTACCGGTCGACCAGTCGAACCGTGAAGGCAGGCAATGCCAGCGCCCAGGTATGGTTCAACCTTTTTTATCAGTAATATATGAGTAAGCAGTAATGAAAAATATCCGTCTTAAACAAATCCAGTTAATGGCAGCAGGGTTTATCGTTCTGGCTTCTGCCACCTGCGCTCATGCCGGCGGCGTTGCGCTAGGAGCGACTCGCGTTATTTATCCCCAGGGCGATAAACAGGTTTCATTACCGCTGACTAACTCATCGGATAATACTACCTTTTTGATCCAGTCCTGGGTGAGTAATGCTGCGGGCACTAAATCAGCGGACTTTATTATTACTCCGCCGCTTTTTGTCATGCACCCGAAAAAAGAAAATATCCTGCGAATTATGTATGTCGGCGCAGATTTACCCACCGACAGAGAAAGCGTTTTTTATTTAAACAGCAAAGCGATCCCTTCAGTAGATAAATCAAAACTGGCAGGCAGCAATTTACAAATCGCCACGCAGAGCGTGATTAAATTATTTGTGCGCCCTAAAAATTTACCTACGCCATCGATTGAATCGCCGAAAACGCTGCGCTGCCAGGTTGCGAATAATCAAGTGATGTTAACCAACCCCTCGCCTTATTACGTCACGCTGGTGCAGTTCTATTCCGGCGGCACAAAGCTGCCAAATTCCATGGTCGCGCCGAAAGGCAGCCTGACGGTGGATATTCCTGGCGGAAAGAGCGGGAAAGTCTCTTTCCAGACGCTGAACGATTATGGGGCTAATACCCCGACTCAAGCCTGCGCGGGTTGAGAGCAAATTATTGGTGCGAACGCATGAAGTGGACTAACCAAAAGCAACTAAAAACGTTCTCCCTCTCACCCTTAGCGTTGGCGCTAATCGGCATGGTGGTTCCTCACAAGGGATACGCTGATAACTATTTTAACCCGGCATTTCTCGCCAACGACCCCGCCGCGGTAGCTGACCTGTCGCGCTTTGAAGGCAACGGCCAGGCGCCCGGCACTTATCGCGTTGAGGTCTGGCTTAACGGCGTGTTTCTGTCAAGCCGCGACGTGGTCTTCAACGCGCGCGCGGAAGGAAAAGCGCCGAAAGCGAACGCGGCGGGTAAAAATGATGGTACCGGGTTGGTCGCCTGCCTAACGCCGAAAGCGCTGAGCGCCATGGGCGTTAACATTCAGGCGTTTCCGGCGCTCGCCAAAGCGCCGCAAGAGAGCTGCGTGGATATCGCGAAAGCGATCCCTTCAGCGTCCACCACTTTTGATTTTGAAAAACAGCATCTGGAGATCAGCATCCCGCAGGCGGCGATGCAAAACCGCGCCCGCGGCTATATTCCACCCGAGCAGTGGGATGAAGGCATTAACGCCATGCTGTTGAACTACCAGTTCACCGGTTCAAACAACCGCGACCGCAGCGATGGCGGCTCGTCGAGCAACAGCTATTTCCTTGGGCTGAATACCGGGCTTAACCTGGGTTCTTGGCGCCTGCATGATGCGTCATCCTGGAACTACAACAGTTCGAACCAGCAAAACAAGAGCGACTGGGAGCACATCAGCACCTATGTTGAACGCGCTATCGTGCCGCTGAAAAGCGCGCTGATCGTGGGTGAAAGCTATACCACGTCGGATGTCTTCGACAGCGTGCCGTTCCGCGGCGTACAGCTTGCCTCCGATGACAATATGCTGCCGGACAGCCTGAGGGGCTTTGCGCCTACCGTTCGCGGCATCGCTAAAAGCAATGCGCAGGTCACCATCAAGCAGAACGGCTACGTCATCTATCAGAGCTACGTCACGCCTGGCGCCTTCGCCATCGACGACCTCTTCCCCACCTCTTCCAGCGGCGACTTGACCGTAGAGGTGAAAGAGACCGACGGCAGCGTAACCAGCTACTCGGTGCCTTATTCCGCCGTGCCCGTGTTGCAGCGCGAAGGCCGTATTAAATATGCGCTTACCGCTGCCGAGTACCATGGCAGCAGCAGCCAGCAGGACGATGTTAAATTCGGCCAGGGAACGATTATCTGGGGTCTGCCGCGCGGCTTTACGATTTACGGCGGCACGCAGTTCTCTAACAACTACGCGGCTTTTGCGCTGGGCTCGGGCCTGAACATGGGCAACTTCGGCGCCATTTCCATGGACGTGACCCAGGCGCGCAGTACGCTGGCGGATGAATCGAAGCACGATGGTCAGTCGATACGCTTCCTGTATGCAAAATCGCTTAACGATTTCGGCACTAACTTCCAGCTGTTGGGCTACCGCTATTCAACGTCGGGCTTCTATACGCTGGATGACACCGCCTATAAGCACATGCGCGGTTACACCATCGACCCGGCAGACAGCAAGAAAGACAACCTGCCGGACTGGGCGAATTACTACAACCTTTATTACAGCAAGCGCGGCAAAATCCAGCTGAGCGTTTCACAACAGTTGAACGACTTCGGCTCGCTGTTTGTGACCGGCAGCCAGCAAAGCTACTGGCACACTGATGAAAAAGATTCCCTGTTGCAGGTGGGCTATAGCGGCACGGTGAAAGGCATCACCTACAGCCTTTCTTACAACTACAACAAAGGCGTGGGCGCGCCGGAAGGCGACCAGATTTATGCGCTGAATATTTCACTGCCGATCAGCCAGTGGCTGCACCCTGGCGGCGACGTGACGCGCAGCTATAACAGCACTTACGCCACCTATAACATCAACACCGATAAGCATGGCAAAACGGCGCAAACCGCCGGTCTGAACGGCACGCTGCTGGAAGGCAACAACCTCAGCTACAACGTCCAGCAGGGTTATCAGAACCACGGCGTTGGCACCAGCGGCACCGCGGGCATGCAATACAACGGCGCTTATGGCAACGCCAACGTCGGCTACAACTACAGCGACAACGGCGACTACCAGCAGGTTAACTACGGCCTGAGCGGCGGCGTGGTGGTTCACCCGAACGGCGTCACCCTGAGCCAGCCGCTGGGCGACACCAACGTACTGATAGCCGCCCCCGGCGCGGACGATGTGAAGGTAGAAGGGGAACCCGGTATTCGCACCGACTGGCGCGGCTACGCGGTCGTGCCGTTCGCCACCACCTACCGGCAGAACCGCATGGCGCTGGATACCAACTCGCTGGCGGATAACCTGGACATCGACGACGCGGTGACCAACGTGGTGCCGACAAAAGGGGCGCTGGTGCGGGCGGAGTTTAAAGCTCGCGTGGGCGAGCGCGCGCTGCTGCGCATTCTGCATAACGGCAACCCGATTCCCTTTGGCGCCGTGGTTTCCCGCAGCGACAGCGGCGGCGACACCATCGTGGGCGACAACGGCGAAGCCTATCTGGCGGGCCTGGCGCGCGAGGGCATCTTAAACGTGAAGTGGGGCGCCTCGGCAGATAAACAGTGCGTGGCGCGTTACACCATTGCTGAAACCAAACAAGCCCTGGTACGCCAGGAAGTAGGATGTAATTAAGATGGTTAGATTATTTACGCTAATAGTGATATCGCTATGGTGCTCATTAAGCTGGGCGGCGCCTTGTCATAACACGATGGGCTCACCCTACATATATAATTATAACTTTGGTACCAAAACGATAACCAGCCCCGACGAAAATAAAGCCGGCCAGAGCTATCCCGATGCTTTTACCTGGAATCTGGGAGAGTATTACTATGCGATTTGCGACTGTCCTGCTGGAACAGCATTCGGCGCAACATATTTCACTGCAAAGACAGATCTGCCTTTAGGGCATTTTGACGGAGCTCAACAGTATTATAAAGTGAATGATAATATTGAAGTCGCAACAAAAATATGGATACAGGGTTATTTGCAAAAATACGTTAATGTACCTTTTACATCTGTTTCGAATGAATACTGGTATGATAACTGGGGTTGTGGTGATTCTAACCCCTATACTTCTGGGTCAATGGGACGTTTATCTCTTTATATTGGAAAACCTTTTGTCGGCAACGTTTCATTTTCTAAAACCGTTGTTGCTTTGTATGGAAATACCGTCAGTGGTGAAGCGCCAGGCCCGCAACCGATGAGCGTTATTAATATAACAGGCAATGTCGTGGTGCCCCAAAACTGCGTAATTAACGCAGGCCAGGTGGTAACGGTAGATTTCGGCAATTTACTGAGTACAGATTTCAAAACGGCCGGGCAAAAGCCAAATGGCTTTACCGATAAAACGTTTAACGTGCCGATTCAGTGCACCAATATCGGCGCCTCGGTGAACCTTACATTAAGCCTACAGGCGACGCCGTCTGCGCAGAATAACCAGGCTATCGCCAGCAGCAATACCGACGTTGGCGTTGTGGTCACCAGTTCCGAAGGCGCCGTGATTATACCGAACGATGCGAACAGCATTATTCCTTTTAATACGGATGTATCAGGTAATGCCAGCGTGACGCTGAAAGCGTACCCCGTCAGCACCACCGGTAACGCCCCGGCGGAAGGCGTATTTAGCGCCCTGGCCACCTTGCGGGTTGATTTCGCATAAGCAGAGGGGATCACTATGGCTATTAATAAAATGACGTTGTTTTGCCTGGCGGGGCTGCTGGCCGCCAGCCAGGCGGTAAACGCAGAAGACAATCTGAAATTTACCGGCACCATATTGCCGCCGACCTGCAATGTGGATGCGGCAAGCGCCGAGCAAACCGTTAACCTGGGAGAATTTACGCCACGGGATTTCTCTACAGTGGGCGCCACCACTGCCGCCACCAAATTCCAGATAAAACTAAAGGATTGCGGAAACGGCGCGACGGGCTCAAAAGTCTGGTTTAGCGGCACGGGCGACAGTGACGACCCAACGCTATTAGCGCTTTCAGATACCGGCACGGGAAATACCATGGCGACAGGCATCGGCGTGCAGATCCTTAATAAAGATCAGCAGCCGGTAAGCATTAATAACACCGATGCCACCGTTAACCCCGTACAGGCCGGAGATAACACGCTGGATTTTTATTTACGCTATAAATCCACCAAATCTGCGGTAACGGCCGGCAACGCCACCGCCGTAATGTATTTCGACCTGACCTATCAGTAAGAGGCGGCAATGAAACGTTTCATCACAAGCGCGTGCGCTGCACTTCTGTCGGGGCTAATACTTATTTGCTCCGCACAGGCTCACGACGGCACGGTTTACGTCAGCGGTAAAATTAATGAAACAACCTGCGCCGTCTCGCCGGATTCAAAAAACTTTACCGTTGATCTGGGAAGCGTGGCCAGCAAACAATTTAATAACGTTGGCGATGGCTCTGATTACAGACCCTTTGTTATTAAGCTGGAAAATTGCGCAGCAGCAGCCCAGACCGTCTCGGTACATTTTGACGGCACGCCAGACAGTAAAAATGCGGACCTGCTGGCGATTACTTCAGACACGGCTTCCGCCGCCGGGGTGGGCATTGCGATTTATAACCAGGATAAAAGCATAATTCCGCTGGGCGATGAGAGCGTAAAATTTCCACTGACGCCAGACCAGGCCTCAGCCACGCTCAATTTTTATGCCCGCTATATCGCCAACGGCGACGCTATCGTCGCAGGCACAGCGAATGCGTCGGCCACGTTTATTCTGACTTATGCGTAACCTCGTTTTTTTACTGCTGATATTTTCTTGCGTTGCACAGGCTGGTGTCGTTATTGGCGGCACCCGCTTTATTTTCGCCGAAAACAAAAAAAGCCTTAGCGTGACGGTAAAAAACCGCTCGCCGGAAACCTGGTTAATCAGTTCGAAAATTTCAGCGGGAAATAGCTGGCCGGGTAATGAAAACGCCATTTCCCGCGATATTCCCTTTGCGGTTACGCCGCCTTTATTCGCGCTACACGGCGAAAGGGAAAACAGCCTTCGGCTGGTGCAGACCGGCGATAACCTGCCGAATGACCGGGAATCGCTCTTTACCTTAAGCATCGCGGCCATTCCTTCCGGAAAAACCCAGGCAGACAGCGTACAGATGGCGGTGCGCTCAAGCCTCAAGCTGTTTTACCGCCCCTCCGGCCTGCCGGGCGACCCGGAGCAGGCGTATAAAGCGCTGGTCTGGCAGCAGACGGCTGGCGGGTTAAGGGTGGAAAACAAAACCCCTTATTACGTCACGCTATTCCAGCTTCGGGTTAACGGCAAAACCATTGATAACCCGGGCGTTGTCGCCCCGTTCAGCACGCGGCAAACGGACTGGTGTAAAGGTAACGCACGTTGCCCGCTCTTCTGGCAATCCATCAATGATTACGGCCGGGTAATGCCGGTTGTAACAACCCCTTCTCTTCTTAAATGAGTACGCATCATGATCTTCAGGAAACACACTTTCACTAATCTGGTTCTGCTGGCGGCAATGGCAGCGCCTGTGTTAAGCCAGGCGGCAGACACCGCCGCCTTTAGCGCGGATCAGCAAGCGCAAATCGGCAAAATCGCCGAGGACTATTTCACCGCCAACCCGGAGAAGCTGGGCGAAGCGATATCGGTTTATCTGGCGAACCACCCGGAATTTCTGGTGGCGGCGAGTGAAAACCTGCGCCAGAACCAGCAGCTGGCGGCGCAGAAGTTAAAAGAGATGGAGCAGGCGCAAAAAGCAGCGCAGAAATAACCGGCGGCGCTGAACGTTGTCTGACTACGCGAGTTGTCATGACCTGCCGCCCAATGCTTAACCCGCATGCCCCTCACCCTGCCCCTTTCCCCACCGGGGAGAGGGAACAGGCTGGCTCTCTTTGAGCGCAATGCTTGCTCTCCCCGGCCTTCTCCCGCAGGCAGAGGGCTGGCGCGAAGGCGGCGCAGCGCTTTTCCCTATTTCACTTCCGGCAACAGCCCGATAAAACTGCGCTTTTTACGCGGCTGAGACATCAGCTCCTCCAGCTTTTCCACGCAGGCCAGATAGTGCGGCGTCTCTTTATGCGCCAGCACCGCCGCGTCGTCTTTATAAGCTTCATAAATAAAAAACCGCGTTGGCGTGTCCGGGTCCTGTAGCACGTCAAACCGTAAGTTGCCCGGCTCTTTCAGCGCCCCTTCATGGTTGGCGCGAAAGGCGTCGAGAAACTCATCCACCCGCTCGGGCTTGATGTTGATTTCCACCAGCGTTACGTTCATGCCCTGCCCCCCTGCGCTTTCTCCTCCTGCCAGAACTGGTACGCCTCACGGGCGCTCAGGTTCTCATGCACCACTTTTTTCACCGCCTTCAGCATGGCGAGCGGCGCTTCGGACTGAAAAATATTGCGCCCCATATCCACACCTGACGCACCCTGGTCAATCGCCCGCCAGCACATCTCCAGCGCCTCGTGCTCCGGCAGCTTTTTACCGCCTGCTATCACAATCGGCACCGGGCAGCTCGCCGTCACCTTCTCAAACCCCTCTTCCACAAAGTAGGTTTTCACAAACTGCGCCCCCATCTCGGCGGCGATGCGGCTCGCCAGCGAGAAATAGCGGGCGTCGCGGGTCATCTCTTTGCCAACGCCAGTCACGGCGAGCGTCGGCATGCCGTAGCGCGTCCCCTCGTCCACCAGTTTGATAATGTTGTTGATGGACTGATGTTCATACTCAGAACCGATATAAACCTGCGCCGCCACCGCGCAGACGTTCAGGCGCAGCGCATCTTCCATCGCCACCGCCACGCTCTCGCGGGACAGCTCGCTTAATATCGAGTTGCCGCCGGAGGCGCGCAGCACCACGGGCCGGTTAGCGGCGGGCGGCACCTGGCTTCGCAAAATGCCGCGCGTACACATCAGCACGTCGGTCTCCTCAAACAGCGGCGCAATAGAGAGATCGATGCGCTCAAGTCCGGTCGTCGGCCCCTGAAAGTAGCCGTGATCGAAGGCGAGCATCACGGTGCGTCCGCTTTTCGGATTAAAGATACGCGAAAGGCGCGACTGCATGCCCCAGTCGAGCGCGCCGCAGCCTTTTAACGTATAAGGCGTGTTCTGTTGCGGCTGCCCGAGGCCAAAATCTTTACCGTCTTTGATATCGTCTAAATCCGCCATGCTCCCTCCTCAGAAATCGTATTTGCTGATGTTCTCTTTGGTGAAAACCACGCGCTCCGGCAGCAATACAATGCCGTTGCCTTTCGCCTCATACTGGTAGCCCTGTACCTTGTTCGGCTCCACTTTCAGCGTGCCGATCTCTTTCACCTCGATGCTGTCGCCCACGTTCAGGTCGCCTTTTTTCAGCAGCGTATCCGCCACGTTGACGGCGATTTTCCCCTGCTCCACCACGTCCCACAGGCCAAAGGCTTTTACCGTGCCGCGCTCCACGTAGGGGCGCATCACGTTCGGCGTGCTGAAGCCGACAATGGCGACGTTGGTGCGCTTGAGGTTTTCGGCAGCCTGGGCGGCGGCGGGCAGCGCGTTGGCGTCGGGCGCGATAATAGCGTCGAGATCCGGGTAGGCTTTCAGGATGCCCTCGGCGGTTTGCAGCGATTTCGTCGCGTCGTTATAGCCAAACTGGGTCGTGACGATTTGCCACTGCGGATGGTCTTTGGCGATTTTCGCTTTTGCCTCTTTTACCCACTGGTTCTGGTCGGTCACCGTGGGGCTTGAGTAAAAGAACGCCACTTTGGCATCCGGTTTCGTGACCTGCTGCTGCGCCATCTCCACCAGCATGCCGCCAAGCTGGGCTGGCGTGCCCTGGTTAATGTAAATGCTGCGGCACTCCGGTTTGGTGTCGGAATCCCAGGTCAGCACTTTCACGCCGCGCTGCATGGCGCGCTTAAGCGCCGGGCAGAGACCGTCCGGCGACACGGCGGAGACGATAATCGCGTTATAGCCCTGGTTGACGAAGTTGTTGATAAGCTGCACCTGGCCGGAAACGCTCGGCTCCGTCGGCCCGTCGTAGGTCACCGGCACGCCAAGCGCTTTGCCCGCTTCCATCGCGCCGTTGCCGCCGCTGGTGAAAAAGCCCACCCCCACCAGCTTTGGAATAAAGGCGATGCGGTCGGCGGCCTGCGCCGAGGCGACGCCCAGCGCCAGCACGATGGCGCTCAGTTGCAGGGCACGTTTTGCTGTTTTCATCATTAAGCTCCTGATTGGTTAACCGCACCGCGTCGCGCCAGCCAGCGGCGCCAGGCCGCACGCAGCGTTTCACGGTGCAAACTCGCCGAACGGCCAATCACCACCACAATCAACAACGCGCCGGAAAGCGCACTCGACACCTGACTGGCGATGCCTGCCATTTGCAGCCCCTGTTGCAGATACCCCACCAGCAGCGCCGCAACCGCCGTGCCGATGACGGAGCCGGAGCCGCCGTAAATATTCGCCCCGCCCAGCACCGCCGCCGTCAGCGCAGGCATCAGCAGATCGCGCCCTAAATCCGAGCGCGCCGAGCCGAAATAAGAGACCAGCACCAGCGCGGCGACGGCGCAGGCAAGCCCCACCAGGCCATAAACGCCGTAAAGCATGCCGTTTACCGGCATCGCCGCGTAGCGCGCCGCGCGCGGGTTCTGCCCCAGCAAAAAGAGATGGCGGCCAAAGCGCGCCTTGTGCGCCAGCACCCAGAAAAGCAGCGTGATAACCAGAAACAGCGCCAGCGGCACCGGCAGACCGAAAACCGTCAGGTTGGCGAAGGCGGTGAAGGCGTCCGGGAAGCCGCCAATGCCCTCAAAGCCAGTCGCCCCGGCGAAGCCTGAAAGCAGCAGCGCGCCGCCGCCGTAGAGGTAGAGCGTGCCGAGCGTGATCACCAGCGGGCTAATGCCGGTGTAGTGAATAAGCGCGGCGTTCAGCAGCCCGCAAAGCAGGCCGAGCGCAAGCGTGAGCGGCACCGCCGCCGCCATCGGCAGCCCCGCCTGCATCATCACCCCCAGCGCAATAGCGCACAGGCCGATGGTGGAACCGAGGGAAATATCGATGCCGCCGCTGATAATGACCAGCGTCAACGGCAGCGCCACGATGCCGATGCAGATAAAATCGCTGGTGCTGAAGAGCAGCATGTTGATATCAAGCATGCGCGGGTTGAACGCGCCGAACAGCAGGATCTCCACCACCAGCAGGGCGAGCAGCGCCCCTTCCCAGTTAAGCTTCATTTACGCCACCTCCTTTTTGCTTTTGCGACCGGGAAAAGGGGTGACGTTTTTCGCCCCCGTGTTGCCTGGCACAAAACGGCTGTACTTCAGCGCCCGCTGATGACGCGCCAGCGCCTGGCGCAGGCGTCCGTCGAGCACCAGCACGCCAAGCAGCACCAGGCCCGCGATAAAATCATTCCACCAGGCGGGCAGCTTAAAGAGCACCAGCACGGTGTCGATTTGCGTGAGGAAAAAGGCGCCGAGAAACGCGCCAATCAGCGTGCCGGTGCCGCCCAGCAGCGAAATGCCGCCGAGCACGCAGGCGGCGATGGCTTTCATCTCCAGCCCGCTGCCGGTCTGGTTAGGCACAAAGCCAATCTGCGAGGCGAAGATAATGCCGCCAAGCGCCGCCAGCATGCCGTTGAAGGTGAACGCCAGCAGCCGGGTGCGGTTCACCGCCACGCCAAGCTGACGCGCCGCGGCCAGGTTATCGCCTACCGCGTAAAAATCGCGCCCGAAAGCGGTTTTCGACAGTATCCAGGCGCCCAGCGCGAGCAGCGCCAGCACCATCAGCCCCAGCGGCGAAATGCCGAATGCGAGCGGTTCGGAAAGCGCTTTCAGGCTGGCGGGCAGCCCCTCAATCCATTTGCCGCCCGTCCACAGCAGCATGCCGCCGCGGTAAAGCCCGAGCGTGCCGAGGGTGGCGACAATCGCCGGGATCCGCAGCCCCACCACCAGCACGCCGTTGAACAAGCCGCACAGCGCGCCGATGCCCAGCGCAAAGAGCATGGCCAGCGGCAGGCTGTAGCCGTTATTAAGCGCCACCCCGACGGCGATGGCGCATAGCCCAAGCGTGGAGCCGACGGAAACGTCGATATTGCGCGTCAGCATGACCAGCGCCGCCCCCATCGCCAGCAGGATGAGGATTTGCGCGCTGCTGAAAATCATCGACAGCGTTTGCAGACTGAAGTAGCTGTGGTTAAGCGCCACCAGCACCACAAACAGGGCGAGAATAGCCAGAAAGGCGCTCAGCTCGCGGTTACGCAGCAAAGTCTTCATACGTGAGTTCCTCCGAAAGCGAGCTTCATCATTCTCTCAACCGAGACGGTCGATTTGGCAAGTTCGCCGCTGAGCGCCCCCTGATGCATCACCAGCACCCGATCCGCCAGCCCCGGAAACTCGTCGAGGTCGCTTGAAATCATCAACACCGCCACGTTTTGCGCGGCGACGCTTTTTATCAGCTGGTAGATATCGGCGCGGGCCGAGACATCCACGCCGCGCGTTGGCTCATCCACAATCAGCAACAGCGGGTTCGCCTCCAGACAGCGGGCCAGCAGCACCTTTTGCTGATTGCCGCCGGAGAGCGTGCGTACCGGCTGGTCAGCATGGTTAAGCCGGATGCCGAGGGCGCGGTGATAGCGCTCCACCACCGCCGCCTCGCGCTGGTGCTGCTGCCAGGGGGAAGGTTCGTTAAGCGCCACCGTGTTCCAGCGCACCGGCGCATCCAGAAACAGCCCGGAAACCTGCCTGTCTTCCGGCAGATAAACCAGCCCGCGCGCAAGCCGCGCTTTGGTGGTGTCGCGGCCAAGTTCGCGGTTCTCAAGCCAGACGCGTCCGGCGCGGGCGGGCCGCAGGCCATAAAGGGTTTCGGCAAGCTCGGTGCGCCCGGAGCCAACCAGCCCCGCAAGCCCGACTATCTCGCCTGCGTAAATTTCAAAGTTCAGGTCGAGAAAGCCCTCACCGGTAAGCGACTCCACGCGCAGCACCGGGAAATCCTGCGGCTGGGTGCGGCGGTTGCCGGGCAGCGCCAGCCAGAGCTTCTGCGTATCGCTAAGCTGACGTTCCCGGCTGACCGGGGTCATGGCGTTAATTAACTGTTCGTTAGTCAAAATTGCGGTTTCGCCTTCAAGCACCACGGCGCCGTCGCGCATAACGGAGATATGGTTTGCCAGCGCGCGGATTTCGGGAAGCTTATGGGAGATAAACACAATGCCGACGCCAAGCGCCTGCAACGCGCGGATCTGCCGGAACAGCCGTTCGGTTTCGCCTGGGGTGAGCGAGGCGGTCGGTTCATCAAGGATCAGGATTTTCGCCTCGCGCATCAGCCCGCGCAGGATCTCCACCATCTGCTGGTCCGCCACCTCCAGCGTGCTGGCGCTGGCCTGTAAGTTAAGGTGGCAGTCGAGCTGCGCGAGCTTTTCGTTCAGCCGCGCTATCGCGTCGGGCTTTTGCGAAAGGCGAAACAAAATGTTCTCTTTCACGCTGAGATTAGGAAACAGCATCGGCTCCTGGGGCACCAGATAAATGCCTTGCTCATGCGCCTGTGAAGGCTTCAGGCGCGCCCAGGCTTTGCCGTTAATCACCAGTTCGCCGCTGTCCGGCGTCTCTACGCCTGCGATGATCTTCATCAGGGTTGATTTCCCGGCCCCGTTGCCGCCGAGCAGCGCATGCACCTGGCCTGGCAGCAGCGTAAAATCGATGCCTTTTAATACCGGAACGCCCGAGAATTGCTTACTGATAGCGCGCGCTTCAAGCAGAGGGTTTGGGTTAATCATCTTCGCTCCGGATTTGAACAAAAGATTTTTGAATTTAATAATGTTCAAAAGCGTAGTCGGTGAACTATATTTACAACCGTGCAGGGATCACACTTTCACGCATTAGATCAGCTCCTTGGGAAAGCACAGGCAAAATGATCTTTTTGTCGGGCGCTTCACAAATTCTCACCGGGCAGGGTCGAACATATGATCTAAATTTTGATAAGAGTTCAGTTATGAGCGAGAAAAAAGCAGAAGAAGGACGGTTCGCCGGGCTGGCGATGGCGGAAGAAGAGTTGCTGGCGCGGGTCGCCTGGTCTTATTACCACGACGGGCTTACGCAAAACGATATTGGCGAGCGGCTCGGCTTGCCGCGACTTAAGATCTCCCGCCTGCTGGAGAAAGGGCGGCAGTCCGGGGTGATCCGCGTGCAGATCAATTCGCGCTATGAAGGCTGCCTGGCGCTGGAAACGGCGCTGGCGGAGCGCTTCGGGCTGAAGCTTGCCCGCGTGCTGCCCGCGCAGAACACGCCGTCGATGACCACGCGTCTTGGCATCGGCGCGGCGCAGTCCTTAATGGGCGTATTGCAGCCAGGCCAGCTACTGGCGGTGGGGTTTGGCGAAACCACCATGAGCTGCCTGCAACATTTAAGCGGTTTTATCGGCTCGCAGCAGATCCGCCTGGTGACGCTATCCGGCGGCGTAGGGCCTTATATGACCGGCATCGGCCAGCTCGACGCCGCCTGTAGTGTCAGCATGATCCCGGCGCCGCTGCGGGTCTCCTCTGCCGATGTCGCCGGGATCCTCAAGCGCGAATCCAGCGTGCGCGATGTGATCCTCGCGGCAACGGCCGCAGACGTAGCGGTCGTCGGCATCGGCTCGGTCAACCAGAAGCGCGACGCCACTATTTTGCGCTCGGGCTATATCAGCGAAGGCGAACAGCTGATGTTCGCCCGTAAAGGAGCGGTGGGCGACATCCTTGGCTACTTCCTTCAGGCTGACGGCCAGAAAGTGGAAGCGCTTGAGATCCACCGCGAACTGCTCGGCGTCACGCTCGACGAGCTGGCGCAACTGCCCACTATCATCGGCGTGGCGGGCGGCGAAGAGAAAGCGGATGCGATTTATGCCGCACTATTGGGCCAGCGGATCAACGGCCTGGTGACGGAAGAAGCGACAGCGCGCGCTGTGCTTGCCCTGGCGGGGTAAACGCCACGGCTTGCCGCGCCGCCACAACAGCGAGGCAAGTCGATGAGTTATCTTTTAGCGTTAGACGCCGGAACAGGGAGCATCCGCGCCGTGATTTTCGACCTTTCCGGCCGCCAGATAGCGGTCGGCCAGGCGGAGTGGAAGCACCTGAGCGTGGCGGACGTGCCAGGCTCCATGGAATTCGACCTCGACACCAACTGGCAGCTCGCCTGCCGCTGCATTCACCAGGCGCTACAGCAGGCCAACCTTAACGCCAGCGATATCGCTTCCATCGCTTGTTGTTCCATGCGCGAAGGCATTGTGCTGTACGACCGCAACGGCGACCCCATCTGGGCCTGCGCCAACGTGGATGCCCGCGCAAGCGTGGAGGTGGCGGAGCTAAAAGAAATTCATGACAACCAGTTTGAGTCGGAGGTTTATCAGGTTTCCGGCCAGACGCTGGCTTTAAGCGCCATGCCGCGCCTGCTCTGGCTTGCTCATCACCGCCCCGACATTTACCGCCGGGCCGCGACCGTCACCATGATAAGCGACTGGCTGGCGGCGAAGCTTTCCGGCGAACTGGCGGTAGATCCGTCGAACGCAGGCACCACCGGCATGCTCGACCTCAACACCCGCGACTGGCGGCCCGCCCTGCTGGATATGGCGGGGCTGCGCGCGGATATGCTCTCACCGGTAAAAGAGACCGGTACGCTTTTAGGCAGCGTAACGGCGCAGGCGGCGGCGCAAAGCGGCCTGCGTGAAGGCACGCCGGTGGTGATGGGCGGCGGCGACGTGCAGCTTGGCTGTCTTGGCCTGGGCGTGGTGCGCGCCGGGCAAACGGCGATTCTCGGCGGCACCTTCTGGCAGCAGGTGGTCAACCTGCCCGCCATTCGCACCGACCCGGAGATGAACATTCGCATTAACCCGCACGTGATCCACGGCATGGTGCAGGCGGAATCCATCAGTTTCTTCACCGGGCTGACCATGCGCTGGTTCCGCGACGCTTTTTGCGCCGAAGAGAAACTGATTGCCGAACGGCTCGGCACCGACACCTATGCCCTGCTTGAAGAGATGGCGAGCCGTGTACCGGCAGGCTCGCACGGCGTAATGCCGATTTTCTCCGACGCCATGCATTTTAAAGAGTGGTATCACGCCGCGCCGTCGTTTATTAACCTCTCCATCGATCCGGAGAAATGCAACAAAGCCACGCTATTCCGTGCGCTTGAAGAGAACGCGGCGATAGTCTCCGCCTGCAACCTGGCGCAGATTTCCGGCTTTTCCGGCGTGACGTTTGATTCGCTGGTTTTTGCTGGCGGCGGCGCGAAAGGGGCGCTCTGGAGCCAGATTTTAAGCGACGTAACCGGCCTGCCGGTGCGGGTGCCGGTGGTGAAAGAGGCGACCGCGCTCGGCTGCGCCATCGCCGCGGGCGTGGGAGCCGGGCTTTATGACGACCTTGCCGCCACCGGCGAGCGGCTGGTGCAGTGGAGCCGCGAATTCACGCCCAACCCGGCGCATCGCGAGCTTTACGACCAGATGATGCAAAAGTGGCAGGCGGTCTATGCCGACCAGCTGGGGCTGGTGGACAGCGGGCTGACCACCTCTCTGTGGCGCGCGCCAGGGCTTGCGCCGAAGCAGGCGGCAGCGCGGATTTAATCTTGTACGCAGAGGCGGGTGGCGCTGCGCTAACCCGCCTTTGGCTTTGCGTATTCACATTCCCGCGCTGTGAAGTTTGAATCCCATCACAATCATTCGCTCCCCCTTTTCCCTTTTATCAGCCGATAGATTATTCATTAACTCATCCGACCACATAACAATTATTTTACATTAGTGAGCGTAATGATGAGCTACCCTTCGCTGTTCGCCCCGCTGGATCTTGGTTTTACGCAGCTAAAAAACCGCGTGCTGATGGGTTCCATGCATACCGGCCTTGAAGAACGCCCCGACGGCGCCGAACGGCTGGCGGCTTTTTACGCCGAGCGCGCGCGACACGGCGTGGCGTTGATTGTGACTGGCGGCATAGCGCCTTCCGCTTCCGGCGTGGCGCTGGAAGGCGGCGCAACGCTCAATAGCGCAAGCCAGCTTGCGCCGCATCAGGCGGTGACCCATGCCGTACATCGCGAAGGGGGAAAAATCGCCCTGCAAATTCTGCACACTGGCCGCTACAGCTACCAGCCGCATCCGGTCGCCCCTTCCGCCTTACAAGCGCCCATCAACCGCTTCAAGCCTCATGCCCTGACTCATGATGAAATCCTGGCGCTGATAAACGATTTCGCGCAATGCGCGGCGCTTGCCCGCGAAGCGGGGTACGACGGCGTGGAGATTATGGGGTCGGAAGGCTATCTGATTAATCAGTTCCTCACGGCGCGCACGAACCAGCGCGAAGATGAATGGGGCGGCGATTACCCCCGCAGAATGCGTTTTGCAACTGACGTGGTGCGAGCGGTGCGCGAACGCGTGGGCGAAGCGTTTATCATTATTTATCGTCTTTCCATGCTTGACCTGGTGGAAGGCGGCTCGACATTTGACGAGACGGTGCAGCTGGCGCAGGCCATCGAAGCGGCAGGCGCGACGCTTATCAACACCGGCATTGGCTGGCACGAAGCGCGTATTCCCACTATCGCCACCCCTGTGCCGCGCGGCGCCTTCAGTTGGGTGACCCGGAAACTGCGCGGCCATGTGAAGATCC
Source organism: Franconibacter helveticus LMG 23732 (assembly GCF_000463115.2). Classification (GTDB taxonomy): domain Bacteria; phylum Pseudomonadota; class Gammaproteobacteria; order Enterobacterales; family Enterobacteriaceae; genus Franconibacter; species Franconibacter helveticus. The sequence goes on along the minus strand of NZ_AWFX01000003.1, from coordinate 145,654 downwards.
CGCTCGTCACCACTAACCGTATTAACGACCCGGCGGTAGCAGAGCAAATCCTGGCGGCGGGCGACGCCGATATGGTATCGATGGCGCGCCCTTTCCTGGCGGACGCCGAACTTCTCAGCAAGGCGGCACAGGGCCGCGAGCAAGAAATTAACACCTGCATTGGCTGCAACCAGGCCTGCCTCGACCAGATTTTTGCCGGCAAAGTGACCTCATGCCTTGTTAACCCGCGCGCCTGCCATGAAACCCTGATGGCGATAATACCCGCGGTGCAGCGAAAACGCCTCGCGGTCGTGGGCGCAGGCCCGGCGGGGCTGGCGTTTGCCGTGAACGCCGCACAGCGCGGCCATGCCGTCACGCTGTTTGATAAAGCGGCCGAAATCGGCGGGCAATTCAACATTGCGAAGCAAATTCCTGGCAAAGAAGAGTTTTATGAAACGCTGCGCTACTACCGCCGCATGCTGGAGGTGACGGGCGTCGAATTGCGGCTTAATCAGCCGGCAACCGGCGCGACGCTTGCGGATTACGACGAGGTGGTTCTGGCCTGCGGCATTGCGCCGCGCGTGCCGCTGATTGAAGGGATTGATCACCCGAGCGTGCTGACTTATCTCGATGTGTTACGCGACAAGCAGCCGGTTGGCGAACGCGTAGCGATTATCGGCTGCGGCGGTATCGGTTTTGATACGGCGATGTATCTGAGCCAGCCGGGCGAGCCCACCAGCCAGAACCTGGCGGCGTTTTGCGTGGAATGGGGCATCGACACCAGCCTGCGCGCGCCAGGCGGTCTGCGCGCCGAAGGGCCGCAATTGCCGAAAAGCCCGCGCCAGATAGTGATGCTGCAACGCAAGGCGAGCAAACCGGGCGACGGGCTTGGCAAAACCACCGGCTGGATCCACCGCGCCACGCTGCTTTCCCGCGGCGTGAAAATGGTGCCGGGCGTGAGCTACGAGCGTATCGATGACGAAGGGCTGCATATTCGGGTCAACGGCGAGCCGCAGGTGTTAGCGGTGGACAACGTGGTGATTTGCGCAGGCCAGGAACCGCAGCGCGAACTGGCGGAGCCGCTGCGTGCGGCAGGTAAAGCGGTGCATTTGATTGGCGGCTGCGACGTGGCGATGGAGCTGGACGCCCGCCGGGCTATCGCCCAGGGAACGCGGCTGGCGCTGGAGATTTAAGGTAATAGCAGCCCCAACAGGCCGTGCGTCAGACCGGAGAAATAGCCCGCCCCGGCATGGTTAACGAAAGCGAAACCCGCCCGGTCAACCAGACGCCGCTGATGGAGAGTGGCTTTTCTGCGGCTGCCCTTCTGCCGCGGCCGGTCACCCAGACGCCGCTGACGGGAGTGGTTTTTCTGCGGCCGCCCTTCTGCCGCGAGCCGGGATTGTTAAGGGGGCCCCTTAACACGTTCGCGTGATGAACGCTGGCAGAGGCATGCAACGCTCCGGCGAACGGAACCTTTCACTGCCCCCACATCGTTAACAAAAGCGAACCCCGCCGGGCGAGCCGGTCAACCAGACGCCGCTGACGGGAGTGTTTTTTCTGCGGCTGCCCTTCTGCCGCGAGCCGGGATTGTTAAGGGGGCGGCGGCGAGCCCCCTTAACACGTTCGCGTGATGGACGCTGGCAAAGGCATGAAACGCTCCGGCGAACGGAACCTTTCACTGCCCCCACATGGTTAACAAAAGCGAACCCCGCCGGGCGAGCCGGTCACCCAGACGCCGCTGACGAGAGTGTTTTTTCTGCGGCTGCCCTTCTGCCGCGAGCCGGGATTGTTAAGGGGGCGGCGGCGAGCCCCCTTAACACGTTCGCGTGATGGACGCTGGCAGAGGCATGCAACGCTCCGGCGAACGGAACCTTTCACTGCCCCCACATGGTTAACAAAAGCAAACCCCGCCGCGCAGCGCCCAACAGACGCCGCTGATGGGGAGTGGCTTTTTTGCGGCTGCCCTTCTGCCGCGAGCCAGGATTGTTAAGGGGGCCTCCTTAACACGTTCGCGTGATGAACGCTGGCAGAGGCATGCAACGCTCCGGCGAACGGAACCCTTCACTGCCCCGGCATGGTTAACGAAAGCGAACCCCGCCCGGCGCTCCGCTTACCGGTTATCGACTCTTGCGCAGCTTCACCGCTTTGAGTACGACAAACTTATTGTTGGTAGCAACCGTCGTACAGTTGCCGAAAATTTTCTTCAGCTTGCGAAAGTAATCCAGATGACGATTGCCGACGATGCGCAGCTCACCGCCCCACTTCAGGCAGCGGCGGGCGTCCTGAAACATCTGCCAGGCGATATGGTCGGTGATGGCGTGCTGTTGATGAAACGGCGGGTTGCATAACACCGCGTGGAAGCTTTCCGCCTCAACGCCTGTCAGCGCGTTATTAACCATAAAGTCGCAGCGCGCCATATCATCAGGCAGGTTAGTTTCGACGTTAAGACGGCTTGACGCGACCGCCATATAAGACTCATCAACAAAACGCACCCGCGCCTGCGGGTTTTGCGCCAGCAGTTGCAGGCCAATCACACCATTTCCGCAGCCGAGATCCACCACCTCGCCTTCCACATTCTCTGGCAAATGTTGCAGGAAAAAGCGCGCGCCGATATCCAGGCTCGACCGGGAAAAAACGTTCGCATGGTTATGGATGAGCCACGGCGTGCCATCGAGCTTCCAGCTTTGCGTCTCTGGCGCGTCAGCCAGCGCAGGTTCGCTGAAAGTACAGTGGATCAAACGCGCTTTTTTCCAGGCGAGCGTGGTGGTGGTCGGCCCGAGAATTTTTTCAAACAACGCCAGCGTGGAGTTATGAATATCCCGCGCTTTCGCCCCGGCGATAATTCGCGTTTGCGACGTAACGACGCGGCGCAACGCGCGCAGTTGCTGCTCCAGCAGGGCCAACTGCTTTGGAATTTTAATTAATACCAGCGCAGGCGCTTCAGGCAGCGGGCTCAGGCTGTCTGACAAGGTAACCTGCGCCTCGTCAATGTCGTTAAGGCGCAGATTGTGGCGCGTGGCCTGTTGCGCGATAAACGAATCGCTGATGCTTACCGGCCGTTTATCCGCCAGCGCGCAGGCGAGCGCGCCAAAGCTGTCGTTGAAAATAAGGATCGGGCCGTCGCACTCGCCGACCTGTTGCAGCAGGTAGTCATCCGCCGCTTCCCAGGCCTGAAGCGGCGTCTCTTCCGGCATCGGCGGAAAGCGCTGCAACGTGAGTGTTTGATTAAATAAGTCCACCTGGCTCATCGGCCCTCCCGAATGGTAAAATCCGCGCGTTTTATCCCTTAATTGCACCTGCGAGTAAACCTTTTTTTCACCCACCGAGGCCGCCATGACCGCACTTACCTATCTTCAGGGCTATCCCGAATCGCTGCTTGCCCAGGTACGCCAGTTGATTGAGCAAAACCGGCTTGGCGACGTACTGGAAAAACGCTACCCGCAGGCGCATGCCATTACCACCGACAAAGCGCTTTATGATTACGTGCAGGGGCTTAAAAACCGCTATCTGCGCAGTGCGCCGCCAGTGAATAAAGTGGCGTATGACAATAAAATTCATGTACTAAAAAACGCGCTGGGTCTGCATACCGCCGTCTCCCGCGTGCAGGGCGGCAAGCTCAAGGCGAAGGCGGAGATCCGCGTCGCCACGGTGTTTCGCAGCGCGCCGGAAGATTTTTTGCGGATGATCGTGGTGCATGAGCTGGCGCACCTGAAAGAGAAAGAGCATAACAAAGCCTTTTATCAGCTTTGTTGCCATATGGAGCCGCAGTATCATCAGCTTGAGTTTGATACCCGCCTGTGGCTGACCCACCAGGCGTTGAAGGGCAGCTAAGCCTTCACCGGCGTGCTGTGTTTCTGTCGCCCCGTTATACCTGCAACCTTAACACCCGCGTACTACATGGAGTTTTCTATGCGCTTAACAGGGATGTTTTCCCGCCACCTGCGGGTTCTGCGTTATTTTCTGATGTTCTGCTTGCTCCTGGCCGCGCTGCTGATCGCCCTCGTCTTTTACGCCGACCGGCAAGTTACCGCTGCGAGTAACAAAAGGCTGTTTAACGACGCTCAGGCTATCCCCGCCCGAAAAGTGGCGCTGGTGCTCGGCGCAAGGCCTGGCAACCGCTATTTTACGCGGCGCATTGAAGCGGCGGCGGCGCTGTGGCATTCCGGCAAAGCCTCCTGGCTGCTGGTAAGCGGCGATAACCGCCACGCGGATTACAATGAGCCGGCGGCGATGCGACAAGCGCTCATCAATAAAGGCGTGCCGTCCGCCGCCATTTTTTGCGATTACGCAGGCTTTACCACGCTCGACTCCGTAGTGCGCGCCCGCGACGTTTTCGGGGAAGAAAAAATAACTATCGTCTCGCAGGCGTTTCACAACCAGCGCGCCATTTACCTGGCTCAACATTACGGGATAGACGCCATTGGGCTTAATGCGGAAGATCTGGATTTCCGCCACGGTAAATATACTCAGTTTCGCGAGCGCTTCGCCCGGGTACGCGCGCTGATGGACGCGAAGCTTCTGCACCGCTCTCCCCATTTTTCCGGCGATAACATCCGCATTGGCGCGGACGGGAAAAACAGCTGCCCTGCGATAATGGCGGGGAATAACGGTTCTGCGCGGCAGACCGCTACTTTTTAAGCTTTAGCATGTTACGCTCTGACGGTTATTCAGCCTTCGGAGCAACCAGACGTCTATGATACGTTTCGCCGTTGTAGGAACGAACTGGATCACCCGCCAGTTCGTTGATGCCGCCCATGAAACGGGCAAGTACCAACTTACCGCCGTTTATTCCCGTACGCTTGAGCAGGCGCAGCAGTTCGCCAGCGATTACCCGGTTGAGCATCTCTTTACCTCGCTGGAGGCGCTGGCGCAAAGCGATGCGATAGACGCCGTCTATATCGCCAGCCCAAATTCCCTGCATGCGGAACAGACTTGCCTGTTCCTGAACCATAAAAAGCATGTCATTTGCGAGAAACCGCTGGCTTCCACGTTGCGCGAGGCGCAAACGGTTATTGACTGCGCGCGGGAAAACCAGGTGGTGCTGTTTGAGGCGTTTAAGACCGCCAGCCTGCCTAACTTCCTCGCCCTGCAACAGGCGCTGGCGAAAGTAGGCAAGCTGCGCAAAGCGTTGCTTAACTACTGCCAGTACTCTTCGCGCTACCAGCGCTATCTGGACGGCGAAAACCCAAACACGTTTAACCCGGCTTTTTCCAATGGCTCCATCATGGATATCGGCTTTTACTGCCTGGCCTCCGCCGTGGCGCTCTGGGGCGAACCGGATTCCGTTATCGCTTCCGCCTGTTTGCTGGAAAGCGGCGTAGACGCCCACGGTACGGTGGTGCTGCGCTATGGTGACGCGGACGTCACCCTTCTGCACTCCAAAGTGAGCGACTCGACGCTGCCAAGCGAGATTCAGGGCGAAGCGGGTTCGCTGATTATCGAGAAGCTTTCGGAATGCCAGCGCCTGACGTTTATCCCGCGCGGCGGCAGAGTGCAGGAACTGACTCAGGGCCAGCATATCAATACCATGCTCTACGAAGCGGAAACCTTCGCTGGGTTAGTAAGCGCTAACCAAGTAGATCATCCGGCGCTGAAAGTGAGCCTGATCACAGCGAAATTGCTGACGGAAATTCGCGCGCAAACGGGCGTGGTTTTCCCGGCAGACAGCCGCTAAGGGGTAAAGCTATGTAAATGCTGAGCGACAAAATTGATCGCCTGAATATTTCGACATATTTTGTTACCAGCAAAGGGGAGTAACTTCATTGCCGGCCGATCGTCATTACGAAGCAACGCTTCCGGTCGCCGGGCAATCTGAATCCAGCGCCAGGAGCTTACATAAGTAAGTGACTGGGGTGAACGAGCGCAGCCAACGCCGCTGCGGCGCGCAGTATGACGGGATTCAGTTTGTAAGTGAGACCTTGCCGGAAGGCAAGGTCTGTGCAGCGAAAGCAGAACGGCTGATGTCTTCCGATATCAGCCTTTTTTGTTTTTAAGGAATTTTGCCTATGAATAGTGTCGGCACTCCCCTGTTGTGGGGCGGTTTCGCGGTCGTCGTCGTGATTATGCTGGCTATCGACCTTCTGCTTCAGGGCCGCCGTGGCGTCCATACGATGTCCATGAAGCAGGCGGCTGTCTGGTCCATCGTCTGGGTTTCACTTTCTCTGCTGTTTAACGCGGCGTTCTGGTGGTATCTCGCCGGAACCGAAGGCCGTGCGGTCGCGGATACGCAGGCCCTCGCCTTCCTCACCGGTTATCTGATAGAAAAAGCGCTGGCGGTGGACAACGTCTTTGTCTGGCTGATGCTGTTCAGCTACTTCTCTATACCGCCTGCGTTGCAGCGCCGCGTGCTGATTTATGGCGTGCTGGGCGCTATCGTGCTGCGTACGATTATGATCTTCGCCGGTAGCTGGCTGATTTCGCAGTTTGAATGGCTGCTTTATGTGTTCGGCGCGTTCCTGCTTTTTACCGGCGTGAAGATGGCGCTGGCGAAAGAGGACGAAGCGGGGATTGGCGACAAGCCGATGGTGCGCTGGCTACGCGGCCATTTGCGCATGACCGACAGCATTGAAAGCGAACATTTCTTTGTGCGTAAAAACGGGTTGCTGTTCGCCACGCCGCTGCTGCTGGTGCTGATTCTGGTAGAGCTGAGCGACGTCATTTTCGCTGTCGACAGCATCCCGGCGATTTTCGCGGTAACCACCGATCCGTTTATCGTTCTGACTTCTAACCTGTTCGCCATCCTTGGCCTGCGCGCTATGTACTTCCTGCTGGCGGGCGTCGCAGAGCGCTTCTCCATGCTGAAGTATGGCTTGTCGGTGATACTGGTGTTTATCGGCGTGAAGATGCTGATTGTCGATTTCTACCACATTCCCATCGCCATCTCGCTTGGGGTGGTAGGCGGCATCCTGGCGCTGACGCTGCTGATCAACGCCTGGGTTAATCACCGCAACGATAAAAAAGGCGTAACGGAATAACCCGCCTTTTATGCTATTTCTTCCCGCTTCGGCGGGAAGAATATCCTGTCGCGAACCCTTCTTTGCGCTCTCTTCCCCAATCAAGAAATGTTGATACTGTCACAATAATGTTAAGAGACAGTTAAAAAACGGGAGCGACTATCAAAATCCAGCACTAATCCCTTTCTTCAGGATCGCTTTTCCCTATACTCGTCTATGCAAACTTTTGTTACATCCTGCTTAAACGTTACCCAAGAGAACGAACGGGATGCAACGACATCACACCTGAAGGAAATACGCATGACTACGCAATCCCAACCACGGGGCCTGATGCAGCGCCTGGCGCAAGGCAGCCTTGTAAAACAAATCGTTATTGGCCTGGTGCTCGGCATTTTGCTCGCCTGGGTTTCCACGCCTGCCGCGGTCGCGGTCGGCCTGCTTGGCACGTTGTTCGTCGGCGCCCTGAAAGCCGTAGCGCCAGTGCTGGTGCTGATGCTGGTCATGGCGTCTATCGCCAACCACAAACACGGACAAAAAACTAACATTCGCCCTATTCTCTGGCTTTATCTGCTGGGCACGTTTTCCGCTGCGCTGACGGCGGTGCTGTTTAGCTTTCTTTTCCCCTCCACTTTGCATTTGACCACCGGCGCGACGGAAATTACGCCGCCTTCAGGCATTGTGGAAGTACTGCGCGACCTGCTGATGAGCATGGTTTCGAACCCGGTGGATGCGCTGCTTAAAGGCAACTATATCGGCATTCTGGTGTGGGCGATTGGTCTTGGCTTCGCGTTGCGCCATGCCAATGCGACCACCAAAAACCTGATTAACGATATGTCCGACGCCGTCACGTTTATGGTGAAAATGGTGATTCGCTTCGCGCCGATCGGTATTTTCGGCCTGGTCGCTTCCACGCTCGCCACAACCGGTTTTTCGACGCTTTGGGGCTACGCGCAATTGTTAGTGGTGCTGGTCGGCTGCATGCTGCTGGTCGCGCTGGTGATTAACCCGCTTATCGTGTTTATTAAGATTCGCCGCAACCCCTTCCCGCTGGTTTTTGCCTGCCTGCGCGAAAGCGGCGTCACGGCGTTCTTCACCCGCAGTTCCGCCGCTAATATCCCTGTGAACATGGCGCTGTGCGAGAAACTGAACCTGGATCGCGATACCTACTCTGTTTCCATTCCGCTTGGCGCGACCATCAATATGGCGGGCGCGGCCATTACCATTACCGTATTGACGCTTGCGGCAGTGCATACGCTGGGCATTGCGGTGGACCTGCCGACCGCGCTGCTGCTGAGCGTCGTGGCGTCTCTGTGCGCCTGCGGCGCTTCGGGCGTGGCGGGCGGCTCGCTGCTGCTTATTCCGCTGGCATGCAACATGTTCGGCATTCCGAACGAGGTAGCGATGCAGGTTGTGGCGGTGGGCTTTATCATCGGCGTCTTGCAGGACTCCTGCGAAACCGCGCTGAACTCGTCCACCGACGTTATCTTCACCGCGGCGGCCTGCCAGGCTGAAGACCAGCGTCTGGCGCAAAACGCGCTGCGTAATTAACCTTTGCGGCTGGCGGCGCCTGTCGCCAGCCTTTACCCTTTCTCCGTAAGCGCTTTTTCAACCTTAAACGGGTCGATACCCCGCTTCTGCATACGCCAGAAGCGAATAATGTTTACCCCGTTCATCACCAGAAAACTCCCTTCAATCAGCGTGCCGCCAATCGAACCCAGCCAGAAATTATGTGTGACCCAGCAGGCGGTAGAACACCACATGACGCAGCGGGTGGTCAGCCCCTTGCAGCGAAACAGCGCCCAGGTGCTGGCGACGGTGCCGATAATCGGCAACAGTTCAATAGGATGACGTAACTTCACCAGCCCCAGGGTCAGCGTCAGGAAGATAAAAAGGGCCATGACCCACAGGCTGCGGGTGCGCATGGAGATAAGCGTTCGTAACGCGTTGAGTTCAGCGCTCATCCCCGCCGGCATGGCTCCCATCAGGAAGAAGTGGCCGCCGATAGTGGCGCTATAGAGCGCGAGCTGCATTTTAAAACGTCGCTCATCGCGGTTGATAAAGGTGGTGATGCCAATCAGAAAAGCGAGTACGCCGACGCCCTGGGCCAGCCAATACGCGGTCATAAAGAGTCCTTAGCGGCAAAAGAAACGGCGCTCCATTAATGAAGCGCCGTTTTATGCTAACAGAGGGGCGAGCTTTTACAACGTTACGCCGCTTTTGAAAATAGCCAGCTCGCGGAAGTCGTTACGCTCGTTGCAGGTCTGCTTGCCGCTGGCGATATCGACAATCACATCGACAAATTTTTCCAGCAGCTGCGGCATTGCGGTGCCGTGCAGCAGTTGACCGGCGTCGAAGTCGATCCAGTGCGGTTTCTTCGCCGCCAGTTCGCTGTTGGTGGCGATTTTCACCGTTGGCACAAAGCCGCCGTACGGCGTGCCGCGACCGGTGCTGAACAGCACCATGTGGCAGCCAGCCCCCGCCAGCGCGCTGGTGGCGACGGCGTCGTTGCCCGGCGCGCTCAGCAGGTTCAGCCCCGGCGTTTGCAGCCGCTCGCCGTAACGCAGCACGTCCACCACCTGGCTCTGCCCCGCTTTCTGGGTACAGCCCAGCGATTTCTCTTCGAGCGTCGTAATGCCGCCCGCTTTGTTGCCCGGCGACGGGTTTTCGTAAATCGGCTGGTTATGGGCGATGAAGTACTGTTTGAAGTCGTTCACCATGGTGACCGTTTTTTCAAACGTGGACTCGTCCCGGCAGTGGCTCATCAGGATCTGCTCGGCGCCGAACATCTCCGGCACTTCAGTCAACACCGTAGTGCCGCCGTTGGCGATAACGTAATCGGAGAAGCGCCCCAGCATCGGGTTGGCGGTAATGCCGGAAAGGCCGTCAGAACCGCCGCACTCCAGGCCAAACTTCAGCTCGCTGAGCTTGCCCGGTTCGCGCTTGTCGTTACGCATGGCCGCATACAGCTCGCGCAGATGCTCAAGGCCCGCTTCCACTTCGTCTTCCTGGTGTTGGCAGACCATGAAGTGGACGCGTTGCGGGTCGAAGTCGCCCAGGGTTTCGCGAAAAGCGTCAACCTGGTTGTTCTCGCAGCCCAAGCCGATGACCAGCACCGCCCCCGCGTTGGGGTGGCGTACCATGTTCTGCAACATGGTGCGGGTGTTGATGTGGTCGTCGCCCAGTTGGGAGCAGCCGTAGGTATGGCTGAAAAGAAAGACGCCATCAATGCCTTCCGCGTCGTTGCTCTCTTTGAGGAAACGATTCTGGATCTGCCGGGCGATGCCGTTCACGCAGCCCACCGTCGGCAGGATCCAGAGTTCGTTGCGGATCCCCACTTCGCCGCTGGCGCGGCGGTAGATCTGCACTTCGCGATCGCCCGCCTGCGTTTGCAGCTCGTGGATGTCGGGTTGATAGCTGTACTCGTCCAGATCGCTCAGATTAGTGCGGGCGTTATGAGAGTGAATGTGCTCGCCTGGCTGAATTTCCGCCAGCGCATGGCCGATCGGCAAACCATATTTAACGACGTTCTCTCCCTGAGCGATGGTGCGCAGCGCAAATTTGTGGCCGCGCGCCACCGGTTGACGCAGCGTAACGGTCTGATCGTCGATCGTTACGCTGGCCCCTTCCGCCAGATCCGCAAGCGCTACCGCGACGTTGTCCTGCGAATGGATCTTGATGTATTGCATATCAACCTCAAAGGCCTGATGTAATCAGTAGTTAGTTCAGTTCAATGGCGAAGTAGTCGCGCGCATTGTTGAAGCAGATGTTTTTCACCATCTCGCCCAGCAGCTCGATATCCGCCGGCGCTTCGCCCGCTTCCACCCAGCGGCCAATCATCTGGCAAAGAATGCGGCGGAAGTATTCATGACGGGTATAGGAAAGGAAGCTGCGGCTGTCGGTCAGCATGCCGACAAAGCGGCTCAGCAGGCCGAGCTGCGCAAGCTGGGTCATCTGACGTTCCATGCCGTCTTTCTGGTCGTTAAACCACCAGCCGGAGCCGAACTGCATTTTGCCCGGCATGCCTTCACCCTGGAAGTTGCCGATCATGGTACCCAGCACTTCGTTATCGCGCGGGTTCAGGCAGTAGAGGATGGTTTTCGGCAGCAGATTCTCTTCGTTCTGCTTGCTGAGCAGTTTCGACAGCTCTTCCGCCAGCGGGCGGTCGTTAATGGAATCGAAGCCTACATCCGGCCCCAGCAGCTTGAACTGGCGCAGGTTGTTATTACGCAGCGCGCCGATATGGTACTGCTGCACCCAGCCGCGACGTGCGTATTCCGCGCCGAGCCACACCAGTACTGCGGTTTTGAACTGCGCGACTTCATGTTCGCTCAACGACTCGCCCGCCAGACGGCGCGCCAGAATGCTGTCGAGTTCGCTTTCGTTAGCGTCCGCAAACAGCACCACATCCAGCGCATGGTCGGAAACTTTACAGCCGTGCGCGGCGAAATGATCCAGACGCTTAGCCAGCGCGGTTTGCAGATCGCTGAAGCGGCGAATGTCGGTATCGGACACTTCAGCCAGCTTCGCCATGTAGTCGTTAAAGGTCGCCAGTTCAATGTTGAACGCTTTGTCCGGGCGCCAGCTCGGCAGCACTTTGATGCTGAAGCTGCTGTCTTTGGCGACAGCGGCGTGATGGCGTAAATCGTCAACCGGATCGTCGGTGGTGCCGACCATTTTCACATTCATCTGCTGCATGATGCCGCGCGCGGAGAACGTATCCTGCGACAGCAGCGCGTTGCACTCTTCCCAGATTTCATCGGCGGTTTTCGGCGACAGCAGCTTGCCGGTAATGCCGAACGGGCGGCGCAGCTCCAGATGGGTCCAGTGATAAAGCGGGTTGCCGATGGTATGCGGCACGGTAGCGGCCCAGGCGTCGAATTTCTCGCGGTCGCTGGCGTCGCCGGTGCACAGACGCTCCGGCACGCCGTTGGTGCGCATGGCGCGCCATTTGTAGTGGTCGCCTTTCAGCCAGATGTCATACAGGTTTTTGAATCGGTAGTTTTCTGCAATCTGCTGCGGCGGAAGGTGGCAATGGTAGTCGAAAATCGGCTGATCCTTTGCGTAATCATGGTACAGACGACGGGCAAATTCGGTATCTAACAGAAAATCTTCAGTCATAAACGGGGTCATTTTATGCTTCCTCTGAGCGAGTGATTCAGATGCGTTAGCATGATGCTGACAAAGTTATCACACCAATTTCTACAGACGGAGGATAATTTCGTGAGTTAGATCAATAAACCCTGACAAATAATCTACCTTTTTAGGAGTAAATAACGCTCCAGCCCGCGCCAGTTCTGGCTTCCCGCCCGCCTTTACGTACCCTTACAAAGAAAAATGCTTTTGTGATGTCACTCAACTTTTCAAGCTGTATGACAAGTTATCTTTGCTGCCGTCGCGATACATAACCCCACGGAATGTTTTACCGGTGCAGATTCACCGGAATTACCGGTACGGATACCGAACTTATTCATAACGCTTATGGCAGGGTCGGGCTGTATCGGGAGTCTCTCCCGAACGTTCTTTCCCGTAAAAACAGACAACGCCACTGGTCAGGCTAAACCGGGCGCGCTCAGCGCGGTCGGGAACACAATGATGAGGTTGAAAATGCGTAAAATTAAAGGGTTACGATGGTACATGATTGCACTGGTAACGCTGGGCACCGTGCTGGGCTACCTCACCCGTAATACCGTGGCGGCGGCTGCGCCGACGTTAATGGAAGAGCTGCATATCTCCACACAGCAATACTCTTATATTATCGCCGCTTATTCTGCTGCTTACACGGTGATGCAGCCGGTTGCGGGCTACATTCTGGATATTCTCGGCACCAAAATCGGCTACGCCTTCTTCGCGGTGACCTGGGCGGTCTTCTGCGGCGCGACGGCGCTGGCTGGCAGCTGGGGCGGCCTGGCGCTGGCACGCGGCGCGGTGGGCGCGGCGGAAGCGGCGATGATCCCGGCGGGACTGAAAGCCAGTTCCGAATGGTTCCCGGCGAAAGAGCGCTCTATTGCCGTCGGTTATTTCAACGTGGGCTCTTCTATCGGCGCGATGATTGCTCCGCCGCTGGTGGTCTGGGCTATCGTCATGCACAGCTGGGAAATGGCGTTCATTATCTCCGGCGTGCTGAGCTTCGCCTGGGCGATGGCATGGCTGATTTTCTACAAACACCCGCGTGACCAGAAAAAACTGACTGAAGAAGAGCGCGACTACATTATTGGTGGTCAGGAAGCGCAGCATCAGACCAATAACGGCAAGAAAATGTCAGTCTGGCAGATCCTGGGCACCCGTCAGTTCTGGGGCATCGCCCTGCCGCGTTTCCTGGCAGAGCCGGCCTGGGGTACGTTCAACGCCTGGATCCCGCTGTTCATGTTTAAAGTGTATGGCTTTAACCTGAAAGAGATCGCGATGTTCGCCTGGATGCCGATGCTGTTCGCCGACCTCGGTTGCATCGTTGGGGGTTACCTGCCGCCGCTGTTTCAGCGCTGGTTCGGCGTAAACCTGATTGTCTCCCGTAAAATGGTTGTCACCATGGGCGCTCTGCTGATGATCGGCCCTGGCATGATCGGCCTGTTCACCAGCCCTTATGTTGCCATCGGCCTGCTGTGCATCGGCGGCTTCGCTCACCAGTCCCTTTCCGGCGCGCTGATCACCCTTTCTTCCGACGTCTTTGGTCGTAACGAAGTGGCGACCGCCAACGGTCTGACCGGTATGGCGGCCTGGACGGCGAGCACCCTGTTCGCGCTGGTGGTCGGCGCGCTGGCGGATACCATCGGCTTCAGCCCGCTGTTCGCCGTACTGGCGGTGTTCGACCTGATGGGCGCCGTGGTCATCTGGACGGTACTGAAAAACAAACCCGCCGCCGAGCTTGTGCAGGAGCAGCGAACTGGCGGCCCCGTCACACAACCTTAAATAATCGTCGCGAAAGCCGCCTCCGGGCGGCTTTTTCATTATGGCTTTGTGGAGCGCCGGGGCTTAAAGTGGTATAACAAATCTAAGCAGTCCTGCTGTTCACTGGAGTGGTTTATGGAGCTCACCGAATCTCGTCGCCTTTATCAACAGCTTGCCGCTGAACTCAAAAAACGTATTGAAGATGGCGTTTATCAGGTTGGCGAAAAGTTGCCCGCCGAGCGTTTTATTGCTGATGAAAAAAATGTCAGCCGCACCGTCGTGCGCGAAGCCATCATCATGCTGGAAGTGGAAGGCTATGTAGAGGTGCGTAAGGGCTCCGGCATTCACGTTATTTCAAGCCAGGCGAAGTACCATAACGCTGTCGACGAGCAGCAGCTTGAGTTCGCCAATTACGGCCCGTTCGAACTTCTTCAGGCGCGCCAGCTTATTGAGAGCAACATTGCCGAATTCGCCGCCACTCAGGTAACGAAGCAAGACATCATCAAGCTGATGGAAATCCAGGAGATGGCGCGTAAAGAGCAATGTTTTCGCGACTCCGAATGGGATTTGCAGTTTCACGTGCAAGTCGCGCTTGCTACGCAAAACTCGGCGCTGGCCGCTATTGTTGAAAAAATGTGGACTCAGCGCGTGCACAACCCGTACTGGAAAAAATTACACGAGCATATCGACGCGCGCACCGTGGATAACTGGTGCGACGATCACGACAAAATCCTTAAGGCGCTGATTCGCAAAGATCCGCACGGCGCGAAAGTCGCCATGTGGCAGCATCTGGAAAACACCAAACAAATGCTGTTCAACGAAACCAGCGACGACTTTGAATTTAACGCCGACCGCTATCTTTTCGCCGAAAATCCGGTCGTTCATCTCGATACCGCCGCCAATGGCTTAAAATAGCCGCTCTTCTCCCGAGGGTAAGTAAAACGTATATAGTGTCAGCGTTTGTAAATACCCTCGCCACCCCCTCTTTCGGTAAGCAAAATCAATCCTTAACAAAGCACAAATACTGTGACGCAAAACGTTGGGCTTTGTTACAATTAGACGCAAATTGTGGTTGAGCGGGTAAGTGCCCACTCACCGTGCCAGGTTCACAAGGAAACGTGAAGGCATCAGATTCTGTACAGCCGTGCCGATAATATAAAAACACTCATTTCTGTCGCCGTGTTGTTCGCTTCAACTGTAACCATAGGCTTTAACCGCTGTTGCCAGGAACACTGAATGGAACTTTTGACCCAATTACTTAACGCCTTATGGAGCCAGGATTACGAGACCCTTGCCAATCCGTCCATGGTTGGCATGCTCTATTTCGTGCTGTTTATGATCCTGTTTCTTGAAAACGGCCTGTTGCCCGCCGCGTTTTTACCTGGCGACAGTCTGTTGGTGTTGGTGGGGGTGCTTATCGCCAAAGGCGCAATGGGCTATCCGCAAACCGTATTGCTGTTAACCGCAGCGGCAAGCCTGGGCTGCTGGCTTAGCTATATCCAGGGGCGATGGCTTGGCAATACGCGACTGGTGCAAAACTGGCTTTCGCATCTGCCTGCCCATTACCACCAGCGCGCGCACCATCTGTTTCACAAACACGGGCTTTCCGCGCTGCTTATTGCCCGTTTTATCGCGTTCGTCCGTACATTGCTGCCGACCATCGCCGGGCTTTCCGGCCTGAGCAGCGCGCGTTTTCAATTTTTTAACTGGATAAGCGGCCTGCTGTGGGTGCTGATCCTCACCACGCTTGGCTATCTGCTTGGCAAAACGCCCGTCTTTTTGAAGTATGAAGACGCGCTGATGTCCTGCCTGATGCTGCTGCCGGTCGTGCTACTGGTGTTTGGCCTGATAGGCTCGCTGGTGGTGTTATGGAAGAAAAAACATGGAAACCGGGGCTAAGGAATGGCGTTGAAAAGGACTTTCCTGAGATTACTGTGCGTCACGCTGATTGCCTCGGCGGTGGCGCTGAGCGCCATTCTGTTTATGGTCATGCAAAAACAAGAATCAACCCTTGAGATCCGCGCGGCGGCGCGCGGCGCCGTTATCCCTGACGGCTTTTCCGTCTGGCATCATCTGGACGCCAACGGCATCCGCTTTAAAAGCATCACCCCGAAAAACGATACGCTGTTGATAAAGTTTGACTCAAGCGATCAGAGCGCTGCTGCGCGCGAAGTACTCTACCGTTCCCTTCCGCGCGGCTTTATCATCGCTCAACAGGATGAAGACGCCCCGGCGCCCGGTTGGCTTAACCGCCTGCGCCATGATTTTCGCCAGCTTGGCTAGTTCCTCTCTATTAATCTGAATCTTTTCACTGACTTTGGGGTTTGCGCTATTACTTACTATGCTTAAGTCAGCGCATCCCTTTGGTTTCCCTGCGCAGAATACGCAACTGGATAATCACACGCCCTGAGTGGCGCTGTGACACAAAGGAAGGTTTTCACTATGCATTACCGCACCATACTGACATTAGCCCTTTTTTCAGTCACCACGGCAAGCCACGCCGCCTCCCTGTGCCAGGAAAAGGAACAGGAAATTCAGCGTGAAATCCACTATGCGGAGAAGCATCACAACCAGAGCCGCATTAATGGACTGAACAAAGCGCTAAGCGAAGTGCGCGCCAATTGCCGTGACAGCGATCTTCGCGCCGATCACCGCAAAGAGATTGCTGAAAAAGAGGCTGAAGTGGCGGAACGTCAGGCGGAGCTTAGCGAGGCGAAACAGAAAGGCGATGCGGATAAGATTGCAAAGCGCCAGCAGAAGCTTCACGAGGCTGAGCAGGAGCTGAAAGCAGTAAAAGCTCGTGACTACTGAGTTTATGGATACCCCTCACTCACTGGAGAGAATTATGTCGAAAGATACAACCACAGATCACCTGCGCGCTGAGTTGAAATCGCTGGCTGACACGCTGGAAGAGGTGCTCTCTTCCTCAGGCGATAAATCGAAAGAAGAGATGAGCAAGCTGCGCAGCAAAGCAGAACGCGCGCTGAAAGATACCCGCTCCCAGCTGAGCGACACCGGCGATATTATCGCGAAGCAGACCCGTGAAGCGGCGGCCCGGGCTGAAGATTATGTTCGTGCGAACCCGTGGACCGGCGTCGGTATTGGCGCGGCGGTGGGCGTCGTGCTGGGCATGCTGCTGACGCGTCGCTGATTATGGCTGAGACTCGTCACGTACCGCCTCAGGGTCCGGGAAAAAGCGTTCTCGGCATAGGTCAGCGCATGGTGACTATCATCGTAGAGATGGTGGAAACCCGCCTGCGTCTCGCCGTGGTGGAGCTGGAAGAAGAGAAAGCTAACGTTATCCAGCTGCTCCTGATGTTAGGGCTGACTATGCTGTTCGCCGCTTTTGGCCTGATGAGCCTGATGGTGTTGATTATCTGGGCAGTCGATCCGCAGTATCGGCTTAACGCGATTATCGCAACCACCGCCGTGTTGTTCCTTCTGGCGATAATATGCGGGGTCTGGGCGTTGAAAAAATCACGCCAGTCGACGCTGCTGCGTCATACCCGCGGCGAGCTGGCGAATGACCGTGCGTTGCTTGAGGATGACCGACATGAGTAATAAGGAACGTGAAAGACGTAAAGCGTTCCTGTTAAGCCAGATCCAGCAGCAGCGGCTGGATCTTTCCGCCAGCCGCCGCGAGTGGCTGGAGTCAACCGGCGCCTACGACCGCGGCTGGAATACCATTCTCAGTCTGCGTTCATGGCTGCTGGTAGGCAGCAGCTTTATGGCTATCTGGAGCGTTCGTAATCCAAATTTCCTGCTGCGCTGGGGCAAACGCGCCTTTGCCGGCTGGAGCGCATGGCGCTTGCTTAAAAACACCATGCACAAGCAACTTCCTTAAGCCTTTCTCTCCTGCGGGAGAGAAGGCCCTTCCCTCTCCCGAAACCTCATTCATCTTATTTGAATAAGATTGACAGTTTTCCTTGCTAACAATCTTTTTCTCTGCCGCTTATGATTCTCTCCATCAGGATTACTTCGGTAATTAAAACAAAAAACATCATTTAATCAATAAATTGAAGTTAGCGCCTGTCAGAGGGCGTACTGGAGAGAGAAATGAAAAAATTCGAAGATGTTGGTATTTTAGTGGCTCGTATTCTGATGCCTGTTCTGTTTATCGTGTCGGGCTGGGGCAAAATCACGGGTTACGCAGGCACACAGCAATACATGGAAGCGATGGGCGTACCGGGTTTCTTTCTGCCTCTGACCATCCTGCTTGAGTTCGGCGGCGGCCTGGCCATTATTTTCGGTTTCCTGACGCGTACTACGGCTATCATCACCGCCCTGTTTACGCTGATGACGGCGTTTCTCTTCCATATCGATTTTTCTCAGGCGCCGAACTCAATTATGTTCATGAAAAACCTGACCATCGCAGGCGGCTTCCTGCTGCTGACCATCACCGGTCCGGGCGCGTTCAGCATCGACCGCATACTGAATAAAAAGTGGTAAGGCTTCTATACTGAAATCATCAAAAGCGGGGAGTTTCTTCCTCGCTTTTCACATTTATCCTGAGGCTGCGCAAAAGGCAAAGCGCGGGAAAACGGGAGGAGAACTGAATGGGACAACTTATCGACGGCGTCTGGCACGACACGTGGTATGACACCAAATCCACCGGCGGTCGCTTTAAACGCTCCGAGTCAGCCTGGCGCAACTGGGTCACCGCCGATGGCGAACCCGGGCCGACCGGCAAAGGCGGTTTCGCTGCTGAAAAAGACCGTTATCACCTCTATGTTTCCCTTGCCTGTCCCTGGGCGCACCGCACGCTGATTATGCGCAAGCTAAAAGGGCTGGAACCCTTTATCGGCGTTTCGGTCGTACACCCGCTGATGCTACAAGATGGCTGGACCTTTGACGACAGCTTCCCGCAGGCGACCGGCGACAGCCTTTACCAGAACGATTTTCTTTATCAGCTTTATCTGCACGCCGATGAACACTATTCCGGGCGCGTAACGGTGCCGGTGCTGTGGGATAAAAAAACGCAGACCATCGTCAGTAATGAATCGGCGGATATCATTCGCATGTTTAACACCGCCTTTGATGCGCTGGGCGCGCGCGCCGGGGATTATTATCCTCAGGCTCTGCGCAGCCAGATTGATGAGCTGAACGGCTGGATTTACGACACGGTGAACAACGGCGTCTATAAAGCGGGCTTCGCCACCAGCCAGGAAGCTTACGACGAAGCGGTAAACGGCGTTTTCGCCTCGCTTTCACGGCTTGAGCAACTTCTGGGGCAGCACCGTTTTCTTACCGGTAATCACCTTACCGAAGCGGATATCCGCTTGTGGACGACGCTGGTTCGCTTCGACCCGGTTTATGTCACCCATTTTAAATGCGATAAGCATCGCATCAGCGATTACCTTAACCTGCATGGCTTCCTGCGCGATATCTACCAGACGCCAGGCGTCGCGGAGACGGTGAATTTCGACCACATCCGCCACCACTACTTCCGCAGCCACAAAACCATCAACCCGACCGGTATTATCTCCATCGGGCCGTGGCAGGATCTCGAGGAGCCGCACGGCCGCGACGAACGTTTCCGCTAATTTTCCGGCGCCCCGTCACGGGCGCCGCTTTCCTTCCCCGCGTCTCATTTACCTGTCGTCAATTCACGACTACGCTTTCACTATCGCTTATAAAACAAGCGATTGATGCTCAGACGAGGCGAAAGCATATGATGGACTGGTATTTTAAAGTTTTGAGAAACTATGTTGGCTTCCGTGGCCGGGCGCGTCGCAAAGAGTACTGGATGTTCATGCTGGTCAATCTCATTTTGACCGGCGTGCTCAGCATGGTGGATAAAATGCTGGGGCTGCGCGTGGCGGGCGATGAGGGCATTCTTACCGCTATTTATGGCCTGCTGGTGTTTCTGCCCTGGTGGGCGGTGCAGTTCCGGCGGCTGCACGATACGGACCGCTCGGCATGGTGGCTGCTGCTGCTTATTATCCCGATTGTGGGCTGGCTCATCATACTGGCGTTTAACTGCCAGGACAGCACGCCTGACGAAAACCGCTTCGGGCCTAACCCTAAACAGGTCATCTGACCCGCCGACGCCGCCGCTATGCGGCGTTACTATTCTTTTGGCGGCAACTTCCCCGCTGACAGAACGGCAGAAAAGCATCGACGCCGCTACAGTGTTTGCTTTCGCCTGCGCTGCAATGACGCCCTGCTCGCTTACCGCCTTGCTGAAAATAGCTTTGGAATTTCACGCAGGCACCAGGCCTTCGCTTCGCCCATGCTGTCGCGTCGCCAGGCCATAATAATATCGATTTCGCCGGTGTATTCAGGGCTGACTACGCGCAACCGGCCTTCGGCGATATCTTTTTCAACCAGCGCATAAGGCATGGTCGCCACGCCCAGACCAGCAAGCAGCGCCTGGCGTTTATCTTCTATCGAGGTGACGGTCAGACGCGGCTGCTTATCAAGCAACTGCACGGTCAGCACCGGCCTTTCACGTGCGGTATCCGCCACCGCCACGCCGCGATATTTTACGCGGGTCACTTCTGAAAGCGGTTCCGGCTCCTGATGGATCGGGTGATCCGGCGCGGCGACATAGACGTTCATCACTTTATAAAGCTTGCGGGAGTTAATTTCCGACGAGGAGCGAAAATGCATATCCGGCGCGATGACGATATCCGCCCGCCCCTGCTCCAGCCGCTCCCACGCGCCTGCCAGCACCTCGGTAATGATTGAGAGCTGCGTGTTGGCTTTTTCCGCCAGTTTTTCCACCAGCGGGAAGAGCGTGGACGTGGGCACCAGCGCCTCGGCAACGATAGTCAGGTGCGTTTCCCAGCCTCGCGCCAGCGCTTCGGCATCGGTTGTCAGCTTATCCGCCGCTTCTAACAGCACGCGGCCGCGCTCAAGCAGCATACGCCCGACGTTGGTGAATTTGGTACGGTGGCCGGAGCGATCAAACAGCACCACATCCAGCTCTTCTTCAAGCTTTTGCATGGTATAGCTGAGCGCGGACGGCACGCGCCCCAGCTCATCCGCCGCGGCGGCAAAGCTGCCGCGTCTGTCGATAGCGTCCATGACCCTTAATGCTTCCAGCGTCAACGCCCTTTCTTTAGCCATCGGGTTCTCATTCAGGAAATTTGAACATAGGCAGCAGATTAACTGGCTAACATTGCACCGTCCAGACCTTTACCATAAAAGCAAGTAAAGAGAGGTCAAGAAGATGATTACCACGAGAACAGCCAAACAGTGCGGGCAAGCTGACTATGGATGGCTGCAAGCTCGCTATACCTTTTCCTTTGGACACTATTTCGACCCCAAACTGCTGGGCTATGCCTCCCTGCGGGTGCTTAATCAGGAAGTTCTGGCGCCGGGCGCCGCTTTCCAGCCGCGCACTTACCCGAAAGTGGATATTCTGAACCTTATCCTGGAAGGAGAAGCGGAATACCGCGACAGCGAAGGCAACCATGTGCAGGCAAAGGCGGGCGAGGCATTACTGCTTTCGACCCAACCGGGTATTAGCTACAGCGAGCATAACCTGAGCAAGGATAAGTCGCTGACCCGCATGCAGCTCTGGCTCGACGCCTGCCCGGAGCGGGAAAGCCCGACCGTGCAAAAGATGACGCTGGCTAATGCCGCGCGCCAGCTTATCGCCTCGCCGGATGGCGCAGAACAAAGCTTGCAGCTTCGCCAGCAGGTGTGGCTGCACCATATCGAGCTTGGCAAAGGCGAACAGCTTGATTTTACGCTGCATGGGCCGCGCGCCTATTTGCAGTCTATTCACGGTCAGTTTCATGCGCTGACGCCTTCTGAAGAGAAAGAGGCGCTTGCCTGCGGCGACGGCGCGTTTATTCGCGACGAAGCGAACCTGACCCTTGTCGCCGATACGCCTTTGCGCGCGTTACTGATTGATTTACCGGTGTAAACCACCGTTTTGTACACAGCGAGTATGTTATGACAGCAGAAGTGAAAAGTAAGGCAACGGCAATGCACGATACGTCATTGCCCAAACATCGCGAATTCCACTACGAGCAGATGCTCAGCGAGCTGGAAGCCATTGTCGCAGAGGCGCAGGCGCGCCTTGTTGAAGAAGAAGCGACAGCGTAATCTCTTCCCAGGCAGCCGCTGCGGCGGCTTGCCTGTTTCTCTTACAGAACTAAAAATTCCTCATCTTTTCCCCCTTGCCTGACGATAAACCGTAAGAGTGACGTAGCCTGGCGTCTGGCGCTGTCATCCTTTTAACGCCAGAAAACGTGCTGCGACCGTCTTATTTGTCGAAAGAAAAAAGGAAATGTATGAGCAGCGAAGCGAAAGCCGCGAAGCATCAGGTTCTGGTTGAACGTTTATCCGGTATTTTTGAGCGGCTTTACCAGGGGAAGACGCTGGATAAAAGCTGGCTGTGCGAGACTTACGCCATTACGCCTCGTACTGCCTATCGGGATATTGCTCGCATCGCCCACCTGGTGGACGAAATCGCGCCCGGGAAATACCGTCTGGCGGCGGCGCTTCAGCCAGGACTGAGCTATTCGCAGCTCAGCGAGTTCGCCCGGCTGACTGACGTAGCTAAGCTCTTTCCCGACGCCGACGGCAAAAAGCTGCGCGAGGCGCTTAATCATCGTGAAACGCTGCTGATTAAAGGCAATACCACGCGCAATAACAGTACGGTTGAAGGCCTGCTTCACGACCTGAAGCAGGCTATCGCCAGACATCAACTGGTCGGATTTACCTATAAAAATAAAGCCCGGCTGGCGCAGCCTTATAAGCTGATTAACCAGAGCGGGCTTTGGTATCTCGCCGCCTGCGAAGCGGAGCGGATGAAAGCGTTTGAACTGGCGAAAATTCAGCGGTTGCTGGTTTACCCGCAAACGTTCGAAGTGGATGCCGTTCGACTTGAAGCCATCAATGAAGGAAATGGCATCTGGTTTGGCGAGCGCACAACGGTCGTGCTGGAAGCCACGCCAAAAGCGGCAGGCTACCTGCAACGTCGTGCTCTCTTCCCGCACCAGCAGATAACGCACACCCATCCCAACGGCGGCGTAACCCTCTCCACTTCGGTTACCAATCCGCAGCTGTTGTTCCGCTGGGTGCGTTACTGGTTGCCGGAGATCCGTATCGTTTCGCCTGTGGACTGGCAGGAAAAATTTGCCAGCGAACTGCAACAGCATGCCGCGCAACTGACGCCTGCATAATAAAAAACCCCACGGCGCTGCGGTGGGGTTTTCTTCTCTTTTTTACTCGTCGAAATACCAGTAGCCCTGATTAACCAGCCCGGTTAATTCAGCCATAAACGCCCGGTTATTCAGCGCGTCGCCCAACTGTTGTCTGCCGATACAAGCGTAGCGGCAAAGGGCGTCGGCGGCGTTCAGGTCTTGGGTATCCAGCCGTTCGCTGTTGATAAAAATCGTTTCGTCGACATTCAGTACGCGCAGCCCGTTCAGGCGCGTCAGCATCTCGCCGCCTTTCAGCGCTTCGACGATCTCTTCGGTTTCATAGGGCGGTTCGGCGGGCGCAATATCCAGCTCGTGGCGCGGCGTCGTGATGAAACGACCAAACCACTGCTTAAAATCTTCCGGCTGGTTGATCATCTCGATCATCATTCCCCGCAGGCGATCAAGCTCATAACCCTCCACCCGCCCCGGATGTTCCCGACAGGTTAAATCCGGATCGGCATAGTGTTCGCCCCCCAGATCGTTTTCCAGCGCGTAATCGGCAAAGCTGCTGATAAGATCCCTGCCGTTCGGGCCACGAAAGCCTACGGAGTAGTTAAGCGCTGTCTCATGCGTAACGCCGTCGTGCGGGAAACCTGGCGGAATATAAAGGATGTCGCCCGGCTCAAGGTCTTCATCAATAATCGGCTCGAACGGGTCAACGTGAAGCAGCGCCGGATGCGGGCAAAATTGTCGCATGGGCAGTTTATCGCCCACCCGCCAGCGGCGGCTGCCCATGCCCTGAATAATAAAGACATCATACTGGTCGATATGCGGTCCTACGCCGCCGCCCGGCACGGAAAACGAGATCATCAGGTCGTCCAGTCGCCAGTCTGGCAGCACGCGAAACGGACGCACCAGCTCGGCCGAAGGCGCATGCCAGTGATTCACCGCCTGCGCCAGCAACGACCAGCCCGTTTCTCCAAGGCCGTCGAAATGTTCAAACGGGCCGTTACTGGCCTGCCATTGCCCCTTCTTCAGGCTGACCAGACGGCTGTCGACTTCCGGCTCCATTGCAAGCCCCGCCAGTTCATCTGGCGTAATGGGGTCGACAAAGTCTTTAAATGCGTTCTTCAGGACGACAGGTTTTTTCTGCCAGTAAGTTGCTAAAAATTCGGGCCAGTTAAGGTTAAGTTGATAAGCCATCGCTTGAGACCAGTAAAAGTTAAACGGGCTCGATTATAGAGAGGCGAAAGTTTAAGCCGCTTTGTTATGGGTCAAGGCCGCGACATTCAATGCTGACAATCGCGAATGACGCTTTGTTTACTGCGTCCTGAAAAAGCAAAACCCCGCCGTAGCGGGGTTTTCAAAGTGTGAAGCTGACCGGTAAGCCGGGTTCTGTCGTGGACAGTCATTCATCTAGGCCAGCAATCGCTCACTGGCTCAAGCAGCCTACCCGGGTTCAGTACGGGCCGTACCTTGTGAACCCCTATTTGGCCTTGCTCCGGGTGGAGTTTACCGTGCCGCGAACTGTTGCCAGCCGCGCGGTGCGCTCTTACCGCACCCTTTCACCCTTACCTGATCCCGCTTGCGCGGGCCATCGGCGGTTTGCTCTCTGTTGCACTGGTCGTAGGCTTGCGCCCCCCAGGCGTTACCTGGCACCCTGCCCTATGGAGCCCGGACTTTCCTCCCCTCCGCCCGTCTCCCCGAAGGGACGACGACGAAGCGGCGACTGTCTGGTCAGCTTCGGCGCAGGAGTATAGAGGGTTTGCGCTTCCCTGTCACGCACGGCGCGTTCTCTTTGCGCGCTGCTTTCAGAATCCATCTTCATTTACTTTCGATACTCTTCGATAAATCGCTTTTGCGACTCAAATCACAACCAATACTTTCGTTAAGTTATACATTCCTTCGAAGCAAAAGATTACGAAAACAGAGGAGTCAGGGATGTTTGTTATTTCCAGTAAAAAACTGCTGTTGAAAGCGCAAAAAGAAGGTTATGCCGTGCCTGCTTTTAATATTCATAACCTTGAAACCTTGCAGGTCGTCGTGGAAACCGCCAGCGAAATGCGCGCTCCGCTGATTGTCGCGGGCACGCCCGGCACCTTCGCTTATGCCGGTACGGGAAACTTGCTGGCGCTCGCGAACGATATGGCACGCCATTATAACCACCCGCTGGCAGTGCACCTTGATCACCATGAAAAGCTCTCAGATATCAAGCACAAAGTGATGGCTGGCGTGCGTTCGGTAATGATCGATGGCTCGCAACTCCCCTTTGAAGAAAACGTGGCGCTGGTAAAAAGCGTGGCGACGTTTTGCCATCGCTACGACGCCAGCGTCGAGGCGGAACTGGGCCGGCTTGGCGGGCAGGAAGACGATCTCGTCGTTGACAGCAAAGATGCGTTCTACACCCATCCGGCGCAGGCAAGCGAGTTTGTCGCCCGTACGGGTATTGATTCGCTCGCCGTAGCGATAGGCACAGCCCACGGTCTTTATCATGCCGAACCTGAGCTGGACTTTGCACGGCTGGCGGATATTCGCGCCGCCGTTGATGTGCCTCTGGTGCTGCATGGCGCTTCCGGCCTGCCTGCAAGCGACATTCAAAAAGCCATCGCGCTTGGCGTTTGTAAGGTCAACGTAGCGACCGAACTCAAGCTGGCATTTTCCGCAGAGCTTAAGCGTTATTTCCACGAATACCCGCAAGCCAGCGACCCGCGGCACTACATGCTGCCTGCGAAACTCGCCATGAAAGAGGTGGTTCGAAAAGTCATTCATCACTGCGGTTGCGAAAGCAAGCTCTGATAACGACAGGGGAATGCCTGAAGCACAGCGCACCGCCTGCTTGCTCTTCTCATTTCCTGGCAGTTTTTAAGAAATTTACGAGGCAGTTCGCGAAAGCGAAGCATAGCCTTTGTCAAAAAAACAAAAGCCAATGAAGCTAAACGAAAACGGAGGGAAAATGCAGGAAGTAATAACCCGACACAAAGCAGGCGACCAGACAGGGATCTGCTCCGTCTGTTCCGCTCACCCGCTGGTGATAGAAGCCGCGCTGCGTTTTGATTTGAGCACAGACAAAAAAGTATTGATTGAAGCAACCTCTAATCAGGTGAATCAATATGGCGGCTATACCGGCATGCAGCCAGAGCAGTTTCGCCACTTTGTTTTGCGCATAGCCGACAAACTGGGTTTTCCCCACGATCGTATTATTCTTGGCGGCGATCATCTCGGGCCTAACTGCTGGCAGAACGAAAGCGCCGAATCCGCCATGGAAAAATCGGTCGCGTTGATTAAAGCCTATGTCGCGGCAGGCTTTAGCAAGATTCATCTGGACGCATCAATGTCTTGTGCAGACGATCCCCTGCCTCTGGATCCGCAAACCGTAGCGGCACGGGCGGCCCGCCTCTGCGAAGCGGCAGAACAGACAGCGACGCCTGAACAAAAAGCGCGTCTGACATACGTTATCGGCACGGAAGTTCCGGTACCCGGCGGCGAAGCCAGCACCATAAACAGCGTGCATGTCACGCGCGTAGAAGACGCCGCTTTAACCTATGAAACACACCGTAATGCGTTTTACCGCCTGGGGCTGGAAGAGGCATTTAACCGGGTCATCGCTATCGTAGTGCAGCCCGGCGTGGAGTTTGACCATACCCAGATTATCCATTATCAGTCCCATGCAACGCAGGAGCTTGCCCGCTGGATTAACCCGACGCCGTTAGTCTACGAAGCGCATTCCACTGACTATCAAACGCGACACGCTTACCGTGCGCTGGTTAAAGATCATTTCGCCATTCTCAAAGTTGGGCCTGCGCTGACTTTCGCGCTGCGTGAAGCCATTTTTGGTCTGGCGCATATGGAAAAAGCGCTGATTCCGCCGGAGCAGCGCAGCCATGTGCTGGAAGTGATTGATGAAGTGATGCTCAACGAGCCGGAATACTGGAAAAAATACTATCGCTCTGGCTGGCGCCAGACGATGTTCGATATTCACTTCAGCCTCTCAGACCGTATCCGCTATTACTGGCCGCATCCACGCATTCAGCAGAGCGTCGAAAGGCTTATCGCTAATCTGGACGAGGTGGCGCTGCCGCCAGGCCTTATCAGCCAGTTTCTGCCGGGGCAATTTGAAAGCGTCAACGCCGGCACGCTGATGGCCACGCCGCACAATCTGATTATCGACAAAATTCAGGACGTTCTGCGCGCCTATCGCTACGGTTGCTCCCCCACCGCTGACTGAGGCAAAGAAATCAATGAGCCAGATATTTGTTCGCACCGGTATCCATTTTCCTGACAGCCAACATGCGCTGGCACACATAGGCGAAGCGATGCTCGCCGCCGGGGTGGTGCATAAAACCTACCCCACCGCACTGCTGGAGCGGGAGGCCGCCTTTCCTACTGGCATTGCGCTGGAACGACATGCCATCGCTATCCCTCACTGCGAAGCAGCGCATGCGAAATCGGCGGCCATCTACCTTATCCGGCCCGATAAGTCAGTACCGTTTCAGCGCGCTGATGACGACGGAGAGGTAGCCGTCTCGCTCATCATCGCGTTGATTGTTGAAAACCCTACGGCGCAGCTCACGCTGCTGCGCCGTTTATTCACTACGCTGCAAGACCCCGAGGTGCTGGAAGCGCTGCTTCATGTCCCCGCCGATGAACTGGCCGCGCAGTTTCAGCGAACCATCCTTGAACCTGAACGCTGTGCTCAGCCTTCATAATCTACTGATAATAAAAGGAGTGCCCTATGAAACGTAAAGTGATCGTTGCCTGCGGTGGTGCGGTCGCCACCTCAACGATGGCGGCAGAGGAAATTAAAGAGCTATGTGAATCTCACCACATTGAACTCGACCTGGTGCAGTGCCGGGTCAACGAGATTGAAACTTATATGGATGGCGCGGATCTCATCTGCACGACGGCGAAAGTAGACCGCGCGTTTGGCAATATTCCTGTGGTGCACGGCATGCCCTTTGTTTCCGGCGTGGGTATCGAAGCGCTACAGCAAAAAATCCTCACTGTGCTGATGGGGTGACGCCATGTTTAGCGAAATCATGCGCTACATCCTCGACCTTGGCCCTACCGTTATGCTGCCGGTGGTCATTATCATTTTCTCGAAACTGCTGGGAATGAAGCTCGGCGACTGTTTTAAATCGGGTCTGCATATTGGCATCGGTTTTGTCGGCATCGGGCTCGTTATTGGCCTGATGCTTGATTCAATTGGCCCGGCGGCGAAAGCCATGGCGGAACATTTTGAGATCAATCTTCATGTCGTCG
This sequence comes from Franconibacter helveticus LMG 23732, assembly GCF_000463115.2. Lineage (GTDB taxonomy): Bacteria > Pseudomonadota > Gammaproteobacteria > Enterobacterales > Enterobacteriaceae > Franconibacter > Franconibacter helveticus. The sequence goes on along the minus strand of NZ_AWFX01000003.1, from coordinate 117,477 downwards.
ATGTAGGCTGGCCTGGCTCTTCGCCGATGACCTGGGCTTCGCAAATCGCGCTGGTAGCCATTCCCATTGCGATTGCCGTTAACGTGGCGATGCTGCTGACCCGTATGACCCGCGTGGTCAACGTTGATATCTGGAATATCTGGCATATGACGTTTACCGGCGCAATGCTGCATCTTGCAACCGGCTCTTACTGGATTGGCATTCTGGGCGTCGCGATTCATGCCGCCTTTGTTTACAAGCTGGGCGACTGGTTTGCGAAAGACACCCGCGACTTTTTCGGGCTGGAGGGAATGGCGATTCCACACGGCACGTCGGCTTATCTCGGCCCCATCGCCGTACTGGTAGACACCGTTATTGAAAAAATCCCCGGCCTTAACCGCATCCACTTTAGCGCCGACGATGTGCAAAAGCGCTTTGGTCCTTTTGGCGAGCCGGTCACCGTGGGATTTGTTATGGGCATCGTGATTGGCATTCTTGCGGGTTATGACGTTAAGGGGGTCTTGCAACTGGCCGTGAAAACCGCGGCGGTGATGCTGCTGATGCCGCGCGTCATCAAACCGATCATGGATGGCCTGACGCCTATTGCCAAACAGGCGCGAAAACGTCTGCAAGCCAAATTCGGCAGCCAGGAATTTTTAATTGGCCTCGACCCCGCGCTGCTGCTGGGCCACACCTCAGTAGTTTCCGCCAGCCTGATTTTTATCCCGCTAACTATCCTGATTGCCGTTGTCGTGCCGGGTAACCAGGTTCTGCCGTTTGGCGACCTCGCGACCATCGGCTTCTTTGTGGCCATGGCCGTGGCGGTGCATCAGGGCAATCTTTTCCGCACGCTCATATCCGGCGTCATCATTATGAGCATAACGCTCTGGATTGCCACGCAAACCATCGGCCTGCATACCCAGCTTGCTGCAAACGCGGGGGCCCTTAAAGCAGGGGGGATGGTCGCTTCTATGGACCAGGGGGGTTCGCCTGTTACCTGGCTGATGATCCAACTTTGCACCTGGCAGAACATCACCGGATTGGTGGTTATCGGCGTTATCTATATCACTGGCGTGCTGCTTACCTGGCGTCGCGCCCGTGCTTTCGTCGCCGTAGAAAAGGCAACCGCCACCGAACCCAGCCAGACCCTTTCGTGAACCGAGGGGAGCGGTGCTCCCCTGACTATTCCGGAGAGAAAAATGAAATCAGTGGTAATTCATACTGAGGGCAGCGTGTGTGTTGAAGAGCGCCCGGTACCGCGTATTGAAGCGGATAATGAGGTGCTGGTGAAAGTTATCAGCTCCGGTTTATGCGGCTCAGATATTCCCCGCATCTTCGCAAAGGGGGCGCATTACTACCCTATTACGCTGGGCCATGAGTTCAGCGGCTACGTTGAACAATGCGGCAGTGCGGTTAGCGATCTCGCCCCTGGGGATGCCGTCGCCTGCGTTCCGCTGCTGCCCTGCTTCGCCTGTCACGAGTGCGAGAAAGGTTTCTTTTCGCTGTGCAAACACTACCAGTTTGTGGGATCGCGCAGCGAAGGCGGCCATGCCGAATATGTTGTGGTTAAGCGCGCCAACCTGTTTCGTTTGCCCAAAGAGATGGCTATTGAGAAAGGCGCGTTTATCGAGCCTGTTACCGTCGGGCTGCACGCTTTTCAACTGGCGCAAGGATGCGCAGATAAAAACGTCGTTATTGTCGGCGCGGGAACAATAGGCTTGCTGGCGATGCAATGCGCGCGCGCTTTGGGAGCTAAAAGCGTGACGGCGATAGATATCAACCCGGAAAAACTCCGGCTGGCGAAATCGCTTGGCGCAACGCATGCGCTTAACAGTAAGACGATGTCTGCGCAAGAGATAAGCGCTGTGCTGGCTGAAGACCGTTTTAATCAACTGGTCGTAGAAACGGCAGGCACTCCGCAGACCGTCTCTTTATCGATAGAAATTGCAGGTCCTCGCGCTCAGGTCGCCCTGGTCGGCACGCTGCATCATGACCTGACGCTTTCCGCCACGGTCTTTGGCAACATCCTGCGTAAAGAGCTGACGTTAATCGGCAGCTGGATGAATTATTCAGCGCCCTGGCCAGGCCAGGAGTGGCGAACGGCAGCGCAATTGCTGTCAGAAAAACGCATTACCCTTGAGCCGCTTATTGCGCATCAGGGTGATGCGGAAAGCTTTGTCCATGCTGTGCAGGCATTAAACGGCACGCCGATGCCAGGAAAAATAGTGCTGCGGTTTTCCTGAGATAATGAGCCAGCAATCTGCGCTGGCTCACATTTCCTTTCGGAAGAGCTCGTTCATCTTTCACATGCCTTCGATTACACTGATAACAGTTAATTATCAGGCAAAATACTATGAACTCTTTTGAGCGCAGGAACAAAATCATCGAAATGGTTAATAAGCAAGGCAGCGTTATGGTACTGGATCTTTCGAATGCTTTTGGCATTTCCGAAGTGACCATCCGCACCGACTTGCGAATGCTGGAAAAAAAAGGTCTGGTCACCCGTTTTCACGGCGGCGCGGCGAAGCCAGGCAGCAACCTCGCGGAAAGTGACGCTCAGGAGGTTAAACTGGAAGAACGTTATCAGCTGGCAAGCGATCCGAAAAAGCGAATCGCACAGGCCGCGGCCGCTATGATCGAGGAAGGCACGACCATCATTCTTGATAGCGGCAGCACCACCCTGCTGATTGCCGAAGAGATGGCGAAAATGACCAATATCACCGTGATCACGAATAGCCTGCCGGCAGCCTCGCTGCTTGCAAACAATAAAGATATTACACTGGTGGTTTGCGGCGGCACGGTACGTCATAAAACGCTGTCGATGCACGGCGCTATCGCTCAGCTTTCCTTACAAGGCATTAGCGCCGATCTGATGTTTGTAGGAGCCGATGGCATTGATGCCGCCAACGGAATTACCACCTTTAATGAAGGCTACTCCATCAGTGGCGCTATGGCCGCCGCCGCGCATAAAGTTATCGCTGTGCTGGACGCCACTAAATTTAACCGCCGTGGTTTTAACCAGGTTCTGCCTGTAGAGAAAATCGATGGCGTAATCACTGATGACGGGATCGGCGAGGAAGACAAAGCGGCGTTAAAGAAAACCGGCGTTGAGTTGAAGATTGTCTGATACCCATTCAGCAGAGCCGCCTTGTTGAATACCGCACGGCGACCCTGCTTACAGGCGTTTATCCCTGCTGCTCTAGCGCATATTTATACAGCGCGTTTTTCTTCACGCCGTGGATCTCTGCGGCCAGCGCAGCGGCTTTTTTCAGCGGCAACTCGGCTTGCAGCAGCGCCAGGGTACGCAACGCGTCAGCAGGCAGTTCCTCTTCCTGCGCCTTAAAGCCTTCAACAATCAACACCATTTCGCCTTTGCGACGGTTCTCATCTTCCTGCACCCAGGCAAGCAGTTCGCCTGCTGGCGCGCCGTGAATCGATTCCCAGGTTTTGGTCAGTTCGCGGGCAAGCACCACGTAGCGGTTTTCGCCTAATACGTCGCGTAAATCCTGCAAGCTATCCAGCAGACGGTGGGTTGATTCATAAAAAATCAGCGTGCGCGGCTCCTGCTCAAGCGCTTTAAGCGCATCGCGACGCCCCTTGGATTTGGCAGGCAGAAAGCCTTCATAGCAGAAGCGGTCCGAAGGCAGGCCGGCTGCCGAAAGCGCGGCGATAGCCGCACAGGGCCCCGGCAGCGGCACCACGCGAATGCCAGCCTCGCGGCAGGCGCGAACCAGATGGTAGCCCGGATCGTTAATCAGCGGCGTTCCGGCGTCGGAAACCAGCGCGATAGTTTGCCCTTCGCGCAGCTTAGCGATCAGCGTTTCCGCTTTTTGTTGCTCATTATGGTCGTGAAGTGCGAACAAACGCGCATTAATCGCGAAATGCTGTAACAGCAGGCCGGTATGACGGGTATCTTCTGCGGCAATCAGATCGACCGATTGCAGCACAGTCAGGGCGCGTTGCGTAATATCGCCGAGATTGCCGATTGGCGTCGGGACAATATAGAGCTGGCCTTGAGAATTCTCCGCCGAATCGTGTTGTTTCATTGTTTAGTCCGTATTGCCGATTTAAAATTGAACATTAGCGATAAAAAAACTCACTGGATACAGTATGGTACCGTCTAAATTTGTTCGTTCGAAAGCCGCGCGCTGCCTGCCCGTTGTGCTGGCAGCGTTGTTTTTTGCAGGCTGTGGCACCCAGAAGCCGGATCAAACCGCCGCCCACATGCAGGGAGAAACAGAGGCGGATTCTGGCTACTACCTGCATCAGATGCAGCAGAGCGCAGATGATAGCAAGACCAACTGGCAATTACTCGCCATACGTGCCCTGCTGAAGGAAGGCAAAAGTCAGCAGGCAATGGAACTGTTTAATCAGTTGCCGCAGACGCTGACCGACGAACAGCGCCGCGAGCAGGCTCTGCTGGCCGTTGAACTTAAAGTGGCGCAACAGGCTTTCGCCGCAGCCGGCACGCTGCTTGGCAACATCAACCCAGCCGACCTTAATCCCTCCCAGCAGGCGCGCTACTATCAGGCGCAAATCACGATAAGCCAGGGTCGCCCCTCTCTCGCCCTGCTGCGCGCGCTGATAGCGCAGGAGCCGCTGCTGCAAGGCGCGGATAAGCAAAAAAATATTGATGCGACCTGGCAGGCGCTCTCTCAGATGACGCCGCAACAGGCGGCCGCGTTAGTGATTAACGCTGATGAAAAGACCCTGCAAGGTTGGCTCGACTTACAGCGCGTCTGGTTTGATAACCGCAACGATCCGAACATGATGAAAGCGGGCATCAGGGACTGGCAAACGCGCTACCCGCAAAACCCCGGCGCGAAACTGCTGCCGACTCAGTTGGCCAACGTCGAAAACTTTAAACCCGCCTCGACAGAGAAAATTGCTTTGCTGTTGCCATTAAACGGCCAGGCGGCTGTGTTTGGCCGCGCCATTCAGCAGGGGTTTGAGGCAGCGAAAAACGCAGGCGTCGCCCAGGTCGGCGCGGGCGCGCAGCAACAGCCAGCGGCGCAGCAACAACAGCCAGCAGCGCAGCCCGCCCCGGTTTCCGCGCCGCAGGCGCAGCCTGTCGCGGCAAACGGCGTGGCAAGCCCCGCCAGCGCGCCGGTTAATGATTTAACCCATGAACCCGCCGCTGAACAGCCGGCACTGGAGCCCGGCGCCGCCAGCCAGCCAGGCGCAGAGCAGCCCGCAGCGCAAGCGCAGACTGTCACGCAAGACCCGGCGCAATCCGCCCCGCAAGACCAGAACCAGGCGCCGCAAGCGACAGCGACAGCGACCACGCCCGCAAACCCTTCGGCGGAACTCAAAGTTTACGACACCAGCTCACAGCCGCTTACGCAAATTCTCAGCCAGGTGCAGCAGGATGGCGCCAGCATCGTCGTCGGCCCGCTGCTCAAAGATAAAGTCGATGAAGTTATTCGCAGCAACACGCCGCTGAACGTACTGGCGCTTAACCAGCCGGAAGCGGTGCAGAACCGCGCGAATATCTGCTACTTCGCGCTTTCTCCGGAAGATGAAGCCCGCGACGCCGCCGATCATATCTGGCAGGAAGGCCGTCGCGCGCCGCTGGTGCTGGTTCCACGCAGCGCGCTGGGCGATCGCGTCACTAACGCGTTTGCCGCACAGTGGCAGCATCTGGGCGGCGGCACCGTGCTGCAACAAAAATTCGGCTCCGTCTCTGAACTGAAAATGAACATTAATGGCGGCTCCGGCATTTCGTTAACCGGCAGCCCGGTCTCTTCCAGCATGCCGCAGCAGCAGGGCGTGACAATCGGCGGTCTGACCATCCCGGCGCCGCCAACGGATGCGCAGATTACTGCCGGCAGCAGCGGTAATGTGGACGCCGTTTATATCGTCGCAACCCAGGAGGAAGTGGCGCTGATCAAGCCGATGATCGCCATGCGCAACGGCAGCCACGGCGGCGCGGCGCTTTATGCCAGCTCCCGTAGCGCGCAGAGCAACGCCGGCCCCGATTTCCGCCTGGAAATGGAAGGGTTGCAGTACAGTGAAATCCCGATGCTCGCGGGCGGCAACCCTTCTCTTCAGCAGCAGGCGCTTTCCAGCGTGAACAACGATTATTCTCTGGCCCGTCTCTACGCCATGGGCGTCGATGCCTGGTCGCTTGCCAACCACTTTTCGCAAATGCGTCAGGTCCCCGGCTTCCAGATTAGCGGTAATACCGGCGCGCTGACGGCAAACCAGGATTGCGTCATTAACAGGAAGTTGATGTGGCTCAGATACCAGCAAGGACAAATCGTTCCGGTCAACTAAGCCGTCAGGCCGCAGGCGCGCGCTGGGAAAGCCAGGCGCGTCAGTGGCTTGAACATCAGGGGCTGCGCTTTGTCGCCGCCAATGTTCGTGAACGCTGCGGCGAAATTGACCTGATAATGCGACAGCAGCACGTCACGGTGTTTGTGGAAGTGCGCTATCGTCAATCCTCTCTGTTTGGCGGCGCCGCCGCCAGCGTCACCCGTAACAAGCAACAGAAATTATTACAAACCGCCCGCTTGTGGCTCGCCCGCCACAATGCGAGTTTTGATACTGTGGATTGCCGGTTTGATGTGTTAGCCTTCACCGGCAATGAAATCGAGTGGATTGTGGATGCGTTTTCCACCTGCTCATAACAACACGCAACGCAAAGGATAATCGTGCTCGAAAGAATCAAAGTCTGCTTTACGGAAAGCATTCAAACCCAGATAGCAGCCGCGGAGGCGCTCCCGGATGCCATTTCCCGTGCGGCCATGACGCTGGTTCAGTCGCTGCTGAACGGCAACAAAATTCTCTGTTGTGGCAACGGCACTTCCGCCGCCAACGCACAGCATTTTGCTGCCAGCATGATCAATCGTTTCGAAACCGAACGTCCAAGCCTGCCCGCTATCGCACTTAATACCGATAACGTGGTCTTAACCGCTATCACTAACGACAGGCTGCACGATGAAGTGTATGCCAAACAGGTGCGCGCGCTTGGGCATGCCGGCGACGTTTTGCTGGCTATCTCTACCCGCGGCAATAGCCGGGATATCGTCAAAGCCGTCGAGGCGGCGGTGACTCGCGACATGACCATTGTCGCCCTGACGGGGTACGACGGCGGTGAGCTGGCAGGTTTGCTCGGACCGCAGGATGTGGAAATTCGTATTCCCTCCCACCGCAGCGCGCGCATTCATGAAATGCACATGCTGACGGTGAACTGCCTGTGCGATCTTATTGATAACACGCTTTTTCCACACCAGGATGATTAAGGAGTATTCATGAAGGCCATTAAGCCCCTCGCTGTCCTTATTACCGCGTTATTATTGCAGGGCTGCATCGCTGCGGCGGTGGTGGGTACGGCTGCGGTCGGCACCAAAGCCGCCACCGACCCGCGTACGGTAGGCACCCAGGTGGATGACGGCACGCTTGAGCTGCGCGTAAACAGCGCGCTGGATAAAGACGAGCAGTTGAAGAAAGAAGCGCGGGTGAAAGTCACCGCTTATCAAGGCAAAGTGCTGCTGGCAGGCCAGGCGCCGAATACCGAGCTGGCTTCCCGCGCCAAACAAATCGCTATGGGTGTTGAAGGCACAACGGAGGTTTATAACGAGATCCGCAACGGTCAGCCGATTAGCCTTGGCACCGCCTCTACGGATACCTGGATAACCACCAAGGTGCGCTCTCAGCTGCTGGCAAGCGATCAGGTAAAATCGTCTAACGTGAAAGTGACGACGGAAAATGGCGAAGTGTTCCTGCTTGGCCTGGTGACCGAGCGCGAAGGGCGCGCAGCGGCGGATACGGCAAGCCGTGTCAGCGGCGTTAAGCACGTCACCACAGCTTTTACCTACATCAAATAGCGCTTTATCCGCCCTCTCCTGTCCGGGAGAGGGCGATTTCCCTGCTTACAGTAACGCCAGCGTTCCCACAATCACGCCTGAACAAACCACCAGCACGCCGGTGAGCCACAGCGCTTTCGCCGGAAACGCTTTGCGCAGCATAATAAGCGAAGGCAGACTCACGGCAGGCAACGTCATCAGCAATGCCAGCGCGGGCGCCACGCCCATCCCCGCCAGCATCATGGTCTGCACAATCGGGATTTCCGCCGCCGTCGGGATCACAAACAGGCAGCCGACTATCGCCATCGCAATCACCCACATCAGCGTGTTGCCCACTTCGCCGTCGGCATGGGGAAAGAGCCAGACGCGGGCGGCGCCCAGCGCCAGTACCGCCAGCACATAGACAGGGATCGTGTTCCAGAAGAGCGTCCACAGCGCCTTGCCCCAGCGAGTCAGAAACGCGCCCTGCGGCTGCGCCTGCGGTTCAGGCAGAGGAAGCGGCGCAGCGCCGCTCTCCTTGACCGAACGCTGCACCAGCCAGGCGATGCCGACCACCGTCACCACGCCCGCCAGCAAACGAACCAGCGCGAAATGCCAGCCCAGCACAAAGCCCATAAACACAAGCGTCGCCGGGTTCAGCAGCGGGTTGCCCAGCCAGAAAGCCAGCGCGCCGCCGATGGAAACCGACTGACGACGCATCCCTGCCGCCACAGGCGCGGCGCAGCAGGTGCACATCATGCCAGGCAGCGAGAAAAGCGTGCCAAGCAGCGTGCCGCGAAAGCGCGCCTGCCCCAGCGTGCGCATCAACCAGTCGCGTGGAATAAGTACCTGAATCAACGAGCCAAGCAATACGCCGAGCACCGCCGCTTTCCAGACCGCCAGAAAATAGACCAGCGCGTAATCCAGCGCGGCAGTAAGCGGATTGGTTTCCGGCTGCGCCAGCAACGATTTACCAATGCTGTGGGTTTCGGCGGCGGTAAACGCTTTCCCGTAGTAGGGCTGCCATTTGACGTACCATAAACCAACAATCAGGACGAGAAAAAAAAGCGCAGGTTTCCACAAGGCGTGGGGTTTTAGCGCCAGAGACGAAGACTGACCAGCCATAGCATTCCTCTGGAATTTACGAAGAGGTTAAAGAAGCGGCGTCAATACTACGCCTGCGGCACAGGTTGGGAAAGCTCAATAGATGGACGATTGCTCAGCCTTTTCGCGCAATTGACCAGAATCAAGAACGGTGACTTCGCGGCTCCCTGGCGACAGCGCCTCGCTGAGCATGGCTCGCGCTACATCGCGGGCGTGGATAGCCCTCCAGCGGCCCGGCAGCAGGCGAAACAGCGGTGAAAAAAGAGATTCATTGAGGCGCTGCTTTTCCCGCTGGCCCAGCAGCATCGAAGGCCGGGCGATAGTAAGACGCGGCCAGCGCTGCGCCTTTAGCGCTTCTTCCATTTTCCCTTTAACGCGGTTATAGAAAAAGGGCGACTGCGCGTTGGCGCCCACGGCGCTGACCACCAGCATATGCTTCGCCCCCTGACGCAGCCCGGCGATGCCGGTATCCACCACCAGCGTATAGTCGGCAAGAATAAACGCCTCTTTGCTGCCAGCCTCGCGCCGCGTTGTGCCCAGACAGCAAAAGACGATATCGACAGGGTCGGTAAGCTGCGTCAGCACGTCGGTAAGCTGCGGATCGTGAGGGTTAAGCACTTTACGCATTGGCGGCAGCGGGCGGCGCGTGGCGGCGATGATCTGTGTTACGCGCGGTTCTTCCACCAGCATCCGCAGCAGATAACCGCCTATCAGCCCTGTCGCCCCGGTAATCAATACTCGGCTCATCTCATCCCCCTTTGCAGAATTCTCTGCCTTGCAATGTCGCGCCCTTCTACCAGACTTAATAGTCCGTGCCTTAAGTATTCACCATCTGTGGCGAAAACGACCACTTAAGCCACTGACATCTGGAATAACAACAACGGAGGAATTATGAGCAAGAAGATTGCAGTCTTGATCACCGACGAGTTTGAAGATTCGGAATTTACTTCTCCGGCAGCAGAGTTCCGCAAAGCGGGACACGAAGTTATCACCATTGAAAAAGAAGCGGGCAAAACCGTGACCGGCAAACAGGGCGAAGCGACGGTGACCATTGATAAAGCGATTGATGAAGTCCGCCCGGCGGATTTTGACGCCCTGCTACTGCCCGGCGGCCATTCACCGGATTCCCTGCGCGGCGACGACCGTTTCGTCACTTTCACCCGAGACTTTATCAACACCGGCAAGCCGGTTTTCGCTATCTGTCACGGTCCGCAGTTGCTGATTAGCGCGGATGTGATCCGCGGGCGTAAATTAACCGCCGTGAAGCCGATTGTGGTGGATGTGAAAAATGCGGGCGCTGAATTTCACGATCAGGAAGTGGTGGTGGACAAAGATCAGCTGGTCACCAGCCGCACGCCGGAAGACCTGCCCGCCTTTAACCGGGAAGCGTTACGCCTGCTGGGCGCCTGACGGCTCCCGCAACCAGTGTAGCTTTTTGCCAAAGCCCATGGTGTTGTCGGTGAACTTGATCTCATCGAGACGAATTTCCCAGAGCGGAGACGACATCACCCTGGCGACCGGAAAGCGGCGGTTGTAGCGTTCGCGCCAGGCCTCGCTTTCCGGCCCTTCCACCCGCCGCAGTTCGCCGCGAAACTGTACGCCACGGATTAATGCCACGGTCTTTGGCTGGCCGTTTACCGTTCCGGCTATGCGCGCTTTCACGCCTGCCATTTGCCCGTGCCGCGTTTTCTCATCGCTTAAAAGATAAAAGGCGACGCGCTCGCTATCGTAAACGTAAAACGCATTGGCGCACCATAATTCGTCTTCTCGTCCCACACAGTAGGTTACGACATGTTGCTTAACCAGCCAGCGGCTGATGGCTTCAAGGGCGTCCATACGCTCTCCTGCATTGTTCTGAAGGCTGAAAGACTATCACAGCAAAGCGTGGTAAGGTGCGGGCACGTTGACTCCCCTGCATCGCTATGACTTTCTGGTTTCTTTATTTGATACGCACGGCGGATAACCGCCTTTATACCGGCATCACTACGGATGTCGCGCGCCGCTTTACACAGCATCAGGCAGGAAAAGGGGCAAAGGCGCTGCGCGGCAAAGGCGAGCTCACGCTGGTTTTCAGCGCGCCGGTAGGCGACCGCTCACAGGCGCTGCGCGCAGAGTACCGAATCAAGCAACTGACGAAAGCGCAGAAAGAGGCGCTGGTGGCGGGAAGCATGGCGTTTGGAGATCTGCTGGCAGACCTCCAGACGCCAGGGGTTCAGAAGCGATTAAAATGCTCGTGATACTCCACCCGTCCGCTGACGCCGTTTAAGGCGTCATCTGCGAGACGGTGCACCTGGAAAGCCGCCTCCGTACCCGGCCAGCGGCAGTGCAGGCCATAACGAGCGGCAGGCTCAAAGCCTAAACGGTTATAGAACGCCGGGTCGCCAAGCGTGACAACCGCCGCGTAGCCAAACTCATTGAGCGAGTCGAGTCCTTCATAGACCAACTGGCGGCCAATGCCCTGGCCGCGCCAGGCTTCATCCACCGCCAGCGGCGCCAGCCCTACCCACTGTAGCTCTTCGCCTTCAATGCTCACCGGGCTGAAAGCGACGTAGCCGACCACTTGTCCTTCATCATCGGTTGCGACAACGCCCAGCGTCAATTGCCCGTCTTCACGCAGCCCGCGCACCAGATTCGCCTCTTCTTCGCCCTGAAAGGCGCGTTTGAGCAGCGCGTCGATACCCGGCGCGTCGATGGGAATTTCTACACGAATCAGCATGGCTCACCTATGGAAGTTACTTTTGTTTGCGGCGGGGCGGTTAACCCGGCCTCAACGAAATCCGCCAGTTGCAGCAACATAACGCGCAGCGGCTTCGGCATGGCGTCCAGATCGATGGCGTCCATCAGGTTTTTGACGTAAAGACCCAGCTCGGTATCGCCTTCAATGACCAGACGACGCTGGAAAAAGAGCGTATCCGGATCCTGCTTGCGGGCCGCAACCATCAACAAATCGGCGGCATTAGCGCGAAAAGTGACATCTGCTTCAGCATTTTGACGCACGATGAGCTTGTTGTCCTCCACCGAGGTATACCAGGTCAGGCCAATATCCTGCACCTCAATGCCAAGCCAGCGCGACTCGAGGAAATCCAGTTCGCCATCTTCCAGCGCCTGGCGAAACTGCCATCCCAGCAGTTGCTCCAGCACCTGACGTTTAAGGATAAAAGGCGCCAGCTTCACCGGCGTTTTCATCACAGAAGGGCCAAGCTGAACCAGGCGCGAACGCAGTATATCCAACACGAGCGGTACTCCTTGATAAAAATGTCCCGTTTATTGTGCCATATCAGGCAGGTGACATAGCGGCTCAAATCAAGCTTTACGCGGGTTTGCTTACCCCTTTATAGATGCCATCAATACGCCATTAACTGCCTCAAATCAAAAATTGTCGCGGGCAGGTTAACTAAAATCCCGTTTCATTAACAATTTTGCTGCACCTTTGCAGCCATCCTACTGGTCAGGAAATCCTATGGAATTGCTTTGCCCCGCTGGCAACCTTCCGGCCCTCAAGGCGGCCATTGAACATGGCGCGGATGCGGTTTATATCGGCCTGAAAGATGACACCAACGCCCGCCACTTCGCCGGGCTTAACTTCACCGAAAAAAAATTGCAGGAGGCGGTGAGTTTTGTGCATCAGCATGGCCGCAAACTGCATATCGCGATTAACACCTTTGCGCACCCGGACGGCTACGCCCGCTGGGAACGCGCCGTAGATATGGCGGCCCAACTGGGGGCCGACGCGCTCATCCTCGCCGATATCGCGATGCTGGAATACGCCGCCGCGCGCTATCCGCACGTGGAGCGCCACGTTTCTGTGCAGGCATCGGCGACCAATGAAGAAGCGATTCGCTTTTATCATCGTCATTTCGATGTAGCGCGCGTTGTTCTGCCGCGCGTGCTTTCGATTCATCAGGTAAAGCAGTTAGCCCGCGTGACGCCAGTGCCGCTGGAGGTCTTCGCCTTCGGCAGCCTTTGTATTATGGCAGAAGGCCGCTGCTATCTCTCCTCATGGCTTACCGGCGAGTCGCCCAACACCGTAGGCGCCTGTTCGCCCGCGAAATTTGTCCGCTGGCAGCAGACGCCGCAGGGCCTCGAATCACGCCTTAACAACGTGCTTATCGACCGCTACCAGGCGTCGGAAAACGCCGGCTACCCCACCCTGTGCAAAGGCCGCTACCTGGTGGACGGCCAGCGCTATCACACCCTGGAAGAGCCCACCAGCCTCAACACGCTTGAGCTGCTGCCGGAACTGCTCGCCGCCAATATCGCCTCGGTAAAAATTGAAGGCCGCCAGCGCAGCCCGGCTTACGTAAGCCAGGTGGCGAAAGTATGGCGTCAGGCAATTGATAGCTGCAAGGCGGACCCGCAAAACTTTGTTCCGCAGCAAGCATGGATGGACGCCCTGGGCGCGATGGCGGAAGGCACGCAAACCACCCTTGGCGCTTATCACCGTAAATGGCAGTAAAGGAGTCGTCATGCAATATTCTTTAGGGCCGGTGCTTTACTACTGGCCGAAAGCGACGCTGGAGCGCTTTTATGAAGCGGCGGCGCAAAGCAGCGCCGATGTGATTTATCTGGGCGAAGCGGTGTGCAGCAAGCGCCGCGAAACCAAAGCGGGCGACTGGCTGGCGATGGCGAAAACACTCGCCGGCAGCGGCAAGCAGGTGGTGCTTTCCACGCTTGCGCTGGTGCAGGCGCCCTCAGAGCTTAACGAGCTGAAACGTTATGTAGACAACGGCGAATTTCTCATTGAAGCGAACGATCTGGGCGCGGTTAACCTCGCTGCTGAACGCAGGCTGCCTTTTGTCGCCGGGCATGCGCTCAATTGCTACAACGCCGTTACCCTGCGTCTGCTGTTGAAGCAGGGTATGGTGCGCTGGTGTATGCCGGTCGAGCTTTCCCGCGACTGGCTCAGCAATTTGCTTCAGCAGTGCGATGAGCTGGGCATTCGTCGGCAATTTGAAGTGGAAGTCTTGAGCTATGGACATCTGCCGCTCGCTTATTCTGCCCGTTGCTTTACCGCCCGCTCAGAAAACCGCCCGAAAGACGAATGCGAAACGTGCTGCATTAAGTATCCGCAGGGGCGGCGCGTCGACTCGCAAGAAAACCAGCAGGTATTTGTGCTGAACGGCATCCAGACCATGAGCGGCTATGTCTATAACCTCGGCAATGAGCTTGCTTCTATGCAGGGGCTGGTGGATATCGTGCGGCTTTCGCCGATGGGGCTGGAAACGCTGGAGATCCTGAAAGCGTTCCGGGCTAATGAGTCGGGCGCCGCGCCGTTGCCGCTGACTGCGCAAAGCGACTGCAACGGTTACTGGAAACGCCTCGCCGGACTGGCGTTGCAGCCGTAAGAAAAGGCTCACTTTGTTAACAACAATCGGCGGATTTTGCTGCACTATTAAAAGTACAGCTTTCTGGCGGCTCGCTGGACAAATCCGCTCCGGCAGCCAGGCTGGAAGAAGACCTTCAATCTGATGACTATGCTGTAACAAAGTGAGCCGTTATGTCTGATAAATCTGTAGTGCCCTTCTCGGTGCTGGATCTCGCGCCGATCCCGCAGGGTTCCACCGCGCAGGACGCTTTTCGCCATTCGCTGGATTTAGCCCGCCTCGCTGAAAAACGCGGCTATCACCGCTACTGGCTGGCGGAACACCATAATATGACCGGCATCGCCAGCGCCGCCACCTCAGTGCTTATTGGCTATCTGGCGGCGAATACCCAAACGCTGCGTCTGGGTTCAGGCGGCGTAATGCTGCCAAACCATGCTCCACTGGTGATTGCTGAGCAGTTCGGCACGCTGAATGCGCTTTATCCGGGCCGTATTGAACTGGGGCTGGGCCGCGCGCCGGGCAGCGACCAGCGCACAATGATGGCGCTGCGACGCCATATGAGCGCCGACATTGATAACTTCCCCCGCGACGTTAACGAACTGGTGGAGTGGTTTGACGCCCGCGATCCGAACCCGGCGGTGCGCCCGGTACCGGGCCACGGTTCGAAAATTCCGGTCTGGCTGCTGGGTTCAAGCCTTTACAGCGCGCAGCTGGCGGCGCAGATGGGCCTGCCCTTCGCCTTCGCCTCACACTTCGCGCCGGATATGCTCCTCCAGGCGCTGCATCTTTACCGCACCCACTTCAAGCCTTCAGAGCGGCTGGAAAAACCGTACGCCACGGTGTGCATTAACATTGTCGCCGCCGACAGCAACCGCGACGCGGAGTTTCTCTTCACCTCAATGCAGCAGGCTTTTGTGAAGCTGCGTCGCGGCGAAACCGGTCAGTTGCCGCCGCCGATTGAAAGCATGGACAGTTTCTGGAGCCCGGCGGAGCAGTACGGCGTACAACAGGCGCTGGGCATGTCGCTGGTGGGCGATAAAGCAAAAGTGCGCCACGGGCTGCTCTCGGTGCTGCGGGAAACTGAAGCGGATGAGATCATGGTTAACGGCCAGATCTTCGACCACGACGCGCGACTGCACTCTTTTGACCTGGCGATGCAGGTGCGCGAAGAGCTGATGTAAAAGTAAAAGAGGCGGAATTCCGCCTCTTTTTTATTGATAAACCGGCAACAGATTAAAACTGGAAAGCAGATGCACCAGCGCGTTGCCGACGCCAAACAGCAGGATAAGCACAATCATCCCTTTGCCGCCCCACACGCGAAAATGCGGGCTGCCGAAGCGCTTGCGCGAAGCGTTAGCCAGCAGCGCGGGCACGATGGCGGCCCAGATAGTCGCCGCAAGCCCGGCATAACCAATCGCATATAAAAAGCCGTTCGGCCAGACAAGCCCACCCAGCATCGGCGGCGCAAAAGTCAGCAGCACGGTTTTAAAGCGCCCGAACGGCGAATCATCAAAACCAAATAAATCGGCCAGATAATCAAACAGCCCCAGCGTCACGCCCAGAAAAGAACTGGCGACAGCGAAGTTTGAAAAGACGATCAGCAGTAAATCCAGCGAGCGGCTATGTAAGACCCCGCTTAATGCCCCAACCAGCACATCTATATTGCCGCCCTGCTGCGCAATGGCGATAAAACCCGGGCGAGGAATATTGCCCATTGTCGCCAACAGCCAGACCACATAAAGCCCCAGCGCAATCAGCGTGCCGCCCGTCAGACAGCGGACAATAGTGCGCGGATCCTTACCGTAATATTTCATCAGGCTTGGCACATTGCCATGATAGCCAAAAGAAGCCAGACAGAATGGCAGCGTCATTAACAGGTAAGGCGTGTAGCTGGCGTGCGCTTCAGCGCTGTTAAAAAGCACGGCGGGCTGCACATGACCCAGCAGGCTGCCAAAAGTCAGAAAGAACGTGATGACCTTCGCGCCAAGCACAATCGCCGTGATGCGGCTTACCGCCCGGGTCGACAGCCAGACGATGAAAGCCACCGCCAGCGCGAACAGCAGACCCGCCATGCGCGCCGGAAAACTTATCGCCATTTCCCCGAGCGTATGCTGAATAATCGAACCGCTGGCTGAGATATAGGCGTAGGTCAGAATATAGAGCACGAAGGCGACCGAGGCGCCGTTTATAGCATTCCAGCCTTTGCCCAGCAGGTCTTTTGTCATGGTGTCGAAGCTTGCGCCGATGCGGTAGTTAAGATTCGCTTCAAGCAGCATCAACCCGGAGTGCAGCATGCAAAACCAGGTAAAACCCAGCGCCAGCAACGACCAGAAAAACCACGCGCCGGACATTACCACCGGCAGTGAGAACATGCCGGCGCCAATAATGGTGCCTGCGATGATAATAATGCCGCCCCAGACAGAGGGCGTGGCGCGCGTGGTAGCGAGAGTCGACATGAAGATTCCTGTAGCTGAACGGCAATAATGCATGCAGCATTGTACCAGTACACGAGTACATTGCCGATAAAAAAAGCCCCGATCGTTCAGACCGGGGCTGTCTTATTTACTTTACGCTTTGTCAGACGCGCTTAACGGCTGGCCTTATGCGTCGCCGAAACGGCGGCGGCTTGTGGTGGCGCCCTCTTCACGACGCGGACCGCGGCTGCCTTCACGACGTTCACCGCTGAAACGGCCGCCTTCGCGACGTTCACCGGCAAAACGGCCGTTGCCGCCTTCGCGACGCTCACCGCCGAAACGACGACCTTCGCCACGACCACCTTCACGGCCTTCGCCGCCAAAGCTGCGACCGCCCGGACGACGTTCGCCACGTGGTTGCGCATCGCCCATCAGCTGCATATTCATCGGTTTGTTGAGAATACGCGTGCGGGTAAAGTGTTGCAGCACTTCGGTCGGCATGCCTTTCGGCAGTTCAATCGTGGAGTGCGAAGCAAACAGCTTGATATTGCCGATGTAACGGCTGCTGATGTCGCCTTCGTTAGCAATAGCGCCAACGATATGACGAACTTCAACACCATCATCGCGACCTACCTCAATGCGGTAGAGTTCCATTTCGCCAGCGTCGCGACGCTCACGTTTCGGACGGTCGCTACGTTCGCCACGCTCACCGCGACGTTCGAAACGATCGTCACGCTCGCGGAACTCACGCTTAGGACGCATCGGCGCATCCGGCGGCAGGATCAGCGGACGCTCGCCCTGCGCCATTTTCAGCAGCGCGGCGGCCAGCGTTTCGATGTCCAGCTCTTCGCCTTCAGCGCTCGGCTGGATTTTCGCCAGCAGTGCGCGGTACTGATCGAGATCGCTGCTTTCCAGCTGTTGCTGAACTTTAGCGGCGAATTTTTCCAGACGGCGTTGACCCAGCAGTTCTGCGTTCGGCAGTTCGACTTCCGGAATGGTCAGCTTCATGGTGCGCTCGATGTTGCGCAGCAGACGACGCTCGCGGTTCTCAACGAACAGCAGCGCGCGGCCAGCGCGGCCAGCACGACCCGTACGGCCGATACGGTGCACGTAAGACTCTGAGTCCATCGGGATGTCGTAGTTGACAACGAGGCTGATACGTTCAACGTCCAGACCGCGTGCCGCTACGTCAGTTGCGATCAAAATATCCAGACGACCATCTTTCAGACGTTCCAGGGTCTGCTCGCGCAGCGCCTGGTTCATATCGCCGTTCAGCGCCGCGCTGTTATAACCGCTGCGCTCCAGCGCTTCGGAAACTTCCAGCGTCGCGTTTTTGGTGCGCACGAAAATAATCGCTGCATCAAAATCTTCTGCTTCCAGGAAACGCACCAGCGCTTCGTTTTTGCGCATGCCGTAAACAGACCAGTAGCTCTGGCTGATGTCCGGGCGAGTCGTCACGCTGGACTGAATGCGCACTTCCTGCGGCTCTTTCATGAAGCGGCGAGTAATGCGGCGAATCGCTTCCGGCATAGTGGCGGAGAACAGCGCGGTCTGATGACCTTCCGGGATCTCAGCCATGATGGTTTCAACGTCTTCGATGAAGCCCATACGCAGCATTTCGTCAGCTTCATCCAGAACCAGACCGCTCAGGCGGGAAAGGTCCAGGGTGCCGCGCTTCAGGTGGTCAAGCAGACGACCCGGGGTACCAACAACAATCTGCGGGCCCTGACGCAGAGCGCGCAGCTGTACGTCGTAACGCTGGCCGCCGTAAAGGGCCAGAACGTTTACGCCACGCATGTGTTTAGAAAATTCAGTCATGGCTTCCGCAACCTGAACAGCCAGTTCACGGGTCGGAGCCAGTACGAGGATCTGCGGCGCGCGCAGGTCCGGATCAATGTTATTCAGCAGCGGCAGCGAGAACGCTGCGGTTTTGCCGCTACCAGTCTGGGCCATGCCCAGGACGTCACGACCAGAGAGCAGATGCGGAATACATTCTGCCTGGATCGGAGATGGTTTTTCGTAACCCAGATCGTTAAGGGCTTCAAGGATAGGAGCCTTCAGGCCCAGATCTGCAAAAGTGGTTTCGAATTCAGCCATGTAGTACGTGTGCCTCAATATCAGTGGCGGCCAGTCTACATAACTCATCGTGAAATTTTTGTGCAAATTTCATTGAAAAGTGTGAACCGGCT
The DNA here is from genome assembly GCF_000463115.2 of Franconibacter helveticus LMG 23732. GTDB lineage: Bacteria > Pseudomonadota > Gammaproteobacteria > Enterobacterales > Enterobacteriaceae > Franconibacter > Franconibacter helveticus. The sequence continues at coordinate 98,680 of NZ_AWFX01000003.1, read as the reverse complement.
CAAAGTAGATGGTTTAACGAACAAAAAAGCCCTCACCCGCTAAGGTGATGACATTGTAAAAATGTTTGGGCTGATAGATGTCCGTCAGCTATTGCTGGTCCGATTCTGCCAGGTCTTCTTGCTCCTGGCCCAAGAGCGCTAATTCCAACAATGCATAACGGTGCTCAACGAAATTGTGTACGTTGTTAGCAACCGCTAACTTGAACAGTGCCGTGGCGCTGTCCTTATCCCCCAGACTTAGGTAGTACTTACCTAAATAGAAGTTGGTTTCACTGAGATGCTCAGCGAGCGAGGTGTTATCCGTTGCGTCTGCCTTCAGGCGCTCCATTAACGTTTTTTCGCTAATAGTGCCAAGGTAGAATTCGACGATGTTCCATCCCCACTGTTCTTTGTCCGATTTATCCAGGCGCTGTTGCAAAGCGACTTTGGCCTGTTTCTCATCCAGTTTGCTTTCAGCAAGGAAGAGCCACAGACTACGGAAAGGATCATTGGGATCGTCTTGATAAAACGCCAGCAGATCATCTTGCGCTAACCGGTAACGTCCGCCGTAATAGAGGGCGATACCGCGATTTAAATGCGCGTAGTTGTAAGTTGGATCAAGCTCAAGTACAGAATCAAACGCTTCATAGGCAGCATCAAAATTGCCTGCCTGCGTTAAATAAATGCCTAAGTAATTGAATACTTCAGGCATATCCGGTCGGATAGCCAGCGCTTGTGAAAAATCATTCCGCGCCAGTGCTCTCAAACCAAGACTATCATACAACACTCCGCGCTCATATAAAAGCTGTGCGCGTTCATCATCGGTTAAAGCCCGACTTGCGAGTATCTGTTCCATGCGGGCCAGGATGACTTCTTGCTGCAATGTCGGTTGCAATGGCACCGCGAGGACTTCGCTCTTACGCCAGGCAGAGTTGCTGCATCCTGCCAGCGTTAGAGCTGTCGCAACGAAACACCAGCGCAAAAAAGGCTTCATTTCCTACTCCCGAAGACAACAATTGGATGAACGTCCTGTCCCCCGCCTGCAAACAAGGCGTCCTGCCCGGTAACAAACAGCTCTCCGCATCACTGCGGAGAGCTAAATGGCAAACCTTATTCGGCTTCCGGCGCAGCAGGCGCTGCTGCGGTATCCTGAGTTTGCTCAGTTGCTTCTTTAATGCTTAAACGAACACGGCCCTGACGGTCGACTTCCAGCACCTTAACCGGCACTTCCTGGCCCATTTGCAGGTAGTCGGTCACTTTCTCAACGCGCTTGTCGGCGATCTGAGAAATGTGCACCAGCCCTTCTTTACCGCCGCCGATGGCAACGAAAGCACCAAAGTCAACGATGCGGGTCACTTTACCGTTATAGATACGGCCCACTTCGATTTCAGCGGTAATCTCTTCGATACGACGAATTGCGTGTTTCGCTTTTTCACCGTCGGTCGCTGCGATCTTAACGGTACCGTCATCTTCGATTTCGATGGTGGTGCCGGTTTCTTCAGTCAGCGCACGAATCACAGAACCACCCTTACCGATCACGTCTTTGATCTTATCCGGGTTGATCTTAATGGTGTGAATACGCGGTGCGAACTGAGAGATATCGCCGCGCGGCGCGTTGATAGCCTGTTCCATTACGCCAAGGATATGCAGACGCGCGCCCTTAGCCTGGTTCAGTGCAACCTGCATGATCTCTTTAGTGATGCCTTCGATTTTGATATCCATCTGCAACGCAGTGATACCGTCGCGAGAGCCCGCCACTTTGAAGTCCATATCGCCCAGGTGGTCTTCATCGCCCAGGATGTCAGACAGAACAACAAAGTTGTCGCCTTCTTTCACCAGACCCATGGCAATACCTGCAACAGCCGCTTTAATCGGCACGCCTGCGTCCATCAGGGCCAGAGAAGCGCCGCAGACAGAAGCCATAGACGAGGAGCCGTTGGACTCGGTGATTTCAGACACGACGCGTACGGTGTACGGGAAACGGTCCGCCGCTGGCATAACTGCCAGTACGCCGCGCTTCGCCAGACGACCGTGACCGATTTCACGACGCTTCGGCGAACCCACCATACCGGTTTCACCTACGGAGTACGGAGGGAAGTTGTAGTGGAACAGGAAGCGGTCGGTACGCTCGCCCATCAGTTCGTCGATATTCTGCGCATCGCGCTCGGTGCCCAGCGTTGCCGTCACCAGCGCCTGCGTTTCACCACGGGTGAACAGCGCGGAACCGTGAGTACGCGGCAGTACGCCAGTGCGTACGTCCAGGCCACGGATCATATCTTTTTCGCGACCATCGATACGTGGTTCGCCAGCCAGCACGCGAGAACGAACAACATTTTTCTCGATAGCGTGCAGGATGTCGCCCAGTTCGTTTTCATCAAGCGCTTCGCCTTCAGCTTGCTCGGCTTGCAGAGCCGCGATGACGTCGGCTTTGATAGCGTCGATCTGGCCGTAGCGTTCTTGTTTGTCGGTGATGCGATAAGCGTCGCTCAGGCGAGATTCCGCCAGGGCTGCAACGCGCGCATTCAGCGTTTCGTTCGCCGCTTCCGGCTGCCAGTCCCAACGCGGTTTACCGGCTTCTTTCACCAGGTCGTTGATATTCTGGATGACGATCTGCTGTTGCTCGTGGCCATAAACCACAGCGCCCAGCATCTGGTCTTCGCTCAGCAGTTCTGCTTCAGATTCCACCATCAGCACAGCGCTTTCGGTACCGGCAACCACGAGGTCCAGTTTGCTGGATTTCAGCTCTTCCTGGGTCGGGTTCAGTACGTACTGGTCGTTGATATAACCAACGCGTGCAGCGCCAATCGGGCCGTTAAACGGAATGCCGGAGAGAGAAAGCGCGGCGGAAGCGCCGATCATCGCCACGATATCCGGGTTAACCTGCGGGTTAACGGAAACGACAGTCGCGATAACCTGTACTTCGTTAACGAAACCTTCCGGGAAAAGCGGACGGAGCGGGCGGTCAATCAGACGCGCGATCAGCGTTTCACCTTCGCTCGGACGGCCTTCACGACGGAAGAAACCGCCGGGAATGCGGCCAGCAGCGTAGGTACGCTCCTGATAGTTGATGGTCAGCGGGAAAAAGTCCTGACCTGGCTTGGCTTTTTTAGCGCCCACAACGGTAACGAATACCGCAGTGTCGTCCATGCTCGCCATTACGGCGGCTGTCGCCTGGCGTGCCATCATGCCGGTTTCAAGCGTGACGGTATGCTGGCCATACTGGAATTTACGAACGATCGGATTAAGCAAAATTGTACCCTTTCTTAATGAACAACAGCACGCCCAGGGCCGTGCTGACAATACCCGATCTTCTTTGCATCCTCGCGACTAATGACAACCCTAATCCGCCTTTGCGGATGAAGCCTCTCATTAGCCGCGCGAACCTCTGCAATGAAGATCATTCTTAGCAACAATACATTAGTTTCCAGAGAATTGCTGCCGCCTGGTCGAAAAAAGGGGCCGTAAAGGCCCCCTTTTCTGAAACTCGCAAGAATTAGCGACGCAGACCCAGACGCTCGATCAGCGCAGTGTAGCGTGCAACATCTTTACGTTTCAGGTAGTCGAGCAGTTTACGACGCTGAGAAACCATGCGCAGCAGACCACGACGGCTGTGGTGATCTTTTTTGTGCTCTGCAAAGTGGCCCTGCAGGTGGTTAATCTGTGCAGTCAGCAGAGCAACCTGAACTTCGGTGGAACCGCTGTCGTTAGCACCACGACCAAACTCAGAAACGATTTTAGCTTTAGCTTCAACGCTTAGAGACATTTTAAAACTCCAAAAGTAAAAGAATGAAAGGATGCCGATCTCTAATTCAGCAATCCCATGTTTAACGCCTGCCGATTGTTAACCAATTTGCACAGCGTTAAGCGGCAATATTCTACTCGCCTCACTGGTTTATCGCAAGGCAAGCCAGAATGCTACGCCGGATATTCCACCACCAGACGGCGCGGCGCCACGCGGCCTTCTTCGTCGATTTCCCCCATGCCGAGGAACTTGCCTTCATCGCCTTCGGTCACGCGTACCAGTCCTGCATGCGGCGCATTTGTCGTACGCACCGGGTTGCCGTTCTTAAAGTAAACAGACGACGTTAACGGAATATTAACCACAGGATAATCCGAAGCAGGACTATCCATCGGCATGAGTAACGGGTCGATCAGCTCACTTGCCGGAATACCCTGCGCTTCCGCCTGTCCCAGCAGCGCATTAAGCTGCTCCAGGGTGACCATGCGTTCGACAGGATATTTACTCACTGCCAGACGGCGCAGGAATATGACATGTGCGCCGCAACCCAGCTTTTCACCGAGATCATCGATAATGGTGCGGATATAAGTGCCCTTAGAGCAGTGCACTTCCAGCTCCAGCTCATCACCTTCGTGGCGGATGAAAAGCAGTTCGTAGACGGTAATCGGGCGCGGCTCGCGAGGCACCTCAATACCCTGCCGAGCGTACTCGTAAAGCGGCTTGCCCTGATACTTTAGCGCCGAAAACATGGTCGGCACTTGCAACGTGTCGCCACGAAAGCTGTCCAGAGCGCTGGCGAGCTGTTCATCGCTGAACGCTACCGGGCGAACTTCCACCACATTCCCATCAGCATCTGAAGTATCGGTACGTTGTCCGAGACGGGCGATGACCCGATAACGCTTATCTGAATCGAGCAGGTACTGCGAGAACTTCGTTGCTTCACCAAGGCAAATCGGCAACATGCCGGTCGCCAGTGGATCCAGCGCGCCAGTATGCCCGGCGCGGTTAGCGTTATAGATGCGTTTTACTTTTTGCAGCGCATCGTTGGAGGAGAGTCCTTGCGGTTTATCCAGCAACAAGACGCCGTGAATATCACGGCCGCGACGACGAGGGCGACTCATTACTCCTCCTTGTCGTCGTCCGTGTTAACACGACGCGCTTCGTCATGCTTAACGACGTTCGTCACCAGGTTGGACATACGCATGCCTTCCACCAGCGAGTTGTCGTAGAAAAAGGTCAGCTCCGGCACAATGCGCAGTCGCATTGCTTTACCTAACAGCGTGCGGATAAAACCGGAGGCGTCCTGCAACGCTTTGATGCCCGCTTTAATGGCGGCTTCATCTTTATCGTTGAGGAAGGTGACATACACTTTGGCATAAGCCAGATCGCGGGAGACTTCTACACCAGAAACGGTTGTCATCAGGCCCAGGCGCGGATCTTTAATTTCACGTTGCAGGATGATAGCAATCTCTTTTTGCATCTCCTGCGCCACGCGCTGCGGGCGGCCAAATTCTTTCGCCATAATTAATTCTCCATACAAAGCGGGGGGCACATGGCCCCCCTGATAATGCTGTCGCGCGGTCGCTATCAGGCGATGGTGCGCTGGATCTCGATGACTTCGAAGACTTCGATCATGTCGCCAGTACGGACGTCATTGTAGTTCTTAACGCCGATACCACATTCCATGCCGTTACGGACTTCGTTCACGTCATCTTTGAAGCGGCGCAGGGATTCCAGCTCGCCTTCATAGATAACCACGTTGTCGCGCAGTACGCGGATTGGGTTGTGACGTTTAACCACGCCCTCGGTAACCATACAGCCAGCAATCGCGCCGAATTTCGGTGATTTAAAGACATCACGCACTTCGGCCAGACCGATAATCTGCTGTTTAAGTTCCGGAGAGAGCATGCCGCTCATCGCCGCTTTTACTTCGTCGATCAGGTTATAGATGACGGAGTAGTAACGCAGATCCAGGCTTTCTGCTTCAATTACGCGGCGCGCGGATGCATCGGCACGTACGTTAAAGCCAACCAGGATAGCGTTAGACGCAGCAGCCAGCGTAGCATCGGTTTCGGTGATACCACCCACACCGGAGCCGACAATCTTCACTTTCACTTCTTCAGTAGAAAGTTTCAGCAGCGAATCGGAGATGGCTTCCACAGAACCCTGAACGTCGGCTTTCAGCACGATATTCACTTCGGACACTTCGCCTTCGGTCATGTTGGCGAACATGTTTTCGAGTTTAGACTTCTGCTGACGCGCCAGTTTAACTTCGCGGAATTTGCCCTGACGGTACAGCGCAACTTCGCGTGCTTTCTTCTCGTCACGAACGACAGTCACTTCATCGCCTGCCGCCGGAACGCCGGAAAGACCCAGGATTTCCACCGGAATGGACGGACCCGCTTCCTGCACTTCCTGACCCAGTTCGTTACGCATCGCACGTACACGGCCATATTCAAAGCCGCACAGCACGATGTCGCCACGGTTCAGCGTACCTTCACGAACCAGAACGGTAGCAACCGGACCACGACCTTTATCAAGGAAGGATTCGATAACCACGCCGCTCGCCATACCTTTACGTACGGCTTTCAGCTCCAGCACTTCCGCTTGCAGCAGAATCGCGTTCAGCAGGTCATCAATGCCGGTACCGGCTTTCGCGGAAACGTGTACGAACTGGCTTTCGCCGCCCCACTCTTCCGGGATAATGCCGTACTGAGCAAGTTCATTCTTCACGCGATCCGGATCGGCTTCCGGCTTATCAATTTTGTTCACCGCTACGACTACCGGCACCTGTGCCGCTTTCGCGTGCTGGATAGCTTCGATAGTTTGCGGCATCACGCCGTCGTCTGCCGCCACTACCAGTACAACGATATCCGTCGCCTGAGCACCACGCGCACGCATCGCGGTAAACGCGGCGTGGCCCGGGGTATCCAGGAAGGTAATCATGCCATCGTCGGTCTGAACGTGATAAGCACCAATGTGCTGGGTAATGCCGCCTGCCTCGCCAGACGCCACTTTCGTGGAGCGAATGTAGTCGAGCAGAGAGGTTTTACCATGGTCAACGTGGCCCATGATGGTAACGACCGGCGCGCGAGCTTCCGCCTGAGCGCCAGTATCACGGTCGCTCATGACCGCTTCTTCCAGCTCATTTTCACGGCGCAGGATAACCTTATGGCCCATCTCTTCTGCAACGAGCTGTGCGGTTTCCTGGTCGATAACCTGGTTGATGGTAGCCATCGCGCCCAGCTTCATCATCGCTTTGATGACCTGAGAGCCTTTCACCGCCATTTTGTTAGCCAGTTCAGCAACGGTGATGGTTTCACCAATCACAACATCACGGTTAACCGCCTGCGCCGGCTTCTGGAAGCCCTGCTGCAAAGAGCTGCCTTTACGCTGTTTTCCGCCTTTACCGCCACGAACCGCGGCACGCGCTTCTTCACGATCGGCTTTAGACTCAGAATGTTTGTTGCCTTTCTTAGGACGCGGCGCCTTAGCTGTACGGGTACGGCCACGGCCACCTTCAACTTCACGGTCATTATCGTCTTCAGCCTGACGCGCATGCTGTGACGTAGTGACATGATAGTCGCTGGTGTCTTCGGGCTCGCTGGACTCTTCCCAACGGCCAGAATTCTCTTCCGCCATGCGGCGTGCTTCTTCCGCTACGCGACGGGCGTCTTCTTCAAGTTTGCGACGCGCCTCTTCTTCAGCTTTACGCTTAAGCTCCAGGGCTTCCGCTTCACGGCGCGTTTTTTCCGCCTGAGCACTTTTGCTCATTTCGTCAGATTGTTGATTGCTCACTTTGCTCGTTTCCGCAGCTGCGCGTTTTGCCTTATCAGCGTTATCGCGTTTAGCCTGTTCTTCAGCTTCGCGCTTCGCTTTTTCGGCGGTTTCACGCTTGGCTTTTTCCTCTGCCTCACGTTTGGCAGCTTCCTCTGCTTCACGACGGGCATTCTCTTCCGCTTCACGCTTCGCCTGTTCTTCCGCAGCGAGACGTTCAGCCTCAAGCGGATCACGTTTTACAAAGGTGCGTTTTTTGCGGACTTCGATCTGTACCGATTTACTTTTCCCACCGGTACCCTGAATATTTAGTGTACTGCGCGTTTTGCGCTGCAACGTCAGTTTATCTGGCGCGGAACCATGTTCGCGGTTCAGGTGCGCCAGTAACGTTTGTTTCTCTTGTGCTGTCACAGAATCATCAGCCGACTTCGGGATCCCTGCATCAGCGAATTGCTGTACCAGGCGGTCCACGGAGGTCTGAATCTCTGCGGCCAGCGCTTTTACGGTTACATCAGTCATGCTGTTCCTTCCTGCTACAGTTTATTACGCTTCGTCGCCAAACCAGCAAATATTACGGGCCGCCATGATAAGCTCACCGGCTTTCTCATCGTTCAGGCCTTCAATATCAGACAGGTCGTCCACGCCCTGGTCGGCGAGGTCTTCCAGCGTACAAACACCGCGTGCGGCCAGTTTATAGGCCAGGGTGCGATCCATACCTTCAAGGCTCAGCAGATCTTCGCTAGGTTTGTTGTCGCCGAGGCTCTCTTCCTGGGCAAGCGCCAGGGTAGTGAGCGCATTTTTGGCGCGTTCGCGTAAAGCTTCCACGGTATCCTCGTCGAGGCCTTCGATTTCAAGCAGCTCTTTCATCGGCACATAGGCCAGCTCTTCGAGCGTGGAGAAACCTTCTTCCACCAGAACCGTGGCAAAATCTTCATCAATATCGAGATAACGGGTAAAGGTATCGATGGCCGCATGCGCTTCTGCCTGATGCTTCGCTTGCAGATCGTCAACGGTCATTACGTTGAGTTCCCAGCCGCTCAGCTGCGAGGCCAGACGCACGTTCTGACCATTACGACCGATAGCCTGCGCCAGGTTGCCCGCTTCTACCGCGATATCCATAGTGTGCTTGTCTTCGTCAACCACAATGGAAGCCACGTCAGCCGGCGCCATGGCGTTAATCACGAACTGAGCCGGGTTATCGTCCCAAAGCACAATATCGATACGCTCGCCGCCAAGCTCAGTGGAAACAGCTTGTACACGGGCGCCACGCATACCGACGCATGCGCCTACCGGATCGATACGCTTGTCGTTGGTTTTCACGGCAATCTTAGCGCGAGAACCGGGATCGCGGGCCGCCGCTTTAATCTCAATAACTTCTTCGCCGATTTCCGGCACTTCAATACGGAAAAGCTCAATCAGCATTTCCGGTTTAGCGCGAGTAACAAAGAGCTGCGCGCCGCGAGCTTCCGGACGAACGGCGTAAAGCACGCCACGTATGCGGTCACCCGGACGGAAGTTTTCACGCGGCAGCATATCTTCACGCAGGATAACCGCCTCAGCGTTGCTACCCAGATCGAGAGTGATATTGTCGCGGTTTACTTTTTTCACCACGCCAGTGATGATTTCGCCTTCATGCTCGCGGAACTGATCCACCACCATCGCACGTTCAGCTTCACGCACTTTCTGCACGATAACTTGCTTGGCGGTCTGCGTAGTAATGCGGTCAAAAGTCACAGATTCAATCTGATCTTCGACGTAATCGCCCACATTCAGGCTCGGATCTTCATAACGCGCCGCTTCCAGCGTGATTTCGCGGGTCGGCTGAGTCACTTCTTCAACAATGACCCAACGACGGAACGTATCGAAATCACCGCTTTTGCGATCGATGCTTACGCGAACATCGATCTCTTGTTCATATTTTTTCTTGGTTGCCGTGGCCAGGGCACTTTCCAGCGCTTCAAAAATCTTCTCGCGCGGAACCGCTTTTTCGTTAGAAACTGCTTCTACAACAGCCAAAATCTCTTTGTTCATCGGGGGCCTTCGCCTCAATCCAGACTATTAAAAGTGGGGAACCAGGTTCGCTTTCTGAATGTTGCTCAGCGCGAACACTTCATCTTTGCCTTCGACCGTTACGGTGATCATCTCGCCATCGACGGCTTTGATGATGCCCTGCCATTTACGACGGTTCTGGACTGCCATGCGCAGCACAAGCGCGGCTTCTTCGCCAATATAACGGGTGTAGTGTTCGGCAGTGAACAGCGGACGCTCGAGACCCGGCGAGGAGACTTCCAGGTTGTAAGCTACCGTGATGGGATCTTCAACATCCAGTACGGCGCTTACCTGGTGGCTGACATCAGCACAATCGTCAACAGTGATGCCATCTTCACTATCAATATAGATGCGCAGCGTCGATGTGCGACCGCGAATGAATTCGATGCCGACGAGTTCGTAGCCCAGCGCTTCCACTGGTGCTGTAATCATCTCTGTTAATTTTTGCTCTAATGTGGACAAGCCCACCCCCAGGACATAAAAAAAGGGCCTATAGCCCAGTTATTCTTTAGTCAGATAACAAAAAACCCCGATAAATCGGGGCTTTTAATAACTGAACCCTGTAAACCGCAACTGCGGTCCGGACTACTTTCCGAAGAGTTTTTCAAAAACGGAAGTGAAGAAGTATAGCTTCTCCACTGTCTATTTGAAAAACAACTCTCAGGGAAAGTGGTTGCGGGGGCCGGATTTGAACCGACGACCTTCGGGTTATGAGCCCGACGAGCTACCAGGCTGCTCCACCCCGCGTCCGAAAACGTGGCAAATACTACGCCTATTACGTGAAAAAAGCAAATTTTGCTGGGATTTGGTACCGAGGACGGGACTTGAACCCGTAAGCCCAATCGGGCACTACCACCTCAAGGTAGCGTGTCTACCAATTCCACCACCTCGGCACTATGTGCGCAGTTCTCTGTTTACTGCGCTGAAGCTGACAAATTAACGTGGGATATCGCTGGTCGGCTGAGCCGGTGCGGTATTTTGAGTCGGCTCAGTCTTAGCTGGCTGGCTCAGGTTTTCCCACTCGCTTCCTTTATTGGTTTTGTTGCTGTTAATGTTACCCAGTACCAGGCTGATGATGAAGAACAGGGTCGCCAGGATAGCTGTCATACGGGTCATGAAGTTACCAGAACCACTTGAACCGAACAGCGTGGCGGAAGCGCCTGCACCAAAGGAGGCTCCCATATCAGCGCCTTTACCTTGTTGCAGCATAATCAGACCAACCAGGGCCAACGCTACAATAAGGAAAACAACTAAAAGAGCTTCGTACATAATCAACCTGTTCCTTGCGGGGTAACCGCAGCCAATTGCTTCAAACCAATAGCGCGGAGGTCTTTGTCATTCCCTCCTGAAGCGGGTGTGAATACTAACGAAAGCGAATCCCCTGTGCAAGGGCATTTTTTTGTTATTGAATCAACTGCGGAAAAAAGCGACAAAAGCGTCAGAAACGGATAAAAAAAAGGCAGCTCAAGCCGCCTTTTTAACCACTTATCACTCAAACCGCTTTTACAGCATCAGCAATACGGTTTGCGAACTCTGTAACTTGCTCTTCGTTCTCACCTTCCACCATTACGCGGATAAGCGGCTCGGTGCCAGATTTACGCAGCAACACGCGCCCGCGATTGCCAAGCGTAGCTTCCACGTCAGCAGTAATCGCTTTAACGCGTTCGTTCTCCAGCGGATCGCCGCTGCCTGGCGTAAAGCGCACATTGACCAGCACTTGCGGGAAGAGTTTCATACCGCTGCAAAGGTCGTGCAAGCTCATATGGTTGCGCGCCATTGCCGTTAACACCTGTAATGCCGCTACAATGCCGTCCCCGGTCGTGGTCTTATCCAGCAGAATCACGTGACCCGAGTTTTCTGCGCCGATGCGCCAGCCTTTTTCCTGCATTTTTTCCAGTACGTAACGGTCGCCCACTTTTGCACGAATGAAGGGGATGCCGAGCTGTTTCAACGCGACCTCAAGCCCCATATTACTCATCAGCGTACCTACTGCGCCGCCGCGTAACTGCCCCTGGCGCAGCCCTTCACGCGCGATGATATAAAGAATCTGGTCGCCATCCACTTTATTACCGGCATGATCGACCATGATTACGCGATCGCCGTCGCCGTCAAACGCTATCCCCAGGTGGGCTTTCTCTGCGATAACCCTTTCCTGCAACAGACGCACATCGGTAGCGCCGCATTTTTCGTTGATGTTTACCCCATCCGGCTCACAACCGATGGTGATAACCTTTGCGCCCAGTTCGCGAAAGACATTCGGCGCAATATGGTAAGTGGCGCCGTTTGCGCAATCCACCACGATTTTCAGGTCATTGAGGTTGAGCTCGTTAGGGAAAGTCGCCTTACAAAACTCAATGTAACGCCCTGCGGCATCCACAATGCGGCTGGCTTTGCCAAGCTCAGCGGAATCGACGCAACTGATCTCTTTTTCCATTTCCGCTTCTATGGCCTCTTCCACTTCATCGGGTAATTTGGTGCCGTCTATGGAGAAAAATTTGATGCCATTGTCATAGAAGGGGTTGTGCGAAGCAGAAATGACGATGCCAGCTTCTGCACGGAAAGTACGCGTCAGGTAAGCCACGGCTGGCGTAGGCATAGGCCCGGTAAACGAGGCGGACAGCCCCGCCGCAGCAAGCCCCGCCTCAAGTGCAGATTCCAGCATATAGCCAGAAATGCGCGTGTCCTTACCAATAATGACTTTTTTTGAGCCATGACGTGCCAGAACCTTCCCGGCGGCCCAACCCAGCTTCAGAACAAAATCCGGCGTTATCGGTGCGTCGCCCACGCGGCCACGGATCCCATCAGTTCCAAAATATTTACGGTTACTCATAGCGTTTTTTATCCTTCGCTGAAAGTGTAGCTTCAACCACGCGCATCGCTTCCACGGTTTCTTTTACGTCGTGAACCCTCACGATCTGTGCGCCCTGCATTGCCGCGATGACTGCACACGCAAGACTGCCGGAAAGGCGCTGATCGGGTCCGACATTAAGCAATTGACCCACCATACTTTTACGCGACATTCCCACCAACAGCGGTAATCCAAAGTGATGAAATTCACAAATTCGCGCGAGAAGTTGATAGTTATGGGTGAGATTTTTACCGAAACCGAATCCCGGGTCGAGCAAGATTTTGTCACGTGAGATGCCGGCAGCTTCACAGCGAGCAATATGTTGTTGGAAGAACTGCTCTACTTCTGCAAAAGCATTTTCATACTGCGGCGCCTGCTGCATGGTTTTAGGTTCGCCCTGCATGTGCATAAGACAGACCGGCAAACCTGTTTCGGCTGCTGCTGCAAGGGCGCCTGGCTCTTGCAGAGAGCGAATATCATTAATGATGTGAGCACCCACTCTTGCAGCTTCGCGAATAACTTCAGGCTTAGAGGTATCCACCGAAATCCAGATTTCAAAACGCTGCGCCAGCGCTTCGACGACAGGAATAACACGCGCCAGCTCTTCTTCTACGCTTACCTCCGCCGCGCCTGGCCGCGTTGATTCGCCGCCCACATCAATGATAGTTGCGCCAGCGTTGATCATCGCATTGGCATGCTTTACCGCTTCCACCAGCGTGTTGTGCTGGCCGCCGTCAGAGAAAGAATCTGGCGTGACGTTAAGGATGCCCATGACATGAGGATGTGAGAGATCGAGGGTAGAACCCTGAGCGAAGAGTTTCATTGCTGGTCCTTTGGACGTGAAGATTTACAAAAACGAAAACCCCGGACAAGCCGGGGTTTTAATTTACTGCGACAGTGCGCGATGAACCACTTACTTATCGCCAAACTGCTCAGACATGGTGTTGCCTGGGTTTGGCGTACGCGGCTCATCAACCGGACGCGGGGCGCGCGGCGTACCGCTGCTGTCGTTATTGTTAGCGCCTGGATCTTCCCAGCCTGCTGGCGGACGTACATCGCGACGGGCCATCAGGTCATCGATCTGCGGTGCGTCGATGGTTTCATATTTCATCAGCGCATCTTTCATGGCGTGCAGGATGTCCATATTGTCGTTCAGGATCTGACGTGCGCGATTGTAGTTACGCTCAATCAGCGATTTCACTTCCTGGTCGATGATACGAGCCGTCTCATCCGACATATGTTTGGCTTTCGCCACGCTGCGGCCCAGGAACACTTCTCCCTCTTCTTCCGCATACAGCAACGGACCGAGTTTTTCTGAGAAGCCCCACTGGGTAACCATGTTACGGGCCAGGTTAGTCGCTACCTTAATGTCATTCGACGCGCCGGTAGAAACATGCTCTGCGCCATAAATAATCTCTTCAGCCAGACGACCGCCATACAGCGTAGAGATCTGACTTTCCAGTTTCTGACGGCTGGCGCTGATCGCGTCGCCCTCAGGCAGGAAGAAGGTCACACCCAGCGCACGCCCGCGCGGAATAATCGTCACTTTGTGCACCGGATCGTGTTCCGGCACCAGACGACCGATGATAGCGTGGCCTGCTTCATGGTAAGCGGTCGATTCTTTCTGCGCTTCCGTCATCACCATGGAACGGCGTTCCGCCCCCATCATGATCTTGTCTTTCGCTTTTTCGAACTCAACCATGGAGACCACGCGCTTGTTGCCGCGTGCGGCGAACAGAGCTGCTTCGTTCACCAGATTCGCCAGGTCCGCACCAGAGAAGCCAGGCGTACCGCGGGCAATGATTGCCGCGTCGATATCTGGCGCCAGCGGTACGCGACGCATATGCACTTTCAGGATCTGCTCACGACCGCGCACATCCGGCAGACCAACCACAACCTGACGGTCGAAACGGCCTGGACGCAGCAGCGCCGGGTCAAGCACGTCCGGACGGTTAGTCGCTGCGATAACGATAATGCCTTCGTTACCTTCAAAGCCGTCCATTTCAACCAGCATCTGGTTCAGCGTCTGTTCACGTTCATCGTGACCGCCGCCAAGGCCTGCGCCACGCTGGCGGCCTACGGCGTCGATTTCATCGATAAAGATGATGCAAGGGGCGGCCTTTTTGGCTTGCTCGAACATGTCGCGCACGCGGGAAGCACCGACACCCACAAACATCTCAACGAAGTCAGAACCGGAAATGGTAAAGAACGGCACTTTAGCTTCGCCAGCGATAGCTTTCGCCAGCAGCGTTTTACCGGTACCCGGCGGGCCTACCATCAGAACGCCTTTAGGGATTTTACCGCCCAGCTTCTGGAAACGGCTCGGCTCGCGCAGATATTCAACGAGTTCGCCGACTTCTTCTTTCGCTTCATCGCAACCCGCTACGTCGGCGAAAGTGGTTTTAATTTGATCTTCGGTCAACATGCGCGCTTTGCTTTTACCGAACGACATGGCGCCTTTGCCACCGCCGCCCTGCATTTGGCGCATGAAGAATATCCAGACCCCAATCAACAGAAGCATCGGGAACCAGGAAATGAAGATAGAAGCCAGCAGGCTCGGTTCTTCAGGCGGTTCACCAACCACTTTCACGTTTTTAGTCAGGAGGTTATCAAGCAGTTTGGGATCGTTTACAGGAATGTAAGTCGTGTATCGGTTACTATCTTTCTTGGTAACGTTGATTTCACGTCCGTTGATACGCGCTTCGCGAACCTGGTCCTGATTCACTTCTTGCAGGAAGGTAGAGTAATCCACCCTACGGCCATTCGACTCGCTGGGCCCAAAGCTCTGGAATACTGACATCAGCACAACTGCGATGACCAGCCAGAGTATTAGGTTTTTCGCCATGTCACTCAAGGGATTAACCTCATATTACAACTGTGTTAACAAACAGCGTCAGGGTACTATAGTTTACGCCCGGTCGCTACAATGTACACTTCACGTGAACGGGCACGAGAAGAGTCCGGTTTACGAACTTTCACCTTCGTAAACAGGGAGCGAATTTCTCGCAGGTATTCATCGAAACCTTCGCCCTGAAACACCTTCACAACAAAACTTCCGCCCGGTGCCAATACATCCCGACACATTTCGAGCGCCAACTCCACCAGATACATGGCGCGGGGAATATCGACAGCAGGCGTTCCGCTCATGTTCGGTGCCATATCTGACATGACAACCTGTACTTTATTGTCACCTACACGCTCCAGCAGCGCTTTCATGACTAATTCATCACGAAAATCGCCCTGAAGGAAGTCCACACCAACAATAGGATCCATAGGTAAAAGATCGCAGGCGATGATGCGGCCAGTGCCCCCGATTTGCGTCACGACATACTGTGACCAGCCACCGGGAGCGGCGCCAAGGTCGACTACCGTCATTCCTGGCTTAAAAATTTTGTCACTCTGCTGTATTTCATCAAGTTTAAACCAGGCTCGGGAACGCAACCCTTTTTTCTGAGCCTGTTGAACATATTTATCGCTAAAGTGTTCCTGAAGCCAGCGACTGGAGCTGGCAGAACGCTTTTTACCTGTCATTTCACATTCCATCCGGGTTCATCGTGAGCCGCAGGCTCAAAAACCCACGTTGCCATTTGGCGATATTTGGGAGATGGCGGTAGAATGAACCGTTTTCAATCCCAACGTAAGCAAAAAATACGATGAATCTGAGTACTAAACAAAAACAGCACCTCAAAGGGTTAGCCCATCCGCTCAAGCCGGTCGTCATGCTTGGCAATAATGGTTTAACCGAGGGAGTGCTGGCCGAGATTGAACAAGCGCTTGAGCACCATGAGTTAATCAAGGTGAAAATCGCCACTGAAGATCGCGAAACCAAGACCTTGATCGTGGAAGCCATCGTGCGTGAAACCGGCGCCTGTAATGTACAGGTCATCGGTAAAACGCTGGTGCTTTATCGCCCGACTGCGGAACGTAAAATTTCACTTCCTCGCTAAAAGAGACATTTTCGCTGCTAAATTGAGCAAAAATATATTTTTTAAGATGCGAATGAGCAAAATGCCACGCTCCGTTTGTTGATTAAAGGCCGCTTCGCGGCCTTTTTCCTTTCTTTACAATGCTTCGCTTTTTCAGAGCGTAGCAGAAATCAAAGGTATTCAACCTTCACGATTTCAAATTCAACCTGCCCGCCCGGGGTGTTGATAACCACCACATCGTCCAGCTCTTTGCCAATCAGGCCGCGAGCGATAGGCGAGTTCACAGAAATCAGGTTCTGTTTGAAATCCGCCTCATCATCGCCAACGATGCGATAAGTTTGTTCTTCATCGTTATCAAGGTTAAGCACTGTCACGGTCGCGCCAAAAATCACGCGCCCGTTGTTCGGCATTTTTGTGATATCGATGACCTGCGCATTGGAAAGCTTGGCTTCGATATCCTTGATGCGTCCTTCGCAGAAACCCTGTTGCTCACGCGCAGCGTGATATTCAGCATTTTCTTTCAAATCGCCATGCTCACGCGCTTCGGCGATAGCGGCGATAATTTCAGGGCGGCGAACCGATTTCAAGAAATCCAGCTCTTCGCGCAATTTTTCTGCGCCACGTAAGGTCATCGGAATAGGTTGCATTTGTTGTACCTCTCACTGTCCTGTTCGAAACGGTCACAGCCCGCTCCGGCTGCACGTCAGCCCGGTCGATCCTGCTTTTCCCGGGCGAGAAACAAAAGAAAACTGACCCGGAGACTAAGCTCCAGGTCAGCATCGGTTTTGCATTTTGATACGTATTTTAACCCGAAGTTCCCTGGGGGTCATCGTTTACTTTCCAGGGCGAAGCGCCTTAGTATGACGGCACGTTTTCAGGTTGTTACCGCGAGATTATGCGATTTTCCAGATTTGTCATCGGATTAACCACAAGTGTAGCGTTGAATGCCAGTGCCGCCAATGTAGATGAATATATCAATCAGTTACCCGCCGGTGCGAATCTCGCCCTGATGGTGCAAAAAGTCGGTGCCTCCGCTCCGCAGATTGATTATCACAGCCAACAAATGGCCTTGCCTGCCAGTACACAAAAAGTCATCACCGCGCTGGCGGCCTTGCTACAGCTGGGCCCGGACTATCGCTTCACGACATCTCTTGAAAGCCGCGGCAAGATAGAAGACGGTGTTCTGAAAGGCGATCTTATTGCGCGCTTCGATGGCGATCCCACCTTCAAACGGCAGGATCTACGCAATATGGTGGCCGCGCTTAAGCGCGCCGGCGTGCAAAAGATTGAAGGCAATGTGCTGATAGATACTTCGGTTTTTGCGAGTCATGATAAAGCGCCCGGCTGGCCATGGAACGACATGACGCAATGCTTCAGCGCTCCGCCCGCCGCCGCGATTGTCGATCGCAACTGCTTTTCAGTTTCGCTTTATAGCGCCCCAAAAGCCAACGATCTCGCTTTTATCCGCATCGCTTCTTATTACCCCGTAACGATGTTCAGCCAGGTGCGTACATTGCCGCGCGGCTCGTCAGAGGCCCAGTATTGCGAACTGGATGTCGTACCGGGGGATCTCAACCGGTATACCTTAACAGGCTGTATGACGCAGCGCGCGGACCCGCTGCCTCTGGCATTCGCCATTCAGGATGGCGCCAGTTACGCCGGCGCCATTTTGAAGGGCGAGCTTAAAGAGGCGGGTATTAGCTACAGCGGCACCCTGCTGCGCCAGACGCTCGCCAGTCAGCCCGGGACGGTCATCGCCAGTAAACAATCCGCACCGCTGCACGATTTACTCAGAATTATGCTGAAGAAATCGGACAACATGATTGCCGACACGGTATTTCGCACGATTGGCCGTAATTTCTACGGCGTACAGGGCACCTGGCGAGCAGGAGCGGATGCAGTCCGCCAGATTTTGCGCCAGAAGGCAGGCGTCGATTTAGGCAACAGTATCGTAGTAGATGGATCCGGATTATCGCGTCACAATCTCATCTCCCCTGCGACAATGATGCAAGTCCTGCAATACATCGCTCAGAATGACAGTCAGCTGAACTTTATTTCCATGCTGCCGCTGGCGGGTCATGACGGTTCACTGCAATATCGCGCAGGCCTGCATGAAGCAGGCGTTGACGGCAAAGTGTCCGCAAAAACCGGTTCACTGCAAGGGGTCTACAACCTCGCGGGCTTTATTACCACTGCCAGCGGGCAGCGTATGGCATTTATACAATACCTTTCCGGATATGCCGTAGAACCTGCCGACCAGCGTACTCGCCGCGTGCCTCTGGCTCGCTTCGAAAGCCGTCTTTACAGGGATATTTATCAGAACAATTAGCTTATGAAACTGCTGATAGTAGAAGATGATTTGCCATTGCGGGAAAGCATGGCGCTGGCCTTGGCTAACAAAAATTATGAGGTGGTTTGTGTTGCGTCTGCTGAAGAGGCAAACGCGCTCGTGCGTCATGCGCTTTACCGTCTCATTATTCTCGATCTTAGCCTGCCCGATCAAAATGGTATTGCGCTGCTTAGCCAGTGGCGGCGCGCTGGCGTAGGTTCTCCGGTGCTCATTCTCACTGAGCAAGGCGCGCTGGCGGATCGCATTAATGGCCTTGATGCGGGCGCTGAAGACTACCTCACCAAGCCTTTCGAGCAGGATGAGCTGTGGGCCAGGGTGCAATCCATTTTGCAGCACAGTTCAGCACAGAAAATTAGCGCTGTTGATGAACCGCTTTCGCTTTTGCATAGCGACGATTTAGTGGTGAATCTGGAAACGCAGCAGGTCACTCTCAAAGCGCAGCACATAGAAATTACCCCGCGTGAATTCGCGGTTCTGGCGAGGCTGGCTGTTTTACCAGGAGAAACTGTCAGCCGGGAAAGCCTGCTTGAAAAACTGTGCTGCCAGGAAGAAACCGGCTCTAACACGCTTGAGGTGCACATTCATAACCTGCGCCGCAAGCTCGGCAAAGCGCGTATCAAAACGGTACGTGGCGTGGGATACCGGTTAGCCACAGAAAAATGATCTGACGGTTTAAGGAAAGCGCTTTTCCTTAACGGATAGCAAATAAAAAAGCCGGGTCGCCCCGGCTTTTTTCAACGCTTGTAGATGAACTCAACGCCTTCGTCGTCGTCTTCATCCCAGTCGTCATCCCACTCTTCTTCAGCTTCGTCTTCTATTTCTTCCAGCTGTTGACGGTGGTAGTCGTCCCACATGAATTCGACTTTTTCCGGCTGCTTAATCTCTTCTTCATGCTTGATGGGATTTTCAATAATGAAATGCATTACATCCCAGCAGAGATCCTTCACGCCAAGCTGGCTCGCGGCAGAAATAAGATAGTACTTTCCTTCCCAGCCCAGCGCTTCAGCGATGGCTTTCGCACGCGCTTCAGCTTCTTCACGATCCAGCAAATCGATTTTATTGAATACCAGCCAGCGCGGTTTTTTAGCCAGGCTTTCGCTGTATTTCTCCAGCTCGCCGATAATAATGCGCGCGTTTTCAATCGGGTCGGATTCATCAACCGGCGCCAGATCGATAAGGTGCAGCAGCACGCGGCAACGCTCAAGGTGTTTCAGAAAGCGGATGCCCAGCCCTGCCCCTTCCGCCGCGCCTTCAATCAGCCCGGGGATATCGGCAACCACAAAGCTCTTCTCGTTATCCATACGCACGACGCCAAGACTTGGCACCAGCGTGGTAAAGGGATAATCAGCAACTTTCGGTTTGGCAGCCGAAACCGCGCGGATGAACGTGGACTTACCCGCGTTAGGAAGACCCAACATGCCCACGTCCGCCAGCAGCATCAGTTCAAGCTGTAGATCGCGCTTCTCGCCTGGCGTACCCATCGTTTTCTGACGCGGCGTACGGTTAACCGATGATTTAAAGCGGGTATTGCCAAGACCGTGCCAGCCGCCTTTAGCAACCATCAAACGCTGACCATGTTTGGTCATGTCGCCCATGGTTTCGCCAGTACCCTGATCGATAACGCGGGTGCCAACCGGCACTTTGATTGTTACGTCTTTACCACGCTTACCGGTACAGTCGCGGCTCTGGCCATTCTGACCACGTTCCGCGCGGAATGATTTCTCAAAGCGGTAGTCGATCAGCGTGTTGAGGTTTTCGTCCGCTTCAAGCCATACGTCGCCGCCGTCACCGCCGTCACCGCCGTCCGGGCCACCTTTAGGAATATATTTTTCGCGACGGAAGCTCACGCAGCCGTTGCCGCCATCGCCTGCCACGACCAGAATCGTTGCTTCATCAACAAACTTCATTTTACTTCTCCGTAAATCATTCGCCGGAACGGGGTAGCGTGACTACCGCTTCGTTTTTACGCCACCGTCCCCAAAGACGGTGACCAATGGCGGAATACATCGCGCCCGCAACCACGACAAACGCGCCGAGATAACCCAGCGGGTTAAGCATCGGTCTGGCGAAAAAGTCGGGCCAGGCAACAGATAACAAATCTGAAAACAGTAAGGTAAATAACGGCGTTAGCGTAATCAGGGCGCTCACCTGCGCCGCTTGCCAGCGCGCCATCGCTTCCGCCAGGGCGCCGTATCCTACCAGCGTATTAACGCCGCAAAAAATCAGGCAGGCCAGTTGCCACGGACTCAAAGCAAAAATAACCGAGGGCTCCGCCAGCGGTAATAATGCAATAGTACATAAAGTGTACAGCAAAAGCAGGATCTGTTGCGAAGCCAGGCGACGCAGCAATACTTTCTGCGCCACACCGTAACTGACCCAAACCATGGCCGCACCGACGCCGAAAATCACACCCCATGTGTAATCCGTCAGACGCGTGAATATTTCGATAAGGCTGGTATTAAAAAACATGACCAGGCCGCACAGCAGCATAATGGCGCCAATCACCTGCGTACCGCGCATTTTCTCTTTAAGAATAATGACGCTTGCCACCATCATGCCAACCGGCGAAAGCTGCCCTATGACCTGGGAGGCCGTAGGATTCAAATATTGCAGGGACGAACTAAACAAAATAAAGTTGCCGAACAGTCCGCCTGTCGCGATAGCCAGCAAGACCAGCCAGCGCGGCTTACGAAACATGCCCAGCGGCGGCAGTTTCCCCCGCAGCGCAAGAATTAAACCCAGCCCCAAAGAGGCCATCAGAAATCGATAGAATACTATCGTAGGCGGCGCCATCACCGTCAGTACTTGCTTCATCGCGATAGGCAGCGCTCCCCAGCACATGGCTGTCGTGAGCGCCAGAAGAATGCCTATTCCCGCCTGCTGTTTCATGCCTGGGTCCCTGCGCAAATTTACCGGCCGTGGAATGTAAAAAGCCCCGCAACACGTTGCGGGGCTTTATCCGTTACCGGGACGCGAAAAACTTATTCAGCAACAATGCTGATGAATTTACGGTTTTTCGGGCCTTTAACTTCGAACTTAACTTTACCGTCAGTCAAAGCGAACAGAGTGTGGTCACGGCCGCAACCTACGTTGGTACCTGCGTGGAATTTGGTGCCACGCTGACGAACGATGATGCTACCAGCCAGTACTGCTTCACCGCCAAAACGTTTTACGCCCAGGCGTTTTGCTTCTGAATCGCGACCGTTACGAGTTGAGCCGCCAGCCTTTTTGTGTGCCATTTAATCTGCTCCCCTGTCTTAAGCGCTGATGCCAGTGATTTTCACATCAGTGAACCACTGACGATGGCCCTGCTGCTTACGGTAGTGTTTACGACGACGAAACTTAACGATTTTAACTTTCTCGCCACGACCGTGAGCAACAACTTCAGCTTTGATTACGCCGCCATCAACGAAAGGAACGCCGATTTTGACATCTTCACCGTTTGCGATCATCAGAACTTCAGCGAACTCAATAGTTTCGCCAGTTGCGATGTCCAGCTTTTCCAGGCGAACGGTTTGACCTTCGCTTACTCGGTGTTGTTTACCACCACTTTGGAAAACCGCGTACATATAAAACTCCGCTTTCCGCGCACGTTTCTGTATTTTCAGAGTGCGCTATAAATATTCACATAGGGCGCGAATATTACGCAAAACCGGAGGCTTTGACAAGTCTGATCGTTAATCAATGCGGAAAAAAAGCACAACGCCTACGGTAGCGTTTATCTGCTGCATTTTTCCGGTACAATCTGTACTACATTTACAATCCATTACCCTTACGTCTCCCATTACAGCCTTGTGGTAAACAGGACGATAGCCAGACTTTTGCGATGAATTTAGAAAAAATTAATGAGTTAACCGCGCAAGATATGGCGGGTGTCAACGCGACTATCCTTGAGCAGCTCAATTCCGACGTGCAACTTATCAGCCAGTTGGGCTATTACATCGTCAGCGGCGGCGGTAAACGCATCCGCCCGATGATAGCCGTACTTGCTGCGCGTTCGTTGGGTTATGAGGGGAACGCACACGTAACGCTCGCTGCGCTGATTGAGTTTATCCATACAGCTACCCTGCTTCATGATGATGTGGTGGATGAATCGGACATGCGCCGCGGAAAAGCGACCGCGAATGCGGCGTTTGGCAACGCAGCAAGCGTGCTGGTGGGAGATTTTATCTATACCCGCGCGTTCCAGATGATGACGAGCCTTGGCTCGCTGCCTGTGCTGGAAGTGATGTCAGAAGCCGTGAACGTCATTGCTGAAGGCGAAGTCCTCCAGCTGATGAACGTTAACGATCCTGATATTACCGAAGAAAGCTATATGCGGGTCATCTACAGCAAAACTGCGCGTCTTTTTGAGGCCGCTGCGCAATGCGCCGCGATCCTTGCAGGCGCGGGCCCGGCGCAGGTGCAAGCGTTGCAGGACTATGGTCGTTACCTTGGCACCGCCTTTCAGTTGATAGACGATCTTCTGGATTACAGCGCGGACGGCGAACGTCTGGGCAAAAACGTCGGCGACGATCTTAACGAAGGTAAACCGACGCTGCCTTTACTGCATGCGATGCGTAATGGATCCCCGGAGCAGGCCAAAATGATCCGTGAAGCTATTGAGCACGGTAACGGACGCCATCTTCTGGAACCTGTACTGGCCGCCATGGCCGCCTGCGGATCGCTTGAATGGACGCGCAAGCGCGCCGAAGAAGAAGCGGACAAAGCGATTTCGGCCCTGGCGATTTTACCCGATACCCTTCATCGCGAAGCGCTGATAGCGCTTGCCCACACCGCCGTACAACGCGATTACTAACGCTTTTCCGCGCTCCAGGGCGCGGAAAGCTTCTTTATTTTTTTCCGCGCAGGCTTACTTCACCTGCCCTCCCGCGCCGCTCACGACAGATTTTGGTAAATTTCTGATTATTCAACCTGCTTAAAAGAACCATTTAGAAAAATAAGCACAATAAGTGTACATTCCTGTTGTTGCGCTATTTCAGCCAACCCGCTATTACAGGGAGGAAAAATGGAACTGAAAGTTAAGGATTGGCATCCTGCTGACATTATTGCCGGCTTACGTAAAAGAGGAACTTCACTGGCGGCTGAGTCACGAAAAGCTGGGCTGAGTTCTTCAACGCTGGCTAACGCGTTAAGTCGTCCCTGGCCTAAAGGCGAACTTCTCATCGCCAAAGCCCTGGAGATCGAACCCTGGGTTATCTGGCCATCACGCTATCACGATCCTAAAACACATGAGTTTATCGATCGTTCTCTCTTGATTCGACAGCGCTAAAAAAACCGGGGCATGCCCCGGTTTTTTATTGCGTGATCTCGTGAGCGCTTATTCGCCTTTCACGCGTTCAATATTAGCGCCCAGTGCGCGCAATTTATCTTCGATACGCTCATAGCCGCGATCGATATGATAGATACGATCCACAATCGTCGTACCTTCAGCTATACAACCGGCCAGCACCAGGCTTGCTGAAGCACGCAAATCGGTCGCCATCACCTGTGCGCCAGAAAGCTTTTCAACACCGTGGCAGATAGCGGTGTTGCTTTCAATTTCAGCGTGAGCGCCCATGCGGATAAGCTCCGGCAGATGCATAAAGCGATTTTCAAAGATAGTTTCAGTGATTACGCCAGTGCCTTCCGCCACCAGATTCAGCAGGGTGAATTGCGCCTGCATATCGGTCGGGAAAGCCGGATGCGGCGCGGTGCGCACATTCACTGCCTTCGGACGTTTGCCATGCATATCAAGGCTAATCCAGTCATCGCCGATTTCAATATCCGCTCCCGCTTCGCGAAGCTTGGCCAGCACAGCGTCCAGCGTATCGGGCTGGGTATTACGGCAGACCACTTTACCGCCGGAGATAGCCGCCGCAACCAGGAAAGTGCCGGTTTCAATGCGGTCAGGCAGCACGCGATAAACGCCGCCGCCCAGACGTTCGACGCCTTCAATCGTAATGCGATCGGTGCCCATGCCGGTAATTTTTGCGCCCAGCGTATTCAGGAAGTTCGCCGTATCGACAATTTCCGGCTCGCGAGCGGCGTTCTCGATAATCGTAGTGCCTTCCGCCAGCGTAGCTGCGCTCATGATGGTCACAGTAGCGCCTACGCTTACTTTATCCATCACGATATGCGCGCCTTTCAGGCGGCCCTGCACAGAGGCTTTTACATAGCCTTCTTCCAGTTTGATCTCCGCGCCCAACTGCTCAAGGCCGGTGATGTGGAGATCCACCGGGCGCGCGCCAATAGCGCAACCGCCCGGCAGTGAAACCTGCCCCTGGCCGAAACGCGCCACCAGCGGACCCAGCGCCCAGATAGAGGCGCGCATGGTTTTTACTAATTCATACGGCGCGCAGAAAATATTAACGTTGCTCGCATCGATCCATACCGAACCATTACGCTCGACCTTCGTACCCAGCTGGCTTAGCAGCTTCATCGTGGTATCGATATCTTTCAGCTTTGGTACGTTTTTAATCTCTACCGGCTCTTCAGCCAGCAGCGCAGCGAAGAGGATCGGCAGCGCAGCATTCTTTGCCCCGGAGATCGTCACTTCGCCGTTCAGGCGGCAAGGCCCCTGCACACGAAATTTATCCATCAAAAATAGTCTCTGTTAGTCAATCGTATTCACTGTCGGCCTCGGCCCACAGCTCAAAATCCGTTAAGTTTGCGGTCGCGTTCCCACTCTTGCGGGGTATAGGCTTTGATGGAAACCGCATGGATGCGGTTATCGGCAATAAATGCCATCAGCGGGCCATAGACCGTTTGCTGTTTCTTTACGCGACTCATGTCGGCGAACAGATCGCCCACCGCGATGACCTGAAAATGGCTGCCATCGCCGGAGACGTGGACTTCCTGGAGGGGCAGTGCATTCATCAGCACTGACTGGATTTCATGATTTTCCATGGGCTCTTGATTCGTCGTTTAGTGAAAACAGCCCAACATCTTAGAGCAAAGTGGCGCGCGCTTAAACAAACAAAAAAGCCCCGCAGTTTTCGCCCGCGGGGCTTTTTTAGTAACGTCCTGAAAACATTAGCTTGCAGCTAAAGGCATCAGGTTTTCCGGCAGGTTATAAAGTCTGGCCAGGGTCATAAGATTTTCACTTGCGCCTTCCAGCCTTAGCATAGCGCCCTGCTGCTTTACCAGCGCGGCCAGTTGAACAAGCAATGCCAGTCCCGACGTGTCCACCCTTTCCAGCCCGTTCAGTTCTATCACTCGCAGCCCTGAAGTCGCTTCATGACGGGACTCCCACAGCGGCCCCAGCGTCTCTTCTTCCAGTGCTCCCTGTAGACGCAGCGTTTCACCGCTGCGTTCCCAGGCAAACTTTTGCGCCATTACTGTTTTTGATCCAGCGTAATCGGTTGACGAGAGATAGATTGCAGCTGTGCGGTCAAGCCTTCAACGCCTTTCTGGCGGAGGATGTCGCTCCATTCGTTCTGCTTGGTGGTGATCATGCTCACCCCTTCCGCAATCATGTCATAAGCTTGCCAGTTGCCCGTCTGGCTATTTTTACGCCACTGAAAGTCCAGGCGTACCGGCGGGCGGCCGTTTGGATCAACGATAGTCACGCGGATCGGCAGGATATCGGCGTTGCCAAGCGGCTGCTCGGGCGCAATCTGGTAAGTCTGCCCATGGTACATCGCCAGCGCCTGGCCATAAGCCTGTTTCAGATATTCGCGGAAAGCGGCGAAGTAAGCTTCGCGCTGCGCTGGCGTCGCTTCTTTATAATAACGGCCAAGCACCAACGCGCCGGCGTATTTCACCTGCACATACGGCAGCAACTCCTGGTCGACAACGTCACGCAGATAATTCGGGTTCTGCCGGATTTTCGGCTGCTCGTTTTTCAGGCGGTCAAAGGTTTTTTTTGCCGCCTCATTCATAAGTTTGTACGGGTTAGTCTGGTCTACAGCGTTGGCAAGCGGTGTGATAACCAACATTGCCACCATTAAAAGGCGTTTAAATAAAGTCATTTTCTCTCCTGAGTTATTTCGACGTTTCAGGCTGCGGCGTCGAATCAGTATGGTCGGCAGCTGGCGTTTGCGCACTGTCGCTATTCTGATTGTCGCCGCTGTTGCTTTTATAGAGGAACTGACCAATGAGGTCCTCCAGCACCATTGCGGATTTCGTATCCTGAATGGTTCCGCCCTCTTTAAGGATAGAAGTTCCCAGCTCCGGATCTTCGAACCCGACGTTCAGCGCCAGATATTGCTCGCCGAGAAGACCAGAAGTGCGAATAGAGAGAGAACTGGTATCAGGGATATGATCGTAACGTTGTTCAATATCCATCGTTACGCGCGGCAGGTAGGTTTTAGGATCAAGGGAGATATCCGCCACACGACCGATGACCACGCCGCCAATCCGTACCGGCGAACTGACCTTCAGGCCGCCGATATTATCGAAAGTCGCGTAGAGCTGATAAGTCGGCTCCGTGCGCATTGACGTAACATTGGCGACCTTAAGGAACAGGAAAAGCCCCGCCAGTAGCGCCACCAGCATAAAAGCGCCGACCCAGATTTCAAATTTCTTCGTTTGCATGAATTAATTCCCAAACATCAATGCAGTGAGCACGAAATCCAGCCCCAGAACGGCCAGCGATGCGTGCACAACGGTACGTGTAGTTGCCCGGCTGATCCCTGCGGATGTCGGAATCGCATCATAACCGTTAAATAACGCAATCCACGTTACGGTAACGGCAAACACCACACTCTTAATCAAACAGTTTACTAAATCGAGGCGCCAGTCGACGGCGTCTTGCATGGCGGACCAGAAAAAGCCTGCATCGATGCCTTTCCAGCTCACGCCGACCAGCGCGCCGCCCCAGACGCCGACAGAGACAAAAATAATCGTCAGCAGAGGCAGCGTAATCATCCCCGCCCAGAAGCGCGGAGCGATAACCCGACGCAGCGGATCAACCGCCATCATCTCCATGCTCGATAGCTGCTCTGTCGCTTTCATCAGGCCGATTTCCGCAGTCAGAGCCGAACCGGCGCGCCCGGCAAAAAGCAGCGCGGAAACCACCGGCCCTAACTCGCGCA
Organism: Franconibacter helveticus LMG 23732; assembly: GCF_000463115.2. GTDB lineage: Bacteria > Pseudomonadota > Gammaproteobacteria > Enterobacterales > Enterobacteriaceae > Franconibacter > Franconibacter helveticus. Next base: position 70,995 of record NZ_AWFX01000003.1, on the reverse strand, counting down.
GAAGCGACAGCGCCACCATCATGCCAAGACTGGTTTCAGCACTGTAAGTGGTTAATACCAGATAGCCTTGCAGCCCCAGCACCATGCCAATAAACAGGCCGGAAACGATGATAATAAGCATCGACAGCACGCCGACGTTATAAATCTGGCGCATCAGCAGCGGTGCCTGCTTGCGGAACTCCGGTTTGCCGATCACTGCGTTAAACAGCATAAGTCCGGCCCGACCAAAGGAAGCGCACACTTTTAACCCGCGACGCCCGAACGACGCCAGCGCATTCAACAGCATCTGTGGTTTAACTCCCTGTTCCTGATAACAAATCTTGCTGATAATCCCCGGCGGGGTAGCGGAATGGCACCGGCCCGTCGGCTATTCCATCAAGGAACTGGCGCACTCGCGGCTCCTGATTTTCCTGAAGGGCCTGAGCGCTGCCATGCGCCACAATGCGTTTATCCGCCACGATATAAGCGTAATCAGCGATGCTTAGCACTTCAGGCACATCGTGAGAAACGACGATGCAGGTGACGCCGAGCGAGCTGTTTAATTCGGAAATTAACTTTACCAGCACGCCCATCGTAATGGGGTCCTGCCCGACAAAGGGTTCGTCGAACATGATGAGATCGGGCTCCAGCGCGATAGCGCGCGCCAGCGCCGCTCTGCGCGCCATCCCGCCGGAAAGCTCTGAAGGCATAAGCTTCGCCGCGCCGCGAAGCCCTACGGCTTCAAGCTTCATCATTACCGTACTGTGCAACAGCGGTCCTGGCAGCCGGGTATGTTCACGCAGCGGCCAGGCCACATTTTCAAACACGTTCAGGTCGGTAAAAAGCGCCCCTGACTGGAACAGCATGCTCATGCGCTTACGCACGGCGTAAAGACGCGAGCGGGACATGGCGGGGATGTTTTCACCGTCGAAGAGGATCTCTCCGCGATCGGGCTGGATCTGTCCACCGATAAGGCGCAACAACGTCGTTTTGCCTATCCCGGACGGCCCCATGATAGCCGTGATTTTACCTCGCGGCACGGTGAGAGAAATATTGTCAAAGATGCACCTATCACCGCGAGTAAAGCTGACACCGCGAACGTCCACCAGATTCATCTCGGCCTGGCTCATCAATTTATCCTTACTGAGTGCGTTATGATTCAGCATGACGCGGTTATTCTCCGCAAGCGGAACATTTTTACAGATAATTAGCCGCAAGGGTTAGCGAAAGCTGGCATTTGTTTTACTTTTTGGGCGCATAAAGTCAGAATTAGGATTTTGTACTTTCCCAAAAAGATCCGTGCGCAGCCAGGGCTTCAGGCGAAGTAGACCGGCGATTATACCTGAATAAAGGACTTTGCATGCTTTTAGCTACGGCGCTGTTAATTATCGGTTTACTTTTAGTTGTCTACAGCGCCGATCGTCTGGTGTTCGCCGCTTCCCTGTTATGCCGCAGCCTGGGCGTACCGCCGCTGATTATCGGTATGACCGTTGTCGGTATCGGCACGTCGCTGCCGGAAATCCTGGTGGCCACCGCCGCCGCGCTGCATGGTCAGGCCGACCTTGCGCTGGGTACGGCCCTCGGTTCCAATATTACCAATATTCTGTTGATTCTCGGCCTGGCGGCGCTGCTGCATCCGTTTCGCGTCCACTCCGACGTGCTGCGTCGCGAACTGCCGATTATGCTGCTTGTCAGCGCGCTGGCTGGCCTATTTTTTTACGACGGCATGCTCTCGCGGCTGGATGGCGGCATATTGCTTTGCATGGCGGCGGCCTATATCTGGCTCATCGTTAAAGTCGCCCGGCTGGCGGAACGTCAGGGTAATGATAGCCTGACCCGCGAACAACAGGCGGAACTGCCGCGTGAAGGCAGCCGTCCGGTCGCCTTTTTATGGCTCGGCGTTGCGCTTATTATGATGCCGATAGCAACGCAAATAGTGATTGATAACGCTACCGTACTGGCCAATAGCTTCGGCATCAGCGAATTGACGGTAGGCCTTACCGTTATCGCCATCGGCACCAGTCTGCCTGAGCTTGCCACCGCCATCGCCGGCGCGCGTAAAGGTGAAGATGACATCGCCATCGGTAATATCATCGGTTCGAATATTTATAATATTGCTATTGTGCCCGGGCTGACGGCTTTACTCGCGCCCGGTGAAATCAATCCGCTGCTCTTTACTCGGGATTATGGCGTGACGCTGCTGGTCAGCGTGATCTTCGCCCTGCTCTGCTGGCGGCGCGCGCGTCACATAGGCAAGCGAGCAGGCGCCGGGTTGCTGTGCGGCTTTGTCGTATGGATGGCGATGCTCTTTTGGCTCTCGCCTCGTCTTACAGGATGAATCGGAAACAGATTATGTCGCAGATAGATTTGCCGCCGGGTTTTGACTTCCAGCTGGCCGGAAAAGAAGTGCTGGAAATTGAACGTGAAGGCCTGGCGCAGCTCGACCAGTATATCAACGCAGATTTTAGCAAGGCCTGTGAAAGCATGTTCTACTGCCAGGGCAAAGTCGTGGTCATGGGGATGGGCAAATCAGGCCATATCGGCAAAAAAATGGCGGCGACCTTCGCCAGCACCGGCACGCCCGCGTTTTTTGTGCACCCTGGCGAAGCAAGTCATGGCGATTTGGGCATGGTTACGGCGCAGGATATCGTTATCGCTATCTCCAATTCAGGCGAATCGAATGAAATTCTCGCGCTTATCCCGGTGCTAAAACGTTTGCAAGTCCCGTTGATTTGCATGACCAGCCGCCCGGAAAGCGCCATGGCGCGCGCGGCGGATATTCATCTTTGTGTAAAAGTCCCCAAAGAGGCCTGCCCGCTTGGCCTGGCGCCCACCTCCAGCACTACCGCAACGCTTGTGATGGGCGACGCGCTGGCCGTGGCGCTTCTTAAAGCGCGCGGTTTTACGGCTGAAGATTTTGCGCTTTCGCACCCAGGCGGCGCGCTGGGGCGCAAGCTTCTGCTGCGTGTGAACGATATTATGCATACCGGCGATGAAATCCCGCGGGTCAGCAAAGACGCCACGCTTCGCGACGCGCTGCTGGAAATCACGCGCAAAAACCTTGGCATGACGGTAATTTGCGACGATCTGATGAAAATTGAAGGCATATTCACCGATGGCGATTTACGTCGGGTCTTCGATATGGGCGTCGATTTACACAAATTGCGCATTGTAGATGTGATGACCCGCGGCGGTGTCCGCATTCGGCCGGGCACGCTGGCGGTGGAAGCCTTGAATCTCATGCAGTCGCGCCATATAACCTCTGTCCTGGTGGCTGATGGCGACCAGTTGCTCGGTGTGGTACATATGCATGATTTGCTGCGCGCGGGCGTGGTTTAAGAAAGGAAAGAGTGAATGAGTAACGCAGATGGCGCTATCGCAACCTGTTACGGGCCGGTAAGCGCGCAGGTTATGGCGCGGGCAGAGCAGATTCGCCTGCTGATCCTTGATGTTGACGGCGTTATGTCCGACGGCCTGATTTATATGGGCAATAGCGGCGAAGAGCTCAAGGCGTTTAATGTGCGCGACGGATATGGCATTCGCTGCGCGCTGACCTCCGGTATCGAGGTCGCGATTATTACCGGCCGTAAGGCAAAGCTACTGGAAGACCGCTGCGAAACCCTCGGCATTACGCATCTTTACCAGGGGCAATCCGATAAATTAATTGCCTACCGTAACTTGCTGGAAAAACTGGCGCTGGCACCCGACAATGTGGCTTATGTAGGCGATGATTTGATTGACTGGCCTGTGATGGCGGAAGTGGGGCTGAGCGTGGCGGTTGCTGATGCGCATCCGTTGCTCGTTCCGCGCGCCGATTATGTTACCCGTATTCATGGCGGGCGTGGCGCGGTGCGTGAAGTCTGCGATCTGCTACTGCTGGCGCAGGGCAAGCTTGATGAGGCCAAAGGGCAATCTTTATGAGTAAAACCAGACGCTGGGTGATCATTCTGCTGGCGCTGGCGGCGTTAGTGCTAATCGGCATTAACCTCGCCGATCAGGATGAAACCGGACCAGTGCCGACAAACGATAACGAGCCGACTTACCAGAGCGAGCATTCCAGCACGCTGGTTTACAGTCCTGAAGGCGCAATGAATTACCGGTTAGTCGCGCAGCATGTTGAGTATTATTCATCGGATGGCGTCTCCTGGTTTACGCAACCAGTCATGACCACCTTCGATACTCAGGAAGCCGACAAGACGCCGACCTGGTCAGTTAAGGCAGATAAAGCCAAACTGACTAATGATCGGATGCTGTACCTTTATGGTCACGTTGAGGTCAACGCACTGACCGCAGATTCGCAGTTGCGCAAAATTACGACGGACGAAGCGCAAATCAACCTGATAACTCAGGATGTCTCATCGGATAAGCTCGTCACGTTATATGGCACCAGCTTTAACTCCAGCGGCCTGAAAATGCGCGGAAACTTACGCAATAAAAATGCCGAGCTGATTGAAAAGGTTAGAACCTCGTATGAAATTCAGAATAAACAAACTCAGCCTTAATCTCGCCCTTTCCGGCGTTTTGCTGGCCGCAAGCTGCCCGACGTTTGCCGTAACCGGCGATACTGAACAGCCAATCCATATCGAGTCTGATCAGCAGTCGCTGGATATGCAGGGCAACGTCGTCACCTTTACCGGTAATGTCGTCGTCACCCAGGGCACCATTAAGATCAATGCCGATAAGGTCGTGGTCACGCGTCCGGGCGGCCAGGAAGGCAAAGAGGTCATCGACGGCTACGGCAATCCAGCCACGTTTTACCAGATGCAGGACAACGGCAAGCCGGTGAAAGGCCATGCCTCGCAGATGCATTATGAGTTGCAAAACGACTTTGTCGTACTGACCGGCAAAGCTTATCTGGAACAGCTCGACAGCAATATCCAGGGCGACAAAATCACCTATCTGGTGAAAGAGCAAAAAATGCAGGCCTTCAGCGAGAAGGGTAAACGCGTTACCACCGTGCTGGTGCCGTCGCAGTTGCAGGATAAGAACAACTCCCAGGCACCAGCGCAGAAAAAGAGCAACTAACTTCTTATGGCAACATTAATCGCGAAAAATCTCGCTAAAGCATACAAAGGCCGTCGTGTCGTTGAAGATGTAAGCCTGACAGTGAAATCCGGTGAAATTGTCGGCCTGCTCGGTCCGAACGGCGCCGGCAAAACCACAACCTTCTACATGGTTGTCGGGATAGTGCCTCGCGACGCCGGGAATATCATCATTGATGAAGAGGATATTAGCCTGCTGCCGCTGCATGCCCGCGCCCGCCGTGGTATCGGCTATCTGCCGCAGGAAGCCTCGATTTTCCGTCGTCTGAGCGTTTACGATAACCTGATGGCGGTGCTGCAAATCCGTGACGATCTCTCCAGCGAGCAGCGCGAAGACCGCGCAAAAGAGCTTATGGAAGAGTTTCATATCGACCACTTGCGCAACAGCCTCGGTCAGGCGCTGTCAGGGGGTGAACGCCGCCGCGTAGAAATCGCCCGCGCGCTGGCCGCCAACCCGAAATTTATCCTGCTCGACGAACCTTTCGCCGGGGTGGACCCTATTTCCGTTATCGATATCAAACGCATCATTGAGCACCTGCGCGACAGCGGCCTGGGCGTGCTGATTACCGACCATAACGTGCGTGAAACGCTTGCCGTCTGTGAACGCGCCTATATCGTAAGCCAGGGCCGTCTTATCGCCCATGGCACCCCTGAGGCTATCTTGCAAGACGAACAGGTTAAGCGCGTCTATCTTGGGGAAGAGTTCAGACTCTGATAGGGTAGAGCAACCGGCAGCGCGCCCGCGACATTGCATCGCGGCGTCGCGCCTTGCCATGACAGGTATACTTATCTTTATCACCTGAGGAAATTTGCTCTGAATATGAAGCAAGGTTTGCAACTTAGGCTTAGCCAACAACTTGCCATGACGCCCCAGTTGCAACAGGCTATTCGTCTGTTGCAACTGTCGACGCTGGAATTGCAGCAAGAACTTCAGCAAGCGCTGGAAAACAATCCGCTGCTTGAGCAAACCGAATTTCATGACGAGATAGCCACTCAGGAAACGCAAAGCAGCGAAGGCCTGGATACCGCCGAGGCGCTCGAGCAAAAAGAGATGCCGGAAGAGTTGCCGCTCGACGCCAGCTGGGAAGAGGTCTATACCGCAGGTACGCCTTCCGGCAACGGGGTTGATTATCAGGACGACGAATTGCCGGTCTATCAGGGCGAAACCACCCAGTCATTGCAGGACTACCTGATGTGGCAGGTGGAGCTAACCCCCTTTTCCGATACTGACCGCGCCATTGCCACTTCTATCGTCGATGCCGTTGATGAAACAGGTTATCTCACCGTGGCGCTGGAAGACATTCTGGAAAGCATGGGCGATGAAGAGATAAGCCTTGAGGAAGTGGAAGCGGTGTTAAAGCGTGTTCAGCGCTTCGACCCGGTCGGCGTGGCGGCGCGAGACCTGCGAGACTGTTTGCTGGTGCAGCTTTCGCAGTTCGCCAGAGAAACGCCCTGGCTTGATGAAGCGCGCCTTATTATCAGCGAGCACCTTGATTTACTGGCGAACCACGATTTCCGCAGCCTGATGCGCGTTACCCGGCTCAAAGAAGAGGTGCTGAAAGAAGCCGTCACGCTTATTCAGTCGCTCGACCCGCGTCCCGGCCAGTCAATCCAGACCGGCGAGCCGGAATATGTCATTCCGGACGTGTTAGTGCGTAAGCACAACGGCCGATGGACAGTCGAGCTTAACGCCGACAGCATTCCGCGCCTGAAAATCAATCAGCACTATGCCGCAATGTGTACCACTGCGCGCAACGAGTCCGACAGCCAGTTTATTCGCAGCAACCTCCAGGAAGCGAAATGGCTGATCAAAAGCCTCGAAAGCCGTAACGACACCCTGCTTCGCGTAAGCCGTTGCATTGTCGAGCAGCAGCAGGCTTTTTTTGAAAAGGGCGAAGAGTACATGAAGCCAATGGTACTGGCGGATATCGCCCAGGCGGTGGAAATGCATGAATCCACGATTTCACGCGTGACGACGCAAAAGTATCTGCACAGCCCGCGGGGCATTTTTGAACTGAAGTATTTCTTCTCCAGCCATGTGAATACGGAAGGCGGCGGCGAAGCCTCCTCTACCGCTATCCGCGCGCTGGTGAAGAAATTAATAGCGGCGGAGAATCCCGCGAAGCCGCTGAGCGACAGTAAGCTGACCTCTATGCTGTCCGACCAGGGCATCATGGTGGCCCGCCGTACTGTAGCGAAGTATCGAGAGTCTTTATCTATTCCGCCGTCGAATCAGCGCAAGCAGCTGGTTTGACTCAACCGATAAGGAAGACACTATGCAGCTCAACATTACTGGACATAACGTCGAAATCACTGATTCGCTTCGTGAATTTGTGAATACGAAGTTCGCCAAGCTGGAGCAGTACTTCGAAAGGATCAACCAGGTTTACATAGTGCTGAAAGTGGAAAAGGTCACCCACATCTCAGACGCCACGTTGCACGTCAACGGAGGCGAGCTTCATGCCAGTGCGGAAGGTCAGGATATGTATGCCGCCATCGACAGTTTAATTGATAAACTGGCGCGGCAACTTACTAAACATAAAGATAAACTGAAACAACACTGATTGTCCGGGCGTTTGGCTGATGTATTAACGGCTCGTTATTCGAGGAATAGCGGGCCGTTAGCACAGAGAATGCTTAGGTGAAATTATGATGAATAATGATTCCGCTCTCCAACTGAGCAATGTCCTGAACCAGGAATGTACCCGAAGCGGCGTGCATTGCCAGAGTAAAAAGCGCGCGCTGGAAATTATCAGCGAGCTTGCCGCAAAACAGCTTAGCCTGCCTCAGCAGGTGGTGTTTGAAGCGATCCTCACGCGCGAGCGCATGGGGAGTACCGGCATCGGCAACGGCATCGCCATTCCGCACGGTAAACTTGAAGAAGATACCCTGCGCGCGGTAGGCGTATTCGTGCAACTGGAAACGCCTATCGCCTTTGACGCCATCGATAACCAGCCGGTCGATCTCCTCTTTGCCCTGTTGGTGCCGGCGGATCAAACCAAAACCCATTTGCATACGCTTTCGCTCGTTGCAAGGCGTCTGGCTGACAAAACCATCTGCCGCCGTCTGCGTGCCGCACAAAGCGATGAAGAGCTGTACCAGATAATCACCGAAGGCGGTGAGCAAAGTGAATAATGGGCTGCGAAGCTCACTAAAAGGGGCGGCTGTCGCCCGTACTAAACCAGGGAGAGACTGAAGATGGTGCTGATGATCGTCAGCGGGCGTTCAGGATCCGGTAAATCGGTCGCTTTACGCGCGCTGGAAGATATGGGCTTCTACTGCGTGGATAACCTGCCGGTGGTGTTGTTGCCCGAGCTGGCGCGAACGCTGGCGGACCGGCAGATTTCCGCCGCCATCAGTATCGATGTGCGCAACATGCCCGAATCGCCGGAGATCTTCGAACAGGCGATGAACAACCTGCCGGAGGCTTTTTCTCCGCAGTTACTCTTTCTGGATGCCGATCGCAATACGCTCATCCGCCGTTACAGCGACACGCGCCGTCTGCACCCTCTTTCTGGCCGCAATCTCTCGCTTGAAAGCGCCATTGATGAAGAAAACAACCTGCTGGAGCCTCTTCGCTCCCGCGCCGATTTAATTATCGACACCTCAGAGATGTCAGTGCACGAACTGGCCGAAATGCTTCGCACGCGTCTGCTTGGTAAGCGCGAACGTGAACTGACCATGGTGTTTGAATCGTTTGGTTTTAAGCACGGCATTCCTATCGACGCCGATTACGTGTTTGACGTTCGCTTTCTGCCGAACCCGCACTGGGACCCTAAGCTGCGTCCAATGACCGGCCTTGATAAGCCCGTCGCCGCCTTCCTTGATCGTCATACCGAAGTACATAATTTTATCTACCAGACCCGCAGTTACCTTGAACTTTGGCTGCCTATGCTGGAAACAAATAACCGCAGCTACCTGACCGTCGCTATCGGCTGTACCGGCGGTAAACATCGTTCTGTTTATATCGCAGAACAGCTGGCTGATTATTTCCGCTCGCGCGGCAAGAATGTCCAGTCTCGCCATCGTACGCTGGAAAAACGCAAATCATGACCGTAAAACAGACCGTCGAGATAACCAATAAGCTTGGCATGCATGCTCGCCCGGCAATGAAGCTGTTTGAACTGGTGCAAAGCTTCGATGCAGAAGTGCTGTTGCGTAATGAAGCAGGCACCGAGGCGGAAGCGAGCAGCGTCATCGCCCTGCTTATGCTGGATTCCGCCCAGGGCGGCCAGATTGAAGTGGAAGCAACGGGCCCGCAGGAACAGGAAGCGCTGTCGGCGGTTATCGCGCTGTTTAAAGCCGGGTTCGATGAAGATTAAAGACGCGGCTTTTAAGCGTTAAAAAGGCGGGCAGCTTCAGGCTTACCCGCCTTTTTATTCTGTTTCGCTAGCGCAGCTTGTGTTGCGCCATAAACGACTCGCCGCCTAACTGCCGCATCTGGCGCAAAATCCAGGCCTGACGCGCGCGCACATAGCCTGATGGGGCATCCGCCTTAAAGCGCAGCGGGTTTGGCAATACCGCCGCCAGTAAGGCCGCTTCGGCAGCGCTAAGCCGGCTTGCTGGCTTATGAAAATAACGCTGCGCTGCGGCTTCCACGCCAAAAGTGCCTTCGCCAAACTCAGCGATATTCAGATACACCGTCAGAATGCGCCGTTTGCTCCAGACCGTTTCAATGCCAACCGTCAGCCCCGCTTCCAGTCCTTTGCGCAGCCAGCTGCGCCCATCCCACAAAAAAAGATTCTTGGCGGTTTGCTGTGAAATGGTTGATGCGCCGCGAATACGGCTCTCATGACGCTCATTATGGGAAACCGCTTTTTTGATGGCGGCGACGTCAAACCCCCAGTGCTCCGGGAACTTCTGATCTTCCGCCGCAATTACCGCAAGCCCCATCCATGGCGAAATGTCGTCGGCGCCCACCCAGTCAGAATGCGCTATATAGCCAAAATCGCCGCTAAACCAGGCGGAAGCTTGCCGTTCCGCCATGACTGCGGAAAACGGCACAGGCAACAGGCCAAACAGCAAAATGCCGCCGATCCACAGCGCCACTACGGCGGCGCAGCCGCGCCATAGCCAGCGCCATCCCTTTCGCCATAGCGATGCTTTGCCTTTTCTCATGCGCACAGATCCAGCACGCGAGCGACCAGTTTCTCAATGCCCGCCGCGGCTTCGTCAATACGCTTCGCGACCATATAAGCTGGCGTGGTGACGACTTTGTTGTCTTCATCCACCACGATATCGTCTGCCGGACAAGAAACATGTTCGCCGCCCATCTCTTCAATGACTTCGGCGGTGTCGATATCGGTCCCGATAGTCAGGCGCAGCGGCGCCGGAAGCATTTTAGTCAGCATGGCGGGAGCGATGCAGATAAAACCCAACGGTTTGCCTGCGACGTGCATCGCTTGCGTTAATGCTTTCAGCGTCGGCTCGATACTGCATTCCGCGCCCCCGGTGGCGAACGTGCTAAGGTTTTTCGCCGCGCCAAACCCGCCAGGCACAATCAGCGCATCCAGCTCATCAGCGCGCGCATCCGCCAGGGGGCGCACCTCACCGCGAGCAATGCGTGCCGCCTCAACCAGCACGTTGCGGCTCTCTGTCATTTTCTCGCCGGTCAAATGGTTAATCACATCCGTCTGCGGTTTATCCGGCGCGAAACAGACCGCCTGCGCGTCGTTGCGAGCAATCGCCAGCAACGTAATCACCGCCTCGTGGATTTCGCTTCCGTCATAAACCCCGCAGCCGCTAAACACCACGCCGATCTTCTTCATAGATCTATCCCTTTTGCTAACCAATTGAAGAATATAAGAAAATGTGATTTAGACGCTATGCTTCACACATTTAACTGATTCGCGTAACAATTCTTTTAACTTTTGCTATCTTATGCACGAGCGGAACAAATTCTCAGGCCCCGCCACGTACTAAAACCACACCAAGAACAGGCGATGCCTTCATTTCCCTGGTGTTGGCGCAGTCTTCGCGCACCCCGGTTAAGCCGGGGTCATTTTTTTTCAGCCTCGCTCACCCAGGCACGCAGCGCTGCCACATCGTGCGGCCACTCTTGCTTAAGCTCTTCAACCCATTCACCGACGTTGTCCCACCAGGCGGGCAGATCCGGAGACTGAATCTGTTGCGCCAGCTGTTGCAGGTGCCGCAGCCCAACGGAGCCTGCCGCGCCTTTGATTTTATGCCCCTCTTCCACAATTCCTTTCTGGTCTTTCGCCGTCAGGTTAGATTCCAGCACGCTCAGGTATCCCGGCATCATTTTTTCAAACATCGTCAGGCCATCCAGAATCAGCTTCGGCCCAACCAGCTCCATATACTGTTCAAGCATAGGGAGATCGAATAACGTCTGGTGCTTATCTTCACTCATCGCGTCGTCCTCATTTCTGTCCGGTTGCGTATCCCAATATTTTTTGATCATCGCCGTGAGCGCAGGCACCGACAGCGGTTTGCTCAGCACGTCGTCCATACCCGCATCCAGATACTCTTTCTTATCCTTAAGCACATTGGCGGTTAACGCCACCAGCGGCGGTAAATCGTCCTTCGCATAGCGGCGCGTGAGTTCCCGGGAAATATCCAGCCCTGTCATATCGGGGAGCTGAATATCCAGCAGTACAAGGTCATATTCGCCAGGGGTGAATGTTTCCAGCGCCGCTTTGCCGGTCATGGCGACATCCACGCTATTGCCGAGCTTTTCCAGCACGGAGCGGGCGACAATGACATTGAGTTCGATGTCTTCCACCAGCAGCACGTGCAGCGCGGGCAGCGGCATATCTTCTTCCACCTGCTCCGCTTGCGTCTCTTCCGCTACGCGCGGCGCTTCAACGGTAAGCGTAAAGAGAGAGCCTTTGCCAGGATGGCTGGAAACCGTGATATCGCCGCCCATGTTTTTCGCCAGCCGACGAGAGACGGCAAGGCCGATACCGGTGCCGGTCGCAGGTTTGCCGCCCTGGCTGTCTTTTACCTGATAATACATGGCGAAGATCTTATCCAGCTCCTGTTGCGGAATGCCGATGCCGGAATCTTCCACTTCAAAACGCAGAAGATGATCTTCTTCATAGCGCACCCGCACTGTCACCTGCCCTTTCTGGGTAAATTTCACTGCGTTGCTGATAAGGTTCCAGAGAATTTGCCGCAGACGCGTACCGTCAGTCACCACTTTATGCGGCAGCGGCAGCGACGGCTCCATGACAAAGCGTAAGCCTTTTTGCTGGGCCTGTAGGCCGGAGAGGTTTTCAAGGTCGGCAAGGAAGCTTGTGAAATCGACAGGCTGATTATCAAGCTGCACTTTTCGCCGCTCGATTTTGTCCATGTCGATAATATCGTTAAAAATATTGCCCAGCGTAACGGCCGAAACATGAATGGTTTTCAGGTATTTTTCCTGCTCGGCGGACAGCTCGGTATCCAGCAGAATGCGGCTTAAGCCGACGATGCCGTTAAGCGGCGTGCGCAACTCATGACTGATAGTAGAAATAAAGGTGGTTTTATCGCGGCTGGCGCGCTCCAGCGCGTCCTGATACCGCTTACGCTCGGTAATATCGCGCCCAAACCCCATCAGGCCGTGACGTTTGCCCACCCGGTCGTAATAAGGCACCTTGCGGATCTCAAAGCAGGCTTTGCGGCCATCGGGATAATCAAGCCACTGCTCGTAGGTAAGCGAAACATTATGACGAAAGACTTTTTCGTCGGTCTCAATCACTTTTTCCGCCGCCTCGGGCGAATAGACATCCTGCGGTTTAAGGTTAATCAGTTGCTTCTCGCTTTTGCCGGTTAACAGCTCCATCGCCCGGTTGCAGCCAGAGAACTCTTTGTCTTCATTGCGATAGAAAACAAGGTCCGGCGAAGCATCCAGAAACGAGCGCAGGAAGGAAGATTGCTGCTCGAGCTGGATTTGCGTTACTTCGCGCTCTTTCATCTCTACTTTCAGCTGCTCCAGCATATGCTGGCGTTCAGCCTCCGCTTTTTCGCGCTCGGCGATTTCCTGGTTAAGCTGGGCAATGTTGTCCCTGAGCTGTACGTTGAGCTTCAGGTCGCGCTCGCGCATCTCTTCCAGCTTATCGACCAGTTTTGAGAGCCGCTGGCGCGATTCTTCAAGCTGCTCTACCACCACGGAAAGGAAGTAGACAGCCCAGGGGGTGATTAATAAGCCGAAAAAGATAGAGCGGATAACGTCGATGCTCTCTACCTGGCCGTGCAGCACCATAGTGACTGCCATCTGCACCGCCATCGCCAGCACCACCAGCGCCAGCGCCAGCAGAAGCGAGAACCGCACCAGGCCCAGTTTGACCAGGAGATCCACGTAAAACTGCGCCAACAACCGGATTTGCTTCATGAATTGTTCCTTCGCTGATATTCCGCTCAATAATACCCAAAAGTGGCGCTAACGATCAGGGTTGAACGTAAAAGTGTGGCGTCCAGGGCCTGCCAAGCGCAGAGCCCTGTGCGCCATGCGCATTGAGATAGCGGTCTATCTCTACCATACCGGTCCAGCGATTCTCACACCACAACGGCGCCAGCAATGTTGGGCGACGGGCGCTTGCAGAAATACGGTGGTAGATCACTTCCGGCGGCGTATGGCGGATCATCTCGCCTGCCGTCGCCACATATTCATCGAGTTCGATACCCGTTATCCTGCCCGCCTGCCATGCTTTCGCCATAATGCTGCCGGTAACGATATGCAGAGGATGCAGCTTAATGCCATCCACGCCGGTTTCCACTACGCGCCTGAGCGTTTCAAGGCAGTGGCTGCGCGTTTCGCCGGGTAAGCCGACAATAAGGTGACAACACACCTCCAGCCGCGCGGTTTTCTGGTACGCCGTAAAATTATGGCCGCGGTTTATGCGACGCAGCGTTTTATCATGGGCCGATTGCAACCCCAGCTCCAGCCAGACTTCATATCCTTGCTCACGGTAGCTGCTGAGCAGGTCCAGCACGCTTTCAGGCACGCAATCCGGGCGCGTGCCGACGCAAAGCCCGACGATCCTCGCTTCGCTGACCGCTTGTTGATACATGGCGCGCAGCTGCTGCACTTCAGCCCAGGTGCTGGTGTAAGCCTGAAAATAGGCGAGGTAGCGTTTTGCTCTGTCTACCCGCTTCGCCTGGCAAGCAAGCTGGTCGGATATAGACCTGTATTGCTGCGTTTCATCGACAAACGAGGCGACATTGCAAAATGTGCATCCGCCACGGCCAATAGTGCCGTCGCGGTTGGGACAGCTAAAGCCGCCATGTAGCGTGAGTTTATGAACTTTTTGCCCATAGCGGCGCGTAAGGTCGCCGCCAAACATATTGACTAATTTCTGTAACTGCATAATCTGGAAGGCCGCCCTGAGAAAAGGGCTAAGCCTGCCAGTTTTACCTCTTAATGGCGATGATATGGATCAAGCGCCCCGGCACCCTTTTTCAATCCGAATAACTATTCAAAATAAACGAAATTTCAATCACCTTACGGCTGATTACTTTTCCTTATGTCGCCGCCTTTTATTTAAATAATATGACGGCAACTACAAAACAGTGTCATCCTGCAAGGCACGCCGATTTTTTAGCATTTTCCGCTGACAATTCGTCTAATCACAGTGACCATCGGCGATTACAGGCGGCAGCAATAGTGAGACAGATCACACTCCATTTTGGTGCAAAGGCCGCTTCCCGCTTTGTAAAAATCATTAAATAACAATTAAGATCAAATAGTTAACGTTCTCATAGCACATTTCAGCATAAATAAGAATGACATTTGACCTGCATACTGATTCCCGATAAGTTGAGGATCCGCTGGAAGCTTTCTGGATGAGTGTTCTGCTCATCATATTTATGCAGTAATTGAGATTCCCTCTTAAGTAAGTTCTCAACGACCGTGTATCGATGCGAAAAGGATAAAAGAGGGCGACATGCGAGGCTCGCGTTTTAACGCCAACCCCGTCGCCACACCCTTTTTACGCCCGCACGCCGCTGAACAGGAGGGGGTCCCGCAGAGCCTGGGGAGGTTCACTTATATGTTGTACGATAAATCTCTTGAGAGAGATAACTGTGGTTTCGGCCTGATCGCCCACATAGAAGGCGAACCTAGCCACAAGGTAGTGCGTACTGCTATTCACGCACTGGCCCGCATGCAGCACCGTGGCGCTATTCTTGCCGATGGCAAAACAGGCGATGGCTGCGGTCTGTTATTGCAAAAACCCGACCGCTTTTTCCGCATCGTCGCTGAAGAGCGCGGCTGGCGTCTGGCGAAAAATTACGCCGTCGGCATGCTGTTCTTAAATAAAGATGCGGAACTGGCTGCCCGTAGCCGTCGCATTGTCGAAGAAGAATTGCAGCAGGAGACGCTCTCAATTGTTGGCTGGCGCGACGTGCCCACCAACGAAGGCGTGTTAGGTGAAATCGCCCTTTCCTCGCTGCCCCGCATTGAGCAGATTTTTGTTAACGCTCCGGCAGGCTGGCGTCCGCGCGATATGGAGCGCCGTCTGTTTATCGCCCGCCGCCGTATCGAAAAACGCCTCCAGGATGACAAAGATTTCTACGTTTGCAGCCTGTCGAACCTGGTAAACATCTATAAAGGCCTTTGTATGCCGGCAGATCTGCCGCGCTTCTACCTTGACCTTGCGGACCTGCGTCTGGAATCGGCCATCTGCCTGTTCCACCAACGCTTCTCCACCAACACCGTGCCGCGCTGGCCGCTGGCGCAGCCGTTCCGCTACCTGGCGCACAACGGCGAAATCAACACCATTACGGGCAACCGTCAATGGGCGCGCGCGCGCACCTATAAATTTAAAACGCCGCTGATCCCCGACCTGCACGACGCCGCGCCGTTCGTTAATGAGACCGGCTCCGACTCAAGCTCCATGGATAACATGCTCGAACTGCTGTTGGCAGGCGGTATGGATATCGTGCGCGCCATGCGCCTGCTTGTGCCGCCAGCCTGGCAAAACAACCCGGATATGGATCCGGAGCTGCGCGCGTTCTTTGACTTCAACTCCATGCATATGGAGCCGTGGGACGGCCCGGCGGGCATCGTCATGTCAGACGGCCGTTTCGCCGCCTGTAACCTGGACCGCAACGGCCTGCGCCCGGCGCGCTATGTCATTACCAAAGACAAACTGATCACCTGCGCCTCTGAAGTAGGCATCTGGGATTATCAACCGGACGAAGTGGTGGAAAAAGGCCGCGTCGGCCCGGGCGAGCTGATGGTTATCGATACCCGCGGCGGGCGCATCCTGCACTCGGCGGAAACCGATAACGACCTCAAAAGCCGTCACCCTTATAAAGAGTGGATGGAGAAAAACGTTCGCCGTCTGGTGCCGTTTGAAGATCTGCCGGACGGCCAGGTCGGCACGCGCGAGATGGACGACGACCTGCTGGCAAGCTACCAGAAGCAATTTAATTACAGCAACGAAGAGCTGGATTCCGTTATTCGGGTACTGGGCGAAAACGGCCAGGAAGCCGTCGGCTCAATGGGCGACGACACGCCTTTCGCCGTGCTCTCCAGCCAGCCGCGTATCATTTACGACTATTTCCGCCAGCAGTTCGCCCAGGTGACCAACCCGCCTATCGACCCGCTGCGCGAAGCGCATGTGATGTCG
This sequence comes from Franconibacter helveticus LMG 23732, assembly GCF_000463115.2. Classification (GTDB taxonomy): domain Bacteria; phylum Pseudomonadota; class Gammaproteobacteria; order Enterobacterales; family Enterobacteriaceae; genus Franconibacter; species Franconibacter helveticus. The sequence goes on along the minus strand of NZ_AWFX01000003.1, from coordinate 54,401 downwards.
CTTGCCACCAGCATCGGGCGCGAGATGAATGTCTTCTGCGAAGCGGAAGGCCAGGCGCACCGCCTGAGCTTTAAATCGCCGATTCTGCTTTATTCTGACTTCAAACAGCTCACCACGCTTGAAGAGTCGCACTACCGCGCCGACACGCTGGATATCACGTTCGACGTGACCGAAGTCTCGCTTGAAGAAACGGTAAAAGCGCTGTGCGACAAAGCGGAGCAAATGGTGCGTAACGGCACGGTGCTGTTGGTGCTTTCCGACCGCAACATCGGCAAAAACCGTCTGCCGGTGCCGGCGCCAATGGCTGTAGGCGCTATCCAGACGCGCCTCGTGGATAAAAGCCTGCGCTGCGACGCCAACATCATTGTGGAAACCGCAAGCGCGCGTGACCCGCACCACTTCGCGGTGCTGCTGGGCTTCGGCGCAACGGCTATCTACCCTTACCTCGCCTATGAAACGCTGGCGCGGCTGGTAGATACCGGCGCGATTGAGAAAAGCTACCGCAACGTGATGCTTAACTACCGTAACGGCATCAACAAAGGCCTTTACAAGATCATGTCCAAAATGGGCATCTCGACTATCGCCTCTTACCGTTGCTCCAAACTGTTTGAAGCGGTGGGCCTGCATGATGAGGTCTCAAACCTCTGCTTCCAGGGCGTGGTCAGCCGCATCGGCGGCGCAGGCTTCGGCGACTTCCAGCAAGACCTGCTGAACCTGTCGAAGCGGGCGTGGCTCGCGCGCAAGCCGCTGGAGCAAGGCGGCCTGCTGAAATATGTGCATGGCGGTGAATACCATGCCTATAACCCGGACGTGGTGCGCACGCTGCAACAGGCGGTGCAGAGCGGCGAATACAGCGATTATCAGCAGTACGCGAAGCTCGTAAACGAGCGTCCGGCAGCCACGCTGCGCGACCTGCTGGCGCTGAATCCGCAGGGCGAAGCGGTGCGCGTGGATGAAGTAGAACCCGCAACCGATCTCTTCAAACGCTTCGACACTGCGGCGATGTCCATCGGCGCACTGAGCCCGGAAGCGCACGAAGCGCTCGCGGAGGCGATGAACAGCATCGGCGGCAACTCGAACTCCGGCGAAGGCGGCGAAGACCCGGCGCGCTACGGCACCAATAAAGTGTCGCGCATTAAACAGGTCGCTTCCGGCCGCTTTGGCGTAACCCCGGCTTACCTGGTTAACGCCGATGTTATTCAGATTAAAGTCGCTCAGGGGGCGAAGCCGGGCGAAGGCGGTCAGTTGCCGGGCGATAAAGTAACGCCGTATATCGCTAAGCTGCGCTACTCGGTGCCGGGCGTGACGCTGATTTCCCCGCCGCCGCACCATGATATTTATTCGATTGAAGATCTGGCGCAGCTGATTTTCGACTTAAAACAGGTCAACCCGAAGGCGATGATCTCCGTGAAGCTGGTGTCCGAACCCGGCGTCGGCACTATCGCGACCGGCGTGGCGAAAGCCTATGCTGACCTTATCACGATTGCCGGCTATGACGGCGGCACCGGCGCAAGCCCGCTCAGCTCGGTTAAGTATGCTGGCTGCCCGTGGGAACTGGGGCTGGTTGAAACCCAGCAGGCGCTGGTGGCTAACGGCCTGCGTCATAAAATCCGCCTGCAAGTGGACGGCGGCCTGAAAACCGGCCTTGATATCATCAAAGCGGCGATCCTGGGGGCAGAGAGCTTCGGCTTCGGCACCGGCCCGATGGTGGCGCTCGGCTGTAAATACCTGCGTATTTGCCACCTGAACAACTGCGCGACTGGTGTTGCGACTCAGGATGACAAACTGCGCAAGAACCACTATCACGGCCTGCCATTCAAAGTGACCAACTACTTTGAATTTATCGCCCGCGAAACGCGTGAACTTATGGCGCAGCTTGGCGTGACTCGTCTGGTGGATCTGATTGGCCGCACCGAGTTGCTCAAAGAGCTGGAAGGTTTTACCGCGAAACAGCAGAAACTGGACCTGGCGCGCCTGCTGGAAACGGCCGAGCCGCTGCCGGGCAAAGCGGTTTACTGCACCGAACACAACCCGCCGTTCGATAATGGCGTGCTCAATGCGCAATTGCTGAACCAGGCGAAGCCGTATGTGGATGAGAAGCAGAGCAAAACCTTCTGGTTTGATATCCGCAATACTGACCGTTCGGTAGGCGCTTCGCTCTCCGGCTACATTGCTGAGAAGCATGGCGACCAGGGTCTGGCTTCCGACCCGATCAAAGCGCACTTCAGCGGCACCGCGGGCCAGAGCTTCGGCGTGTGGAACGCAGGCGGCGTTGAGTTGCACCTGACCGGCGACGCCAACGACTACGTCGGCAAAGGCATGGCGGGCGGCTTAATCGCCATTCGTCCGCCGGTAGGCTCCGCTTTCCGCAGTCATGAAGCGAGCATTATTGGCAACACCTGCCTTTATGGCGCAACCGGAGGCCGTCTCTATGCGGCAGGCCGCGCGGGCGAACGCTTCGGGGTGCGTAACTCCGGCGCCATCACCGTTGTGGAAGGCATTGGCGATAACGGTTGCGAATACATGACCGGCGGTATCGTCTGCATTCTTGGCAAAACCGGGGTGAACTTTGGCGCTGGCATGACAGGCGGCTTCGCCTACGTGCTGGATGAAGACGGCGAGTTCCGTAAACGCGTCAACCCGGAGCTGGTGGAAGTGTTGGGCGTTGATGAACTGGCTATTCATGAAGAGCATTTGCGCGGCCTCATCACCGAACATGTTCACCATACCGGTTCGCAGCGCGGCGAAGAGATCCTGGCCCACTGGCCGGCTTTCGCCTCGAAATTCGCGCTGGTTAAACCGAAGTCCAGTGATGTCAAAGCATTGTTGGGTCACCGTAGTCGTTCCGCAGCAGAGCTGCGGGTGCAGGCGCAGTAAGGGGTTGTAATGAGTCAGAACGTTTACCAGTTTATCGACTTGCAGCGCGTTGATCCGCCAAAGAAACCGCTGAAGATCCGTAAAATTGAGTTTGTGGAAATCTATGAGCCTTTCTCGGAAGGTCAGGCCAAGGCGCAGGCAGACCGCTGCCTCTCCTGCGGCAACCCTTACTGTGAATGGAAATGTCCGGTCCACAACTACATCCCTAACTGGCTGAAGCTTGCCAACGAGGGGCGTATTTTTGAAGCCGCTGAGCTTTCTCATCAGACCAACACGCTGCCGGAAGTGTGCGGCCGCGTTTGTCCGCAGGACCGCCTGTGTGAAGGCTCCTGCACGCTGAATGATGAGTTTGGCGCGGTCACCATCGGCAACATTGAGCGCTATATCAACGATAAAGCGTTTGAGATGGGCTGGCGCCCGGATCTCACCGGCGTGAAGCAGACCGGCAAGCGCGTGGCGATTATTGGCGCAGGCCCGGCGGGCCTCGCTTGTGCCGACGTGCTGACCCGCAACGGCGTTAAAGCGGTGGTGTTTGACCGTCATCCCGAGATTGGCGGTCTGCTGACCTTCGGTATTCCGGCCTTTAAGCTTGAAAAAGAGGTCATGACCCGCCGTCGTGAAATTTTCACCGGCATGGGCATTGAGTTCAGACTTAATACCGAAGTCGGCCGCGACGTACAGCTTGAAGCGCTGTTAAGTGATTATGACGCGGTTTTCCTGGGCGTCGGCACTTATCAATCCATGCGCGGCGGGCTTGAGAATGAAGACGCGTCCGGCGTTTATGAAGCGTTGCCGTTCCTTATCGCTAATACTCGCCAGATCATGGGCTTTAGCGAAGATGCGCAACAGCCGTTTGTAAACATGGAAGGCAAGCGCGTTGTGGTTCTGGGCGGCGGCGATACCGCAATGGACTGCGTGCGCACTTCCATCCGCCAGGGCGCAACGCACGTTACCTGCGCTTACCGTCGCGATGAAGAAAATATGCCAGGCTCCCGTCGCGAAGTAAAAAACGCGCGCGAGGAAGGCGTAGAGTTTCAGTTCAACGTACAACCTCTTGGCATTGAAATTAATGCCAACGGTAAAGTCTGCGGCGTAAAAATGGCGCGTACTGAAATGGGCGCGCCGGATGCGTTGGGTCGTCGTCGCGCGGAAATCGTGCCCGGTTCTGAGCATGTGGTGCCTGCCGATGCGGTAGTACTGGCGTTTGGTTTCCGTCCGCACAGCATGGAATGGCTGGCGCAGCACAGCGTAGAACTGGATTCTCAGGGACGTATTATCGCGCCGGAAGGCAGCGAGAATGCCTTCCAGACCAGCAACCCGAAAATCTTCGCTGGCGGTGATATCGTTCGCGGTTCCGATCTGGTCGTCACAGCGATTGCCGAGGGTCGTAAAGCTGCCGACGGCATTATGAATTACCTTGAAGTTTAATCATCCACGTTAATGAAATAAGGGAAGCGACAATGCTTCCCTTATTATTTTGTGTACGTCCCTTCTTTATCACTTCTATCGGCACAGGTTGATTTTTTATCTGGCGGGTAGATGAGCCAATAACCCCGGTTAAAGAGTTTGTCACCCTGAACGCTATTTTGTCCGAAAGCGGGAATTAATAAATTTATCGCATTTATTAATTCCGTATCTGCTGCCATGAAATTTCTTTTATAAAACAATTAATTAATGTTTTCGCTTGCCAGCAAGGCTCTTTCTCTTTTCGACTGGAAGTCGTATATGAATAAAACTGCATTTTTTAAAAAATAAACTTGCGCAGATGATGGCAACGTTTTTTCCATTGCTTGCCTTATCTTCGCCAGCTTGCGTACAGGCAGAAACAATAATTTCTAATGATACAAACAGTAATTATATTGTGAACCCGCGTCTGGCCCGGGTCCTCAACCCGCTCCGGAACTTATCGTCCGGAAAGCGGCGTCTCTATGGCGAACTATCTTGCGGCTCAACAGATGCTCATTCACGATTGCGACCAGCTCATGCTGCGTGATGAAGACGATATTAATAGCGGGATGTACATTAAAGGTCCTGGCTAAGGCACTCAACGGTTGTCTTTTTTGCGTAGCCCTGGCGCGCGCTTTATTCTTCTTTCACCAGCAACGCCTGGGGTGTTGATGCCGCTTAACCCGCCGCCTTTTGCATCGCGTCGCAATACCACTGACAGATATGCTCCAGCCGGGTAATAGCGGAGCCTACCGTCACCGCCCATGCGCCATGTTGCATCGCTTGCGCCGCCAGCGCTGGCGTGTTGTAACGCCCTTCAGCAACGACCCGGCAGCCGCTATCATGCAGTGCGCTTACCAGTGACAAATCAGGCGCGTCGGGCGTTTCGCTACTGAGGTAGCCGGAAAGCGTAGTACCAATAATTTCTGCGCCCAACTGATGGCAATAAAGTCCATCCTGCAACGACGCGCAGTCGGCCATCGCCAGACAATGATGTAAATGAATACGCTCCAGCAAAGCGTTTATTGAAACCGGGCGGTTACGATCGGTTCCATCAAAAGCGATAATCTCCGCCCCAGCTTGCGCAAGCGCATCCACATCCTCCAGAAATGGCGTGATACGTACCGGTGTATCGGTTAAATCGCGCTTAATGATGCCAATAACCGGAATACTCACCGCTGCACGCACAGCCCGAAGGTTATTGACGCCCTCTATGCGCACGGCGACTGCTCCCGCCTGCTCTGAAGCCAGCGCCATTGCAGCGACGATATCGGGAGTGTCCATAGGACTGCCAGGTACCGGTTGGCAGAAGACGATAAGCCCGCCCTGAGCGGCAATAGCGTGATGCATTTTATCAAGCAAAGACATAACAGCGCCCTTACGGTGAGACGCCCCAAAGCATAAGCGGGCGCCATGGTTTAACAAGTGACGATAGCGAAAGAAGAGCATACATGCGTGGTGAAAAAGTGCGGTGCGCCATGCGGCAAAGATGAAAGGCAAAGCAGGAAAAATCAGTAGCGACAATGCCAGGCGCACCGATACTTTTGCGCTGACGGGGGAGGACAGATGAAATAACGAACGTGCCGTAAGACGAGAGAGAGCGCGACAAACAAAAACAGGGCCAGCGGCCCCGTTTTTCTTACTTCACCACCCGCAGCGCCGGACGGCCACCGCGTGGCGGCGGATCGTCATCCGGGTTGTCATCGCCCGTTTCGTGATCCGGCTTATCGCCGTCGATAACAGACATCACCGTTTCCGGCTCTTCTGAAACCACTTCGTCGTTAAGGCTCGCTACCGCCTCGTCATAGGCGGCTTCCGGTTCGAACATGGTGCCCGCGCCGTTTTCACGCGCATAGATAGCCAGAACAGCAGCCAGCGGCACCGCAACCTGACGCGGCACGCCACCGAAGCGCGCATTAAAGCGCACTTCATCGTTTGCCAGCTCCAGGTTCCCTACTGCGCGAGGCGCTATGTTCAGAACGATTTGCCCGTCACGCGCATACTCCATCGGCACGGAGACGCCCGGCAACGTCACATCCACGACAAGGTGCGGCGTAAGCTGATTATCCAGCAGCCATTCATAGAAGGCCCGCAGCAGATAAGGACGACGTGGAGACAGCTGTGACATATCCATGGTTTAGCCCCGGCTTTGCAGACGCATTTCGCGCTCGGCTTCGGTCAGAGAGGCAAGGAATGAATCACGTTCGAATACGCGAGTCATGTAGCCTTTCAGCTCTTTAGCGCCTGCGCCAACCAGTTCGACGCCCAACTGCGGTAATCGCCACAGCAGCGGCGCCAGGTAGCAATCCACCAGGCTGAATTCGTCACTCAGGAAGAAAGGCTTCTGCGTAAATACGGGCGCGATGGCCAGGAGTTCTTCACGCAGTTGTTTACGGGCCGCGTCAGCTTCCTGTGCGGAACCGCTCACGATGACGTTCATCAGCGAGTACCAGTCTTTCTCAATGCGATGCATGTACAGACGGCTTTCACCACGCGCGACCGGATAAACCGGCATCAGCGGCGGATGAGGGAAACGCTCGTCCAGGTACTCCATAATGATGCGCGACTCCCAAAGAGTCAGTTCACGGTCTACCAGCGTCGGTACGCTTTGATTTGGGTTGAGGTCAATCAGATCCTGCGGCAGGTTATCCGTTTCCACATGCTCAATTTCAAAGCTGACACCCTTTTCAGCCAGCACAATGCGCACCTGATGGCTGTAGATATCAGTAGGACCAGAAAACAGCGTCATTACCGAACGTTTGTTGGCAGCGACAGCCATGAAAACCTCCAGGTATATTCAGAAAAATACTGCTACCAGCCGCAAGGCGACCGGCCTTTATGGGTTACCCTTCCCTGCCGTACTGACATCCCAGTCTGTTAATTGACCAAAACGTGAACAGTTACCAGCATTTGGGCAGAAAATTGGATGATAGTTTACCAGATTTTGCGGGGTTTGTGGTGAAGGGATCCCCGATTTGCCCTAAAAGAGCGTAAATTCAGGCCATTAGCACAACAAAGAAAAACAGAAATAAAAAAACCCGGGCTGAGCCGGGTTTTTTGCATAATGCCATTCTGCCGGAGCAGAACAGAATTAACGTTTGGAGAACTGCGGACGACGACGTGCTTTACGCAGGCCGACTTTCTTACGTTCAACCTGACGAGCGTCACGAGTAACGAAGCCAGCTTTACGCAGTTCGCCACGCAGGGACTCGTCGTACTCCATCAGAGCGCGGGTGATACCGTGACGGATCGCACCAGCCTGACCAGAGATACCACCACCTTTAACAGTGATGTACAGATCCAGTTTCTCAACCATGTCGACCAGTTCCAGCGGCTGGCGAACTACCATGCGGGCAGTTTCGCGACCGAAGTACTGTTCCAGAGAACGCTGGTTGATAACGATTTTACCGCTGCCCGGTTTGATAAACACACGAGCGGCGGAGCTTTTGCGGCGACCAGTGCCGTAGTATTGATTTTCAGCCATTGCCTATAATCCCGATTAGATGTCCAGAACTTGCGGTTGCTGCGCCGCGTGGTTGTGCTCGTTACCTGCGTAAACTTTCAGTTTACGGTACATAGCACGGCCCAGAGGACCTTTCGGCAGCATGCCTTTTACCGCGATTTCAATTACGCGCTCAGGACGGCGGGCGATCATCTCTTCGAAGGTCGCTTCTTTGATACCACCGATGTGGCCAGTGTGGTGGTAGTACATTTTGTCATTACGCTTGTTGCCGGTTACAGCAACTTTTTCTGCGTTCAGAACGATGATGTAATCACCTGTATCAACGTGCGGAGTGTATTCCGCTTTATGCTTACCGCGCAGGCGACGTGCCAGTTCAGTAGCCAGACGACCCAGCGTTTTGCCGGTCGCGTCAACAACGTACCAGTCGCGTTTTACGGTTTCTGGTTTAGCTGTAAAAGTTTTCATTAAAAGCTTACCCAAATAAATAGTTACACGTTGGTGAACACCCAAACGCCTATAATCTGTTGAGGTTCACACGACAAAGTCCGGTAAACCTACCCCCTCGGATATGTTTCGCGGCACATAAAAGTTTCGGGAAAAAAACTTTCTTGTAACGTGGGGTCGCAGGATTATAGAGAAGACGCGTATAAAGATCGACCCCTTTTTGTGACAGAAAGCAGGATTTCTGCGGCTTGCCGTTCACTCCTGCTGCAAACAGGGAAGATTTCAGGGCATATGCGCCCGCTTCAGGTAATCTTCGCTCTGCATTTCTTGCAAGCGTGAAAGGCAGCGCTGAAACTCAAACCTGAGCCGCTGGCCCTGGTAAATCTCCATAAGCGGCGCGGCGGCGCACACCACCAGTTTTACGTGGCGCTCATAAAATTCATCCACCAGCGCGATAAAACGGCGCGCTTCGCTCTCCATCTGCGTCGTCATCACCGGCACATCATAAAGAAGAACAGTATGAAACTGCCGGGAGAGCGCAATGTAATCATGCTGGCTGCGGGCATCGACGCAAAGCGTGCGAAACGCTACCGCAAGCGTCTGGTTTTCCATGCCGAGCGTGGGGAGCGGACGATGATTAATTTCCAGCACCGGTTCGCCCTGGCGTTTCGCGCCAGCAAGCGCAACATACAGCTGCTCCATGCGCCCTTTCGTTTCGTCGTTAAGCGGCGAAAGCCACAGGTGCGCCTGAGTCAGCGTGCGCAGGCGATAATCAATGCCGGCATCGACGTTCATCACATCGCAGTAGCGCTTAATCGCCTCGATGGCGGGAAGAAAACGGGCGCGCTGAAGCCCATTGCGATACAGCTCGTCCGGGGGAATATTGGAGGTCGCCACAAGCGTAATGCCGCGCGCGAAGAGCGCCTGCATCAGGCCGCCCAACAGCATAGCGTCGGTAATATCAGAGACAAAAAACTCGTCGAAGCAGAGCACATCGGTCTGCGCTTTAAAACGGTCGGCGATAATTTCCAGCGGGTCGCTATGGCCCTGCAACGCGGTTAAATCTTCATGAACCTTCAGCATAAAGCGGTGAAAGTGCAACCGCTGTTTTCGCTCGCCCGGCAAACTCTGGTAGAAAAGATCCATCAACCAGGTTTTGCCGCGCCCGACGCCGCCCCACATATAAAGGCCGCGTACCGGCTCTACCGTTTGCGGCTGGGGGCGCTTGCCGAACAGCTTGCCCACTTTGGTCAGCAGCCCGCCGCTTTCAGCTGGCGCGCTTTTAGCGTCGGTCAACGCGTGATAAATCGCATCAAGCCGGCTAACCGCTTCGCGTTGTACCTCGTCTGGCTGGTGCGACCCTTCGTTAAGAGCCTGTTGATAGCGCGATGTCGGAGAGAAACTCTGCATGGTGTTATAGTTATTCCCTGGATATCGGTGCGCCGCGAGCCGCGGCTGTCGAAAAAAAGGCCGTTCTACACTACGCCATGCCGCAGCAGGATTCCACTTCTCCTGAAATAGCGGTTATAGTGGCATAACTGGGCGACGGCACTGACGAGACAAGCAAGCCTCGCCGTTACCACCCTACGGAAACACAAGACAACGGGAGATGTACATGACCTGGGAATATGGGCTAATCGGGTTAGTGGTCGGCATTATCATCGGTGCCGTCGCCATGCGTTTCGGCAACCGCAAATTACGCCAGCAACAGGCCCTGCAATACGAGCTGGAAAAGAACAAAGCGGAGCTTGAAGAGTACCGCGAGGAACTGGTCAGCCACTTCGCCCGCAGCGCTGAGCTGTTAGACAATATGGCGCACGATTATCGCCAGCTTTACCAGCACCTGGCGAAGAGCTCCAGCAACCTGCTGCCGGAAATGTCCGCAGAGGCTAACCCGTTCCGCAACCGACTTGCGGAATCGGAAGCCAGCAACGATCAGGCGCCGGTGCAAATGCCGCGCGACTATTCAGAAGGCGCGTCCGGCCTGCTGCGTAATGGCGCACGCCGCGACTGATCCGACAGTAAAAATTTTCTTCCGGGCGCGTTTTTCGCGCCCGCTTTCTTTGCGCGCTGGCTATGATTAGAGTAATCAGACACTGGCTTATGCCCCCATTGTTACCCGCAAGGGAATTCAATAATATCAGTACGTTTTGGGTATCCATTCCTTCTTCCAGGTTGCGAGAGCCGCATCAATGAAAAAACAAACCCAGCTGTTGAGTGCGTTAGCGTTAAGTGTCGGGTTATCTCTTTCGGCGCCCTTCCAGGCCGTCGCTTCATTGCCTTCGCAAGTTCCAGGCCAGGCTGCGCTGCCAAGCCTTGCGCCGGTACTGGAAAAAGTCTTGCCTGCTGTGGTTAGCGTGCAGGTGGAAGGCACTGCCGCCCCGGAGGGCCAGAAGGTGCCGGAAGAGCTGAAAAAATATTTCGGCGACGAGCTGCCGGACCAGCAGGCGCAGCCTTTTGAAGGCCTGGGTTCCGGGGTCATTATTAACGCGGCGAAAGGCTATGTGCTTACCAATAACCACGTTGTGAATCATGCTGAGAAAATCAGCGTGCAGCTTAACGACGGCCGCGAATTCGACGCCAAACTTATCGGCAGCGACGACCAGAGCGATATTGCCCTGTTGCAGCTGCAAAACGCCACTAACCTGACGCAAATTAAAATCGCCGACTCCGACAACCTGCGCGTAGGCGATTTCGCTGTCGCGGTCGGCAACCCGTTCGGTCTCGGCCAGACCGCGACCTCCGGCATTATCTCGGCGCTGGGCCGCAGCGGGCTGAACCTTGAGGGGCTGGAAAACTTTATCCAGACCGACGCCTCCATCAACCGCGGCAACTCCGGCGGCGCACTGTTGAACCTCAACGGCGAGCTTATCGGCATCAACACCGCCATTCTGGCGCCGGGCGGCGGCAGCGTCGGCATCGGCTTCGCTATCCCCAGCAATATGGCGCAGACGCTGGCGAACCAGCTTATTCAGTTTGGCGAAATCCGTCGCGGCCTGCTTGGCATTAAAGGCACCGAAATGAGCGCCGACATCGCTAAAGCGTTTAACCTTAACGTGCAGCGCGGCGCCTTCGTCAGCGAGGTGTTGCCGGGCTCCGGTTCTGCAAAAGCGGGCATCAAGTCTGGCGATGTGATTATCAGCCTGAACGGCAAGCCGCTTAGCAGCTTTGCCGAACTGCGTTCGCGCATCGCCACCACAGAACCGGGCACCAAAGTGAAGCTCGGCCTGCTGCGCGACGGCAAGCCGCAGGAAGTGGAAGTGACGCTGGATAAAAGCACGACCTCTTCCGCCAGCGCAGAGATGATTGCGCCAGCCCTTCAGGGCGCGACGCTGAGCGACGGTCAGTTGAAAGACGGCACGAAGGGCGTCGCCATTGATGAAGTGGAGAAAGGCAGCGCGGCGGCGCAGATTGGTCTGCACAAAGATGATGTCATCATCGGCGTTAACCGCGACCGCGTGCAGTCTATTGCTGAGATGCGTAAAGTACTGGAGAGCAAACCTGCCGTCATAGCGCTTCATATTGTGCGCGGCAGCGAAAGCATCTATTTACTGCTGCGTTAATAAAGTCGTAAATGGACATCCCGCCTGCGTGGGATGTCCGTATAAGTCATGCTATGCTGCGACCGTCTCCCTGATTAACTAACCCATGCCCATGTTTCTCAAGTTCTTACGTCCTGTTGTGCTCGGTCTTATCGTCGCGGGAATACTGCTGGCGATTATGCCTTCGCTGCGTCAGGTGAGCCCTTTATCCACGCCGGTTTACGACAGCGCCGATGAAACGCCTGCCAGCTATAACGCGGCGGTAAAGCGCGCTGCGCCTGCGGTAGTGAATGTCTATAATCGCGGCGTCAGTAATGGCGCGCGCAACCAGCTGGAGATTCGCACGCTCGGCTCCGGCGTTATCATGGATCAGCGCGGCTACATCATTACGAATAAGCACGTAATTAATGACGCCGACCAGATAATCGTCGCGCTACAGGATGGACGCGTATTCGAAGCGCTGTTGGTCGGGTCAGACAGCCTGACGGACCTCGCCGTGCTAAAAATTAATGCGGCGAACCTGCCGACCATTCCCATTAACCCCCGCCGCGCGCCGCATATCGGCGATGTCGTACTGGCTATCGGCAACCCTTATAACCTTGGGCAAACCATCACCCAGGGCATCATCAGCGCCACAGGGCGCGTCGGCCTGAACCCTACGGGCAGACAAAATTTTTTACAGACCGACGCCTCCATCAACCATGGTAACTCGGGCGGCGCGCTGGTGAACTCGCTTGGCGAGATGATGGGCATCAACACCCTGTCGTTTGATAAAAGCAACGATGGCGAAACGCCGGAAGGGCTTGGCTTTGCCATCCCGACGCAGCTCGCCACGAAAATCATGGAAAAGCTCATTCGCGATGGCCGGGTTATTCGCGGCTATATCGGCATCGGCGGGCGCGAAATCACGCCGCTGCATGCGCCAGCCGCGGGTATCGATCAGATTCAGGGCATTGTGGTCAATGAAGTGGCGCCGGACGGCCCGGCGGCGCGTGCGGGCATTCAGGTCAATGATGTCATCGTTTCTGTAAACAACAAGCCTGCGATCTCTGCGCTGGAAACCATGGACCAGGTTGCAGAAATTCGTCCAGGTTCGGTGATTCCGGTTGAAGTCATGCGCAACGACCGCCGCATTAAACTGGAAGTGACTATTCAGGAATATCCCGCCACCAGTTAAGCGGCAGGCATAAAAAAACCGGAACCTGAGTTCCGGTTTTTTCTTTTCAGGCTATCGCTTACTTGTTGACGAACTCTTCGCCCAGAACGATATCTTTCTTCAGCGTATCAAGCATGCCTTCCAGCGCCTGCTGTTCAAACGCGCTCAGGGTGCCGATAGATTTACGCTCTTCGATACCGTTTTTGCCCAGCAACAGCGGCTGAGAGAAAAAGCGAGCGTGTTCGCCGTCGCCTTCCACATAAGCGCACTCAACCACACCCTGCTCGCCCTGCAACGCACGCACCAGGGAAAGACCGAAGCGCGCCGCCGCCTGACCCATAGAGAGGGTCGCAGAGCCGCCGCCCGCTTTCGCTTCCACCACTTCGGTGCCGGCGTTCTGAATGCGTTTGGTCAGATCGGCCACTTCCTGCGCGGAGAAGCTCACGCCCGGGATCTGCGACAGCAGCGGCAGAATAGTCACGCCGGAGTGACCGCCGATAACCGGTACGTCGATCTCGGTCGGCTGTTTGCCTTTCAGTTCCGCAACAAAAGTATTGGAGCGGATGATATCCAGCGTGGTTACGCCGAACAGTTTGTTCTTATCGTACACGCCCGCTTTTTTCAGCACTTCCGCCGCGATGGCGACCGTGGTGTTAACCGGGTTGGTGATAATGCCGATACAAGCTTTCGGGCAGGTGGTTGCGATCTGCTGAACCAGATTCTTCACGATGCCTGCGTTCACGTTAAAGAGATCGGAACGGTCCATGCCCGGCTTACGCGCCACGCCTGCGGAGATCAGCACCACGTCCGCGCCTTCCAGCGCAGGGGTGGCGTCTTCGCCGGAAAAGCCTTTGATTTTTACATCGGTCGGGATGTGGCTCAGGTCTACCGCTACGCCCGGCGTTACCGGCGCGATGTCATACAGAGAGAGTTCTGAACCTGAAGGCAGTTGGGTCTTGAGTAGAAGGGCAAGCGCCTGGCCGATACCACCTGCCGCGCCGAGGACTGCAACTTTCATCCTAAACTCCTTATTATGGTGAGCAAAAGTGTGCCGTTACTCCATTGGTGGCGACCATAATCATTTATCGATGAAATGAGTACAATCTTCTGACCTTCAGTTTGCGACTTCTGACGCGCTTTACTGAAAGCGATGCGGCGGTTTAACCGGAGCACGGATACGACCGAATTCGCCGGGTCACTACCGGAGCAACTTATCAACAGGCGGTTACATTACACCCTCTGGCGACAGCAAAACAACATCATTTTGATAACAATTGTTTTACTTTATCGCTTATTTTCGAGTCGTGACGCAGGCATGTTCCTCGATAACAAAATTTGATAAAATCCGCCGCTTTCATAACATTATTTCAGCCCCATCCATGGCAGATAATTTGCATAAAAATTCAAATTTATGCATAATAATGTTGTTATTATTGGCCTGACCACGGGTGACGTATGCGCAGCTCCGCAAAACAAGAAGAATTAGTCAAAGCGTTTAAAGCTTTACTTAAAGAAGAAAAATTCAGTTCTCAGGGCGAAATTGTCCAGGCCTTACAGGATGAAGGCTTTGAAAACATCAACCAGTCTAAAGTTTCCCGCATGCTGACAAAGTTCGGCGCCGTGCGCACCCGCAATGCAAAAATGGAGATGGTTTACTGCCTGCCGGTTGAGCTTGGGGTGCCGACCACCTCCAGCCCGCTGAAGAACCTGGTGCTGGATATCGACTACAACGATGCGGTTGTGGTTATTCATACCAGCCCTGGCGCTGCCCAGCTTATTGCACGCCTGCTCGATTCGCTCGGCAAAGCGGAAGGGATCCTCGGCACTATCGCGGGCGACGATACTATCTTCACCACCCCTGCGCGCGGTTTTACGGTAAAAGAGCTTTATGAAGCCATCCTGGTATTGTTTGAACAGGAACTTTAACCGCTCCCTCCCGCTACATCATAGCGGGAGGCTCCCTTCCCTCTTTTAATTTCTTCTGCCATTCCCCCAGTAACCAGTCGCTTCGTCTGCGAAAAAGCATTCACCCAGTCTATTGAACATCATAAACCGCACAAATTGCAAAATTACAGCAACCTGTTGATTAATAAGTATTTAAAACCAAAAATGATCGAAAAACAAGCATTTTTATAACGATCGGTAATAAATAACCATCACTGCAAGCTCAAAGTTTCATAGGAAACCATTAGCTTGTTATTAATTTTTTGGGTGACTAGTGTATACTTGTTTTTGTGATGAGGGTCACGGAACAGTGACCAGTGATAATAAATACGACGAGGTAAACAATATGAACATTAAATCTACTGTAGCAGCCGCAACTGTTCTTTCCATGCTTTCTTTCGGTGCATTTGCAGCATCTTCTATCAGTGCCGATCAGGCGCAAAACCGTCAGGCTATTGGTACGGTAACCGTTGATGCCGTCGGCGGCGTTCCGATGGATATGCACGATATGCTCGACCAGAAAGCCCAGGAAAAAGGCGCATCTGCTTATCGCATTATCGAAGCGCGTACCGGCGACCACTGGCACGCTACCGCTGAGCTCTACAAATAAGCAAAGCGTTATAAATAAACGTTCTGAATAACAATAAACCGCACGCAACGGCCCTAAGCAGAAAAATAGCGTTTCACCCCTTCCGGCCGTTGAGTGTTTTGACGAGGATTTAAGACAATGAAAACCCAATTTACCATCGCCGCGCTGAGCCTTGCTTCTCTGATCTCTTTTGGCGCCAGCGCCGCAGTACAACAAGTTAATGCCGAACAGGCGCAGAACCTTCAACCGATGGGCAGCGTATCTGTTACTCAGGTAACGGGCGCGCCGATGGACATTCGCCAGCAGCTGGCTGAAAAAGCAGAAAAACAAGGCGCCAATAGCTACCGTATCACTGAACTGACTCAGGGCGACCACTGGCACGCCACTGCTGAACTCTACAAGTAAACCCTCGTCGTCTTGTCCGACGACTTGCCCCTGTTTTCGCAGGGGCCTTTTTAAGCCCTGCCTTATGTTGAATGACGAATATTGAAGCGGAGCTGACCTTCCAGCTCCTCTTCTGCTTCGTCAAACAGCAAAATCAGCGCGCCGTAGCGCCGACGCTGTTCTTCCCCCAGATGCACAAACTCTATCTCCAGCGGCAGCGGCAGCCCCCCTTGCGTTACCTTCTCCCATAGCGCATCCAGATCGCTCACCTGATTTTTGGCAAGGCCAAAGGCCCGGCAAAACTCCCGGTAAAAATCTGCCTGCTCGGTAATCTCATCGAAATCGAAGGTATAAATTTTCATGCTGCGTCACCGGCATCAGGGCGACCCATGGCCGCCCGCAGTTTCAGAGCCCGCCAAGGTGCAGGGTTTTCACTTCCATAAACTCTTCCAGTCCAAGCACTGAGCCTTCACGGCCCAGGCCCGACTCTTTCACGCCGCCAAACGGCCCAAGCTCAGTGGATACCGCACATTCATTAATGCCTATCATGCCGCTTTCGATTTGCTGAGAAACGCGGAAAACGCGCTGAAGGTTTTGCGTGTAAAAATAGGCGGCAAGGCCGTACGGCGTGTTATTGGCGCGAGCGATAACCTCTTCTTCCGTTTTAAAACGGAAGCAAGCCGCCAGCGGGCCAAAGGTCTCTTCCTGAGAAAGCTTCATCTCTTCGTTTGCGTCAATCAGGACAGTGGGCTGCCAGAAGTTGCCGCCAAGCTCGTGCGGTTTGCCGCCCGCCAGCACTTTTGCCCCTTTCGCGACGGCGTCTTCAACGTGCTCGCGCACTTTATCCACGGCGGATTGCTCAATCAGCGGGCCGACCACCACGCCTTCTTCCATGCCGTTACCGACCTTCAGCGCCTTCACCGCTTCCGCCAGCTGGTTGACGAAGCGGTCATAAACGCCATCCTGAATAAAGAAGCGGTTTACGCTCACGCACACCTGGCCTGCGTTGCGAAATTTGTTGGCGATGGCGCCCTGAACTGCCGCGTCGATATCGGCATCGTCAAACACGATATAAGGCGCATTGCCGCCAAGCTCCATCGACACCTTCTTCATGGTTTCCGCCGCGTTACGCATCAGCGTTTTGCCTACGGCCGTGGAGCCGGTAAACGAAATCTTGCGCACTTGCGGGCTTGCCATGATGGCGTCGCTGATTTCCGCCGTATTGCCCGCTACGGCGTTTAGCACGCCGTCCGGCACGCCTGCCTGCTTAGCCAGCGCCAGCAGCGCGAAGGCGGAAAGCGGCGTGTTGTTGGCAGGCTTAATCACCCCGGTACAGCCTGCGGCAAGCGCCGGGCCAAGCTTGCGGGTAAGCATCGCCATCGGGAAGTTCCAGGGCGTGATAGCCGCCACCACGCCTACCGGCTCGCGGGTGGCCAGAATACGTGAGCCGGGCTTAACCGGGGGGATAATTTCGCCATTCGCACGTTTAGCCTGTTCGGCAAACCACTGGATAAAGCTTGCGGCGTATTCCACTTCCCCTTCCGCTTCTTTGCGCGGTTTGCCCTGCTCGCTCGTCATCAGTTCGCCCAGCCAGCTTTTATTTTCAATAATCAGCTGATACCAGCGATAAAGAATTTCTGAACGCGCTTTCGCGGTTTTCGCCCGCCATGCCGGGAAAGCGCGGCTTGCCGCCGCGATCGCCGCTTCGGTCTCTTTTTTGCCCGCTTTGGCGACTTTCGCCACCACGTCGCCCGTTGCCGGATTCAGCACGTCGAAGGTGGTCGCTGTAGTGTGCCAGGTGCCGTCCACCAGATAGCCTGTCTGAAAAAGCGCGTTATCCGCCAGCTTTTGCATCGTCATTTTCTCCTCCTGACCATATGTCCTGTCGCTTGCCTGACTTTATCTTGCGTAAGTATAGCTACAAAAAAACCGACGCTTTGGGCGTCGGTCTGGTTGAGAAAAAGCGCGAAATCAGCGGTCCGTCAGTGCGTGCTGGTATTTATGCAGCATCGCCGTCAGCCGTTTCACCGGCTCTGTCACCTGCTGCGGCGCGTCCCAGGCATGCAGCTTCTGCTGATAGATATCTAACTCATCGAGCAGTTGCTTAAAGGTCTGGCGACGCTTGTCGATGCTTCTTGCGGCAATCACCCGGTCAGCGGTATGACGCAGCTGGCGGTGGAAAGCAGAGAGATCCGCATTTACCGGAATGGGCGCATCGCGCAGGCGCTGGTGAGCGATAATCAGGTTCAGCGCCAGGCGAAACTTCGCCACGTCCCCCGGAAACTTGTTCAGCAACAGGAAAAGCTGCTGATAGAGCGCCGGTAAATGGTTTTCACGGCGGCGCGCTTTGTTCGTGGTGAGCGACGACACCGCCGCCGAAACAAACTGGTTAAGCAGCGTACGGCCGGTTTGCGCCTGCGAATTATCGCGGATCACCAGAATGACCATCATCGCCAGCATACAGCCCACCAGTTGCCCCAGCGCGCTGTCGAGAAACTGGCTGAAATGAAAGGTCATCGGGTTATCCAGCACAATGATGTTGATTGTCCCCGCCAGCGCGCCCATCGATCCGAGCCGCCGCTTTTGCACCTCAATGCCGATGAAAAAGCCGAGCAGCGCAAGGCTTATGCAGAGCAGCAGCATGCTCTGCTGCGTGTTGGGGATAATCACCAGAAAATAGAGCGCCCCCAGAGGCAACGCCGCCAGCATGCCGTAAACGAAATCGAGCGCGACCATTCGCGGGTTAGGCAGACGCATCGCCAGCGCGGTTACCACGGCAATCATCACCATCGCGCCGCTGCCGGAGGTCCAGCCGGTCCACAGCCAGAACAGCGTGCCGAGAATACAGGAGACCGTCGTGCGCCAGAAGTTAATCATGGCGTGATGCCGCTCCGCCGATACCGGCTTCACCACGGCTTCGCCGTTCAGGATTTCTTCTTCCACAACGCTGATTTTCGCGTTAGTGATAACGCCACGCTTGAGCAGCAGGTAGCGCGTTGCGGCGCCGATCCAGCTGTAAAGGGTCACAGGCGTGTCGTGTTCGCCAGTCCAGGCCATGACGCGGCGCATAAACTTCAGGCGCTTGTGCACATCCGCCGCCGTCTCCACCGGTTCGGCAAACAGCTCGCGGAACTCAGGGGCGATGGCTTCCGGGCGGCTGTTCTGAATCATCCAGGTTTCACAGGCCTGGGTTATCATCGTCAGCGATACCGTGTTAAGCGCCTTCAGGCGACGGTTGGCCCGCACCCAGCGCGACGACTCAATATTCAGGTTCGTGCGCATCCCTTCCAGCGCAGTGGTGCGGCGTACCAGCGCGCCCCAGGCTTTATCCAGCTCTTCGCTGTCGCCGTGGTTAATGCATAGCTGCATTAGCTGAAACTGCGCGACCAGCAGGCTGTCCAGCTCGCGGTCAATTTCGCGCTTGATGGAGCGCGGAGAAAAGAGCAGGTCGGCGACAATCGCGCAAAAAATGCCTATCACAATCTCGCTGCATCGCTCCACCGCGAACTGCGGGGTGGAGAGCGGCGCGGTCTGAATAGTGATAACGATAATCAGCGCGGTATAGCCCGCCAGACCCCAGGCATAGGAGTTCTCGACCTTTACAAGCGAGGAGATCCAGGTGCAAAAGCCAGCCCAGATGCAGCAGACCAGCAGCATAACTACCGGCGCGCGGATCATAGAGATGATAATCACCAGCGCGGCGATACAGCCGATAAAGGTGCCGACGATACGCAGCATGCCGCGATAGCGGATAGCGCCAGACCAGGGCTCGCCGCCTGCGGCGAAAGCCGGCCCCGCCGCGACGATAGCGGCGGTCAGCACCGCCCAGCGCGGCGTTTCCAGCTGAAAATGAAAGCCGACAAACAGCGCCAGCACGATTGCGGTGGCGAGCTTGATGGCAAAGCGCAGATGCTGCGGCGCGATAGAAAGAATGCCCATAGCGGTTAACCGAATTCGCGCAGTCGATGCATCAGTTTATTAAAAGGCGTCTCCTGGCTGCGGTCCCGGTCTTTCTCGCCGGTGATCACGACAGTCGCCGTGGTGCCTGCCGGGAACAGGTTGCCGGTTTGTTTATCCAGCCGAATACGTACCGGCACGCGCTGCGCCAGGCGCACCCACTCAAGGTTTGAATCCACCGTCGCCATGCCTTTATCGTCACGCGTGCTGCTTGAATTGGTCACGCCTGCCGCGACGCTGTCAACGGTGCCGTGCAGCACGGCATTACTGCCAAGCGGCGTAATTTCGGCGCGATAGCCCGGGCGCACCCCTTCCAGCTTGGTCTCTTCCATATAGGCCAGCACGTAGAAGGTATTCTGTTTTACCAGCGCGACGGCCGTTGAACCGCGGGTAATAAACTCGCCCGCATACACATTCAGGTTAGTCACCCAGCCGTCGTCCGGGGCGCGGACAACGGTGCGTTCCAGATCGAGCTTCGCGAGATCGCGCGTTGCCTGCGCTTT
The DNA here is from genome assembly GCF_000463115.2 of Franconibacter helveticus LMG 23732. Classification (GTDB taxonomy): domain Bacteria; phylum Pseudomonadota; class Gammaproteobacteria; order Enterobacterales; family Enterobacteriaceae; genus Franconibacter; species Franconibacter helveticus. The sequence continues at coordinate 34,096 of NZ_AWFX01000003.1, read as the reverse complement.
CGCCAGCTGATGCAGCACGGTTTGCAATACGTTGTTAGACTGATCAATCTCTTCGCGCGACATCGCCTGAATGCCAAGACGGTTGCGGCGGCCCGCTTCGCGGCGCTTCTCGCCCGCCAGCGCGTTGTAATAGGCCACGTCCGCTTCCGCTTCTTCCAGCGCTTTCTGGTAGCGAGGCTGGTCAATGGTAAACAGCACCTGGCCTTTTTTTACCAGCTGGTTGTCCTGGACGTTAACGGCGGTAACCAGCCCGGCGACGTCGGGCGCGATGGCTACCACGTCGGCGCTGAAGCGGGCGTCGCGCGTCCATGGGGATTCGGTGTAATAAACCCAGGCGCGAAAAATAGCGATGAAGGCCAGAATGACCAGCGCAAGGGTGATCGCAGTACGGGAGAGTGTTCTTGTTAGCGTTTTCACATCAACCTCAGACAAACAGACGCGATATTAAATAAAACAGGCAGCAATAAAGCGCCGTATTAAAAAGTGCCGGATGCCAGACAAAATCATAAATCCCCGTAGGGACCAGCAGGCGGCGCACCAGCCAGAAAATCGCCAGTGATAAGAGCAGTTCGATGAAGATCGGCGGAAACGACAGGCCGAAAACCACGATAACGGGAAATAGACTCATGATGACTCTGATTACTATGCAGGCGACGATTATTAACGATAGACCGCAACCGGGTGGCCTGGATGGCCGGAAGAGAGCGCGGCGTTGGTTATCTTAGTAATAATATATTAACGTAACTGATAATAAGTTATCTATGATATGTGATCTAAATCACTTTTAAGCCAGAGTGAATAATGGAACGACTAAAACGCATGTCGGTGTTCGCCAGGGTTGTGGAACTTGGCTCTTTCACCAGCGCAGCGCGACAGCTTCAGATGAGCGTCTCTTCTATCAGCCAGACCGTGTCAAAACTTGAGGATGAATTGCAGGTTAAGTTGCTCAACCGCAGCACCCGCAGCATCGGGCTGACCGAAGCGGGACGTATTTACTATCAGGGCTGTCGGCGCATGCTGCATGAAGTGCGCGAGGTGCACGAGCAGCTTTATGCGTTTAACAATACGCCCATCGGCACGCTGCGCATCGGCAGCTCTTCCACCATGGCGCAGAACGTGCTGGCGGCCATGACGGCGGATATGCTGCGCGAATATCCAGGGCTGACGGTAAACCTGGTGACCGGCATTCCGGCACCGGACTTGATTGCCGACGGTCTGGACCTGGTGATTCGCGTTGGCGCGTTGCAGGATTCCAGCCTTTTTTCACGCCGTCTTGGCTCAATGCCGATGGTGGTTTGCGCCGCCAGGAGCTATCTGGCGCTGAACGGCGCGCCGGAAAAACCCTCGGATCTCGCCAGCCACTCCTGGCTAGAATACAGCGTAAGGCCCGATAACGAGTTTGAACTGGTGGCGCCGGAGGGGATTTCAACGCGCCTGATCCCGCAGGGGCGGTTCGTCACCAACGATCCGATGACGCTCTCGCGCTGGGTGAAAGCTGGCGCAGGCATCGCCTACGTGCCGCTGATGTGGGTGATCGATGAGATCAACAGCGGCGAGCTTGAGATCTTACTGCCGCGCTACCAGTCTGACCCGCGGCCGGTTTATGCGCTTTATACCGAGAAAGACAAAATGCCGCTGAAGGTGCAGGTGTGTATTAACTATCTCACCGACTACTTTGTGAAAGTGGCGCAGGTGTACCAGGCGATGCGGGGGACCGGCAACGGCGCACAAACGCCATTGCCGCCAGCCTGAACCGCGCCGCTTAAACGACGCCGGTCTCGCTCTCTTTTACCGGCTGGCTCTGTTTTCCCGTCACGCTCATACCCACTTGCAGCGTGGCGGCGATATTGCGCGCCGAACGGTAAACGTTGTCTTGCGCGTCGCGCAGCGCCTCTTCCAGCGTACCGATGCTGTTAAGCACGCTGAATACCGCGTCCAGGCCGTGCTGATGGACTACCGCCACATCCGGGGTTAGCGAACCGGCGATGCCGATAACCGGCTTATGGTGCTTCTTCGCCACGCGCGCCACGCCCACAGGCACTTTGCCATGAATGCTCTGGCTATCAATGCGCCCTTCTCCCGTCACCACCAGCGTGCAGTTATGGATATGGTTTTCCAGATGCAGCGCCTCGGTTACCAGCTCAATGCCGCTTCGCAACTCTGCGTTCAGAAACGCTATCAGCGCCGCCCCCATGCCGCCCGCCGCGCCTGCGCCTGGGATGGTCTCTACCTCTCTTTGCAGCTCACGATGAATAACCCGGGCGTAATGCGCCAGGTAACTATCCAGGTCGCGCACCATCTGCGGGTCCGCCCCTTTCTGCGGCCCAAAGATAAAAGAGGCGCCCTGCTCGCCGGTGAGCGGGTTGGTTACGTCGCACGCGACTTTGATATCGCACTCCCGCAGCCGGCTGTCGAGCGCAGAAAGATCGATGCGGGCAAGCTTCGCAAGCGCCGCGCCGCCGGGACCTATCTCCTGCCCGGACGCCTCGCAGAGTTTTGCGCCGAGCGCCTGCACCATGCCGGCCCCGCCGTCATTGGTGGCGCTGCCGCCGATGCCGATAAGCATGTGCCGTACGCCGCGATCCAGCGCGGCAAGGATCAGCTCGCCAGTGCCGCGCGACGTGGTCAGCAGCGGGTTACGCTGAGCAGGCGGCACCAGCGCCAGACCGCTCGCCTCCGCCATTTCGATAAACGCGGTCTTGCCGTCGCCCGAAATCCCCCATCTGGCCTCGACCGGCTGGCCGAGCGGCCCGGTCACGCGCGTGGTGATAGTCGTGCCCTGGGTCGCGCTGACCATCGCCTCCACCGTTCCCTCGCCGCCATCCGCAAGCGGCACGCGAACGTAGTCGGCATGGGGGAATATTTCGCGAAAACCTTTTTCAATCGCCTGCGCCACGTCGGCGGCGGAGAGGCTTTCCTTCCAGGAATCGGGTGCAATGACTATTTTCATAAGTAATCCAGACCGGGGAGATAACCGGGCGCCAGCGGCGCCCTTGCCGTTATTTCATCGCTATTTAGCGACTTCGACTTTCGCCAGTTTTTCGTAATAGCAGGCCAGCGCGCTGTGGTCGGCGGTGCCCATGCCATCAGCCTTCAGCGCCTGCATCATTTCCATTACCGCGGCCGTCAGCGGCAGCTGCGCGCCCACGCCGTGCGAGGTATCCAGCGCGTTCGCCAGGTCTTTAATATGCAGGTCGATGCGAAAACCCGGTTTGAAGTTGCGATCCATCACCATTGGCGCTTTGGCGTCGAGAACGGTGCTGCCGGCAAGGCCGCCGCGGATAGCCTGGTAAACCAGATCCGGGTTAACGCCCGCTTTCGTCGCCAGCACCAGCGCTTCCGACATCGCCGCAATATTCAGCGCCACGATCACCTGGTTTGCCAGCTTGGTGACATTGCCTGCGCCAATGTCGCCGGTATGCACCACGGAACCCGCCATCGCTTTCATCAGGTCATAGTATTTATCGAACAGCGCTTTATCGCCGCCCACCATCACCGACAGCGTGCCGTCGATGGCTTTCGGCTCGCCGCCGCTTACGGGTGCATCCAGCATGCCCACGCCTTTCGCCTGTAGCGCCTCGCTGATCTCGCGGCTTGCCAGCGGCGCGATAGAGCTCATGTCGATAAGCGTCAGGCCTGCGTGCGCGCCTTCGATAAGGCCGTTCTCGCCCAGCGCGACTTCTTTAACGTGTGGGGAGTTCGGCAGCATGGTGATAACGACGTCGCACTGCCCGGCAATTTCTTTTGGGGTCGCAGCCGTTTCCGCGCCAGCGCCAATAACCTCGGCAATCGCATCGGCGTTGCGGTCGGCGACTACCAGCGAATAGCCCGCTTTGATGAGGTTCTTGCTCATCGGCTTACCCATGATGCCAAGGCCAATAAACCCTACTTTCATCGTCATAGCTCGTCTCTCTCTCGTTAATTAGCGAATTACTTTTTAAAGGTGTCGCAAAGCTTTTGCGTGGCGGCGCGGAACACGCCAAGGTCGCTGCCGACGGCGACAAAGGTCGCGCCCCACTCAAGGTAACGCTTAGCGTCGGCTTCCACCGGCGCCAGAATGCCCGCCGGTTTGCCGTGCGCTTTGGCGCGGGCGAAGATGTGCTGAATGCAGCGCTGCACTTCCGGGTGCGAAGCGTTGCCAAGATGGCCCAGCGCCGCTGCCAGATCGCTTGGGCCGACAAAAATCCCGTCCACGCCGTCGGTGGCGGCGATAGCGTCGACATTGTCCACGCCCTGCTGGCTCTCTATTTGCACAATAATGGTGATGTTCTTATTAGAGGCGGCGAAGTAGTCCGGCACGGTGCCGAACATATTGGCGCGGTGGGAGACAGAAACGCCGCGAATGCCTTCCGGCGGGTAGCGGGTGGAGGCAACGGCCAGCACCGCTTCTTCTTCAGACTCGACAAACGGAATGAGGAAGTTATAGAAACCGATATCCAGCAAACGCTTAATGATCACCGGCTCGTTGGTCGGCACCCGCACCACTGGCGCGCTGTGGCTGCCCTTAAGCGCCATCAGCTGAGGGATAAACGTAGTGACATCGTTAGGCGCGTGTTCGCCGTCCAGCACAATCCAGTCGAAGCCCGCAAGGCCCAGCATCTCGGTGCTGATGGGGTTCGCTAACGCCGACCAGCAACCGATCTGCGTCTGGTGAGCCGCCAGCGCGGCCTTGAATTTATTTGGGAAAATATCGTTCATTGTTCAACCTTAATGAGTTCAGACCCTGACTGTATGGCTTACTTCGCCAGTTCCATACGCTTGATATCGCCGACGATCACCAGATAACACACCATCGCCATCAGCGCGGAGCAGCCGACAAAAATCAGCGCGGCATTGAAGGAGTGTAATTCGCTGACCAGATAACCGATGACCAGCGGCGTCACAATAGAAGCGACGTTGCCGAAGACGTTAAACACCCCGCCGCACAGACCCACAATTTCCTTCGGCGCGGTGTCGGAAATCACCGGCCAGCCGAGCGCGCCGAAACCTTTGCCAAAGAACGCCAGCGCCATCAGCGAAACAACCAGCACGGTACTGTCGGTGTAGTTGCACAGAATAATGGTGGAGGCGAGCAGCATGCCGAGCACGATAGGCAACTTACGCGCAAAGGTAAGCGATGCGCCCCGCTTCACCAGGTAATCCGAGAACACGCCGCCCAGCACGCCGCCTGCAAAGCCGCACAGCGCCGGAATCGAAGCCACCAGCCCTACTTTGAGGATCGACATGCCTTTTTCCTGCACCAGGTAAATAGGGAACCAGGTGAGGAAGAACCAGGTGATGGTGTTAATAAAGTACTGACCGAAAAAAACGCCGAGCATCATGCGGTTGGTGAGAAGCTGTTTGATGTAGTGCAGCTTTGGCCCGCTCTGCTGGCTGTCCGCTTTTTTGTGGTCCATATCCACTACGGCGCCGTTGCTGCTGATGTAATCCAGCTCTTCTTTTGACATGCGCGGATGGTCGCCCGGGTTATGAATAAACTTTACCCATACCAGCGTCAGCACAAAGCCGATGGCGCCCATGACGGTAAAGACATGCTCCCAGCCCCACGCGAAGGTGAGCCAGCCAAGCAGCGGCGAGAAAATAGCGAGCGAAAAGTACTGGGCGGCGTTAAACAGCGCGGAAGCGGTGCCGCGCTCTTTCGTCGGAAACCAGGCCGCGACGATACGGGCATTTGCGGGGAATGAAGGCGCTTCAGAAAAACCCAGCATAAAGCGCATAAAGAACATCGAGATGCCTGCCCAGGCAAGCGGCAGCATGTCGACAAAACCTTGCGTGAAGGTAAACAGCGACCAGAAAAACAGGCTCCAGGTATACACTTTTTTCGAGCCGTACCGGTCAAGTAACCAGCCGCCCGGAATTTGCATCAGTAAATAGGCCCAGCCGAATGCCGAGAATATATATCCCATGGAAACCGCATCAAGCTGTAGCTCTTTAGCAACTTCCGTACCGGCAATAGATAATGTAGCGCGGTCGGCATAATTAATAGCGGTAACAATAAATATGGTTAGCAATATATAAAATCGGGTAGGGACTCTTTTGCTGGATACAGCCACTTCTGATTGCACAGACATTTTATTTCCCCATGTATGAGTACAGCCTGAAAGTAAATCTGGTAGCGGTAGATATTCGTTGTGATAAAGCAATAACCGGGCCTTCACAGGTTTTGCTCTTTTTTATGCAGCTCAGTATAGACGCCGCTCCCGGCGCTAATCATTAGAAGGTCACACAATTTAACCGACTTTATAGGCCATTTTTTTGTCTGTCTGCACAAGGTCAGCCGCTTTCTTCCACAAAAACCGCAAAGAGTCGCCGCGCGTTGGGCATAGCGACCAGTTTCAGTGATCGGCGTCACATTCGAAATAAGGTAATCCTGACACTATTAATCTTAAGCGGGCCTTTATACGTATTGTTCATTTTATTTAAGCAACGCCTTACCGTAATCTTCGGAGAATACTGGACAATGACTGATATAAAAATTAAAAACCTTGAGACGGGCAATTTTTATATAAAAGTCGATGACAAAGATAATGTAGCAATTATTGTCAACGATAATGGGCTCAAGGCGGGCACGCGTTTTCCGGATGGGCTTGAGTTGATCGAGCATATCCCGCAGGGGCATAAAGTGGCGCTGACAGATATCCCTGCCCACGGCGAAATTGTTCGCTATGGCGAAATTATCGGTTATGCCGTACGGGCTATTCCCCGCGGCAGCTGGATTGACGAATCACTGGTCGAACTGCCGAAAGCACCGCCGCTTAACACGCTGCCGCTGGCGACCCGCGTGCCGGAGCCGCTGCCGCCGCTGGAAGGCTATACCTTTGAAGGCTACCGCAACGCCGATGGCAGCGTAGGCACCAAAAACCTGCTCGGCATTACCACCAGCGTGCACTGCGTGGCGGGCGTGGTGGATTATGTGATTAAGCTTATCGAGCGCGATCTGCTGCCTCTTTACCCCAACGTCGACGGCGTAGTCGGGCTTAACCACCTTTATGGCTGCGGCGTGGCCATTAATGCGCCTGCCGCCGTGATCCCCATCCGCACCATTCATAACATCGCGCTGAACCCTAACTTTGGCGGCGAAGTGATGGTGATTGGCCTCGGCTGCGAAAAACTGCAACCGGAAAGATTGTTGCAGGGCACAGAAGACGTGGCGGCGATTGCCGTCGATTCCGCAAGCATTGTGCGATTGCAGGATGAGCAGCATGTCGGCTTCCGCTCGATGGTGGACGATATTCTGCGCGTGGCCAGCCAGCACCTGGCGAAACTTAATCAGCGCAAGCGTGAAACCTGCCCGGCCTCGGAACTGGTGGTCGGCATGCAGTGCGGCGGCAGCGACGCTTTTTCCGGCGTGACCGCTAACCCGGCGGTGGGCTACGCGTCTGACCTGCTGGTGCGCTGCGGCGCAACGGTGATGTTTTCTGAAGTCACCGAAGTGCGTGACGCCATCCATCTGCTGACGCCGCGCGCGATCAACGAAGAGGTAGGCAAACGGCTGCTGGAAGAGATGGCCTGGTACGACAACTATCTCGACATGGGGCAAACCGATCGCAGCGCCAACCCGTCGCCCGGCAATAAAAAAGGCGGGCTGGCGAACGTGGTGGAAAAAGCGCTCGGCTCTATCGCTAAATCAGGAAAAAGCGCCATTGTCGAAGTGCTCTCGCCGGGCCAGCGCCCGACCAAACGCGGGCTGATTTACGCCGCCACGCCCGCCAGCGACTTCGTCTGCGGCACGCAGCAGGTCGCCTCCGGCATTACGCTCCAGGTCTTTACCACCGGGCGCGGCACGCCGTACGGCCTGATGGCGGTGCCGGTGATTAAAATGGCGACGCGCACGGAACTTGCCAATCGCTGGTTCGATTTAATGGACATTAACGCCGGCACTATCGCCACCGGCGAGGAAACTATCGTGCAGGTCGGCTGGAAGCTGTTCCACTTTATGCTCGACGTGGCGAGCGGGCGACGCAAAACCTTTTCCGACCAGTGGGGGCTGCACAACCAGCTTGCGGTCTTTAACCCGGCGCCGGTGACCTGATACACCGCGCTGTGCTTCAGCCGGATGTGCTTTTTTGACATCCGGCTTTTTGTCTGCCCGGGCGGCTCGCGGCAAAGCCGCAAAACGTGACGTTCTCCGAAGAGTTCGCTTTTAGTTACCCGCACTGGGCAGTTGCACAATGCCGTACGACATTTTCACAGTTATGCTCATTAAGATTATGTAACCATTCTGTACAGGAAATGTTATGGACGATTACCATCTCGACGCCCGTCTTGCGCAAAACATCGTTGACCGCACGATGAAAATCATCGACTGCAATATCAACGTGATGGATGGTAAAGGCCGCATTATTGGCAGCGGCGATCCGGAACGTATTGGCGAATTGCACGAAGGGGCGTTGCTCGCCATCTCCCAGCGAAGGATTGTGGATATCGACGACGCGGTCACGCGTCATCTTCAGGGCGTCAAGCCGGGCATCAACCTGCCCCTGCACCTTAACCGCAATATCGTCGGCGTGATAGGCCTGACCGGCGACCCGGGCCAGTTGCGCCAGTACGGCGAGCTGGTCTGCATGACGGCGGAAATGATGCTTGAGCAGGCGCAGCTTATGCACATGATGGCGCGGGACGTACGCCTGCGCGAAGAACTGGTGCTGAACCTAATCCGCTCGGAACAGACATCGCCGATGCTGGGCGAATGGGCGCACCGCCTGGGCATCGATCTCAGCCAGCCGCGCGTGGCGCTGGTGGTGGAAATAGACAGCGGTCAGCTTGGGGTCGACACGGCGATGACGGAGCTGCAACAGCTTCAGACGCTGTTGACCTCGGCGGAAAAGTCGCCGCTTATCGCGATTGTTTCGATGACGCAAATCGTGCTGCTGAAGCCTGCGCTTAATGCGCGCGGCATGTGGGCGCCTGACGAACAGCGGCAGTATATGCATGCGTTAATGGAGCAGATAAGCAGCCGAAGCCGCCTGAAAATCCGTCTCGCCATGGGTAACTATTTTCCTGACGCAGGCGGCATCGCCCGCTCTTACCGTACCGCCTCCACCACCATGGCCGTAGGCAAAAACAACCAGCCGCAAAAGCGCGTCTATTTTTATAAAGATCTGATTTTGCCGCTGCTGCTGGACAGCATTAAAGAGGACTGGCAGGCAAAGGAATTGACGCGACCGGTGGCTCGCTTAAAGCAGATGGACAGCAACGGCTTGCTGCTTCGCACGCTGAAAGGCTGGTATGCCAATAACCTTCAGGCGAGCCTCGCGGCGAAGGCGTTGTTTATTCACCGCAATACGCTGGAATACCGGATGAAGCGGATCTCGGAAATAACCGGCCTGAACCTGGACAGCTTTGACGATCGCATTTTGCTTTATATTGCGCTGCAACTGGATAACGAGAGTTTGTCCATCACGGAATAGCGAGCTACCAGGCCTGTAAAGCAGGTTTACTGGTCGCTGATTAAAAAAAGGGGATACGTTAAAACGTATCCCCTTGTTATTGAGCCCTGCGCGCGTGGTTTACGCTGTGCCGCCTACCGTCAGTTTATCCACTTTCAGCGTCGGCTGACCCACGCCTACCGGCAGGCTCTGCCCCTCTTTGCCGCAGACGCCCACGCCGTTATCCAGCGCCAGATCGTTGCCGACCATGGAGATCTGCTGCATCGCCTCGATGCCGGAGCCAATCAGGGTCGCGCCTTTCACCGGCTTCGTCACTTTCCCTTTTTCAATCAGATAAGCTTCTGACGTCGAGAAAACGAACTTGCCGGAGGTGATATCTACCTGGCCGCCGCCGAAGTTTGGCGCGAAAATGCCATACTCGACCGATTCAATAATCTCCTGCGGCGTGGATTTGCCTGCCAGCATATAGGTGTTGGTCATACGCGGCATCGGCAGATGCGCGTAAGACTCGCGACGGCCGTTGCCGGTTGGCGCCACGCCCATCAGGCGCGCGTTGAGCTTGTCCTGCATGTAACCTTTCAGCACGCCGTTTTCAATCAGCACGTTGTACTGGCCGGGCACGCCTTCATCATCAACCGAAAGCGAGCCGCGACGGTTCATCATGGTGCCGTCGTCCACTACGGTACAGAGTTCGGAAGCCACCAGTTGGCCCATCTGTCCACTGAAGACAGAGGTGCCGCGACGGTTGAAGTCGCCTTCCAGACCATGGCCCACCGCTTCATGCAGCAGTACGCCAGGCCAGCCTGCGCCTAATACCACCGGCAGAGTGCCAGCCGGCGCCGCAACGGCGGAAAGGTTAACCAGCGCCATGCGCACCGCCTCTTTCGCCCACGCATCGGCGCGCACGTCGCCATCTTCTTCTTCAAGGAACCAGTCGTAACCGAAACGGCCGCCGCCGCCGCTGGAGCCGCGCTCGCGCTTGCCGCTCTCCTCCACCAGCACGCTAACCGATAAGCGCACCAGCGGGCGAACGTCTGCCGCCAGCGTACCGTCGGTCGCCGCCACCAGGATAAGCTCATAGACGCCGGTGAGGCTGGCGGTCACTTCCTGGACGCGGGTATCGGCGGCGCGAGCCGCCTTGTCTACACGCTTGAGGATCTCAAGCTTCTCTTCCCGGCTCATGCTTTGCAGCGGGTCGTGCGAGGTATAGAGCGATTTATGTTCTACCGCGCCCAGGGTATGCGAACGCCCTTCGCCCATTTCGCGCACAATGCTGCGCGCCGCGCCTGCGCTTTGCTCCAGCGCCAGGCGGCTTATCTGGTCAGCATAGGCGAAACCGGTTTTCTCGCCGCTGATCGCCCGCACGCCGACGCCCTGGTCGATATTCCACGAGCCGTCTTTAATGATGCGGTCTTCTAAAACCCAGGATTCATGGTAGCTGGACTGAAAATAGAGGTCGCCGTAATCGAGACGACGTTCAGACAGCTGGCCAAGGATGGAAAACAGATCCTGATGATTCAGGCCATTCGCAGACAGCAGTTGCTCAGTTACCAGGTTCAGACTCATCGTTTCGCTACTCTTCTGACTTACGCCCTGACGGGCGAGGACAATGGTGATATCTATCGAGCTTGCGGCAATTCATTGTCCGCGTCAAATCATTGCGCCTTATTTGCCCGCGGCTGGCGCAGCACTTCATTAATTTGCGGTTTATCGAGAGGGCCGGTTATCTGGTAGCGCAGCACGGAGATTTTACTCCATACCGGGCCGAGCACTTTGCTGGCGGCAAAAACCGCCGCACCCACGATAGGGTTTACCGCAAAGGCCGTCGCCACGCCGACGGTGGCGGAAATTTCCGGCGCCACGACCGCTTCCATATTAAGACGACGGCGAGGAAGATCGACCGAGCCTTTCATGGCGATATCCGCTTCAAGCCCATCGATCAGCATATCGTCGGTATGCAGCACGCCGTCTTTTATCCAGGCGGTGCTGCGAATGGAATCGTAATAGAAGCCGTCGCCGAAGGTGTCGCTGAAATCAAAGCGCAGCTTGCGCAGCAGCGCGTCGAAGCTTAACAGGCGCAACAGCTGACCGGCGTGGCCGGTGCCGAGATCGGCGATTTGTCCTTTGCCCAGCCGGGTATGAAGGATGCCGTTCAGCGACGCCTCGTCCGGTTGCCAGGGTTCGTCGCGCCAGTGCAGGTCATAATCCACATTGAAAGAGGAACCTTGCAGCGGCGTGGTCAGCCCAAAGAAACTGGTCGCGGCGTCAAGCTTTTGTCCTTTCAGCGTGCCTTTGAGCGACGTGCGAAGCTCGCCCGGTTTGTTAACCCATTCACCCTGGGCGGTCAGCCGGGCAAAGCCGGTATCAAGCAGGCCGCCGGTAAGCGCAAGCGTATTTCCGCGCACGTTAAAATCGCCATCGATGCGGCCATATTTTTGCCCCCACAGCCAGCACTCGGCGCAGCGCAACTGAAGGTCTGGCCAGCCGCTGAAATCTATACGCTCCATACCTGCAAGCGGCGAAGCGGCTTTTGACGAGCCGCTGTTTTTACTGGCGGCAGGGTTAAAGTAAAGGTAGTGAATATTCGCCTGCCACGGCGCGTTATCGCGCATCGCCAGCGTGCCGTTAATTTCCCGGCCCTGCGCGCTGACCTCTTTGCCCGACAGCGTTGGGCGCATCTGAATGCTGAGGTTGTTCCACTGCTGGCCGCCTAACGCAAGCGAAGGCGTACGCAGCGTCACGCTTTCTGGAAACCGCGTTGCGCTGCTGACTTTGTCCGCCGCGCCCTGGTTAAAGAGCGCCAGCCACTGCGCCCCGTCCAGAGCCGGCAGGTTAAGCTCCACGCCCGCGTTTTCCGGCAGCGGCGGCACGGTCTGGCTATCAGAAGCCCAGATGGCGCGGTCGAGAGTCAGCTTCTGGTTAAGCAGCCAACGGCTGTTGAAATGGCTTTCTTTTCCGACATTGCCAGTTAGCGCGAAGCTTTTCAGATCGCCGTTCACGTTAACCTTAAAGGGCAACGGCGCGCCCGCGGGTTTGTCCGCCGGTGAAGGTAAGCGGCTACTAACATTTTTCAGATCGCCATTCACATCGACTTTATAACTGGCGCTGCCGCGATAAGGCAGCGTAATGGCAACCTTACCCTGCCACGGCACGCTGCCGCTGAGCGCTTTATTTACCGGCTCCGGCAGCAGACCGGTGCCGGTTGGCTGCCAGTTGCCGTTCATGTTTACCGCCACGTCATAGGCTTTCTTGCCCTCTTCGGTGGAAAAATCGACATTCAGCGGTTGATTAAACCAGGTGGCGCGCAGCGGCTCGCTTTTGAGATTGCCGTTAACGAAGCTGAATTTGCCGGAAAGGTTATGCAGCGTGCTGTCCAGCGGCTTGATGAAAAGCGAGTTATTGTTCAGCGCCACATCGCCTTTTGCGGTTACCTGCTCGCCATCAAGCGGGATATCAAGATGTAAGCGAGCATTCACATCGCCGTCGAGCTGGAGTTCTTCAAGCGTAGCGGCAAGCGAGTCGTTTAATGGCGTCTGCTGGAAGTAAGGCCCGACGGCTTTGCCTGGCCCGGCGATATCGGCGTCAATAAAGAGCCGGTCCTGCGAATAGTCCGGTATGACGGCTTCGACATGGCGCCCTTTTACGCCGCCGAGATTGACTTCGGGGGCCGACATCCAAAGCCCGTCGTTGCGAAAATCGAGCTCGATGTCGAAGTTCTCCAGCGCTGGCCACCCGGGCTGGAAAGCGTATTTCGCATTATGCAGGGGAACATAAACCTGGAACTGTCCGTCGTTTTGCTTATAAGGAAAGTGGTGCGGGTTACCGGCATAGACCAGCGTGGCGTTATCGACCTGACCGCCCTGGATCGCGCCGCTCAGGTAATCCACCAGATATTTGCCCATCAGATTTTCCGGGAAGTAGCGCCAGGCCTGTTTGCCGTCCCCGGTGCGAATACCCGCAAGAATAGAGAGCCACGGTTGCTGCCCGGCAAGCTGCTGCCAGCGAAAATCGCCATGCGCCCAGAGCGAATGCGCCTGCACGTCGATATTTTTGCCGTCCAGCGTAAAGCCGGTTGCATCTTTTTGCCACTCCAGCGTCGCGACGCCGTTTTTAATTTCCAACGGCGCGCGAAACACGGTTTCGTACGGCATTTTGCTGTCGGCTAACTGCGCCTGTAGCCGCCCATGTTCAAGGCTGCCGGAGAGCGAACCGGAAAAGTGATCGGCTCCCGGCAGCAGCTTCCACTGTTTCCAGGAGAGGTTTTTCCAGTTGCCCTGAAAGCGAGTTTTGTTAGCGGCCTGCAAAGGGATATCCAGCGCCACGGATTCCAGATAGCCGTGCGGCTGCGTGCTGGCCCAGACTTCACCAAGCGCGGGCGAAAATTTCGCGGCAAGCGGCAGCAGGCCATCCAGCCCGCTGAGCTCAAGGTTACTTGCCCGAACGCGTAATTCATCGCTTCGCGTATTGCCCGCGCCGCCGACATCCTGCGCCGGGATCCACGCAAGCGTCAGCGCGCCGCGCGGCCAGGGTTTATCATCGATGGCGATATTGGTGGCGGGGATGGCGAATTGCCAGCCGCCCTGCTGCTTCGTCACGTGCGCGGTCAGGTTGTCGACCGACAGACGGTGCGTGGCTTCGCCGCCGCCCTGCCAGCTGGCGCCGCCTTTTTTCAGCCAGAGATCGCCGCCTGCGATAGCGCCATCTTTCAACGTCATCCAGGCCGCCAGGCTGAACTTCGCGGTATCCAGCGCCACGTTTTCGTTCATCCACTGGCTCAGCCAGGGTTTAACGTCGACATCATCGGCCTGCATCCAGACCGTGCCGTTGTTAAGCAGCCCGTTGTCGTCGCGTAAGTCCATACGCACCTGCATAACGCCATGCTGGCCGGTAAAGCTTGAAAGGCTGACCTGGCCCTCGGCGCGGTGACGATTTTTGCCGTTTACCCAGGTTAATTGCGGCACAGCCAGTTCGGCGCGCTGGCCTGAAAGGGTGATAAAGCTGATGGTGCTGTCGCGCAGATCGAAATGATCGAACTGACGAAAGAAGAGATCGGTGAATTTGCTGGTTTCCAGCTTTTCGCGGCTTTGATCCTGCTGAAACGGCGTATTGGTGCGAAAGTGAAGCTGATAAAAGGTGAGATCGCGAAACTGCCAGCGCAGGTGCAGCAGGCTTTGCCAGACGTCGAGCGCCAGCGTAACGCGTTTGATGCTCAGTTCGCCGCCATCTTTCAGGCCCGCGCTGATATCCTGCGCTTCAAGGGTTGGACCGAAATTTTGCCATGAAGCCTCAACCGCTCGGATCTCTACCGGCATGCCGGTCGCCGCTTCAATTTTTCCCAGCAGCGCCGGGCGCCAGCTGTCCAGATGAGGCAACACGAGCCGCAGGCCACTCACCAGCAGTGCGACAATAACGATTAACGTTGCGGCTGTGAGTAGCAAAATGCCCGGCAGTCGCCTCACCCTTCTCTCCTTGTCATCCGCCGTAGCGGTACTCTCTGTTTGCGAAGCCGCCGTGCGTTACATCATTACCACGTCGAACTGCTCCTGGTTGTAGAGCGGTTCAATTTGCACCTTCACCTGCTTGCCGACGAAAATCTCCACTTCCGCCAGCGCGTGCGACTCCTCGCCTTTTAACGCTTCCGCCACAGCCGGAGAAGCATAAACCAGGAAGCGGTCGGAATCATACGCATGATGCACGCGCACAATTTCACGCATGATTTCATAGCAGACGGTTTCGACGGTTTTTACCGTACCGCGTCCGTGACAGGTTGGGCAATCATTACAAAGTACGTGCTCAATGCTTTCGCGGGTGCGCTTGCGGGTCATCTCCACCAGCCCCAGTTGTGAAAAACCGTTGATGCTGGTTTTTACCCGGTCTTTGCTGAGCGCCTGCTCCAGCGAATGCAGCACGCGACGGCGGTGATCTTCATTATTCATATCGATAAAGTCGATGATGATAATGCCGCCCAGGTTGCGTAACCGCAGCTGGCGCGCAATCGCCTGCGTCGCCTCGATATTGGTGTTAAAGATGGTGTCGTCGAGGTTGCGGTGGCCGACAAACGCGCCGGTGTTGATATCGATAGTGGTCATCGCTTCCGTCTGGTCGATTATCAAATAACCGCCGGACTTCAGCTCAACCTTGCGCTCCAGGGCGCGCTGTATTTCGTTCTCCACATCGTAAAGATCGAAGATAGGCTGCTTGCCGCTGTAGTGCTCCAGCTTGCTGGTCATTTCCGGCATATATTCCGCGGTAAATTCCAGCAGCATTTCATAAGTGAGACGTGAATCGACGCGAATGCGGTCAAGCTGCGCGACGGCGAAATCGCGCAGCACGCGCTGGGCCAACGCCAGCTCGCCATAGAGCTGATAGCGGGTCTGATTGCGCTTTTTGCGCTCCATCACCTTGGTCCACACGCGCTTGAGGTAAGCGGCGTCGGAGGCGAGATCCGCCTCGCATACCCCTTCCGCCGCGGTGCGGATAATAAATCCGCCTTGCTCATCGCAGTAGTCGGCGACGATTTTTTTCAGCCGCTCGCGCTCGTTTTCGCTCTCAATGCGTTGGGAAACGCCTACGTGCGACGCGCCAGGCATAAAGACCAGATAACGGGAAGGCAGCGTAATATCCGTAGTAAGGCGCGCGCCTTTGGTGCCAAGCGGGTCTTTCACCACCTGCACCATGAGATCCTGGCCCTGACGAACCAGCTCGGAGATATCGCGCACGGTGAAGTTTTTTTGCTCTTCGCCCGCCACGCACTCCGTGTGCGGCATTATGTCTGAGGCGTGTAAAAACGCGGCTTTATCGAGGCCAATATCTACAAATGCCGCCTGCATTCCCGGCAGAACGCGACTCACCCGACCTTTGTAGATATTGCCTACGATCCCGCGGCGCGCTTCGCGCTCAATGTGGATCTCCTGCAAAATACCGCCATCGATATACGCCACCCGGGTTTCCGAAGGGGTTACATTGACTAACAGTTCAGCCGTCATTTTTTCCTCATCCCTCACGCAGGGCGTTAAAATTGCTCAGCAGTTCATACGTCTCGACCAGCGGCAAACCAACCACGGCGTGATAGCTGCCGTTGATCTTTCTGACAAAGCAGCCGCCCAGCCCCTGAATGCCATACGCACCCGCTTTATCCATGGGTTCGCCGCTTGCGACATAAGCGTTGATATCCGCCTCAGACAGCGCGCGGAATGTCACTTCCGTCACCACCAGGCAATCCATGACCTGCCGTTTATCCGCTACCGCGACCGCGGTCATCACCTGATGAGTCTGGCCGGAAAGCTGGCGTAGCATGGCGCGGGCATGCGCTTTATCTTGCGGTTTTTCCAGCACTTCGCCGTTAAGGATGACGATAGTATCCGCGCCAAGCACCGGTAAATCGAGCGGCGCCTTTGCAACGCCCGCCTGCGCTTTTTCCCGCGCCAGACGCGAGACATAATGCTGCGCGCTTTCGTTTTCACGGCGCACTTCTTCAAGGCCGGTGATGAGACGTTCGAACGTCACGCCCAACTGAGCGAGCAGTTCCTGACGACGAGGCGAACCAGAGGCGAGATAAACCGCAGTCATAAAAACCCTTATTGCACCGCAAACTGTTGACGGATTTTGCGCATCAACAGGAAAAGCCAGGGCCAGAGTACGCCGTTCACGACGCTGCTCCAGAACACTTCTGGTCTGAAAGAGACATTGATAACCAAAAACTCTGCCCAGAAAACAATAATATCGGCCGCCAGCGAGAGCAACATAATAACCAGCGCCTGCTGCCAGAGCGCCAGGTTACGGAAAAGCTGAAATTTCAGCGCGACCAGGTAAGCGATGATGCTCATCGACAGCGCGCGTACGCCGAGCGTCGACCCACTGATGAGATCCAGTATGGCACCCATCACAAAACCCGTGCCGACATTTACGCGATGCGGCAACGCCAGGATCCAGTAAAGCAGAATCAATAATACCCAGTTTGGCCGGTAGACCAGAATGTCATCCGGCCAGGGCATGACCTGCAACAGCAGCGCGACAAGGAAAGAGAGCCAGATGACCCAGCGTCCCTGGCTACGATAGCTTCCCACTACGGTCCTCCCCGGGCGGCTGGCGCCACGTCAGAAGAGGAAGCGGGAGCCGCCGCGCCTGGGGCAGGCGTGGCGTTGCCGCCGGCAGGCGTGGCGATGCCGGTCGCGGGGGCTGGCACGGGCGCAGGCGGCCCCATCGCATCCGGCGAAGGCAACACCTGCGGCATCATCTGCATCAGGCGTTCATTCGCCACGCGATGCACCTCTTCCGGCGTCATCGGGTTAGCGCCCTGACGATCGGCCCCCCACAGCAGCAGCAGATAACGCAGGCGTTGCAGTCCCGCGGTCGGGCGCGCCTGGATAACCGTATACGCGCGCTGGGTATCCAGTCTGACTGACGAAACCACGCCCACCGGATACCCTTCAGGGAAGCGGCCGCCAAGTCCCGACGTCACCAGCACGTCGCCTACGCGAATATCGGTGTTGGCTGGCAGATGCTCCAGCTGTAAATCATCCGTACAGCCGTTGCCGGCGGCGATAACGCGGATATCGTTACGCAGCACCTGAATTGGCAGCGCATGGGTAGCATCGCAAATCAGCAGCACGCGGCTGGTCAGTTTCGCCACCGCGATAACCTGGCCGACCACGCCTTTGTCGCTGATAACCGGCTGGCCTTCATAAACGCCGTTAATGCTGCCCTTATCGATAACCACCTGATCGCTGTACGGGTCGTTTACCGTCGAGATCACTTGCGTGACCATTTTTTGTTCATCCTGACGCAGCGGCGAGCCAAGCAGTTCGCGCAGGCGCGAGTTTTCTTGCTTGTATTGCCCAAGCATCAGCAACTCGCTGTTTTTCAGCAGCAGTTCCTGGCGCAGCGCCCGGTTTTCGAGTTCAAGCTGATCCCGCGAAGCGAGCGTTTGCGACACGCTGTCAAGCAATTCACGGGGACCGTTAGAGACAAAGTAGAAAGGGCTGACGGCGGTATCCATGTACGTTCGGATCTGGCTGAACGTACCGAGGCGGCTGTCGGCGATAATGACACCAAGCGCAACCAGCACCGCCAGAATAAGGCGAATCTGTAGCGACGGGCCACGGCTAAAAATTGGCTTCATAGGCTATGCGTATTCCCAAACCAACAAGAAGGGCAACCGGAGTTGCCCTTGCTTGCGGCTGTTACTCTTCGCTGAACAAGTCGCCGCCGTGCATGTCGATCATTTCCAGGGCCTTGCCGCCGCCGCGCGCCACGCAGGTCAACGGATCTTCCGCCACCACGACCGGAATGCCGGTCTCTTCCATTAGCAGGCGGTCAAGGTTACGCAGCAGTGCGCCACCACCGGTGAGCACCATACCACGCTCGGAAATGTCGGATGCGAGTTCCGGCGGGCACTGTTCCAGCGCTACCATTACCGCGCTGACGATGCCGGTCAGCGGTTCCTGCAACGCTTCGAGGATTTCGTTGGAGTTGAGGGTGAAACCGCGCGGCACGCCCTCGGCCAGGTTACGGCCGCGAACTTCGATTTCGCGCACTTCATCGCCCGGATAGGCGGAGCCGATCTCATGCTTGATGCGCTCAGCGGTCGCTTCACCAATCAGGGAGCCGTAGTTGCGACGTACATAATTAATGATAGCTTCGTCGAAGCGGTCGCCGCCGATGCGAACAGAAGAGGAATAGACCACGCCGTTCAGGGAGATAACGGCCACTTCGGTGGTGCCGCCGCCGATATCCACAACCATGGAGCCGGTCGCTTCGGAAACCGGCAGGCCCGCGCCAATTGCGGCGGCCATCGGCTCTTCAATCAGGAAAACTTCGCGGGCGCCGGCGCCCTGAGCGGATTCGCGGATGGCGCGACGCTCAACCTGGGTCGCGCCAACCGGCACGCACACCAGCACACGCGGGCTCGGACGCATAAAGCTGTTGCTATGCACCTGCTTGATGAAGTGCTGTAACATTTTTTCGGTAACAAAGAAGTCGGCGATAACGCCGTCTTTCATCGGGCGAATGGCGGCGATGTTGCCCGGCGTACGGCCCAGCATCTGTTTCGCTTCATGACCCACGGCAGCCACGCTCTTCGGCGAGCCGGCACGATCCTGACGAATGGCCACAACGGACGGCTCATTCAACACGATGCCTTGTCCTTTTACGTAAATGAGGGTATTCGCGGTACCCAGGTCAATGGACAGGTCATTGGAAAACATGCCACGAAATTTTTTCAACATACTGAGGGATAATCCTGAAAGCTGGGGCGGAAAAATAAAATCCGCTTACTTTACCAACCACACGATGCAGCGACAAGGCGCAAAAACGTTCTGCATCGGTGAAAAATAGTGCAGTTTTCGACTCCTGCGCTTCACCGTCTCTCGCTCAGCCTGCTCGCTGAAAAGCGAGCGCTTCGGAGCGGATAAAATAAAACGCGCAGGAAGACAAAACTGGCTTCGTTATGCTGCGACAATCCGGCCGGCAGGCACGCTCGCCCCCTTGAGATGCAGCGCGCGTTATTCTACGTGAAAACAAATTAAACGGCAGGCTAAACCGAATATCTTTGCGAATATTTTTTCACGCTTGTATCGAGGGGTTGGGAAGCGGCAAAAAAATCGCCCTGCCCGCCTGCCACGCCCCTTTCCACCAGGGTCTGCCATTCGCTACGGGTTCTTATGCCAGTAGCGAAAACCCGGGTTTGCGTACCGTTGCACGCCTCGACCAGACTCTGAGCGAAAAGCTGGTTTTCAGTGCGCTTTTCAATGCCTTTCACCAGACCCGGATGCAGCTTAATGATCTCCACATCCAGCTCCTTAATATAAGCCGTACTCACCACGGTTAACCCCGCCTGCGCGACCGCAATGCGAACGCCCAGCGCTTTGATTAACCGCACAGCGGGTTGTAAGCGGCTGATGTGTTGACAAACATCTGCCTCAGCAAGTTCAAAAAGAATGCGCATTCGTTGCGATTTTTCACACTGCATCAGGGTATCGCGCAGCCAGCGCTGGAACGGCGGGCGTATGAGCGACTCAACGGTGAGCGGCACGGCCAGCGTTTCATCCGGCCAAAAACGCAAAAACGGCATGACGCGCGCCACTATCTGGCGGTCATATTGCTCGGCCAGGCCAAACGCCTGCACCATCGGCATGTATTCCGCCGCCAGCACCTCTTCTTCGCCATCGAAAATCCGGCACAGCAGCTCCCGGTGGTGCACGCGTCCGTCGCGCAGCACCGCGGGTTTTTGATAAATGCGCGGGCCGCCGCGTTGCAGCACGCTTTCCAGCAAGGTTCGCCAGCGTACGTTGCCCCGTCCCTTCTCCGGCAGCGAGTTGTCATAAACCGCCCAGCCGTTCCCCCCTTGCAGCACGGCATTGCGGGTTGCCACTTCCGCATGCTCCATCACCTGTTCGGTCGTCTGTCCGCTGCGCCAGGCGCAAATGCCGATGTGCAACATATCATTGCGGTCAAGCATGCGGGTGGGCGGCAAGGAATCAACCGCGTTGAGCAACTGGCTGGCGATGCTGTCCGCCTCCTTAAGGGTGCGATGCGGCAACAATACGGTGAAGTCGCTGCGAAAATAGCGCGCCAGCAGCGCGCCGGGGTAACGCATGACGAAGGTGGAAAGCATATTAATGAGCGTGAAGAGGTAGTTTTCCACCGCTGTTTTGCCCCAGCTGTCACGCAACATGTCGAAATCGGGCAGGCGGATCATCATGACGACCCCGTGCGTGCCGACCTTTTCCTGATCCTCAAGCAGCGTCGCCAGTTGGTTATCGAAAAAGAGCCGGTTGCTGAGACCGGTTTTTACATCCTGTGCGGCATAAGAACGAATAAGGGTATCCATGCGGCTGCGCTGCTCGCCCGCGCTTTGAAGCTCTGACAGCAGCACATCGAGCGCGCTACTGACGTGCGTCGGCCATTCATGCACGCTGCCGCGCACGCGCACGCCGCGCTCGCCGTTGAGAATGCGGGCCGCGCGGGTTTCCAGCAGCTCTTGCCCCGCAAGCTGGCGCTTAAGCCAGCGCACCGCGAAGAAAATGACGATCACCATAAAACCGATAGCAATAGTCAGCGGCGCGGTGGTCAGTAAGGAGCGATAGTAGTTAGCGAGCGGATCCTGCCAGGTCAGCTTCAACGACATGCCAGGATGTTTAATCAGCGGCACCTCAAGGCTGCGATACTGATGCTGAATGCCTGCCGGACGATAGCTCTGCGCCCGCGTATGGCTGTACAACATGCCAGCGCCGCTGTTGAAGTCGATGCGTACGATATCGACCGGCACCATGAGTTCGTCCAGCCGATGCATCAGCGCTTCAGGCGAATGGCTAACCAGGTCGTTATCGATAATAGACGCGACTGACGCCACGCGGGAGGCGACTTTTTGTTGTATCGAATTAAAGAAACTCAGCGAACATCCCAGCAGCGTGACAAGGATGGCAAGCCCCGTCAGCAGGGTGACAAAGGCAGAAAATTTCGTCGTTAATCGCATCCTTGTGTTAACTCCGTTGGTTGATGGTACGAGCGAAACGGCGCAGCAAAATACCGTTGCCAGGTAATAGTAAGCGCTAACTACAAAAGGCCGTCGCGCATGCTACCAAACATGGCGGGGCGTTCAGAGGTTTTCTTGCGATAAGTCGGCATAGCGTTTCAATATGCGAGTATAGTCTTCAGAGTTTTTTTTCCAATCTTCAGCGATCCAATGAGGAGTAATGCATGCAGGCTTTGATTCTTGAACAACAGGACGGGAAGACGCTCGCCGCTATTAAGCCCCTTGATGAAAGCGCCCTGCCGCAGGGCGACGTAACGGTCGATATCGACTGGTCAAGCCTGAACTATAAAGATGCGCTGGCCATTACCGGTAAGGGGAAAATCATCCGTAATTTCCCCATGGTGCCAGGCATTGATTTCGCAGGCACCGTGCGTAAAAGCGAAGATCCGCGTTTTCACACCGGCCAGTCTGTACTGCTTACCGGCTGGGGCGTCGGCGAAAACCACTGGGGCGGGCTGGCCGACATGGCGCGCGTTAAAGGCGACTGGCTGGTGCCGATGCCAACAGGGCTCGATGGCCGTAAGGCGATGATTGTCGGCACCGCGGGCTTTACCGCCATGCTGTGCGTGATGGCGCTTGAAGAAGCAGGCGTCCGCCCGGAAAGCGGCGAAGTGGTGGTAACAGGCGCAAGCGGCGGCGTTGGCAGCACGGCGGTAGCGCTGCTGCACAAGCTGGGGTATCAGGTAGCGGCGGTAAGCGGTCGTGAAAGCACGCATGACTATCTTAAACGCCTCGGCGCAAGCCGTATTGTTAGCCGCGACGAGTTTGCCGAGAGCCGACCGCTGGAAAAACAGCTCTGGGCTGGCGCCGTGGATACCGTAGGCGACAAAGTGCTGGCGAAAGTGCTGGCGCAGATGAATTACGGCGGCTGCGTGGCGGCCTGCGGCCTGGCGGGCGGTTTCGCGCTGCCGACCACGGTCATGCCGTTTATTTTACGTAACGTTCGTCTGCAAGGCGTCGATTCCGTGATGACGCCTGCGGCGCGCCGCGTACAGGCCTGGGAGCGTCTGGCGCAGGATCTGCCTGCGGACTTCTACGAACAAAGCGCCACGGAAATCGTGCTGGCGGACGCGCCGAAATTCGCCGAAGCCATTATGAATAACGCCGCGCAGGGCCGTACGCTGGTAAAGATTAAGTAAGAGATTTTTTTACACAATTTTAACCGCATGCCTCGCAGGCTGACCGACTCCCTGTCATGATTAAGGCTTAGCTTTATTTCGTATCACCAGAGAGTCGGTCATGAAAAAAGTCAGCCATTTAACGGAAGCCGATGTCACTGCCGAATCGGCTTTCTTTATGCAGCGTCGCCAGGTGTTAAAAACGCTGGGTATCAGCGCCGCCGCGCTTTCGCTTCCTCCTGTCGCCCAGGCGGATTTGCTGGACTGGTTCAAGGGCAACGACAGGCCGAAAGCGCCTGCCGGCCAGCCTCTGGATTTCACCAGGCCCGCGCAGTGGCAGGCGAAGCTGCCGCTCACGCCGGAAGATAAAGTCACCGGCTATAACAACTTCTACGAATTCGGGCTGGATAAAGCGGACCCGGCCGCCAATGCCGGCGCTTTGCAGACGACCCCCTGGAAACTCACCATTGATGGCGAAGTGGCGAAGCCGCTGACGCTCGATCATGACGATTTACATAAGCTGTTCCCGCTGGAGGAGCGTATTTACCGGATGCGCTGCGTAGAGGCCTGGTCGATGGTGGTGCCGTGGATAGGTTTCCCGCTCGCCAGCTTGTTGAAAAAAGTCGAACCCACCAGCGCGGCGAAATATGTCGCGTTCACCACCCTTTATGCGCCTGAACAGATGCCGGGCCAGAAAGACCGCTTTATCGGCGGCGGGCTGGATTACCCCTATGTTGAAGGGCTGCGAATAGATGAAGCGATGCACCCGTTGACGATGCTTACTGTCGGCGTCTACGGCAAAGCGTTGCCGCCGCAAAACGGCGCGCCGGTGCGGCTTACCGTGCCGTGGAAATATGGTTTCAAAGGCATCAAATCGATTGTCAGCATCAAGCTGACCCGTGAGCGCCCGCCGACCACCTGGAACCTCTCTGCGCCGGACGAATATGGCTTTTATGCGAACGTGAATCCGCATGTTGATCACCCGCGCTGGTCGCAGGCCAGCGAACGGGTTATTGGCTCAGGCGGCGTGCTTGACGTGAAGCGACAGCCGACGCTTCTGTTCAATGGTTACGCCGACGAGGTGGCTTCGCTCTATAAAGGACTCGATCTACGGGAGAATTTCTAAGTGCGTCTGACGGCAAAACAGATTGTCTGGCTGAAAGTGGCGCTGCATCTGGCCGCTTTTTTACCGCTGGTTTGGCTCTTTTATGCCGCAAGCCAGGGCTATTTCAGCGCCGATCCGGCCAAAGATATACAGCATTTTACCGGACGGATGGCGCTGAAGCTGCTCCTCGCCACGCTGTTGGTTACGCCGCTGACGCGCTTACTGAAGCAACCGCTGCTTATTCGCACGCGACGCCTGCTGGGATTATGGTGTTTTGCCTGGGCCACGCTTCATCTTATTAGCTATTCGCTGCTTGAGCTGGGCATTAATAACCTTGCGCTACTCGGGCAGGAGTTGGTCAGCCGCCCTTATTTAACGCTCGGCATTATCAGCTGGCTGATCTTGCTGGCGCTGGCGTTTACGTCAACCCAGGCGGCGCAGCGTAAACTAGGGCGTCGCTGGCAAACTTTGCACAACTTTGTCTATCTTGTTGCGATCCTGGCGCCCATTCACTATCTGTGGTCGGTAAAGATCCTCTCGCCGCAACCGCTGATTTATGCGCTGATGGCAGTTGTACTGCTGGCATGGCGCTATAAGAAGTTTCGCCAGTGGTTGCGATAAAGCCGCGTTCTGTGCGATTTACCCCACTTCTGTTATCAACCGGTATCGATTGGCTGATACCGGTTGATAATCTTCCCTGATAAGACCAGTATTTAGCTGCCAATTGCTACGAAATCGTTATAATGTGCGACTTTGGTTTTTCGCCCGGCCATTTTAATGGCGTTAAGGGTGACAACCTCGCAACGAAGGTATATTTTGTTTTTTACCGGAGAATTGCAGGAGATAGCGTCACGATGGCGAACAAATTTCAGATTTTGCTTTTGAACGGCCCAAACCTTAATATGCTCGGCACCCGTGAGCCCGAGAAGTATGGCAAACAGACGCTGGATGAGATTGTGAGCGGCCTTCAGGCGCAAGCTGAATCGCTAAATGTTTCGCTCGATCACCTGCAATCTAACGCGGAATATGCGCTTATCGACCGTATTCATCAGGCTAAAGACAACGTCGACTATATCCTGATTAATCCGGCCGCTTTTACGCATACCAGCGTCGCGCTGCGTGATGCGCTGCTGGCGGTGAGTATCCCGTTTATCGAGATCCATCTCAGCAATGTGCACGCCCGCGAGCCGTTCCGGCACCATTCATACCTTTCGGATGTCGCTGCTGGCGTTATCTGCGGATTCGGCGCTGACGGCTATAGCTATGCACTACAGACGGCGGTAAAACGCCTGTCACAATCACACTAAACAAAGAGTACGGAACCCACTCATGGATATTCGTAAGATTAAAAAACTGATCGAGCTGGTTGAAGAATCAGGCATCGCTGAACTGGAAATTTCTGAAGGCGAAGAGTCTGTACGCATCAGCCGCGCGCCGGCCAATGCGGGCATTCCGGTAATGCAGCAGGCTTATGCTGCGCCGATGTATGCGCCGCAACCGCAGCCTGCGCTGTCTACTGCTGTCGCACCGGCAACCGCGCCGGCAATGGAAGCGCCAGCCGCAGCGGAAGTCAGTGGTCACATCGTACGTTCCCCAATGGTTGGTACCTTCTATCGTACCCCAAGCCCGGACGCGAAAGCGTTTGTAGAAGTAGGCCAGAAAGTCAACGTGGGCGACACCCTGTGCATCGTTGAAGCGATGAAAATGATGAACCAGATCGAAGCTGATAAAGCTGGCGTTGTAAAAGCGATTCTGGTCGAAAGCGGTCAGCCGGTAGAGTTTGACGAGCCGCTGGTTGTCATCGAATAACGAGGCGAACATGCTGGATAAAATTGTTATCGCTAACCGTGGCGAGATTGCACTGCGTATTCTTCGTGCCTGTAAAGAGCTGGGCATCAAGACCGTCGCTGTGCACTCCAGCGCGGACCGCGATCTGAAACACGTACTGCTGGCGGATGAGACCGTATGTATCGGTCCGGCGCCGTCAGTAAAAAGCTATCTGAACATCCCGGCTATCATCTCCGCCGCTGAAATTACCGGCGCGGTAGCGATTCACCCGGGTTACGGCTTCCTGTCTGAGAACGCGAACTTCGCCGAGCAGGTAGAGCGTTCCGGCTTTATCTTCATCGGCCCGAAAGCAGACACCATCCGCCTGATGGGCGATAAAGTGTCGGCTATCACCGCGATGAAAAAAGCGGGCGTGCCGACGGTGCCAGGCTCTGACGGCCCGCTGGGCGACGATATGGATAAAAACCGCGCCCATGCGAAACGCATCGGCTACCCGGTGATTATCAAAGCCTCCGGCGGCGGCGGCGGTCGCGGCATGCGCGTAGTGCGCAGCGACGCCGATCTGGCGCAATCCATCTCCATGACCCGTGCGGAAGCGAAAGCTGCTTTCAACAACGACATGGTCTACATGGAAAAATACCTGGAAAACCCGCGCCACATCGAGATTCAGGTGCTGGCGGACGGCCAGGGCAACGCTATCTATCTGGCAGAGCGCGACTGCTCCATGCAGCGCCGCCACCAGAAAGTGGTGGAAGAGGCGCCAGCGCCGGGCATTACTCCGGAACTGCGTCGTTACATCGGCGAGCGCTGCGCGAAAGCGTGCGTGGATATCGGCTATCGCGGTGCGGGTACGTTCGAGTTCCTGTTTGAAAACGGCGAGTTCTATTTCATTGAGATGAACACCCGTATCCAGGTAGAACACCCGGTTACCGAGATGATCACCGGCGTAGACCTGATCAAAGAGCAGCTGCGTATCGCAGCAGGCCAGCCGCTTTCCATTAAGCAGGAAGAGGTCACCATTAAAGGCCACGCGGTAGAATGCCGTATTAACGCCGAAGACCCGAACACCTTCCTGCCAAGCCCTGGCAAAATCACGCGTTTCCATGCGCCGGGCGGCTTTGGCGTGCGTTGGGAATCGCACATTTACGCGGGCTACACGGTTCCGCCGTATTACGATTCCATGATCGGCAAACTCATCTGCTACGGTGAAAACCGTGACGTGGCAATTGCCCGCATGAGGAACGCGCTACAGGAACTAATCATCGACGGCATCAAAACCAACGTTGATCTGCAAACGCGCATCATGAACGATGAAAACTTCCAGCATGGTGGCACCAACATCCACTATCTGGAGAAAAAACTGGGCCTACAGGAAAAATAAGCCCGGTTTACTGTGAAAAGGCCAGCTTTTGCTGGCCTTTATTTTTTGTCGCCTCCCCCTGCTGCTGCGGTACAATCGCCGCTTTCTTACGTCACAAGGGATAAAAATGGACAACCGTTTTGTTCAGGCCCATAAAGAGGCGCGCTGGGCGCTGTGGCTGACCCTTCTCTATCTCGCCGCATGGTTAGTGGCTGCTTACTTACCAGATTCCGCTACAGGCATAACGGGCCTTCCGCACTGGTTCGAAATGGCCTGCCTGCTGGTGCCGCTGCTGTTTATTCTGCTCTGCTGGCTGATGGTGAAATACATTTATCGTGATATCCCGCTGGAGGATAACGATGCAGCATGAAGTGATCCTTCCTCTTGTCGCCTATTTGCTGGTGGTGTTCGGCCTGTCGCTTTACGCCATGCGCAAACGCGCCACGGGAAACTTCCTTAACGAATACTTCCTCGGCAGCCGATCCATGGGCGGCTTTGTGCTGGCGATGACGTTAACGGCGACATATATCAGCGCCAGTTCGTTTATCGGTGGCCCGGGCGCCGCTTATAAATATGGGCTTGGCTGGGTATTGCTGGCGATGATTCAGTTGCCCGCCGTCTGGCTTTCGCTGGGCATTCTGGGCAAAAAATTCGCTATTCTCGCTCGCCGCTATAACGCCGTTACCCTTAACGACATGCTTTATGCGCGCTATCAGAGCCGGTTGCTGGTATGGCTTGCCAGCCTGAGCCTGCTGGTAGCTTTTATCGGCGCCATGGCGGTGCAGTTTATCGGCGGCGCTCGCTTGCTGGAGACGGCGGCGGGGATCCCTTACGAAACCGGTTTACTGATTTTTGGCATCAGCATTGCGCTTTACACCGCGTTCGGCGGCTTTCGCGCCAGCGTGCTTAACGACGCCATGCAGGGTCTGGTCATGCTGCTTGGAACAATTTTGCTGCTGGTGGGGATTGTTCACGCCGCGGGCGGCCTGCACAGCGCGGTTGAAAAATTACAGCATATCGACCCGAAACTTGTCACGCCGCAGGGGGCGGAGGATATCCTCTCGCCATCTTTTATGGCCTCTTTCTGGGTACTGGTTTGCTTCGGCGTCATCGGGCTGCCGCATACGGCGGTACGCTGTATCTCTTACAAAGACAGCAAAGCGGTGCACCGCGGCATTATTCTCGGCACCATTGTAGTGGCGGTGCTGATGCTGGGCATGCATCTCGCAGGCGCGCTGGGCCGCGCCGTCTTGCCCGATCTGAAAGTGCCGGATTTGGTTATCCCTACCCTAATGGTAACGGTGCTACCGCCAGTCGCTGCCGGGATCTTTCTGGCAGCGCCGATGGCGGCGATTATGTCGACTATTAACGCGCAGCTCTTGCAGTCTTCTGCGACGATCGTGAAAGATCTCTGGCTGAATCTGCGCCCGGATCAGATCCATAATGAAAAACGGCTTAAGCGAATGTCATCCGTCATTACGCTTATTCTGAGCGCCCTGCTGCTGCTAGCGGCGTGGCGGCCGCCGGAAATGATCATCTGGCTTAATCTGCTGGCCTTTGGCGGCCTGGAAGCGGTTTTCCTGTGGCCGCTGGTATTGGGTCTTTACTGGGAACGCGCAAATGCCGCCGGCGCGCTGTGCGCCATGATAGTCGGCGCCGTGCTGTACGCGTTTTTGGCTACGCTAAAAATACAGTATCTGGGTTTTCATCCGATTGTGCCGTCCCTGCTTTTAAGTCTGCTGGCTTTCCTTATGGGCAACCGCTTTGGTCGCCCTGTCGCGCAAGCCGCAGCCGTTTCATCTGTTGATAAATAAAGAGTTTTGCCATGCCATGGATCCAACTGAAAATTAATACTACCGGAGCGAATGCCGAAGAGCTGAGCGATGCGCTGATGGAAAGCGGCGCAGTATCCATTACCTTCCAGGATACGCACGATACGCCGGTGTTCGAACCGCTGCCTGGCGAAACCCGCCTGTGGGGCGATACCGACGTCATCGGCCTTTACGATGCCGAAACCGACATGCAGGAAGTTGTAGCGATTCTGGAGAATCATCCGCTGCTCGGCGCAGGCTTCCGCCATAAAATCGAGCAGCTTGAAGATAAAGACTGGGAGCGCGAGTGGATGGATAACTTCCACCCGATGCGCTTTGGCGAACGGCTGTGGATCTGCCCGAGCTGGCGTCCGGTACCGGATGAGAACGCGGTAAACGTGATGCTCGACCCGGGACTCGCTTTTGGCACCGGCACCCACCCGACCACCTCTTTGTGTTTGCAATGGCTTGATGGCCTTGATTTAGCGGGTAAGACGGTTATCGATTTCGGATGCGGCTCCGGCATTCTCGCCATCGCCGCGCTGAAGCTTGGCGCGGCAAAAGCCATTGGCATTGATATCGATCCGCAGGCGATTCAGGCAAGCCGCGACAACGCTGAGCGCAACGAGGTTTCCGACCGTCTTGAGCTCTATTTGCCGCAAGATCAGCCTGCCGATATGCAGGCCGATGTAGTCGTTGCCAACATCCTGGCAGGCCCGCTGCGCGAACTGGCGCCGCTTATCAGCGTGCTGCCGGTTAAAGGCGGGCTGCTCGGGCTTTCAGGTATTCTGGCAAGCCAGGCGCAAAGCGTGTGCGAAGCCTACGCCGATACTTTCGTTCTCGACCCGGTTATTGAAAAAGAAGAGTGGTGCCGCATTACCGGCATTAAACAGTGATATTCCGGCGCAGGTCTGCCCTGCGCCGTTTCCCTTCAGCCTTTCCTCGCTTCGCTTTTTTTATTCATCGCCCCTTCGCTTTAACACCTATAATTACTGGGTGAAATTATAAGTTTCATGAATTTAACCTATTGAAGTATTTATTTAGAGAATATTTTTATGACTACGCACATCAAATCAGCGCTGCTCGCTCTGAGCATGCTGCCCGCCATGGCTATGGCGTCACACTGGAGTTATGAAGGCGAAGGGGCGCCGGAACACTGGGGCGAACTGGATCCGCAGTATTCGCTTTGCCAGAAGGGGATGAACCAGTCGCCTGTGGATATTGATCGTACTGTTAAAGCGCAGCCGAACCCGCTAAAAACGCATTATACCGACGGACCGAACGCGATCCTGAACAATGGCCATACGATCCAGGCGAGCGTAACCGGGAATACGCAGGATACGCTGACTGTTGACGGCGAGACGTTTACGCTTCAGCAGTTCCACTTTCACGCGCCAGGTGAAAACACGCTACACGGTAAACACTATGCGATGGAGATGCATCTGGTGCATAAAAACGCTGCTGGCGAAATTGCCGTGGTGGCCGTGATGTTTGAAACCGGACAAGCTAACAGCGAACTGGAAAAGCTCTGGCAGGCGATGCCGGCAAAAGCGGAAGTCAGCCAGCCGCTGAACAGCCGTGTGGACATCAATAAACTGCTTCCTGAAGATAAAACGCATTATCGCTTTAGCGGTTCGCTTACTACGCCCCCCTGCTCTGAAGGGGTTACCTGGCTTGTGCTTAAGCAGCCGCTTACCCTTTCCCTGGCACAGCTTGATAAGTTCAAATCCGTCATGCACCACGACAACAACCGTCCGGTCCAGTCGGCCCATGGACGCGTGATTATTGAGGAATAATGCGCTTGTGGCGAGACGCTGCGTCTCGCCCTTTTTCACGAATTATTTTCTTTAAAATGTGAGTTACTCCGCACTAAACACCTTTTAAACGGCTGTAAAACCGCCAAAAAGACCCTTTCCTTCGTGTGGCAAAGCCGACGAAATGAAAGAACTTATAAGCCAAACGTAAGAAATTAAGATTTAAACCATACAAATAACCAAATGATTTATAAGCATTATTATCGGGATGAACTTTTCCCATCGCCTGTTCTTTGATCTATAACAGCCGATTGTTCAAAGTTTGGCCTTTCATCTCGTGCAAAAAATGCGTAATATACGCCGCCTTGCAGGCACAGTATGGTCATTTCTTAACTCATGCGCATTGGACACCACCAGCTCAGAAATCGCCTGATTGCAGCACCGATGGCTGGCATCACTGACAGACCTTTCAGGACGCTGTGTTACGAGATGGGAGCAGGGTTAACCGTTTCGGAGATGATGTCCTCTAACCCGGAAGTTTGGGCGAGCGACAAATCCCGTTTGCGGATGGTCCATGTAGATGAGCCCGGCATTCGCACCGTGCAGATTGCAGGCAGCGTGCCGGAAGAGATGGCGGAAGCGGCACGGATTAACGTTGAAAGCGGCGCCCAGATTATTGATATCAATATGGGCTGCCCGGCTAAAAAAGTGAATCGCAAGCTGGCGGGTTCTGCCCTGCTGCAATACCCGGATTTGGTGAAGTCTATCCTTACCGCGGTAGTAAACGCAGTGGACGTTCCCGTAACGCTGAAGATTCGCACCGGCTGGGATCCGGCAAATCGTAACTGTGCAGAGATTGCCCAATTGGCTGAAGATTGTGGTATTCAGGCGCTGACCATTCACGGCCGTACACGCGCCTGTCTGTTTCAGGGTAACGCGGAATACGACAGCATTCGGACAGTTAAGCAGAAAGTTTCCATTCCGGTTATCGCGAATGGCGACATTACTGACCCGCTTAAAGCCAGAGCAGTGCTCGACTATACAGGGGCGGATGCCCTGATGATAGGACGAGCCGCTCAGGGAAGACCCTGGATCTTTCGGGAAATCCAGCACTATCTGGACACTGGAGAGTTGCTGCCCCCCCTGCCGCTGGCAGAGGTAAAGCGCTTGCTTTGCGCGCACGTTCGGGAACTGCATGACTTTTACGGCCAGGCAAAAGGGTACCGAATCGCGCGTAAACACGTTTCCTGGTATCTCCAGGAACATGCTCCGGATGACCAGTTTCGGCGCACATTCAACGCCATTGAAGACGCCAGCGAACAGCTGGAGGCGTTGGAGGCATACTTCGAAAATTTTGCGTAAACAGAAATAAAGAGCTGACAGAACTATGTTCGAACAACGCGTAAATTCTGACGTACTGACCGTTTCTACCGTTAACTCCCAGGACCAGGTGACTCAAAAGCCCCTGCGTGACTCGGTAAAACAGGCACTGAAGAACTATTTTGCTCAATTGAATGGTCAGGATGTGAACGACCTCTACGAGCTGGTACTGGCTGAAGTAGAACAGCCCCTGTTGGACATGGTGATGCAATACACCCGCGGTAACCAGACCCGCGCGGCGCTGATGATGGGTATCAACCGCGGCACGCTGCGTAAGAAATTGAAAAAATATGGCATGAACTAAGTTCGCTTAGTGAATGGCTGAATAAAAAGGCGCTGACCGGCATGGGGAAGCGCCTTTTTTGTTGGTCAGTAAAAAATACGGAACAGTTTTAAGCTAAACCATCACTATTATTCCGGGTTTGTCAGGCCTAGCCTTATTACATTGCTAAGGAGGCAAATCATGAGAAATATTGATAGCTGGCTTAACGCGCTGAAACGCGGCTGGGATGCAGAACCTCGTTTACCCTCTGCTGCGTTTTACTACCTTACGCCTGAAGCACGTTACGAGATCGTTAAGGTCTTACTCGCCCCACTTGCCGAAAGCGTTAATCAGGCTGACTCTCCTCATTCCTCACCTCGATAATTTATAAAATTACGCTGCCTGTATTATATATTTTATTTTTTTACACAGCGCAGCGTAACCTTTAGCAATATCTATCAAATCCATCTGAAAATAAGGGCCTTAAATCACTTCCCCGCCTTTTGCGGCAATGATAATGTCGGCGCTTTCCTCAATGTCTGTTTCTTTTATTTAGCGCTACGAGACGCTGTGACCCTTATGGATAACAACGCCATGCTGGTTAGCCATTATGACCAGGCCCTGGTTGTAATTTCTTTTATTGTCGCCATTCTGGCTTCTTATACCGCACTGAACATGGCGACCAGAGTCACCACCAGCAGCGGCACGGCAGCGCGCGTCTGGCTTGTCGGCGGCAGTATAGCGATGGGAATAGGCATCTGGGCGATGCACTTTATCGGTATGCTCGCCATGAATTTACCTGTTTCGCTTAGCTACGATCCGCTTATTACCGGCATCTCCATGCTGATTGCGATAGGCTCCTCTTTTTTTGCGCTCTGGCTGGTTTGCGGCAATCAGTTAAAAGCCTCCCGCCTGCTGCCAGGCTCGCTGGCGCTGGGCTGCGGCATCGCGGCGATGCATTACACCGGTATGGCCGCATTGCTGGTGCAGCCGGGAATTATCTGGAGCTGGCACTGGGTCGCGCTTTCTGTGGCGATAGCGCTGCTGGCTTCGGTCGCGGCTTTATGGCTAACCTTTCATTTGCGCCGTGATGGCGGCCAGATGGCGTTGCTGCGCGCAGGCGCGGCGATAGTCATGGGCATCGCTATTGCAGGAATGCACTACACCGGCATGATGGCGGCTCATTTTCCTCACGACACCCATGATATGCACAGCGGCGTCAACACTGACTGGCTGGCGGTGTTGGTTATCATGGTGACGCTATTCATTCTGGGCATCACGCTGCTGGTTTCCATGTTTGATGCCCGTCTGCAAGCCCGCACTTCGCTGCTCGCCTCTTCCCTTGCCGAGGCGAATCGCGAACTGGCGCAGCTCGCCTTGCACGATACGCTGACGCGTTTGCCCAACCGTATCTTGCTTGAAGATCGTCTTGACCAGGCCATACATAAGGCCAACCGCGAAGATTCACGCTTCGCGCTAATGTTTATGGATCTTGATGGTTTTAAAGCTATTAATGACGCCGGTAATGACTCCAACTTATTGATAGTGTTTTATGTTCAGATAATGCCCGATGACTTTGTCATGCAGCTCCACC
>NZ_AWFX01000001.1 GCF_000463115.2 Franconibacter helveticus LMG 23732 | reverse complement strand
TTATCGATCTGGTCGAATGCACGAGCAGAACCACCGTAGGTTTTTGCCAGAACGGTAGTGATGGCAGCGGTCAGCGTTGTTTTACCATGGTCAACGTGGCCGATAGTACCGACGTTAACGTGCGGTTTTGTACGTTCAAACTTTTCTTTAGACATCGATTGTCCCTCTAAGACACGGATAAATCGGTGATATCACCACATCAACCAGGCTATTGCCTGAAGAATTTGTTGGATTCATAACAGAAGAGAAGCAGGGAGGAAAAGAGAAGTGGTGCTGATAGGCAGATTCGAACTGCCGACCTCACCCTTACCAAGGGTGCGCTCTACCAACTGAGCTATATCAGCACATCTTGGAGCGGGCAGCGGGAATCGAACCCGCATCATCAGCTTGGAAGGCTGAGGTAATAGCCATTATACGATGCCCGCATCCTGGAACTCGGCTACCTGATTCTTTCTGTAGTGAATATGAGAGAAAACCTCTCAATATTCGAGCCGATTAGCTGGAGCTTATCGCCTCGGGCTACGCCAAAGCGTGGCCGAAAATGGTGGTGGGGGAAGGATTCGAACCTTCGAAGTCTGTGACGGCAGATTTACAGTCTGCTCCCTTTGGCCGCTCGGGAACCCCACCCGAACTTGATGGTGCCGGCTACCGGAATCGAACTGGTGACCTACTGATTACAAGTCAGTTGCTCTACCTACTGAGCTAAGCCGGCATCAAGTAGCGCGCATTCTAGGAAGAGCGGCTCGCCTATGCAACAAAAAAATCGCGCAAAACGATCTATCGCTCACAATTTGCGCATTAGCGCGCAAATCTGGCGGTATTTCCACCATTCCTGCCAGAAAAAACCTATCGAATGCCGGTTCTACTCTGCTTTACTTAACAGGACAGGCGCTTTTCGCCGTCTCAGAAGAGATAAAATGACCGGGACTTTTTTTGGAACTTTGTGAGTCCTTATCTCACTCCTCAGCTTCCTGTCCTTTATAGAAGCGCCTGACTCAACCACCTGTAATGCCGACAAGCGTGATGCTTCACAGGGAAAGCGTTACAAAGTCGATTTTTTCTTATTATTCGTTGTCATCTGGTGTTAACCTCCTGCCCATTGTCAAAAATGTAAGACGTGGCGTGCCATTGAGCGCTCGAAGATGAGAGCTTCGCTGGAGTAAGCGGCAGGCTCTTATTTTGTCCTGAATGACAGGCAGAAGCATGCTTATGAGTAATAAAGAGCAAATGATTACGACTCCTTATCTTCAGTTTAACCGGAGCCAATGGGCTGCGCTTCGTGACTCTGTGCCGATGACGCTAACCGAAGGCGAAATTGCCAGGTTGAAGGGGATTAACGAAGATCTTTCTCTTGAGGAAGTGGCTGAGATTTATCTGCCGCTTTCCCGTCTGTTGAATTTCTATATCAGTTCAAACTTGCGTCGTCAGGCCGTACTTGAACAATTTCTCGGTACAAACGGTCAGCGTATTCCTTATATCATCAGCATTGCCGGCAGTGTCGCCGTCGGTAAAAGCACCACAGCGCGTGTTCTCCAGGCGCTATTGAGCCGTTGGCCGGAACATCGGCGGGTAGAACTAATCACGACAGATGGTTTTCTACACCCAAACAAGGTGCTAAAAGAACGTAACCTGATGAAGAAGAAAGGCTTTCCTCAGTCCTATGATATGCACAGGCTGGTGAAATTCGTAGCGGATATCAAATCTGGCGTGCCTGATGTTACCGCGCCGGTTTATTCGCATTTAATTTACGACGTTATTCCTGATGGCGATAAAGTCGTTACGCATCCCGATATTTTAATCCTTGAAGGATTAAACGTTTTACAAAGCGGTATGGATTATCCTCATGATCCGCACCATGTTTTCGTTTCTGACTTTGTTGATTTTTCAATTTATGTCGATGCGCCAGAAGATCTGCTACAAACATGGTACATCAACCGTTTTCTGAAATTCCGGGAAGGCGCTTTTACCGATCCGGATTCCTATTTCCACAATTACGCAAAACTTTCTAAAGATGAAGCTGTTAACATAGCCACTCAGCTATGGAAAGAAATTAACTGGCTGAATCTTAAAGAAAACATTCTGCCGACCCGCGAAAGGGCCAGCCTGATAATGACAAAAAGCGCAAACCATGCAGTAGAGTCAGTCAGGCTCAGGAAATAAAAAAGGGAGCGATGCTCCCTTTTTTTATTCTGCGCTTCTTAATGAAATTTCACCACCAACCCACGCTTTAATTGCACCGTTCTGTTCAAGTAGCAAAGCGCCTTGCTCATCAATGCCTCGTGAAATACCGAAAATCTCGCGATCGCCAATAATCAGTTTAACCGGGCGATGAATAAAGTTATCCAGCTTTTCCCAACGCATCAGGAAAGGCGATAACCCTTCTTTCTCGAATTGTTCCAGCGCGACTCTTAATTCATTGATGAGACGAACCGCGAGCTTATTACGGTCTATTTTAATGCCCGCTTCCTGCAAGTTAATCCAGCCCTGATTTACAACCTCGCTTTCTACTCGACGCATCGCGAGGTTAATGCCGGCGCCTATCACAATCTGCGCGGCGTCGCCCGTTTTTCCAGTAAGCTCAACCAGAATGCCCGCCAACTTACGATCCTGTAGATAAAGGTCGTTAGGCCATTTAACCCGCACCTGATCGGCGCCAAGATCGTGCAAAACCTCAGCCATCACAATCCCGATAACAAGGCTCAGGCCAATAGCGGCAGCTGGCCCTTCTTCGAGCCGCCAGTACATAGAAAGATAAAGATTAGCGCCAAAAGGAGAAAACCATTTACGTCCGCGTCTTCCCCTTCCCGCTTGCTGATATTCTGCAATACAGGCATCGCCAGACTGTAATGAAGAAAGACGGTCTAAAAGGTACTGGTTAGTTGAGTCTATAACCGGCAGCACAGCGACTGAACCTTTTTGTACCTGATTACGGATGACTTCCTCGTCAAGTAGCTGGACAGGCTCCGGCAGGCTATATCCTTTGCCTGGCACAGTAAAAACATCTACGCCCCAGTCACGTAAGGTTTGGATATGTTTATTGATAGCGGCGCGGCTCATACCCAACGAATCGCCCAGTTGCTCGCCTGAATGAAACTGCCCATCTGCCAGGATAGACATGAGTGTCAGCGGTATAGTGTTATCTTTCATGTAATCTTCTCCACAGCGCTGACCTCTCCCCGACGTCCCATAAACCGAACTTCCGGTTCAAGCCAAATATTAAATTTATTGCCGACAGTCTGGCGGACATGCGCCGCCAGTTGCACTATGTCGTCAGCCGTAGCGTTGTTTTCATTAATCAGGACTAATGCCTGCTGGCGATGTACTGCCGCTCCGCCAATACGATGTCCTTTAAGCTGGCACTTGTCGATAAGCCAACCTGCTGCAAGCTTTATGCTGCCATCTTTTTGCGGATAATGGGGCGCATCCGGATAAGTTTCTAATAGCGTCTTTGCTTGCTCCGACGAAACAACAGGATTTTTGAAAAAACTGCCAGCGTTACCGTTTACTCGCGGATCAGGAAGCTTTGTGCGTCGCATATTACATACGGCATCAAACACCTGCCGTGGCGTGGCGGTTGCAGGATCAAGCCTGGCTAAATCGCCATACGTCAGTACAGGTTTCCACATTTTAGCCAGGCGAAACCCAACGGCGGTAATAGCAAACCTGTCTTGATATTCATGTTTAAAAATACTGTCGCGGTAGCCAAAACGACATGACTTGACCGATAAACGATGAAGCTCGCCGGTAGCAAGTTCTATACACTCTACGTAATCGCACACCTGCTTCAGTTCAACGCCATAAGCACCGATATTTTGAATTGGCGAGGAGCCTGCACATCCCGGAATCAGCGCCAGATTTTCAAGCCCGTGCACACCGGCTTCCAGAGCATATTCAACCAGCTTATGCCAGTTCTCCCCTGCGCCTACATGAAGCAGCCAGTAATCCTTCTCTTCCCGAACAGATATACCGGGAATACGGTTAACAATAACTACGCCATCGAAATCTTCGGTGAATAAGACATTACTTCCTTCACCCAATATCAGAACAGGTAAATTTTCTGCCTGCGCCTGTTTCCAGGCTTTGGACAACGCATCCGCAGTCTGCACTTCAACAAGTCTCAACGCCTGGCTTTCAATGCCGAACGTGTTGAAGGGCTTAAGAGAAATACTCATGGCCGTTTCCTTAATCATTATTACGGCTAGTTTACCCCATCCTGCTGGCGATGGCTTGCAGTACGCAGATGAGTAAGAGAAGAGGAATATCAGGAAGTGAAAAGCACCTGAAAGTGCCTGAAGAGCCAATTACGCTGAAGCAGAAATGCAAAAAGCCCATCCGTCAGGATGGGCTCTTGCGTTATTTGATGCCTGGCAGTTCCCTACTCTCGCATGGGGAGGCCCCACACTACCATCGG